>JAPLDJ010000002.1 GCA_026391805.1 Bacteroidota bacterium | reverse complement strand
TGTGATCACCCCCCATGCAATGATCCAGAAATAACTTCCGGTGGATTCATAGATCAGGATGATCAGCGAAAGCAACCCGCCGCCGATGATAACTCCTAAAAGCAGCCCCTTCAGCCGGTCAAAAACAAACGTTTTTACGGTGGTCCGGTTAAAACCGAACTTCTCCTCCAGGACAAAAACATGGTAAACGTCGAACGGAACAGAAAGCAAATTGGAAACAAGCCCGAGGATCCCGAAAAACAGCAGTGCCACCAGGATGGGCTGACTGGTGAAATGCCTGACGAAGCCATCCACCCATGCAAATCCGCCCGAAAGCAGCATGAAGCCCATGGCAATAAAGGTGAGCGTTTCGACGACAAGTGCAAATTTTTGCTTACTTTTCTCGTACTGCTGCGACCGGCTGTATTTTTCCTGGTCATAGATCCCTGCCAGTTCCTCAGGAAGCTTGTCGCTCCAGCAGGTCGAATTGAGGTATGACAGGAACTGTTCGAACAGATAGTCGAACAAAAGGATCCCAAGAATCAGATAAAAAAATAAACTCGACATTTTTCGCTATTTCGCTATTTCGCTTTTCGCTATTTAATAAGCTCCGCTCCTCTTCCTCATAAACCACTCCCCTGCCAGAAGCGCCAGGATGATCAGGAAGAGCCATACATTCCCGGCGAGGTCGGTAAAACGTTTTGTTGTATAGAATACCGGGCGGATATCTTCCCTTGCCCTGATCTTTTTCTCCAGTTTTTCCAGTTCACGCGGATAGAACATTTCACCGTTGTGGCTCTTCGCGATCCGGAACAGAAGGTTATGATCGGCCACCGTGTTCAGGGCTTCAAGGTTGAGTGGGATAATGACAAATTCCCCTTTCTTCGAGTACAGGTTCTTCCCGGTCTTCACCGACGCCTGGTAGGCATAGTTCCCCGGCGGGAAATTGCCGGCATTGAGGTAATATCCACGTTCAGTCTTCCCCAGGACAAACGGATATTTATTCCCCTTTTCATCGGTTATTGTGATGTTCACATCATCCCTGTTGATCAGCTCATAGCTTTCATTGAACACCTCCGCCCCGATCTCGACATTTTCATTCTCCATGAAGCGGTTGCTGACATTCACCTTGAAAAATCCCTTGTCGCCCTTTACAGAAAGGAACTGAACCATTTTGTTGATCAGATCGTCGAATGCCTTGTGATCGCCTTTCTGCTGGTAGTCGGACAACCTCCATTTCCATAAATTTTCACCGGCGATGATACCTGTCTTTCTTTCCTGCGACTGGAAAAACAGGACCTGGGGCTGAGAGGAACGGATGTTTCCGATCTTCTGGAAAAGAAGGATGTCGGCCGCGGGAGAATGCTGGTAGGTTCCGAATGGGCTCAGCAGCGGCGGAACATTCTTCAGCACATCCGAAAGATCCTTATCCAGCGTAAAGAGCGAAAAATCCTCATTCACCGCGGGTAAGGTTTCCGTAAAATTGGTTTTATTCGATGTAATGGACAGTCCTGTTTTTAATGCATTGAAGGCATCCAGGCTGGTTTCGGTACCGAGGATGTAAAGAAGTGATGCGGGTGAACCAGTAATGCGCGAAAGATTTGAATAGCCAGCGACAGAAGGAAGCTGATCAAGGATGATGACGCTGTACCTGGCCGGAGGCTGGTCAAAGGCATCCAGTTTGAAGGTCTCGACCTCGAACCGGGCAGAGCTTTCCAGTGCCTGTTTGACCGCAAAGACATCGGGATGTGGCGATTGGTAAAGGATGGCGATCTTCTGACGTGTGTCGGAGACGTCGACATAAAAATCCTGATTGTTGTTCAGAACGGATGATTCGCCGGTGACGGGATGAACCGTAACGCTGAAACGTTGCAGCCCTTTCTGTTTTGCCTCCAGCGTCAGGCTGATCTTCTTGAAATCCCTTTCAGCGCCGAACTGCACAGGCCGCGAAAAGAGCACATCTTCCCCCTTTTTTATCTGCACTTCGGCTTTCTCACCCGCACATTTATCGGCTTCAAGAAGGATCTCGACAGGAAACTTATCGCCAAGGAATACGGTCTTGTTGCAGGTTATTTTTTTCAGGATCAGGTCGCGGGCCAGCATGGTATCGCCCATGGCAACAGTGAAAACCGGGAAGCGTGTCTTTTCGGCTGCATAGAACGGGTTGCTTCCTTTGTTGTAGATGCCGTCAGAGGCCAGGATCAGCGCCCCGATGTTCCGGTTTGCATAACGGTTGTTCACCTCTTCGAACAAGGCTGAGATGTCGGTCTGCTTTTCCGAAAATGAAATGGATACACCTGCTGATGTCTTCTCGCCGAACGACAATTCTGCCACCTCAAATTTCTTCCTGAGGTTGTCTGCAAATTCTTTCAATTGATTCGGATATTCAGTTCTGTAATATCCTGAATCCGGCGACAGAAGAATGGAAAGCGAATTGTCCTGGGCCAGGATGATCAGCGGTTTCTCCGTGATCTCCGTCTGTTTTCGGACCAGGGGCGAAAGAAGCAGGAAGGCAATGATGGATACCGAAAGGAACCTGAAAAGTGTCATGGCCCTGTGAAGCCAGACGGGGATATCATCCTTTTGTGTCCTGAAATAGAGAATAAATGCATAGGCTGCCCCCAGCAGAAGGCAGAAAAAAATGAATCCTAACGGGTATCCGGTAACAATTCCCAAGGTGTTTTCAGTTTCTAGGTATGCATGCCGCCGCAAACACTGATGACCTGTCCGGTAACATAGTCTGAAAGGTCGGAAGCGAGATAAAGAGCTGTATTGGCAACATCATCCGGGGTTCCCGGTCGTTTCAGCGGGATATCATCGATCCACTCATTCCTGACCTCTTCCGGAAGCCTGGCCGTCATCTCCGTATCGATAAAACCGGGTGCAATGGCGTTGCAGCGGATGTTGCGCGATCCCAGCTCCTGGGCGATCGACTTTGAGAAACCGATGATCCCAGCCTTGGAGGCGGAGTAGTTGGACTGCCCGAGATTCCCTTCGATCCCAACAACCGAACTCATGTTGATGATCGATCCCGACCGCTGCTTGATCATGCTGCGCTGGACGGCTTTGGTAAGGTTGAAGACCGATTTCAGGTTCACCCTCATGACCAGGTCCCAGTCGGCTTCGGTCAGGCGAAGCAGCAGGTTGTCGCGTGTGATCCCGGCGTTGTTGACCAGGATATCTATCTTTCCGAATTCAGCGATAACATCGTTCACCAGCTTTTCCGAATCCTCAAATGAACTCGCATCTGAAGCATATCCTTTCGCTTTCACGCCAAAAGCAGCAACCTCTTCCTCCAGCTTTATTGAATCGTCATTATAGGCGATGTCCGAGAATGCAACCTGTGCACCATGAGCGGCAAATTTGAGGGCGATGCTTTTCCCGATCCCGCGGTTGGCACCAGTGATCAGCGCTACTTTTCCTTCAAGTAATTTCATCTCTTCTGATTCGTAAGTTTTGACAAAGATATGGATTTTTCAAAAAATAAGGGGGATCGGATTGATCCCCCTTATTACATACAGTTGAATCGTCTACTTAATCACGAGGATCTTTCGCTGGCAGGTCGAACCGTTCGTCACCAGCTGACAGATGTAGGTTCCGGACGACAGTTTGCCGGTATAAAGCTCAGCCTTGTATTCGCCGGGTTTCAGCCTGTCATTCATCAGGGTCGTGATCTTGTTTCCGGAGAGGTCATAAACATCAATCCTCACTGTTCCCTCCTCTTGTATTGTATATGGAATATTGGTCATGAATGAACAGGGATTCGGGTAATTCGGGAGGATCTCGGTGGCATTGGGTATTTTTTCAGAAACCGGCCTGATCCCTAATGGATTGTACCCATGGGGACCCGGACCTGCAGGAATGTATCCATGGCATACCTCGCATTTCTTCAGCGGACCTGTATATCCCTGCAGCGTCAGGTTCTGCAGATTGTCATTGGCATTCTCCGAAGTCACTTCAGCATGCGTCGAATTGTGACAGGCTTCACAGAACAGTCCACCATGGCCTTTTGAGAGCTTGTAGAGTGTGCCGGGGTTTTCGCTGTGATTGGCATCATGACAGTCACCGCATTTGGGCTCATTCACCCAGGGGACACGGCCCGAGGCGATGGTATTACCTACATTGGAAACGCTTCCGTGGCAATCCGTGCAGGTCTTTCCGATAATCTTCATGTAGCCTCTCAGGCATTGGGTATTGGTTCCCGGATGACATTTATAACAGTTATTTGTAATGCTTCCGTGTTTCTGATGTATAACCTTCGAAAAATAGCCGGCTGAACCGCTGTTCATGTTCAGGGCAGGATCTGGATGGCACGTCGCGCAAAAGACTGGCGGGGAGCTGAAAGCAGGATAATATTCATGCTCATTCAGGATGTCCTGCTCACTGCTGTGGCAACCGGAACTGACACAGCTGATATCATTTGATACCGGGATCGTATTTTGTGTTGTTGCCAGCAGGTTATTACCGGCATCATATGCTTTTAGAAGAGTCAGCTGGTAAGGATCTTCAGTGACAAGATTGGCATCGGTAAAAGGCGTGATGGGGATCCCGTATGCATCGAAATAATTTAACGTATCATGCATGGTACCGGTCATGCCGCGACCGGTGAGCCCGATGTTCGGAGCAAGGGTTACACCGAACAGCGTATTGGCATAGGTCCAGAAATCGGTTTTCCCGACAGAGTAGGTGTTGCCTGGGACCTCATAAGTCACGTACACTCCGCTTCCCGCCGGTTGAACCTCCGGAAGGTTCGACGCATCACCCACTTTGATTACATGTGCAAACTGGTTGTTGTAGGGAGGCAGGATGCACATCTTGGCAAACGTTTTGTTTGCGCAATGCATTCCAAGATCGTTAAAGCCGAGCACCACATAGGAACTCCTCAATTTGGGGCTTTTCTGCCCCTCCGGTGTGAATGCCAGGAACAGAAACAGGATCAGGAATGCGAGAAATGAATTTGTAAAGATCTTTTTCATAACCTGTCAGTTTTGGTATCTGTTATTCCCTATAAAGATACACAAATAAATCAGACAGGTCAATCCGGCAGTTTTTTTTCAGGATGGACCGGCTTCAGAATGAAGCATGATCTCCTCAGATCAGATCCACTTTACGATGCTGAAATCCTGGCGGTGCGGAAGATCCTTGTTTTTCGGGTAGAGCCGGAAGGTGAAATCATAAACCCCCGCCTGGTTGAAGGGAATGTCGCAGGAATAGGTCGCAATGTTCTTGCTGGCTTTTGTCAGGGCCATCTCACGCGTGAACAGCGGTTCCTTCACTTCATCGTTCACCTTTTTACCAAAAAGGATCTCGATGCCGATATCTTCCGGTGACAGTTCGGCCAGGTCAATAATAATTTCGGCCTTGAAGGATTCACCGAGGATGAGCGGCTTATGAGTCGAGTCGGGCATGTTCAGGGAGATAATTTCCAGGTGATTCCATTCCCTCAGCACATTTCTTTTCCAGGACGCAAGGTGCCTGGCCAGTTCAAAATTCCGCTCCGCCATCCGTGCCGACCGTTCAAACAGGGGCTCATAGTACATCCGGATGTAATCATCCAGTTGCCGCTTCATGGTATAATGAGGTGCGATGCCTGAGATCGTGTTTTTAATGTAGGAGACCCACCTTTCGGGGACCTTCTTTGAATTCAAATCATAGTAGAGGGGAATGATTTCCTCTTCCAGGATGGTATAGATCGTTTCAGCATCGAGATCGTCCTGGAACCGGGGGTTGTCATAAGTCGCCTGTTCGTTCAGCGCCCAGCCGGCATCCGGGCGGTAACCCTCAGCCCACCAGCCATCCAGCACACTGAAATTCACCACACCGTTCATCACTGCCTTCTCCCCGCTGGTACCGGAAGCCTCCATCGGCCGTGCCGGTGTATTGAGCCAGATATCCACACCGCTGACGAGGTATTGAGCCAGCTCGATGTCGTAATTCTCCACGAAGAAGATTTTGCCCAGGAATTCAGGGCTCTTCGACATTTCATAAATATCCTTGATCAGGGCCTGGCCGGCTTCGTCTTTCGGATGTGCTTTTCCCGCAAAAATAAAACGGACAGGCCTTTTCGGATTGCTGACAATCTTTGATAACCGGTCAGGGTTGGAGAATAAAAGATGCGCCCTTTTATAGGTTGCAAACCGGCGGGCAAATCCGATGGTAAGACCTTCATCCCTCGACGCTTCACGCATTTTGAAGATCAGCTTGGGATTTTCGTTCCTGCGCGTCATCTCTTCATACAGCCGGTTGTTCAGGTAATCCTTAAGCTTTTTCTTTTGTGAGAGATGGGTTTTCCATATGAGCTCGTCGTCCACATCCTGGATCTGTTCCCACCACTCGGGGTTGGACTGGTTTTCAAGAAAACCTTCCTTAAAAACTTTACTGTACAGCTCCTGCCACACCCGTGCAGCCCATGTAGGATAATGCACGCCGTTTGTAACATAGCCGATGTGCAGTTCCTTCGGATAATAACCGGGATAAAGTTCCGAAAACATTTCCCGGGTCACTGCCCCGTGGATCCTGCTGACACCGTTCATCTCCTGTGAGAGTTTGGCTGCAAGGATGCTCATCGAAAATTCTTCCGATGAACCTTCGTGAACCTTACCAAGGTTCATGAACTCTTCCCATTTGATGTTCAGGTGCTCGGGTAAATGCGACAGGTAACGACGGATAAGATCCTCGCTGAACCGGTCATGCCCCGCAGGTACGGGTGTATGTGTGGTGAAAAGGGTCGACGCCCGCACAACTTCAAGTGCCTGGTAAAAGGTCAGTTTGTCGTGCTGAATGATGTTCCGCAGCCGTTCGAGCCCGATGAAAGCCGAATGCCCTTCATTGCTGTGGTAGATGTCAGGATCTATTCCCAGGAGGTTCAGCATCCGGATCCCTCCCAGTCCAAGCAGCAACTCCTGGCGCAACCGGTTTTCATTGTCGCCGCCATACAGCTGGTGGGTGATCGTGCGGTCGTCTTCTGCATTTTCTTCGATATCTGAATCCAGGAGGTACAGCGGAACCCTGCCTACATCAACCCGCCAGATCTTGGCATACATGGTCCTTCCGGGCATGGCAAAGGTGACTTTCAGCCAGTTGTTGTTCTCATCCCTGACAGGCTGCAACGGAAGATGCGTGAATTTCTGAGGGGTGTAGGTTTCAATCTGTTCACCGGTGATGGCGATCTGCTGCTGGAAATAACCATAGCGGTACAGGAGCCCGATCCCCACAATGTTGTAATTGGAATCGCTGGCCTGCTTGAGGTAATCGCCGGCCAGCATGCCGAGTCCGCCGGAAAAGATCTTTACTGTATCGTGAAGCCCAAACTCCATGCTGAAATAGGCCACCTGCTTCTCAGGCTTCTCTTCCGCCTTTGCCATGTAGGCGTCAAAATCCCTTGTCACACTATCCAGCCGTTCCATGAATGCTTCGTTCCGGCTGAGGACCTGCAGCTCTTCATAATTCAGTGATTCGATGAGCTGGATCGGGTTGTGCCTGAATTCCTCCCACCGCTTCCGGTTGATCATTTCAAAAAGATCATACCCTTCGCTGTTCCATGTCCACCAGAGGTTGTTGGCAATCCGTGTCAGCGGCGAAAGGTTCTCCGGGAGGTTCTGCTGTACCAGGAACTTTTTCCATTCCGCATGGGTCTCATGAATGCCGTTGACCGGAACCGTTTGTACAATGGCCTGTTTCCCCTTGTAAAGTTCAATCCGTGCGTCTGATTTACCAAGTGCAAGAGAATAAGCTTGCCGGTAGTTGCTGATAAGATTTTTCCAGAGGGCCGACCGCGAAACCTCAAACGCCTTCAGGCGGATCTTCATGATCTCTTTGTCCGGCTTGTTGCTTACCTGGATCACTGCCTTTATCATCTCATCCACGACAAATTCATCGTTATCATCTCCCCGCGGGATCACCGTCACACTGTCCTTAATGGTAGGATACAGGGCCTTCACCCACTGGCCGAAACCGGCCAGGGAGGTCGTTATGGTAGGAATATGAAAGGCAAGACTTTCGAGCGGTGTATATCCCCAGGGCTCATAATAGGAAGGAAACATCGAGCCGTCAAAACCGATCAGAAGGTCGTAATAGGCCAGGTTGAAAATGCCGTCGCTCCCGTTCAGGTATGCCGGTACAAAGATCACCTTGACCCTGTCGCCGGCGGCATTCGTAAGATCGTTCGAATGAATTTTCCGGAGGATGGCATCATTTTCGGGTTCATTCAGCACATGGGTAAGAAATTCACCCGTTACCGGCGCACTGAAATCACGCTTTGCCATCCGTTCAAGAAGTTCCGGCCGGGGACCAAACTGATAGGCCGGAATGGTGATATAGGCAATGATGTCACGCTGAAGGTTGGCCTTCTTGTTCAGTCTTCCCATTACATCAATGAAGAGGTCGATGCCCTTGTTGCGGAATTCATACCGGCCGCTGTTGATGATCAGGATACTGTCCTTGGCAATCGGCTGGTTGAGCAATCCTTCGGCGACCTCAAACAGCTTTTTCCTGGCCTGGGAACGCTTTTCGAAAAAATCATCCTTAACCGGAACAAAGGTATCGTCAAAGCCGTTCGGTGTGAGGATATCCACCTCCTTTTCGAGGAACTGCCGGCATTCGTTGTTGGTGATCTCGCTCACGGTGGTAAAACAATCGGCCTCGAGGGCAGAAAGCTTTTCCAGCGATTGCTTTGAGACAACGCCAAACCGGTGGGCCATCCCCTCCGCATCATATTGACTCATGTCCTTGTACAGCGGCAGGCCGTTGCCGGCGATGCTCCGGCCGATGACCGTGGCATGCGTCGTAAATACCGTACCTACCTGCGGAACTTTGTTTTTCAGGAAAAGAATTCCGGCGCCGGTCATCCATTCATGGAACTGGGCCACAATCTTATCCTGGAAAGATACATAATAGTCGTAAAAGCTTTCGATCACCTGTGCGGCAGCATAGCCGAAGAGGGCCGGTTCCATATAGTCCCAGCCGCCGGAAAGGGAATCCAGCTTGTAGGTTTCCCAGAGCCAGGCAAAGATCTTGTCTTTCTGTGAAAAATAGGGTGTAAAGTCGATCAGCACGACCACCGGCTGGCTTGGGATGTTCCAGCGGCCGATCTTGATGTTCAGCCCGTCACTTTCTGCTTTCAGGCGCCAGGCCTTGTACAGGAACTTATCCTCCAGGAATTCGGGATTCTCGTGGGTTTCTTTCCAGACATCAGGACCGATCAGGATATATTTATCGTGGTATTCATTTACCAGTGAAGGTGCTTTGGTTGAAATTACGGTGTAGATCCCGCCTACCTTGTTGCATACTTCCCAGCTTGTCTCAAAAAGATATCCGGGCGCCACTGTGGGATCCTCTTTCGTTACAGTCATTCGTTAGTTTATTTAATAAGTGCTTTGATTTGTTTTTCGAAGAGCTTGCGCGATTTCTTGATCTCCGATTCATGGATGGTCTTGATCTGCTTCAACAGCTCGTGGTAGGTTTTCAGTGCACGCTTACCAAGGTTCTTTTCCACCTTTTCCCTGACCTCCTTTTTCGCTCCTTTCATGGCGGCTGAAACAGTTTCGATTTCCATGGACTTGATGATCTTCTTGACCTTGGCATCCGACAGGGTTATGATATCCTCAACATTCAGCGAGCTGAAAAGCTTCTCGGTTGCTTTCTCTTTTGGTGCTTTGACGGTTGCCTTTGCACTCTTCTCTGCCACTTTCTTTGCAGACAGTATCTTAGAGGATTTGACAACATGTTCTTCTTCAACCAGTGTGCCGGTGGTTGTTTTTGGTTTTGTCCTGACTGTCTTCGGTGCTTTCTCAGCTGCCTTTTTCCTGACAGCTTTCGGTGCCGGCGCTATAGCAGCTTCCATTAAAAGTGCATTATCCACCCGGATCATGAAATCCGAAAGTACATTCATGTAATTGATAAAAGCCTCGTAGGGTGACGGATAAGGGTTGAAATACTTATAGACCGTACCATGTGAAAACCATTTTGTGCACATGTAATAAAAATGGTCGGAGGTCTGAAGGTAATTCCAGTCTTTCAGGATGGAAGGATCGCTGATCTTCCGGATTTTGTCGTTCAACGAATACAATTTCGAAAAAGCTTCATCCTGCAATTCATTTCCCAGCCACGAGGTCAGGTCGCGTTCTTCATCCGCCCAGGAGATCGGGAAAGGCACATGCATCTGCGCAACCGGCTGCAGAACATCGGTGAGTTCGGAGGGTGTTGCAAACCGGAAATCGGAATTCGACATTACGGATTTGGGCAAGGCTTTAAAGAAATCGAAGATCCCTGTCTCTTTCCATTGCCGTTCTCCGATCGTTTCATAATCAATGAATACATTTACAACCTCTTCACGGGATTCGATCGCATTCAGCCAGCCTGTGAATTTTTCCGCGGTAAGCGGCCATTCCGGCCATTCCACCGTAGAAAACCGGAAAGCGATGTCATCACTCAGCCTGTTGTTCCGGAGCAGTAATTTCAGTTTCGGGTTTCTCGAATTGCAGTACATATAATTCGGGCTCTTCCAACCCAGGATATGCTTTGCACCTTCCGTGATCATGGTATTGAATCCCATATCTGCCACCATCTCCCCTATCGCATCGGAATAGATGAGCTCGGTGTTCCGGAACGTCTTCGGCCTCTTGCCAAAAAGTTGTTCTATGGTATCTGAATGCTGCTTCACCTGGTCGATAAATTCTTCGCTGTTTCCCTGTGATGCGAGCGAATGGGCATAGGTCTCGGCAAGAAATTCAACGCAGCCTGTCCTGGCCAGCTTCTGAAAACCCTGGATCACCTCCGGGGCATGCTGCTGAAGCTGCTCGATGGCCGTGCCTGAGATCGAGAAGGTGACCTTAAAAGCCGACCCGTATTCCTTGATCAGATCGAGCATCATCTTATTGGCCGGGAGATAACACTTATCGGCTACCCTTTTGATGATCTGCCGGTTCTGGAAATCATCAAAGTAGTTATGCTCTGCACCGATGTTGAAAAAACGGTAGGTTCTCAGCCTGAAGGGCTGATGAACCTGGAAGTATAAGCAGATGGATCTCATATTATTTATTCTGGTTTTCTTTATTTTTTTCTGATGCTGGATGCTGGATGCTGGATATTTACAATACAGGTATCACTTAACCCTTAACCCTTAACTCACACATCCAGTAACTAGCATCTAGCATCTTTTTATCAGCAATGAATTTCTCTTTAATGCACTAAAGTTTGTGCCTGGTTATAAACTGCAAGAACTTCGCCCGCGGCATTGTCCCATTTCAGGTTGTCGACCTCCTCCTTGCCATACCGGATGAACATCTTCTTCAGTCCTTCATAGTGAAGTAAACCGTAGATTGCATCGGCCAGTGCATCGATGTCCCAGAAATCAACCTTTAGGGCATGTTTCAGTACCTCCGAAACCCCCGACTGCTTTGAAATGACCACCGGAACATTGGAACGCATCGCCTCCAGGGGGGAGATCCCGAAGGGCTCCGACACGGAGGGCATCACATAGACATCGCTCAGCGCAAACATGGTATCCACCTCGGCTCCCTTGAGGAAGCCGGTGAAATGGAATTTTGTGCCGATATGAAGCTGGGCGGCACGGCGTATCATCTTGTTGAGCAGATCGCCGGATCCAGCCATTACGAAACGCACATCCGGATCCTTTTGCAGGACCTTATATGCGGCTTCGATAAAGTAATCCGGTCCTTTCTGAAAGGTTACGCGCCCGAGAAAGGTTACTACCTTCTCCTTCAGATGCTTCCTCACCTCATTAAATTCAGGACGGTCGACCGGTTCAACGGCATTGTGAACGGTGATCACCTTTTCCGGGTCGATCCCGTAACGCTCGATGACAATCTGCCGCGTAAGATGGCTGACTGTGATCACCAGGTCGGCCTCTTCCATTCCTTCCCGTTCAAGGTTATAAACAGTCTGGTTGACGTTCTCTCCCGAACGGTCGAATTCGGTGGCATGAACATGCACCACCAGCGGCTTCCCGCTGATCTTTTTGGCGGCAATACCGGCCGGGTAGGTCAGCCAGTCGTGGGCATGGATCACATCATAGGTATTCTGCTGGGCAATCACCGATGCAACCAGCGCATAGCGCGAAACCTCCTCCATCAGGTTGATCCCGTATTTACCGGAGAACTGGTAACGCTCCGAAAATACCGACTGTCCTTCGGAAGTGACCTGCAGCTTCTCTTCTTCCTTCAGCCTTTCAAAATCTTCCGGGCCGACATAAGGGATCAGGTTGGATCCGATTTCCAGGAATTTGATCCGGTTCCAGTGCTCCTGGTATTTTACATTCGTGAAATCCATCACCATGTCGCTGGCATTCACCAGCCGGAAACCTTCCTTCGACTCATCGCCATAGGCCTTGGGAACCACGAAGATCACCTCGACACCCTGCTTTGTCAACCCCTTTACCAAACCGAAACAGGCAGTTCCCAAACCACCGGTGATATGAGGAGGGAATTCCCAGCCAAACATTAAAACTCGCATAATTCTTTTTATGAATTCAGATTTACAATTTCTTTTCGCTTTTCGCTTTTCGCTTTTCGCTATTTTTCATACTCCTTTATCAGCCAGTTCATCCTGAGCAGTTCCGCCACGCTCCACGCCTGGGAGATCGCTCCTCTTGCTGTATGGGGCGGATCGCCGTCATAGATCTCGGAGATCGTTCCGATCCCGTGCTCCGTCATCACCTGTTCAAATCCTTTAAACAGCGACCGGATATAGGAAACTTCTTGTTTTCCGTACAATTTCAGGTATCCTTCTGCAAAATGACCGAGCAGCCAGGGCCAGACTGTTCCCTGGTGATAGGCCAGGTCGCGTTCGGCCTGGTCACCGAAATAAATGCTTTTATAGGCCGGGTGCTTTGGCGTTAATGTCCGCAGCCCGCGGCTCGTGAGAAGCTCTTTGCGGATTACTTCCAGCACATTCTCTTTAATTTCATCATCAACCGGGGAATACGGCAGCGAAGTGGCAAAAACCATGTTCGGCCGAACGGTCCAGTCCTTATAATCGCCGTCAACATAGTCGGCAAGATATCCTTTGGCGGCATTCCAGAAGGTCGATACGAACGAAGCCGGGATCATATCAGCAACAGGTTTCCAGGAACTGATAAATTCCTTGTCCTTTCCGAGTTTGGCAACTTCCAGGCTGAAGCAGATGGCGTTGTACCAGAGGGCATTGATCTCAACCGGCATCCCGATGCGCGGGGTCACCGGTTTTCCGTGAACCACGGCATCCATCCAGGTAAGGGCTTTGCCGGGCTCACCGGCAGAGATAAGTCCGTTTTCGTTCATCCTTATGTTGAACTGAGTCCCCTCGCGGTATCCCTCAAGGATCATCTTCATCTTCTTTCCGTATTCCTTCCAGATCCTGGCTTTCGTGCCGGTGAATTCAGCATATTGCTGCAACGCCCAGAAAAACCAGAGCGGGGCATCCACCGAATTGTAGGCCGAATGGCTGCCGGAACCGATGTTCGGGAAGAGCGGGCCGTTCAGGTCGGCGATCATCGTATCGATCACATTCTTGCAGGTCGCAAAATCCTCATTTACCAGCGTAAGTCCCGGAAGGGCAATAAAGGTATCCCTTCCCCACCGGCCAAACCAGGGATATCCTGCCATCACCTCGGTTTTATTTCCTTTTTTTACAATGAACTGAGATGCTGCATTCTTAAGGCAGTTTTCAAAGTTATTTCTCGGGACACGCTTTTCCAGCTCACAATTGTAGACCCTTTTAATGGAAACGGGCGGTATCTCTTTGGTTCCAGCACAGAAATAAACACTTTCGCCCTTCTTTATGTCGAATTCAAAATAGCCCGGTACATACAGGTCTTCCTGGTAATCGTAGCCCCTGTCCATCTCTTCCTGGTATTCAATGTTGTAATACCAGTCGGGAACATGAATGTATTCTGCGGGTTTGGATAGCTGCATGAAAAGTTCTGTATACCCGTGGTACATCCTCACCTTGATGCCGTTCGGAACATGCTCGTACTTTTTGTCGGCGAAGATGTTTTCACGTTTTACCTCATGGACATTGCGGAAAGCAAGGAACGGCCGTAAGCGGATCTTGGTGGGTGAATGGGCCTCTTTCAATGTATATTTGATGATCATCCGGTCTTCGGAGGATGTCAGGATCATCTCTTTGGTCAATACCACACCCCCAACGCCATAGGAAATATTTGGAATCGGTTCGATGGAAAAGTCGAGGATGTATTTATGGCCTTTGGGATAAAAATTTCCACCCGGGTATTTATGGATCCCCATGTTGAATTCAACTTCCCGCTGGATGACGGTCTCATCGAGGCAGGAGAGCAGCACATGGTTCTCGTTGTCGATCCCCGGTTGCGGCGTCACCAGCAATCCGTGATATTTCCGGGTGTTGCAATGAATGATGGTGGAACTGGCATAGGATCCGGCCCGGTTCGACCTGAGAAGCTCACGGCTGAGGCAAAACTCCAGGTTCACCAGCTGGGATTTATCAAAGTGGATATAGCTCATGGTCAATCTTTTTTCTATTGAACCTCCTGAATTCCTTGAATTTCGGGGTGCAAAATTACAATTTTCCCCGGTTTTTCCGTTATAGGTAATAAACCGTGATTTTCTACCTTTGTAATTAAAATGCGAAGAATGGTGTGCAAAGTTAACATATTTAGACTAATTCTACTTACTCTTATCGCAGTATTAACAATTTCTTCATGTACGAAGAAAGAGAAGATCAGTAACGATCCTTCCCTGGTGCTGACCTTCTCGGCCGATACCGTTCTATTTGATACGGTCTTCACCACCGTTGGCTCCGTCACACAGCGGCTGATGGTTCACAACTACAACAACAACAAAGTGGTCGTTTCATCGATCCGGCTGGCGAGCGCAGGCTCAACAGGTTTCAGCCTGAACATCGACGGGACTCCGGCTAACGCAGTAAACGATGTCGAAGTTCCTGCCGGCGACAGCATCTTCATTTTCGTCAGGGTAACCGTTAACCCTACAAACCAGAACAACCCGCTGGTCATTACCGATTCGATCCTCTTTAATACGAACGGGAATATCCAGAATGTAAAACTCGTGGCCTGGGGCCAGGATGCACGGTTTTACCACGATGAACAGCTGACGGGCAATGTCACCTGGGACAGCCTGAAACCCCATGTCATATACGGGTTCCTGCGGGTCGACACCGGCGCCAGCCTGACCATCGAACCGGGGACGAAATTGTATTTTCATAAATCTTCCTACCTGGCCGTTTCACACCTTTCGTCCCTGAAGGTACAGGGCAACCTCGAACACCCGGTCCGCTTCCTGGGCGACCGGATGGATCCCTATTACAGGGACCTCCCGGGGCAGTGGGACGGGATCTACCTTGAAAAAGGAAGTCATGACAACGAGATCAACTATGCGGTCATTAAAAATGGCTACTTCGGGATTTCCGTCGATTCTGCCGTGAACCCCTCACTGCCCATGCTGAAGCTGGATAACACCATCATCCAGAACATGATCGGGAATGACCTCTATGCCTACGCGACCAATGTACGCTCGACAAATTGCGTGTTCGGGGATTGCGGCAGCGCAGCACTGGCGCTTGATTTCGGCGGCAGCTATGACTTCCGCCAGCTGACTATCGGGAATTACTGGAGCAGTTCGGTACGGATGGATTCAGCCCTGTACATCAGCAACTATTCCTACGACAGCCTCGGAGGAAAGATCTTCAACCCCCTGACCAATGCCTACTTCGGCAATGTCATCGTTTACGGACAGATGGATGACGAGATCACCCTGCGGAATGATGGTTCGGCGGCATTTAACTTCACCTTCGATCACTGCCTGCTGAAAACGAAAAGAAACACAAGTGATCCTTTGCATTATATCAATTGCATCGTAAACAAGGACCCGGAATTCATGGATGTTGTAAACTACGATTACCGCATCGACAGCATCTCCCCTGCCATCGGGAAAGGAGCATCAATTGGGGTGCTGTTTGATATTAAGGGCGTTTCCCGGGGATCTAATCCGGATATCGGGGCCTACCAATATGTGCCTGATTAATCTGAGGTCAGAGGTCGGATGTCGGAGAACCGAAAAAAATGATTGAGGATGGAGAATGGAGGAAGGAATTCCATTTTCCATTTTCCATTTTCAGACCTCAGTCCTCAGACCTCCGACTTCAGCTTGCTGATTTCTTCCAGCATCGCCACCCCGATATCCGCCGGCGAATCAACTACATGCACGCCGCACTCGCGGAGGATCTCTTTCTTGGCTTCTGCGGTATCTGATTTCCCTCCGATAATGGCTCCGGCGTGTCCCATGGTCCGGCCTTTCGGGGCAGTGGCTCCGGCGATGAAAGAAACAACCGGCTTGGTGCCGTGTTCCTTGATCCAGTAAGCTGCTTCGGTCTCCATGTTTCCCCCGATCTCACCGATCAGCACGATACCTTCCGTATCCGGATCTTCCATGAACAACTGGACAGCCTCAAGAGCTGTCGTGCCCGGGATCGGGTCGCCGCCAATGCCGAGACCCGTGGATTGACCCAGTCCTGCCTTGGTAATCTGGTCGACGGCTTCATAGGCGAGTGTCCCTGAACGGGATACGATCCCGATGGTTCCGGGTGTATGGATGAAGCCCGGCATGATGCCTACCTTGGTATCCGGTGGGGTGATGATCCCCGGGCAATTGGGTCCTATAAGACGAACATTCCTGGATTTCACATATTCTTTTACGGAAACCATGTCGCGGATCGGAATTCCTTCGGTAATGCAAACGATCACCTTGATGCCCGAATCAGCAGCTTCCATGATGGCATCGGCGGCAAAGGGAGGCGGTACGAAAATGATCGACACATCTGCCTGTGTGGCTTTAACGGCTTCGGCAACGGTATTGAAAATGGGCCTGTCGAGGTGCTTTTGCCCGCCTTTTCCCGGCGTGACACCGCCCACCACATTGGTGCCATATTCGATCATTTGTCCGGTATGGAAGGTACCTTCGCTGCCGGTAAAGCCCTGAACCAGAACCCTGGAGTTTTTATTGACGAGAATACTCATTTAAGATTATGAATTATGAGATATGAATTATGAGATACGGTAATAGTTTTCATAACTTTCGGAAAAGCGTGAAAGCTGAATTTCCCAACTGATTAAATTTCGCTTTTCGCTTTTCGCCTTTCGCTATTTATGTTTAACAAAGATATATTCTTTTCTATATACAACAACAATCACCGGTTAATTTTGATATTTTTGTAGAAAATGCGATGCGGTTCACATTTCATGGAACACGTCTCCAAAAGAAAGCAAGGCATGTACCATCTGTCAAACAACGACACCATCTGTGCAATCTCCACGCCTCCGGGACTGGGAGCCATTGCGGTGATCAGGGTGTCGGGACCGGATGCTGTCTGCATCAGCAAAAAGATTTTTCATCCGCGTGAGAAAGCATTTGATCTCGCCAAAGCTCCTTCACATACCGTTCATTTCGGGTCCGTCGGGAATGCTGACGGCATACTGGATGATGTGCTGCTGACCATTTTCCGGGCGCCTCACTCCTACACCGGTGAAGATGTCGTCGAGATATCATGCCACGGTTCTCCCTACATCCAGCAGAAGATCATTGAGCTTTTGCTCAGTGAAGGGATCCGGCAGGCCAACCCAGGCGAGTTCACACTTCGTGCATTCCTGAATCATAAATTCGATCTTTCCCAGGCCGAAGCCGTTGCCGACCTGATCAGTTCTCACTCACAATCATCGCACGACCTGGCCATGTCGCAGATGCGTGGTGGATTCTCAAAAAAGATAAAAGAGCTCCGTCAAAAGCTTGTAGATTTCACCGCCCTGATCGAGCTTGAACTTGATTTCAGCGAAGAGAATGTCGAGTTTGCAAGCCGTCCGGATATTATTAAACTTTTACTTGAACTTGAAGATGAAACAGAGCTGTTGATCAAATCATTTTCGATCGGAAATGTGATCAGGTCAGGGATCCCTGTTGCCATCATCGGAAAGCCGAATGTCGGTAAGTCGACCCTTCTGAATGCGATCCTGAACGAGGAGAAGGCGATCGTTTCCGAGATCCCCGGAACCACCCGCGACGCCATCGAAGACACCATCGTGATCGGCGGCTACAGTTTCCGGTTTGTGGATACTGCCGGACTGAGGGAATCCAGCGATCACATCGAAAAGATCGGGATCGAACGCACCTGGGAAAAGATCCGCCTGGCCAGCATCATCCTTTATGTTTTTGATGTTACCAAAGATTCCTTTGAAGAGGTGATGAAGGATGTTTCCGAATTCAGAGAACTGGTGGAGAATACCTCAAAAAGGGTGATCCTGGTCGGCAACAAAACCGATCAGCTCGATCATCTTCCGGCAGGGTTCAAGGATTTTGTGGAACTGGAGACCATCTTTGTCTCTGCCAAACGCAAAGAGAATATTCATTTGCTGGCAGAAAGCCTTTTAACCTCCGTCCAGGCAGGAAATCTTTCCGGGAGCACAATTGTTGCCAATACCCGCCACCTCGATGCTCTTCAGAATGCCAAAACCTCCATCGAATCAGTTCACTGTGGTCTCGAGAGCGGCCTCTCCCCCGACCTGCTGACCATCGACATCCACAAAGCTCTTTATCATCTTGGGGAGATTACCGGAGAGATCACAACCGAGGAAATTCTCGGAAGCATTTTCAGCCGGTTTTGCATCGGAAAATAGATCTAATGAACTCAACCCCACCTTAAGCCTGGTGGCGGTAATTCCGGCATATTATTTGATCACATTAGGGACTGTTTTCGAATTATTTTTCGAGCAACTGTATTCCCTTTCGTCATTTTAACGGATAACCTGAAATAAAACCAAAACACTCAGTTCCGATGGCAAAAGTTGATAAAAATTCCCTCCTGAACGGGCTTACCGGAAAATTAGGAAACGAGACCTATGTACGTAATCATAACGGACAGAAGATTTTATGCAGAAAGCCAGGTAAGAGAAATAAGAAAAAGGTTAGCCATATAGTAATGGCCAGACGAATACGGTTTGGAGAATATGCCAGACGTGCTAAGGACATTATTGCTGCTCCGGTTAAAAGGGCCGAATTACAAGCCCGGACAAAACCAGGTCAGACCGTTTATAACTTGGCAGTCCGGGAATTAATACTGGATTATTACCGTTCAGCTCTTCCAACAAAACAGAAAAGAGATCTTACAGAGTTGAACAAAAGTGCTGAAGAATCTGATAATATTAAGAAAATAGGATTACCTCTGAGTATTGAAAATCACAACGGAGATCTGATCGGAACCGGAAAAGTCATCCTGACAGAAAACGGTTTATATTGGTGTTTTACCACGGCTGTGGAAAATTACCTGAAAAAGAAAAAACAAATAGCCTTCCGGATTCAAATCGAACGATAGCTTACCGACAACTTACCGGCAACTTAACAGGAACATCATCCGACACACTTAATTGGTGCATGTAAGGAATGTGACTGATGCCCTCCGAAAATCCAGGTTATCATTCAGCCATGATAACTTTGAAATCTTCAAAACCCTGATGGGCGACCTTCCACAAGAAGAGTTCTGGCTTCTTCTTCTAAACAAAGCAAACCGGGTCACCAAGAAAGTGAGGACCTCCGAAGGTGGTATTTCCGGAACGGTAGTCGATCCGAAGAAGGTTTTCAAGACCTGCCTTGATAATCAGGACTGCAGTATCATCCTGGGTCATAATCATCCGAGCGGAAATATTCAGCCAACCTATCAAGTTTTTTTAATATTTCCACCTCAGCCCCCGTGGGGCTGACCAAAAAATATTTTTTTACTTTTTAGTCACCCCCTGAAGGGTATGAGGTGCTTGGGTTAATTCCCCGCTTGCAGCGAATAATAATTTTGTTCCGCTGATACTTTGCTGCTCTGCGGCGAGGAGGTCCATTGTTTTATTTCCAATAATCACTATTTTTGTAGTTCAGTGGAAATATAAAGATTATGCCGGTCAGTTATGTTGATTCGACATCCATTACCACAAAAAAGACCAAGTCTTTCGACATTCTGGGCAAATCATTCAAGTACTATTCAATTCATCCCAGGCTTTTTTTTGGTTTTGAACTCAATTGACAGAGGATGAGATAACGATTGTGGAGGGAGAGGTATAAGTTTAATTTTCAAATTGACAAGGATAAGTGATGCAAATATGGACAATGGCGAAATAATCATCTATCAAAGCCCGCTGGGCAATACCAAAATAGATGTTCGGTTGCAAAACGAAACAGTCTGGCTAAGCCAGGCTCAGATTGCTGATCTTTTTCAAACGGACCGTAGCTCAATCACCAAGCATATTGGAAATATCTTTGAATCCGGTGAATTGGATGAATCCGCAACTTGTGCAAAATTTGCACAAGTTCAGAAGGAAGGGAGACGGTCGGTTTCCCGTGAGGTCAATTACTACAATCTTGATGTGATTATTTCTGTTGGTTACAGGGTTCAATCATCAATAGCCACACGATTCCGGATTTGGGCAACCCAGCGCCTGAAAGAATATATCATCAAGGGCTTTGTCCTGGATGATGAACGACTCAAACTTGCCCGAAACAATTATTTCGATGAACTGCTTTCCCGGATCCGTGACATCCGGAGTTCCGAAAAAGTGTTTTACCGGAAAGTATGCGAGATATACGCCACCAGCTCCGATTATGAACCATCGCAGCAAAAGACGTTGGATTTCTTTGCCTCGGTACAAAATAAATTCCATTGGGCGGTAACCGGTAAAACCGCTGCAGAGATCCTGATCGACAGAGCCGATTCAAAAAAGCCTAACATGGGTTTGACCAATTGGCCAGGCGAAACGATCAAAAAGCAGGATACAGAAGTTGCAAAAAACTATCTGAATACCCCTGAACTCGATCAGTTGAACCGGCTTGTGAACCAGTACCTTGAATTTGCCGAACTTCAGGCCATCAATCGGAAAGTGATGCACATGGATGACTGGATTGGGAAACTTCATGGATTCCTCACCCTCAATGAAAAACAAATTCTCAAGGATGCAGGGCGGATTTCTGCCCAGTTAGCCAGGGAACATGTTCATCATGAATATGAGAAATATCAGAAACTAATCGAGGAAACTCATCTGGATGAGTTGGACAAAGCATTAAAAAGGCTGGAAAAGGACAATCTGAAAGACTAAATCACTATAAAAACCACACCCGAACATGACAAGCGGTTCGAAAAATTCGAATAGTTCAAAAAGAGGACAAGCGTAGCAAATTATCGAATCTCATCAAATCGTCAGTCAGTGCCCGACAAATTGATATTCGGCGCTGATAATCTGCGCTTAAAGGCTTTCGTGCAGAAAAATGTTAATATTTGAAATTATTCGTGAATTATTTTGCAGACACACATGACACTCTATGCTTTGAATTATTGAATTTCAAATTATTAAGAATATATTTTCCCCGGTTGTACAATTTTGCATTTATTCTGCAATATTGTACAATATTCAAAAGTAATTCCATTTCAAAACCGGAATCATTAATTTTTTTCCACTGATACCTCGCTGCTCAGCGGCGAGGATGTTCATTTTTGAGCAAATATTTGTACCCCATTTATACCTCTGAATATTAACTAAGAGTCCTGCAAACAGGAGCACATTCCAGTAAGGATTTTTTAAAGGAAAGGAAAGAAAAAAGAAAAGAAGTCAGGAAGGGCAGGATCAGTTCCTGATAACCTTGCGGATATAGGTTTTACTTGCGGTTTTGATAACCAGGTAATAGATCCCGGCCGGGCAGGATGACAGGTCCGCCCTGTATTCAGATGCTGCCGGATCCAGGGAAAAGATCAGCTCACCTATGGAATTCATCGCATCAATCCGGTTGATGGGTTCGGCCGAAACAAAGTTCAGCATCCCTGCTGTGGGATTTGGAAAAACGGTCAGCCCCGGGGCATGGATGGCCTCCTCTCCGACCGTGCTGTTCAGGGTCAGGTTAACCGTCGTTATATTGGCGGGCGTCACGATAACTATTTGCGATGCGGATGTATACCCGGCGAGGGAAGCGGTCACCGTATAGGTACCGGACGGCACTACCATGGAATAATAACCCGACGCATCCGGGTTTGTCGTATACGAGCTTGCCTGGACCAGCACCTGGGTGACATTACCTGTACCGCCGCTGAGGGTAATGGTACCGGCGAGGGTCCCATCAACCAGGTGATACGGGCCGGGATCGCCGGAAAGGCCCGAGATGAGGTTGTTCATTGCAGGATCTGTACTCCACTGAGCAGGCAGAGTGAATGGGAGCATGGACAGAAGAATGCTGACAGCAATCAATGCAGGTTTCATTTTTTTCATTTTACCGGATTTTTTTCAAAGTTAGTAAAATGTTTTCCCTATATATGTTTTCCCTGCATGAAAATTTTTAGTTAATTATCCGGTTTTGTCTTCGCTTTTCCAGGAAACGATCAATGCTTACAAACCGGAACCCCGGGATGCGATAAATAAAAACAGAAAGCAGTAGATTAATATACCCATCCTCCCGGTGTTCAGTGGTTTATCAGGGATGCTTTAACAGTTTCTTCGTAAAACCATAGCCGACATCAAATATTTCCCGGATTTTGTCAATGTCGAAAAGTCCATACCGGTCTAATTCCTTTGGCTCAATGAATAAAAAGCAACCATCAGCGGACCGGTTAACCTTTTCCCGAAAACTTAAATGCATTGCCCTGTCCATGACATTAAAAACACTCTCTCCGGGTTTAAATGATTTTATCGGATTGACATGAATACAAACGATATTCTTTTTGTTGTCACCGAATGGCTCTATCGGCAAATTATTGGATAGGCCGCCGTCAACGAAAGGCCTGCCATGAATTAACACTGGCGGAAACAAAACAGGAATGGAACAGGAAGCAATAATTGCATCAATGATATTTCCACGATTAAATATGTGCTGGCTGCCATCTGCAAAACTGGTTGAAGTCGCATAAAAAGGGATCGGAAGATCTTCGAATTTTTTGTAACGTAAATTTTTCTGTAAAAATATCCTTATATTTTTCATTGATATCAGTCCCAGCTTAAACTCGTTCCGGGAGAGCATGTTTAATTTTAGTTTTTCAAGAAAGATCTCTTTGATCTCATCAGGTGAAAAACCATTGGCTAAAAATGCCCCGGCAATGGCGCCTGAACTTGTGCCTGAGATTCCGGAAGGATAAATACCGCTTTCCTCCAGGGCTTTTACTGCCCCGAGATGGGCAAACCCACGACAACCTCCGCCGGACAATACAAAATATTTTTTTTTCACCGCGACAATGAATTTATTACACCTGAACAAAGGTTCTTCATTTGGTTATCTTTAACATTACACAATTAGTGGAAAGAGTTATATGATTCACACATTCTCAAACGTCAGTACACTTATTTTTTTGAGTATGGGCGTGTATGACGTAAACAGAAGTGGCATCCTTCATTCTGAAATGTGTGTATTGATTTGTATCCCTTCTAGGGGCAAACTCCTCATTCGGTGAATTCCCGCATCAATTTACATTCATACTGATGCATGGCATTCAGTAAAAGCATTCTCGGGTCTTCATTATTTGTCTCTTTCATCTGTTCATTTACCACATTAGATCTGAAACCAGTAAATGTGTCATTCGCATTTTCTTTTGAAACAACAGCAGCGCTTTTTTCCCCGATTGAATATGTACTTTCGGTACTTGATTCAGTTTTGTCTAAAAAAATTTTCATTTTGAATTTTGTATTTTAGGTTAAAAGATTTCTTTGACCATAGATTCAGCCGTCAGTTATCCTGATGTCGGTTTTGGCTTCGCTTTTCAAGAAAACGATCAATGCTGAACAAACCGGATCCCTTCGATGCGATGTACAAAAACAGAAAGCAGTAAATCACTGCCAGTTCGCCGCCATTCAAAAGCGGGAGTAACTGGTGGGTACCGTCACCGTGTACCGACCAGTAGGCAAAAGCCATCTCGCCGCTGCATACAAACGCCACCCAGGGGGTCCAAAGACCCACCAGGATCAGCAGGCCGCCGAAGAACTCTACCGGGCCTGCAATAAACATGATGTAGGCGGGTATTTCATGTCCTGCCGGCGGGAAACCGAACAGCTTTTGCGATCCATGCCAGAGAAAAAGAAATCCTGCAACAATGCGGAATGCGGCATAGATTTGCGCCTCGTACCTTGCCATAAACATGGTCGGTTTCATTGGTTATGATTTTAATGGATCCTTATTGGTTTAACGGTTTTCTTACCCTCAACAAAAGTCATCCAAATTGTCATGAATTGTGTTACATGATTTTTGAAAAAGTTTACATCATTCACACATTTGGGAGGGTATTCATAAGCTGCCCCATTCAGGTCTTCATATTCAGCATAAAGGGTCAGGGTAAGTAGCGGTTCGTTTCGAAACAGATGGAAATAAGTGGTGAGCCGCATACCACCACAGGTGACATTCTTACCCACAATTTTCCGGCCTTCAGCCATGATCTGACATTTATGTATATTATCTAATTGGCTTTTTGCGGAATATCTTTATTGGCAATTTCCGTAGGAATTACTTTGCCTGAATTCCTTACGGAATAAGCGTGTGTAAATTCTGCACCGTACAAAACCAACATGGAAGAATAAGAAACCCAAAGTAAAATTAAAATGACCGAACCAGCGGCACCATATCCTACACCTGGGTCTGCTTTTGAGAAGTATAAACCCAGACCAACTTTACCAATCTCAAAAAGAAAGGCAGTAAGGAATGAGCCGATCCATACGTCCTTCCATTTGATTTTGGCATCCGGAAATATTTTGAACATCAGTGCAAATAGTACAGCAATGATTATAAAGGAAAAAATGAAATTAACCACCTGTAAAACAACAAGAAACGAATCAGAAAAATGATTTGAAATCCAGATTCCAAATGCCGATAACATTGCAGAGACTACCAGCGAAACTATGAGCAGAAACGCGATGGCCACGATCAGCCCAAAGGAAAACAACCGAACCTTGATCACGTTCCAAATACCCGACTTGGTGGTATCGACCTTGACTTCCCAAATGATATTTAATGATTGCTGGAATTGAGCAAACACTCCTGTTGCACCAATAATAATTATAACCAACCCGATTACAGTTAACCAAACAGAATTCTGTATCCTGCTTGCCTGCACAATCATGTTCTGGATCTGAATGGCTGTCTCCGTCCCTAACATGGATGTGATTTGATCTGTGATATGCTTATTC
The DNA here is from genome assembly GCA_026391805.1 of Bacteroidota bacterium. GTDB lineage: Bacteria > Bacteroidota > Bacteroidia > Bacteroidales > FEN-979 > FEN-979. The sequence continues at coordinate 10,523 of JAPLDJ010000002.1, read as the reverse complement.
ACCACATCGCGTCCAAAAAAATATCCGGCGAATGTTACGGTGACCACCAGCAATCCAGGTAAAGAAAAAATCGAGTAATATGCTATCACTGCACTTTCGCGAAACGGGTCTTTTGACCACCATCCTTTAAATGCGACTTTCAAAAGGGACAAAATATTTTTCAACATTTGTTCATAATTTACGGCGAGAATAAATGATCAATGAAAAGCAGAATCATGCGCAATAAAGAAAACTTCTAAAGCATTTTTTAAAATTAATTTGTGAATGGATTTTCACGGTACAAAGGTGAGTCCGTTAATTTCAGAAAGCATTACAAAACTTTGGGAAAAATTTACATCATTCACACATTTTCCCTGTGGTTGTGTCTTATGCGCTAAAGAGTTTTAAAATGAGATGGGGAAAGCCCTGTCAATTTTCTGCATCGGAAAGTAATAGAAATTCAGCATGAACAATTAACCTGCTATCCTTTTTCAGAAATGAAACCCGATCTGAATAAGATAGCGGAAACCTGTATTGAAAACCTCAGGTTTTCCGTGTAAGCAATTATCTACTGATTATACTGTGTAGTTTAATATTCCAATTATCTTACACTCACTCCAAATAAATATCCTACCAAAGCAGTTAAACCCATAGCGACAGTACCCCAGAATGTAATCCTTACGATCGCCTTCATTATACCTGAACCGCCGGTTTTTGCCGCTATTCCCCCAAGTATAACGAGGAATATTATTGCGAAAGCATAAAGATAGTATTCCATATTATTTAAAGGCAGAAAAAGGGTTGCCGAAAGAGGAAGTATTCCTCCCACTGTAAAAGATGTGCCCGAAGCAAGAGCAGCTTGAATTGGTTTAGCCTGACTTATTTCATTAAGCCCCAATTCATCTTTCATATGTGCGCCCAATGCATCATGTTCGGTCAATTCTATTGCAACTGTTAATGCAGTTTCTCTTTTCAATCCTTTTTTTTCATAAATTTCAGCCAGTCGTTGCAATTCAATCTCAGGCATTTCAATTAATTCCTGCTTTTCACGCAGAATATCCGCCTTTTCGACGTCCGTTTGTGAGCTGACTGATACATACTCTCCTGCAGCCATTGATAAAGCACCGGCAACTAATCCGGCGAGAGCGGCCAACACAACAGGTTCTCTGGAACTACTCGCTGCCGCAATACCTATGGCAAGACTGGCCGTTGATAAAATTCCATCATTTGCTCCCAGGACTGCTGCCCGAAGCCAGTTACTTCTTTGAATATAATGTATTGCTAAATAATTATCTGTTTTTTCCACTGGTATCAAAGGTTATTTATTTGTTCATTATCACTGATTTTCTGAATTTTCAAGAGTTGCTGCTGCATGGCTTCTTTTTTTGGTGCAACTGCTTTGTTTGAAAGGGCAAAAGTTGTCATCTGCTGATCAAGAAACTCCTGGCTATCCTGGTTTTGTGATTCTTCAGGAGTACCGTGTAAATGCCAGGTGTAAACCGGGAAACGTTGATATTTAAGTCCCGGGACGCTTCCCCCTCAAAAACCAGGTCACCGGAAAGATTAAATATCTTTATTTCCGTTTCTTCAGTGATACCTGTGATCCTTATCAGATCATTTGCCGGATTGGGAAAAACACTGATAGTTAATAAAGCCGGATCGTCTCCAGTTGAAGCAATGAAATCCGTATTTATAACAATGTAAAAATTACCGTCGGTGCCGGTAAATGCAGTGGCTTTTGTTCCTGATGATGTCTTTCCCGCAATTCCCTGCTGACCGGTATATGTTCCATTGGTATCGTAAACAGCCCATTTCACGACAGCACTGTCGGTTACCGACATAGGGCCAACCTGCCAAAGGAACAGCACCTGTCCTGCATTATTCGGGATCGCGGTGGGAAAGATCTCATCCTGTTCGTTTAAAGGCGTTGCGACATGTTGCGTAAAAGCATTCACTCCCGGATCCGAGATCGCCCAATAGACATGGTAATTGCTCATAAATGCGCAGAACTGCCGGCCGGTATTGTCAGCTTCCAGTTCAGGACCTACCATGGGACAATAGTTGATGTTCCAGTTATCATTGTTCACCCGGACGGCTGTAAAATTATTACCGGCAGGATTTCCCTTAAGAACATAAAAATCACGGATGCTGTTTTGTGCTGATCTGAATGCAAGGTATACATTGCCGTCAATTCCAAACCTTGCCCGGGTCATGCACATCGAACATGCCAGGCCATTGTGGTTGTTGATCATCACATTCGTATCAGCGGAGAAGCTGATGCCATTATCCGCCGACCTTGAAAAATGGATCCATGTGGCCTGGGGGACTTGTGTCTGCAAGGGAACCATCGTATGCCAGAACAATACTACATGGCTGTTTCCGTCTGCAGCAACCGTCACCCCGTCGACGCCGGATGTGGCAGAAACCGTTTTCAGGTTTTCAAATGTATTGCCACCGTCGAGACTTCGCGTATATCTTGCATAAACATTTACCCCCGCGGACCAGTGATCCATCCATGCAACATGGATTACTCCATCGTCACCAACAGCTAATTTCGGCCCCCTTTCTCCCATCTTATATTCAACCGTACCGGATGAATTCACCCTGACCGGTGAAGAAAATGTCGTACCATTATCAGATGAACGGATATAATAGGCATTTTGATTTTGGGCATATACCATATGCAGAACGCCATCTTTGTCCATAATAACATCAGGGACATTGCTGCCTGCAGGTGCATGTACGAGGTGAACTGTAGTGTTTGCGAAAACAGACAGAGTGCCGGAAGCAATGGCAACAAAGAAAAATAGTTTTATACTATTCCTTATTTTCATTCAGGAAGGATAAGTCAATTATTAGCTCAAAAATACCATTTTTATTCACTGCGTTCTTATAATTGAAGTTTCACGAATAAAGAGTACAAAAAGTTGTTTGGAATTGAAAAAGCGTATGAACATCTTTGCAGTAAGAATTTCAAAAAGCAATACAGCGACAAGAAATGAATAAAACTGAAGCCTTTGCAGAGCTGGAACGCGGAGTTCATGCAGCATTAGAGACTTATTCCAATGTTCACCGGGGAAGCGGGCACAACTCGATGGTGTCAACACATCTGTTTGAGCAGGCCAGGGAGATTATCCTTGAATACCTTGGCCTGGATAAAAGCAGGTACATTGTCATCTTTTGCACGCCGGCAAGAGCAGCGGCTCTGACGGCTCAACTTGATCCGGAAAGTTATCATAGTTTATCAAGCCGGGACATTGGCCTGCCACTGGGTTTAAGAGCACTGGCTGTCAGAAAAAAAGCATTGCCCAAAGGAACTCCTTTTCAAACCGGCGGAGGGACGACAAAGCTTATTGCCCCCGGCTGGGTCATGTGGGCCGGTGCACCTGACAGGTTTGAGGCCGGTACGCCTGCCATCATCAACATCATCGCATTTGCAAAGGCATTGCAGATGATCAGGCCGTATGGACAAGACATCTTTAAGGATCTGAACGCTGAAACAGAGGAGGCCGGAGAAATCCTGTTCCATAACGAACTTGAGAAATACGCGGGACGAGAGTTGCTGGATGAACTCCGGCAAACCCATATTGGTCGTAATGTCAACGTTCCAACAATGGAAGGTGCCATACCCTATATAAACCTCGACAATGCCGCCAGCACTCCCACATTCACTTCGGTCTGGAATGCCGTCTGCCAGACATGGCGTCAGCCGGAACGGGTGCAGAAAGAGATCATCCATGAGGTCAGGTCCATTTGTGCAGGAGCGCTTGGCGCCCCACCGGATGCCTATGATCTGATCTTTACTTCAAACACTACCGAAGCAATCAACCTGGTAGCCGAAAGCATTGGCCGTGAGCCTGATCAGGACACCGAACCTGTTTTGCTCAGCACGCTCCTCGAACACTCCTCAAACGATCTGCCATGGCGGATGGTTCCCCGCCATTCGCTGATCCGGTTGTCGATAGATGACGATGGCGTTATCGATCTGAAGGAGCTGGATTCGCTTTTAAATGCATACAACAAGGAGTCTGTGTATGGCAAAAAAAGGATAAAGCTGGTGGCTGTGAGCGGATGTTCAAACGTTCTCGGCATCTACAACGACCTTATGGAGGTCAGCCGGATCGTTCACCAATATGGGGCACGCCTGCTGGTTGATGCTGCACAGCTGATAGCTCACCGCAAGGCCGAGATGGAAAAATGCGGGATTGACTATCTTGCCTTCTCTGCCCATAAGGTTTACGCACCATTCGGCTGCGGAGTGCTGGTGGTTAAAAAGGGACTGCTTAATTCCAACTCCACCGAACTGGAGCTGATCCAAACGTCCGGCGAAGAAAACGCCGGGGGGATTGCTGCATTGGGCAAGGCGCTGGTTCTTTTACAGCGGATCGGGATGGATGTGATCCGCGGGGAAGAACAGGCATTGACAAGGCGGGCATTGCTCGGTCTTGCACAGATCCCCGGTCTCAGGATGTATGGGATAAAAGATCCGGATTCGGAAAGGTTCGCTCAAAAGGGCGGCGTCATTGTCTTTTCGCTGAAAGGGATCATGCCCGACCGGCTGGCCGGGGAACTGGCAATGAGAGGAGGAATCGGTGTGCGATATGGTTGCCACTGTGCTCACCTGCTGGTCAAGCACATTCTTCATGTAGGCCATGGACTGGAGAGTTTTCAGCACATTCTCCTGACCTTTTTCCCGATGATAAACCTGCCCGGGATCCTCAGGGTAAGCATTGGTATCGAAAACAGAGAAGCGGAAGTTGACACGTTGATTAACGTCCTGGATAAAATCGCAAGGAAAAAAGAGACTTCAGAAGACAGGCGCTCCGCTTCAGACAATAATGAAACTCCTTTACTGCCGCGTACGGTTGTAAAACAGCAGATGAAGGATTTTGTCAGGGATGCCGCCATGAACGTGTATTCCATACCTGCAGACATTTTAAAGTCACAACAACAATCAACATGAAAAAGCTTCTCATTCCATTAATCATCGTTTTCATTGCGGGTTTTCAACAGATCCGCGCACAAAGCCAGAAGGACATTGAAAAGAACGCCCGTGAGGCTTACAAAATGCTGCTGAAGGAGACTGATAAAAACAAAGACGGGAAGATCAGCAAGACCGAGTTCTTCGCGATCTGGAAGGATAAAAAGAGTGCGGAGGAAAAGTACAAACCATGGGATGTCAACAACGACGGCTTTATCACGGAAGATGAATACGTGAAGGTTGCCATGAATGCCGGGAAGAAAAAGAAAAAATAGTGATATTCAGGGTACTCCGCCTGTTTCACTGATTCTGTCAGACATTTTTTAGCCTCAGCCAGATTGTTTTTGAGCTCTGTCAGATATTTTTTGGCCTCTGAAGAAAAGTTTTTGCCTTCCGGACAATATTCTTAAGCCTCCGGATAAAAGTTTTAGTCTTCCGGACAATATTCTTAAGCCTCCGGATAAAAATTTTAGTCTTCCGGACAATATTCTTAAGCCTCCGGATAATAATTTTAGTCTTCCGGACAATATGCTTAAGCCTCCGGATAAAAATTTTAGTCTTCCGGACAATATGCTTAAACCTCCGGATAAAAAAATTTGCCTTCTGCTTCAATGTTTTGCATTCCGGATAACTTTTCAGACACTCTTTTTATACAAGCAGAGGTGAGAAACCGGAGATCTGAAGTCAGAAGGGAAATTTATGCCGGCCTTCAAGCCGGGTAGCCGTATTATTTAGGATATTTGGGTGAAGATGGATAACCGCAACCGGTTATTCATCGAAAATCAGCAGATAACTTCAACATCTGAACGTACAAGTCAAAATATAACCGCAAGGAGTTTACACAATCGCTATGCCCAAAAGTATGAAAAACTTGTATCGTCAAATCAAATTTTGTATCTTTGATAGTATCAAATGATAGTATCAATGAGACCACCCTACCAAATATCATATCCAATCCTTTTAAGGACAGCCACGATCTCCGAGAAAATCGGTGCGATAAAATCGTATTTCTTAGAAAGACCTTCACCTTTGCTCAGAAAACAGAATAAAATCAGAACCATTCATTCCTCATTAAAAATTGAAGGTAACTCACTTAATATAGAACAAATAACTGCTATTATTGAAAATAAGCGAGTTATTGGTCCGCAAAAAGACATTAAAGAGGTTCTTAATGCAGTTAAAGTGTACGATCAATTAACATTGTTCAATCCTTATTCATCAAAGTCATTTTTATCTGCTCATAAATTGTTATTGGATGGTTTAATTGAAAATCCCGGGAAATACCGAAATCAAAATGCAGGAATCTATCAAGGTTCAAGGGTTGCTCATATTGCCCCACCCCCGGGTAATGTGCCGCTCCTTATAAAGGATCTATTTTCATATCTGAGGAGCAAAGATGAAATGACATTGATTAAAAGTTGTGTCTTTCACTACGAAATCGAATTCATTCATCCATTTCTTGATGGAAATGGAAGAATGGGGAGACTTTGGCAGACGGTCATTTTAATAAAGGAATACCCTGTTTTTGAATATCTTCCTTTTGAAACATTGATCAGCAATACTCAGAAGGAATACTACGACGTCTTGGCCAAATGTGATAAAAAAGGGGGCTCTACGGAATTTATTGAATATATGTTAAACATTATTGATAGTTCGTTAAGTGAGCTATTAAGTCTTAACAACAGACTTGTAACTGATATTGAAAGGATTGATTATTTCATTTCATTGGGCAAATCAGAATTTTCCAGAAAGGATTACATGAATGTATTTAGAAATCTTTCAAGTGCAACAGCAAGCAGGGACCTTAAAAAGGGAGTAGATATAAATCTCTTTACTCGTATTGGGGATAAAAACAAAACACTCTATAAAATAACTTCTGGGCATAACATGCCGCTAAATCGCAACAATAACAGCATTTAGGCCACTCTTCAAGGGTTTGTCCTTTGCTCCGTTTAGCGGCCCCACGTTAGTTGAAATTGAAATTTTGATATTCCCAATTTGTAAACTATCTTTGTTTAATGATCGATAAGGAAAATATCACCAACCTACTTAAAGCTAATAAGTTAGATTTGTTAGCCCGATATCATTTGAAATCAATTGGAATCTTTGGCTCCTTTACAAGAGAAGATTTCAAAGATGATAGTGATATTGATATTCTTATTGATTATGAGCAACCCATTGGAATTGAATTTATTGATTTAGCTGAAGAACTTGAAAAAATTCTTAATCTAAAGGTAGATCTAGTTTCAAAAAATGGGGTAAAGCCAAAATATCTTGAAGAAATTCAAAAAGATCTCGTTTATGTCTAATCGAACTCCAAAATTATTGCTTGAAGATATTACTGAATCTGCTGAGAAAATTCTTCAATATACTGAGGGTATTTCTTTTGAGGAATTTTCTAAGGACAATAAAACTGTTGATGCCGTAATTAGGAATTTTGAAATTATCGGGGAAGCATCGAATCTTTTACCGGATGAAATAAAGGATAAATATTCGGAAATTGATTGGTACAGAATACGTGGGTTCCGTAATCGAATTGTTCATGATTATTTTGGCGTTGACCTTCAAATTATTTGGAAAATAATTCTCGAACAAATTCCTGGTCTCATCACCGAGATATCAACGATTATCCCTAATTTCTGACAATAAATTTCCACTTTAACTAATGAGCAGCTAAGGCCAATGCTCGGTCTTTCCGGATCGCTCGCGCGATCCCGATCTCACACACCGGCCTTAGCTGCGCAACGTTATGCAATAGACCACACATTCTGCATACTATAAAGATTCAAAATTTTAAACTTGATTTATAAGATAGCAAATATTCTTTTTTAGCATACCATTTGATATATGATTATCAGCGTTTTGGAAATAGCTTTGCTCATAATGCTTCCTTTAGTTTTATTTTATCAACGGAGTATTTGGTCTTATAAAAAATATTTGCCAAGCATAATGTTTGTTTATTTGATTTGGTATTTATCATACGCGCCGTTTCATGAGTTGATGCATATGCTGGGTGCCTGGATTTTTGATAAACCTATATATGAAGTTAAGTTGATTCCAAGATTTTGGACTGGTGATCTTGGTTCAGGATATGTCAGATATGATTACAAAGGTGATTCAATAGATTTTATAATTATTCTTCTTCCATACGCCAGAGATATGATTCTTCTTGCACTTGGATATTTATTGATAATTAAAACTGAGATAAAAAAGCCTTTCATGATAGGTTTAATTCTAGTAATAATGATACTGAGTCCGCTATTCGATATTGGGAACAACTATTTTGCTTATTTACTTGGGTCCATGAATGATTTTAATGCACTTGGAGAATCAAGTAGTAAGTCAGTTTCACATTTGATTGGGATTTCATTTTTTATGACATCTGCATTAATTACAATACATATTTTAAAAAGATATAAGAATTACCCTGAACATCACAACAAGTAAACTGCATACAACAATAGGAAATCGCCTCGTAATCCCGCACGACACCATACTATCAACCATTAGAATCAACCATTGGGACACTGCTAACCTGAAACATTCTGCAAGAAACGAACAGGCAAAGCTTTAACTCTGACAAAACAGAAAAAATGAAAAAAATACTTTTATCAATTACACTTTGCCTTACCCTTGGAAATTTATCGGCCCAAACATCTTATTCAAAAGAAATTGAAGATCAAATAAAACAAGTAGAAAACAATTTATCCGGTCGTGTAATCCTGAATGGAAAGACGGACAATATTGCCGACCGTATGGCTTTTTATAAAGTGAAGGGGTTAAGTATTGCGGTCGTAAATAATTATCAACTTGTTTGGGCAAAGGGCTATGGCTGGGCAGATGAAAAAGAACAACGTCGGGTAACAACTGCAACTTTATTTAAGCCGGGTTCCATAAGTAAATCGTTAAATGCAGTGGGAGTTTTAAAATTAGCACAGGATAATAAACTGGATCTTTACAAAGACATAAATGAATATTTAACGTCGTGGAAATTCCCTTACGACAGCCTGTCAAAAGGAAAGAAAATCACAACGGCAAATTTACTGAGTCATACGGCCGGTTTATCGGTCTACGGTGGTTTCCCGGGCTATGATGCAAAAAGCAGAATTCCTACGATACCTCAGATTTTAGATGGCAGGGAACCAGCCAACACTCCACCTGTAAGATCTTTATTTGAACCCGGTTTACAGTTTCAATATTCAGGCGGAGGAATCATCATTTCTCAACTCATCATTACAGACCTGACCCATCAACCGTATGAAAAATTCATGTTTGATCATGTGCTGAAACCATTGGGAATGATACATAGTTTTTTCTCGGCAGCTCCGCCGGCAAAAAACGAACTGAATAAGCTTGCCCTGGGATACACAAAAGATGGTGCTGAAGTGGAAGCTACATTTCATGTATATCCCGAACAGGCTCCAATGGGTTTATGGACAACACCAACCGACCTAAGCAAGTATGTTATTGAAACCCAATTGGCGTATGCAGGAAAATCCTCAAAGGTTTTAAACCGGCAAATGGCCACTTTACAGTTAACACCCTATATTGATAATTCGGCAACAATGGGTGCATTTATCGGCGACAGAAACGGAGAAAAGTATTTCTTTCATGACGCAGGAAATGAAGGATACAGGGGATTGTATTATGGCAGTGTTGAAGGGGGAACCGGTGTTGTGATATTTGTGAATTCTGATGATGGAAATATTATTTTGGAGCTGCTGAACAGTGTGGCTTCTGTATATAAATGGAAAGGTTTTGATAAACCAGCGAACATAAATACGGTTATGGTTCCGGAAACAATAACCCAAAAATACCTTGGCGTTTATTTGTATGAAGGAAAGATTGCTGAAATAACCAAAGAGAAGGATGGCCTGGTTTATTGGGCAAATAATCAATCCTGCAAGATCTATTTTACTTCGGAAAACGATTTTATAAATATGGAATTCCCGACCGAAAAATCATTTATAACGGATGGTTCCGGAAATGTAACAGGCTATTCAAGAAAACTGAACGGCAATGCATTCCCGCCGGCAACAAAGGTTGTAAGAGCAGATACAATAAAACCGAATGAGGGTGAATTGAATGCTTTTGGCTGGCACTTATTGGAGACCAAAAGATTTGACGAAGCTATTTTATATTTAAACAGGGGGATAGAACTTGAACCAAATGAGAATGGCGTCCTTAACAATCTTGCCCATTGTTATTTATTCAAAAACGAATACGATAAAGCAATTAAATTGTATAAAGAATTTATTGCAAAAGGAATCAATGAACAAGCATCTCAAAAGAATCTTATAAAAGAGGATTTTGCATTTTTTCTAAAAAATGGTTTTGATAAAGTATTAATAGCAAAAGCAACAGCGGAGTTAAAACTTTAATCAGCCTCATCCCCTGCAGTGGTTGACTAAAAAGAAAAAGTATGCAGAATATTTTCCTTTGTGCGACTTTGTGTGTACCTGCCTGCCGGCAGGCAGGCTTCGAGTCCTTTGTGGTTCAATCACTTAAAATTTAACCACAAAGGCCACAAAGGTCTTCACAAAGGCGAATAAGGACTTTTTAG
>JAPLDJ010000007.1 GCA_026391805.1 Bacteroidota bacterium | reverse complement strand
GGAACCTGAAGTTGTAAACCTATTATCGGATTAAAAACTAATGGTAAATTTATACCAGGATTTATGTCTAACCTGTAAACTTTTTTTAGGACGAGTCACAAAGTTCGTTGTTCGACTGTTCGATTATTCAATTTTTCAACCTTCATCATCATGCAAAAAAAATCCCCCTCGCCTTCAGGAGAGGGGGAAAGGGGGTGAGGTGAAATTAATCACCTACTTCTTAGTCGCAACTTTCTTTGCTTTTCCGGTTTTCGCTTGATTCTGCTTGATCGCAGCCTGTGCAGCAGCAAGGCGTGCAATCGGAACCCTGTACGGGGAACAGCTTACGTATGTGAATCCAAGCGAATGGCAGAATTCAACCGAATTCGGTTCGCCGCCATGTTCGCCGCAGATGCCGATCTTCAGATCCTTCTTTGTGCTGCGTCCTTTCTGAACGGCAAGCGCCATCAGCTGGCCTACACCTTCGAAATCGATCACCTGGAACGGGTCAACCGGGAGAATCTTCTTGTCGAGGTAATCCGGAAGGAACCCGCCGATATCGTCGCGGGAGAAGCCGAAGCTCATCTGCGTCAGGTCGTTTGTACCGAAAGAGAAGAACTGTGCACTCTTCGCGATCTGGTCGGCGGTGAGGCAGGCCCTCGGGATCTCGATCATGGTTCCGATCATGTGAGGGATCTGCTTTAATCCGAATTTCTCACAGACCTCTTTGTGAATCGTGTCAATGATCTTGTATTGGTGATCGATCTCATTTACTGTGCTGGTAACGGGGATCATGATCTCAGGGAACGGATGTTTCTTCTCTTTCAGAAGTTCGGCAGTGGCTTCAAAAATCGCCCTCACCTGTGCCTCGGTGATTTCCGGGAAGGTGATCCCGAGACGAACGCCGCGGTGACCCATCATCGGGTTGGTTTCATGCAGCGCTTCAGCTCGCTTGTCGAATTCCTTCATTGTGATCTTCAGGCTTTCGGCGATCTTCATCCGGCCTTCTTTGTTAAGCGGGATGAATTCATGCAAGGGCGGATCCAGTGTCCGGATCGTAACAGGATATCCGTCCATGGCTTCCAGCGTTCCTTTCATATCGGCTTTCATGAACGGGAAAAGTTCTTTCAGCGCTTTTCTGCGCTCGGCCTCAGTATTTGAAGCGATCATTTTCCGCAGGAGGAACAGCGGCTTCTCCGCATTTTTCCCATAGAACATGTGTTCCGTGCGGAAGAGTCCGATGCCTTCAGCTCCGAAATCGCGTGCGATCTTCGCATCTGCAGGCGTATCGGCATTCGTGCGTACGCCCATGTTGCGGAAGGTGTCGACCATCTTCATGAACTGCTTGAAACGGGGATTTTCCGAAGCATCCATCAGCTTCAGTTCGCCTTTATAAACATGGCCTTTGGTACCGTTCAGGGTGACAAAGTCACCTTCCTTCAGTACGATGTTTGACCCTTCAATTTTAGCCGTTTTGGTATGTGCGGTAACGTGCAGTTTGCCTGCGCCGACGATGCAGCACTTTCCCCAGCCGCGTGCCACGAGGGCTGCGTGCGAGGTCATGCCGCCCCGGGCGGTCAGGATGCCGACTGCAGCGCGCATGCCTTCAACGTCTTCCGGGTTGGTCTCTTCGCGAAGCAGGATCACTTTTTTACCCTTGCGCTGCCAGGCAACGGCATCTTCAGCCGTAAATACAATCTGTCCGACGGCAGCCCCTGGGCCGGCCGGCAGTCCTTTAACCAGGACATCCACTTTCTTCTCTTCTGCGGGGTCGCAGATCGGGTGGAGGAGTTCATCAAGCTGTGCAGGTTCAACGCGCATCACAGCGGTTCTTTCGTCGATGAGCTTTTCTTTAAGCATGTCCATGGCCATGTTCAGCGCGGCGGTTCCGGTGCGTTTTCCGGCACGGCACTGAAGCATGTATAGTTTGCCCTCCTGGATGGTGAATTCAATGTCGAGCATGTCCTTGTAATTTTTTTCAAGAATAGCGCGGATCTTACTCAGTTCCTTGTATGTGCCGGGCATCTGTTCCTGCATGCTGTGCAGATGCTGGTTCTGTTCGTTCTTCGTATCGTCGTTAAGCGGGTTGGGGGTGCGGATACCTGCAACAACGTCTTCTCCCTGTGCGTTGATCAGCCATTCGCCATAAAAGAGGTTGTCGCCGGTGGCTGGGTTACGGGTAAAGGCAACGCCGGTGGCAGAGCTGTCTCCCATGTTCCCGAATACCATCGCCTGTACGTTAACGGCGGTTCCCCAATCGTCGGGAATACCTTCGATGCGGCGGTAGGAAACGGCTTTCTTCCCGTTCCAGCTTTTAAATACGGCCATGATGCTTCCGAAGAGCTGTTCCTTTGCATCATCGGGGAATGCTGTTCCAAGTTCTTTCTTTACTTTCTTCTTGAATTCTCCTGCAAGCAGCTTCAGGTCTTCTGCAGTAAGATCGGTATCCTGCTTTACTTTCTTTGCCTTTTTAAATTCATCCAGCATATCATCCAGTTTTTTGCGGATGTTCTTCTCGAGGCCTTCGGCTTTGTCCATAACAACATCGGCATACATCATGATGAGGCGCCGGTATGAATCCCATACGAAACGCGGGTTGTTGGTTTTTTTGATCAGTCCGGGGATCGTGGCGGTGCAGAGACCCACGTTCAGAACGGTGTCCATCATGCCCGGCATCGATTTGCGCGCGCCCGAGCGGCAGGATAACAATAAAGGATTTTTAGGATCGCCGTATTTCATTCCCATTTCGGCTTCCATTCTTTTCATGCCGGCCCACACCTCATCGTATAATGATTTTGGCAGCTGGCACTTGTTTTCATAATAGGCTGTGCAACATTCGGTAGTGATTGTTAGTCCGGCGGGTACGGGTAAGCTGAGGTTGACCATTTCGGCAAGGTTTGCGCCTTTTCCTCCGAGGAGGTTTTTCATTTCGGCTTTACCTTCTGCTTTTTTACCTCCGAAAAAGTATACATACTTTTTTCCTTTGACATCTTTTGGCATAGTTCAAATGTTTAAAGCGTTGATAATCTTAAGTTTTAATATAAAAAATTGAATCGGCAAAATTACGAAATATTTTGGTTCTGGGAGGGAGTTCGGGGAAATTATTCTTTGTTTTGGGGATGACGAAGATTGATGGAGGTTGCTTCGTCCCGATGAAATTTCCAATTAACAAACCATCACCTTGTCATTGCGGGGGTTTAAAAAAGAAGATTTCAACAAAGTATTATTTGAACTGGATACAAAGCGATTCATCTGTAGATCTGTTGTGGATTTGGAAAAGGTAATTCAGGATAATAAAGATTTCCGCAGGAAATCCATTTTTGTAGATCAGAGAAAAGCCACAATCAAATTTCCGTAGGAAATTCATTATATGATACCTGGTTTATGCATCCCGTACCGGGATGAGATGATATTGGTTTACGTTTTTTTACAATAATGGATCCCAGATGGTGATCACCGGAAGGTGGTTCATCAGTAGGAGCGGAGCGACGAAACAACTTCACAAGTATTTTTAACCACAAAGGCGAAGAAGGATTCTCAAAGGCCACAAAGGAATGCATTTTGCATTCCTAACGTGTGCATGTTCCTCTTCCTTTATCAAAACAACCGAAATTTTAACTATCTTTACACATCACCTGAAAGATGTGAAATATCTTTACCTCTTCGGATTATTACTTTCTCTTCCCTTTTTTTGTTTCTCACAGGGAGAATTCAACAATTGGTATTTCGGTTGGAATTCCGGAATCACGTTTAATTCCACCCCGCCTGCGGTCCTTGACAATAACGCCTTGTATACAGACCGCGCAACCATTTCGGTTTCGGATTCCCTGGGTAACCTCCTGTTTTACGGATACCCCGGCAAGATTTTCAACAGGAATCATCAGGTCATGCCCAACGGAGATAATCCGAACTTTACCATGATCGCCGACCAGTCGATCGCAGTGATTCCGAAGATCAATGACGACAGCTCTTATTATATTTTTATAAAGAAGAGAACTAATCCTATCAACAGTTCAGACGGTCTTTATTACTCTGTATTGAATATGAGACTGGACGGGGGACTTGGCGATATCGAGCCCGGTAAGAAGAACCTGCCGCTCGATGTGAACGGATTTGCCGGACACCTCACCACTGCCAGGCATAAGAACAACCGTGATGCCTGGATAGTGTTTCAGAATCCACTCACCCACACGACATCGGCTTATCTTGTTACTGCAACCGGAATCTCCCCAAGCCCGGTCATCAGTCCATCATCTGCAACGGATACGGCTAATAACAATGGGTATGCTCGAATTTCTCCAGATGGAAAACATTTTATTTATCCCAATACACTTCTTGGTTTAGATGTTTACTGTAAATTCAATTCAGAAACCGGAGAAATCACGCAACTCTTCAGATTCTTTCGCGGAGTTACAGGTCAGGGATTTGGGTATTTTGAATTCTCAAGAGAGTCAAAATATGTATATGTTTCCAATGGCGATTGGGGCTATATTCCTTCCAATATCTATCAATTTGATGCGACAAAAGAAGACTCAGCAGCATTTAAGCAATCCCAGGTCCAGGTTGGCTATTACGGAAAGGGTGTCCATCTCCAGCGTGGTCCTGATGGAAAAATTTACGGAGCCATATCGAATATAGATTCTCTTTGTATTATCAACGACCCGGAAGCACAGGGTTCTACCTGTAATTTCCAGCCGAATGGAATGGGATTGAACTATCATCCCTGCCTGCAGGGATTACCCGACCTGATCCAGCGTTATTATCTGTACATCCGCGATACCGGCGATTGCGCGGGACTGCCGGTCCATTTCTATCCCTGGACCTGGCCGCCGCCCGACAGCATTCACTGGGATTTCGGGGATCCTGCTTCGGGCGCACAGAACACGTCGACAATCCCGAATGCGACGCACATCTATTCCAATCCTGGAAATTACCTCGTTCATCTTTTTGTAAGGCACAATGACAAACGGACCGATACAATCTCGAAAACAATTACCATCATTGCCGGGCCATTGGTTGCATTGGGATCCGACAGGACCATCTGCACCGGGGATTCCACGACATTTGATGCAGGCGCCTGCCCCGGCTGCACGTACCAGTGGAAAGAGCTCGGATCAGGTTCGACGGTCGGCACATCTCAAACATACAGAACAGGTGCTACAGGAACCTATGTGGCGCTTGTAACCAATTTAAGCGGATGCACGGGCATGGATACTGTTCAGCTGATGACCACAACAGCCCCGTCGGTCACCAATAACCCGCTTGCTGATACGATCTGTACGGGAGATTCGACCGGCATACATCTGACCTCTTCTCTCCCGGGAACGACTTTTTACTGGACAGCCAGCCTTACATCCGGGAATATCGCAGGATTCAGCGCTGATTCAGGAATGGTCATCGACCAGGTTTTGACAAATTCGCTATCGACACCAGGAATCGTCACTTACCACATCACGCCGAAAATCGGGAACTGTGCAGGAGTTACTGTAGATTACCAGGTCACGGTGAATCCCGGGGATTCTGTAAAGGTCAGCATTTCTTCTTCGGCAAATAATATTTGTGAAGGAACCTCTGTTACTTATACAGCAACGCCGACAAACCCCGGAACAACGCCGTCTTATCAATGGAAAGTGAACGGTACTGATGCAGGGACAAATTCCACATCCTTCAGTTATACTCCTGCAAACGGAGATGTTGTTACCTGTGTATTGACCGCTTCGGTTTCCGGTTGCAGTCCGAACAATCCCGCTCTCAGCAACCAGGTTGTGATGGTTGTGAATAGTATCCTGACCGCGGGAGTTACTGTTTCTGCATCTTCCAACCCGGTTTGTGCCGGGGCAAGTGTAACATTTACAGCAACACCGGTCAATGGCGGGATCCTTCCAACTTTTGAATGGCTGGTTGATGGTGTCGTGGTACAACAGGGAGGTTCGGGAATTTTTACAACATCATCCTTGTCTTCTGGTCAAACCATAGCTTGCCGGCTGACCTCATCCTGGCCCTGTTTGGTTGCCAATCCCGTTACCTCGGTACCATTGTCCATAACTGTAGCTCCTGATCCTGTTGTGACGCTGACCGATAAACCCTATTTATGTGTTGGAGATGTTTCAAAGCTGGATGCAGGCCCGGATTACGCTTCCTACCGATGGCAGGACGGAAGCACAGGTCGCTATCTTGATATTTCGGGTGAAGGTGTATATTATGTGACGGTCACCGATAACGCTGGCTGCAAAGGAAGTGATACTGCGCGGATACAGGTTTGCGAAGGGGTTATCTATATGCCAACTGCATTTACCCCCGACGGCGACGGATTGAACGATATCTTCAAACCCGTAACAACCCTCGAAGGGATCAGCAATTATTCAATGCTCATCTATGACCGGTGGGGGACAGAGGTATTTAAATCCGGTGAAATTAGTACCGGCTGGAACGGAACAATCAAGGGACAATTTGCCCCGCCTGGAACCTATGTCTGGAAGATCACTTATCAGACAACCTCACAGGGCACCACCTCCACGGATTTCAAAATGCAGGGCACTTTCGTGCTTGTAAGGTGAAATACAAGAATTGCGAGGAGCGGAGCGACGAAGCAACCTCACAAGTATTTTTAACCACAAAGGCGAATAAGGATGCTCAAAGGCCACAAAGGAATATATCTAGCATCCAGCATCCAGCATCTTGTGCTCATGCATTGCAATATCAGTACTCAACTTTGCCAATGTTCCCCATATTCCACAGTATCCACTGTTCCCGGCCAAGCAGGTAAGACGAGGGGCGGGAGGGATCCCATTTCCGTGGGTTGGGAAGAACAGCTGCGATCAGCGCCGCCTGTTCACGGGTAAGGTCTGATGCCGGCTTGTGAAAGTAATTTTGGGAAGCGGCTTCAGCACCATAGATCCCTTTTCCAGTCTCGATCACGTTCAGGTAAACCTCCATGATCCTCTTTTTGCTCCAGACGATCTCGATCAGAAATGTAAAGTAAACTTCCATCCCTTTACGAACCCAGGTGCGGTCGGGCCAGAGAAATACATTTTTCGCGGTCTGCTGGGAGATCGTACTGGCGCCACGGACCTTCTTCCCCTTTTTCTTTTCATTATAATCCTGCGCTTTCTTGATAGCTTCCAGATCGAAACCGGAATGTTCCAGGAAACGGTTGTCTTCTGAAGCCACCACGGCAAGCTGAAGGTTTGGCGAGATCCTGTCAAGGGATTGCCAATCCTTCTTCAGCTTCAGCGGTTCTCCTGAAAAGAGCTGCTGGGTCGTGCGGATCAAAATCAGCGGTGTGACCGGTGGAGGCACAAAACGGTAAAGCAGCACGAAAAACAGCGACGAGCCGAAAAAGATGATGAGAAAATATTTGATAAACTTCAGGAGGAATTTCAGGAACTTCTTCATCCTTGATTATTTGACCGACTCAATGTATTTATCGAGATCGTCCTTCGATTTGGTTGAGTTGAGAACGTCCTTCACCTGGTCGTAGTTTCCGGGATCATAACAATGCTTGTAGGCTGCTTTAGCAAGCGTCAGGCGTGAAGGTTCATAACTCAGAATGTACATGAGCTCTACGATTTGCCGGCACTCCAGGCAATGACTCTCGGCCACCTTTTTTGCCTGCGACAACTTAATCCCGTCGAAAGGTGCATTTGAAATTGCGATCGTTGAAGCCTGGAAATCGCCTTCGTTCATAGGGTTGTTGCAGCCGCCGCTGCTTTTTGTCGTGGCAGAGCTGCTCTTTGTCTCAACAGTTTTGGTCTCTTTCTGCGAAGTGGTTTTTGCCGGTTCGCTTACCGTTCCTGCCGGCGGGACATAGTCGGAATTGGTATGCTCCAGGACATAATCTCCCTTCTTTCCCGGTCTCAAAACATAAAAAAGTTCGGCGGAAGGATGATTCATGATCGTCTTTTCGATTTCGCGGATGGCAACATCCTGGAAAACGACCCTTACCTTGAAACTCGGTCCGTTAAGGTTTTCAATCTTGACATGATCCGCAGGTTTGGAGTTTTTCTTGTCACCATTGAGGAATACGGTAAAATTTTCATTTTTTTCAGAATAGATGGTCAGCGAGGAGCCCTGCGTCATGGCCTTCACCGAAAAAAAGAAAGCAAGAAGAACCATGGCTGTTCTTAACATATTTTTCATCTTTTAAAATTTTTATACAAAGGTATACTACATTTCAGCCCAATTGTACAAAGTATTTTATCCTTGATGTCTGATCAACCTCTCACATCTCACTTATTCCTGCTCCCTGCAATGAAACCGTTCAACTCATCGATCGACGATTCGAACTGGAAAGCCGTATTCACCTTGTAATAATTACCGATATCATAGGTGTACGGATAGGCAAATTTGGCAAATTCCAGCCGGGTTTCCTCAAAGCTGAACAGCTGCATGATCTCTTTTACTTCCGAGGCAAAGAGGCAATTGGCACTGGTCACCTGCTTGGCGATGCTCAGCTTGCTGTCTTCGAAGGATTTTGAATTGATGGTGTTCTTTACATCCCTGAAATCAAGGTCGTTCATCGGGTACGGACAGCCGATCTCTCCGTTGTACCCGGCCATGTGATAATGATCCTTGTGGGGATTGATCGTATTCTGATGGTTGATCTCACCGTCGGCACTTACATTAGAACTTGTCGTTACCGTGGTAGTTGAGGAGGATATGGCAGGTGTCCCCATGCTGATGTTCATGTTGACCTGGCCTTCGCCGGAAGAGACCGATGTGTTAACGGTTGTATTGTTCTGTGTAACCTGTGTATTGTTGATGGTCACATTTGTCGCAGGAACCGTTGTATAGACGATTACATGCTGGGTGGGCGGCGGCGGCGGCATCTCAGCGATGGGAACCTCGTTCAGGTAACGAACAACGTATTCTCCTTTATTGTTCTTTTTAATGTTGAAGGTGGTTTCAGTTCCCTGCTGGAACATCAGGTTTTTATCCAGCCCGGGGATCTTCGGATCTTTAAAAATGATCTTCAGTTTGTAGGAAGGAGCTGGAAGACCGGTGATCTTGATGTTGGTCTCCGGGGTTGAATTCTGAAGGATACCGTTCAGAACAACGGAAAAACGTTCGCCCTGCTCGGAAAAGAAAATAAGGTTGGTGAGTTGTCCTTTCGAAACGAGAGAGCTGGAAAGTAAAAACAGTGTAATTGTTAAAACCTTGATCTGATTTTTCATAGTGGCTTGTTTTGTGTTTTCACATCAATGGGTTCGCCTAGAAAGAATAAGCATGCAGAATATTTTCCTTTGTGCGACTTTGTGTGTACCTGCCTGCCGGTAGGCAGGCTTCGTGTCCTTTGTGGTTCAGTCACTTAAAATTAAACCACAAAGGGCCACAAAGGTCTTGACAAAGGCGAATAAGGACTTTTTAGTCCACCCCCGCAGGGGATGAAGTGCATGGATAAGTTCTATAGAGTTTTCGCTAAAGTAAATTTCACGTTATTATTGACAATGAGTTAAAAGGCCTGTTATTCCTTTAGATCTTGCGGCAAATGTAAGTTTTTTTCCTAATTTTGACCTCTGTTTCCAAACTAATTCCCTCCTCCATGAGCAACTTTATCGGAATCCGCCACGAAGACAAATATAAACTCGAGAAAAGGGCGCCGCTGACACCGAAGCATGTGGAACGACTGATCAAACAGAAAAAGCTGGACATCGTCGTACAGTCTTCCGGCAAGCGGATTTTCAGGGATGCGGAATACCTGCAGGCAGGAGCAGAGGTCTCTGAAAGCCTGGAAAAATGCTCGGTCATTTTTGGTGTGAAAGAGATTCCTGTTGATTGTTTTGAGCCTGACAAGACCTACGTTTTCTTTTCCCATGTCATCAAGGGACAGTCCTACAACATGCCAATGCTCAAGCGGATGATGGAGCTGAAATGCAACTTGATCGATTATGAGAAGATCATCGACGAACAGGGCAAGCGGCTGATCTTTTTCGGGAAATATGCGGGCCTGGCCGGGATGATCAATTCATTCTGGGCGCTTGGATTGCGGATGAAGGACTACGGTTACCTCTCAAACCTGCTCAAGATAAAGCAATCGCACCAATATCACTCGCTGAATGAAGCGCGGGAGGATATTTCTGCGATCGGACAACGGATTGCAGAAAAAGGAATTCCGCAGGAATTATTGCCGTTCGTGATCGGTTTTACAGGTTACGGGAATGTCTCACAGGGCGCGCAGGAGATCTGCGGACTGCTTCCAGTGAAAGAAATTTCCCCGGCAAAACTGCTTGAACTCAGGCATCGGCCGAAGCTTCCCGACAATATAATTTACAAGGTGATTTTCCAGGAGGAAGATCTTGTTGAAAGAAAGGACGGGCAGCCGTTTGATCTCCATGATTATTATGCCAATCCACAGGATTACCAGAGTACATTCGAGAAATACATTCCTCATCTCTCTGTGCTGATCAACGGGATATACTGGGACAAGCGCTACCCAAAGCTGATCACAAAAGAATACCTGAAGAAGGCCTTCGCAAAAGGACATCCGAAGCTCATGGTCATCGGGGATATCAGCTGTGATGTGGAAGGTTCGATTGAATGTACGCTTAAACCGGCCGAAATCGATGAGCCGCTCTATGTATATCACCCGGATACCGAAACCATCACGATGGGTCACGAAGGCCACGGAATGCTGGTCATGGCTGTGGATATCCTGCCGGCCGAACTGCCGAGGGATGCCTCCAACGGCTTTGCCGACGTCCTGGTGAACTTCATTAAACCCATCGCCGATGCCGATTTTAACGATTCTTTTGAAGACCTCGACCTTCCGAAATCGATTAAAAAAGGCTTGATCCTTCACCAGGGCGAACTTACGCATGACTTCAAGTATCTCGAAGAATTTATTAGTATTAATAGCGAAAAGTAATATGTCATACGTCATACGTCATATGTCCGAGAATTCTGTCTGTGACAAATCCCTGCCTGCGGCAGGCAGGTGTGGACATCTGTGAAATCTGTGGTGAAGAAAAAATAACGAATAAAGAATAATCTATGAAAAGAATCCTAATACTTGGCGCTGGTCTCGTGGCAAATCCGATGGTTCAGTACCTTCTGGGTAAAGGTTACCAGGTTTCTGTTGCTTCCAACACCCCCGACCGGGCCGCCGAAATGGTGAAGGATCATGCCAATGGCCGCGTGATACGCTGGGAAGCCGAAGACAAGGAAACACTCGATACGCTTGTAGCAAAACATGATCTGACAGTCAGTCTGCTCCCGTACCGTTTTCATGTTGATGTGGCTTACCACTGCCTGAAGCATAAGAAGAACCTTGTGACAACATCCTATGTGAAGCCAGAGATGAGGGCGCTTGACGAAGAAGCACGGGAAGCAGGGATCATCCTGCTGAACGAGATCGGTCTTGATCCCGGGGTCGATCACATGTCGGCCATGCGGATCATCGATAAGATCCATGAGAAAGAAGGCGCCGTACTGGAGTTTTATTCTATCTGCGGGGCGTTGCCGGCACCTGAAGCTGCCGATAACCCTTTCCGGTATAAGTTTTCCTGGAGCCCCAAAGGCGTTGTCCTGGCGGGGAATAACGATGCACTTTACCTTCGTAACGGTGAAAAAGTTTCCGTTCCGACCCAGAACCTGTTCAGGGATATTTTTGAAGTGGATTTTCCGGAAGTGGGAAAACTCGATGTTTATCCGAACCGTGATTCACTGGCTTACCAGGAGATCTATGGAATACCGGAAGCACGGACAGTCTATCGCGGCACCTTCCGGTACAAAGGCTGGTGCGAGACTCTCGATGCCATAAAACGACTTGACCTGATCTCTCCTGAAATCTTCAACATGAGGGGAATGACCTTTGCCAATATGGTCCTGTTCCAGATTAAAAAACTTGACCCGAAATTCATCCAGCATCCAGCTTCCAGCATCCGGCAGCAGGTCGCCAGCTATCTTTCCCTTCCGGAAAATGCTTATGCAATCGAAGCCCTCGACTGGCTCGGACTCTTCAGGGATACGCCGATGGGCAGGGGACTCGATTCCACCTTTGAAGTGACCTCCGATCTCATGATCGGCAAGATGGGGCTTGGCCCCACGGAACGCGATATGGTTGTTCTTCAGCATACTTTCCTGGCCGCTTATTCCGATGGCCGGAAAGAAGTCATCCGTTCACGGATGCTCGATTTCGGAACACCGGCCACCGATACATCCATCGCCCGGACCGTCGCCTTGCCTGCGGCCATTGCTGCCGAAATGATCCTCGAAGGAAAGATCACGGAGAAGGGCGTTCACATCCCTGTGATCCCCGGCATTTACAACCCCGTGCTCGACCGGCTGGAACACATGAACATCCGGATGGTCGAGGAATACGGTTTACCGTTAAGTGAAAACATTTCCTGATTTATTCCCGATATGACCACCATCATCGTAATTCTTATTGTCATTCTTTTCGTTTACGCTTTGATCAGCATGACGAAGAAAAAGGAGACCGGTGAAGATGCCGGCAAGGTGAAGTCCGGCGGAAAATACGGGAAATGGATCGGCGGGGGCCTTGGCTGGGCGTTCGGCGGTCCCATCGGGGCCATACTTGGCTTTGCAATGGGGTCGATGTTCGACGGTGTCAAGGTGGATAGAACCTACTACCAGGGTACTGCCCGCGGGGATTTTGCGATGAGCCTGCTGGTGCTTGCTTCTGCTGTCATGAAAGCCGACGGGAAAGTGGTCAAATCCGAACTGGATTATGTCCGCAGTTTTTTTCTCTCGCAGTTTGGCCTGGAAGAAACCAACCGGTTGATCCTGATCATGAAGGAAGTGCTAAACCAGGAGATCAACCTCAGCGAAGTCAGCGCCCAGGTCGGGCAGTTCATGGATTATCCTTCGCGGTTGCAGCTGTTGCATTTCCTTTTTGGCATTGCCACTGCCGACGGGCAGGTTGATTCTTCGGAAGAACGAATCATCCAGGAGATCTCCGGCTTTATGGGTGTTGATCCTTCGGATTTTGCCTCCATCCGTGCCATGTTCATAAAAAACATCAACAGTGCCTACGACATTCTTGAAATCACACCCGATGCAACCAACGATGAGGTGAAAAAAGCATATCGCCGCCTTGCCATTCAGTACCATCCGGATAAAGTCGCCCATTTGGGTGAGGACATTAAAAAAGCAGCCACCGAGAAGTTCCAGAAGCTGAGTGCAGCCTACGAGGATGTTAAGAAACAGCGCGGGATGAACTGATAATCAACTATGCTTATGGATCTGTTTACACCCGGTAAGATCGGGAACCTGGAACTCCGGAACCGTTCTATACGTGCTGCAGCCTTCGAAGGCATGTGTCCCGGGCACGAAGCTTCCGACTCACTATTGAACTATCACAGCGCCGTTGCAAAAGGAGGGATCGGCATGACTACGATTGCCTACGCGGCTGTCAACCAGCACGGACTTTCCTTCCCTCACCAGCTCTGGCTCAGAAAAGAGGCTGTTGCCGGCTTGCGGAGGGTTACGGATGCCATCCACCGCGAAGGCGCCGCTGCTTCCTTACAAATCGGTCATTGCGGTCTGATGGCCAAGCGATCCATCGCTGGCGGGCTCCCGCACGCACCAACCGGAGGGTTTAACCTCTACGGGCCGACATTCCCCGTGACCATGAAGGAGTCGCAGATCCTGGAAACGATCACTGATTTTGGTACAGCCATCCGCCTCGCCCGTGAATCGGGATTCAATGCCGTGGAAGTGCACGCAGGTCACGGCTACCTGATCAGCCAGTTCCTTTCGCCTTACCTGAACAAGAGGAAGGATAAATGGGGCGGAAGCTTTGAAAACCGGAGCCGCTTTATGCGTGAAGTGATGAAGGTCGTGAAAGCTGAAGCAGGCAATGACATTGCCGTTCTTGTCAAGATGAACATGCGCGACGGAATTAAAGGAGGGATCGACCTCGAAGCGGGTATTCAAACCGCGCGGCTTTTGGAAGAACTGGGCGCAGATGCGCTGGTGCTCAGCGGCGGACTTGTATGCCGCACTCCAATGTATGTGATGCGGGGGCAGATTCCACCCAACGTGATGGGTCGATACCTGAAAAATCCGTTCATGCGGATAGGTGTGCAACTGTTCGGCGATCTCCTTATGAAACCTCTACCATACCGGGATCTTTATTTCCTGGAAGATGCGCTCGAAATACGAAAGCAGGTAAAATTACCGCTTGTTTACGTCGGCGGTGTCACTTCCGGAGAAACTGTAAAGAAGGTACTGGATTCAGGATTCGAATTCGTTTCCATGGCCCGTGCACTCGTCCGCGATCCTTTTTTTATTCAGAAATTAAAAGCGGAGAAAACTGCAGAATCCGGCTGCATGCATTCCAACTATTGCATCGCAGTGATGTACTCGGGCGAGATGGCCTGTTTCCAGGATAATCCATCTGTCCCTGAAAAATGGAGAAAATCTTTTGAGAATAACAAGTCATAAATGAACTCACCCCCTTTTTTGGTTGTAAGGGAAGCCTCAAAATGTTTCACGCAAAGACCGCAATGATATATCGCAAAGGCCGCAAAGAACTTATTGATATGAAAATACTTTCTGCGCTCTTTGCGTTTTCCTTTGCGTTCTTTGCGTGAAATTATCTTAAGAAAATTTCAGGTTTCGACTCGAACAGGGGGTGAGTTTCTTGACTTTTTCTTTTTCGTGAATTTCCTAATCACCTTTGCAACCAGCATTCCGGCCGGATACTAAAATTAGATCATCCGAAGAATAATTGTACTATTTTTGAATGGAATAACTTTATCCCATGAAGAAAATAGTTTTATCCCTTCTCTTTATTGCCGTTGCACAGGTAGGCCTCGCCCAGGAGCAGCCCTATGTCCAGGAAACCGATCCGGCCGTTCTTGAAAAGCTGGAACAATGGAAGGACCTGAAGTTCGGTCTCCTGATGCACTGGGGAACATACAGCCAGTGGGGGATCGTTGAATCCTGGTCGCTTTGCTCCGAGGACGAGCCCTGGTGCACACGAAAGATAAAGAACTACATGGATTATTGCCGCGAATATACAAAGCTGAAGACGACCTTCAACCCGCTGCGGTTCGATCCGGAAAGATGGGCAAAAGCTGCAGCTGATGCAGGAATGAAATATGTTGTTTTCACAACCAAGCACCACGATGGCTTCTGCATGTTTGATACAAAGCAGACCGATTACAGG
Organism: Bacteroidota bacterium; assembly: GCA_026391805.1. GTDB lineage: Bacteria > Bacteroidota > Bacteroidia > Bacteroidales > FEN-979 > FEN-979. The sequence goes on along the minus strand of JAPLDJ010000007.1, from coordinate 3,607 downwards.
ATCACTGATCCTGCGTGTCCTTTCCATACAAACACGAAAGCAAATGTCGCAAAGGAGATCTTTAATGCATTCCGGAAGGAAGGCCTCTGGGCCGGTGCCTATTTTTCAAAGCCCGACTGGCATTCCAACGATTACTGGGCGGAGGAGTGGGCTACCCCCAACCGGAACGTGAATTACGACATAAAAAAGTATCCTGAACGCTGGAAGCATTTTTGCGATTATACTTACAACCAGATTCAGGAGCTGATGAGCCAGTACGGGAAAATGGATATTCTTTGGCTTGATGGAGGTTGGGTTTGTCCTGTCAATAACCAGGATATCAACATGGCTTCCATTGCAGGCATGGCGAGAAAATTTCAGCCGGGACTCATTGTTGTGGATCGCGCCGTAGGCGGAAAATTCGAGAACTACCGGACCCCCGAGCAGCAGATTCCTGAAACTCCGCTTTCTTATCCCTGGGAGACCTGCATGACCATGGCCACCTCCTGGTCATATGTGCCGGGCGATGTTTACAAACCGGCAAACAAGATCATCCATCTCCTGGTTGACATTGTTGCAAAAGGAGGAAATTTCCTGCTGAACATCGGCCCCTCGCCTGAAGGCGAACTGGCCGATACCGCATACGCACGCCTGAAAGAGATCGGCGACTGGATGAAGATCAACAGCGAGGCGATCTATAAAACACGTCCCATCGATCCCTATAAAAATGGTAAGTTCTGCTTTACTTCATTACCTGACGGGACCATCTTCGCCATTTACCTGGCCGATATATATGAAAGGGAAATACCGCAGGTTCTGGAAGTCAATGGATTTCAGCCTTCCAAAGGGTCGGAGATCTGGTTGCTTGGATATAAAAATAAGCTGAGCTGGAAGCAGGTTGGCAATGGCTTCAGCATTTTCGTCCCGGGGGCAGTAAGGATGAATCCTCCATGTAAATATGCGTGGGTATTCAAAGTGAAAATGGATAATCGGGACTGAAGGCGGAGGTCTGAGGTCAGAAGTCCGAAAATGGAGAATGGAAGATGGAAATAATCTGTGACATATCTGTGTTAATCCGTGAAAATCTGTGGTGAAAAAATGAAGCCGGCCATCCTAATCACCCTTCTGTTACTTCATATACTTTCATGTTTTGGTCAACCTGAACAGGATCATGATCTGCAGTTCCAAACCCTTGCAAAAACCTGGGATGAAGGAATTCCTTTAGGGAACGGCATGCTCGGTGCACTGATCTGGCAAAAAGACTCCAGCCTCCGGATTTCCCTCGACCGGGCAGATCTCTGGGACCTTCGGCCGGTAAAGGAATTTTCACTTCCTCAATTCAGATTTTCATGGGTAAAAGAACAGGTTGAAAGAGGAACCTACGATACCGTCCAGAAACTTTTTGACCTTCCCTACGACAGGGATCCGGGTCCATCAAAGATCCCCGCCGGTGCACTTGAGTTTCCTGCCGGGTTGCTGGGGAAAGTTGAATCCGTTCATCTTTTTCTTGCAGATGCACATTGCGAGATCCGCTGGTCATCCGGTGCGCGGTTCCTTTCTTTCGCAGATGCAAACCAGCAGTTGGGATGGTTTCGCTGGGAAAATCTTCCCGCTGAAGTCCGGGTATCATTTGATCCGCCCCATTATAACAATGAGGGAAATAAAGAATCAGGGAATGTGGTCGCCGGACAGGGTTTATCCAGGTTGGGATATCCTTCCGGAAAGGTTGAAAATACAGACAATTCCATCTATTATCGGCAGCAAGGATGGGAAGACTTTTTATATGAGGTTTCGGTCAGATGGAAAAAAATCGAATCCGGTGTGTTTGAAGGATGCTGGAGCATCACCTCGAAGAATGGCCCCTATTCCGGTGATAAATCGGCATGGACGCTGACACATGATGCAATGGAAGGAACGTATGATGAGGCGTTCAGGGCACATTCAGACTGGTGGAAAGATTTCTGGTCAAAATCGTCGGTCCATCTTCCCGATATCATCCTTGAGAACCAATGGTACAGGGAGATCTACAAATTCGGCTCGGCTTCCCGGAAAGGTTCTCCACCCATTACCCTGCAGGCCATCTGGACAGCCGATAACGGAAATCTTCCTCCCTGGAAAGGAGATTATCACAATGATCTGAACACCCAGCTCAGCTACTGGCCGGGTTATTCATCGAATCACATGGAGGAATCCTCGGTTTTTACCGACTGGATCTGGTCCAACAGGGAAAGGGCAAAGAACTATACAAACACTTATTTCCAATGCCAGGGAATAAATTATCCCGGTGTCTGTACCCTCACCGGTGATCCGATGGGGGGATGGATCCAATATGCACTTTCACCCACGACTTCAGCATGGCTGGCAAACCATTTTTATGATCAGTGGAAATTCAGCATGGATACGGCATTCCTGAGGAACGAAGCCTATCCGTTTGTCTATGGTGTTGCCGAATTCCTTGATGATCTTTCGCTGAAGGATGGAAGAAAACGGAAACTGCCGCTCAGTTCAAGTCCGGAGATCGGCGATAATTCAATTAAAGCATGGTACTCAGGGACGACGAACTATGATCTTTCCCTGATCCGTTCCGTTTATACCGAAGCTTACGAAATGGCAAGATTCCTGGGAAAGGATGAGGAGGCATGGAAATGGAAGGAGATCCTTTCCGAATGGCCCGGTTTTGCAAAAGATCCGGAAAAGGCGCTCCTGATAGCGCAGGATCAGCCCCTCACATTTTCTCACCGTCATTTTTCCCACCTGATGGCCATTCACCCGTTAGGACTTATTGACAAACTGAACGGAAAAAAAGACCTGAAAACGATCGATGCTTCACTGGTTGCATTGATGAAAACAGGAACGTCGGAATGGTGTGGCTATTCATGGGCCTGGCTCGGAAATCTATACGCCAGGGCAGGCAGGGGAGAGGAAGCTGCAGATGCGCTCCGCATTTTTTCAACCTGTTTCTGCCTCCCGAACAGCTTTCATGTGAACGGCGACCAGTCCGGGACCGGAAAGTCTAACTACACATACCGCCCATTTACGCTGGAAGGCAATTTTGCATGCGCGTCGGGAATCCAGGAGATGCTGCTGCAGTGCCAGAACGGGATCATCAGGGTGTTTCCTGCAATACCTCCCTCGTGGAAAGAAGTCTCCTTTAAAGATATCAGGGCACAGGGGGCATTTCTTGTATCGGCCGGTAAAAAAGATGGAAAGATCACGGAGATCAGGATATTTCCTGAAAAAGGAGGAAAACTGTTATTACAAAATCCTTTCAGGATCAAAAGACTTAAAGTGACGGGTGCCGCCGGAACGATCAAAATTCATTCGGGTATTTTCGAGATGAAAACAATTCCAGGGCAGGAGATTGTCATTTCACCGCTTTAGAATGCATCCAGAATCTTTCTCTGTGTAACTCTGTGGCTCCTCTGTGAACCTCTGTGTAAGAAAAAATTTCATGAATACTCGAACATTCGAGTAACGATTTTTGAACTCAGTGACTCGTCCTAAAAAAAGTTTACAGGTTAGACATAAATCCTGGTATAAATTTACCATTAGTTTTTAATCCGATAATAGGTTTACAACTTCAGGTTCCTTTTTTTTGTAATAATTCTTCCAGCACCGTTTTAAAGAC
>JAPLDJ010000013.1 GCA_026391805.1 Bacteroidota bacterium | reverse complement strand
CCGTTCCATCATTACGGGTTTGATCTTTGGTTTTATCGGCGTCACTTTGATGTTCGGTGAGAAGGTAGCAGCAGCATTCCGGTCATCGGTGAATATGAATGAAATGATCGGGTTGCTCATACTTCTCATCGGCACGATGAGCTGGGCAGGCGGATCGCTCTATTCAAAATATTACTCGACAGGATCCACGGCGGTAAGCTCTTCAATTCAGATGCTCGCCGCGGGAACGGCATTTTTACTGGGTAGTTTTTTCCTGGGGGAATGGAACGGGTTTCAATGGCAATCCGTAACTCCGTTCTCATGGTTCTCTATCGTGTACCTGGTCGTCATGGGATCGTTGGCGGCATACAGCGCCTATGTATGGCTGTTAAAGGTCAGGTCTGCAACGTCGGTGAGCACCTATGCTTATGTAAACCCTGTGATAGCTGTATTGCTGGGGGTATTCTTTGCAGGTGAACGTATGAGCCTGTTGCAGATAAGCGGTCTTGCTGTTATTATTATCAGCGTGCTGATGATCAATCTTGCAAAATACCGGAACGAAAGGAGACGTGCTCAAATGGGAAATGGAGATCAGGCGAAAGAGGTATGATCAGGACGGAATTGAGTCTCCTGAGTCCTCGTGCCCCCGGGTCTGAAATTCCGTTAAGGCTTCTGGATGTATTGAGACCCCTTTACTTCCTATATTTGTAATATGAGATCCATTAAAATAATTTTGGCAGTCTTGCTGTGCGGACTGCTGGTGGCTGCCTGCAACAGGGGCGGGGAGAATAAGGCCCATTACGCTTCATCAAAACCACTGACCCGCTGGTGGTGGTTTGCCAGGGTGATAAAGCAGGAAGACGTTAAGTATAACCTCGACTGGGTGAAGAAGAACGGCTTCGGGGGTGTCGAGATCGTCTGGATCTATCCGCTGAACCGGAAACGGTTCTACAGCGAACCCCTTGACACCAACTACCTCCCCCGGCAGGAATGGCTCAGTCCTGAGTGGACGGCCGTCGTTACCAATGCAAAGCACTATGCCGACAGTCTTGGTCTGAGCTGTGATTTTACCTTCGGTACCGGTTGGCCTTTCGGAGATACGAAGGTGAATAGGGAAGATGCCACCCAGACCTGGCATGAAAAGAACGACAGCCTGAAATGGACGTATGCCGTAGTTTCCTGGGAATACCCCAAAAAGGGTTATATCATCAATCATATGGACCAGCGTGCGTTCGGCAGGTACGCTCAACGGATGGGAAGCGCCCTGGCCCCGGCACTGAAAGGGTCTGCTTCAGGCCTTTTCTGCGATTCGTGGGAGGTGGAAACCACGAGGATCTGGACAACGGGTTTCGGTGAGGCTTTTAAAAGGTCGTACGGATATGACATCGAACCATACATGGATAGTATTTATTCCCGGGCAAACTTTGACGAACGGTACGATTACATGAAGCTGGTATCGGAATATGTAGTGGACAGGTTCTACAGGCCCTTCACCAATGAATGCCACCTGCTGGGCGCTTTTTCACGCGTACAGTGCGCAGGTGCCCCGGTCGATCTGATCTCGGCCTATGCTTCAGTGGATGTACCGGAGACGGAAGCTATGCTCTACGAACCACCCTATTCAAGGATCGTGGCTTCGGCCGCCTGCCTGACCTCGAAGAAGGAGGTTTCTTCCGAAACCTTCACATGCACGTATGGATTCCCCAGGTATGATGCAGCGAAGAAGAAGATGGATTTCAGGCTCAGGGGTAAGGAGCAGGTTGCCGACCTTAAGCTTGTAGCCGATGCACTCGTTGCAAACGGGGTGAACCAGGTCATCTGGCATGGCATGCCTTTCAACCCGGTGGGCATTGACACCATCATGTTCTATGCCTCGGTGCACGTCGGGAGAAAGGGCAACCTGGCCAAAGATATTCCTGCGTTAAACGCCTATATGGAGAAGATTTGCGGGTACATGAAACGGGGAGTCACCTTTTCTGAGGTCGCGGTTTACCTGCCCGTGGAGGACAGCTGGGAAACGGGGATGATGAAAGACCCGGATCCTCAGCAGCCCTGGGCATGGGGGGAATATGAAATGAGAAGGACGGTGCCCCCTGCGGAACTCAGGGGATACAACCCCATCTGGATCAGCGGAAATTTCCTGAGGAATGCCTCTGTCAGGGATAAAAAGCTGGTTTGCGGGGATGAAACTTTTTCAGTGCTGTATATCGATGCCTCCTACGTTGACCTCAATGCACTTAAGACAATCGTAAAGTTAGCAGGTAAGGGACTAACGATATGCCTCAGGCAACTTCCGAAACAGCCGGGGAAGAATAAATCACCGGAATTCGGCAAACTTCTGGCGGAACTGTCAGGCATGAAGAATGTAAGCCGTGATTTCCCGGGTATGACGGGCATAAGGCCGCTTGTGAAGGGCGACAGCCTTCCTGAATTCTGGTGCAGGAGGGACGGGGAAGAGTACTATTTTTTCATTGCCAACCCGAAATCCATGAACCTTCACCTTCCGCTGAAGTACGGGCAGTCATTATCCTCGGGTGCGGTTCGCAGGGACCTGACATTTAACGTAAACGGGCGGGAACTTAAAACCATTGTGGAATTCAGGCCATATCAGTCGGTCATGCTGCAAATCGGAAAGCAGGGGAATCCTGAATACCTTGACATCTCTTATGATCCGCCCGTTCCTGTAACAATACCTTATTGACAAGGCGGTAATTGCTGAACATCCCGGGAGGTCACGCGTTAAAGATTTATACGCCTGAGTATGGCGCGTGACATTTTATTCGGATTTTTTGTCATACCTGGCTTGGCACCAGCTCTTTGGTCTTTAATTTTGATGGCATAAAAATGCCGATCACCCCATTGATGCCAACACTCATCACGATGTTGAAGAAGAATGCAAGGAAAGCAAGCAGTAACAAGGCACCGCATAATGCAGCCAGGATCATGTATGTGTTGAATTCACCGTTTACATAGAGTGACCTGCGAAGCATTCCGTGCAGCCCGGCCATTCCCATGAAGGCGCCCATGCCGACGCCACCGATGAGTTGTCCCCAGAAATGAAAGTTAGCCAGTTTCTGGCTGTAAAGCTGAGCCCCGTTCGTCAGAATCGGGAAAAGAATATAAATTGCAGCATAGAGTGTCATGGCAAGTCCCACAAGAACTGCAACATGAACATGAGGACCAATGACCCACTGGGTATTGTGAAGAATCCTGTTCAGGCCGATATCTGCCTGCATGATTCCGGCAGGAACTGCGAGGGCAAATCCAAGCAGGCCACCGAGAAGGAATTTTAACGGGTTGGTCATCTTTAGAGGCCTGGCGCTCCATAGCGTGGCGAGGGTGATGAAGAAGGCCAGCCCCTGGGTGATCAGCTCAAATGCAGTGACCATTTCACCGGACAATACTTTTAAAAATCCCGGCTGAGCCTGATCAGAGAGCAGGTGGTGTGACCAGACGGTCCATGAAACAACCAGTTCAACGAACAACGCTGCCCGTGCAATATTTTCCATGAATAGCTTCTTTCCGGTGATAAGCGTGGCCAGCAGATACCAGGTACCCGCAACAAAAATCAGAACCAGTCCATCGGCAACAAGATCGAGCCCCCACCAGAACCAGTTTTTGTAGAGAAGCGCATCAATGGCAGTGTCCTTGAGGCTAACACCAAACAGGGCAAATACCATGTAAACCAGGATCAGGATACCGGTAAAAATGATAATGCCCGAATTCAGGGCAACATCTACTGTTCCCCGGGCAATGGCAGCTACCGGCAGGGAGACCAGGTGCTCCTTCTTGTTCCTGGAAAACAGGTTTCGAATCCCGCTTATACCAAGGGCTGAACCAATCAATGCGCCACAGGGTTGTTTTTCCCACCCTTCAGGTGTATAAGTAATGGTTGCGAAAACATTAATGACAAAGAACACCGTTCCAAGCATCACCAGTGCAATTCCAAGGATGAAGAAGATCCCGCCTATCACGCTGAATTGAGAGAAATCAACAGGCAAAGGCCAGTAAAGCGTATACAGCGGGGCGTAATGGGTTAAAAATCCCGAAAACCAGAAGGTGAAAGTACCGATGGTAACCAGCCAGAAATTCCAGTTTGCAAGTTTTATGCTCCAGAGCGGTTTTTTCATCAGGAAAGGAACCAGGAAAAGGAAGGCACCGAAAACGATGGAATACGTAGAACCGAAGATCCCTACCAGCGGATGAGCGGTCATGATTGCAAAAAACTGGTTTGTTGAGATCGCAGGAATTGGCTGAATTTCATAGATGCGCATGAGCATTCCTTCAATAACGGCAAAAGCATAATAAACCAGTCCTATCACGACAAAACGAAGGGTGAGTTTTTGCATGGGGGTGAGGCTGTCGGGTTTGAACAAGGCCTGTTCACCTTTTATTAATGTTTGTAAAAAGTTCATAGTAAAAAATTTTATGGTTATACCTGTTGATTAATTATTGGCAGTTGGGTTGCAGGTCACTATGACAGCATCTTTCAGGATAATGTTCCACCCTGTTGGCCCCGAATATTCCGTTGACCTGATCGTATAGGTGCCTGGTTTTTCGAATTGCCAGAGGATGTCGTTTGGATGACCGGGTACCACCTGCATCTGGAAAACCATGGAATTGTCCGGACGGAATAACCCGAAACCATAAGTCAAATCGTGCGAAAGGACAGAGAACAGCACCTTCTCGTTGCAACTGATGTTCAACGTTTGTTCAGGAAGGGTGAATTTGTGTTTCTCTATGGTGATGTTAAAAACTTTGTCGGCCTTGATTTCAGCACGGTTCAGATCCATGGGTGCCCATGGAATGGTGTTGAAGGTAACAATGTGAAGGGATACACCCAGAACGACCAGCATTCCGGTGAAGGAATAAAAGAGGGTATTCGCAATCTTGTTATTCTTTCCCGGCCGGGTGATTTTGTAGCCAAACCAACCCATGACCAGCAGGATGGCAAGGCAGTAACATGTGTAGGCCAGCGTCTGGCCGTTTAACACAACAGTTGAATCTACCATAAAATCGGAATTTTAATGATGAATGAATGGGTTAATGAATTATTATTTGAGCAATTGATTTTTTATCCTTGTCATATTTATTCTTCAAATCCGCAAAGGACGTGTTTGTCAGGGTTTCTGTCATTTTTGACCGGGCTTTTGTCCAAAGGTCATGCATCACACACGGATGATCAACGATGCATGCAGTAAAACCGAGCAGGCAGGTATTCATTGCTTCCGGTCCTTCCATGGCTTCGATCACATGTAAGAAATTGATGGTTGACAAATCACGGGAAAAAATGAAACCACCATTTCTTCCGCGTATGCTGGTAATAAAGCCCTTTTTTGACAAATCAGTCAACAGGCGCTTCAGGTACTGGCGTGGAATTTTCAGCTCCTTGCAGAGGTAGTCGGCCGGATACATCTCTTTGTTCCGCGTTGCCATAAAGGCAAGAACATTCAATGCATACTCCGTGGTCTTACTAAGGATCATAAAATGCTACCTTTTTATAGTATATTATGAAATGCGAAGATAATACTAATTTTTTTATATGAAAGATTTCACAAAGAAGAATGAAAAAATAAACGGCCGGAATGCTGCATCCAACCTCATGTCAGGTCAGATGGTCCCAGCTCGCGTGCGTTTCTAACGTATGCGTAGTTTCTGCACGCCGGCAGGGGGATAATGCTTTTCGCTTTTCGCTATTTGTTTTGGCAATGACAATGGAAGCAGAATATCTGCGTTGATATATATCAAAATCCAGGTCTATGAAAAATTCAAAGTACTTCTTTGCAGTTCTCTTCATTTTCTTTTTTGCAACAGTCAGGGCCCAGCTGCCGGCCGAATCCCGTATGATGACCGATCCGACGGTCAGTTCAGGCTGCATCGCTTTTGTTTATGCCAACGACCTCTGGAAGGCCGGGCTGGATGGCAGCAATGTCACCCGCCTCACCTCTAACGAAGGTGCTGAATTTGCCCCGACCTTCTCCCCCGACGGAAAGACGCTTGCATTCACCGGCCAGTACGACGGGAACCTGGATGTATTCACCATGCCTGCAGAAGGCGGCGTGCCTACGCGGATGACATGGCATCCATCAGGCGATTATGTCCGCGGCTTCACCCCCGACGGGAAATCGATCCTCTTCTCCTCCGACCGGGAATCTTACACTTACGCCCTTCCGAATTTTTACCTGATACCGGTAACCGGCGGCTTCCCGGAAAAAATGAAACTGCCCGGCGCGGTGTACGGAAGCTTCTCACCCGATGCCCGCAGGATCGCCTATAGTCCTTATTACCCTGCGTTCCAGCAGTGGAAAAATTACCGCGGAGGAAGGATCTCCTTCATCTGGGTCTGTGACCTGAAAACACTTGCCGTCGAAAAGATCCCGCAACCTTCCGGCGGGTGCAACGACTGGCGCCCCATGTGGATCGGCGATTTCGTTTATTTCCTCTCCGACCGCAACGGGGAATTCAATCTTTTCTCTTATAACACGAAAACAAAAGATATCAAACAGCTGACCCGCTTCACGGATTTCCCCATCAATACCGCAGGCTATGGAGGCGGCAGGATCATCTTCGAGCAATCGGGCTATCTTCATCTTTTCGATCCCGGAACGGGAAACGCAACACAGCTTCATATCCGTGTGCCCGCCGATCTTCCGGGCATCCGGCCGCGGTACGTACCTGCTTCCAAAACCATCCGCAACGCAGACCTGAGTCCAAGCGGGGCCCGGGCGGTGTTCGAAGCCAGGGGAGAAATTATTACGGTGCCTGCGGAGAAAGGCGATGCCCGTAACCTGACGAACTCGCCCGGCGTTTGTGAACGCATGCCTGCCTGGTCGCCCGATGGCAAAAAGATCGCATGGCTCTCCGATGAAAGCGGGGAATACCAGCTGGTGATCTCCGACCAGGAGGGGAAAGGCGATACGAAAAACTATGCCCTCAACGGTGCGGGGTTCTATTACAACCTCTCATGGTCGCCCGACAGCAAAATGATCGGCTATACGGACAATGCATTCAACCTCTATTTCATCGACCTGTCTTCTTCAAAAATCACGAAGATCGCCACCGAACCGGTTTATGACATCTTCGGGGCGCTTTTCCCCAACTGGTCGCCGGATTCGAAATGGATCACCTATGCCATGGTCACCCCGACCAACATCGAACAGGTCTGGATCTACTCGCTGGAGAAAGACAAATCATTTCCCGTTACCGACGGGCTGAGCGATTGTTCCGGACCGGTATTCGACAAGGCAGGGAAATACCTCTATTTTTTCGGATCGACTGATGCAGGCCCGGTACGACAGTGGTTCGACCTCTCCTCCGAGGACATGCACATGAAGAATAACATCTACCTGGCCGTACTCGATAAGACCGCCCCGAACCCGCTGCTGAAAGAGAGCGATGAGGAAAAAGGAAAAGAAGATCCGAAAAAAGATGCCGGTTCAGGGAAAGATAAAAAGGAAGATAAAGATAAGGCCAACGGTAAAGACAAGTCAAAGGGAGACACTACGGACAAGGCGAAAACAATCATCGATGTGGAAGGCATCTCCGACCGCATCCTTGCACTTCCCGTGGGCCAGGGTGTTTATTCCGGACTTCAGGCTGGTCCCGACAAGCAGATCTATTACCAGGAGAATCCTGCAATCCCCCAGTCGGACGGGAACATGAACGGGAAGCTGCACAGCTTCAATTTTGAGACGCGCAAGGACAATGTGATCCTGGATGCTCTTAACGGTTATGCCCTTTCAGCAGACAAAAGCAAAATCCTTTACGCACTTAATGACAACTGGTTTCTGACCAAGACCGGCGACAAGATCGAAGCAGGAAAAGGAGCTCTTAACCTCGATGCTGTCCAGCTCAGGATCGATCCCCCGGCCGAATGGCGGCAGATGTTCAACGACATCTGGCGCATCAACCGTGATTACTTCTACGATCCCGGCATGCAGGGGGCAGACTGGAACAACATCAAAAAGAAATACGAACAGTTCCTGCCCTCACTTTCCTGCCGCGACGATTTCACACGGCTGACGCGCTGGATGTGCAGTGAGCTGTCCATCGGGCATTCCTACACCTTCGGAGGGGAGCAGTACCGTACTGCAAAGTCGGTCCCGGTAGGACTCCTGGGCGCTGATTATACGATCGACAACGACCGTTTCCGTTTCAGCAAGATCTACGGAGGATTGAACTGGACACCTGAACTCAGGTCACCGCTGACAGAGCCGGGCGTCAATGTGAAGGAAGGAGAATACCTGCTGGCCGTGAACGGCAAGGAACTGAAAGCACCGGTAAGCGTTTACAGCCTGTTCGAAAATTGTGCAGGGAAACTCACCGAAATCCGGGTCGGACCGCATGCCGATACCACCGGTTCCAGGGTTGTGCAGGTGGTGCCCATCGAAAGCGAATACGATCTCAGGAACCGCTACTGGGTTGAGAACAACCTGAGAAAGGTGACCGAGGCAACGAACGGTAAGGTGGCCTATGTTTATGTTCCGAATACTGCCACGGCCGGCCATGATTATTTCAAGCGTTATTTTTTCCCGCAATCCGACCGTGAGGCGATCATCATCGATGAACGTTTTAACGGGGGCGGTTCGCTTGCAGACTATATCACCGATATATTGCGGCGTCCACACCTGAACTACTGGGCCACCCGTTACGGGCAGGACATCAAAACCCCCAATGCCGCGATCCAGGGACCAAAGGTGATGCTGATCAACGAATATGCCGGGAGCGGCGGAGATTACCTGCCGTGGACATTCCGGAAGCTGAACCTGGGCAAGCTCATTGGCAAGAGAACGTGGGGAGGACTCGTGGGTATCCTGAATTTCCCCGGACTCATGGATGGAGGCTTTATCACGGCCCCCAACGTAGCTTTCTGGAGCGAGGAGGGCTGGAGAATAGAGAACGAAGGAATTGCCCCGGACATCGAAGTGGAACAAATGCCTGCAGAAGTTGCAGCAGGAAAAGATCCGCAGCTGGATAAAGCGATACAGGTTGTTCTTGAAGAATTGAAGAACAATCCTGTAAGCAAGCCTTCCCGCCCGGCATACCCGGTAAGGGTAAGGAAGTAAGTTCAGGAACCAAAGAAGGCCGGTTTAACCAACCAGATTATATCAGGGTTATATTCCCCGGGGCTTGCCCCGGAATTTGAGTCCAGGGCTTGCCCTGGGGTTCATACCCGTGATAGAAGGAAATAAAATTTAATTCTTTTTTAACATCGAGGATGGAAGCATCATTACAACCTGAACCCTCAGTGTCCAGTCAGGGCCATTTGCAGGTCTCACGGCATTATAAAATGCAGCAGCCTGTAAATTAAACGGTACTTTGCCGAGTTTTACAATTTTTCCAGCACCAGCTCCAAAAGGGATTGTCCACTGATTGCCACTTGTTGCATTCCAGTTAGCGGTAATGATGGGTGCTGATGTGAGATACCAGCCTTTAGGAAGATTGTAATTAATAAAATACTGAGCTAAAAACTGGTTTATATCGGGTCGGTCACTATTTCCTGCAAATGACCAGATGTTGTTTGCCAACAGTCCCAGTACCCAGTGTCCGGGCATCCCAAGGATTACAATTGAAGGCCCTGCGCACCACTTCTGAGTTCCAAGTGAAGCTGCACCACTAGGGAAAGAGATAACGGGTCCGAATCCTATCGTAATTCCTTTTGTCTTAGGACTGTAGAATGCTGTAAATTGAATATCAGATAATCCCATTGTCGTTCCGGAAGAATCATTCATCGGTTGCCATACCAGCGGAATTATTGTACGAGTAATAAGATGTCCGTTGAAAAATGGAAGCACTGGCTGAATATTCAGGATATCCTGAATCCGGTTATAGGGTCCAACATTGAAATTTGTATTATTCTGGAATGGAAAACTCATCATGTTGGCTAGCGGGTTCTGAGAAGCCTTGGCTAATTCTTCCTGCGATTGCTGGGCGAAAACGACAGATGAAGAGATTCCAAAAGTCAAAATAAGTATGGCATTCAGGAATAGTTTGTTTTTCATATAATTGTTCTAAGGAAATATTTCTACATAATATAACCAGCGGCCACCTTTCCGAAAGCTAGAATGAGATGGCCGCTGGTTTATTTGTAGCGTATGGTTAAAGCAATCTTTCTTTTACTCCGTGACGAGTGCTCTCAGCGCCTCTGTAGCTAAATCACTGTATTTTTCTTTTCCTGTGCTTACCTTTACAAAGGAAATAGTACCACCTTTAAACTCTCCGGGCGATTTATATTGTTTGCTTACCGGGTCGCCACTGTCAAAACCAACACACAGGCCATCCCCTACAAGCGTGAATTTTCCCACCTGTATTCTCATAGGGCCTGAGCCAACTTCTTTGTCGTTTACATATAGTTTTGTTGTTCCAATGGACTCTCCATATTGACCTGCTTTTTCTTTGGTAAACTCCACACCAAAAGTATATTTGCCGGGTTTGATTGCAGCAGATACCAATTGCTGTTCTGTAATACCGAGGAAATTATAGACGTAATACAATTTGTGGTCTTTGATGAACAGGCTATGGCCGCCAAACCGGGAACCATGGGCAAAAATAACCCCGGTGGCATTGGCATCTGTAATCTCGACATTTGCGATGATTTTATACGATTTGCCCCTGATATTTACCGCCACCGCTTCAGGTACGGCACTTGTATGTGGATAATATGTATATAGGTCCCGCTCTGTTTCTTCCGTCGGACGTTCAGTTGTAATAATTTGCATTGTTGTGCGGTCATCTAATGGCAATGCAAAATTTTTCTGTGCTTCCTCCAGCCACAATTTCTTTAATGCTTCTAATTTTTCAGGATATTGTTTAGCCAGGTCATTAGACTCTGAACGGTCAACATCAACATGATACAATTCCCATATATCCTGGTCGAAATGACCTTTGTCCGTCAGGGGCGCATGCACCGCCACTGCTTTCCAGCCGTCCTGCCACACTGCACGGGTGCCCAGCATGCAGTAATACTGGACGTGCTTTTGCGTAGGATCATTGGGTTTTGAATCGAAAGTGTACTTCATGGAAACTCCTGATAACGGAACCTGTTCAACGCCTCTGTATACCTTTGGCATTTCCAGTCCGCAGATTTCTAGAATGGTAGGTACGATGTCAACTGCATGATGATACTGGTTACGGATTTCGCCACGTGCCTTGATTCCTTTTGGCCAGGTAATGGTCAGCGGGTCGCAGGTTCCTCCTGAATAATTTGAATAGCGTTTGAACATTTTAAAAGGAGTAGAAAGTGCTGCAGCCCATCCTGTAGGATAATGCTCGTAAGTGTTTGGCCCGCCTAACTCATCAATCAGCTTCATGTTCTCGGCCAGATCATCAGGGAATCCGTTAAAGAATTTATTTTCATTTACCGAACCATTGGGAGTGCCTTCTCCGGAAGCTCCGTTATCGGCGCAATAAAAGATAACAGTGTTGTCATATTGACCGGTTGCTTTCAGGTAATCGATAATATGGCCGATCTGCACATCAGTATATTCTGAAAAGGCGGCATATACTTCGCATAAACGAGAGAATAATTTCTTTTCATTCGCATTGAGACTCTCCCAGGGCCGTACATAATCTGCGGGATTGACCTGATCTGCCGGCATCGGGTTAAAGTCAGTCAGCTTGGTATCCTTTGGTAATACACCCTTTGCGATCATGCGGGGCAATACCCATTTACGGTAGGCATCATATCCATCATCAAATTTGCCTTTGTATTTGGCAATGTAATCCTTTGGCGCCTGGTGGGGAGCATGGTTGGCTCCGGGGCAGAACCACATGAACCAGGGCTTTGAAGGATTGGCTGATTTCTGGTCACCGATCATCTTGATCGCCTGGTCGGCAAGGTCTTTTGATAAATGATATCCTTCCTCCGGTCCGTAGGGTTGCTCAATCGCATGGTTGTCTTCAGTAAGGTCGGGATAGAATTGATTCGTCTCACCGCCTATAAAACCATAAAAACGGTCGTAGCCCTGTTGAAGAGGCCATTGACTTTTATTACCGCCTGCCGAGAGATCGGTTTCCGGAACGTTGTGGTTCTTTCCTAACCAGAAAGTGCTCCATCCGTTATCATTCAGTATCTGGGCCATAGTAACAGTCTGCTTTGGCAACTGGCAACTATATCCCGGAAAACCATTGGCGCCTTCTGTAATAACGCCCATGCCGTTGAGGTTATGGTTGCGGCCGGTATTGATACAGGAACGGGTGGGTGAACAAAGAGCAACGGTATGCCACTGCGTGTAGGTTAAACCATCGGCAGCAAGTTTATCCATGGTTGGCATAGTTATTCTTCCTCCGTATGGTGACCAGGCAGCAAGACCGGTATCATCATAAAGGATGATCAGGATGTTGGGTGATCCTTTCGGTGCTTTTTTGCGGATATAAGGAGCCCAGTCGGCTTTTGAATCACGTACATCGAGTTTGATATCGCCTTTGAAGGCGGATTGTTCTGCTGTATCTTTTTTCTGTTGCTGTGTATTGCAACTGAAACTTAATGCTGCTAATGCAATGAGCAGAAGCGGCATCATTCTGGTTCTGTTTTTAATTGTGCTCATTTTATCAGGATCGGAATTGTTCATTTATTTTGCAAGTAAAGGTAAGTTAAATTAAATTGTAATTATTCGGTCATTCCTCATTTCATCTTCACTTTATTCTATATATTTAAAGCAACAAAAAAGTGTTAAAGAAAGCATGAAGTATCTGCAATCAGGTCTGTGCCTTTCTCATTCCGAAGCACCTGATGCGGTTGATCCGGCCGGATTGACCGCCATGACCTTTTGCAATTAATGTATATTTACAAGCAAATCACCGTGAAATTACAGACATCAAAGAATGAAACTTATGAAAAGATACCTGGCTCTACTTGCAATTATTGCGATGCTGTCGCAAAATCTTCTTTACTCCCAGAAATTCCAGTCCCTCGCCAGGACTCCCCCGATGGGCTGGAACAGCTGGAATAAATTCGGATGCGATATCAATGAGAAGATCATCCGGGAAGTTGCGGATGCAATGGTCACCACCGGCCTGCGCGACGGAGGATACAGCTACCTGGTGATCGATGACTGCTGGCAGGTTGCAAGGGATTCGAGCGGAACGATCGTTGCCGATCCGCAGCGGTTCCCTTCCGGGATGAAAAGCCTCGGAGACTATATCCATTCGAAAGGGCTGAAATTCGGCATCTATTCCGATGCAGGCACAGCCACCTGCCAGGGGCGTCCGGGCAGCCGCGGGTACGAGTTCCAGGATGCGCGCATCTATGCTTCCTGGGGGGTCGATTACCTGAAGTACGACTGGTGCAATCACGGAAAACAGAATTCGGAAGCATCCTATACCACCATGCGCGATGCAATCTTTAAAGCAGGCCGCCCGATGGTGTTCAGCATCTGCGAGTGGGGAACCACAAAACCGTGGGAATGGGCAAAGGATATCGGGCACCTCTGGCGCTCCACGGAAGATATCATCAATTGTTTCGACTGCAACAATTACTGGGGAGGAAACGGCGTAGTGCAGATTATCGACCTGTTTAAGGATATCGGAAGCTACACGGGGCCCGGTCACTGGAACGACGCCGATATGCTGGAAATCGGAAACGGGGTGCTTACCCCTGCGGAAGAACGGTTGCACTTGAGCATGTGGGCGATGTTCTCCTCCCCGCTGATGGCCGGGAACGACATCCGGAACATGTCCCGTGAAACCATTGAGATCCTGACCAACAAAGAGGTGATCGCCATCGACCAGGACAGTCTCGGGATATCTGCGATCCGCTGGATGAAGTACGGCGACCTTGAGATCTGGTTCAAGCCCCTGTCAAAAGGTGAATTTGCCTTCTGCTTTTTCAACAGGGGTTCGCAGCCTGTTACCGTAAACGAGGACCTGAAAACCACCATCCGCAAGTATTCCATTGACGGGGCTTTCAGGATACGTGACCTGTGGAAGCACCAGGATATCGGCTTGACAAGTGAAAACATCAAAGGCACACTGCTTCCACATGATGTGTTAATGGTCAGGCTGTATAAATAACCGCCAGTTCACCATCGATTTTGCGAAAGCGGTTGATTTAGTTGAGAAAATGGTGGAAGAAACACTCTCTTTGCCCAGCCTTCGCCAGAGCAACCTGAACACCTCTCCTCATTGATATATAAGAAAGTAAGGTGGTCACTGAAAATCGGCGGAGGGTGGTCAACATGACCGTTTTCTCCAATTTTCCGAAAAAAAGTAATGGAGAATTAACATGGTATTTCATTGACCTGCAAAAAATGATCGTTTTCATGTCACAAAATGCGAATAAATTTGACTTAGTATTAAATCATCCATTTTGACCGATTTTCAGAGCATATACAATGGGAACTATAACAAACTGTTCCGGGTTGCCATGAAGATGGTTGGCAATGGAGATTCTGCCAGGGATATCGTGCATGACGTGTTTGTTCGATATTATGAACGGAAGATGGAAGGGCATCTGATCCTTTATCCGTCAAGCTGGCTCTACAGGGTGGTGATCAATAAATGCATAGATTCTCTTAAACGTGCAACAAAGTTTCAAACGATCAGGCCTTCCGATCATGAAAGGGCAGATGACCCGGAGGATATGAAGGAGCAAAAAATTACAATGGTTCAGGCAGCGTTATCCGTACTCAATCCGCATGAAAGGGCCCTCGTGGTTCTGTATAGTGAAGGCCTGTCGTACAAGGAAATCGCTGAATCCAGCGGAATGCGGTTTTCCTCGGTCGGGAAAACACTTTCCAGGACACTGGAAAAATTGGAGAACGAACTGAAAAAGCAAAAGTATGAGCTGTATTAAAACGGATCTGATCCAGAAATACATTGATAAGGCTGGTACAGAGAAAGAAACCGACACAGTGCGGAAGCACATCGCTGTATGCCGGGAATGTAATGCCCGGTTAACGGAACTGCAACACCGTGCCGATGAGGTTAAGAAGGCATTGAACATCCTGGTAAGTGATGAAGTTGCGATTCCCGGGTTTATTGAACCCGTGGGAATATCAAAGACCCCGGAAACGACACGGATTAAAAAGTATGTTATCAGTCTCGCTGCAGCCTCTGTGCTGATCTGCATTGGTATGGCGGTCATGTTTAACCTGAAAACCCCCAAACGGCAGCAGATCGTCGTTGTGCATACCGTTGACCGGGAGATCAATGCAAACCAGACAGCCGCAAAGCAAAAAATGGAGATCAATATTATCGACGTTAACGGGAAAGTAACTTCATACCCGTAAGATAAAAGTTCAAAACAATCTTTGAAAAATATAAATCTTAAAGCCATGAAAAGAATAGCCTCAGCCTTTATCATTTCATTATTTGCCATGTCGATGTACGGACAAAAACTCCTGGACATTTATCAAAAAGGCACCGTTCGTCTGATTCCCGACACAGAATATGGAAAAGGAAACGACTGGAACAAAGTGTTCAAAACCTATTACGACACAATGTACAATACTCCTATGGGTGGCCGGAAATCCCTGGTCATCATGCCCGATGGCTCTGTGGTTGTAAATCACCGGTACAGAAATTATTATTCCAGGTTCTCTCCTTCAGGCAGATTTGAAAAGGAGTTTTACGCAACCGGCCAGAAGGGTCTTCCCTTTAAGGAATTAACCGAAATTGAAGGGGTCATCAACAACAACACCTTCTATACTTTGCCGGACAATGCGGGGAATATGCTTTGTTTTGATTTCAACGGGCGGTATGCTAAGACACTGAAGCTTGATTATATGGTCAATCAGATGATTTCCCTGCCCAATGATAAAATAGCGGTGGTCGGCTGGGTAATTAAGAAAAAATCCTTCTGTGATTTTGTTGCAATCGTCAATTATTCGGATAATGCACAAAAGATCATATGGCAAAATAATATCGACAGGAGCGAGACAGGCATAAATGGCATGCTCTTTCACTATAACTACACATTTAAAAACGGGAAGAGCATTTCATTTTCCACGATGCCTTATCTGAATACCGCGGGTCTGTCCTCTCCTCCAAAGATTGAATGTGTGTCGGATAAGCTGATCGTTTCGATTCCCGGAACCGGCGAAATACTCACGTTTACCCTTACCGGAGAATTGATTACAAAAAGCAGGATCAACTGGGTGCCCGGTACCATTTCAGTGGAGGAACAGAAAGAGATGCAGCAAACAGCCATTGAAAATTACAAGCATAAGAATATACCGGTAAATACCGGCCTCGCATCTTCCGATGAAATTAAAATTGCAGACAACCAGATCCTTCAGCAGATGCAATCCGACCTCAGCAGGATCACCCAACCGATACCCCTTCCTGCCTTTTCGACCATCATCAAGGATTCCGATGATAACCTGCTGTATTTTGAATATCCGAAGAAAGAGAACGCCAATAAATTCAATGTCTGGATCTGTGAAAAGAATGGAAGGTTTGTTTGCCAAAGCAGTTTCATATGCGATGAATATGAACTGAATATCAATCCATCAAAGATGGTATTCAGGGATGGCTGTATTTATGGTCTTCAGATCCTGAAAAAGACATCCGGAGTACCTTTAAGGCTGGTGAAATTCAAGGTGAGTAATTGACGTTCCCTCCTGTCAGAAAGGCGTTGAATTTTTCGGAAGTGCAAAATCTAAAATAAATGTCTTGTCCTAAAACAGGTTTACACAAAACCTGAAACATGGACACACAAATCTATTGAGATCAGTTTTGGTCTTTTGTCATGAAAAAATATACTAGTTCTTCAAATTAACCAATAGTATCCAGTATTCCTTTAACCCTATACTGGTTTTCACTATAATAACCGAATCTGTCTGATTTTCGATATAAATATCCCGGGTAAAGCCGGTATCTGTTTTATTGTCCTGAAATGAAGAGATCATTCTCCCCTCAATTGAATAAAGTGAAACCGTAATAGTCCCTCTCTCCTGCGAATTCAGACAAATTTGAAATTTCCCGTTACATGGATTGGGAAAAACTTCCAGATTCCCTGTCTCTTTATCCGGAACAGAAACCGGAAATACCGGAATTATGACCACTGAATCTCCATCAAACTCAGGAACAGCGAGCACATTGTCAACAGGGTTAAAACTCAGATTTGCAGGCCCGAGCAGTCCATTTCTGATCAATTCGGGGGGATTGGTAAAATCCGGTCCATACCGGTGGACACCCCCGGTGGTCCAGGAGGTCAGATAAAAATTGCCATCGTTATCACGGGCGATACCATCAAAATTGCCAATAGGGGGCACCACGACTGTGGAGACAGTTGAATCAGCAAGACTTATGGCCTGGATCGGAGCATTATAGTAGCATGCAACCAACAACCTGTTGCTGTCGGGGTCATAGATAACATCTTGCGGCGACTGGCAAAGTCCATGTCCGGGCGCTACAAAAACCGACCAGGTATGATCTGCGAGGTTGATTTTATATACCTGGTCATTGTTTCCTGCATAATGAAAATCGGCCACATACAGGTACCCCGAATTATCACAGGTCATCCCGTCCAATTGGTGAGACCCGGGAATATCCAGGTTCCAGATTTCATCACCGGAATCCAGATCAAAGGCCTTAATACCAGTAATAGCTGAGACGTATAATGTATTCCCGCAAATTGTATTGCTCAGGAGATTTCCTGACGGAGCTCTGAAATAGCTTTGCAGTCCGGTTGAATCGATCTGAACAATTGCGCCGGACTGATAACAGGAAACCAGGTACCGGTGATGAGCCTGGTCATATACTGTGCATTCAGGGGCATTAAGAAGATTCTGGGAAACAGCAGGACTAAAAATCCCAATGATCAATACAATGAATGCAATCCGAAATCCGGGATTTGATAATTTTTTATTTTTCATAATGAAGAATTTCTGTGGTTATGTTTAATAAGTACTTTTAGTATCACTGTATGGATTAGATCTTAAAACCGATCATTTTATCAGGATTAATTTCCGGGTCTGAACAGCATCATCTGTTCTCAGTAAACAGGTATAGACTCCTGCCGCAAGACTCCCTGCATAAAAAACAGACCGATAGTGACCTGCTGTTTTTTTTCCTTCTGCCAGCGTAAATGCGTTTTGTCCATGCAAGTCATAAATATTTAAAGTTACATAGCTGTCCTTCCAGAGGAAAAATTCGATGGTGGTTTCTTTGCTGAAGGGATTCGGGTAGTTCTGTCCGAGCCTCGAACCCGACAGATTTTCTTTTAGATCTCCCAAACCGGTAGTCTCATTCAGGTTCTCATATACCTTCACCTGCGCCCAGGTTGTCAATGCCATGTCCAGGTCGTTCGAGAATGAAAAACGAACGGTTACGATCTCTCCTGACGAAGGTGGTGTCGCAAGGGAGATCCACCCATCGGTCAGGTCGTAGCAATACTGGTTCAATGGCAATGGTGATCCGTTCACCTCGATGGCTGTAATTTTATGTACAGGCTGATATCCTAAATAAAACAGCTTTTTGTTTCCATCTCCGGTAAATGTTTTAACAGAATCAACCAGGTAGTCTTCATCATAGTCGGCCCAGGCGATCTGTTGTGTGCCGTTGCCTACAGGCTTTTTCCATGCAAATGTATCTGCAAGTACCCCACCGGTATTTACAAAAATCCCGACCTGATAAAACCAGGAGCCGGCCGCCAGGTCAAGATCGCCGTCGGCATCCACATCGGCCCAGGCAACTGCCGAGGGTTCATTGCCAACTGTCGAAACCCAGCATGGAACGGTGTCAAGCACGCCATTTACATTGTCAAAAAGGTAAAACTTCTGTGTCGGGGAAGCTACCGCCAATTCAGGATAGCCATCATTATCCATATCTCCGAAAGCCATCTGTCTTCCTCCGGTGACCTGACGCGTATGCCAGGAAGGAGTGGTTTCCAGGGTTCCGTTGTTATTATAGAATATGGCTATGGCCACATTCCCGACAGGCCGTTCATTTCCCAATGCAAGATCAAGATCTCCGTCCATGTCCACATCGGCAAAAACAACTTCATCGGAATAATAGGATGAATCAGACTGCCAGGATGGAACGGTGTCGAAAAGACCCAGGTTATTGGTAAACAATTTTGTCTTCTGCAAATGGCCGGTCAGCCAGTCACCCTGGCCAAATACCAGGTCAAGATCACCATCCCCGTCAACATCTCCACCGGTACCGGAGAAGGCATTTCCGAGAGGAGAAAACCATTGGGGTTGCAGAGAAAATCCCCCGAACGATCCGTTGTTCAAAAAAATCACATGGTTTTCAGGTGGCAGACCCAGGTTGGTAATGCCCAGGCTCGCTGCTACCAGGTCCTGATCCCCGTCATTATCAAGATCTCCAAGATATAAACAACCGTTTGCTGAAGTATAGCCTGATGTCCAGCCCGGAACCTGGGAAAACTGCCCGTTATCATTGAAATAGGCAACCACCGGGGCATTTGATACATCAAGTCCGTTTGAAACAACAATGTCCGGAAATCCGTTTCCATCGATATCCGCCCATCCCAGGCCTGTTGGATAACTGCCGGGAGATGCTTGCCAGACCGGACTGGATGATAAATTAATCTGCGCAGCGGCCGGCTGGGACAGGACGATGAGGCACAGCAAGGTGATGGGCAGGAAAGTCAGCGTTCTCATTTTTGGTTGATTTTTACCAAAGTTACATCCTGGAAACCCACTGAATTTGAAAATGCTGCGAATGAAAGATTCAGGTATATCAACTTCAGGATTCCCGGGGATCAACGACCCGGGAATGACAATGTGAATGAAGAAAGCTGTTTGTCCGGATGAAACGGTTGTTCATGCCTCAAATCAATCCATTGATTGGAAAGTCGTCTTTCCGGAAAGAAAATCCCGCCGGGTCAGTTATCTTTGTAAACAGATTATCCATAATTCCATGGCAACTTCGACTGAACCGTCGCAACATAACAGGAGTTACTGGCCAAAACGTATTTTACTGCATGGTTCATATTGGATATTGAATGTGTTATTTTTCACTGTCTATTTTTCTTCCCTTGATGACTTCAAAGATTTTTTCACCATGCTCCTCGGGAACCTGGTCTATCTTCCGGGGGGCATGTTGTTTGCCTATTTCAGTATCTATTATTTGCTTCCGAAGTTCTTCTTTGAAAAAAAAATACGACTTTACCTTGTGCTTCAAACAGCCATTCTGTTGATTTACCCGGTATGGTCAGGATTCCTGACACACTATATCAACGACCCTTACATCTGGCATTCGACAACACATTTTAAACTGGCCAGTCATTTGTCGACCATCATTATCCTTGTTTTTGGAATGGTCCCGATAGCCTCGGCGAAAATTGCACAACGGTTTATCCGGGATAACGCTATAAAAGAAACGCTGGAAAAAGCCAGGATCGAAGCAGAACTGAAATTTAAAGAAGCTGAGCTTAAGTTATTGAAAGCCCAGATCCAGCCACATTTTTTATTCAACACCCTGAATAACCTCTATTCGTTAGCCATTGCAAAATCGGAAAAGACACCGGGTGTGATCATCATGATCTCGGATCTTCTCAGCTATATCATCTATGATTGCACGGCCGAAAAAGTATCGCTGGAGAAAGAGATGAATTTTATCAGGAATTATATTGAGATCGAACGACTCCGGTATGACGAAAATCTCCGGCTTTCACTTCATTTTTCCGATGACATTTCCGGGAAATCCATTGCTCCTTTGATCCTGCATGCCTTTATTGAAAACAGTTTCAAGCATGGTGCCGGAAATGATCCGGGAAATCCCTGGATATCGATGGATCTTTCCGTAACGGATGAGGTCCTGAATCTGAAACTTTCAAACAGCAAAGTTCTGGCAGTAAACCCGGGACCATCCGGCATCGGCATCACCAACGCAAAAAAGCGGCTGGAGCTGATCTATCCCGGACGGTATCACCTGGATATTGTGAATGAGGAAAAAGTTTATTCCCTGGCACTGGATATTATTCTTTAGGATATGGACACAACCAAAAGTAAGATCAGGTGCCTTGTCGTCGACGACGAGCCGCTGGCAGTCAAACTGATCTCAAGCCATATTCAGCAAATCGATGCAATGGAGATCGTGGCATCATGTAAAAATGCCTTGCAAGCGCTGGATATACTGAGAAAAGAACCTGTCGACCTAATGTTTCTCGATATCCATATGCCGCAGATCAGCGGGCTTGATTTTCTGCGCTCGCTCACGCATCCGCCAAAAGTTATCCTTACTACTGCCTATCGTGAATATGCCCTGGAGGGGTTTGAACTGGATGTGGTTGATTACCTGTTGAAGCCTATTTCTTTTGAACGGTTTTTAAAATCGGTCAATAAATACTTCGAAAGAATGGAAAGGCCTTTGTTATTTCACGCAGAGGCAAGGCCGTTTCCTGAAGATGATTTTATCATGATCAGGGATAATAAAACACATTTCAAAATTCTCCTGAAGGATATTCTATACATCGAAGCATTTGGTGAATACATGAAAATACACACGTCCGGGAAGGTGCATTTATCAAGGGAAACCATGCATGAAATGGAAGAAAAACTTCCGCATGCTCATTTCCTGAGAATTCATAAATCCTTTCTAGTTCCTGTTCAGAAAATTACTGCATTTACAGCTTTTTCCGTATACATTCAGGAGCAGGAAATCCCTGTCGGCCGCAGTTATAAAGATACCGTTTCGAAGGTGTTGGCCGGATAACATTGCCGGTTTTAAGGCTGGTACGTACATCGAACACCTGAGGAGATTGAAAAAAGTTACCGTAAATGAACATCCAGTTATACAAACCCCGAAACCTCATTCTGCAGAACTTCATTGAGTATTTCTATATTTTAACCAAGGGTGCAGATGAGGAAGCGGTTACATACCTGACCCGACGATAAATCCCTTGTAAGTAAGTAATCCGGCATTTTCTAATCCCTGAGAAAAACCCGCTGTGCCTCCTGCACGAGATCATGGTAGTCTGTTTTTTCAACGGTGACGCCTACAAACAGGATTCTTCCGCCTTTGAACTTTCCGGGAGATTTGTATTCCTGGCTCACGGCATCGCCACTGTCGTACCCCACACATAAGCCGTCACCTGCAAGCGAAAATTTACCGGGCTGCGTACGCAGCGGACCTTGTGCGACGACTTTATCATTGATGTAAAGCTTTGCCGTACCGATTGTTTCATGAAACTGTCCGGACTTTTCCCGGATGAACTCAACGCCTACAGTATACTTACCCGGTTTCAGCGTTACGGATGATACCAGTACCTGTTCAGGCCGGATGCCAAGGAAATTATAAACGTAATAGAGTTTATTGTTCTTGATGAACAGGCAATGCCCGCCGAACCTCGATCCGTGGGCAAAGATGACGCCCGAACAATTCTTTTCAGTGATCTCGATATCGGAAAGGATCTTATAGGATCGTCCCCTCATGTTTACAGCAACGCCTTCCGGCACGGGCGCTGTGTTCGGGAAATAAAGATAACGGTCGTGCGGCGGTTCCCCTGTGGGTTTTTCGATGTTGAGCGCCTCAACTGCTGACATATCGTTCAGCGGGAGGACAAGATTTTTGTCAGCCTCATCGAACCAGTCCTTTATCATAGCCTCCAGTTTATCCGGATACTTCTTCGACAGGTCCTGTGATTCTGAACGGTCGGAGTCAACATTATAAAGTTCCCATTTGTCCTGGTCAAAATGCCCCTTCCCTGTTATGGGTGCATGGAGTGATACGGCTTTCCAGCCGTCTTCCCAGATGGCACGTGTGCCCAGCATGGAATAGTACTGACGGTGCTTTTCCGACGGGGCATCCGGCTTCGCATTAAAGGTATAGCGCATGGATACACCCGATAACGGGTATTGCTCAACTCCCTTGTATACCTGTGGCATCTCCAGGCCGCAAATATCCAGGATGGTCGGAACAATGTCCACGGAATGATGATATTGGTTACGGATCTCCCCCCGTGCCTTTATTCCTTTCGGCCATGAGATCACCAGCGGGTCGCAGGTCCCTCCGGCAAAATTCGCGTATCGCTTGAACATTTTAAACGGTGTTGAAAAAGCCACAGCCCATCCTGTAGGATAATGCTCATAGGTATCGGTGCCTCCCATTTTAGCAAGAAGCTTCATGTTTTCAGCCAGTTCATCAGGATATCCGTTGAAAAACTTATTCTCGTTCACCGAACCGTTCGGAGTTCCTTCGCCGGAAGCCCCGTTGTCGGCAGCATAAATTACAACGGTGTTTTCAAGCTGGCCGGTCTTGTCGAGGAAATCGATGATGCGTCCGATCTGTGCATCGGTGTACTCTGAAAAGGCAGCAAAAACCTCCGCAAGCCTTGAGAAGAGTTTCTTCTCATCCGGGTTAAGGGTTTCCCATGGACGGACATAATCAGCAGGATTGGCGATTTCTTTCGGTAGCGGATTAAAGTCTGTCATCTTTGTATCTTTGGGAAGGATGCCCTTTTGTATCATCCGTTCAACAACCCATTTGCGGTATGCATCATAGCCATCGTCGAACTTTCCCTTGTATTTGGCGATATAATCGGCAGGAGCCTGGTGAGGGGCGTGGTTAGCTCCAGGGCAGAACCACATATACCATGGGCGCGAGGGATTTGTTGATTTCTGGTCCTTGATCATTTCGATGGCCTTGTCGGCCAGGTCCTTTGACAGGTGATACCCCTCTTCGGGACTGTAGGGCGGCTCTATGAAATGGTTATCCTCAACCAGATCGGGATACCATTGGCTGGTTTCTCCGCCCAGGAACCCGTAAAACCTGTCGAACCCCATTTGTAAAGGCCAGTATCTTCGTGTTGCACCGGAAGCGACGTCCTGCTCGGGGACGTTGTGATTTTTCCCAATCCAGAAGGTGCTCCAGCCGTTATCCTGCAGTACCTGGGCGAGTGTAGCGCATTGTGCAGGGATATGGCCATTAGCCCCGGGGAATCCCATGGCCACCTCTGTGATGGCATCCATGCCATTGAGGTTGTGATTCCGCCCTGTCAGCAAAGTTGATCGTGTGGGTGAACAAAGCGCACAGGTATGCCATTGGGTATATATCAGACCGTTGGAGGCAAGCCTGTCGAGTGTGGGCATGTTGATCCGGCCTCCATAAGGAGACCATGATGCGAGCCCGGTGTCGTCATACAGGATGAAAAGAATGTTCGGCGCATTTTTGGGAGCAGCCTTGGGTAGGAAAGGAGTCCAGTCAGGTACCGATTCCCTGACATCCAGCGCTATTTTCCCTTTGAAGGATTCTGTCCCCGAAGACACCGGGGAATCTTTTTTCCTTTGTTGATTGCAGCCGAAAGTGGCTGCCAATGCCAAAAGCAGGATGGCATTTACGGTTCTGTTGTATTTCATAACCCGAGGATTAAGTTGTAATAAAACAGGATGGTAAAAATTCATATTCTTCTGTCGTAAATATAAGAAAAATATTGATCTTTTTCACAACCATACCGGCACCATAAACAAAGAAACTCAAGGCTCGGGTATATCCGGACCTCAGTTTCAGAGTCTTTATAATTTTATTTGGTAATGGTGATAGTATCAAACGCGCTGTATGCTCCTGTATAACCTTCGTAACTTTTTATGGTTACAGTCTTGCCTGAGACATCAACCACGCTGAAGTAATAGGTCTTGTGGGCGTTGTGTACGTTCCATTCGGTTCTGACGGTCGGGTCGATGTAGCCGCCTCCGGAACCTGCACCGCAAGTGCCGCAAATAAGCTGCAACACATTGTTCTGCCAGCCTGGAGTTGGCGGCGTGGTCTGTGGTTTCGGGGCTAAACTACCGTCAATGGTCCTTCGGGCATACAGGTGCGAATGTCCGCATGCATTCCAGTCTTCGATTACACCCTCAACAACAAATTTATAATTTAAAATAATACGTTCTGTCCATGAGAGGAATATACCCTTGTTTTCTTAAAGAGTATTTCGTTATTTTTACCCAAAAATTGCGATTATACTATCACCGGGGATAAAAATGCTTGCAGGTTCTGTTTAATTTGAGGCTCATTAATAACTATAAAATCATTTTCTCATGAAAAAATCCATCGCTTTTTTCTTCATGCTTGCAAGTTTGATTCTGGCTCATACTGTTTCTCTCCAGGCCCAGATAAACCCTTATCTGCAAACACCCACGCCGACTTCGGTCTATATAAGCTGGCATTCGAACGACACCTCCTTTACAAAAATCCGTTACGGACTTTCTGATACAAACCTGGACCAGATGACCACGGGCTCTTTCCAGAACATCCATGGCCAACACTGGCACACGGTTAAGCTAACCGGTCTTACTCCCGATACCCGGTATTATTACCGTTGCATCAGCGGGGCCGATTCTTCAGCTGTTAATCCTTTCAGGAGCGAACCCCTTCCGGGAACAGCAGGCCGGCATATCCGGTTTGTTATTTTCGGGGATTCAAGATATAATGATACCATTGAGTCTATCCTTGGTCAGCTTTGCCAGAATGTGCAGCAAACATTGCAGTCAAAATACGGAACTGCATGGTTCGATTCGGTCAACCTGGTTATGCATACAGGAGATATCGTTTGGACCGGCAGGGATATCGACCGTTTCGAGAACGAATATTTTTCGAAGATCGCGAATCTTTCCTGTTCCCTGCCGTTCATGGTCGCCATCGGCAACCATGAACACGAATCGGCCTATTATTTTGATTACATGAAGTATGAGGATTTTACCGATTCAGCAGTGGCCAGAACGGCGTATAATGAACGGTTTTATTCCTTTGATATTTCGGGCTGCAGGTTTGTGATCTTAAACAGCAATGACAAAATTATCGGCGCCCCTATACAGAAGAACTGGCTGAATAAAGTTTTAACGGAATCCGGGGCGGATCCGGGCACAGGTTTTGTTTTCACATTCGCCCACCACCCCTGGCATACGGAGATATGGACCGAAGGGAACAGGGATTCTGTTGAAATTGCCTTTTACCGTGAGTTCGTGAAGTTTTATAAGATGGTGCAATATTCTTACGGCCATGCCCATGATTTTGAAATGGGAGCGATTGTGGACACCAATTCCGGTAACGCCATCCCGCATGATTTCCGTACGGTTCTTGCCGGAGGCGGAGGAGCCGAGCTCACAAGATTCTTCTCAGGTTCGCATGATTACGCGGAAATCCAGGAAACGGTCGACGACTATAACTATGTGCTGATGGATATCAATGTTGATGACAGATCTTACGTTGCCGAAGCATATACAATGGGGAAACCCGAGCACCCGCTCCATCAGGTACTGGATACCTGGCATTTCAGGATGAACCAGCCGGCCCCTCAGAAACCCGTGGCAAACCTGGTTACTTCAACCAACCCTGTGATCCTTTCAGCCGCTCCCATGTCCGGCGTGGATTCCTGCATGTCATCCTGGTTTGAGATAACAAAAACCCAGGGCAATTATTCAAGCCCGGTTCTGAACCAACACCGCGACCGGGAGGATATTTTTGAAAATACAGGGTCGCCAAACTTTCTTCCTCTTAATAAAAATGCAGGAATCGATCTGACCTCACTGGAAGTGCCCGACAGTCTTTTGACCGATAGCACTATGTATTGGTACAGGGTAAAGTACAGGGACGATAATTTAAAATGGAGCCCCTGGTCCGATGAGGTCGCGTTTCATTATTTCGGCTTTGGTATCCCGGACTTTTCATCAGATGAGTTCAATTTGTCACAAAACGCTCCGAATCCCTTCATCACTTCAACAGTCATCAGCTATCAGTTGAAAACAAGAGCTTATGTATCTATAAAAGTTCTTAATCCACTTGGAATTGAGGTTGCAACCCTTGTGAACGAGGAGAAACAGGCGGGTGATCATACTGTGCATTTTACCATAAACCACGACAGTTTTCCTTCCGGGATCTATATTGTACAGATGAGGTGTGACAATTATATCAAGACCAGGAAAATGGTGATCTCGGATTAGGATTCCGGTTTTATTCTAAGTACAGTTTCACAGTGTATTGTTTGCCGGATGACAAGACCCTCAGAAGATAAATTCCAGGCTGAAACTGCTTCGTATGAATGTTGAGCCGGGAAGCTCCGGAAATGGCCGAAAAACAGATGCGCCCTAACGCGTCGACCAATTGAACTTCATACGGGCTGCTGTTATTGATTTCGGGATTAATTATAATATCTCCTGTAACAGGATCCCTCTGTATGTCAAACGGTAATTTGTCCTTCTGTACAGTGATACCTGTTCCCACTCCTTTATTCTCAAACCAATCAAGCTTCCGTGAGTAAGAACCGGCAACCACATCCGGAAGAGAATCATGATTCAGGTCTGCCACGCACAGTCCGCTCGGATTGACCAATGTATCGCAGATTAAGTGCATGGTAAAAACCTCATTCCCGTCATTCTGCCACCAGTAAATCTTACTTGAGCCCCAGGACACCCCGGCGATATCGTTGTGACCGTCTTTATTGATGTCCGTTATTTCCACATGAACCGGGCAGTTCGACGTTCCGGGCAGCGCATGCTTTGTAAATGTATTTGTTCCGTTATTTTCAAACCAGGCAAAACTTGAGCCGCATGCTGCCCCGGCAAGGTCAATGTCACCGTCACTGTCGATATCACCTGCTGCTCCTCCATGTACCCAGGGGTATGGAACCAGGTGTTCCGTGAATGTCGATGGTGCCGTCTGCTCATACCAGAGCAAACCACCGGAGGCCATAAAATTATTACCAAGGATATCCATGTCGTTGTCCTGGTCCAGATCAATGATTGCTGCCCAGGTACTGCTGTATGATTGCGCGCTGAGCTGAAGGTAAGTGAAGTTCAAATTACCCTCATTGC
Organism: Bacteroidota bacterium; assembly: GCA_026391805.1. Lineage (GTDB taxonomy): Bacteria > Bacteroidota > Bacteroidia > Bacteroidales > FEN-979 > FEN-979. The sequence goes on along the minus strand of JAPLDJ010000013.1, from coordinate 9,834 downwards.
GCAGCAGGACCATTCCCGTGCCTGCATCCTGGGTGGCGCATACGATATCAAGGTCATTATCTTTATCAAGATCATTACAGGCGAGCATTAACGGGTGCTGCACCGCGGCAGAAATTACATGCATGGTAAAAACCTGGCTCCCGTCGTTCTCAAAAAAAACCACCTGGTTGAGTGTATAAGAACAGGCGAGTACATCCATGTCCTGATCCAGGTCGAAATCCACGACGATTGCTCCAATTGCAGGGTAAGCGCCGATTTCATGCAGGGAGAACAAGTTGTTGGTTTCGTTCCTGAACCATTGCAGAAGATCGTGGTCAGGTTCAGTAAACAGGATGTCGGTGTTGTTATCCTTATCCAGGTCGCCGGTTGACACTGAAAACACTCTGGATACCGGGCTTTGATAGAGAAGATGGCCGGAGAATGAGACCTCCTGGCCCAATCCTGATTGTATCAGATACAAAAGGATTAACGAAAAGATCGCTGCTTTTTTCATAGTAATGCTATTTTGCCATTATTCAACCAGCACATCTCCTCAGGATGCGGAGAAAAGGTAACTGTACCAAGCCAGAACCAATCAGCATTTGTAAGAAGATCATAAGGTAAAATAGTTTATGCTTTGTAAATACCACGAGTAATAAACATTGCATCTAAGTTAAATCAAACCGGGAGAGAATGAAAAGATAATCGTTATCCTGTTGCCAATATCCGTTATGTGTTGAAGATTAAAAGCCGTCTGTTTCATTTATGAAAATTCAAAAATTGATCATTTTATGGAAGACCCGCTCTCTTTGGCCAGCCTTTGCCTGAGCAACCTGACCATTTTCTCCCGTCATATTAAAGAGATTTAACTTTTTACCGATCTCTATCCCCAATTCGTCGGGACTTATCCCCGGTTAATAGAAGAATACTGTTTGAGCCCTGTCCACGGATATATCTTTGCTTCATCAAACACGAAAAACCAAAAGAAAAATGAAAGCAACAACGATTATCTTAGCAGCAGTTCTCACACTCTCAATAAATGCACTATCCGCCAGTAATGATCGTTCACCCCTGAATAATGTAATGAATTCAATGAATGTTTCATTAGCGCCCAGCACTCCGTCAGAAGCAACTTTTGAGGATATTACTTATATGACTGCCGCGGTTAATCTTGCTCCTGTTACACCAAGCGAAGCAGATTTCTCAGATGCTGCACCTGAACCGATGATTGATTTTGGAAAACTTGCACCTGTGACCCCGGGTGAAGCCGATTTTTCAGATGAAGATATTCAGACCATTAATACCATCAGCCTTGCTCCGGTAACTCCTGCAGTTGCTGATTTTAATGACAGCATTTAAACTCAACCATATCTTGTCTTGCTCAATGAAGTCGCTCCAACAGGGCGGCTTCTTTCATTTTGATCCTACTGATGAACCACATTCCGGTGATCCAGTATTGAAAAAAAACGTTGACCAAAATCATATCATCCCGGTCCGGGATGCATAATCCGGATATCATATAATGAATTTCCTACGGAAATTTGATTGTAACTTTTCCCTGCTTACCTACAAAAATGGATTTCCTGCGGAAATCTTTATAATCAGCCTCATCCCCTGCACCCCTTCTCCTTCAGGAGAAGGGGACGGGGGTTGAGGTGCTTGGGTTAATTCCCCGCTCTGCGGCGAGGAGGTTCATTTTTGCTGAAATCTTCTTTTATAATCCCTTGTAATGGCTAATTTTGATCAACCAACTACAACCCGACCATGAAAAAAGTAATGTGTGGAAACGAAATGGACAGAATGCCGGACTGGGCGTTTAAAATGATGGCATTCATGTTCAACCTCTCTGATAAGTTTAAGTCACCCGATAAAAAACTGAATCCTTTCAACATCCAGAAAGGGCAAACTGTTGTCGATTGGGGTTGTGGAACCGGCAGGTTCCTTAAACCGGCATCAGAATTAACAGGTGAATCAGGAAGTGTTTATGCGGTAGACATTCATGAACTTGCCATTGATTCAGCCAACCGGATTATCATTAAGTATAACCTGAAGAATGTTCATCCGATCATAACCGATGGAAAATCAGTTAATATTCCACCTCAAACTGCGGATCTGGTTTATGCATTGGATATGTTCCACATGGTGAGTGATGCAAAAAGCTTCCTGAAAGAACTCAACAGAATTACAAAGAGTGAGGGTGTTTTATATCTTGAAGACGGGCACCAGCCAAGAGAACTGGCAAAAAGCAAGGTCAGTGATTCAGGATGCTGGGAGATCATTGAAGAGACAAAATCGTACATGAAGTGTAAACCGAAAAATCAAACAATGCTAACCATCAGCGAACTTTAAAATTTGCGCTCAGGCCGCGCGGGTTTCTATTCTGTACTTTTCTTTTGCATGTCCAAAAGAAAGGTACCAAAAGAAAAAGACAGCCTGGGTTTTCGGCGGAACCACCTGCTCGATTCCTAAGCCAGGCAAGCCGTTCGCCCCTTTCTCATTGACGATTTGCAACCGGATGTATGTTAATAACGGGGCTCACTTCTCCGCCTGGCTTTTAACGGAATCTTCGCCAGTTTCAATGAATCCATTCGTCGCCGCCTCAAACCCTAAGGCAAAAATATGAAAGGCCAGCAATGTCAAATCTTTCGACTCAGGTTAGTGAAGAAAAAACGATAACAGTTGCCGCATAAGCGGCCTTGACCAGCGCGTGACCCATATTTGCTAAACCGAATAAAGGGTTGCAATCTTAGCGCTGGGCGCAGACGCGTTGCGGCAACGAGGCCCGCCCGGCCTGAGGGCAAAACATCAAATAAATACAAAAACTAAACAACAGGGAATAATTCAGTTTACTGGGACTTCTCTGGCGCCTGTCCCGCGCAGCGGGAGACACGCAAAAGAAAAGTACAGAATGAAAAAGAAAGTAAGAGTACCCGCACGGCCTGAGCGCAAAACAGGACAATTATGTGAATCGTTTAAAGCGGCATTAAAATGCCGCTTAGCCGGAGTAGATATCAGGAATCAACCCCTTTGCGAATTTTACGTTTCATCTTAACGTCTTTGCGGCTAGAAAAGGCTTTGTATATTTCCCCCGGAGGGTGAGAATATTATTTCGTTATTATGAACTTTTTGGAATAGACTCCGTTTTCGGTTTGCAATTGCACGAAATAAATTCCTTCCGGAAGATTATCAACCTTTACACTGAAAGTCTGGTCCCCGTTTGGATTTACTGTCACAACCTGCTGTCCCTGCGTGTTCATGATCCGGACCTGGTTAAAATTGCCATTAAATGCAGTAAGGTCAATCATAAGAACGTCCTTCGCCGGATTTGGATAGATATTTATTGCCTCCGGTGTCAGGTCATTTATTCCAAGAGGATTCCTGATGAGATTCAATGACAGGTCATACGTTCCTGTTTTGCCTGTGAATTTTGGCGATACAAGAAAATAAATTGTCCCGCCTGATGGAGAAACAACACTATTCGCCATAGGGCCATCAAATGTATTGGTAAAGGTAGTTCCCATATCCGTGGAAACGGAGCAAATTGCATCCACAGTATAGGTCGGGCCAGTGCCACCGGGGTTTAGTAAATCGTACAACATGGCTCCGACCGTATAACTGTAACCAGGTAGTAAAACCAGTTTATAATAATCATAATCAGTTGTTGGAGAATTTGCGATATTGGCATTAAGGGTATTGATGGTGGCGGTGTTCCCTGTGAAGGTGACCGACAGGTTTGATGCTGTTTGTATGTTATTATTGGATTCCCAGGGATCAGCGCCATATGGAGCCTGCTGAACTGTGACTTCCACAGGATTCGGGTAATTTGTCGAACCGGTTAATTCCCATGACGGACCTATGCCATCCGGCAAATATTGCATGGCCAGGAAGTATGTTCCGGGATCGCAATTAAGATTTGTTGTGTTAAAGTCCAGACCGTTGGTATGGCCCCCTGCAGCCAGGCTCTGACCAGTCAGCTCTCCGATGGTAGCGACTGCATACCCATCAAGATCATACAGGGAGACATCGTATATTCCGGTAAAGGCAGTTGCGCCGGTATTTGTAACATCAAGGTGGACCGATGCAGCCTCCCCCTGGACCAACGTAGAACCCGGAGTTAATACCATATCCGAATACAACTCCAGCGTATTGGCATGATGCACCCTGATGGATGCCTGATTCGTATAGCCATTTGTATCGGATACTTTTATCCAGAGGCTGTCGTTGTTAACGGAATAAAAAATCCCGATGGAATAATTTCCCGGAAGCATGGTCAGCAATCCGGTGTTGGAAAAGGTAACTCCGCCATTTAAATGACCGCCTGCAGGAATTGAGATACCTGAAAGAGCCTGAACATAATCAACAAAAGTATTGTTTGCATCAAATATTGCAGCGTACAAATAACCGTTGAAATTTGTAGTGGTATAGTTAGCAATATTGGTTTGAACGGTGAAAGCATCACCATATTCTATATCTGAAGGTGTGGCTGTAACAAAATCATACAAATCCAGTGTGGAAGACTGACTCCCGGTGCCATTCGGGCCCTGAATTCCAATGATGCACTGCTGACCGCTATTAAAACCTCCGGTTCCGCCACCGGTACCAGTACCTGCGGGGTTTAATGCATCGATATCAAAATACCCGTCAAATTGCCCCGACCAGCCCCAGTTAAAATGGAAAAAATCATTTGCATCATACCCGTCACAATTAAAACAGTGACCGCCCCCACTTCCCAAACCTGCATAAAGAACAGGACGTCCTCCATCAAGTTCTGTTTTTAATAGCGATTGCCAATCCGTTTTATTGGGATAGTCTGACCTGACTTTCCCCACAGCATTCGGGTAACCAAAATAAGTCTTCAATGCATATTCGGCGCAGGCCTGCACAGGACTTTGGGATGAGACGACATAGGCTGAACTTCCGCCCGTTGCTGCAATGCCATAGGTCATCCCGACACTCACCCCGCAATGATACATCAGGGTTGCAACTGCAGTATTTGCCCCGGTAACGGACAGGGGCATATTCGACCAATCATAGGTGGTATTGCCGAAATTAGCCGACTGTATCCCATATCTGGGATCAGTGTAAGAATGAAAGCCGGCTCCATTGGCAGGCGCATTCCAGTATCTCAGGATCTGGGCCATACCTGTCGCAACACATCCGGTAACGGTACGTTGATTTGCTGAATTATCATAAGGACACATGGCATTGTAATTGGGCAATTGATCCCAGGTGGTTTGCTCGAGCGGATTCACGGTTTTTACAGATCTGTACAACATATAGGAACCTGTACCTGTTTTCAGTGATTCCCAACGGGATTTGATTTCATCAGTTGCCTGCATGTTTTTAGCTCTCACTTCCTCAATCTGCTCCTTGTATCCATTTAACCACCAGGACACATCAGGAGCTATATTGTTTACATTAAATCCTGATTCATCAGAGTAGGCCAACACCGGAGCCACATTATCTTCAGCCGATACGATAATAAAACCCTGCGCAGAATTAACATTAAAAACATAGAAGCATGTTCCTCCTGCCCCTGAACCGGAGTTATTCCTGTTATCTGACTGGGCAGTATAAACCAGCTCAAGGCCGGAAATACGCTTTAACGTCTTTGAGTCAATCCGTTTTGCAAAGAAGTTTTGCCCGACAGTCCGTGCTGTCATCTCATCAACTTGTTTCCCATAAGTCAGGTTAAAACAAACGAGAGATAAGATAATCAATGTAGAAAACCTTTTCATGTTTGTTGATTTTTTGATAACGGGTTAGATTATTTTTTCAGCAATTAAAGGTATTCAGGCAAATATCTGCAATGCAGCCAATCTGTCATTATTGATGGCATTTCGGAAGTAATAACAAAATTACAAGAGAAATTCCGGATTGGTACCGGAGAATGCAAAAATAGTTTTCCTTTATTTCAACTCGTTTCCAGCGGAAAACGATTCACCAAGTTTATTTCCGATATTATAATAGGCCTGACTTCCAAATGAACCCCATATTATGGGTCTGACTTTCTCAATGTCGGGAAGTTGTTTTGGATTCAGAACCTCGCTATCAGCGACCATTCCGACAATTTCTCCAATGAACATTGTATGTGAACCAAAATTAATCTCCCTGATCAGTTTACATTCAAGAGAATAGGGAAATTCTTTTACGATTGGTGCATTGACCAGTTTACTCCTTTCCGGGGTGAGGCCGGTCTTTTTGAATTTGTCGTATTCTTTTCCCGAAACAATGCCGACAAAATCGGCCTCTTTAAAATACTTTTCAGAGGGAATGTTTACTGTGAATGCCTCGGTTTGTTTGATGTTGTGAAAACTGAGTTTGCCCTCCCTTATAGACACACTGATACAAGGTGGCTTGCTTGATACAATTCCACCCCATGCGGCATTCATCATATTGGGTTTGCCATCGGAGCCATATGTCCCAATAATGAGCACCGGAGAGGGGTGTAATATACTGTTTGGTGGAAGAGAAAGTTTCATATTTACCTTTTAGATTGATTCCGGTTTACCTGAAAGTGGCTTATTAATACTCCCTGTCAGAAAAGAAAATAAATTACAATCGCCACACCTGCCTACCGGCCGGTGAGCAGCCTTGACCAGCGCGGGTCCAATGAGTGATGATAGCCACGTATGTTTGCAAGTTCAGCGCTGGGCGCAGCTGCAATGTGGCGATATGGCCTGCGCCTGCCTGCCGGCAGGCAGGCGGCCTGAGCGCAAAACAGGACAATTATGTGAATCGTTTAAAGCGGCATTATAAATGCCGCTTAGCCGGGTGTCGTCGACTTGCCCTGGGGTTAATACCATTTTATTTTCCATTAATTTCTTTTACGCGGTTTAATGTATATTCATAGTAAGAGTGTCGCAGAGGTATATTGACTTCAGCTTTTTCAGATTCAGGACATTTCTTTAAAAATATTTTATAGTATGGCAGTGCTTCAAAAGGTTTGCGCAGATAATAATCATACTGGTAAGCGATTTTAAAAGCGAGTATCGGGTAATCCGGATTGGCTTCATAAGCCGATTTTAATATTGTCAATGCAGTATCGCTTCGCCCGTTGTCCGTATATGCACCTGCAAGTTCAATATAAAGGGTGCGTAAAAATTGAGGATCGGGTAACAGCAGCTCTAATGCTTTCTCCAGGTAAAAGACTCCTGTATCCGGTAAGGCAGAACGATAGGCAGAAACCCCATAATAAAAACAAACCTCTGCATCCGTAGTATCTGCAAGATATGCCAGCCGGAACTGAGGTTCTGCGAGGTCATACAGCTCCTGCCTGTACAAGGACAGCCCGGAATATTTTAAGGTAAATTTTGATTTATCACCGAGTGTTACACATTTTGAGAATCTCTGTGCAGCAACCTGGTACTCTTTCATCAGGTAATTACAATAGGCATTGATTTTCAGGACACCTGTATTGGCGGAATCCTTAGCTAAAAACGTTTCCGTCAGGCATAATCCGGCGGCATAATTCCTCTTCCGGATAAAAAGGTTGGCCAGTTTTACCGTGATACCGGCATCATAAGGAACAAGGACAAGGTACCTGGAATAAAACTGAATGGCCGAATCAACCTGCTGAAGCTCGTTATATGAATTTGCAAGTTGCTTCAGTACATAAGTATTCAGTGAATCCCGCCGGTATAAAGGAAGCAGAATATCCTTAGCCATCCGGAAGTCATATGTTCCACTATACAGGTTGGCGAACTGAATGGTGAAAAAGGAATTTTCGGGATGCAGATCAACCAGTTTCTGACAATACGCGATGGCCTGCCTGAAATCTCCAAGTTGCCGGCAAACATTGACCAATTCAAACAATGTTTTTGTATTGGTGGTATCCAGCAAATATGCTTTGGTGAAGATCTCTGACGCCTGTTGAAACTGATAACCGGAAGTCAGCGCACGTCCCATCATGGTCATATAATCAATATTCAGACTATCCATGCCGTGTAACTGGCTGGCCACCTGACAAGCCTCATTGTACTGATATGAATCCATCAACTGCTGATATTTTGCAGTTATCTCTTTATCCCGGATATTCTGATTCTGGGCAAATACACTGGTTGTGACTGTTATGACAACGACCAGCAGGAGTAATGTTTTATTGTTTGGGACTTTCATGAATCTGCTATTGGGAATTCCAACTAAAAATAAGCAAATGACCACGATTGCACAAATAAAATCGGTCAGTACTTTATGAAAACAGCCAAGCATATACAAACATCGGATGTAATAAAACGTTATTCATCCTTCAGCCATTCCACCGGGTTGTACAATGCGGCTTTAATCAGCCCCACGGGGGTTGAGGTGCATGGATTAATTACCTGGGCTTGCCCCGAAACAGGGTCTCCTGGATATCCGGGACCCTGGGATTCATACCAGTGATTTCCTATTGTTTAGGCTTTGTACCAGTCTGATGTTTTGCCCTCAGGCCGGGCGGGCCTCGTTGCCACATCGCAGCTGCGCCCAGCGCTGAACTTGCCACCTCACGAGGCTAATATCAGTCATTGGACCCGCGCTGGTCAAGGCTGCTCACCTGCCTGTATTCTAAGATAAAACCAAATTTCTATTATTTTTTATGCAGCATATCTGTAAAGATCTACATAAGGTGATCCTCTTTTAACTACAGCAAACACTCTAAACAGTATTTTGTTTCGAATAATATTTAATGAACTCATTTTGTTTTTTCCAATTTCTAATCGTTTGTTGTAGTATTCCCTATATTCTCCTTTAAGTTGTATTGCAGACATTGCAGCCATATTTAATAATGATTTTATTTGCTTGTTTGCGTATGGGTGAACTCTGGACTTACCTATAACCGTTCCAGATGAATTTGCAAAAGGTGCCGTACCAGCAAAACAAGCGAATGATCGGGCGTCAATAAATGCGGTGAAATTCTCTGTAAAAGCGATCAAGTAAAATCCTAAGATTTTGCCGATCCCTTTTACCGAAGTTATCAAATTGAAGTTTCTGTCCATCAAGGGATCCATTTTAATAATATGAGCAACTTCTTCTTCAACATTTCGGACTTCATCATTCACAGCATTAATAAGTCTTTGCTGAACTTCCTTAATGATTATGGTTTCTCCTTCTGTGTAGCAATCTTTCAGGTCCGTAATTCCATTCTTGTATGCTGTACGATGTTTGATCAGTTTTTCTCTTAATGAAAGCAGTGATTTGAGTTTGTCAATTTTTTCTCCAGGTAAAACAGTCGGAACTAAACGATCTCGTTTCTCGTAAGCATAACGAGCAATTCTGCGTGCATCTATCTTGTCATTTTTACCACGAGTAATTCCCAATGATTTTTTAATCTCAAGTGCAGGGGCCATCACAAAGAGAATTTCTTGAGAATGTAAAAAGACGCTTAGCATCTTAGAGTATTTCCCCGTGTTTTCAAAACAAAAAAGCAAATCTTGTTTTTTGCATTTTGTCGAAGTAAAGATCGCTTCCAAAAGCTTTGCAAATCCTGTTGTATCATTCTGTACAGTAAAATGTTGATGCGTTGAATGTATCCAAACATCTAACTTGGCTTTCGAAACATCAATTCCGATAATCTGAGTTTTTTTCATAATTTTGTTTTTAGTTGTTAAAAAAGTTGCCTTAACTATTACCTTTAAAAGACCCGTAGTCTAAAATTCTAAATGGTTCATGGCAACTGTCAGAAAAGAATGGGGACTAATACAGGCAGTAGGTCTGGAAACCTATCCGGTAGGTAAGTGCAAAATCCGGTGATATTGACCACCTAAATCCGGTTGAAAGTGACCACCTTCTTTCCGGTGCAAATTGACCACCCCCATTTTCCCCTCATTTTCTTTTGATTTTATCGGTTTTAGACGGTTATACAAATATACATTTTTT
>JAPLDJ010000006.1 GCA_026391805.1 Bacteroidota bacterium | reverse complement strand
TTTTATCGGCATACGTTACTTTCTGTTGTAAATTTGCTTCTGACATGGGTTTTGGTTTTGAGTTTATCTATAAAGATACTGTGGCATTCCATGACCACTAACTCGGACCAAAACCTTTTTTATTACATGGGTACTGCGTGAACAAAAAAGAGGCTGAATCAAAAAGGAAACAGCCTCTCGTCCAACAGGACCGGTGATCCCGTTTACAGTGTCACGGTCATTTCCGCCAAATGTCCCGGCAGATCGTACACCACGGCCGTCACCGTCGATCCCGCGAGGGCAGAACCCATCGGGATGGTTGCGGTGCAGAGCCAGGTGGTGCCTTCCGGCGCCGGCTGGCATTCCCCGTTTTCGATGACCTGGCCCGAGGGATCTTTCAGGGTAACCGTGACCCTTGTCACCCTGAAATGGTCGCAGGCAAAGACCCGGACCGGATCGCCCGGATTGCCTGCATACCCGGATGTGTCGATGCTTTCGATCCAGGGCAGGTTCATGTAATCCGCTATAGCGACTGAAAAGGCTGAGCGTCCTGGTTTTGCCTTGGCCTGGTAAATTCCCATGTCAATTCATGTGCACCGGTTTCTGTCGCCCGTCCTTTCAAAACGGATTATATGTCAAGGTTTTATGAATGATTCCTCAATTGGAATGAACATCCTCGCCGCAGAGCGGCGGGGTATCAACCCAGGCACCTCAACCCCCGTGGGGGTGATTAAAAAGTATACCCCACGCCAGAATATTTAACCTTAAAAATTATGGTCAACCATAATATTTAATACTTTTGCAAGTATAATACCTCCAACATGGAAATCGATCGGTTTATTAAGCCTCAGATAATTGCTGCTCTGAAACAACATAAAAAAATTGTACTGCTCTACGGTCCCCGGCAGTCAGGAAAAACGACACTTTCAAAACAAATCATCAGGGAGATGGAACTGAAAACCCTGATGATCAATGCGGACCAATCAAAATATATCGATGTGTTATCAAGTCGGGACTTGGGAAAGCTCCGGTCACTGGTGGCAGGGTATGAATTATTGTTTATCGATGAGGGACAGCGGATCCCCGAAATAGGGATTAATCTTAAGATTATGCATGATGAACTTCCGGAGTTAAAAACTCTTGTTACAGGATCCTCCTCCTTTATGCTCTCTGGCCGTGTTTCAGAATCTCTGGCCGGACGAAAAAGGATCTTCACCCTCTTACCACTTTCCATGCAGGAACTTGCCAGGTTCAATAATCCCTTCGCGTTGAATGACCAGCTTGAAGAGCGATTAATTTTCGGCTCTTATCCGGAGGTGGTCACAACCGTGAACAATGCCGAAAAAGAATACTACCTGCGCGACATATCTTCATCCCTGATATTTAAAGATATCCTGGAATTGGAGATGATCAAATACCCTCTAAAGATCAGGGATTTATTGAAATTACTGGCATACCAGATGGGATCGCAGGTTTCGCTTCATGAACTTGGTGTTAAACTGGGGTTGAATCGTGAAACAGTGGAAAGATATCTTTTTTTGCTGGAACAATCTTTTGTGATATTCAAACTCCCGGCGTTCAGTCACAACCCCCGAAAAGAGATCAGCAAATCACAGAAATACTATTTTTACGACACAGGCATCCGTAATATATTGATTGACAACATGAAGTACCTGAACGACCGAAACGATTCCGGTGCTTTATGGGAAAATTTCATTATTGCTGAACGGCAAAAATATCTGTTATTCAATCAGAAAAATGTAAATCGTTTTTTTTGGCGAACCTATTCCGGAACCGAAATTGATTATGTGGAAGAATACAAAGGGGAATATTTTGCTTATGAGATCAAATCCGGAAAATCGAAAACCAGAACCCCGGTTAGCTGGAGCAGTGAGTATGGCTCAAATTATATAAATATCAACAAGGATAATTACCTGGAATTTATCCTGTAGAATGAAACTCCCTGAAGCAACCTTCTTCGTGGATCTTCGTGTTCTACTTCGTGAACCTTCGTGTAATAAATTTTCACCACAGATTGACACAGATTTGCACAGACTTGTCACAGATCATTATTTTGTCACCTGTCACATTTTTATTTTTCACCACAGATTTTCACAACTGCATGCCGCAGGGATTAACACAGATTAAGTCACAGATTAATATTTATCGCCTATCGCCCATCGCCTATCGCCCATCGCCTATCGCCTGTTTAATAATTAGTATATTTACAAATCTAAAAACCAGTTTCTATGCTAATTTCTTCAGCAAAATTTATCTCTTCCAGTCCGTCACTTAAGTTTTGTCCTGCGGGAAACCTGCCGGAATTTGCATTTATCGGCCGGTCGAATGTTGGGAAATCTTCGCTGATCAACATGGTCACCGGGATCAAGGGACTTGCAAAAGTGTCAGGTACACCTGGGAAGACCCGGCTGATCAACCATTTTCTGATCAATGAATCGTGGTACATTGTTGATCTTCCGGGCATCGGTTTCGCAAAAACCTCAAAAGATGAAAGGGCCAGACTCGAGATCATGATCGAAAGTTACTTCCTTCGACGCGATAACCTGAAAATGTCCTTTGTGCTTATCGATATCAGGCATGAACCCCAAAAGATTGACATGGAATTTATGTCATGGCTGAGCCGTAATAAAAGACCCTTCACGATTCTCTTCACAAAATCCGATAAGCTTTCCAAATCCCAGCAAACCAGTTTCCCTGCCCATTATAGAAAGGTTCTTCAGTCGGTCATGAACATTGATCCGGAGTTTATACTGACTTCTTCCGAGGTAAAGAGAGGAAAAGATGAAGTTCTTTTGGCGATTGAAAAATTACTTTTTGATTGATCGGATAAGGCTTTAAAATTTACCACAATAGACACAATAGGGCACATAGGATCACAATAGACTTTCTTACCATATTCTATTGTGTGATTTTCTAATGTGTTCTATTGTGCCTAATGTGGTGAAAAAATCAGGGAGATTGCTTCGTCGCTATGCTCCTCGCAATTAGAAAACAATAACCCGTTCCCTAATGCCTACCTTTTCCTCCTTAACTTCAGCGTCGTCCAGGTCGAAAAACGCTTCATGTACGTGGTAAGGTGACGCTCTTTCTTGCGGGGATAGATGTCCTCGATGTGAATCATGATGCCGGTTTCTTCCACTTCACCGAATTCATGGTTGATGGCGGTGCCGAACGTCGTCATGGTAGGGGAGAGGTTCATGTAAGCATTGACCAGCGGAGGAATATGCTCGTTGAAGGCACGGATCTGATGGATCAGGATCTTGTAGTTTTCCTCGTAATTTGCACCCGTAAAAAGACTTTCCAGGTACTTTTCGTCTGTCTCCAGGTTCACCGGTTCTTTCGGGGTCATCAGCTTTTCATGGTCGGGGAAGAACTTTTTCAGGAAATAAAGAATGATGTCCCGTGCGGTCTTGTTGTAATCTGTGTACATGGTCATCTTCCCGAAAAAATACTGAACGTCGGGGTTATCGATGATCATGGCACCCAGTCCGTCCCAGAGGTTATCCAGCGAATACATTCCTTTTTTCAGGTTGACGGTCGGCTGGTATTCCGGCTGAACGAAAGAGCGCCCGAGTTCAATGGAGACCGGAAGGAAATCGCGGACAAAACGATCTGAATAATCGAAGAGTTCAGCTGTTGCACTGTTCAGGGAACAATCGGGTTTGCAGGGAATGTTCTTTCCATGGATAAAACGATACCCGCCGACAATCTCCTTTCCGGAAGGATCCCAAACAATCAACTGGATAAAGGGCTTTGCAGCCGTATCAAATTCATCAATATCGATGGATTTGCCAGTCCCGCCGCCCGCATCACGGAATGTTTCCTCCCTGAGCCGGCCTACCTCGCGCATCAGGTTAGGGAAGCCATGGGCGGTAAAGATGTAGATCTTGTTTTGTCCGTTGTTGGTATTGCGAACAAAATGAGCCTCGGTAAGTTCCTGTTCGAGCAGCGATTTTTCGACCGGAGGGATGATCGGATCCATAAAATCAATTATGAATGAGGAATTATGAATTAGGAATTAAAAGTACGAAGAAAGAAAAGACTGTGAGGCAAGAAAAGGTTAATTTTATTTAAGATCTCATAAACGCACCCCCTCAATGGGGCTGTCCAATAAGTTTAAATATAATATATCTCGCAGATTCACGCTGATTTTACGCAGATTCACGCAGAAATATATGCTTGGTTATGAGCCATCTGCGAAAATTTGCGATTAATCTGCGAAAACCTGCCTGACGGCAGTCAGGTCTGCGTGAAAAAAATGAACTTTTTAGTCAGCCCTAAGCCACGGGAACCGGGGCAGGGGGTGAGTTTTTATAGAAGATATTACTCTGCCAGGCTATAAACTTTCTCCCTGATGATCGCGGCCCACTCCTGGTCAGAATGAGAACGATCAAGGGATGAACAGGGAATGGGATCGCCGAAGGTGAGCCTGACAGTCTTGTTTTTCTGGCGGAACATCTCATCGGGAAGGAGGAGCATTTCAATGTTTGCCTTTATGCCCAGTTTTTTACGGAGGTTGGCAAGGTTGTAAAAGAAATTGGTGTTTCTCCCGGTGATGTAAACCGGAATTATGTCACGGTTGTACCTACGCGCCTGGGTGATAAAGGTCTTTTTCCATTCGAGGTCCCTGATCGTCCCTTTTTTTCCCTTTCTTGAAACAAGACCTGCCGGAAAATAGAGAATCGTTTTATCAGAGGCAAAGGTTTGATGAATGATCGTGACATTCTCGGTATTCTTCCCGTGTTTATTTATGGGAATAAAGAGCGGCTCTAACCCGGGAATGAACATCAGCAGGTCATTCACAGGAAAAACTACTTCCGGCCTGACCTTCCCGACAACATGCATCAGTGCAAGCCCGTCAAGTCCGCCCAGCGGATGGTTGGAGGCGATGATGAAGCGGCCTGAGGAAGGAATCAATGGACCTTGATCTTCCTGTCTCTGATATCCGCTGGCCTTCGCTGCCTCAATGTTTACCCCAAAAGTATCCAGGGTTGCAGCCACGAAGTCAAGACCGGATTTCTCCCTGTGGTTGTAAATAATTTCATTGACCGAATCCTGGTGGATGATCCTCTTTATTATCGTAAAGAAAACCCCCGGAATTATCTTCAGAAGCCGTGGGTTCTTGGTTGCAAAGAGTGCCCTGACGTCGATGAAATTCGGAGATATTTCCTTGGTGTTTTCTGGCATTGATGTACTTTGTATTTCGCTTTTCGCTACTTATTCTTCACCACAGATTTACACGGATTTACACACCTGCCTGCCGCAGGCAGGGATTTATCACAGATTATTTTTACCCGAAATTCCTTTCACTTCTCACCTTTCACTTCTCACAAAAAAAACACTGGTCATGCCGAAGGTCTGGACCAACGCAAAACCAGTGGTTTCTGGGATTGTTAATGCGGCAGCTTTATCCGCGAACTATTCTGATTTTGTTTTAGCCAGTGCGTTGGCCTTCTTCATCATCTTTGATTTCAGGTTGGCAGCCTTATTTTTGTGGATCACACTTTTCTTGGCCAGCTTGTCAAGGTTTGAAATAACCTTGGGAAGATCCTTTGCAACTTCTTCCTTATCCTCTGTACCCCTGAGCTTTTTCACTGCATTCCTGACGGTCTTCGCCTGGTAGCGGTTTTCGGTTCGTTTTGTTTCGGTTGAACGGATTCGTTTTTCTGAACTTTTGTGATTTGCCATTGTAGATATTCGTTTTTCGTTATTTGTTATTCGCTTGGCGTTTGGCGTTTGGCGTTTGGCGTTTGGCGTTTGGCGTTTGGCGTTTGGCGTTTGGCGTTTGGCGTTTGGCGGTTGGCGTTTGGCGTTTGGCGCTCTTCTTTTTAAAATAGCGTGCAAAGATACACCTTTTCAGGAATATAAAAAACCCAATCTGCTACTTAAATTCAACGAGCATCTGGATTTTTGGGACCATGTCCCCGACTTTGACGTAAACTTTTTTGATGACTCCGTTGATGGGAGCAGCAATGATGTTGTTCATTTTCATGGCCTGAAGGATCAGGAGGGGCTCGCCTTTTTTTACACGCTGCTTTTCCTTTACATAGACCTTCATGACCGTTCCGGGGATGAAGCCATAGACCTTCCTGGGGTCAGGCGCTTCATAAGCTTTCCGGTTCTGGTATTTCCTGGTATAGGTGGTTTTGTAATTCCCCTCCTCAAAATTGAACGTATGATAGTCAGGTAGAACGGTTTCGATATCCATATCTCTCAATTTTCGCTATTTATTTTTTTCACCACAGATTTTCACGGATTTCCACAGATTAAGTCACAGATTATGTAACCTCGGACCTCCGTTCACTGTTCACCCATCACTGCTCACTACGCTTTAGAATGGTGGAATTCCATGCTTCTTCTTCGGTGTTGCTTCCCGCTTATGTTCGGCAATGTTGAGGGAATGTACCAGGAAATCCCTTGTTTCGGTTGGTTCGATGACGGCATCAACATATCCGTAAGCAGCGGCCACATATGGATTGGCAAATTTCTGCCGGTATTCATTAATGAGTTTCTTCCGGGTCTCTTCAGGATTGTCGGATGAATTTATTTCATTCCGGAAAATGATGTTTGCAGCGCCTTCGGGACCCATGACGGCAATTTCGGCCGTAGGCCAGGCGAAAACGAAGTCGGCCCTGAGATGGTGCGAGCACATTGCGATATACCCTCCGCCATATGCTTTCCTGAGAATTACCGTGAGTTTGGGGACAGTAGCTTCTGAATAGGCATAAAGCACTTTCGCTCCATGACGGATCACACCGGCATGCTCCTGGTCAACACCGGGAAGATACCCCGGCAGGTCAACGAGGGTCACCAGCGGGATATTAAAGGCATCGCAGAAACGGATAAACCGTGCTGCCTTGTCGGATGAATCCACATCCAGAACACCTGCAAGAACCAGCGGCTGGTTGGCCACGAAACCGACGGTCTGGCCATCCAGTCTTGCAAAACCAACCACAATATTTGCTGCCCATAACTGATGCACTTCAAAGAAATCGGAATCATCACAGATCGATTTTATGATATCCCGCACATCGTAAGGTTCCATCTGGTTGACAGGGAAGATATGGTCGATCTTGTATTGTCTTGATTTAGGTGCTTTCTTGGGAAATGTTTCCGCAGTCTTTTCATTGTTCCATGGAATAAAGCTGACCAGCTTTTTGATCTGCTCAAAGCATTCCTTTTCACTTTCGGCATAGAAATGTGCATTACCGGTGATTTCAGCATGCACGCGGGCACCGCCCAGGTCTTCCATCGAGATTTCTTCACCCAGCACCGTTTTAATGACTTCGGGACCGGTTATGAACATTTTGGATATCTTATCGACGACAAAAACAAAGTCGGTCAGGGCCGGGGAATAGACTGCTCCTCCTGCACAGGGACCAAGGATCACCGAGATCTGCGGTATGACGCCTGAAGCCTGTGTATTCCTGTAAAAAATTTCGCCGTAGCCGGCCAGTGAATTTACCCCTTCCTGGATACGTGCCCCGCCGGAATCGTTGATCCCGATCAGGGGAACTTTCATCTTCATTGCATGATCCATGATCTTGGTGATCTTCTTGGCATGCATGTATCCAAGCGAACCACCTGCGACGGTAAAATCCTGGGCGAAGATGCAAACCGGCCAGGAATTAATGTTCCCGGTGCCCGTTATGACCCCGTCGCCGGGAAGATATTTTTTATCCATGTCGAAATCAACTCCGGCATGTTTTACAAAAAGGTCATATTCATGGAATGTGTCGGCGTCGAGCAGCGAGTTGATACGCTCCCGGGCAGTCATCTTCCCGGAGGCGATTTGCTTTTCGGTAGCCTGTTCGCCACCGCCTTTGAATGCTTCCTGCATCCGCTTCTTAAGGTCGTTTCTCTTCTGACGTAAACTCATGGTAGGGTTTTTCGAAAACGTGCAAAGGTACAATCAAAATCGTTAAATCCAAAATTGTGTTAGGGCGACGGAGGTCAGAGGTCAGAGGTCAGAGATCGGATAAGAGAAGTCTGTGACAAATCCCTGCCTGCGGCAGGCAGGTGTGTTAATCTGTGAAAATCCGTGGTGAAGAATTGTTACATGAAGATCCACGAAGGATTACACGAAGATCCACGAAGAACTATTGTGACCTAATGTGACTAATGTGGTGAAAAAGAAAATAGAGAAATGCGAAAAGCGAAATTCAATTATCGAAATACTACCACGGTAATTCCGGCGCCACCGCGTTCGATCGCTTCATCGGAGAATTTCTTCACCTCTTTAACGGTTGAAAGGTAATCGCGGGTGATCTGCCGGAGAATACCATTGCCTTTTCCATGCAGGATCCGGACCTCCGGAAGACTCAGGAGGATGGCATCATCAATGTACCGCTGAAGCTCGCCGTGGGCTTCGTCGGCTCTTTTTCCCCTCAGATCAAGGGTAAGCTGGAAATTCAGAAGCTTCCGGTGGAGGTCATTATAATAGGACTGGTAAGGACTGGATGATACAGCGGTTTCATTTATTAATGGCGCGGCAGTGAATTTCTTCTTCTTCTGTCCTGACACTCCTTCAACAGGTTGTTCACCAATGAGTTCGGCTTTCTTTTCTTCGATCTCCTTTCTTACTTCTTTTGTTAACTTCTTTTCTGCCTGGCTTTCTCGGATTTCTTTGATCGTTTTTTCGATCAGCTTGTTCGAGCTGTTCAGGAGCTCCATGGCTTCTTCTTTTGCCTTGCGGATGATCTCGTTCCTTGAATTTTCGAGCTCCTCCTTCATCTTTCCGTATTTGTCGATCAGTTCATGCAGAAAATCATCGGCCACCCTGAGTTCTGTTGAACGCTGCGACAATTCTGTCTTTTCAGATTCCAGGTTCTGGAGCTCACGGTCAAAATCAAGCTGGCTTTTCCCGGTCTTCCCGGATGCATTTTCAAGAACCTTTTCCGGAAACCCGATCTGACGGGCGATCTCAAAGGCAAAAGAGCTTCCTGGTTTTCCGATCTTGAGCTGGTAGAGCGGCTTCATTCTGGCCGTGTCGTAAAGCATTGCGCCGTTCACAATCCCGGGAATCCTGCCAGCCAGGAGCTTAAGGTTCGAATAGTGGGTGGTTACAAGGCCGAAAGCATTTTTCCGGTTGATCTCTTCCAGGCTTGCTTCTGCAATGGGTCCGCCCAGTGCAGGATCGGTGCCGGTACCGAATTCATCGATCAGGAAGAGGGAATGATCATCAAGGTTCTCCAGGAAGAATTTAATATTCAGAAGCTTTGATGTATAGGTGCTGAGGTCATTTTCCAGGGATTGTTCATCGCCGATATCGATAAAGATCTTCCGGAAAAGGCCAAATTCCGAATCTTCCCTGACCGGGGGAAGGATCCCGCACTGGAACATGTATTGCAACAGCCCGACGGTTTTCAGGCATACTGATTTTCCTCCTGCATTGGGCCCTGAAATGATAAGGATACGGTTTTCGTCATCCAGAACGATGGATAGTGGAATAACCTTCTTTTTCTGACGCTGATGCGAAAGAAAAAGCAAGGGATGGATGGCGTTGTGCCATAGAATATATGGTCTTTCGGATAATTTCTTTGGCAGTATCCCATTGATCTTAATAGCAAACCGGGCTTTTGCCTGGATGAAATCAATGGCAGCCAGGAGATGATAAGCCCGGATCAGTTCTTCGCAGGATGGCCTCAGGTTGTCTGCAAATTCCATGAGGATCCGGATGATCTCCCTGCGCTCGGCATAATCCAGCTCACGGATCTCATTGTTGGTTTCCACCACGTCTGCCGGTTCGACGTAAACAGTCTGCCCTGTGGCAGACTCATCGTGCACAAAGCCCTGGATCTTTCGTTTGTGTGCAGCTAATAATGGTATCACCAGCCTGCCTCCCCGGAGGGTAAGGTCAGAATTGTCGGGACTCCACCCGGATTTCCTCGCCAGTTTCATGCTCTGGGCGATTTTTTTCTCTACCTGTGCCAGTTTTGAACGACGGTCCCTGCGGATCTTCTTCAGTGCTTCCGAAGCATCATCCCTGACCTGTGATCGTTCATCCACAATACCTTCGATGGCACGGATCAACCCGGGATCAACATCAATATCTCCGGCCAGTGTTGACAGGAAAGGATATTTTTCAGCAGGCTGTTTGCGGAAAAAGATGAGGATCTGTGAAATTGCCGACAGGGACAGCTTAAGCAGCGTAAGGTTTTCCGGTTCAATGAACGTCCCCTGGATCCGGACGCGGATCAGTTCCTCCGTCAGATCATAATAATCCTGTGAAGGAAAATGCTCTTCGGAAAGAATG
Source organism: Bacteroidota bacterium (assembly GCA_026391805.1). Lineage (GTDB taxonomy): Bacteria > Bacteroidota > Bacteroidia > Bacteroidales > FEN-979 > FEN-979. The sequence goes on along the minus strand of JAPLDJ010000006.1, from coordinate 73,048 downwards.
ATCCGGCGAAGTTCCTCAACCCGGGACAACATGGTTCTGACCGCTTCAAGATCATCCGAGAAATCAATCTCCCCGGCAAGCTTTCTGCCAGGCCCCATGCATAACTCAATTATCATCTCCCGGACGAGATCAAATCCGATCTTGGTTTCAAAGTTTGAGGGGAATACCACGGGTGGAACTTTTCGCAAAAGTAGGGAAAATTCGCTTAGCGCTTAGCGCCTTGCGCCTGGCGCTATTTGCTTTGCCACCCGGATAAATAATTCCCCCCAATCCTATGAAGAATAAAAAAGAAACCTTACCTTTGCAAATTGTTAAAGGTTTCACAGGAGCACATATAAAATACGTATAATCAACATATTGAGAAATATCCGGCTTTGATTTATTCATGTAAATTCAATTGATCAGACACGATATTTCATCTGACACTAAATCAAATTCTAAACCGATGAAAAAAGCAAAGAAGTTTATTACCTGCGACGGAAACCAGGCTGCATCGCATATGGCCTATATGTTCAGCTAGGTTGCCGCCATTTACCCCATTACGCCCTCTTCCAATATGGCTGAAAATGTTGACGAATGGGCTGCTCACGGAAGAAAAAACATTTTCGGTGATGAAGTCAGGGTTGTGGAAATGCAATCGGAAGCCGGTGCTGCAGGCGCCGTTCACGGTTCTTTACAGGCCGGTTCACTCACCACAACATTTACGGCATCGCAGGGCTTACTGCTGATGATCCCGAACATGTACAAGCTTGCCGGAGAGTTGCTCCCGGGTGTCTTTCACGTAAGTGCCCGAACAGTAGCCGCTCATGCATTATCCATCTTCGGCGATCATTCGGATGTCTATGCAACCCGTCAGACCGGGTTTGCCATGCTTGCCACAGGTAGTGTCCAGGAGATCATGGACCTTGCCGGCGTTGCCCACCTCAGCGCCATCAAATCACGCATTCCGTTCCTTCATTTCTTCGATGGGTTCCGGTCATCGCATGAGGTCCAGAAAATTGAAATTTTTGAAAATGAAGACATGGCGGGGCTGATCGATTACAAGGCATTGCAGGAATTCCGCGACCGGGCATTGAATCCCGAGCACCCGGTAACCCGCGGTACTGCCCAGAACCCGGATATCTTTTTCCAGGCCAAAGAAGCTGTTAACCGATTCTATGAGCCGGTTGCCGACGTTGTGGAAAATTACATGCAGGAAATCACCAAGCTGACCGGCAGGGAATACCATCCTTTTACGTATTATGGCGCTCCGGATGCTGAAAACATCCTCATCGCCATGGGATCAATCACAGATACCATCAAGGATGTGATAGACCACCTGACTGGAAAAGGAGAGAAAGTAGGATTGATCTCCGTTCATCTATACAGGCCTTTCTCAGCGAAGTATTTCTTCAACGTTTTACCTTCAACCGTAAAAAAGATAACCGTTCTCGACCGCACAAAAGAACCCGGCGCCAACGGCGATCCGCTTTACCTGGATATCAGGGATCTGTTTTACGACAGGGAAGACCGCCCGATGATCATAGCAGGACGTTACGGTTTGAGTTCAAAGGACACCACCCCGGCCCAGATCATTTCAGTATACAATAACCTGAAGGCGAATGAACCTAAGAACCATTTCACCCTGGGGATTGTGGATGATGTTACCTTTCACTCATTACCTCTTCTTCCTGAAGTCGACATTGCCCCGCCAGGGACCTTCTCCGCGAAGTTTTTCGGGATCGGTGCTGACGGAACGGTTGGTGCCAATAAAAATTCAATCAAAATCATCGGGGAATCCACCGATAAATATGCCCAGGCTTATTTTGCCTACGATTCAAAGAAATCAGGCGGGATCACGGTGTCGCACCTCCGTTTCGGTGACAAGCTCATCCGTGCACCTTACCTTGTGATTACACCTGATTTTGTTGCCTGTCATGTTCCTTCCTACCTTGAAAAATATGATATGCTGAAGGGGCTGAAAGACGGCGGAACATTTTTGCTGAACAGCATCTGGAACGCTGAAGAGACCAAGAATAGGCTTCCTGATCACATGAAAAAATACCTGGCTCAGCACAAGATCAAGTTCTATATCATTGATGCCACAAAAATCGCCGTTGAGATCGGTCTTGGGAACCGCACCAACAGCATCATGCAATCCACCTTCTTCAAACTGGCCAGCGTCATCCCTTACGAAATGGCCGTGAAAGAAATGAAGTATGCTATAAAGAAGACATACGGCAGGAAAGGGGAGGAGATCGTTGCGATGAACAACGCCGCCATTGACCGCGGAGGTGAAGTTGAAGAAATAAAGGTTCCTGCCGAATGGGCCGACATCGAGTTAAAACCCGAGTTTGACGATCCCAACCGTCCGGAATTCATCAAACGGGTGTTTGATAAAGTAAACAGGTTTGAAGGTGATGATATTCCTGTCAGCGCCTTCCTTGGACGTGAAGACGGGACCTTCCCGGTCGGTACGACCCAGCTTGAAAAAAGAGGTATCGCTGTAGATGTCCCGAAATGGATACCAGAAAACTGTATCCAGTGCAACCAGTGCGCCTATGTTTGTCCTCACGCTGCCATCCGTCCTTTCCTCCTGAATGAAGAGGAAAAGAAAAAGGCACCTGAAGGAATGGTAACTCTGAAAGCATTGGGAAAAGAGCTGACAGGACTTGAATTCAGGATCCAGGTCACCGTTCTCGACTGCACCGGATGCAGCAACTGCGTGGATGTTTGTCCCTCCAAAACCAAAGCCCTTGAATTGGAGCCGCTCGGATCACAGATGCCTGAGACTGCAAATTGGGATTACCTTATCAATAATGTCACCTACAAACCCGATGTTGCACCAAGGTCAAAGACGTTCAAGAACAGCCAGTTTGCACAACCCCTCTTCGAGTTTTCGGGCGCCTGCGCCGGTTGCGGTGAAACACCTTATATAAAGCTGATCACGCAGCTTTTCGGTGAGCGTATGATGATTTCCAATGCCACCGGATGTTCCTCTATCTATGGAGGAACAGCTCCTTTCACACCTTACAGGGCCAATCGTGACGGACATGGTCCGGCCTGGGCCAATTCATTGTTCGAAGACAATGCTGAGTATGGTTTTGGAATGGCCATCGGGGTCACGAACCTGCGCAAGAGGATTTCACAGAAAATGAGGGCAGCCATGAAGGAGAACATGATGGCGGTTGAAACGCTCGATTCATTCAAAGAGTGGCTTGACGGAAAGGATGATCCTGAAAAATCAAAAGCTGCCACAGACAAGCTTCTCCCTTTATTGGAGAAGGAAAAAAATCCGCTTGCAAAGGATCTTCTTGACCTCAAACAATACCTTGTGAAAAAATCTGTCTGGGTCATCGGAGGAGATGGCTGGGCGTATGACATTGGTTACGGCGGACTCGATCATGTCCTCGCATCCGGTGAGGATATCAATATTCTTGTCCTGGATACCGAAGTCTATTCAAATACCGGAGGACAATCGTCAAAAGCCACTCCGGTTGGCGCCGTTGCCAAATTTGCAGCATCCGGAAAGAAAGTCCGTAAAAAGGACCTTGGCGCAATGGCGATGACTTACGGGTATGCATACGTTGCCCAGGTTGCCATGGGCGCCGACAACAGCCAGCTTTTCAGGGTCATGAAAGAGGCTGAAGCTTACCACGGACCTTCGCTGGTCATAGCTTATGCTCCCTGTATCAACCATGGATTGCGAAGAGGAATGGGCAAAACCCAGGAAGAGATGGAACGCGCCGTGGAATCCGGGTACTGGCAGTTATACCGGTATAACCCGATGAGGGAGAAGGAAGGCAAGAATCCGTTTACCCTTGATTCAAAAGATCCCGACTGGACTAAATTCCAGGTATTCCTTGACAGTGAAGTCCGCTATACTTCCTTGAAGAAGATGTTCCCGGAGGAGGCAGCTGTCCTGTTCAGTGCAGCCGAAGAAAATGCAAAGTGGCGGTGGATGAATTACAAGAGGCTTTCGGAAATGAGTTTTGAGAAATAACAAGGCCATTTAGCTGTTTGCTCTGCGCCCTGCGCTTAGCGCCAGGCGCATGGCGAACAGCATAAATTTGCCGTCAATCAGTATATTTGTAAACATAAATTAAAAAAGATACAATGGCTAATCTAACTACAAAATACATGGGATTGAACCTGAAGAATCCCATCATTGTCGGGGCCAGTAATTTTGTGAAGGATCTTGACAACATTAAAAAGATCGAAGAAGCCGGTGCTGCCGCAATCGTATACAAGACCCTCTTTGAGGAACAGATCGAACTGGAACGCCTCCAGCTTTCGGAAGAGCTGAACCAATACAACGAACGCCATGCTGAAATGATCAGTCTCTTCCCGGATATCGAACATGCCGGTCCAACCGAGCACCTGATGCACCTTCGGAAAACGGTCGAAGCCGTGACGATCCCTGTCATCGCCAGCCTGAATTGCACCTTTGAGGAATCCTGGCTCGAATATGCAAAAATGATTGAAGAGACCGGTGTGAATGCAATAGAACTGAATTTTTATTCTGTTCCCGGTGATTTCAAGAAAGAGGAGAAAGCCATCATCAATGAGCAGCTTGATGTTGTCAACCATGTGAAGAAGAGCCTGAAAATACCCGTCAGCGTGAAACTGAGCCCGTTCTATACCAATGTCCTGAACGTGATCCAGATGATGTATTTTGAAGGTGTCGACGGGTTTGTTCTCTTCAACCGTTTATTCCAGCCGGACATCGATATCGACAAGGAAGTTCATCATTTTCCGTATCACCTCAGCAATGAGGACGACATGCGCCTTCCGATGCGTTATGTGGGGTTACTTTATGGCGAGATCCGCGGCTCGGTTTGTGCCAACACCGGGATCTTTTCGGGAAAAGATGTGGTGAAGATGCTCCTTGCCGGTGCCGATTGTGTGCAGGTTGTGAGCACGCTTTACAAGAACGGATTCGGACAGATCCCGAAGATGCTGGCTGAAATCAGCGACTGGATGGATCATAAGAAATATGATTCCGTTGATGCTTTCCGCGGGAAACTTTCACGCAAGTCCCTGAAAGATCCTTTTGCTTACAAACGTGCCCAGTACATCGATATCCTGATGAAGTCGGAAGAGATCTTCATCCATTATCCGATGAGGTAGTGACGGGTGACGGGTGACAGGTGACAAAAAATCGCCTATCGCCCATCGAGCTAATTAATGCTGATCCCAAACGGCATCCTTGCCTGGATCCCTTTCATCTGCTGGATTTCCTTCAGGTATTGGAAGTACTGATAATATTCTCCCATTTCCTTTTCAAGGATGCTGCGGGTTTCATTCCCGGTTAGCTGGTCGATCAGATCCTCGAAAGGATCTTTCTGCTCGGGGAGGTAGACGAGACTGTAGTGTTTAAGCCCTGCCAGGTTTGCTGCTGCTTCAAGGGCTTTGTCATATCCACCGAATTCATCGATCAGCCCGATCTTTTTAGCGTCCCTTCCGCCCCATACGCGGCCCTGTCCGATGCTGTCGACCGCTGCTTCCGTGAGATGGCGGCCTGCTGCGACTTTTGAAACAAACGTGGAATAGATGTTTTCAATCTCAGCCTGCAGTACCTTCGACTGATATGGCGACATCGGCTTGGTGATACCGATATAATCAGAATTGGCATTGGTTTTCGCTTCATCAAAGGTGATCCCGAGCTTGTTGTTGAACAATCCCTTCAGGTTGGGAATGATGCCGAAAACCCCGATGGATCCTGTGATCGTGGTTGGATCGGCAAAGATCTTCGTGGCAGCACAGCCAATGTAATACCCACCGGAAGCGGCAACATCACCGAACGATGCCACCACCGGTTTCTCCTTCGCTGCCAGTGAAACCTCGCGCCAGATCACATCGGAGGCCAGTGCGCTTCCTCCGGGTGAATTGATCCGGAGAACGATCGCCTTGATTTTTTTGTCCTCTCTCGCTTTCCGCAAAGCCTTGCTCAGTTGCTCAGACCCGATCGACTGGTCGTCGCCCGTTCCTCCTGCGATCGAGCCGGTGGCATAGATGACGGCAATCTTTCCGTCTTTCCCGTACATCTTGTCATGGATGACAGAAACATCAGAATATTTATCCAGTGAGATGATATTAATATCCCCTTTTTCCGGCAATCCGAGTTTCTGCCGCAGGTCTTTCAGGAGTTCATCCTTGTAAGCGAGTTTATCGACAAGTTTATTTTTCAATGCATCTTTGGGGTCCTGTGCATTCAGGCTGTCGGCAAGCAGGTTCAGTTTGACTTCGCTGATGCCCCTGGACACGGAGATTCCTTCCACCATCTTACCCCAGGAATTGTTAATCAGGGCAGAGATCTGGGTGCGGTTTTCGGGGCTCATTTTATCAAGGAAAAGCGGCTCCGTCGCGGCCTTGAACTTACCATGACGCACGATCTGCATCTTGATGTCGAGTTTGTCGAGGGTTCCTTTTATAAAGGTCAATTCAGCATCAAGACCTTTAAAGAGTATCATTCCCTGCGGCTGAAGATAGATCTGGTCGGATACAGAAGCAAGATAATAGGCCGGCTGGGAATAAAATTCACTGTAACTGATAATGAACTTACCCGATTTCTTAAAGTCGATCAGCGCATCCCGGATCTCATCAATGGTCGACAGTCCGGCAGAGATAACGCTGATATCAAGCAGGATCCCTTTTATATTTGCGTCATCCTTGGCATTATGGATACTACTCAGGATATCGGTAAGGCCATCCCGTTTTATTCCTGAATAGAGGTCGATAAAAGGACTGCGGGGGCCGCGGTCGATGATCTGACGGTCGAGTTTTACCTGGAGAATGCAGTTCTTCGGAACCGTGATCTCCTGACGTGTTGCAACACTGACAACGATTACAATGATCGTGGTTATAATAATTGTAATGATAAATGTTGAAAGGATGAAGCCCACCATCGAGGCTAACATGAATTTGAAAAAATCTTTCATAGGGATCAGCGTTTGAATGAAAGACAAAGATAATGAATCGGTGATAAAAGTAACAGCAGTTTTAAAGGGTTAATCTATCTTTGTGAAAAAACTCACCTCATCCCCTGAGGGGTTGACTAAAAAGAAAAAGTATATAGAATATTTTTCTTTGTGCGACTTTGTGGGTACTTCGAGTCCTTTGTGGTTCAATCACTTAAAATTTAACCACAAAGGCCACAAAGGTCTTCACAAAGGCGAATAAGTACTTATTTAGTCACCCCCAATAAGATGAAGCTTTGAGGAATAGATATGGACTACCATTTAACTTATTTATCGCTGGGCAGCAATCTCGGTGAACGGGAAAAACAGATTGGCCTGGCGCTAAGTCTTATTTCTGAAGGGATCGGAATGATCACGCTCCGGTCATCCCTTTACGAAACCGAACCCTGGGGCTTTCAATCGGAGGCAAAGTTCCTGAACATGGTCGTGTGTGTGGAGACCCTTCTGGAGCCTGATGCTGTCATGCAGAAAATTCTTGAGATCGAGGAGCAATGCGGGAGGAATCGCACCGGTGGAGGATATGTTTCTAGGACAATCGATATTGATATCCTTTTTTACGACGATCTTATAATAAGGAGTGAAAATTTAATAATACCGCATCCAAGACTTGCAGAACGAAAATTTGTCCTTGAACCAATGAACGATCTCGCTCCGGAGATGATACACCCTGTTACAGGAGTTTCCGTAAGAGAGCTTTTGACAAATTGCATGGATGAAAATAAAGTGACGAAAATTAATTCTCCTTCAGGCAATAATGGTTGATAATTTATCCTTGCCGGTCTTTTTTATTTCCGGAGCGGGAATTATAACTCCGTATATTTACAACCTGAACCGTATTCTGCCTGTTTTCTGATGGTGTATAATTTTATTGCGATCGAAGGAAATATCGGGGCCGGAAAGACCTCCCTTGCCACCCGGATTGCAAATGAGTATAACGGGAAATTGATCCTCGAGCAGTTTGAAGACAATGCCTTTCTTCCGAAATTCTATGAGAACGAGGCCAAATATGCTTTTCCGCTGGAGTTGTCGTTTCTTGCTTCCCGTTATCAGCAGCTGAAGGACCAGCTTACGTTCCAGGACCTTTTCAAATCGTTCACCATCGCCGATTATTTTATCCACAAATCGATGATCTTTGCCGGGAAAACGCTTGAAGGAGATGAACTGGCATTGTACACAAGGCTTTTCAAGATCATCGAAGCCTCACTGCCCAAGCCGGATCTCCTGGTCTATCTTTACCTGAGCATTGACCATCTCAAGAGCAACATCATGAAACGCGGCAGGCCTTACGAGCAGAACATCAATTTCGATTACCTGGAGAAGATCCAGTCTGGCTACATTGAATTTCTGCGGCAGCAGCAAAACATGAGGATTCTTATCGTTGACACGAACAACCTGGATTTTGTAAACCGGGAGGAGGATTACCGAAAAATGGTGGCCCTTATTTCTGCTGAGTATGAATTCGGAATCACAAGGGTTTAAGCCTGATTCAATTCAAGGGCTTCGATTTTTATTAACATTGCGAGGAGCAAAGCGACGAAGCAATCTCCTTCTCTTAATAATTGACCTTGTCATTGCGAGCGAAGCGAAGCAACCTCCATCTGTTTTCGCACCATATATCTTTGCGAAGCGAAGCAACCCCCCTTCATTCTTTCATAACTTCTCCGTGGAACTTCAGTAATAATAGTTATCTTATTATTGCACGAAAATCCACGAAGGATTCACGAAATTCCACGAAGAGGTTGCTTCGTCCCGATTTCATCGGGACTCGCAATGACAAGTTTGCGGTATTATCTACGGAGATTGCTTCGTCGCTTTGCTCCTCGCAATATTTTAAAAATCGTAAATAAAAAAGCCGTCCTGATTGCTCAGAACGGCTTTCTTTTCAGGATGATCGTTGATTACTTAACGATGTTTTTGAAGTCCTGTGTATTTGCATAATTGTAGAATTCCCTGTCGCCCTTTGCTTCTGCTTTGTACTTGGCATCGCCAGAGCAAGCCTTCATCAGGTTGTCATACAAAAGCTTGGTGTTGTTGGTGCGTGCACCACAGATCGCCAGCAGGTAGAATGTTTCCGGGGTTTGCGGAGCGCATCCCAGGGTTGTCTGGGCATCTTTAACGTTTCCTGAAACAAGCTGTGCCAATCCGAGGTTATAGGTGCATTTTGCATTTGCCAGCAGGCTGTTGGCTTTTGCATAATCGCCTTTCGGGATCATCAGCACACCCAGGTTGTAGTTTTCATTTTCACCCAGCTGCTGTGCTTTCTTGAACTGATCTTCGGCTTTCTTGTAATCCTTCTTCTTTGCATAGAGGATTCCGATGTTGTTCTCGATGATTCCGTTGTTCGGGGCAAGGCTTTGGGCCTTCTGCAGGTTAACGCCTGCTTTGTCGAGGTTGCCGGCCTGAATGTTTGCAGCTCCTGCATTGTTCAGGGCCTTCCAGTTATTCGGATACAGCCGTGCAGCATTTTCACAGATGGTCTGCCTTGTTGCAGGATCGTTGGTCAGTGTGGCTGCATAGAGGAGTTCTTCAACTTTCAGCTTGTCGGGATTGCTGATGGCAAGCTTTGAAAGTTCTTCATCCGGATATTTGAATTCATAGGTATTGGCCGTAATCTCTGCCCTCCTGAGCGGCGGAAGCATGTTCTGCTCCAGTTCAGGATAGATAAGGATCATGTTCCGGATCTCCTGCTCTTTTTTCTTATCGTCGCCGCTGGAGTTGATCACATTCAGGATCTTGTCTTTATCCTTGATGCTGCTGGCCTTGACAGTGGTAAGGAATCCATTCCAGTCCGGTCCATGGTGGTTGATGACAAAATTGACATCTTTACCTGCAGCATCAACCTTTGCCTTTACAGCTTTCTTGTCTTTATTGTCCTTTTCAGCTGCCTTTACCCAAGCTTTATATTGGTCGATCATGTATGTGTTGCCTGTCTTGGCGCGGTTTTCAGAAAGGCCTACGTTGAAGGTTTCTTCCCCGTCAGGTGATGCCCAACCGTCGATCGAGATATCCTTTACCTTCCAAGCTTTCTGAATGAATTCATCAAGTCCGGTAAGGGCATCCTTTGAAGCCTGTTCCTTGTTCAGACCGAATTTCAGGTCGAGGTTGTAGAGGTTGATCCTGAAATATAGGATACCTTTCTTTGAAATGATGACTTCCTTCAGGTAACCGTGATCTCCGATCAGCGGAACCATGTCGGTCAGGATTCTGGTCGGGGTATGGATAATACCGGGAGCAAGATCCCTGCAGGAGAGGTCAACAAATTTGGTTTTGGCCTTGATGTCGTCTTTTTTCGGAATTGCTTTCAGTTCCTTGCCGGGGTCGTAAACAATCGGGCAAACAACAAGCTGTGAAGTGGCCATTTCAGGTTTGTACGGGAAGATGGTTGTATAAGTGAATGTTCCGCCCTCCTTGTATTTGATCTGCACGCCGTCGCCGGTTACTTTTTCGCCCATGATGGTCATCGGTTTCAGAGCGTATGAACCGCCTTCGTAATTCAGCACAGGCTGGAAATACATGGCAGCTTTCTGGCAGAAATATTTTTCGGGGAAGGTTCCCTTGACTGTAACCTGGACGGAGTCGCCCTTTTCAACGAGGACAGCCGGTGTGGTTTCGAATTTAACCTGCGGATAGTTTTTCTGCATCTGCGCCAGGCTGCATCCGGTGTATGCAAACTTATAGGTGAGGCCGAGGTTTACGCCACTGTACATGTCCATCTTAACGGCTTTTACACCACCCCTGGTAAGGTCAAGTACATCGCCATCCCTCCATCTCCAGAGAATTTCCGGGTTGAGTGACCAGTGCTTGCAGAAGTTGAAATCAAACCCAAGTCCCATAACCGTCTTGAATTCTGCATTCCATTTGCCGATACCACCATTATTTCCGTATTTCAATGGGTCAGTTCCGTCGGTATGGGTCGGATAACCTGTATAACCCAGGATGGCGCCATTGTCGTTGTTGAATTTCCGGCCCTGTGTATGATCAAGACCGAATCCTCCAATCAGGTAAGAGGTGAAAAACCTCTCGGGTTTGTAGCCCATGATCCAGTTTACCCAGTTCACGGTCAGGTTCAGATCACCGGATATGACATACGAGGTGAAATTCTGACGGATGTAATCACCCTGGATTCCTGTCAAAGGATCGGAATTACCTCCCTCCGGGACATATTTATTATCAACCCGGCCTGATAACTGTTCCCAGCCAAACATGAACCGCGTGCCGATAACCCTTGTGAATTGCTTGGTAACGGTGGCTCCGGCACCAAACATCCACTTGTCGTTAAGGAACAGGTTCTTCGAAAGGTCACCGTTGAACTGATTTAAACCGCCAAAAGCAGTGACTGACCAGTAACTGTGAGTCGGAGCTTTTTCACAACCCTTCTTCTTAGGTTCTTCCTTGGTTGTTTTCGGATCTTCTTTCTTCTGTGGTGTTTGCGTAGCCTGGGCAAACGATACCAACGGAATAATTGTCACGAGCATGACAATAACTGCCCTGGAGAAGATTTCATAAAGTTTTTTCATACTTGGGAATTTTAATTATGATTTAAAGAATGCTTATTGATTGTACAAATATATTTAATAATAAGACAAAAACAAAACACAGATCACTGATTTTTTCAGACTAGGCTTGTTATTAACATGAAATAATGAGTTAACAAACTGGTAACTAAACAAATAAACGTGTATAATTTGGTTGTATTAAATTTGTTATTTTGAACTGATTTGCAATAAAAAAGACAAATTTAAACGTTTCCCCTGATTTGATGTTACAGGATTTCAGAAAAAAGTTACAAAATTCATACATTTTCAGAGCATGGTATAGTTAACAGACAGGGGGTTTTACGCTATGTTATAAGAATGGTTGCATTTTGATCATAAAAAATCTTTCAAGGAAGAAAAAAAGTGCCATATGACGATCCCTGCAGCAACCGAAACATTCAGTGAATGCTTCGTCCCGAACTGCGGGATGTCGATGCAATCATCCAGGAAGGGGATCAGGGATTCATCTATGCCGTTCACTTCATTCCCGAAAACAAGGGCATATTTTTTTCCTTTCATGGGCTGAAAGAGGTTTACAGGTTTACTGGCCGTTGTCTGTTCAATTCCTGCAATAAGATATCCTTCCTTGCGCAAGTGTTCCAGTGCATGCCGGGTTTCCGGGAAATATTTCCAGTCTACCGATTCTGTTGCCCCCAGCGCTGTTTTATGGATCTCACGGTGAGGGGGAGTGGCCGTAATCCCGCACAGGTAAATTCCCTGAATCCGGAATGCATCTGCCGTACGGAAAACCGAACCGATGTTGTTCTGGCTCCGGATATTGTCCAGTACCACGACCAAAGGGATCTTGGAGGCCTTCCTGAATTCATCCGGGGTAAGGCGGTTCATTTCGGTTGTTTTCAGTTTCTTCATGAAAGAAAAAAATATACTTTTGTAATGAATATAGGATCTGATTACCCGTTCGTAAGAATCCCGTAAAAATAATCAATCGGATCAGGTTATACCTGTTTCCCGGTCATTTTTCTTCGGAGAACGGTTTCAATATCTATTCAGAATATTATTTATAGTCAGATGGCAAAACAGGCAGGGAACGATAAAGAGACGGCAGTGACTCCGCTGATGCGCCAGTACAATACGATCAAGGCAAAGTACCCGGATGCGCTGCTGCTTTTCAGGGTGGGGGATTTTTATGAGACCTTCGGGGCGGATGCGATCAAAACCGCTGGCATCCTGGGGATCGTCCTAACCCGCCGTGCCAATGGGGCAGCTGCTTATATTGAACTGGCCGGCTTCCCTCATCATGCGCTCGACACGTACCTTCCCAAGCTTGTCAAGTCGGGACTAAGGGTGGCCATCTGCGATCAGCTGGAGGATCCGAAGCTCACCAAAACGATTGTAAAAAGAGGGGTTACAGAACTTGTCTCTCCGGGGGTTTCATACAATGACAAGATCCTTGAGCAACGGGAAAATAACTATCTGGCCAGCCTGAACTTCGATGCGAAAATATCGGGTATTTCCTTTCTTGATGTTTCGACCGGCGAATTCTACCTTGCGCAGGGCTCTGCAGAATACATCGACAAACTGATCCAGACCTTCCGCCCGTCGGAGATCATCGTTCAGAAAAACAAGCGGCAGAAATTCTGCGAGCTTTTCGGGAATAAATATTATATCAACACTTTCGAGGATTGGGTTTTTACGGCTGATTTTGCGCGGGACCTTCTGCTGAAGCATTTCCAGACCACATCCCTGAAAGGCTTCGGGGTCGATAACCTGGACCAGGCCGTGATTGCAGCCGGCGCTGCACTTCATTACCTGGCCGAAACCCAGCATGATCGTGTCGGACATATTACAAAACTTTCCAGAATTGAGGAAGATCATTATGTGTGGCTCGACCGTTTCACCATCCGTAACCTTGAACTGCTGAACTCTTCCAATGAAAATGCGGCTTCGCTACTGAGTACACTGGATCATACAGTTTCTCCTATGGGATCAAGGCTTCTCAGGCGGTGGATCATTCTTCCTCTGAAGGATCGTCTTCCGATCGAGGAGCGGCTCGACATGGTCAGTTGCTTCATCGCCGAACCCCAGTTTCGTGAACTGGTCCGGCAAAACATCCAGCGTATCGGTGACCTCGAACGACTGATTTCAAAGGTTTCTGTCGGTAAGATCATTCCCCGTGAAGTGGTTCACCTGGCGCATGTGCTCGACTGCATCGAAATAATGAAGAAGGCATGTGAAGAATCAGGAAATGAGAGTATGAAGAAAATCGGGGAGCAGTTCAATGTTTGCAACCTGGCCCGGGAGAAGATCCTGAAAGAGATCCGGCCCGATCCACCATCATTGGTAGCCAAAGGTAACGTCATCCGTGAAGGAGTATCGGCGGAACTTGATGAATTGCGGCAGATGGCCTATTCAGGGAAGGATTACCTGGTAAAAATCCAGCAGCGGGAAATTGAGCGGACCGGGATCTCATCGCTCAAGATTGGTTATACCAATGTCTTTGGATATTACCTGGAGGTCACGAATTCCCATAAGGATAAGGTCCCGGCTGAATGGTCGCGCAAGCAAACCCTTGTGAATGCTGAACGTTATATCACGGAAGAGCTGAAAGAATACGAGGAAAAGATCCTCGGTGCAGAAGAAAAGATACTTGCACTGGAAACAAGGATCTTCAATGATCTGGTTTTATTCCTTACCGATTATATCCGGCCTGTGCAGCTGAATGCAACCTTAGCTGCAAGGCTCGACGTCCTCGTTTCCTTTGCAGTGATCGCAGAGAAAAACAATTACTCACGACCGGTATTAAATGAATCGTATGTGCTGGAGATAAAAGGCGGCCGCCATCCGGTGATCGAGCAACAGATGAAGACCGGTGAAGAATATATTGCCAACGATGTTCACCTTGATGATAAAAACCAGCAGATTCTCATCATCACCGGGCCGAACATGTCGGGGAAATCTGCCCTGCTGCGCCAAACCGCACTGATCGTGCTGATGGCCCAGATGGGGAGCTATGTCCCGGCCGACTCCGCTGAACTCGGTATCACCGACAAAGTTTTCACCCGCGTTGGCGCATCTGACAACATCAGCTCGGGAGAGTCGACCTTCATGGTGGAGATGAATGAAACAGCCAGCATTCTCAACAACATTTCAACACGCAGCCTGATCCTCCTCGATGAGATCGGACGCGGGACCAGCACCTACGACGGGATCTCCATCGCCTGGGCCATCGCCGAATACCTGCATGAGCATCCTCTGTTCCGGCCCAAAGTTCTCTTCGCCACCCATTACCATGAGCTGAATGAGATGACCGAGCTTTTCCCCCGGATCAAAAACTTCCATGTTGCAGTAAAGGAAATCCAGAACAAGGTGATCTTCATTCGCAAGTTGCTGCCGGGCGGAAGTGAACACAGTTTCGGGATCCATGTCGCGAAGATGGCCGGAATGCCGAACAGTGTTATCGAGAATGCAAACACGTTGTTACATCAGCTGGAGAAGTCACATAAGTCGGAAGAGTTGGGGAAGAAACCGTCTGATGCTGGATCCTGGATGCTGGATAAAAAAGGGAAAAAACAGAAAACCAATCCGGCATCCAGCATCCAGCATCTAGCATCTGGTTACCAGCTCAGCTTTATCCAGCTGGACGATCCTACGCTTCTGAAGATCAAGGAAGATATCCTGAATACCGATATCAACACCCTGACCCCGGTGGAGGCGCTGATGAAACTCAATGAGATCAGGAAACTGCTCGGGAAATGAAAAAAAATACTTGGAGATTAAAAAATTTAATAAATTTGCACTCCCAAAACCAGATGCGAAAGTAGCTCAGCTGGTAGAGCACGACCTTGCCAAGGTCGGGGTCGCGGGTCCGAATCCCGTCTTTCGCTCAAAACATGAAACCCTCTGAAGAGGGTTTTTTTTCTAACACACACGCCTTTCGCCCGGGTGGTGGAATTGGTAGACACGCAGGACTTAAAATCCTGTGCTCATCGCGAGCGTGCGGGTTCAAGTCCCGCCCCGGGTACCCTTTCAAATGCGAAGTGCGAAATGTGAGATAATTCAGACTTCACACTTCGCACTTCACGTTTAAGTCTTGGCCATTTTACCTGGTACTTCCCGTACTGATGTTTAGTGCGGAACATTCATCTCATCCAGGATAAATCCTGCATTGCCGAACTTCTCCGTCACATACAAAACATACCTGATATCAACCGAGATCGCCCGCTGTAGGTTATAATCGTACTGCCAGTCGCTGATCATGGCTTCGTAATTTCCGTCAAAGACAACGCCGACCAGCTCACCATTGGCATTCATCACCGGGCTTCCGCTGTTGCCTCCCGTAATGTCACACTGACTCAGAAAAGCAACAGGCACATCTTTCAGAATAGGATCCGACCATCTTCCAAAATCCTTTTTCTGGTATAAATCAACCAAACCCTGCGGAGCGTCGAAAGGTTCTTCTCCTGTATTCTTTTCCACCACTCCCTGGAGCGTGGTTAACGGATAGTACCAGACTGCATTCCTTGGCTTATATCCTTTGACATTGCCTGATGTAAACCTTATCGTGCTGTTCGCGTCAGGATACATTCCGGTTCCTTTCCATGCAAAGATTGCTTCGAGGTAAACTTTTCTGAGGGCTGTTACATTTGCCCCGAATTTCCGGTTGGTCTTCTGGATTTCGATGGCCATCGGATCAATGCTGATTGTCATTTTCATGAACGGGTCGTTCAGCGCTTCAAGATCCTTGACAGACTTGCGGAACAAAGTTTTGACATACGCCACGTCATTCATTTTCGAGGTTTTAAATGCTTCGTCGACAAACTGCTCAATGGTTTTGGATTTGTCAGCGAATACATATTCAAGCCCGGTGATACGCTGGTCGGGCGGAAGTGCATGGGCCATTTTCAGCGCACGCACCATCAATGCCTTGTCGACCGGTTCATAATAGTTTTCATAAGCGTACTGAAGCTGATCAATCGTCTCATCGATCGTCCTGTCATTAAATCCCGGGTCGCGCTCGCTCTCCGGCTTTTCCGATTGCTGTGCAAGATAGAGGATCTGCCCTGCAATACTCAAAGGTGTTCCTGCAAGTCCCTGGAAAATGCTGAATGCATTGTCGCGTTCCCTGGTCTTTTCCAGCACAGTATATTCTGCCTTCTCTTTTGCAAGAATATCAGCGTATTTTGCTTTACGTTCGGGGTCGCTGTTGGCCCATTTCTGAAAGTCCTTTTCAAAATCTAGTTTCTTCTGCAGGAAATTTGTCTTTTTCATGCCTTCCAGTTTTCCTTCATAATTCTTCATGACATTCGCAAGCCCTTTTATCAGGCTGGCTTCCTTTAATTTTCCTGCAGGATCATTTTTGGTGATCTCATCCGACAGGGCGATGATCTCCTTGAAATTCTTTACAGCAAATGGATAATTGTATTCCTGGTTCCAGTGGACCGAAGTCGATGAACGGTACCGTGTGGTAAATCCGGGGTACCCGACAATGAAGGTCAGATCGCCATCTTTCAGGTTATCCTTTGCAACCTTGAGCCAGACCTTCGGCTTATAAGGAACATTCTCTGCGCTGTATTCCTTCCCGGTTCCATCGGGGGCAACATAGGCCCGCATGAACGAGAAATCGCCGGTATGCCTGGGCCACATCCAGTTGTCCGTCTCTCCACCGTAATTCCCAATGGAAAGAGGCGGTGAATAGACGATCCGAATATCCTTGAAAATTTTATAGACATAAAGAACATACTGCTTTCCGTTGTACATCTCGGAAACGGTTGCCCTGACATCCACTTTGTCTTTTTCGATTGCATCGGTCATCTGTGCGATCTTTGCATTGATCTTTTTATCCCTCTCCAGCGGATCGCTGATTCCTTTGCCCGCTTCTGTCACTTCATCCGTGACATCTTTCATTTCTGTCATCAGTTGAGCCTGGTACCCGGGCGCTTTGATTTCTTCCGACTTTTTGGTCGCCAGGAATCCCTTTGTCAGATAATCACTGCTGACACTGGAAGCCCTTTGCAGCGCCGTAAATGCGACATGATGGTTGGTGACGATAAGACCTTCTGACGAGACAAACGATGCCGAGCCTCCGCCCAGTTGCAGCACGGCCTGGCACAATGCAGGCTGGTTTTTGCTGTAAATGTCGTTGATCCCGATCTTCATTCCCTTTTTTGCAAGGTCCAACTGGGGAAGCTGCGACAGCAGCCACATCCCTTCCTGTCCATGGGTGTGTAAAATGAAAATAAATGATAAAAGAAAACCTGCAATAATTTTTTTCATAGTTCCTCCGTTTTTAAACCCCGGGATTTCCCGGGAAATTAATTGATCGTTAGACGAAGTTAGGAGGGAAAGTTACAGAATCCTAAAAAAATCGGTATCACCGGAAGTTTGCACGGCAAATTGGGAGGAATAGAAGATTCCCGGATCCCAAATCCCAGGTCTCAAATCTCAAATCTCAAATCTCAAATCCCAAATCCCAAATAGTTTGGCCTTTGGCACTTGGGACCTGGGATCTGGGACCTGAATTTGGCATTTGGCATTTGGCATTTGGCATTTGGGACTTAAGACACCCATATCATCACTTCCCCAACTTTACCTTCATCTTCATCTTTATCGATGAAAAGATCCTCACAAGTTCATCGGCTTCTGTGCATAAAGGCTTGATATCAGGCGCCTTTAGAACTCCCGCATCCAGGAGATATCCCAACCAGAATTTGGCTTCATCCGCTTCTTCAAGGACGATACAAATCTTTGCAAAAAATTCCTGATCCGATCGTGCGCAGGTTGCTGAACTATAATTTGCGGCAATTGATGAAGAACTCCTGATGAGCTGAAGAAGATTGGGCTTATCAAGCGGGTTTACATTAATCGACATGATAACTTTGCGAATGCGAAGTGCAAACATACGGGTCCTCTCTCGAAGTTGTTCATTGAAATGAGTATTTCCATTTTTATCCATAATGGTTCTTTTACCATTAATCGGAATAAATGAAAAAGGTAATACGTTTTTTTAGGGAATCTCAAGGGCCAAGTGCCAAGTGTCAAGTGTCAAGTGCCAAATTCCAAATCCCAAATCATTTGGCGTTTGGCACTTGAGATTTGGAATTTGGCACTTGGCACTTGAGATTTGGGACCTGAATTTGGCGTTTGGGACTTGACACTTGGGATTTGGCACTTGGGACCTGGGACCTGATTTGATCTATTTTTCAAGAATGATTTTATGAACAAAGGAACCGCTTTCGGTCGTCACCTTGAGGAAATAGATGCCTCCCTTCAGGTCGGTGCAATCGAGGATCAATTTTACAGGTCCGCGGGCGTGAATGCCATAATCAATCGTTTTTACGGCAGAACCTGTAATATTCATCAGATTCAGAGATATACCTGAAGAATGTTCAAGGAAGAGTTCAACATGAAGCGTATTCCCTGCAGGATTCGGAAAAATGCGGGGGATTGTTCCTGCGGAATTCCCGGTTCCGGTAAGAATGAAATTAATGGTATTTGATGGATCGGAACTGCATCCGTTCAGCGTCACGATATCATAATAATTACCGTTTTGACCTGGTGTGTAATTTTGACCTGTAGCTCCCGACACAAGGCCGCCTGGTCCATACCACTGGTTCCCGGCCGGGGCATCCGAACCAAGGGTGTCGCCCTGCTGCGCGATCACCGGGGCAGGAGGAGTGGGGTTGACCGTGACCGGATAGGGTGGAGATGAAGTACCATTTCCGCAAATATTATTAGCTGCAACCGTGTAATTCCCGGATAAAGCGGTTCCACTGTATTTCACCGTGATGGAATTTGTAAGATTTCCTGAGACGATCTCTGCGCCTGTAGGTAAAGTCCAGATATAAGCGGTAGCATTCGCGACGGGCGTTAACGAATAAATCAATCCGCTGTCGCCCTGGCAAACAATAGGAATTCCCGTGATGTTTCCTGCTGCAGGAGGAACAGTATTAACCTGTACAGGAAGAACGGTAGCTGATTGCGCCGGGCATCCGAACGTGTTGAAATAATTCACACTTACCGATTGGGCGCCTGAGGCATTCCATGTAACCTGGATGACATTCGTTCCCAAACCTGCGGCAATACTTCCCCCAGGAGTGGCAGACCAGGAATAGTTTGTCATGCCGGGTTCTGTCGTGTAGGTATAGAATCCAGTATTTACACAGAGGTTTGTGTTTCCTGTTATTGCAGGAACAGGAACCGGGTTAACCACGATCCTGAGGATATTGGTATTTGAATTGTCGCAGCTTCCGGCGGCCGACTGAACCTGGCGGTAAAAGGTTTTTACGGTAAGCGGTCCAGGCTGGTAGGTAAGTCCGTTTGCACCGGGGATGTTGGTAAAATTGATGCTGTCGGTTGAATTCTGCCACTGGTACGTATATGGCGGGTTTCCGCCGGTTGGCGGAGTGGCGCTCAGCAAAGCGGGAGTTGCACTGGCACAGATGGCCTGGTTTCCGCTGGCGGGACCTGCGACGAAGTCAGGATATACTGTTATACCGGAAACAATTAGTGAAAAGGCCTGCGATCCGCCGGTGAGGATCCCTTTATGGGTAACTGTTAGTGTATGGCACCCGGCAGTAATGGATGCGATGTAAACCTGCTCTGTGTTATCGCGGATATTGTCACCGGTGGTGGCGTCATTTGTAGGATTTGCCGGATCAAGGATCCAGGGTTTATAGGCCTGGCCGTCGATGCGCAGATCGAGGTCGTTAACGAGCATGATGTTCGGAGGATTCAGGGAGGGCGGTGGAGGCGTACCGGGCGGGTCGGTCCAGCAGATGGTTGCACGCAGTGCTTCGGTTCCGTTTGTCTTGGGGTTTAGCGTATAGGTTGTTCCGTTGGTCAGCGTGAGTTCCTTGACTTTAGCTGTCGTTGTATTGCTCAGCAATGTGGCCGCCTTGGCGGAATTCAGCAATCCCCAGCCGAATTTGTAATCGGGTCCGGGATAACTTCCTGCCTCATCGGCTGTATGAATGGCCAGGCCTTTCAGTGTTGCCGAACGCATATAAATCCCGTGAAGGTTGTGATAATGCTCCTGGAGGAGGCATAGGGCCCCTGCACAACTCGGGGTAGCCATCGAAGTTCCGGTCATAGAAGCATAGGCGTTGTTCGCGGAAGAGTAAGTGGAATAGAGGCCTACTCCATCGGCCACCAGATCGGGTTTGATACGGCCGTCATCCGTGGGTCCCGTACAACTGAAACCTGCATGGACCACATCACCGGGCGAACTGTATCCGGCAGGGATGGCGCTGACTGCTCCGACAGTCATGGTATTCTTGCAAGTACCAAAACCGTTCGTTATGCAACCGTATCCGGAAGGCATTCCGTCATTATTCCGGATGGTGCTTGCAGTGATCCACGTGGTACCGTTCCATACATAATGTGTTACAGGCTGGGTCGCAGGTCCTTCACCACGGTCGTTTCCGGCGGCCCGGCAGACCAGGTAATAAGGTGCATTGAAGGCAATCGAGTCGACGATCCTGGCATCGTCGCCATAAAATCCAAAATAAGAATCTTCGTAGCGGCTGATGATCGTATCGCCGTACCAGTACCATGAGCCGGCGTTATACCAGCCGGTGACATAGACATACGAATGGTTTGACAGCAGCATCCCTGCAGCAGCTTCAGATGCCATCTCGACATAATCAAAATCCCAGTCGAAATCGCGCAGATTGGCCAGTTTTGACATCCCGTGCGCATTCGCGTCGATCCCTGTTGCGATCATTGTCCCTGCAACATGCGTCGAATGGGCTGATAAACCGACAGACGCGTCGCCGATTACAACCCTCCCGGTAAGTTCCTGATGTGTGGTCCGTACCTGGCTCTGATCCCATTCCCTGAGGGTGATCCCGGCACCTGTGAGGTTGAAACCAAGCCCTCCTCCCGTCCATACTTTATTGGAGGAGACGGTCTTTGCCGAATTCAGGTTCCCCGTATAAAGATAGACCGGTTTCCCTGTTTTATCCAGCTCCTTCAGCCCGACACCACTTCCGTCTTCCCCTGTTTTTGTTGTCATCCAGCCCTTCTGAAGGGCTGCTTCATAGGCTTGACTCTTTTTTAATTCCGCATTATTCTTCAGGAAAATCGAATAGTTTTTCAGGGCATCAACATTTGTTGCTCCCGATATCTTTACAAGATCGAGACTGTCCTGTGCTTTTGCAGTTCCAAGCGATAGAATCAACGAAAGGAATAAAATTCCGGACCTGTTTACATGTCGGAGCAGGGCAAATAATATTTGTTCCATACTTTTAAAATAAGGAAGAGATTCAACTGTTCAGTCATTCCGGGATAAATATAATGTGAATATAATCCCTTCTGACCTTCTCTTTCACCTGATTATAAACATGCTCCGGTTATTAATGTGCATCAAGCCCGTGAAGCATCGAAATGAGGTGAAGAAGGGTCGGGGTGATTTCGGCCATGTATTCGTTTACCGCTTTCACGCTTCCCGGCAGGGTAAAAACAAGCGTTTGCTGCATGACACCTGCAATGCTGCGGCTAACCAGTGCCTGGGGTTTCTGCGCCCCGTATTTCATGCGGATCATCTCCATGATCCCCGGGATATCCTTGTCAAGATAAGGTTTTACGACATCCGGGGTAAAGTCTTTCGGACCGATCCCGGTGCCACCGGTTGTAATGACAAGGTCGGTCTTTTCGCTCCTGGCCTGGTCAAGGAGGGTGCGAAGCTTCTCAGGATCGTCGGGTATCAGGGAATGAAGGATGGAGGATGGAAGATGGAGAATGGAAAAATAGTGTTCAAGAAGCTCGATGATCCGCGGGCCGCTTTTGTCTTCGTATTCGCCGCGGCTGGCGCGGTCGCTGAGTGTGATGACCCGGATGGAAAAAACTTTCGGATGATAGGCCAGTTCATCTCCTGGTTTGATGATACCTGGCGTGACCACCCTGCAGAAAATGCCTTCTTTCGGCATTACGCAATTGCCGACCTCTTTAAAGATGGCACAGGATGTCCCGTGACACTCCTTCCCGATCTGGGTGACTTCGAGTTCGACGTTCCCGCAGGTAAACCGGTCGAGTGGACGAAGTTTCCAGAGTTCAATTCCCTCCGTGGTGATGTTCTCTGCAAACTCCCCGGGAAGGACCTTCCGCCCGGCTTCCTGTTCAAATTTCCGGATGCTTTCCATCCCGAGCAGGCTGACCTGCCTGTTCCAGGCGCCGGAATGTGCATCGCATTCAACACCTGTTTCCGTCAGCCTGATTGAATCGACAGGATGCTTGATGGTTCCTTTCTTCTCAGAGATATTTACGGAACGTATTTGTACTTTATCTGACATCGGTTTTTGTCTTTTCAAGTAATCTGACATCATCAATAATCATTGACTTATCCACTGCCTTGCACATGTCGTAGATGGTAAGAAGGCCAATGCTGACGGCAGTAAGCGCTTCCATCTCTATGCCCGTTTGACCGACGCACCGGGCTTCGCTTTCAACCGTCACGCCCTTTTTATCAAGTGTGGCTTTCACATCAATTTTTGTGATCTGCAGAGGATGACACAGGGGGATCAGTTCGCTGGTCTTTTTTCCCGCCTGGATCCCGGCGATCTCAGCTACAGTCAGCACATCCCCTTTTTTCATCTTGTTTTCCTTTACCAGTTGAATGGTTTCAGGTGCCAGGGTTATATGACCGATCGCCTTTGCAATCCTGAGCTGGTCAGGCTTTGCGCTGACATCGACCATGCTGGCCTTTCCCTTTGCTGAAACATGACTGAGTTTCTTCATCACTTCAGATTTTTTAGAGTGATTGATATTCTTCTGTCTTCCATTCTCCATTCTCCATCCTCTTTCTTCACCACAGATTTCACAGATTACACAGAAATTTAATTCCGTCCTCTGACATCAAACCTCCGACCTCATCCTCCAATAGAATGAAACCTGTCAAAGCTATTTACCGTTCCCTTCTCGGGTTTAGTATTGATCGCCCTTAGAAGTGCTTCTTTAATTCCAAGTTCACGGATGCTGTATTCGATGTTATTGAAGAGGCAGGGTTTGATCTTTCCGTCGGCCGTCAAACGCAGCCGGTTGCAGTTTTTACAATTGCCGCCGTCGCCGCCTTCCACCAGGGTAAAACATCCGGTTTCAAGGTCCATCTCATGGATGAACCGTACCTCAAGATCATTCCTCCTGCAATAATCCCTGACTTCCACAGCATCGGGTTCGAGGGATGAATTTTTTACAACGCAATTGATCTTGATGGGTGATATTCCTGCTTTCTTAGCTGCATCAACCCCTTCAAACACCTTCTCAACATCTCCTCCGCGGGTGAGCCTCTTGTATTTCTCGGGATTGACCGTATCAAGGCTGATGTTGATGCGGTGAAGTCCTTCTTTTGCAAGATCTTGCGCGAACTGACCGAGGAGGATGCCGTTGGTGGTCATCCCGAAATCGGTGATTCCCTCAAGACCGGCGATCATCGATACCAGCCCTACCACACCTTTTCTTACCAGTGGTTCTCCACCCGTGATCCTGACCTTGGTGATCCCGAGCCGGGTTCCTTCACGGATGACTTCGATGATTTCTTCATAGGATATGATATCCGAATGATTGATCAGTCTGATCCCTTCTTCCGGCATGCAATAAACGCATCTCAGGTTGCAACGGTCGGTGATCGAGACGCGCAGGTAGTTGATCGGACGGTTAAAGGAGTCGAACATCCGCAATTTCTCCTTTCTCCATTCCGTTGCTGCCTGTTTCGATCGCGAGGATTCCCTGAGCCCGTGTGTAGGCATTGATGTGCGCCGATCCGTGGTATTCAACCGGCAGCACGACGCCGTTTTCAATTCTGACAGGGATCAGCGATTTCCGGTCGGATCTCCTTTTGGGTATGGATGCGCCAAGCGGTAACCGAATTATTAAAGGCTCTGCACTGCATCCCATCATTTTCAGGATGAAAGGTCTGACCATGACCTCGAAAAGCACAAAGGAGGAAACTGGATTTCCGGGAAGTCCGAAAACAAACTGGTTCCCTCTTTTCCCGAAAATGGTAGGCCTTCCGGGCCGGATGGCGAAGCTTTTAAAGAGGATCTCAACATCCAGGCGTTCCAAAACTTTCGGGACATAATCAAAATCGCCGATGGAGACGCCACCGGTCACGAGCACGACATCGTTCCTGTCGAGAGAATCGGCCAGCATGGCCGACAAGGCACTTTCGGTATCAAAAGCGATGCCCCCGTAATTCGGGTTGGCGCCGGTTGATGAAACCTGGGCCATCAGCTGCCAGGCATTGGTGTTCCTGATCTTTGACGGAGAGGGGATGTGGTCCGGTTCAACAAGTTCATCGCCTGTCGACAGGATCCCCACCTGGATCCGTGTATGCACTTTCGGGCTTACCGCGCCTGCAGCAGCCAGGACAGCAATGTGAGGCGGCCCTATCATCGTACCGGCTGTCAGGACCATATCACCGCCTTTGACATCTTCACCTTTGTAACAGATATTCCGTGCCGTTTCTTTTTTTGTGAAACGGATCATTTCATTTTCCCGGATCGTATCTTCCACCATGATCACACAATCGGCACCTTCCGGCACCATGGCGCCCGTCATGATCCTGGCACAGGTTCCTTCGCTGATGCTGTGTTCAGGCGTTTTACCCGCGGGAATGGTTTCGGCCACTTCAAGGTCCTTGCCGAGGTCCGCCATCCGGCAGGCAAAACCATCAACAGCCGACTTGTCGAACGGAGGCATGTCGACGTCAGATTGGATATCTTCAGCAAGGATCCGCCCCAGGCTGTCCATCATGCTAACATGTTCAATACCGGAAAGGCGAACATGATTCATGACGATGGTGTAAGCTTCTTCGAAAGAAAGCATCTCAATTTACGATTTACGGTTTACGATTTACGATTTACGATTTTTGAATTATGAATTTCCATCCTCCATCTTCCATCCTCCATCCTCCGTCTTCCATCCAGCATCCAGCATCCAGCATCTCACAAAACAATTACAAAGATACAACTAAGCCGGGATGAATTTTACGGCAGTTGCCTTGAAATGGAGCCAGATCTTTTTTCCTTCTGTAAGTTCAAGATGTGTTACAGATCCGGGTGTTACAAGCGCATGAAACCGGATCCCTGCATCGATGATCACATCAACACCTTTTACTGTCGGAGTGATCTCACAAATGGTGCCTTCAAAATTATTGGTTGCACTGGAGTCGATCTGTTCATTCGAGAGGATAATATCTTCCCCGCGGATCAGGATAAATCCGCTGGCTTCTTTTTCCTGCGTAAAGATGTTAACCGACAGGGAATCAACGAGTGCTTTTGTTGACCCGTTTTCACGGATGATCTTTGCAGGAAAGAAATTCCTCACCCCGACAAAATGGGCAATAAATTCAGATCTTGGATTCCGGAAAACTTCTTCGGGTGTTCCTGATTGCACGATGGCGCCATTGTCGATCACGGCAATCCGGTTGCCCAGCGACAAAGCCTCTTCATAATCGTGTGTCACATGCAGGATCGTTTGTCCCTGGCGGTGAATTTTCCGCAGGAGGCTGCGCAGTTCCGTTTTGATGCGGCTGTCGAGCGAAGCAAGGGGTTCGTCCAGCAAAAGTACATGGGGATCCTGGATCAGCGTCCGGGCCAGCGCGACACGCTGCAGTTCCCCTCCCGAAAGCGACGATGGCCGCCTGTCAAGCAAACCTGAAATGTTAAGCTGATCTGCAATCACCAGGACTTTTTTCTTTTTTTCCTGATGACTCAGTTTCCTGCCATGCAAAGAGTATGAAATATTTTCACTGACCGTCAGGTGAGGGAAGATGGCATAATCCTGGAATACGAGACCGATTCCCCTTTTCTGGATCTTTTCCCCTGTAACCTCCTTGCCATTAATTACGATCTCACCACTGGCAGGGCTTACAAGTCCGGCGATGGTCTCGAGCACCATCGACTTTCCGGCACCCGATTCTCCCAGCAGGATAAAATAATCTCCCTTGCTGACCGTGAAGCTGATCTCACGGAGGGAAAAATCTCCTGCCCTGACGGATATGTTTTTAAGTTCGAGCATCCTTAAATAGCGAAAAGCGAAATTCTTAATATGTCTTTTTCAATTCTGCTCTCCTCGTTATTTTTCTGTTTTGTTTTTGATTGTTATTGATCTTTTTTCTTTTGTCCTGATGTAAAAATCCTGTTGTCGGGTGAAAGCATACGAAGTGCTATAAATAGAGTAAGGGAGATCAGGATGAAGAGTACGGAAACCGGACGGGCATATTTCAGGCCGAACGCGCCGAACCGCTCATAGATCAGCACCGGCGTGATCATCGGATGATAGGCGACGACGATGACGGCCCCGAATTCACTCATCCCGCGGGCAAACATGAGGATCAGTCCGGAGATGATGTTTCTGCGCGCAAGCGGAAGAGAAATGGTGAAAAAAACCCTGGAAGGCGAAGCGCCGAGCGTCAGCGCTGCTTTTTCTGTCCGTTCCGAAACTCCTGCAAAACCATCACGCGCTGCATTGATCAGGTAGGGAATACTCACGAAAGCCATTGCAATGGCAATCCCGGCAGGGTTTCCTACAAAGTTCAACCCGACTGCAGAGCCCATCTTCCCCAGCACCGTGTCTCTTGATACAAATCCCAGGATCGCGATACCTGCTGCTGAATGAGGGATCACAACCGGGAGGTCGATGATGCCGGTGACCAGCTTTTTCATTGGAAAACTCTTTCGTGCCAGCAGGTAGGAGAGGGGAATCGCAGCAAGCGCAAATACGAGCGTCGCAGCCATAGATGTCCATATCGTCAGCCAGATACTGCCGGCAACCTCTGCTTCCTTTGCCGTTTCAAACAGGCTTGCAGGGCTCGTCTTCAGGAACATCCCAAGCAACGGCGAAATGATAAAGAGCAATATCAAAGCACCGAGGAGGATCAGGAACAACTGAAAGGGCTGATAGTTTTTCAAATCAGTTTATAAAGTTTATAAAGTTTGTAAAGTTCATAAAGTCATAATCGTTCCTCTATCTTCCATCCTCAACTTTCCGGCTTTATTATTCACCACAGATGTACACGGATTTACACAGATTTATCCCAGACAATTATTATTTTCTGCTCCAACACTTATGACGTATGATGCATGACATATGACTTTTCGCTAATTCGTCACTTCACTACTTCGCTACTTCCCCTGTTTCGCATACGGTTTCAGCTCCTTCGGCAGTTTTTCATAGTTCTGTGTCGGCATCGGGATTACCGAAGGCTGTCCGTTCTTTTCCATGATCTTCATGCCTTTTTCTTTTGACAGGAGAAACTGAAGAAATGCAATGGCTGCAGGCTTGTTCGGGGCCTCGCGGAGCATGGTCACGCCATAGACCATCGGTTCGCCTTTTACTACATCTTTTTTCCCGGGCTCTTTCCCGTTGATCTCTGTGGAGGCTGTGGCATATTGTGCAGCAAGTTCCATCTTTTTCAGGTTGATCTCATCAGGAAGGGTGATGTATTTCAGGTTGTGCTGGAGGGCGACCGAACGGTAAAGGAAGATGTAATCGATGCTTCCCGATTCAAGCAAAGCCAGCAAGTCAACTTCTTTTGGCCGCATGTAGTTCTGGTCTTTACCGGTCATCATTTTCGCCAGTCCGGGTTTTTTATACTGTTTTTCTGCAAGTTGAAGCGTAAGAACGGTGCGGTAACCGCAGGGATCGGCATTGGGATCGGCGCGCCCGAAGGCCACATCCTTGTTCATCAGGATGTCGTACCAGTTCTTTGCGTTGATCTGGCCGGCCATTCTCGATTTCTCATGGTACACGACCGAAAGCTCATTGCTGGCGAATTTGATGTTCCAGTCGGCATATTTCGGGATCAGCATGTTATCGATAACCCCGTAATCAGCGGAGGCGAGGATGTCGCAGGGACGGTTCAGGTCGGTGATCTTCCGGGCAGATGCAACGCTGCCTGCCGATTCCAGCAGGACCTTGACATTGGGGTACGCTTTGTTGAATTCCGCTGCAACTTCCTTCATAGGTACTGAAAGGCTTCCGGCATGAAAAATAATCAGATCGCCCGTAATAGATGGTGCTTTTGGCTGGCTGAATCCTGTAAGTGCCAAAATGAGAACTGCAATTGCAAGGAATGTTTTTTTCATACGTACCGTTATTAATGGTTATTTGTCGTTATTATTTAAGATCCTGCAGGAATTTTTCGAACCCTTTCTTTATGACTGAATCCACAGAATTGTGAAAATGATCAAAGGCAGCAACCAGCTTCTTTCCTTCCGGTGTGAGGGATGTATGCCCACCTTCACTTCCGCCCCGTGTTTTCTCAAGAAGCCGAAACCCGAAGAATTTTTCAATCTTTTTCAGGTTTCCCCAGGTTCTCCGGTAGGTATACCCGAGTTCATCGCAG
Source organism: Bacteroidota bacterium (assembly GCA_026391805.1). GTDB lineage: Bacteria > Bacteroidota > Bacteroidia > Bacteroidales > FEN-979 > FEN-979. Next base: position 44,252 of record JAPLDJ010000006.1, on the reverse strand, counting down.
GCAGCCTTCATCGATCCCTTCTCTTCGATCAGCTTCAGGATCTTCCATTTCCCATCCCCGAGAATTCCCTGGTCCATGTCATCCGACATCCAGATCTTATAGTGCAGATGTATATTATCCAGGTTATCGCCGAAACTTTTTTCCATGGTTTTTGATTTTACAACAAAAATAGGGAATTTTGCGATAGGTAAAATGATGCATATCGGTAATAGTTGATTATAAATTAGAAACATTCTAAATAAAGTTGTACTTTTGCAAACAAAAAGATTAATATCATGAACAATGCAATATTCAATATGGAACGGCCGGAGAATGAACATACGTTCGATTATGCTCCTGGTTGTAAGGAACGGAAAGCGCTGAACAATGAGCTTGACAGGATGTCGGGAGAAGTCCTCGAGATACCGCTGATCATTGACGGGAAAGAGGTCAGGACCGGAAAGATGGGGACGGTGGTGATGCCGCATGATCACCAGCATGTGCTGGCGAATTATCATATGGCGGGAGAGAAGGAGATTAAAATGGCTGTTGATGCAGCGCTGAAGGCACACAGGGAATGGGCTGAACTGAACTGGGTAGAGCGGGTTTCCATCAGCCTCAGGATTGCCGAACTCATTGCAAAGAAGTACCGCTTCACCATGAATGCCGCTACGATGCTGGGACAGGGCAAGAACGCCTACCAGGCCGAAATTGATGCAGCATGTGAAACCATCGATTTCCTGCGGTACAATGCTTACTTTACCTCAGAGATCTACAAGATACAACCGGGCTCGCAGCCTGGCATTCTTAACCGCTTTGAATACCGGCCGCTGGAGGGATTTGTATTTACGGTGTCGCCGTTTAATTTTACGGCCATCGGTTCAAACCTGAACATGGCGCCCGTGGTGATGGGAAATACGGTTGTCTGGAAACCGGCGTCCACTGCATTGTTATCCAATTATTATTTGATGAAGATCTACCAGGAGGCAGGCGTGCCGGATGGTGTGATCAATTTCCTCCCGGGTTCAGGCAGCCTGATTGGTAATGCGGTCCTCAGCGAGCCATCGATGTCGGGACTTCATTTTACAGGATCTACAGGGACTTTTAACGGGATCTGGCAGACAATTTCGGAGAATATTAAGTCATACAAATCCTATCCGAGGATTGTCGGTGAAACCGGCGGAAAGGATTTTATTTTTGTTCATCCCTCTGCAGATCCCCAGGAAGTGGCTGTCGCGATTGTTCGGGGTGCATTTGAATTCCAGGGACAGAAATGCTCGGCAGCTTCCCGCGCATACATTCCGGAATCCCTGTGGAATGATATCAAAACAAGGATGGGAGAGATGATCGCACGAATCACCGTTGGCGATGTCAGGGAATTCAGCCATTTTATGAATGCGGTCATCGATGAGAAGTCGTTCGACAACATCATGGGCTACATCGATCATGCAAAAAAATCCCCCGATGCGGAGGTTATCTTCGGCGGCAATGGCGACAAATCGAAAGGATATTTCATCGAACCGACCGTCATTCTTGCAAAAGATCCTCATTTCAGGACCATGGAAGAGGAGATCTTCGGACCGGTCATGACGATTTATGTTTATAAGGATAAGGATTTTGAAGAGACCTTAAAGATCTGTGACCAGACTTCTCCTTATGCACTGACCGGCTCGGTTTTTTCAAAAGACCGGAATGCACTGAACCATGCCTGCCGGATCCTGCGGTATTCAGCAGGGAACATCTATTTTAACGATAAACCATCAGGTGCGGTTGTCGGGCAGCAGCCGTTCGGCGGGGCAAGGGGCAGTGGCACCAATGATAAATCCGGCAGTTTCCTGAACCTGCTGCGTTGGACGAGCCCCCGCACGATCAAGGAAACCCTGATCCCGGCGACGGACTTTACTTATCCGTACATGAAGGAGGATCGGTGTCATTGACGCGTCACGTGTCATACGTCATACGTCAGATGTCATAAGTTAAGAGTGGGTTGACTTTTTCCGTTTGATCGACTGGAGTTTATTCTCGGCCATGTATCCTGCAAATTCAGGATAACCGAGTTCTTTGATCTTATCGATGCAGGCCGGACGGTCGGAAGCGAAGATGATGGCAAAGAACTTTGACATGAAATTGTTGAATTTTTTGCATTCCCGGGGATCAGGAAATTCGGTGCAATCCGCGCAACTTTTGTAATTGTGTTCAATGTTGCAGGACCTGATCTTGCACCATGACGCTTTTGAATTTTCATAGCATCCCGGACATTTATCATCCAGGTATTTCTTGCAGGAACCGCAGTAAAGCCCGCAATAAGCGATCAATTCAGTGTTCTGAACAATTTCTTTCATGGTTTATTTTGCGATGACGATCAGATCTCCGTCACACGTGAAACGTTACGAAAGTAAAAAATTATTCCTGAAAAGGTGCAACGGTTTCGATAAGCTCCGGAAGATCCATTCCGATGTTCTTCAAATGCTCGATCTTCGGAACCCCGCCCTTTGTCCAGCCGCGGCGTTCATAAACGGCATCCAGCAGCTGTTCATAACGGTCTTCACGATAATGACGCAAAACAGCCATCTTCTCTTCCGTCGTTTTTCCGGCAGGATCAAATCCGACCTGCTCCAGAAGCTGCTTGTCGTAGCGTTCTGCCCGAGATTCGTACTCTTCCTTTGTTACCGGTCCGCAGGCACGGTAGGGCTGGGCATCGTGCTGACGCTTGCCATATCCCCTGCGCAGGTTGAAGATTCGCTGGAAATTATAGACCCTTTCGGATTGTCTTACAAGTTCTTTCTTGTCGATGTTCAGCCCGGTCACAGCATTGAAGATCGTCACATAGTTGTCGACATGCTCGGGAACCTTTGCAGGTTCTGCATTTTGAGCATTGTCTTCAGGTTCCACGTCGTTCCAGGGAAGTTTGCAGAACCCTGCAAGTCCGAACCAGGTGCGGAACATCGGGAAATAATGCAGGGCTTCCGCTTTTTTCTCGAAGGTTGGGATCTGGTTGTTTACCATGTCCATGAAGATCAGCCAGGCTTCATCATGCTGCGGACCTTTGTTGGTCATGGCATAACCGCCCTGCTGGGCCAGCGATTCCTTTGAAACATACTGGGAATATTCCAGGCCTTTGTTCTCCATACCGATGTCCTGCATAAAGGCCGCGTCTCCCCAGCCTTTTTCTGCAAAGATCTTTTTCATCATCCGGACGCCCTGTCCTGCGATCAGTCCGAAACCTTCACCCCGTGAAACCTGGTGAAGCAGGTCCATGGCTGCATCGGCATTCCCAAAGTTGAGCTTCAGTCCGCCGGTACGTTCTTCATTCAGAATACCGTTTTCAAAGCATTCCATCACGAACCCGAGGATGGTTCCCCAACTGATAGTACAAATCCCGTAAGTATCGCAATAGAAATTAGCCTCGATGGTAAAGTCGGGATTGAAGATCCCGGCAATAGAGCCAAGCGATGAGGTCGTTTCATACTCGGGTCCGTCAACAATCACTTTGTCGCCTTTGTAAGGACCTGAACGCAGTTCATAATTATCGACGCCCTTCGCACACGACATGTTGCATCCGATCCAGCATCCGTCGGGGACATTCTGTGTGAAATAGGTTTTCCACACATCACCGCGGATCTTCGTGGCATCAGGATGACTGCCGAACTTGAAATTATTTACCGGTAAAAGATCATAATCGTTCATGATCAGGGTGAGGTGAGCCGTACCTTTCGAACGCATTTCGCACTGCTTGTCGTCCAGTTCGCGCATCTCCTTGTTGAACTTCCGTCCGCGTTCCTGGATGGCTTCCATGTTGACGACGTTGTTTCTGTTGCCGCCGATGTTCTTCACTTTTGCCACAAGGGCTTTCACTTTTTTGTCGCGGAGAACAGTTCCGATCCCTCCACGGCCGGCTTGTTTCAACCTCACCAGCTTACGTTTCGGATCATAAAATGTGAAGTTCAGCATGCCGATGAGCGAATGTTCTGCGGCTGTTCCTGCAGCAACAACGGCTACGTTCATCTTGTCTTTTTCATTGTCTTCCTTTGCAAAGGTCTCGTGAAGAATTTCTCCGAGAACATGGCTGTCGGAAGGAAGATCGCCGGCTTCATATACCTCGACAACTTCACGTTCTTCATCCAAGAGAACAAGCACTTCCTGATCCGATTTTCCCTGCAATTCCAGTGCATCGAACCCGCAGAATTTCAGGAACGGACCAAAGAATCCGCCCACGTTTGAATCGACAACAATGTCTGTCTGCGGGCTGATCGTACAGCAGATCGCCTTTCCGGAGCCCGAATACTGGGTTATTCCGCAGCAGGGGCCTCCCGAGATAACGATCTCGTTTTCCGGATCCTGCCATTTTGTTTCGGGTTTCGTGGCATCCCACAGGAGCCGGAGATCGAATCCTTTGCCCCCGATGAATTTATCCTTCATCTGCTGGGTGACGGGCTTTTCCTTAATGTTCAGATCTCCAACGTTGATATATATCGTCCGGTTGTTATACCCTTTGTCGATCGGAGCCCAGGAATATTTGTAGCTGGTAAGAAGTTTGTGTTTTTGCTTGAATTCTTCGAATTTCATAGAGGTCAGCTTTAAGCATGATTTCGATTTCAAAAGTACAAAAAAAATCAATGTAACTGAAAGAGGTTCAAAAAGTTCGATATGTTTTTATCTGCATATCGACTCCCATCCAGCATCCAGCATCCAGCATCATTTTATTTACGATCTTCCCAGGTCCTCTTCCGGATATGACAACCATGGAAAGTTATAGAGTCCCTTCTCGATCCGTTTGAATTTTTCTTCGGGTGTCAGGCGCTCGTAGGCTGCACGTGCCTCATCGCGTTTCCGTCGTTTTTCCTCCTCGATCAGGTAGATGTTTTCGGTATATCGTTCTTCCACGCATTTGGTCAGGAAATCGCGGGCGACGGTTGGAAACAGCTCCAGCAACAGTTCTTCCTTTTCGTTCTGGGCCAGTTTCATATCACCATAATCCTCAAAGATGGTATTCTCCTGCTTCTTGTAGTTCCTCGTATCATAAGCGGTTTCTTCCCTGACGCCGGTCAGCTGTTCACGAAAATCAGGATCGATGGGAATCGGGGTTTTTCCGTAGATCCCCTTGACAAGATTCACATACTGGATGGATTTGGTCGTGAAGAAGGGTTGTCCTTTATTCTCATCGATCACGCAGTTCACTGCCTGAACGCCGACGATCTGGCTGGTTGGTGTTACCAGCGGCGGGCAACCGGATTTGATCCTGACCAGCGGTACCAGTTCAAGCACACGCGGGAAAAGCTGATCGAGCCTGAGCTGTTTGAGCTGGGCCAGCATGTTGGTGTACATGCCTCCGGGTATCTCTGCCTTCCTGACTGTTTCATCCGGTTCCGGGAACTGAAAATAGCTTTCGATCTCACGGCAGGCTTCCAGCAACTCATCTTCCTTGCAGTGTTTTGCCATGTAGATTGCTTTTGTGAATTGCCGGTTTATTTCGCGGGAAAGCTTGTCCTTTGTGAAATCAAATTCCAGCGGGATCTTCGGGCAGGTATCAAACTGTGCCAGTTCCTCCCGGATCGTCTTGAGTTCCCTGTTGATCTTTGCAACAGCATCCCGGTTAACGCCGGTATCCAGGCCCATGCGGTCGGCAAAATACTGGATGAGCTCGAAGGCCGGGGCAGCAGGACCGCCCGCAAAATTCCAGATTGAGGTATCCACGATATCGACTCCGCTTACGATCGCCATCAAAACTGAAGCAAGGCCGAAACCAGGGGTGCAGTGGGTATGAAAATCAATCGGGACGCTGACCTCCTCCTTTAGCCTGCGGATGAGTTCACCCGTAGTTGTGGGTGTGATCAGTCCGGCCATGTCCTTGATGCTGATCATGTCGGCGCCCATCTTTTCAAGTTCCTTCGCCTTTTCCACAAAATATTCGACCGTGAAAATGTCGTGCGGCAGTGTTTTGAAGTGAACCCAGGATTGAAATTTCTGCCGGGTTGAGAATTTCGGATCGACGGTATAGCTGATGGCGCAGTCTGCCATTCCGCCGTTCTCCTTAACAAATTTAATAGTCGACCTCATGTTGTCAAGGTCGTTGAGGGCATCAAAGATCCGCATGATGCCGATGCCGGAACGAACCGCATTCCGGTTAAATCCTTCAATAACCTCGTCGGGGTAAGGGTTATAGCCAAAGAGGTTCCGGCCCCTTGAAAGGGCGGTCAGCAGGGAAACATCGCCGATGGCTGCTTTTATCTTTTCAAGACGTTCCCAGGGATTTTCACTCAGGTAACGCATGATGGAATCCGGAACTGCTCCGCCCCAGACCTCCATGGCATAAAATCCGGCATCTTTAAAGTAAGGGAGAACACGGTCCACCTGCTCCTGGGTCATCCGTGTGGCAAAGAGGGATTGCTGTCCGTCGCGCAAGGTCAGGTCCCTGATCAGTAACTTTCTTCGTGGCATAGTAGGGTAGAGTTGAAATGAGATCTCCGAAAAAGTTATCTTTCAGAATAGTACTGCAAAATTAATGATTTTCATCCATCCGGATTTATTAATTTTGCATGAATTTCAGGCAAATATCAGGATGACCTTCGAAGAGATAAGAAAGAAGCTCAGCGGAAAAAAGGTTGGCATTGCAGGCGCAGGCGGACTTGGTTCCAACTGTGCGGTTGCACTGGCACGTGTGGGAACCGGAAGCCTCGTCATTGCCGACTTCGACGTGGTGAGTGAGAGCAACCTCAACCGTCAGTATTATTTTAAGGACCAGGTTGGGACGCCAAAGGTAACGGCCCTGGCAGAAAACATCCGGAGGATCGATCCTTCCGTTAAGGTCGCAGGGCACAACCTTCGTCTTACAAAAGAAAATATTCCATTAATCTTTGGGGATTGCGATGTGATCGTGGAGGCATTTGATCTGGCCGATCAGAAGGAACTCCTGATCGAGACCGTTCTGACTGTGTTTCCTGATAAGCCACTGGTGATCGGCCTGGGCATGGCGGGATGGGGAAACAATGACACCATCCATTGCCGCCGGGTCGATAACCTGTATATCTGTGGTGATGAGGTGTCGGAGATCCGGCCCGATCTGCCGCCGATTGCCCCGAGGGTCGGAATGGTGGCAAACATGCAGGCGAATGTGGTGGTTGAGCTTTTACTGAAATAGCGAAATAGCGAATTAGCGCCTGGCGCTCAGCGCTCAGCGAAAAGCGCAGTAGCGAAATAACAGTGTAATCTGTGAAATCTGTGGTGACAAATTGTTACACGAAATTCCACGAAGAAGACACGAAAGACACGAAAACCTATTGTGAACTATTGTGCCTAATGTGGTGAAAAAAGAGAGTGACGAGAAATGAAAATAACATTAAATAATAATCCTGAAACATTAGATTCTGATAAATTAACTGTTTCTGAACTGCTGAAGGTAAAGAACTATACTTTCAAGATGTTGATCATAAAGATCAATGGGAAACTGATCATGAAGGGTGATTACGATAGTGCCCTGATCGGGAACGGGGATGATGTTCAGGTTCTGCACCTGATCAGCGGGGGTTGATCTTTTCTAAACAGCTTCCGCCACAATAAAGGTACTTCCTCCAATAAATACAAGATCATTCTTTCCTGCACGCTCGCGTGCTGCTGCAATGGCTGCTTTTACAGAAGGAAATGCATCGCCCTCCAGGCCTGCTTCCGTCGCCTTCGTCCGTAGCTCCTCCGCATCCAGTCCGCGGGGAATATCCGCCTTGCAGAAATAATAAATGGCAGTCCGCGGCAACATTTGAAGCATAGGATCAATTTCCTTATCGTTTACCACCCCAAAGACAAAGTGCAGTTTTCTGTGAGGCGTTTCTGTAATCTGGGTCAGCACCTCCTTCAGTCCTGCTTCATTATGCCCGGTATCACAAATGGTGAGTGGCAAATCTGACAGGATCTGCCATCGGCCTGAAAAACCGGTATTCCGGATGACATTGTGAATACCACTTCTGATCTTTTCATCAGGGATATCCATGCCCTGTTTCCTTAGGATGTCACAAACCGCACAAAGCGTAAGGATGTTCTTCTTCTGGTAATTTCCGGTAACCGGGGAAACGATTTCTTCGAGCCAGGGCAGATTGTCTTTCAGAATACCAGACAAAACAGCTGGCTGTCCGTCTTCCTTTCGTTTCCATCCCGTTAATGAAAACAGGGCATCGGCAAAAAAAATCTCTGATCCGGTTTCCCTTGCTTTTTCCAGGAAAACATGAAGGATCTCCACCTGGGTTTCACCGATCACTACCGGAACGGAGGGCTTTATGATCCCCGCTTTTTCTCTTGCAATCTTCTCCAGGGTATCGCCGAGGAACTGCATGTGATCAAAACTGATGTTTGTGATAACTGATAGCAGGGGCGTAATGACGTTGGTCGAATCCAGCCGGCCGCCGAGTCCAACCTCGATGACCCCGATATCGATCTTTTCTTCCCTGAAAAAATCGAACGCCAGTCCGGCCGTCATTTCAAAGAAAGAAGGATTCAGCTTTTCAAAATCCGCTTTGTGTTTGTCAATAAACCCTGTGACCTTCTCTTCCGGGATCATCTTCCCGTTGACCCGGATCCGCTCCCTGAAATCCTTCAGGTGTGGCGAAGTAAACAACCCGACACTGAATCCGCATTCCTGTAATACTGATGCCAGCAGATGGGAGGTTGAGCCTTTACCGTTGGTGCCTGCAATATGAACTGATCTGAAAGAATCCTGTGGGTTGCCAAGCATGTTACAAATGGCGATCGTAGTATTCAGGTCCGCCTTGTAAGCTGCCGGTCCGATCCGGTGGTACATCGGAAGGTGGGAGTAAATATAGTCGAGGGTTTCGGAGTAGGTCATTAAAAATTACGAATTAGGGATTACGTTTTTTTTCGTGACTTTCGTGTCTTCTTCGTGGATTTTCGTGTAACGATTTTTCACCACAGATTTACACAGATTTACACAGATTAGTCACAGAATGTTTTTTCCGACTTATGACTTATGTCTTATGTCTTATGTCTTATGTCGTATGACGTCTGTCCAGGTAAACAGCCCCGCCGATATTGTCCATGAAAGCGCCGGTGTACGAGCTGAGGCAGTTGACCTCCTCCCGCCATCGGAGAACGCCGAGAAAGGCAAAGATCAGAGCCTCCTTGAAGTTGATGACCAAAGGATCAGGAAGCATTATATAAAGACCGGTTCTTTCGCGGATCCGTTCGACCAGGAAGCTGTTGAAAGCACCGCCACCAGTGACAAGCATTGAAGCAGAATCCTTCTTAAATACCGCAGATGCAACCTGTACAGCAATGTGTTCGACGAAGGTCCTGAGCTTGTCTTCCACCGTTATTTCATACTTATTGAGAAGAGGATGTACCTTCGAAAGGACCCATTCCTTTCCCAATGATTTCGGTGGTTTCACATGATAGAAATCAAGATCGTTCAGGGCATCCAGCATCGGCTGATAAAGCAACCCCCGGCGCGCAAGATCACCGTTTTCATCATAGTCTTTCTTTAATAATGATGAAAGATGGTTCAGAACAATGTTTGCAGGACAGATGTCGAAAGCAATCCGCCGTCCTGAGTCGTCATAAGAAATGTTGGCAAAACCACCCAGGTTCAGGCAATAATTATAATCGCTGAAAAGAAGCATATCGCCTACGGGAACGAGTGGTGCTCCTTGTCCCCCCAAGGCAACATCCGTCGAACGGAAATCGCAAACCACCGGGAATCCTGTCTCTGCAGCAATGGCAGAACCTTTCCCGATCTGGGAGGTGAGCTTCCTGCCGGGCTGATGGAAGATCGTATGGCCATGCGAGGCAATGAAATCTGGCTTTGCAGCGTGACGATGGATAAAATCGCTGGTGATCTGCCCGAGAAAATGGCCGTATTCTGCATCCGTCAGTGCAAACTCAAAAGCAGTTTTGTTTTCAAGTGTGGAAAGCCGTTCCTTCCACTCCTGTGAATAAGGAATCGTCTCTGCAGTGACAATAGCATAATCCCACTTTCCCTTATCAAAAATAAAATTGCAGAAGGCAATATCAACCCCGTCGAGGGATGTACCCGACATGAGCCCGATTACTTTATAGGTGTTTGGTTTCATCTTTTTTTTAAGTCTGCAGTCGGCAGTCAGCAGTTGGCAGTCGGCAGTCAATAGTTAGTAGTTTATAAAAGGTACTTTGTAATTTGAAAATCGTAAATCGTAAATCGTAAATCGTTAAAGCATTTCCACCACCTTTTCCAGCTTAATTCCCCTTGATCCTTTGATCAGAACCGTTGAATTCTGAAGCTTGTGGTGTTCCAGCCACATCCGTGCGAGGTCGCTGTCCTGGAAGCAAAGCCACTCTCTTTTTGAATTCAGCCTGGTAAAGACCGGACCAACAAGATAAACATCTGTGAATCCGAGCTTGTCTATCAGTGCCAGGACCTGAAGATGCTCCTTGTCGCTTTCGCTGCCAAGCTCAAGCATATCACCGAGGATCAGAACCTTGTTTTCGCTGTTGTAGGTTGAAAAATGGTTCAGCGCCTGTTCCATGCTGGTGGGGTTGGCGTTGTACATATCGAGGATCAGGACGTTGGATTCGGTCTTACGGAGTTGTGAACGGTTGTTGGCAGGCTCATAGGATTCAATAGCATCCTTGATATCTGAACCTGCAACCCCAAAATAATGCCCGATGCATGCAGCAGCCAGAACATTATCTGCATTGTAATTGCCGAAGAGTTTTGTGGATACATTGATCATATCCTTCTCCAGCTTTATTTTCAGGCTGACAAAAGGATCCGATGACAATTCCAGGATCTCTGCCGGTTGTCCGTTGCCGTAAGGTATGACCTGCATTCCCGCAGAATGCTCGACCAGCAAAGGATCACCGGTATTGACAAAGGCGGATCCGTTCATCGATTTCAGGTAACGGAACAGTTCAGTCTTCGTCTGGATCACACCTTCAAACCCACCGAATCCTTCGAGGTGGGCTTTACCGATGTTGGTGATGATCCCGTGTGCCGGCTCTGCGATCCTGCAGAGAAAATCGATCTCTCCCTGGTGATTGGCGCCCATTTCGACGATGGCAATCTCCGTATCCTTTTTCAGCTTTAAAAGTGTCAGCGGCACCCCGATGTGGTTGTTCAGGTTACCGCTGGTTGCCAGAGTGCGGTATTTCCGGGAAAGAACAGCGGCAATAAGTTCCTTTGTGGTGGTCTTCCCATTGGTGCCCGTAATTGCAATGACCGGTATATCGAACTGTTTTCTGTGATACTTGGCCAGCTCCTGCAAGGTTTTCAGAGAATCTTCCACAAGGATGCAGCGGCTGCCGGCAGCGAATTTTTTATCGTCGACAACAGCATAAGAGGCTCCTTTCTCCAATGCCATGGCGGCATACTCGTTCCCGTCAAAGGTTTCCCCCTTCAGCCCGAAGAAGATCACTCCCTCAGGAATGTTCCTGCTGTCGGTCGAGACTTCCGGGTGATCGAGGAATTTTTCGTAAAGTTTTTCGATGGTCATCAGCTTCAGGTTGCTCCGTGTTCTTTTACAAAGTAAATAAAAAACCCCGTTTCTTTTCTGAAACGGGGTTCAATAATTTATCATCGTTCATTATTTTCCGGGGATGGTACCGCCAACGCGTGTCATGGCGCAACGGAATCCGATACAGTCTGAAGCATCGTTCTGGTCGAGGAACCTCCGTGTGCTGGGGCTCAGGAAGTAAGCTCCGTCTTTCCAGTTGCCGCCCTTGTATACGCGGACCTTGTCCGTGATCATAGAGACCGGGTTGTCGCCGGTTGACTGATACATCAGGTTGGTGGCGGAAGTGTCTTTCGGAGGATTCTTCCAGTCGACGCCGATGTTGGATGCATAATCGCCATCGAGGTAGTTGATGTTGTCGGCAGCACGGTAATTCTTCCGGTTGATGGCCTCGGCGGTGGTCACATCGCGGTATTTCAGGTGACCGAGGCTGTCTTTCTGGGCGACGAATCCTTCGGCATCGCGAACCTCTGTCCTGAAGGTGTTTCCGCGGAACGGGCGCAGGTCGGTCATCTCCATGGAGTTCATGGGCCTGTAAACATCGAGCACCCATTCGCTGACGTTACCGGCCATGTTGTAAAGACCGTAATCATTCGGGAAGTATGAAGCGGCCGGAGCCGGGATATCAGCACCGTCGTTCAGGTTACCTGCAACTCCCATGTAGTCGCCCTTTGCCCTGCGGAAGTTATCCTGGAAACCGCCGTAATACCTTGATTCGCTGGTACGGGTATAATTTCCGTTCCAGGGGTAATTCTTTCTTTCAACAACCCTTTCGAAGAGGGTATTCCCGATCAGTCCGAGGGCTGCAAATTCCCATTCTGCTTCGGTCGGGAGCCTGTACTTCGGAAGCAGGAGGCCGTCTTCCATCTTAACCTTGCGTGTTCCGGTTCCGTTCGGATTCAGATCGGGCAGCGGCTTGTCAACAAGGCCTTCATACTGGCCGGCAAGATAGGACTCGGTGTTAAAATTATTTTCATCTTTCTGCGAAGGATCCATGGCAAGGATGCCTGTGCGGATCAGCAGGTTTTCATTCACGCGGTCAGTTCTCCAGGCACAGTAGTCGCTGGCCTGCACCCAGCTTACACCAACGACCGGGTAATTCCGGTAGGCGGGATGACGGAAGTAATATTCAACCAGCGGCTCGTTGTAGGCCAGCTTGTCGCGCCATACCAGTGTATCAGGCAGGGCTTTCCGGTAAACCCCCGGATAATCGGTACCGTAAACATGGTTCAGCCAGTAGAGGTACTCGAGGTAATCGAGGTTCCTCACTTCGGTCTGGTCCATATAATAACTTGATACCGTAACCCGGCGCGGCTGGTTGTCCCAGTCGAACATGACGTCATCCTGGGTCTGGCCCATGGCGAAGGTACCGCCTTCAATAAAAACTAACCCCGGTCCTGTTTGCTGTTCGACATAAGGCCGTACTTCAAAACCGCCGTTTTTAGGATTGTTGTAATCCCATCCGGTAGTCTTTGATGTTTCCTTGTGACAGGCGCCGAGCAATACGACGGCGAGTGCCATCATAACTGCGGGAAGATGTTTATTGAACTTCATCATCAAAAAATTTAGAGTATATAACTAAAATCTGGGGCATTTTATTGCCCTAATGTGTCTTCTTTTTTCAATACACGGGAACTGCCATGAGGCAGAAGCTTCGTAAGCGCCGCCAGTTGAGCCTTTTAGGCGGGAGATAGTGACATCATACGTAAAGCCGAATCTGAAACTTTTATAATGCACCCCCAGCATCGGGACAATTGCGTCGGCATTTTCAAAATTATGCCTGAACCAGACGCCGATGATCAGGGGGTCGATGGTCAGGTAGGTGCCAATATTCAGCTGGTGAAATTTGAATTGCTGCTGGTAAAGAATGTTCGGAGATATGCTGAACTCACGTTCATCGCTGAAACCTCCTCCTCCTTCTTTCAGGTTGATGACGGCTCCTGCGTGGGCTGTGATCTTCATTTCGAGCCGGCTGGTGTTGTCGGAATAGAATCCGAACTTAGGCTGAGAGAGGTGTGAAACTGCCACTCCGCCGTAATACCGTTCATTGTAGCCCAACATGACACCCGCGCCAAAATCGGGGGCCCCGACGGTAGGATTGTCGGGTGCGCTTTCTTTCGTGGGCTGAACAACGCCGAGGCGGGGATCTATCATGTCTTCAAAAACAAGGTTATCCCACGATAAGTGCCGCTGGTAATACCCGACCTGGAGGGCCGTACTGGCGGCCAGCTTGTCGGTGATGTTGAACTTGTAAGCGTAAATCAGGCTGATCTCAGTGGTGTTCAGTTTTCCGCCGCCGGTTCTGTCGGCTGTGATCAGCAGGCCAAGCCCCCCATGCAGCGCATCCACATACTGATCATAGGACGCATTGTAGGTGACGTAGGCGCCTCCCAATGCAGGCCACTGATCACGGAAATTTGCCGTAAGCAGCGGACAAACAGTAGCACCCGCAAGAGCCGGGTTCAGGTATAGCGGATTTGCATAAAACTGCGAAAATTCCGGGTCCTGCGAATAGCTCATTTGCATGGATGTTATCAGCGCCAAAAATGTGAGTATAAATGATTTATTGGCCATTGGTGCTTATACAGCCCTAAAGATTTTAGGGTTACAATATTACGAATAATTTTTATAATACCTTGCAGGATGAATTAAATTGATAAATAAGTTGTCCACACCGACAATAATAAAAACCCCGGTTCGTTTTAGTCTGATACCGGATTTTACTGAAATCTATGTCTGTATTTATTCACCCCAGGGAGCGCACATTTTTTCTCAAAACGTGCCTCGTCTCCTTTCTGCTGATGATTGCTGTTGTTTCGGGTCATTCTCAATCCATTCATCAGCACAGGATCCTGAAATGGCTTCCCGCGGGAAAAGTGGAAACAGGAACTCCTGATTCCATGAAAATACTCCGTTTCGACGGAGCCGGCAGCCAGTATGAGAAATATGGTGCCCTCCCGGTATGGCTTGAAACATTCCCGCTCGATAAAGGCAATAATGAGGTCGGCAACCGGATCATCAGCAACCCGGTTTATGAACAGATCAATTCATCAGAACTGACCGGTGTAAAGGATCTCGAACGGATCCCGGAATCGATGGTCCCGGAAACATCCGTTTCCACACAACGGACTAAATCAATCCTTACTATTTCTTTTGTTCCCGTCAGGAAAAATAACGAGACCGGCACATATGAACGGCTCATTTCATTTGATCTGGCCTTTGATGCTGGGAGTAAACCGGAAAATACCGGCACAAAAATCAGGCGGTCGTATGCTGCAAATTCAGTGCTCAGCAGCGGGACATGGTATAAAATGGCCATTCCGCTGACCGGTGTCTATATGATCTCCGCCTCCTACCTGAAAAATGCCGATCCTGCCTTTTCGTCGGTTGACCCGAGGACAATCCGTATTTACGGTAATAACGGGGCCATGCTCGCCGAGGCCAATGCAACCCCGAGGATCGATGACCTCCGGGAACTGGCCATCAAGGTGGTTGGATCCGATCCCGCAAAACTGAACGATAACGATTACATCCTCTTTTATGCTATCGGACCGGATGCATGGCAGTACAACAGGAACGACAACCTTTTCCATCATCAGAAAAATCTTTATTCGGATTATTCCTTCTGTTTCCTGACCTTCGGACAGGGAACCGGGAAAAGGGTGGAGGACGAACCTTCCACAACCCTGCCTGCAAATAATACGATTACACATTTTAATGATTATGCGTTCTTCGAACCGTCCGAGATCAACCTGATCAAATCGGGCAGGGCATGGTTCTCCAAAGATCTTTATGAGCTTACCACAACGCGTGACTACTGGTTCAATTTTGCGAGCCTCTATAAAGCCGTACCGGTAAAAATCATTGCTTCGGTTGCGGCACGGTCGACAAGCCTGCCGACTACTTTTACGATGTATGCCGACGCAGAGCAACTTGCTTCTGTTTCCATACCAATTGTGGGGTCCTATTACACGGATATCTATGCGTATGAACGGCAACTTGCAAAAAGTCATACCGTGGACAGTTCCTCCTTCGATGTCAAACTGGATTTTACCCGTTCAAATACCGACGGGATCGGTTACCTGAGGTACCTGGAAGTGAATGCGATGAGCAACCTTTTCCTGTCGGGAGGCCAGACGGATTTCCGTTCGGTGATCGGTTCAGGAGCAGGACTGGTGAGCGAATTCCACCTCACAGCAGGAAGCCAGCCGGTGAGTGTATGGGATGTCAGTGATCCGTCGGCGATAAAGTCGATCGGTACCAGCCAGAACGGCAACCAGGTCGTTTTCAGGGTTCCTACCGACACCATTACGGAATTTCTCGCCTATGACGGCACCAACTTCTATTCAGTCCAGTCGTTTACAAAGGTTGAAAACCAGGACCT
This sequence comes from Bacteroidota bacterium, assembly GCA_026391805.1. GTDB lineage: Bacteria > Bacteroidota > Bacteroidia > Bacteroidales > FEN-979 > FEN-979. The sequence continues at coordinate 28,403 of JAPLDJ010000006.1, read as the reverse complement.
CCATTCAACCGGAAATCCCGACCTTGTGATCGTGACGCATCCTTCCTTCATCAGCCAGGCCAATAACCTTGCTTCCTATCACCAGCAGCACGACAACATGAATGTGCTGGTCACGACACCCGAGAAGATCTATAACGAATTCTCATCCGGTGCACAGGACATTACTGCCATCCGCGACTACATGAAGATGATCTACGACAAGTCGGGAAAAACAGCGCCACGGTACCTCCTGATGTTTGGAGATGCATCCTACGATTATAAAAGCCGCCTGCAGGTCAACAGTAATTTTGTTCCCACCTTTGAATCCGCCGAATCAATGGATCCGGTATCTTCTATTGTCACTGACGATTATTTCGGGATCCTGGATGACAATGAAGGACAGGGAAGTGCCGGCATGCTGGATATCGGAGTAGGACGGTTCCCCGTTCAGACCACTGACCAGGCGGATGCGGCCGTGAAGAAAGTGATGCATTATTCTTCAAATACCGATTCGGTGAAGAATGACTGGAGAAATGTCATCTGTTTTGTCGCTGATAACGGTGATGACAACATGCACATGCGGAACGCTGATACAGTTCATATCTATGACTCGGCCTATAATGTTGATAAGATCTACCTGGATGCCTATGACCGGATCTCGACGCCCGGTGGACTTCGTTATCCTGACGTTAATGAAGCCATCACGCGGCGGGTGGAAAAGGGGGCACTGGTCATGAATTATGTCGGCCATGGCGGAATTCTCGGATGGGCACATGAACGTGTGCTGGAGATCCCGCAGATAAAATCCTGGTCAAATTTTGACAACATGCCGGTTTTCCTGACAGCCACCTGTGAGTTCAGTTATTTCGACGATCCTTCCTGGACATCGGCCGGGGAGTGGGTTTTCCTGAATCCGGGCGGGGGCGGGATTGCATTGCTGACGACGACCCGGCCTACGTATGCCGACGGAAATGTACGGCTGACGACAGGTTTTTACATCAATGCCTTTAATAAGGTCGGCGGGGAGTTTCCAAGGCTGGGCGACCTGATCATGGATTCGAAGAATTTCAGCGGAGGCGATGCAAACACACGGAAGTTTGTCCTTCTGGGCGATCCTGCACTGCAAATGGCCTACCCGAAGCTTCATGTGATGACCACTTCGATCCAGACCGCTGATAAGAAAAGCACACCCCAGGATACCATTAAGGCATTATCGACCGTGACGATCTCAGGGGAGATCCGCGACGATGACGGGAACAGGGTTACAAACTTTAACGGAACCGTCTTCCCGACCGTTTATGACAAATACAGCGTGATCACAACGATTGCCGGCGAAGGCAATTCCCCTTTTACATTTCAGCTCAGGAAGAATGTGATCTATAAGGGAAAACTGGCCGTGACCAATGGCCAGTTCACCTTTTCATTCATCGTTCCAAAAGATATTGCCTACAACTTCGGCGGCGGAAAGATCAGTTATTATGCCCGCAGCAATGAAACGGATGCCAATGGCTATGACCAGGATTTCATTGTCGGCGGTTACAACAACGGTGCAGGCGTTGATGATGAAGGACCGGCCGTCAGGCTCTTCATGAATGACACGAATTTCGTCTCCGGCGGGATCACGGATCAGAACCCGGTTCTGCTGGCACTGGTGGCCGATTCATCAGGCATAAATACCGTCGGGAACGGCATCGGCCATGACCTGACGGCAACCCTCGATGGTTACACGCAGAACCAGAAGATCCTGAACGATTATTATGTGGCCGATCTCAACACATTTAAAACAGGAAAGATCACCTATCCTTTCTATTCCCTGAGCGATGGCCCTCATACAGTCACAGTGAAGGTATGGGATGTCTACAACAACTCCTCGGAAGCTTCCCTGGATTTCGTTGTTGCGTCATCGGCAGAACTGGCGCTTGAGCATGTCTTCAACTACCCGAACCCGTTCCGGGAGGAGACGACCTTTTCGTTCGAATACAACAGGCCGGAAACGGAAATGGATGTCAGGATAGAAATTTATTCATTTACGGGTCAGAAGATAAAGACCATCCTTCAGCCGCTCTATTCGGAAGGATACAGGGCCAATACGATTCACTGGGACGGAACGGGGGATAACGGGGCCAAGATCGGCAGCGGCATGTATGTGTACAATGTAAAAGTAACGACGCCCGACGGAATGAGCGTTTATAAATCATCGAAGCTGGTTGTGATCCGGTAATCAATAAAACCTGTTGCCATGCGAATAAAATCTTTGCTGCTGTTTTTATTCCTTCCTTTCTGGTTGCTGGCCGGTTATCCGCACAAGGCCCATTCCGTGCTGCAGAGCGGCTACTGGTACAGGATCTCCCTGCAGACGACCGGCATCTACAAGATCACATACAACGATTTTGTGTCGATGGGATTTGATCCTTTAACGATGGATCCGGCCATGATCAGGGTTTACGGTAACGGTGGAGGCATCCTTCCTGAATCCAATGCAACCCCAAGGGTCGACGATCTGCTGGAGAATTCCATTTATGTGCAGGACGGCGGCGACGGGAAACTTGATCAGGGCGATTTTGTACTCTTTTACGGCGAGGCCCCCGACAAATGGATGTATGATTACAATTCCCGGATCTTCACCCATCAGAAAAATCTTTATTCCGATTCGACTTATTATTTTATAACCATTGGGACTGAAGCCGGCAAACGGGTTCAGGATTTTGCATCCCTCACGACAACGCCCGATACCTATTCGCTCAAGTTCATCGATCATGCCTTTCACGATGTCGATTCGGTCAACCTGATCCAGTCGGGTAAGACATGGGTGGGAGAAACATTTACAACCTATAGCCCGAGCCGTGACTTCTCCTTTTATTTTCCGCGCATCGACTCCATGTATGCTGCAAGGATCGTGACCCATGTTGTTGCAAAGTCGGCCCTGCCAAGCCTGTTCAGATTATCCGATCAGAATGGTCCTTTGACATCGATCCATATAACTGAAACCAACCCGCAGAGTGATCTTTTCGCAAAGGACAGCACCAAGGTCTTTTACCTGCTGAATCCTCAATCCCAGTTGAATTTCAACCTGGCCTACCAGATGAATGAGCCCTCCGCTACCGGCTGGCTCGATTACATCGAGGTGGTCTGTCAGCAGAAACTGCAATGGGCCGGGCCGCAGATGTCGTTCCGTGATCCCAACACGATTGCGATACATGTCTCCCAGTTCATGATGACAAAGACCAATCCCAATGTGGTGATCTGGGATGTGACAAAGAAAAATAACATCATGCGTATCCTGCCGGTGATGACTGACAGCACGGTCAATTTCCGGGTCTTCACCGACAGCCTGAAAGAGTTCATCGGTTTCGACGGTTCTTCCTACCTGACGGTACACCTGTCGGGAACCGTTCCGAACCAGGATCTGCATAATCTGAATCCTGCCAGCATGATCATCCTGACGCATCCCCTGTTCCGGCAGCAGGCCGACAGCCTGGCCGAATTTCACAGGACCAGTACCGGCCTGACCGTTGATGTTGTGGACGTGGAGCAGGTCTATACCGAATTCGGTTGCGGACAGCACGATCTTACCGCGATCCGTGATTTCATGAAAATGCTTTACGACAAAGGCTACCCGGGGAATGAGCCCCATTACCTGCTGCTTTTCGGCGACGGGACCTATGATCCGAAAAACCGCATCACAGCCAATAACAATTTCATCCCCACCTATGAATCCAGTGATTACCTGAATACAACCGCCTCTTACCTTTCCGATGATTATTTCGGGATCATGGGCGACAATGAAGGGAGTGCAATGAACGGTTCGATCGAGATCGGGATCGGACGTTTGCCGGCCAATACCGTTGTTGAGGCGAGCAACATCCTGAGCAAGATCATTCGGTACTCGTCGCTCACTGATTCGACACAGGCCGACTGGAGAAATACCTTCACTTTTGTTGCCGACGACCCGAATTCCAACCTGCACATGCAGCAGGCAGAACAGCTGGCAGATACGGTCAAGAGAAAGTACCCGGTTTTCAATGTGAAAAAGATCTATAACGACGCTTACAAGTTTACCTCCACACCGGCGGGCCTGCGTTCCCCGGAATGTGAAAAGGCGATCAACAAGGCTGTACAGGATGGCACAATTGTGTTCAGCTATACCGGTCATGGCGGCGAAGACGGATGGAGCGGCACCAAGATCCTGAACATGAACGACATTAACAGCTGGACAAACAACTACCGCCTTCCGGTTTTCATTACGGCTACCTGTGAGTTTGGCAGGTTCGACAATCCAAACCGGCCAACCGGCGGCGAACTGGTGATCACGAAACCCGACGGGGGCGCCATCGCCATTTTTACGACCACCCGGAAGGCCTTTGCCTCCGCCAATATCCAGCTTGCAGCCTCATTCTTCAGCCACATCAAGTCGGTGAATGCCGACGATGACCAGAAAATGGGAGACCTGATCCGGATCGTGAAGAACGAGAATGCAAACAACAGCTACATCCGGAATTTTGTCCTTCTCGGTGATCCTGCGCAGAATATCGCCTACCCGAAACAGAATGTTGTCACCACCGCCATCAACGGCCAGCCGGTTAATTCTGTGTCGGATACTGCATTGGGAATGTCGAAGATGACCATAAAAGGCGAGGTCAGGGACTATAACGGCAATAAGCTGAACAATTTCAACGGGCTTGTCTTCCCCAAAGTATTCGATAAACCGGTGATCTATACCACGCTGGGAAATACATCCGACAGCTACCCCCAGTCGTTTGCCATGCAGAACCGCCTGCTGTACTCAGGCCAGTCGTTGGTCACAAACGGCGAATTTGAATTCTCCTTCATCGTTCCCAAAAGCATCGGCCTCCAGTTCGGGAAAGGCAAGATCAGCTATTATACCCGCGATCCCCTGACCGATGCCAACGGGTTTGATACGGAACTCGTATTCGGCGGGGAGGACAGCGGGGCCGATACGGTCTTCCAGGGGCCGGACATCAGCCTTTACATGAACAATACCAGTTTTGTATCCGGAAACTCTGTTGACAAGGACCCGGTATTGCTGGCTTACCTGACCGACAACGCCGGAATCAACAACGTTAACCTGGGCATCGGGCATGATATCGTGGCCGTCCTTGACCAGAATGAAGCGCATCCCATCGGACTGAATAATTATTACATGCAGGCTACCGATGACTATACCAGGGGAATGGTGTATTATCCTTTCTTTGATCTTCCGGCCGGGTTTCACTCCGTCAGTCTGAAGGCTTGGAACATGCATGACCTTTCTTCGGAAAAGGAGATCTATTTCTGGGTGTCCGATCCCAAGGTTCCGGTGATCAGGCAGGTTATCAATTTCCCCAACCCGGTGACAACCGGAACGACCTTCCTGTTCTCCTCCATGAACATTACCGGGGATCTTGATGTTCAGATTCTCATCTACAGCAGTACCGGCCAGCTCATCAGGACGCTGGAGAAAAAATTTGCGGAAACGGGACAGGCTTCTCAAAGTATTATATGGGACGGGAACGGGAACAACGGACACCCGGTCGGAGGGGGCATCTACCCGTACCGTGTGATCATCAGGGGGTCGAACGGCACATATGCCCAAGCCTCCCAAAAACTGGTAATTGCGAGATAATGGCTGACGGAAAGCAATTTTTGTCGGGCAAGCAATATCTAAAAGGATAATTCGTTATTTTTGCTGACTCATTTTTTAACAACATTATAACATTAACGGAATGCAAAGAAAGAAGTTTTATTTTCTACTGGTCTTAGTATGTTTCCTTTTTACATCACGAACATTCCCCCAAGGTAACCCTATAACAACCGCAGTTCCATTTCTCCTGATCGCACCTGATGCCCGTGGCGGAGGTATGGGAGATGCAGGCGTGTCAACCTCAGCGGACGTTTACTCGCTGTTCTGGAACCCTGCAAAATATGCTTTCTGCGACAAGGATTTTGGCTTCGGGATCGGCTATGTGCCTTGGCTTCGCGGCCTTGTCAACGACATCGGTCTTGCCTCCGTGGCCGGATTTAAAAAGTTTGGAGACAAACAGGCCATTGCCATGTCGCTGCGTTATTTCTCAATGGGAACCGTGACCTTTACGAATGAAACAGGACAGGAACTGGGCGATGTGAAACCCAATGAATGGACCATTGATGCTACTTATGCCAGGAAATTCACACCTGCATTTTCAGGCGCCGTTGCAGCCCGTTTTATCTATTCAAACCTGGTACCGGTAAAATACATTGAAAATGTGCGGCCCGGTACTTCAGTTGCCGCAGACATTGCATTGTATTACCACAAGGAGCTGGAGATCAAAGGACTTACAGGTGCATGGATCAGTGCCGGTCTGGACATTTCAAACATCGGGTCGAAAATATCTTACAGCAGTTCTTCCGTTACACGTGATTTCATTCCTACCAATTTCCGTATTGGACCGACCTTCACCATGGATATCGATGAATACAACAGGATGAGCATTGGCGTTGATTTCAATAAGCTCCTTGTACCGACCCCGCCGATCTATGCGACGGACTCCGTCGGAAACCCGATCAAAGGCGAGATCGCAAAAGGAATGGACCCGAATGTTTCTCCCGTTACGGGTATGATCCAGTCATGGTACGATGCACCGGGCGGTTTCCAGGAAGAAATGCAGGAGTGGACGATTTCCCCGCTGATCGAGTACTGGTACAACAAACTGTTCTCCATCCGCATGGGTTATTTTTATGAGAACAAGAACAAGGGCGACCGCCAGTTCTTTACGATCGGCGCAGGATTGCGTTACAACGTCTTCGGTCTCGATTTCTCATACCTGGTACCGGTAAAGAACAACAACCCCCTCCAGAACACCATGCAGTTTACCCTCCTGTTCAATTTCGACAAGGCAGGGGAGAAGGATAAGCAGCAGTCAAAACAATAAATAGCGAAAAGCGAAAAGCGAAATAGCGAAAATTTTCGCCACCCCGCTGCTTCGCAATTTCGCTGCTTCATATGCGCATTGGTTTCGGTTTCGATACTCACAAGCTTGAAGCTGGCCGTGAATTCCGGCTCGGAGGGATTTTGATACCGCATGAAAAAGGCGCCACGGGCCATTCTGATGCTGATGTTTTGATCCACGCCGTTTGTGATGCCTTGCTGGGTGCTGCAGGTCTTCCGGATATCGGGTCACAGTTCCCGGATACATCCCCTGAATTTAAAGGCATCGACAGCAGGATACTCCTGGAACGGACGATGAGCCTGGTCAGGGAGAAAGGCTTTGCCATCGTGAATATCGATACCACCATTGTCCTCCAGAAGCCAAAGATTGCTGAATATTTCACTGAGATGGTGAAAACACTCTCCGGGGTTCTTGGCATTGAAGCGTCAAAGGTTTCTGTGAAGGCAAAGACCAGCGAGAAGCTGGGCTTTATCGGCAGGGAAGAGGGCGTTTCAGCATATGCTGTGGTGCTGCTGGAGAACGCCTGATCATCAGTTACCCCCACTTTTCTTTTTTTCCGTGTAGAATTCCAGCGAGAAGTCATCCACCATGAAGGGCTTTTTCCCGTTGTTCCACACGTAGATCTTCAGGGTCCGGGAAGGCGTCCGGAATTCAGGCAGTGTCAGTGAGAACCTGCATTCCCGCCAGGTACGGGCAGGGTTCAGCGGAATGTCATTTACAGGGAATCCGTACCAGTAATTTCCGTTCTGGTCGAGGCTGTCCATGCTCATGACAAAAAAGGCCTGGTTGGATGATCCCGGCAGACTGTCACGGATCCAGATGCTTCCTTTTACATAAAAGGTCACAGGCAGGGCCGAAAGTTGTTCAGGGTGGATCTGCAAAGTGGCGCTGTAAACATTGATTGAATCAAGATAACCGACGGTTTTTCCGGAATGCGCATAAGAAACTTCTCGGGTCGTCGAGTTGTTCCAGTCGACCTTCACTTCCTCTAAATCTGTTCGGAACGCAGCAACGGGCTGTGTCATATCCATCCTGTATCCCGGCAGCTCATCAATGCCGCCAAGACAATTCCGGTAGACCGTATCCGTCTTTAAAAATACATACTGATACTTCGCCTTGTTCATGCTGTATGGGTGGATGATGTACTGCGTGAACTGCCACGTCTGGAGCAGGTTCAGGGCGACGAAACAAAACAGGAAAGCGCTTAGCGCATAAGCACTTCCCTTTCTCCATTTATGATCAAGAAGAAGCGCGAGAAGAAGTGTGTAGATGCCGTAATAATCGATGAACGCCCGGGCACCGAAACTGTCGCCGTAATACCAGTTCCACCAGGCAGCGATGATCCAGGTGCTGACGATAATGAAAAGGGCCATGCTGAAGAACCTCGTCCGGTTCATGAACAGCATGCGGATCAGTCCCAGCATGGAAAGAAGGATCAGCGGCGTATAGATAAAAAGCCCCTTTCGGAAACCGAAGAGTACATTCGTCAGTTCGGGGTGCCTGAAATGAAAACCTTCAGCCCTGTATGACCAGATGAGCCAGCGGCCCGTCTGTATGTGCCACAGGACGGGCTGAATGAGAACGACCAGGAAAAAGATGCCGGCGAACAAAAGAAGGCTGATTTTCTTTTCCCGGATAAATCCGGTTACAGCCTCTCTCTCTTCTTTTGAATTGATCAGGAAAGGGATCAGGAGAATGACAATTCCGTTCGTCGGACGGATCAGCACCGTCAGCCCGAGAAACAAGCCTGCAAGCAGGAAGTTCCTTTGCCTGCCCTCCCTGACGATGCGGCAAACCATCCAGAGAAACCCGTTGATGGCAAAAAATGAATAGACATGCGACATCGTCGGCTGCCAGAGGGAATAGTAAAAAAGATTGGTCCCGAGCAGGATAACCGGAAGGAGGATGGATATAAGCACCGGGTGGATCTTCAGGTGATCAAGGATCTTTTTCAGGAAATAGAGTCCGAGCAGAAGATAAAACAGTGCGCCGAGTCCTGTGAAAAGCTGGAAAAAGAATGAATAACCGGTGATCTCAATACCCCCGATCCAGGAAAAGATTGTCGCAAGCAGAAAAAAAGGAAGCAGCAGCAACGCCTCTCCTGAAAAATACTTGTTCACGATCCGGCCGTCAATCCTGACCAGGTAACTGGGTTTATACCGGTCGTAACGAAGGATCTTTGCTTCACGCTCCGTCACTTTTTTGTAGGTGGCATCATGGTCGATGATAAAGGCAGGCAGGTAGGAATAATAGCCGAGGCCATCGCTCGAAATGATCAGCCTCCAGCCCTGGGGATCGGCACGGAAGAGGCGGTTGCTGGCGAAAAAGGCCAGCAGGAGTGCGGCGAGGCACAGGAGAACGATCTTGGGGTATTTCTGTTGCATCATTCGAAGAACCGGTCTTGCAATGAAAGGATCACCGGTCAAAAGTAAAGAAATTTGGAAATATCCGGGGTGCTTTCTGAAAAATCAATAAATTTACCTCGTTCCGCCAGAGTCATCTCTTGCCAATGTTCAACCTTAAAATCGAAACGTATGGAAACAACCGGTACAACTAACAGGATCATGGAAATACAGGATCAGAGGATCGAATTGCAAGGTGCCACACTGCTGCACCTGAACGAGATCCGCAAATGGACGAACTTTCTCTCCATCCTTGGTTTTATTGCTTTCGGATTACTAATACTTGTCGGCATCATCATGCTTTTTGCATTTTCTGTTGCATCCTCCTATGCTTTCAGTCCGTACGCTGCTGTTATGGGGCCATGGATGGGCATCATTTACATCATCTTTTCAGCCATCTATTTTTTCCCGATCTATTATCTTTTCCGTTTTTCAACCCTAACCAAACAGTCGCTGCTCCAAATAAACCTTGGAGGAGGAAACTCAAATGCCCTGATGGCACAGGCCATCGATTACCTGAAGCGCCATTTCCGGTTTGTCGGGATCTTCACGATCGTAGTGCTTAGCATGTACATCCTGATCATTATCGGGGTGGTTATCATGCTTGCGATGAGGTAAATATTCTTTTTTTCTGAATCTTCTTTCATCTTATAATTTCAGGATGATCCTGACGTTATAGGATCACCTATGACCTGAATTTTACCCGACCTTCATTTTTAAGATAAAGTATCGTCATGAAGAGAGAAAATGGCCGGGCAGCTCATTCAGGATTTGCGATCCCCGAACCAATCATTCCGTTGTTAATTGGCCTGATCATGGCTCCTGCATTTTGCTTTCCGCAGGGGCATGAAGCGCTGAATACGGCGAAGAACTGTGGCTACATGAAGCCTGAGGAGCGGGAAATGGTTTATGAGATCAACCTGCTCAGGAGCGATCCGGCCGGGTATGTTCAGTATGTGCAGTATTATTATGACCTGGCAAAGCTGAACCTGGATCATTACGGGAAAGGGAAGCGCAATTACACCCTTTCCACCCATTATGAATCAATTAACGGAACCGAGCGGTTAAAGAGGATTGATACAACCTGGTCGAACGAATACGAGGAGGAGTATCATGCAACCGAAAGCCTGATCAGGGACCTGAAAAAAACACCCCCGATGTCGATCCTGAAGCCGGACAAGGGGATCTATGAAGCGTCACGGAAGCATGCCCTCGACCAGGACCGGCACAACTGGTCGCTGGGACACCGGGGAAGCGATGGCTCCTGGCCATGGGACCGCATCCGGAAATATTCACCGGGCATGAAGGATGGCAATGAGAACCTGGCCGGCAGGTTTCCCGAAGGATCGGCCCGCGAGATCGTCATCCAGCTGCTGATCGATTCCGGGATCCCCGACTACGGTCACCGGTACAACCTTCTCGATCCCAAATGGACCCACGTGGCTTGCTATACCAGCGGGCTCAAGGCCGAAATGTACCAGTGGGTGCAGGACTTTGGACAAATTGCTAAATGATGCTGGATGCTGGATGCTGGATGCTGGATGTTTGAGTGTGGGTTAGAATATTAGTAAGAGTTTGATTATAAAACCCTTTTTAGGTTTTGAACAATGATCCTCATCCATTAATTCCAAACCATAACACCAGACTCATAACTCACACAACCAGCATCCAGCATCCAGTATCCAGCATCCATTTCAATAAACATGTAATTTCTGATCAACCCGGTTTGGAGTTCTCGAATCTATTTACTAATTTTGCCGTCCCTTTTGAAAAAATCTTAATCATTAAAAATCAAACAGATGTTAAACCAGTACGAAACCGTTTTCATTATGACTCCCGTTTTATCTGAAGAACAGATGAAGGAAACGGTTGAAAAGTATCAGAAATTTCTGATCACCAAAGAGGCGGAGATTGTCCACGAGGACAATTGGGGTTTGCGCAAACTCGCCTATCCCATCCAGAAAAAATCCACCGGATTCTATCACCTGATCGAGTTCAAAGCCGATCCGACCATGATCCGTGAATGGGAAGTGATGTTTAAACGCGATGAGCGCATCCTGCGTTTTCTGACTGTGGCACTTGAAAAACATGCCATCGCTTACAGCGAAAAGAAGCGTAACAAGGTCAAGGCAGAAAAGCAAAAAGAAGAGTAACCCGATTGTCGAACGTAAAAAAAATTAACCATGGCAACACAGCAAGCAGGCGAGATCAAATATTTGACACCGATCGCCGTCGACACCAAAAAGAAAAAATACTGCCGGTTCAAGAAGAGCGGCATCAAATACATCGATTACAAGGACGCAGATTTTCTTCTGAAGTTTGTAAACGAACAGGGAAAAATCCTTCCCCGCAGGATCACCGGTACATCCACCAAGTACCAGCGGAAAGTATCACAGGCAATTAAAAGGGCACGCCACCTGGCGTTAATGCCTTATGTAGCAGATCTTTTAAAATAAGGGAGGACGATATGGAAGTGATTTTAACACAGGATGTCCCGAACCTGGGATACATCAACGAGAAAGTAAATGTTAAACCTGGATACGGCAGGAATTTCCTCATCCCGAAAGGAATGGCGATCCTTGCAACGACGACCAACAAAAAGATCCTGGCCGAGAACCTGAAGCAGAAAGCCTTCAAGGCCGACAAGGTTCTGAATGAAGCTCAGGAACTGGCGAAAGGACTGGAGAACATCACCGTGAAGATCGGCGCCAAAGCCGCTGAATCGGGTAAGATCTTCGGAAGCGTAAATACGATACAGATTGCCCAGGCCATCAAAGATCAGTTCAATTTCGACATCGACCGCAAGAAGATCCACATCGACGGAGAACACATCAAGGAACTCGGAAGTTACAAAGCCAGGATCATCCTTCACAAGGAGGTTCAGCTCGATATCAACTTCGAAGTCTTTGCCGAATAGACCGGAAGTTATTCCGAGTTAAAGATTGATTAAATTTGTCCCGGGAACAGATAATTCCCGGGATTTTTTTATGCTTTCCAGGAACGAAATAAAACTCATTCAGTCGCTGAAACAGAAAAAGTTCAGGGATCTTCACCGCCGGTTCATCGCGGAAGGATCGAAGCTTGTAATGGAACTGGCGGACAGCCCGTTCAGGATCGTTACCGTTTATGCACTGGCAGGCTGGATCCGGGAACATGAAGAAAATCTTCAGGAGAAGAAGATCCCTTTCAGCGAGGTTACTGAACAGGAGATGGAACGGATCACGGCGCTCTCTTCGCCTTCGCCGGCCCTTGCGCTCGCTGAAGTCCCTGAACTGGGGACCCTGCCTGTTTCACCTTTGCAGGATCTTGTTCTTGCACTCGACGATATCCGCGATCCCGGAAACCTCGGCACCATCATCCGGGTCGCCGACTGGTTCGGCATCCGGTGCATCGTCTGCTCTTCACAAACGGTCGATCTTTTCAACCCGAAGGTCATCCAGGCTACGATGGGATCGGTGGCAAGGGTCAGGGTGGAGTACTGTAACCTGCCGGAATTCCTGTCATCACTTGATCCCGGGACAAAGATTTACGGGACCTTCATGGAAGGTGAAAACATCTATGAAAAAAAACTTGAACCAAAGGGGATCCTGCTAATCGGGAATGAAGCTGCAGGTATTTCAGCAGATGCTGCCGCCTGCGTCACCGACAGGATCAGTATTCCGTCGTATGGTGGAGAAAAGGCAGATCATGCAGAATCCCTGAATGCCGCTGTTGCTACAGCCGTGGTTTGCGCGGAGTTCAGGAGGAGATAGCCCCACCCACCGAGGGGCAGACATGGAAGTAATTTTTATTTTCTCGCAGAGTCTCGCTGATTAATCGCAGAGTTCCGCAGAGAATAGATAATATAAATTTTAACTCTGCGTGACTCTGCGTTAAACTTTGCGTAACTCTGCGTGACATTTTTTCCCCTATTTAATTAACTTCAACAGGGGGAGGGGCTGAAAAACAACATAAATGAAAACCGTTATATCAATCTTGAAATTCGTCGTGGTAATTGTTCCGTTGTTTTGCTTTACGTTAAAGACCCTGGCAGGGACGACTACTTTCCCAAATGAAAACCGCGTCTACAGGAATTCGGTCAAGACGGTTTTGCTTTACAAAGAAGGGTTCGAGATGTCGTCGCCGGTAATGAAACTCCCGGGGGAGCGGCTGATCTTCTCGTTTGATGATATTGATTCAGACGCTGAACAGTTCCGTTATACGATCCTCCATTGCGAAGCCGACTGGACCACTTCTTCAGAGCTTACACCCACCGAGTACATTGATGGTTACCCGGATGACCTGATCACCGACGTATCTTATTCCTTCAATACCACAACCCATTATATCCATTATTCAACGGTCCTGCCGACTCCAAACCTCCGGCCTAAGCTGTCGGGCAATTACATGATCATTGTATTCCTTGATGATCCTTCCAACATCGTTATCACCTGGCGGTTCATGGTGCTGGAAAATTCCCCCATTACAATTATTGGAAATGCACGCCAGGCAAACAACATCACCGACCGGTACACACGTCAGCAGGTCGATTTCACCATTGGTTTCAACAGCATGACGATCAATGATCCGAACCGCGAGCTGAAGGTAACCATCACACAGAACGACCGGCAGGACAATGCCCTCCGGGGACTGAAACCCCGGTTTGTCCGCGGAAATTCACTGGATTATACGGATATGCCGCAGGCCATTTTCAACGGTGGAAATGAGTACAGGTCGTTCGACACGAAAAGCCTTTTATACCAGTCGGAGCGCATCCGGAAGATCGATTATGATAATAACGGGTACCAGGTTTACCTGACGGATGATCTTCGTCGGACCACAAAAAATTATGTGACCGACCATGAGATCAATGGCCGGCGGCTGATCAAGAATGAGGAACACGCCCAGAACAGCAACATCGAAGCCGATTATGCATGGGTGCACTTTTACCTGCCGTTTGAAACGCCGGTGACCATCGGCCAGATCTATATTCTCGGGGCGCTGACCGACTGGCAGCTAAGCGACAGCAGCCGGATGAGTTACAATACGGAGTGGAAAGGCTATGAGAAAACGCTCTTCCTCAAGCAGGGCTATTACAATTACATCTATGTCCTGAAAGATAACCGGACAGGCAGGGCAGATGAATCATTCATTGAAGGGAATCACTGGGAAACCGAGAATGAATACACCATCTGGATCTATTATCACCCCACGGGATCACAGTACGACCACCTGATCGCCGTCCAGGACCTGAATACGAATAATTAGAAAGGATATCCGATCCCGAAGTTCCAGATGATGTCCGATAAGCCGAGTTTCCCAACGTACCAGTGATTGTTCTCAAAATAGTAGGGTACCCTTATGGGAACTGCCGGGTCGAGCCGGATGATGAAATAATCAAAATCAACCCGTAAACCCAGGCCGATATCCATCGCAAGGTCGGGGATAAAATAGTTGATATCGAATTGTCCGCCCGGAAGATCGGGTGAATTGTGGATCAGCCAGACATTGCCGATGTCCATGAAAAGGGCTGAACGTACCTGCTTCCATACCTGGAAACGGTATTCAAGGTCGAGCTGCAACTGCATGTCGCCGGTCTGATCATAGGAGTTTCCAACCGTATCGTTATGGTAATGACCCGGGCCAAGGCTTCCCATCTTCCATCCCCTGATGTCGTTGGCGCCTCCGGCAAAGAACGCTTTTTCAAAAGGGACCGAGATCGAATTGCCGTAAGGTACAGCGATACCTCCATAAAACCGTGTGACAAATGAGTTGGTTTTATTGAAGAAATGATAAAACCGGAAATCCATATCCGGACGGATAAACTGGGAATAGGGAACACCGAGGACAATGTAGGATGTAGTTGTTTTCGGGGTATTTGCAAGTTCATTGATGGCATAAAACAGATTACCCCCGGTTTCGAAATTGGATCGGATATAGGCAAAGTCTTTCACGGTATTTACATCCTGCCCGCTGTAGGTAAGCGTGTACCTCAACCCGGCCACAAGGTGATCGGTATACTGGTTCTTGAGCCGCTTGTCATCGAGGGTATTGAGGTATGCCGTAAAGCTGGAATCCGGGAAGATCTTCACAAAGGAGATTTCTGCAGGATTCAGGGTATGCTTTAGTTTTTCGTTCTGGTTCCAGCTGTAGCCGAAGGTCGCATTTGTGATGTGGCGGTCATAATCAGGCTTGCGCTGGAAGTTATAACCAAATGATATGGTCGTGCGCGGCTTGAATTTCTTTGAAAAGGCCTCGGGGCGGATCGGGATCAGGAACTGCGGGAATGTAAGACTAGTATTGGCACCAAACTCAACTGTGTTAAAAAATCCCGGATGCGGATCGCTTCCAACATTTCCCTGCATCGACGCTGCCCCTGAAAGGCTGATCTTAAAGAGCTGTCCTCCCCGGAACAGGTTCCGGTTCTGGTAGATAAAGTTCCCCTGTACGCCAAAAGCCCCGGCAGAGTTCGTGCCGTCGGTGGATATGGTAAAAGAGTGGACCGGCACACGGGATAGAAGGATCCTGCAGTCGAGTTTGTCGCGGCTCTCCGGCCCCGTTCCGGGAGTTTCATTGAACTGGATGTTCATGTAATTGAAGATCTGAAGCGAAGCCAGCTGTGAATAGGTCTGGCTGACGTCGGTCCGGTTAAAATAACTGCCGCTCCGGATGAAGATCATTTGAGAAATGGTCCTTGGCTTCAGGTGCAATTTGGTGTTGCGGAGGATATAATAGGTGCTTCCTGTTGTGTCGTGCTTTTTGGCCTTGTACGTAACGGCAAGGGTGTCGTATTTCATCGTGTCTGATTGCAAAAGGCTGTACTCGGGAATGATCAGGATCTTGTTGATCTTTGAACGGGCATGCCTCGCTTCGGTAAAGGTCCCGAGGTAGTCGAGGGACGGGACGATCAGGTTCCGTATCTCGATGGTCAGATCCATTTTCCGGGTTTTGTAAGCGCTGTCGATAATGAAACGGATGTAGCTGGATGAAAAATGATAATAGCCCTGGTCCCGCATCTCATTTACAATCCGGGTGCGTTCCGCATCAAGAAGGTATGAATCGTAATTCCTGCCGATGTGAATGAGTGATTTTACCGTATCCCTGAAAACAAATCCGGCCAGGACTGTGTCGGCAATCTCATAGCAGATGTTCTGAATGGTGTAGGGTACACTCGGTTTGACGATGTACGTGACCGTGGCTTTTTTCTTGTGGTATTCAATGGAATCAGTGACAGTGGAATTAAAGTGTCCTTTATTGGCAATGTAAAGCCCCATCTGCTTCTTTGAAGTGTTGATCATCATTGTATCAAGGAGAACGGGAGCCCTACCCACCTTGTTCTTCAGCCATCGGTTGAATTTCGTATCCTTCCCCTTGCTTCCCATGTTGTAGAAGGCGATGTTCGACCGGAACAGGCCGAACAGCTTTTTATTCGGCTCCTGCTGGATGTAACTCGTCAGCTCGTCCTTGGGAAACTTGCCGCCTTGCACCTTGATCTTGTTCTTTATCAGAAGATACTCCCCCTTGGGGATCGGTTTTGTGACGTCGCACCCGGGGAGCAGCAGCAAGGCTGAGAACAGCATCAGTAGACCGGTGATCAGTTTTTGTCGCAGGCGAATTCAGGATTAGACAGAAGCAAAGGTAATGATTCCAAAAAATAAACACACATCCGACGGGAGTTGGTAACCTAATGAACTAACCCCTTCTTTGAGGCTGTCTCAAAAGTTGGTTTCTCGCAAAGAACGCAAAGATTTTCGCAAAGGACGCTAAGAGTTGAGATCAGGAATTAAACCCTTTGCGAACTTTGCGTTTCACCTTTGCGGCCTTTGCGTGAACGATTTTTATCCGTTTAAAACAATCTCTGATGGCAGGAGTCATTTGATTCCTGCTTTCGCTTTCCAGCCATTCAGTTCCGCAGGGTTGACGTTAAACCGCAGTTCCAGCGCCTTCAATCCGTCGGAATAAGCTTCCTGGTATTTGTTCAGAGATGCATTCGCCAGCGCCCTGAAATAATAAACACGGCCTTCGCCGGGATTGGTTTGCAGGATCCGGTCATATTCACGGATGGCCTCTTCCGGGTTGTTCATCCGGTAATAGCAGAACCCGATGCCCACCCGCGCATCCGCCTGTCCGGGAACCAGCTCCAGCACCTTGTTGAAATCGGCGATCCCCTTTTCGTATTGCGCCAGGTAATCCGCATAGAGCATTCCCCGCGAAAGATAACCGTCGCTGAAACCGGGATCGACCTGAAGGGCTTTTGTGTATTCGTTCTCCGCTTCCGGGTATCGTTTAAGTCCTGTCAGCGCTTTCGCTTTCAGCATGTATCCCTGAAGAGCATTGGGAGAAAGGACGATCGCTTCATCCAGGATTTTAATGGCGCTGTCATACTTTTCCTTTGCCAGCCAGATCTGTCCGAGGCTCAGACGGGCATCAATTTCAAACGGACTACCCTTTTCATGGAAGGAGAGCACCTTGTTGAAATCTGCAACGGCGGCTTCAGGCTGTTTCAGGTGGTTGAGGTAAAGCGCCCCCCTCAGCATGTAGGGCGCTGCCGGCGGCTTTTTCGAACAGGCTGTGTCGGCGTAAAGAAATGCCTGGTCAAGTTCGGAAGTGTTATAGCTCAGGACACCCATCCCGTAGTAGCCGCGCCAGTATTCCGGGTATTTGTGAATGACGTCATTCCAAAAAGTGCCGGTATCTTTCCAGGTGCTGATCCGTTGTATGGTTGTAACAGTAAGGATGAGGAAGAATATGATCAGTACGGACCATAAAGCCGTCTTCAGTTTTTTCTTTTCACTGAGGATGGAGAACAGATGTCCCATAATGAAAAACAGTCCGATGTAGGGAATGTAGGTGTACCGCTCATTGATGAGCGAATCACCCACCGGGACCAGTTTCACCATCACAGAAACCGCAATAAGGAAGAAGAGAAATCCGAAGAGCCACGCTTTCGATCTGCGGACCGCTGCAATGCAGAATGCCAGCAGGCCGAGGATGAGGAACGGGAGCAGGTAGAAGTACCATGGAAATTGCATCCCCTCGTAAAGGTATGGCTGTACGGCCGAAAGATGAACAGGAACAATGGCTTTGAACAGGTATACCGCCACACCGTAACTGGCATTGATGATGCTTGCGAAGGATAATACCTGGCCGCTGCCGAGTGCGCTGGCCGATGCCTGTGCGCGCAGGGCCAGGATCCCGAAAAAGATGGAAACGGCCAGAAACGGTACTTTCTCCAGCCAGGCTTTCCAGTCCAATTTTCTTCCTTTATAATAATCAATGAGGATGAAAAGTACCGGCAGGGTAACGGCCTGTCCTTTGGAAAGGTTCGACAGGATGAAAAGGATGAACGACAGCGCCAGGAAAAGGATCTTCCGGTTCTTCAGGTAGCGGATATAGACCAGTATGGCGCCAAGGAAGAGCGCCCCGTAGAGCACATCCTTCAGCTCCGAGACCCACGCCACCGATTCCACATGCATCGGGTGAATGCCGAAAAGAAGCGCTGCTATAAGCGGCGTTTTCCAATCCTTTTTATCCAAAAGTTCATAGATCACTTTGAAAACAAGAACGGTGCTGACAAGGTGAAGCAGGATGTTGTTCAGGTGAAACCAGAAGGGATTGAGTCCGCCGAACAGTTCCGGGTTCCCTGACGGGAAGATGAGCCATTCAAGGTGCAGCCAAAGCAGCGTTAGCGGGTGGTAGTTCCCCATATAAAAGGTCGAGAACGAAAAGACCTTTGCGAAATCAAACTGCCTGAGGAACGGGCTTTCCCAGGTATAGGAGTGGTCGTCCCATAATATAAGGCCGTTGAACAATGAGGGAATGAAGACAATGAAGGTGATTGCGGCGACAAGGATCAGGTAAGGAGTCGTTCCGGAGAGAAAGTTCTTTTTGCCAATCGTCCCGGATGGCTTTGGAGGAAGGGGAGGAGGCAACTTGCTTTTCTGCTTGCTGCCCGGAGTATTATTTTTCCGGGGTCTGGACTGGTTCATGGAATCCTTGCGATTGTTCGGATAATCGAAGGTAAAGGTAAAAAATTATTCATTACTACCTGGCTGGCGTGCGACTCCCTGGCTGGCGCGCGCTTGCAGCGCGTGCCCGAAAACATTGAGCGTCAATCCCTGGCTGGCGCGCGCTTGCAGCGCGTGCCCTTTACTCAACTTGAAGGGGGTTGCTTCGTCCCGAAAAAATCGGGACTCGCAATATTAAGGAGCGAAATAGCGAAAATATTCTTAAATGAATTACCCCGCGCTTTAGCGCGGGGTCTGGAGGAAGGAATTCTACCGGGCTTTAGCCCAAAATTATGGGTGGTGCGCGTTTCTGAGCAGGGGCGATTCATGAATCGCCTTGCATTCTGCATTCCCGCATTGGTCTTCAGACCCTGATCCCCTTGATCATCTTAAACTCATCCGACCCGCTCCCGTACTGCGCTTTCACGTATGCCTTGATCCGGCGGACGCGTTCGGTGAGGTCATCATATAATCCACGCTGCCTGCTCCGCATTACCTGGAGGTTCTGTGTGGCGGTGGCGACGGCATTGATGGAGGCTTCGATCACACCGGCCTGCGTTTCCAGCTGCGGGATCTCCAGCTCCGGGTTGCCGGGCTTGTAGTTGCCGAACTCTTTGACCGTACTCAGCATGTCGAGGAAGATTTTGTAAAGGGAACTAAACGACCGTGTTGAGCGGGAGTGGGAGACTGAAGTTTCCAACGGTGCGGTAATAGGTTCGGCCGGTGTTGCATCAGCCTGTTTTGATTCTTTTTTGTGCTTATAGGTAGTAATCTTTCGCATCAGCATGGCAATGCTTTCCGCTTCGCTCGATTTCTTTCCGTATTGTGATTCCACCGCTCCGCGGATGCGTACCAGGAGGTGCAGCACGGAACCATTGCTGCCGGAAAATAGATCCACCCGGTTGCTGATCGATTCATGCATCCTGGTGTATGCAGCGCTTTCACCTGCATTTACATTTGTGATCTCCTCCAGTAATTTCTGCATTTCAGCCACGCTTTCTTCGTTACGGGGAGGTGCATATCCTACAAAGCCGCTGATATAGGTGACCATTTCGCGGGCACGGCCCAGCGTGTTCCCGATCGCATTTGATTTTGTCTTAGCCATAATTTTTGGTTTTAAGGGTGAATAATTGAAAATAACGGTAAACTATTTACAGGTTTTGAATTCTGTGGGATGTTATTATGTATATGGATAGTGTTTTTTGCATTCCGTTAAATTTCTTTCCCCCTCCGGATAATATTTTTCGGGTTCCGGATAAAAGTTTTTGACTTCCGGATAATATTTTTTGGGTTCAGATTAAAAGCCTTTGCTTTCAGGATAATATATTTTGAGTTCCGGATAACTTTCTTTGAATTCCGGATAAGAATTTTAGTATTCCGGATAATATTTTTCGGGTTCCGGATAAAAGTTTTTGGATTCCGGATAACTTTTCCGGCACTCCGTTGAAACAACCTTTTATACGTATCGGATCCATAACACCAAAGTTAAACCCGGTAACAGGCCATTGTCAATCGAGGAAACTACGTAATTTTTGGTGTTTTCTACGTAGAACTACGTAGGATCATGCAATTTTTTTCGTTGGGGGATCAGGATGAATGATGATAATGAAAAAATCTTTAGTATATTTGCGGGGTTATCACAGACCCTGATAAAGCCATTACAGGGATAAGACCCATTGATTTAATGATCAGCCGTATATTGATTGCCGAGGATTATGCACTTCTCCGCACCTCTTTAGCGGATTCTCTCCACAAGCACTATCCAAACTGGCAGGTGCTGGAGGCCTGCGACGGTTTGGAGGCTGTTGTCATGGCCCTTGAACACCGGCCTGATGTGATCCTGATGGATTACATGATGCCGTGCCTTAACGGGGTGATGGCGGCAGTTGAAATTCTTAAGCAGCAGCCCGGTGCGACGATCCTGCTTGTAACTTCCATGGATACGGAGGATGTGGAGGCAGAAGCGCGGGCGTCCGGCATCCGGGGCATTGTTACAAAAGATGTGAGCCCGACGGAGCTGGTTGCAGCGATGCATATGGTAAAGGAAGGAGGTGAATATTTTCCTCCAAGGGTTGGGAAAAGACCCAAACCGAGGCTTGACATCCCTGATCGCTACCGGTTTTTAATAAAGGACCAGTTTACACCTCGCGAATCTGACATCGTGAAGCTGATGATGACGGGGAAATCAACACAAATGATCGCAGAAGAACTGAATCTCAGCATACGTACGGTCGAAACACACAGGCTGAACATCTACAAAAAGACCGGGCAGCACAACATCGCGGGGCTGATCACGTACGTGAACAGGAAGATGGTGTTGTGAAATAACGAAATAGTTAGATTATTGGTAAATGAATTACCCTGCGCTTTAGCGCGGGGTTCAAAGAAAGGTAAACATACAGGGCTTTAGCCCAAAATTTTGGTTGGTGCGCGTTTCTGAGTGGGGGCGATTCATAAATCGCCCCTACTTATTTCCGGGTGTCATTCTTTTGGACAATCAAAGAAAAGGACAAGGTTGAAATGTAATTGAAGGGGGTTGCTTCGTCGCTGCCGCTCCTAGCAATGACAACAGTTGGGTTTAGCAATGGAGATTGCTTCTCCAGAGTACTCGGGATCGCAATTAATTTTCGCTACTTAATCCTTCAGACATCTCACCCCAAGGGCATTCGACCTTAGCGAAGGATACACCGCCACGCTCGGATCAAAATCATTCATGGCATTATTTCTCGCAGATTTTCGCTGATTTGTTCGCAGATTAACGCAGATTTTCTTCGTGTAAGTTCGTTTTACGCAAATCCACGCAGATCCATGCAGGATATTATAACTTTTTTCTGCCTTTGCCGGAATCAGAGGTCTCAGCGAAATCTGCGGTTAAATCTGCGAAAATCCGCGAGAAAAAATGATCTCAATCTTTTAGACATCTGATCGAAAACGCATTCACCCTTGATGATGGATAAAATGCCACACTCGGATCAAAGTCATTCATGGCATGTGACCAGGCTTTGTAAGGACCGTGGGAAGTGGATGACCAGAAAAATGTTGCAAATCCTGCATAATCCCACTGAACGTTTAGATGTCCTGCTCCGTTAAGCAGAGCATTGAACCCGGAATAGCCGGAGTATTTCAGCGGAGATCCGGCAAAGGCATTGTTGACCCAGTTTGTGAAAAGGGTGTTCCATTCATTTTCAGCCGGTATATGCCATCCCGGAGGACAAAGGCCTTGCTGTGCCGGAGTGTCGTCGTAGCGCATGAGCTCGTCCCACTGGTAAACTGATGCTGGATGCTGGATGCTGGATGCTGGATTGTGATACTTTTCTGCAATGCAGTTGTCTCTTTGATTCTGCGTGAACAGGATCTCCGAGCCATAATTAAGGTCTTCGGCGAACCAGCATTGAGTTCCGATCTGTACAGTGGGATAACTCTTTCCGTCACGGATATCAATCAGGATGTTCCCACAAGTGAATCCAGGCGTTGACAGAACGGTGATTGTTCTTGTCTTTGCAGCGGTGCAAAGGGAAACGTTCGTGCAGGTGTAAGTGATCGTATGCATTCCTGCACCTGCCAGTGATGGCGTGAAAATGCCAGTCAATGAATTTACTCCAGTTCCTGAATAGGTCCCGCCAAGCGGTATCCCTCCCCTTAGTTTGATGGGTTTGGCAATCAGTGTCGTGATGGTATCAAAACACGATGTAAAGGTGACAACAGGTGGTGAGGCGACGTTCATTGTGATCGTGTTGGAGACGGCCGGATTCCCTGTCGGACAAGCGATGTTCGAGGTCAGGATGCACGTTACCTGGTCACCGGCAGCGGGATTGTATGTGTAGGTTGAAGAGTTTGTGCCGGCATTTACCCCGTTTATTTTCCATTGGTAAACCGGCGTGGATCCTCCATTGGTGGGACTGGCCGAAAAAGTCACAGCAATTCCTGAGCAGATCGGATTTGCAGAAGCGGATATGTTGATACTGACAGGCATATTGGGATTGACTGTCATCGAAATCACATTGGAAGTTGCAGGATTGCCTGTCGGACAGGTGGCATTTGAAGTCAGGATGCAGGAAACCTGGTCTCCTGTAAGTGGCACATAGCTGAACGTTGATGAATTACTCCCGGCATTTACTCCGTTGACCTTCCATTGGTACCCCGGGGTACTTCCCCCGTTAGTTGCTACTGCCGTGAAAATCACTGTTGTTCCTGCACAAACCGGGTTTGCAGAAGCCGAAACGGAAATACTGACCGGCAGGTTCGGGTTGACGGTCATCGTCACCGAATTGGATGTGGCCGGGTTCCCGCTGGCACATGCGACATTCGATGTAAGTGTGCAGGTGACGAGGTCCCCGTTTGCAGGAGTATAAGTATAAACCGGGCTGTTGGTTCCGGCATTGCTTCCGTTCACTTTCCATTGATAGGATGGAATTGTTCCGCCGTTGGTTGGTGTTGCTGTAAATGTTACTGATGTCCCTGCACAGACAGGGTTTGAGGATGGGGCGATTGAAACACTGACCGGAATGCTGTTGTTCTGGACCATCGTGATGGTATTCGAAGTGGCAGGATTGCCGGTGGGACAGGAAATATTTGAATTCACAATACAGGTAACAACATCCCCATTATTTGGGATATAGGAAAATGTTGAACTGTTGATGCCGGCATTGATCCCGTTTACCTTCCATTGATAGGCAGGTGTTGAACCGCCGTTTGTGGGCACAGCGGTGAAGGTCACAGTTGTTCCCTGGCAGAAGGGATTGGAAGAAGAGGAAATTGTGATGCTGACTGGCAGGAGTGGGTTGACGATCAGGGCGACCTGGTTGCTTGTTGCCGGATTTCCAGTTGTACATGTTTCTGAAGATGTCAGTATGCATGATACAAGATCTCCATTAACCGGAATGTAAGTATAAACCGGACTGTTAGCTCCCACATTCCCGCCGTTCACTTTCCACTGGTATGAAGGTGTCAAGCCTCCGTTAGTTGGTGTTGCGGTAAAGGTAACTGATGAGCCGGCACAGATATTATTTGCTGAAGATGAAACAGTAATGCCCACAGCCAATACACTATGAACCACCATTAATAACTGGTTACTCGCAGCAGGATTGTTAAACGTGCAAACCGTATTCGAGGAAGTCAGCACACAGGTCACAACATCATTGTTCAAAGGTGTATAAGTGAACGACGTTGAATTCGTGCCTGAATTGATCCCGTTGACCTTCCAATGATAAGTTGGTGTTAACCCGGGATTTGTTGGAGTTGCAGTAAAGGTGACAGAAGTTCCTGCACAAACATTATTCGCAGATGCGGAAATAGTGACTTTCACGGTATCAATAGGATTTACCGTGACTGAAAAATCCGAAGGAATTCCATTGCAATTTCCTGTTTTCGGGGTAATGTGATAGTTGACAATTCCCGGCGAGGAGGTAGGATTGATCAATACCTGGTTAATGACAAGTCCTGAATCTGCGCTGAAACCTGTGACGGTTCCCAATGTCAGGGTTGCTGTCCAGTGGAAATTGGTTCCGGGGATATCCGACATCAATGGGATGGCGGTTGATTCTCCGGAGCAGATCGACTTGAAGAGAGGATCATTTGTTACATGTGGCGGCGGATACAGCGTGATCGTATCCATTCCCGCACAACCGTCGTAATCGGTTACCGACACCATATAGGTAGCCGGGACATTGGTTTTATAGGTCTGGCTGTTTCCGATATTGTATTGTCCTAAGGTCAGATTTGCCCATTGGTAAACAGCACCGCCTAAGAGTCCGGCATCGAGGGTGATGGAATCTCCGTTGCAGATCACCTGGTCGGGTCCCAGCAATGGCTGGGGTGTATAAGCGACAAGAATGGTTTTCGTTGCAGAATCGATGCGGTTGTCATTGTGCCTTACAAAGAGATGAACCGTAAAAGGGCCGGATGCATGGTATGTATGAAATGGATTCTGGATGTTGGAAAAGTTGTTTACTCCTGAAGCCGGATCGCCGAAATCCCAATGGATGCTGTCGGCAGGAGGCCAGATGGCAGGCGTAAAATGAAACGGCTGGTCCTGGCAATATCCTGAATCATGGATAACGGCATAATACCGTTCGATGAATTGAGGAAACCCGTCTCCGCTGCTGGTTGCTTTCAGACCCAGAACTTCGTATTGATAATTGCATCCTGCGCCCTGAACGGATGGGTTGTTGATTACGCTTATGGAATCTATATCCGCCAGGGTCTGATAAATTTTCCAGTCCTCCGCCAATTGCAAACCACCTCCTTTGTGAGGTGTAGCAATGAGGACTCCGCTCTGAACGAACTGCAGTGAATCTGTTTTTGTCGCATCGTATTGATAAAGAATAGAAATTGCGGGTGCACCACGTGTTTGTCCCGCGATATATAGAAATTTAGAATCGACTGAGAATTCAACACTATTGATTAAAGTGGGTATACCGGTATATTTGGGCAGGCAAAAAGTGAACAACGGGGTAACATGCCCGTTTGCATCATCAAACTGGCAGAATTCAGCCAGGGAATCACTATTTGCAAGTAACCTTGAGCCATTGCGTGATATTCTCATATTCCGGATGATATGCGTTTGAAAAGGCGGCGTTGTCATACTGACGTTACTTGGGCTGAAGACCGGTGTGAGCTGTAACCCGAGCGGATCGATCAGATAAGTTGAATAATAATTGCTGTCGGTATCCTCAAGCCTTACCAGTACCCAGGCATCCCTGTTATTGTGATGCCTGGTACCTGTAACGGATGTGTAGGCATGTGCTCCACCCGGTATATGAATGCCGTTCATTCCGGCAGGAACTCCTCCAAGACCTCCGTCCATGGTCATATCGACCACCGTATATTCCAGGACTCCCGGCACGGGATTGAAAGGGCAACACGCTGTTGTTATCAGGTAGTATTTTTGTTCATTATTGATTTGCTTTACGCCGAGGTTGACCTGATCGTAATTTGTGATGAGTTGCGGGCCCTGAACTACCCCGTTGGGCATGACTACATGGTTCCGGTTGTAAATGTAAACCCCTTGTGAGTAAAACAAGATCGATCCAAGCGAATCAGATATACTGGTTGATGTCCCTCCGGTATTGATTTGACCCCCTGTGATCGCCTGCGGAGACCCGGAATTAAATGTCAGTCCGCCATGGAATCCGAAATACCAAATATTGAATTCGCCCTGAGAAAATCCAAAGAAAGGCAGAGAAAGTAATAATCCGAAGAGGTAAAGATTTTTCACATATTGCTGGTGAAGTGTAAAGATAGGAAAAATTCCTTTTATTTTGGACTAAAATCCCATGAATATCCAAATTCAACCAGGTGTTGACAAAAAGTAGTTTTTATTTTCTCGCAGAGTTTCGCAGAGTTTTACGCTAAGTTCCGCAGAGTTTAAATTCATAATAACTATTATCTGCGGAACTCTGCGATTCATCTGCGGAACTCTGCGTGAAATTTTTATTAATCAGCCCAAAACATAAAGAAGACAACGAAGTAAGGAGCTGGTTGTCTGGCGGTAAGGATTAGATTTATTTCAACCCAGAATATCAATAGAACACGGAAAACACGGAATAAACGGAATATGATAATCCCTGCCTGCGGCAGGCAGGCGTTTTCTCCGAGAGATCCGTGTTCAGATCAAGATGGCAGCGCAAAGTACTTTTTTAGCTGAATTTGAGGAAATAATTTGAACCAACGAAGTTTTGAAAATATTCGTTATCTTTGTCTTATGAAATCAAAGCCTGTAAAAAAACCTTCGTTTCAATCAATATTCATCAATGCAATTGCTTCAGCAAAAATTGAAGGAATCAGATTTGACCATAAAACAGAAAGCAGAATCAGAAAGGCTGTTCTCAGGAAACTGGAAACAAGTTCCCGATAATTTCAATCATCGGTTTATAATCTTTCTCATCTCCCTTATTCAAGGCATCAATGTATTGCTGGTAGTTTTCCTCCCTGAATCGATTTAATTCAAGCGATGGAAATCCTGCCCTGTTCGACATCAGATCTGCCAATATCCTTGCAGTTCTTCCATTTCTTTCCCGGAAAGGATGGATATGAATCAGTTCACAATGGACAATGGCAATGTCTTCAATTAATTTATCGATACTGTCATAATCAGAAGGCAATTCTGACAGGAACTCCTGCTCAAGATAATCCATGCCATTCCTGATAAAAATAAAGGGAAGGAAATGGTGTCCCGACTTAGATAAGTTCACATTACGATATTTTCCGGCAAACGGATAAAGGTGGCCGAGGGCAGTCCTGTGGATCGATTGAATATATTTCTGATCAAACTTTGTCCTTTTTGTCAATTTTGCCGTAAACATGACCTGGGCTCTGATGAATCCAATGGTTTCTTCTTCAGCAGCTTTTTCAGTATCTGTAATACCTAATTTGTTTTTAAGAACGGAACTTCCCGTTTCATAATATGCGGGATCATTTCTGTCCTTTTCTTCTAGGTTCTCATATGGTCTTTGATAAGACATCTGAAAGAAATATTTTAATGGACAAAACTAATAAATTCAGAATTTCGCTACCTCGCTACTTCTCCTTTTCTCTACTTAATCTTTAAGACATCGTACTGAAAACGCATTCACCCTTGATGATGGATAAAATGCCACACTCGGGTTAAATTTGCGAAAATCTGCGAGAAAAAAAGATCTCAATCCTTCAGACACCTTACTGAAAACGCATTAATCCGTGAAGAAGGATAGTACGCCACACTCGGATCAAAGTCATTCATCGCGTGCGCCCAGGCTTTATAGGGGCCATGAGAGGTGGATGACCAGAAAAACGTTGCAAAGCCTGCATAATCCCACTGAACATTCAGATGTCCTGCTCCGTTGAGCAGAGCATTAAACCCGGAATAGCCTGAGTATTTCAAGGGCGCACCTGCAAAGGCATTGTTGACCCAGTTTGTGAAGAGAGTATTCCATTCATTTTCGGTGGGTATATGCCAGCCTGGAGGACAGAGGCCCTGGTTTGCCGGGGTTTCGTCGTAGCGCATGAGCTCGTCCCACTGGTAAAATGAGTGAGCGGTGAGCGGTGAAGGGTGAACAGAGTATTTTTCTGCGATACAGTTATCCCTTTGGTTTTGGGTGAAAAGGATTTCGGAACCATAGTCCAGGTCTTCG
>JAPLDJ010000015.1:499473-540297 GCA_026391805.1 Bacteroidota bacterium | reverse complement strand
CGTCACAATAACTGTATAATGAGCCGTATCGCAAAGCACGGGTGATCCGTTGTCGCATACCTCGATGCAGAAGTTGTCAGTTCCGTTGAAGTTCGGGTTCGGCGTGTAGGTCACACAAACCTGGTTGCCTGTTACAACCGGCGCACTAACTGTTCCGCTTGAAGGATTGCCGCACATCACTGCTGTGAAAGTCGAACCTGGGTCAACATCACTGATCGTACTGCAGATAATAATCGGGGTGTCTTCCGGAGTGGTAACTGTTTTTCCTGTGACGATAGGAGGATCATTCACCGGGGTGACTGTAACATGTATTACAGCCTGTGCACACTGCGACGGCAGTGGAGTTCCGTTGTCGCATACCTGGTATGGAATGGGCGTTACCGTTCCGTTGAAGTTCAGTACCGGGGTGAAAGTCACAATGCCCGTTATCGGATTCACCACGAAGGTGCCCTGGCCGGGTACAGTGTATGTAGTCTGCACTCCCGGTGTCAAAGGATCAAGATCGATCGTTGCAGGATCCAGTACGCCGTCGATATCACTGTCGTTTGACAGGATGTTGATCGTTACCGGGGTGTCCTCATTCGTCGTTGCATTATCATCATTTGCTATCGGCGGGTCGTTGACCGCGCTTACGGTAACCGTGTAAAGAGCCGTATCACAAAGCACCGGTGAGCCGTTGTCGCATACCTGGATGCAGAAGTTGTCCGTGCCGTTGTAATTCGGGTTTGGCGTGTAGGTAACACATACCTGGTTGCCTGTTACGATCGGTGGTCCGAGGACTCCGTTCGAAGCGTTCCCGCAAATACTGGCTGTAAATGTCGAGCCCGCATCCACATCGCTGATCGTGCTGCAGATGACAATCGGGGTGTCTTCCGGTGTAGAGACTGTTTTTCCTGTTACTGACGGAGGATCGTTCACCGGGAGCACCGTTACACGAATATTTGCCAGGGCGCATAGCGCTGGAAGCGGTATTCCGTTGTCGCATACCTGGTAGGTGACCGGAAATACCGTGCCGTTGAAGTTCATATCCGGGGTGAAGAGTATTACTCCGGTTCCAGCGATCTGGAAGGTGCCCTGGCCGGGTACTGTGAAGCTGGTCTGGATACCCGGGGAATACGGGTCAAGATCGATTGATGACGGATCCAGCGGACCGTCAATGTCACTATCGTTACTGAGGATTAAAATAATAACAGGGGTGTCCTCATTCGTCGTTTTGTAATCATCATTGGCAACCGGCGGATCGTTCACCGGTGTAACATTCACCGTGTACTGGGCTGTGTCGCATAACACTGGCGAGCCGTTATCGCATACCTGGATGCAGAAGTTGTCCGTGCCGTTGTAATTCGGGTTTGGCGTGTAGGTCACACATACCTGGTTGCCTGTAACTACAGGCGCACTTACCGTTCCGCTTGATGGATTGCCGCACATCACTGCTGTGAAAGTCGAACCTGGGTCAACATCACTGATCGTACTGCAGATAATAATCGGGGTGTCTTCCGGAGTGGTAACTGTTTTTCCTGTGACGATAGGAGGATCATTCACCGGGGTAACTGTAACATGTATTACAGCCTGTGCACACTGCGACGGCAGTGGAGTTCCGTTGTCGCATACCTGGTATGGAATGGGCGTTACCGTTCCGTTGAAGTTCAGAACCGGCGTGAAGGTCACAATACCGGTCACAGGATTCACAACAAAGGTTCCTTGGCCGGGTACCGTGTATGTTGTCTGAATACCCGGTGTCGATGGATCAAGGTCAATCGTTGCCGGGTTTAAGCTTCCGTCAACATCAATGTCGTTGCTTAAAATATTAATGGTTACCGGGGTGTCTTCCGGTGTCGTTGCATAATCATCATTGGCAACAGGAGGATCGTTCACCGGCGTTATGTTTATGTAAACAATTGCTGTATCACATAAGATCGGCATTCCAAGATCACAGGCTGAATAGATAAAAGAATCAGGTCCGTTGTAATTGGGCGCAGGAGTATAAGTAAAGCTGCCGTTGTTGCTGAAAGTAATCGTTCCGTGGGTTGGTGGTGTATACAGCGCAAATCCGTTGGGACTGAGGTTACCGTCAATGTCGGAATCATTCCCGGTTACATTGCCTGAAACCGGGGTGTCTTCCGGCGTCGTATAATAATCGACATTCGCAACAGGAGGATCATTCACTGGCGTTACCGTAACATGGATTAGCGCCTGGGCACACTGTGATGGCAGCGGTGTTCCGTTGTCGCATACCTGGTATGGAATGGGCGTTACCGTTCCGTTGAAGTTCAGAACCGGGGTGAAGGTTACAATGCCCGTTACCGGGTTCACAACGAAGGTTCCCTGGCCGGGTACCGTGTATGTTGTCTGAACACCCGGTGTCGATGGATCAAGGTCAATCGTTGCCGGGTTTAAGCTTCCGTCAACATCAATGTCGTTGCTTAAAATACTAATGGTTACCGGGGTGTCTTCCGGTGTCGTTGCATAATCATTATTGGCAACAGGAGGATCATTTACTGCAGGTATTGTAATATGGACGATCGCAGTATCGCAGTATACCGGCGTGCCCAGATCGCAAACAGAATAAATAAACGAATCCTGTCCGTTGTAATTCAATGACGGTGTGTACGTAAAGGATCCGTTGCTGTTGAAAGAAACTGTTCCATGGGCAGGACCCGTGACCAGTGAATAGCCGTTGGGGTTCAGGTTCCCATCCACATCATAGTCATTCCCGGTGACACTGCCCGACACTGGGGTATCTTCCGGGGTAGTAAAATAATCCACAACAGCTACCGGAGGATCGTTTACCGGGGTTATTGTGATGTAAAGATTTGCTGATGCTGTATTCGAACCGTTTGTAATGGTGTATGTGGCAGCAGGTACTGGTCCGTTATAGTTTAATGCAGGTGTAAAGGTCCAAGTGCCGTTTGAATTGATTACAAGTGTTCCAACACCCGGAATGGTTGCAGTGGTGCCGGCCGCATAGGTTGTCCCGTTAACTACAAACTGGGTAACACTGAGTGTTAATCCGTTCGGATCGGAATCGTTCGTAAGAACGTTTCCGCTAACAGGTGTGTCTTCCGGGGTTGTTGCATAATCGTCAACGGCAACAGGAACACAAACCTGCCGTGTGATTGTGACATCGGAAACTGCCGGAGCGCATACTCCGTTGGAAACCGTCCAACGGAATACACTTGCCCCTATTCCAAGTCCCGTTATTGTGGTAGTCGGTGATGCCGGGGTGGTAATCGTCGGGGAACCGGGACCACTGACTTTTGACCATAATCCTGTTCCGGGCGCCGGATTGTTGGCGGCCATTGTAGCTGATGTGATATTGGAACAGAACGTCTGTGCGGGTCCGGCATTTGATACCGGAGCAATATTTATGGTAAGCGTCATGCTGTTCGATGCATTGGAACAGGGTGAAGTCGCATATGCGGTTAATGTGAGTGAGACAGTACCCGCCGTGATATCTGCTGCACTTGGCGAGTAGATGGGATGCAGAGCCGTCGGGTTATTAAAGGTTCCTGTTCCGGATGTGGTCCAGAGAAGAGAGGTGAAATTAGTTGCAGAAGAACCTGCGATGGTATAAGTACCGGTACTGCAGATCGTGCTGTTACCTCCTGCATTGGCCGTGGCATTCTGGCTGACGCTGACGGTAACGGGAACTGAAGTGGCCGTACCGCATCCGTTTCCGGCTGCTGATACAATGACCTGGTAATAAGTTGTTGCGGCCAGTGCCGGTGTTGTATAGCTTGACGTATTGGCACCTGAACCTCCCACGACATTGCTGTAAGGACCGGCCAATGCGCCTGAGCTTTGCCACTGATAAGTGAGGGATGGCGTTCCGCCGCTGGCCGTAACGGTCATGTTAAAGGTTGATCCGGAGCAGATGCTCCCGCCCGATGGTTGTCCGGTAATATAGGGATCAGGAACAACCGTGACTGAAGCGCAATTGGAAATAAGGTTTGAACAACTGGGAGTCGAAACCGTAATGACACACTTGTAGAACCTGTTGCCTGTAAGAACCGGGGTTGTATAGCTGGGAGTTGTGGCTAAGGGGATGTCAAAGAACCCGATCGAGCAATCCACAGCCGAAACCTGCCATTGATAGGCAAAAGTGGCTGTGCCGCCATCTGACCCGGCTGCGACGGTCAGTACCTGAGTCCCGCCGTCGCAAACAGTTGCGTTGACTGGCTGGGTTGTAATGTGCGGGATGTGAACTGCAACCGGGTTTGAATTTATAGGATCACAACCATTGCCGGTGGCCGAGATCTGCACCCTGTAATAGGTTGTTGAGGCGAGTGACGGTGTGGTATATGCATTGGTTGTTCCGCCGCTTCCGCCCGATACATTGTTCCAGCTGTACGGAGAATTTGAGAGCGAATATTGCCATTGGTAATTCAGCGATGGCGTTCCCCCGCTGGCACTGACGGTAATCGTGGTTGTAGTTCCGCTGCAGATGGTGGCATCAGTCGGCTGGATATCGATGGTCGGGTCAGGAACAACCGTGACTGTAGCAGGGGTTGTAGCAGTGGGATCACAGCCACTCCCGGCGGCCGTAATCAATACCCTGTAATAAGTGGTTACAGCAAGAGCAGGGGTCGTGTAGGTATTCGTGGTTCCACCACTTCCTCCCGATACATTGCTCCAGCTGTAAGGAGAATTTGAGAGCGAATATTGCCATTGATAAAGTAGCGTAGGAGTCCCGCCGGTAGCTGTCACAGAGAGTGTGCTTGTCCCACCGTTACAGATTGTATTTCCGGCAGGTTGTAACGTAATGTTCGGATCACCCACAATTGTAACCGTTGCTGTGGAAGAAACAAGGTCGGCACAATTCGGCGACGTAACGGTAACTATACATTTATAATAGGTTGTTGATGTAAGGACGTCTGTGGTGTAAGTGGCGGTATTTGCACCCGTACCACCGGTCACATTACCCCATGTGAGATTATCGGGACTTGATTGCCACTGGTAGGCAAGCGTGGCGCTCCCTCCATCAACTACTACATTCATCGTGAAGTTTCCTCCGGTACAGATCGTACCCGATGATGGCGAAGTCGTTATGCGAGGTACATAAACCGTTGCACAGGTTGAGGTCGCGTTGTTGCATCCGTTTCCGGTCGCTGATACAATGACCCGGTAATAGGTCGTCTGGGTCAGTGCCGCAGTGGTATAGTTGGGGCTGTTCGCGCCAATGTTTGTCCAGGAACCTCCGCAACCGGTTGTGCTGCGCTGCCATTGGTAATTCAGCGAAGGTGTTCCTCCTGATGCCGTCACACTCATGGCCCAGGTTGTGTTACTGCAGATGGTTGATCCTACAGGATTGACCGTGATGGAAGGATCCGGAACCACCGTTACGTGGGCAACTCCGGACGTCATGTTTCCGCAGGAACAAGTCACCTGGCATCGGTAATAGAGATCCGAAGCCAGCACAGCAGTCGTGTAAGAGCTGCTTGTAGCTCCGCTGCCTCCTGTTACGCTGATCCACCCTGAAATGCCGTCATTGCTCTGTTGCCACTGATAGGTGTATGGAGAAACTCCTCCGCTCACCGTTACGGAAAGCGCAGCAGTACCACCGTTACATATGGTAGCATCACTTGGTCCGACAATCGAAATATCGGCATTCTTGAGAACCGTCATCTGGTCATTAGAAGTACATGCTGCACTCGTGGCTATCTCCCATTGGAACACATAACTTCCGGCGCTTGTAATACCCGTAACTGCAGTTGTCGGGCTGTTCGGATTGGTAAAGGTAACCGTGGCAGGACCGCTTATCTGGCTCCAGGTTCCGGTTCCGTGACCGGGATCAGGAGTGTTGCCTGCCATGGTAGCAACGGTGGTATTGCAAAGCGATTGGTTGGGACCTGCAATGGCAATTGTCGGTTGCGGATTCATCGTGACCTGGACATCGCTGTAACTATCCGGACAGATTGTATTTGAGATCGTCCAGCGGCAAGTATAGGTGCCCACATCCACTCCATTCACGGAGGTTGTCGGGGAATTAATGTTGGAGAAAGATACCGTGGTCGGTCCTCCCGTTTGTGTCCAGGTACCTGTGCCGACGACCGGAGTGTTGGCTGCCATGACAACTGCACTGTAAAGACAGATCGACTGGTTCGGACCGGCGTTTGATACGGTAGGCACCGGATTATTCGTGATCACGACGGTATCGGATGTTGAACAGGAACCAACGGCCGGTAACGTCCAGGCAAGGGTCGAGGTCCATACAAAAGTGTAAACGTTAGGAGACACTCCTGGCAATGGAAGTGTAACTGTTGTATTGTTCTGCGTCGGATTATTTATTGTGGCTGCCGGTCCGCCTGCCTGGGTCCACAAACCGTTTCCCGAAGCGATGATATTCCCGGCAAGTGTCACAGAGGTAAGACTGCAGAGTGACTGGTCCGGGCCTGCGTTTGCGACCGTTGGATTATTATGAACGGTGATCGTTACATTATCCGTGCTTGCCGGGCAGGTTCCGTTTGAAATGGTCCAGGCAAAGACATAGGTCCCTTCAATAAGTCCGGTAACAGTCGTATTGGGAAGGATCAGTGAAGAGAATGTCGCTGAGTTGGGACCGCTAATCTGCGACCAGTTCCCTGTTCCGTTTGTGGGTGCATTGGCTGCCATGGTGGCTATCGATCCGCAGACATCCTGATCGGGACCGGCATTGGCCGTCGTGGGAGGCGCGTTATTCGTGATACGGATCTGTGACCCGTTGCTGCAGCTTCCTTCACTAATGGTCCACACAAATACATAAAGCCCTGCTGTGGCTCCGTTGAAGGTCGCAGTGGGCGAATGAACATCGCTGAAGGATCCGCCGCCGGGACCATAGATCTGTGACCATGTGCCGGTCTGTCCGCCGGGAACTGGATTCGGAGTGGCTGAAAGAAAGAACTGGGTCGCCCCGCAATGGACTTGTTCAGGTCCTGCATCAGCTTGTGCAGGTTGTCCGGAAATTGTGACCGTTGTGGTCGAGGAAGATCCCGGGCAGCCGTTACCGGCCGAGATGGTATACTGGAAGGTATATACCCCGGTGATAAGACCGGAAGCCGTGGCTGTATTTGATCCTGTAGTTGTGATTGTAGCTACATTCGGCGTGGTGCCTACCTGTGTCCATGTTCCAGTACTGGCTGTATTCCCTGCAAGGTTCACTGCCGTTACACTGCAGTACGACTGGCTCGATCCGGCATTTGCATTTTCCATGACAGTGATCGACATCGTGCTTGTATTGGGCGGGCAATAGGGTCCTCCGGTTACCGTCCAGCGGAATAGATAGGGCCCGGTGATCATCCCGGAAACAGTTGTTGTGGATGAAAAAAAGTTTCCGATTACCGGGCTGTTCGGACCGCTGACCAGCATCCAGTTCCCCGTTCCGTTCAAAGGAGTTGTGGCAGCCATGGTCGTTGAGGTCGGTCCGCAAAGGGTCTGGTCCGGCCCTGCAACGGCCGCCGACGGCGGAGTCGATACGTAAACTGTGGCATCGGAATAGTTGCTGGTGCAAGCATCATTGGTGATTGTCCACCTGAAAACATACACCCCGTCAATAAGCCCGGTAATATTTGTGGTGGGAGAAGTCGGGGAAACAATGACTGCGCCTGCATTCCCGACCTGCTGCGTCCACATGCCTGTACCCACTACAGGAGTATTGGCGGTAAGGGTAACGGAAGTTCCGCAAACCGTTTTGTCACCGCCGGCATTTGCAATGGTGGCCGGAGCCGAGATGGTGACTTTCATTGTATCCCTTGAAACGGAACAGGAGTTATAACTGATGCTCCATTGAAACGTGTAAGTTCCGTTAATCAGGCCGGTTACCGTTGTATTGTATAAACTGGCATTGGTGATTGTAGGATTATTGGGGCCCGTAAGGCGGACCCAGGTTCCTGTGCCCGGTGATGGGTTGTTTCCCGCCATCGTCATTGTTGTTGTTCCTGAAGCGAGACATTGATCCGGACCGGCATTTGACTGGATTGGTCCCTGTGTTCCCGATGTTGTGATAACAGCGGCATCCGATGAGGAACTGCAGGCATTTACGATGGTCCAGGTAAAAGTATATACAGTGGAGGCCAGCAGACCGGTCACAACGGCATGCGGATTATGGACATCCGAAAATACAGGGCCGGTTGGCGTTACCGTCCAGGTTCCGACTTCATTTAATATGGTACTGTTGCCCTGAAGAATCAGCGGTGTTGCGTAACATACGGTCTGATCAGGCCCCGCATTCGCTGTGGTCGGATTGATGCTTGCCACAATTACGCGCGTATCGCTTTGTGATGAAGGACACATGGGACCTCCCGAAATCAGCCAGCGAAATACATACACCCCGTTGATCAGCCCGGAAACCGGGGAGGTATTAAAGTAGATATTGGTGATAACCGCGGTATTGGGTCCGCTGACCTGGGTCCAATGTCCGGTCCCCACAAAAGGTACATTCCCTGCAAGGGAGGTGGAAAATATATTGCATGCCAGAAGCTGCGCGGTACCGGCATTGCTTGCCGTAGGTGGCATGGAAACAATCACATTGATATCGGCAAATACCGTGGAGCATGAACTTCCAACCCCCGGGGATTTCCGGAACCGGATAAGGTAGGTTCCCGCTTTGGAAAGATGGGGAATCACTTCCGGTGAAGCGGCTGAGTTCTGGTAGGACGTCGGATAGGTGGGATAGAAAGGAGTGGCCGGACCACTTATGATGCTCCACTGAACCGTTCCTGATCCGCTCTGTGTATAAGAAATTGTTGCTGTTGAATCCCCGCAGGCAAGCGTAAGAAACGATCCTGCTGTCAGCGTAAGCGAGGGAGGCGTTGAGAAGGATATTGTCGAGGTCGCCGATGAAGAACAGAGCGTTACCGGGTTGGAGATCGTATATAAAAAGGTGTAGGTGCCGGAGCCTGCCGGTACCGTTACGCTGGTGATCGGAGAGTTAGGGGACGCAATCGTTGCCGCGGGACCGCTGGTCTGGGTCCAGAGAACAGTTTCTCCGGAGTAAAGCGGGAAATTTCCAGAAAGGATGAATGAAGTTCTTCCGTCGCAGAATGACTGAGATGTGACAGTAGCTCCGGTCACATTCGCCGTGGGGGCCGGTACGATGATGGTCATTGTGGCTGTTCCGCTGACACAGGGTCCGGCTACCGTCCAGCGCAGAACATAGGTGCCCTGGATAAGGTTCGAAACGGTTGTATTGTTCTGGTGTATGTTGGCGAACGAAGGAATGTTGGGCCCGCTCACAACCGACCAGGTTCCCTGCTGGCCATTGATCCCGTTCCCGCCGAAACTTGCATTCAGTCCTGTTGAAGTGGTGGATGAATAACAGTTACTCAGGGTCTGGTTCGTACCGGCAGTGACAGGAGAAACACCACCCTGGTTTGAAATTATCACATCATCATACGATTCGCACTGGGGTGGGCCAACCGGGCCCTGGATAGTCCAGCGCAGTGTCACTGTCGCCGATCCGGTTGAACTGACCGTGATCGTACTGGTCGGTGAATGGATACTGGTAACGGCGACCCCTGTCCCTGTAAGAACAGTCCAGGTTCCGGTCTCACCGGCGCCGGGGGTATTGGCGGCAAGTGTTCCGGTGCCCGGACATAAGGTCTGATCAGGTCCGGCACTGGCTGTTGTGATCGGGGTTACTGTATATTTAACCAGGTCTGTAACCAACGACCCGTCAAGACATTTTGCACTCAGGATAAACCGGTAGACCTGGTTCGCCACATAACCCGTGACCGTCGTTGTAAGGCTGTGCGGATTCGTTATTGTGACACTCGGACCAGAAAACTGCGACCATGTGATGTTACCGGTCCCCTGGAAAAGTCCGCTCGTCTGACCGTATAAAACAAGTTGTGAATTTACGCAGATGGTTTGGTCCACACCTGCATTTACAGTACAGTTTTGTCCCTGCACTTTTGATAAATTCATGATCATTGAGATCACCAACGCAATTGTAACAACAACTGACCTTGAGAATTGTTTCTTTTCTGAATGGCTTACAAGTAAAGCTGTTTTCATAATATGAATATTTGTCTTAATAACAATATGAGCAATGCTTCATTCAGCATGTCGCATGCAATGTCTTTTACATCCAAATTTGTTGGTGATCATCCGACACAAGAAATCAGTAAGTTCCAGCGATGAGCATGGCGTGTTACTCTATTGTGTCAGAGTATCCCGGCCGGCTGGCCGTTTTAAGAGTTATTTTCCTGAGTGATCGCGTTTCCCCGCCGCGGAGAATGAGAATGGTCAGAATTTAATCGGGATTCAGTAAATAACCCTTATTTTATATGATATTGAAGCGTCCGGATCTGTCCGGGGACTTTGAAAAATCAGCGTGATTCGTGGATGCTCTTTATTCTATTTAAAAAAATGTTATTGTCAGGTAGTGTTGCCTATTATTTTTTTAAATAAAAAAGAATAGATTAAAAATTTTTGTGTAAAAATATAAAGTTATATCAATATACCAAAACAAAAATACTTTTTTTTAAGAACATATATATATAGGTGCCGATTTAAAAATTCTTGTTTTTCATTGAAATTCAATGAGCCTTTTCTTGTGCTATAAATGTTTTCGATTGTATATACTTATTTTTTTGGGAAAAGGTTACACTCACATAGCGATTCTGTTTTGACATGAGGGTTATCTGCTAAAAATTTACCAGATCACAACCCTGTCTGCATCGGGAACTGCCATTTTCCCTGCACACCCGAAGGCATCGGAGAATTCCTTCATCTGTGCGAGCGTGGCATTGATGCGCCAGCGTGCAGGTGTATGTTCGTTGGTTTGCACCTGGTTGATCAGGCTTTCGTTGGTCATGTTCTCATGCCATACCTGGGCCCATCCAAGGAAGAACCGCTGCTGCCAGGTAAAACCGTGAATGGGTTCAGGTTCTGTTTTCCCTGTCAGCGATTTCTTCAAGGCATAATACCCAAGTGTAAGTCCGCCGAGATCGGCAATGTTTTCCCCTACCGTCAGTTTCCCATCGATCTTAAAGCCCTTGGTGACTTCAATGGCGTTGAAATAATCTTCCAGTTTTTTCCCGAGGGCGGCAAAGTTTTTAGCATCCTCCGGTGCCCACCAGTTGTTCAAGTTGCCACTTCCGTCGTATTGCGAGCCATGATCGTCAAACCCGTGTGTCATTTCGTGTCCTATCACGCTGATGATGCCGCCGTAATTGATGGCATCGTCTGCATCCGGATTAAAGAAGGGTGGCTGAAGGATGGCAGCCGGGAAAACGATTTCGTTATTGCTTGAATTGTTATAGGCGTTGATGGTTTGCGGCGACATCATCCATTCCGACTTGTCTACCGGCTTCCCTGCTTTTGCGATCATGTCGTTGTGTTCCCACAGGGTGATGCTGTTGCAGTTTTCAAGCAGCTTGTCCGGCTGGATATCAATGGTGGAATAGTCTTTCCACTTGTCGGGATAACCTATTTTATAGGTAAATGCAGCCAGCTTCTTTTTTGCTTTTTCCTTGGTGGCCGGGCCCATCCAGGAAAGCTTGTCGATCCGTTCACCATAAACCGTACGGACATTCTCGATCATCTCCGAAACTTTTTTCTTGGATGACTCCGGGAAATATTTTTCCACGAAGAGTTTCCCGAGCGGCATGCCCAGCCTGCGGTTGGCATTCATGATGGCACGTTCTTCCCGTGGCCGCTGAACCTTCACGCCATACATGATGGTATTGAAGAAATGAAAAGATTCCTTGTTGAACTGTACAGGCAGAAGACCGGCATAGTTCGTAAGAACCTGCCAGCGGAAATAGGTCTTCAGATCCTCCAGCGGGGTTGCTTTAATCAGCTGGTCCAGGTTCTTCAGGTAATCAAGGTTCCAAACGATCACCGTATCCGGCTGCAGGTCGTAATTTTTATAATAATCGCCCCAGTTGATGCCCGGGGCCTTTTTCTTCAGTTCACCGAAGGCGATCTTGTTGTAGATCTTCACTGGGTCGCGAAGCTCAAAATTCTTCAGCTGAAGCAATGCCATTTTGGTTTCGAAGTCCAATATGGTCTTCCCGGGATTCGTAACACTCCAGCCGGCCATGCCGAACATTTTATCGACGTGCTTCACAAATTCAGCCCTGATCTTCACCATCGCTGAATCCTTGTTTTCATAATAGTTGCGGTCGCGCAACGAAAGTCCGCCCTGCCCCATCGAAACGGCATTCATGGTGCTGTTCCGGTCATCGGCGCTGACATAGACCATGAAGGGTCCGCCGACATCATATTTGGCAAGTTCGCCGCTGACAGCAAAAAGATCCATTGTGTTTTTTGCGGAATTGATCTTTTCAATCATCGGCATTATGGGCGTGATCCCTCGTTTTTCAATGGTCGCGGTATCCATGTAAGATTTGTAGAAACCCGTTATCAGTTGTGCATCACTGCCCTTTTTCAGGTTTTCCTGTGTCAGGAGATCCTTGACGATGCCTTTGATCTTAACTTCACGGGTTTCCTTGTCAAGTACATCAAAAGAGCCCCACGAACCTTCGGTGGAAGGGATCGGGTTGTGCTTTTTCCAGTTCCCGTTGGCAAAATTGTCGAAATCATCGCAGGGTTTGACGGTACGGTCAATGCCCGAGGTGTCAAACGCGGGAACCTTGTTTTCAGCGTTCATGGATTTTTGATTATTGTTGCAGGAGGAGGTGAAGATGAGAACGATCGCGGTAGCGGCGATCATGGGGAGGTAAAAATGTTTTTGCATAGATGTTCCTTTTGGGGACACCAAAATTAATTGAAAAATCTGAATCTCAAAGTAAAGAGGAATGATGAATTATGAAATCTGAATGATAAATTATGAATCCATCAGTCATTCATTATTAACCATCAGGGTCTGGTTTTTTTGCGCGCTTCGTATCGTCTGATAACTTCTGCTTCCTTGCTTTTGTCGGAAATAAAGAGGATCGTTTTCCCGCCGTCGAGGATCACAGGATATTTATTTTGTACGGAACCACTCTGTAGTTTTGCATGCGGCACCTTCCCCTGCTGATTCGAGAGATTCATCCTGTTTTCTATTACATCTTTTTTCATGATCCGGTTAATTAACCATGGTAACGTGAACTCTTAAAGATACGACTATAAAACGGAGAATGTCCTGTTTAGTATAAAATATTTTATAAATCCTGTTCACCGATTCTTTTCCGTGTTTCGTCGGACGGGGTCTTCTTCCCATCGATTTGAGGTTTATCCGACCCCTCTTCCTGTTGTATCTTTGTTGCATCAAACTTAAAAAAACAAAATAAATGAAAACGATTAACACCATCACCCTCATACTCTCAGCTACTTTGATTCTTCATTTCAATGCTATATCCGGCAGCTTTAACAGCTCCCCGGCCGACATTTCAGTTTTCGCACCTGTTACTCCGGAAGAAGCTGATTTTACCGACGGTGTTCCGGTTGCAGATGCAACGATGATCAACCTTGCACCGGTTACTCCCGCTGAGGCCGATTTTACTGATGAAGCCCCGGAAGCCGCATTAAACCTTTCATCTGTTGCTCCTCTCACCCCGGCAGAAGCTGATTTCAATGATACAGTTGATATGAACGCCGGTATTTCAGCCCTGGCGCCTGTAACTCCTGCCGAAGCAGATTTCGAATAAATCCCCTTTTCATACATCTCCGTTTTCCCACCTCTGACCGATTGCATCGGTCATTTTATCAACTAAGTTGGGGGATTTGAACAGGGCGGTTTATATTTACACTGAAATCACCCAGTGTTTATGAATTGCCGGTCCGGATTCCTTTTTCTTACTTTCATCTTTTTCCTCACGGGATATTATGGCATGGCCGGGAAACCCGGATCGGTTTCGGATTCTCTTTTCAGGGCCAGGAAAACCATTCGCGCCGAAAGGATCCGGGAACACCCGAAGATCGACGGGATCCTGGATGAACCCTTCTGGAAAACCCTGCCTGCTGCCACCGATTTCGTAGAATATTCGCCACGTAACGGCATTGTTCCGCCCTACCCGTCGGTAGTCAGGTTTGCTTATGACGATCAGTCCCTTTACATCAGCGCGGTTCTTTACGATCCGCATCCCGACAGCATCTGTAAGGAAATGGGGCGCCGCGACCAGGTGGAATTGCTGAATACGGATTACATCTCGTTCGATATCCTTCCCTATAACGACCAGATGAACATGTACGAATTCAAAGTCACTCCCCTCGGGCTGCAGAACGACTGCAAGTATTCTGCGATCGGCACCGATCTGACCTGGGATGCTGTATGGACAAGTGCTGCAACGATCACCGATTCCGGCTGGATCGCGGAATTGGAGATCCCCTGGTCAGCACTGCGTTTCCCCAGGGTTGAAAACCAGGTATGGGGAATCAACATGTGGCGGAATTTTCAGCGCAAACAGAATTATTCCACCTGGTCCTTTGTAGATAACACCACCAATGCCATCTTCAAATATTACGGCGACCTGGTCGGCATCAGCAACATCAAGCCACCGGTCAGGCTCTCTTTTACGCCATACCTGTCGGGATATGTCCAGAAAACCCCTGAAAGCAAATCCTGGCAAAGCATCCTGCGGGGCGGACTGGATCTGCGATACGGGATCAATGAAAGCTATACCCTCGACATGATGCTGATCCCGGATTTCGGCCAGGTGCAGTCGGATGACCAGATCCTCAACCTGACACCGTTCGAGGTAAGGTACAATGAAAACCGGCAATTTTTTACCGAGGCAACCGAGCTTTTCAGCAAATGCGAGATCTTTTATACGCGCAGGGTGGGCAGCACCCCGAAAGATTTCCAGGCGCCTTATGACAGCCTTAAGACCAACGAGCGGGTAAAGAAAAATCCGGAGGAAACGCGGATCATCAATGCCACGAAGATCTCCGGCCGGAATTCAAAAGGGCTGGGGGTCGGGTTTTTCAATGCCATGACCACCAATACCTGGGCTGAACTGGAAGACACGGTCACAGGAGCAACAC
Source organism: Bacteroidota bacterium (assembly GCA_026391805.1). Lineage (GTDB taxonomy): Bacteria > Bacteroidota > Bacteroidia > Bacteroidales > FEN-979 > FEN-979. The sequence continues at coordinate 525,387 of JAPLDJ010000015.1, read as the reverse complement.
GCAAAATCATGACCCAGCCCTTCACCAACTACAACGTGCTGGTGCTGGACCAGAACCTGAAAAATCATTCCTACATTACACTGATCAATACGAATTACTACTCGCCCGATTCCAGGTATTCGGCCAATGTCAGCGGGACGGAGGTTAAAATCTACAATGCAAAAAACACATTTGCGGTTTTGGGGAGGTTAAATGTCAGCCAGAAATATCAGTACGGATCAAGTCCCGACCTCGGCCATAATTATCTTTTCGGCATCGGGAAGCCCAGCGGTCATTTCCAGTATGAAGCCTACCGGTACGAAGCCGACAATCGCTACGATCCCAACGACATGGGGTTCCTGACCAACAACAACGAGGTGATCAACGAACTAAAGCTTATGTACCAAACGGTGGATCCCTTCTGGAAGATACTGTCAACTCAGTCGGAATTTTATCTTGATTACTCAACCCTTTACAAGCCCGGAAATTTCACATCCCTGCAACTGAAAGCCGACAACATGACCAATTTCACCAATTTCTGGGCGAATTATCTTGAAGTAAACTATTATCCCCTGGGGACCCATGATTATTATGAGCCGAGGATGTGGGGCTGGTACTATGATAAACCGATGCAGTATGATTTTCTGTGGAAGATCGCCACGGATGTGAGGAAAAAATTCAGGATACACAACACGATCGGGATCATGAATGCACCTGATCATAAAAATTTCAGATACTGGATCGAGATGATACCCCGGATAAGGCTTTCCAACCGGTTTACGATTTCACTGACGGTTCACTTTGAAAAGAACCTCAATGATTACGGCTGGGTTGACACGCAGTTTGATACACTCTATCAACCCCTCATCTGTTTCGGCCGGCGGGATGTCACCACAATTAACAACATCCTTTCTGCCGTTTATAATTTCTCCACAAAGGCTTCTCTGAATGTCAGGATCCGCCACTACTGGTCACAGGCGGATTACCTTGATTTTTATACGCTGAACACCGACGGCAAACTAACACCGGGGGATTATTCCATGAACCCGGACATCAATTTCAATGCGTTCACGGCGGATGTTCAGTTTACCTGGAATTTTGCACCGGGCAGCGAACTGAGCGTTGTCTGGAAAAATTCGATCACCACACAGCAGGGTCTTCTTGAAGATGATTACTTCAATAATTTCAGCAACATGATCAGCACGCCTCAGTCCAACAGTTTTTCGGTGAGGGTGCTTTATTATCTTGATTATCTCTCCCTGAAAAAACTATTTTCGAAGAAAAAACCCGAGGTCTGAGATCTATCTATTTTTTAGTCATGCTGATCTTCCATTTGCCGTCTTCCTTCAGCAATGTGTAATCTTCTTCGTCGGTTGAGCCGTCGCCATAGGTGAATTTCATTTTTACAGTGGCGGTTTTGCCGTCGGCATCAACCTGTTCGTTCAGTACCTCCATGTTCTTGATCCCTTGTTTCTTTTCCATCTGGCCCTTGCCCATTCCGAGGATCAGTGTGAGCTTTCCCTTGGTTTCCTTGTCAACGGTTTTGCCTTCTGTCGCAATGCAACCGATGGCGCCGTCAATATCGCCTTTCTCCACTTTTGTGGCAAATTCTTTTATGGTTCCGGAAGGAGAAATGGAACTGCCGCTTCCGCAGGAATTCAGGAAGACAAATGTTCCCATTATAAAGAGCGCAAATACTAAATTTTTCGTTTTCATGGTTTTGGTTTTTAGTTAAACATCGGTTTATAATGAATGGATTTTCGTTAAAATATGTTCACAGATCAGCCTCCCCGGAAGGATGTACCGGCCGCTCATCAGTGGGATGCTCAGGTTGTCGTAACGGCCTTTGACCAGGTCGATCCCTACCGAACGGTAACATTTCCAGATGAGCTCGGTACAGTATAGCTTGTCGTCTGTTGAGAGGTTGTATTCATCGTCAAACCTCAGCCGGGCATCAAATGCTTTTCTTCCCCACCCGACCACTTTTTCCAGGGTTTCTTCACTCAGCCCCGGTATCCGGTAAATGCCGGCCCTGGAGGCCCTTTCAAAGGAGAGGAACGATTCCAGCTTTTCACATTTTATGACATCTCTTCCGTCGCCCGATTCATCGGGAACTGCATGGATCACGAAGGGTTTTCCGGCGGAAATGAAGAGGATCCCGACATGGGAATAATTTGAATTCTTATCGGTAAGGAGAACGGCCTGACTGGCAAAGCTTTTCCCCCTGCGGAAAACCAGGTCTCCGGTTTTGAATGTCACATTCTTCAGCATCCATCCAAGATGCCGGTTATAGTATGCCTGGTTATCGGCTGTATCCATGCCGCTGCTGAAAACGATTCCCAGAACCAGGACCGATATCATTCCTGTACATTTTAATAAAACCCGGCCAATTAAAATTCTGTTCACTTTTATTGGATCGATTTCGCTTTGCGCTTTGCGCTTTCAGCGTTAAACAAAAATATAGGTTATTTCTGTAAAAAAAAGCCGTTTGCCATATGGATTCATAAATTCGTACGTTATAATGCAGTTTGTAAATCGTCGTGAATTTTTTATCTTTGATTTGTTCTTGATTTTGTCAAATTAAAAACCGGTTCATATGAGCATCCCGAAAATTATTCTGAGCTACCTTCTGACGACCGTCTGTTTTTTCGCGATTGATATGGTGTGGCTTGGACTGGTCGCCAAAGACCTCTACCGGAAATACCTGGGCGGATTTTTAAGCGACAAGGTTAACTGGCTGGCAGCGATCATTTTTTACCTGATCTTCATTGTCGGGATTTTCATTTTTGTGATCTTTCCGGCCGTGGAGAAAAAATCGCTTGTTCATGCGGTTATCTTCGGTGCATTGTTTGGCTTTTTCACCTATGCCACCTATGACCTTACAAACTATGCAACCATGAAGGACTGGCCGCTGACAATCGTATTTATTGACCTTGCATGGGGTTCGTTCCTGACTGCTCTTGTAAGTTTTGCAGGGTATTACATTGTTAAAATGGTTCAGTCAATCTGACCTTTTTTACCCTAATAATTTTCTTTTTAAGTATTTGGAATTATAAACTTTAGTAATTTAGCTATCCTAACAATTAAAAAATTATAATGATGAAAACAGTAAAATTTAATGAAGAGGAAGTTGAACTTCTTATAGCGATTTACGAGGACGAACTGAAGGAAGCCGAGATTTATATGGATAAGCTGACGCAGACCTTAGGCAAGCTGAAGAAGCAGGCCGAGATTGCAGTTCGCGAATCCGCACCTGCAGGAAAAAAGCGTGGAAGAAAGCCGAAGAAACAGCTTCAGGCACCGAAACCTGCAAAGCAGGGAAAGAAGAGGGGCCGTAAGAAAAAGGTTGTGGTCGCTTCGCTTCCGGAACCGGTGAAAGCAGAAAAAAAGAAGAAGGTTATTAAGAAAAAGCGTGCCCGGAAACCGGCGAAACGAGTAGTTTCCAAACCGGCCGTGCAGAAAGCAACCAAGGTTGAAGCACCTGCTCCGGCAGAGGAAAAACAGGGCTGACCAAAAAGTATTTTTTATTCTCGCAGAGTTTCGCAGATTAAATCGCAGAGTTTCGCAGATGACTGATAACGTACAAAATAACTCTGCGTAACTCAGCGAAAAACTTTGCGTAACTCTGCGTGACATTTTGTTTTTTTACTTTTTAGTCAGCCCCAAGCCGCAGGCAGGGGGTGAGTTCTTTACACGTCTTCTTTCAGCAGCCCTCTTTTTTCCATGTCTTTGATCACCGCATCGATAAAGGCCCTGGCTGCTTTTCCTTTTCCAAAGAATATTCCGAGACTGACAACTCCTTTGAGCAGATATTTTATAACATGCTTGTCCAGGAATTTCATGAACCAGGATTTCCTCCTGATCCTTTCTATTACAGGGTTTACTTCCGTTGTCTGAAGCGGATCTTTCCCTTTCATAAGATGACTTAAAACAGCTCCGAACCGGGTTTTCATCTTCTTCTCAAGACCAAGGAGATAAGAAAGTGCAACCGAGGGATAGGGAAAATCTTCCTCTTTGTCCGGTTTTATGATTTGATAAGTGCCCGTTTGTTCATTTTTGATGATGCGGATGTCGGGAATGATCGGCAGGAACGTTTGGTTGTCGTCGCTCAGAATGAGATATTCTTTCTCTATTCCTTCATATCCGAAGTCGATGATCGTATTTCCTGCATTTACCGGAATGCTCAGATAACGTTGAATGAACCGCTGGCAGTTCCTTCTTCCGAGCATGAAGTCATGTACCCTGAACTGTTTGTTGAAGAACCCTCCGAAACCACCCAGCGATCCGCAGGCAATGCTGTACTGCTGGGTTTTGCTTTTGCTTTTCCTGATCGGGGCAATCATGAACCGTGAATAGTCATTCTCATCATTGGCCCGTTTCAGTTCATCGGTCTTGAGCATCAGCTGCTGCCGCATGGCGCCGAGGATCTGGCCTGCCATGAACTTGATGGCCATCAGCGGGAAGTAGTTCGGGTCGGGCTTATCATCAAAATTGGGGAACGGGTCGATCATCAGGATCGTGGTGTCAAATTCTTTGGAACTGCGCCTGGTTTTATAGGTCGCGGCCGCATCCGCACCCCGTTCTTTGGCCAGGAGGGCTTTTCTGCGGTTTGCAAGGATGGTCTCTGTCAGGTCGAACGGTTCATTGTCGATCACCCCGCCATCAACGGTAACATTGTAATAATCGACATCAGGGCTGACCAGGATACCTTCTGCTTTGCCGATCTTCAGCATGGAATTATCGTTGATGTATTTTGGATCCCGCTTCAGGACGCGGGGTTGCAGTCCGATCGGGAAGGCGCCCGTAGCCTTGGCCGATTCGATCAGCAGTTCTTTGTTCAGCCCGTCCTCATTTTTAAAGTGAAACGGGATCTTTCCGTCGCCGCTGTATGCTCCTGAATCACTCTGCTGAAAATGGGCAAAATCCCTGTGCATGTTCATGCGGTGTTCGCGCGTTCCGAGTTCGGTGTTAAAATCAATATGGTAGTGATAGCCGCGCAGGTTGGTGAAGGTTGTCAGCACCTCGAGGTCACCGGCAAAATAGGGCCGTTTAACACCGGGATCTTTTACGATGTTATCAATGATCCGGCTGGCGACCTGGTCGATGAAAGAGGAATTGAATCCTGCCCTGACCTCTGCTTCCGGATTCGGGTTTTCCTTTGAATTTATCACGATATCACCGGTGCCGAGCATCTGGTCCATCATGTCGCTGCCAGGTGTTTCCGTAAGGTTGACCCAGGCATCGAACAGGGGATTATTCTTTGCCTCCTCCGCGTTGTAATTTTTCTGATTAACATGGGGGAATCCCTTTTGTATCGCAGCAGCTGTAATGGCGGCCGTCATCCCGCCGGCCGAAGCCCCGCTCAGCACCTCGATGTGAATGTCGTGCTTTGGAATCCCCGGAAGCCCCAGTTCTTTTGCCTTGTACCAGCTTTCCATGGCTTCAAGAAGGTAATCGATGACTCCTGCCGTATAGGCCCCTGCAGAGACCGCCCCGGCCATGCAGATGCCGAAGTGAAAGGTATTGTCTTTTTGTGTTTCCATGGTTCAGATGATTTTTATTTATCAATTTTTTTTGGGCTTACTGTAAAAGTTCAGGATCGGAATGTCCACGCATAGCGAGATGCTGATCCTGGTATAGTTGTTCTTGTACGTTGCGGTTGTGGCTGTTATTTCTCTTAAAAGAGGCCCGATCTGCCAGCCGATATTCATTGACAATGGGGTTTTGGGAAATCCCAGCGAAAAGAAGATCCCGGGCGAGATAATGTCTTCAAGCTGGATTGTAGGGGCGTGCTCTGTACTGTCGTCAGTGAACCTGAAAGCCGTAACTGCACCGATATCAATCAGGGAAAGGAATAGGGTGGAAGACCAGCCTGCACATTTGGATGTGCTTGGCTCTCCTTTTTTCCCGGTCCCGATGAAAAAGATGGAGTGCCCCCTGCTGATTGCGATCCCGATGGGGGCTGTGACCCCGAAGGTGTTGAATTTCTGATACGTCCAGGTCCAGGGGGGATCGATACCCTTTACCTTTTCGTAGCCTACAAAAAGTCCGCAATACGCATTCAGTGACACATTGAACGGTGTTTCACGCTTGATCCTGGCAGAGCCGACAGGAAGGGCAAAAGATTCAATCACGGCTTCGACTTCATCGCTGTTTTTGGCTGTTACGACAGCGGCAGCGAGACTTCCGTAGCGGGCAATTTTTTGCAAGACATCTTTTTTCTGTAAGACATCCTTCGGGTCTGTGACTTTTTTTATTACAACCAGCTGGTAAATATTCAGCAGATGATTTATGGCTGAAGAGTAATTTCTGCGGTTGAGGTCGATGGCCATCTCGCAGGTAGAATGGGCTATTGAAAAATAATCTTTCGATGTGTTTTTTAGATTTTTCAATTCAGGGATTGTATTGAAGTATGGCAGAGCACCAATGTTTGTGGAGTATTCGACAAGGTCGACGGTTTTGTCAAAGAATTTTGCATACTGTTCGAAGGCTGCAGAATCTTTTTCTGGCTTCTGATAATCTTTTATCATTTTGTTCAGGGCTTCGGTTTGTTCTGCCATTCCAAGGATAAATTTTTTATACCCCTCATAGGACTTATCGTAATGCAAAGCCACACTGTCGAGCACCTGAATTAACTTTGTGCCTGAGAATTCAATGGGATTGTGTTTTCTTTTTGCCTGCTCGTAAAGCAGACCCAGGTAAACCTGGAGTGCGGTTTTATTGTTCACCAACTCCCTCATCTGCTTTATATTTACCCAATAATCGGAATCTTCTCCGGAAGCAGTATCGCGCATTGATCCACTGATGAGCTGTAGGGTACGGATGGCACCCTGAAAATCTGTTCCCAGGCCTTCAAGTGACTCGTCCGGAAAGTTTTCGAGAATATCGCCCGGATGTATTCGGTCTTCAAGGGCACCGGCAAGGTAGCACCCGCTTGTTAAAATAGCCCTGTTCTGTGATTTTTCAGGGAATATTTCCGGGTGATTTTTCATGATTTCCGGCAGGTTTTTATTGAGTGCCAGAAGGTCGTTCCTGAAGGCCTCACGCAGGTTTTGAATGTATTTCTGATAATCGTAGATTTCCTCGTCGATTATATTCAAAAGTTGCCAGGTACCAGGTAAAAGGATTTGCAAATCCTGATATTTCTTATCATTCAGCACGGTTTTGAACTGGTCAAAGAATGTAATGCATAATTCCTGCTTCGTACGTTTTACCAGGAATTTTGCCAAGCCGTCGGCTATGTTTGTCACATCCAGTCCACCCGCGGAACAAAGAAGTTTTTCAAAATCAAAACTGCCTGTATGCAGAAATTTCGAGACATAATTTTTATCAACTGTTTTTAAAAAATCTGAAAGGAACAGGTTTTCATCAAATTTCTTGAACAATGAATCGGGATCCTTTATGTCGGTTCCCCCGTTGTAATAGTTCAGGATCTCCATGAATTTCCAGCCTGGCATTTGTCTGTAATTTACAAGGCTCATTGCATCATAGGAAGGAATTCCGGTAAACCCCCTCGTAAGGTTTACTGGCTGATTTATTTTTGCTTCGGGCTTTTCTTTGGAATTAATTGTTCGCCTTCCTATGACTTTATTCGGGCCGGAGGTTACTTTTTTTTGCACAATGATCCTGAATGGCAAGGATAAGATTTTGTCTTTTACCTGGGGTTGATTGCTGAACTGTGATAGTTTATCATTCTTACCAAAATTTTTTTCAAACAGTTTCCCTTTGGCCGGTATGCTGTCATCCAGAATCAATGCAAATTCTGTCGGACTACCCGGTTCGTTCTGGATAAGAATACTATAATTTTTATTTTGCATTTGATTATCAATCCTGAGTATATTCCCTGATTCGGAAAGTTTTACCTGGGCGTTCGAATCAAGAATCGCCGTCCCGTTTTCGTTGACCACGAAAATGGCGGTGTCACGTTTTTTTGCATTCTGTTTTATCGTGATTGTGATCTCCAGTTGGGCCTGGCCGTTAAACCAGGCGAAAATAAACAGCAGAATTATGATCTTTTTCTTCATAGAATTATAATTTAGAGATAATGATCTTGCTTACGGAATTAATTCCAATCCAAGTTCGTCGAGGATTGTAGTAATTTTCAATGCATATGTGTGTAAGAGATCCCTTGCGAGAACGATCCCGATTGCGTTGTCATCCTTATCCAAAACAAGGGATCCCGAATCGCCTACCTGTGTCATAGGGGATAAATTGCCGTCCGGTTTTATATGGCTTATCTGAATGAGGTCTTCGAAATATTTTAATTCATTTCCGTATGGAAATGTCTCGGGTATGCTTTCGTGAGTGATCATTCCCGAGCCTTCCGCGGTGGCATACCCGTTGATAAAAACCTGGGTTGAATAGACATCTCCGCCGGTAACTTCTCTTATCCCTTTTGGATACCTTACATTGGGTATGGATTTATATAATTTTATGGTATCTTCCGTGATGGTGATCAGGGCAGTGTCCTGGTGCGAGTTCAGATAACCCTTATAAGTTGAAGCGATGGGAATCCCTAAATTATTAACCACTGTTGATTTTGATGGCTTTCCGCTCCAGTCCTTATCCCGGTTGACTACATGGTAAGAGGTTATAAGGTACTTTATTTCAGTATGAAATCGTTCCCTGACAAGACAGCTGAATGTTCCCATCCCTTTCGGGAAGTCTATGTTGTTACCTATTCCTTTTTCTGCAATGCCTGTGGCCGGTGAGGCTGATAATAATTCCGGTTTCCCGGTTACCAGGACATTCACCGGAACAAATTCGTTTTCCGCCACTCTAAGCTTTTTATACTTTTCCTTTATCTTTATGGCAGAATCATTGTCTTCCATATTTACCTGCACGCACTTTACAGGGTTGTTCTTCGTTTTAAGGTATCCCTGTAATACTTTGATCACGCCTTGTTCTTTGGAAATTAAATCCCCGTAATTCCTGAGTGCTGTCACAACAGGGTCCTCTTTAACTGTTTGGGTAGTGCTGAGTTTTTGGGCCTGTAACAGGGCATCCATGACTTCTGTTGAGGAGCTTTTGTTCCCATTATCTTTATTCTTCCCGTTGTCTTCCTTTTCTTCGGGTTTCACTCCTGCGCCCCTCAAAGCAACAAGTTTCTTCAGGAGGTCAAACCAGAACGGGGCGCCGAGCGAAAGCATCAGGGCGGTGATCACAAAGCCCCAAAAGCTTAATCCTAAAGGATTGCATTTGCAAATGATATATCCAATTTTGTTCCAGGTACCGTAGTGTTCCTTACCGTAAAAAGTTACCCGGGCTGAATTCCCTGAAGTATCTTTTAAATGTTGAAAGGTATCGTATGCGGTAAATTCTGCTTGAATGAACCTGTTTAACCGGTGCAGATGAAAATCGATGTATGCATTTGTCACTCTGACCTTATCCAGGTAAATCTTTTTCTTCGCTGCAAAAGAAGGGTTATTGGCAAAGGCAGAATATTGTTTTCTGAGCGTGTCCAATCTCCCGAGCGGAACCAGGATCTCTTTTTTAATATATTTAAAAGTGAATGGGGAAAATGTCCAGCTCACATCTGCTTTTTTCCTAAATGTGTCAAATTTCCATCCCAGTCCTAGTATTTTATTTGCACTTTCAGTCGCCTTGTAAACTTCATTAAAACTTTTTTGGAGTAATGTGTCGGCTTTAATTGAATCACTCATTCTTTTAACATTACTATCGGTAACAGAACCTTCTTTAACCTGACTGATCCCCATCTGCACCAGCTGGTTCCGAGCATCTTTATCCTGCGAAAGTTGTTTTGCAATCTGGATGCTGTCAACATTGAAGGCAACGGCTATAATAAAGCCCAGCCAGAAAGTGATCAGCGAGAGTTTCCGTTTATACCAGCCAGTGGTCCGGTCCATCGTATCATCGAACCATTTCATCAGCTTTTCCCTGAACTTTTCCAGATCATTCCCGGAATCTGCCATCAGATTCAGGATGTGGGCCTTGGTTTGAGTTTGGATACCAAGAGTATTGAAATTCAGGCAACCGGTGATTTTTTCCTTGTCATTTGCACCACTCCCGTTGTTCCTGAATATCTGGATCATGGTATCGGCAAAATTTTCCCTCGAAATGTAGGCGGGTTTTCCATTCTTGAAAGAGGCACTGTTTTTTGATGATCCTGCAAGGTATTTTATGGACGGATGCTGGTAAAACTTCCCGGCCAGTGAATTTTCGAAGCTCTTGAATTCAAACAGGATGAAATGGAGAAAATTCCTCCGTTGTAAACATAAAAAATAGAGGATTTTTTTCCGCTTACCTGATGGTATTTTTGACGCTTCGGGGTTATCGTTCAGCATTTTCTCAATGGCCTTCCGAAGAAGCCTTGCCCTGATTCCCATCCAGGTTGCCAGCATCTCCCCGATGATGGAGATGAGCAAACTGTAAAGAAGGTATATCAAAACCATACCTATGAACACATCCAATGCAATCGATCCGAACATAGCGAATACATTTTGAGGCGCCTACTCTATTTAAGCTTTTCGGCTTCCGCTGCCCGGGTAAACGATTACCGGGCCCTGACAGATCTGAACTTCCGGTAGTAAAATCGTATGTTTATGGTCAGAAAATAAAATCCACAGATAAGATTTTACAAATCTTCTGTGAGGTTATGAACGCAGCAATCCGGAAAAACACCAGCCAGCCGGAGCCGGCTTATCTTCCCGGATCAGTATCTGAATAAGCCTTCTTCAGGACTCTTATTAATTCCCTGAAATCGGGCTGTGTACATCACATATCGGAGGGCAGGGACCAACATGGGAGCCCATTACCGCACTGTAAACACTCTTCCCGTTTTCCGTTCCGATGGCGTTGGTACCGATCACGAGAACTACCTTGCGTCCTGATCCGTCGATGCCCAAATATATCCTGAATCCAGAAAGGGTCGGGTAATCAGCCAGAACATTGGTCAGGGCAGTTAATTCATCTTTGTCAATGGCGAATCCCCCCACTTTGGTGGTAGAGGTTTGTGCCGTTCTGATATAATTCTGGTAATAGCTTTTTGCAGTTGCTGAATCGACTTTGACAATGGCCGGAGCAGCTGCCGGCGGAGTGGCCGGGCCGGAAAAGGAAACCAGACCAAGCAGGGCGATTCCGAATACAGATCCTGCTACAAATGCTGCACTCATCCAAAGGAAGTTCGTTTTTTTCATGGCAATGATTTTTAGGATAAAACAAACATTTACATATTCACGATAAATATAAGACATTTTTCAGCAGTTTCAACTCTTGATCTAAAATTGATTATCTTCGCATTGTTAAGAAGATGTGGCGGAACATCCTGCTGTAAAAGACGTATAAACGAAATGTTCACAGGAAGCGCTTCTTTCAGACCGGGAAGAATAGTGAGGAATTTTATTCTGTCCGCGACTGAAACAGAGTCTGTCTGGTGAGATCAAATTTCCAATTGATGAGATTAGGGTTACGTCCGGAAAATATTTTCAGGTCTTTATCGGGTACTGATTCCCTTTTTCGTGCAGGGTTGGTGCTGGTTATTGCTTTCTTTCTTTCAGGAGCAGTTTCCGGCTCAGACTTTCCGGCGTCCAAAAACAGATCCATTAAGGAAACCAGGCTTTCCGGCCGCGACAGCCTGACCATCGTGCGGCTCTCCCGGCTTTCAGCTTACTATTGCAATTACCTGGGTGATATAAAGACCGCCGACAGCCTGGCCAGTGAAGCGGTCCGGATTGCCGAGATGAGTTTCCGTCCCGAATTGTGCCTCATGGCTTATTTCAATTTCCTCGAGATCAGCGACCTGGCGCAGACTTATTCCGAAAAAGCGAAGAACTACGGGCAAAAGGCCGTTGAGGCGGTCAAGATCCTCAATAACCTTTTTTTTGAATGGCGCGCTTACAAAAACATGGCGGAATTATATCTTTCCCTCAACCAGTGCAACATTGCTCTGACTTACAGCTATAAGGCTATCGGAATTGCAGGTGCCATGGAGAACAACAACCTGAGCGTGGAAAGCTACCTGCTATTTGCCCGGAGCCTGGAATGTAAAATGCAGAAGAACGAGGCCCACAGCTATTTCCTGAATGCCGTGGAGCTGGCCGACAAGCTGAACGATCCTGCATTGCAGATCAAATGTTACAACCAGTTGTCGAAATTCTACATGCTGAACAAAATGACGGATCAGGCCATGAAGTTCAAACTGAAAGAAGGCGATCTCTCCAGGAGGGTTTACCCGGGGGATACAGTGCGGCAGATGTGGATACAATGGGAACTGATCCGTATCGAGCATGCCGGAAATTCAGCAGTAAATGAGCAAAACCTGCAGGATCTCATTTCATTTTCCATCTTGCACAAAGCAAAAAAGCTGAAGTCCTATTCCTTTGCATTGTACCGTACGTACCTGATCGACCTTGATAGAATAGACCGGTTGTATGATCTTTATACAAAACAATATCCGGGGGAGCTCATCAATCTTTCACAGGAAGATCCGGAGATCTATTGCCGTTTAAAGGCCTTGTTCATGGAAAAGGAAAACTGTCCTGATTCTGCTTTGTTCTATTTTAATAAAGCGGAAGGTATGATAAGCAATGAAACCAACGAATACAAAGCATCGCAGTTCTATTTTCGCTTCGGGCAGTTCCTGTGCAGGCATGACAAAAAAAAGGAAGCCATTGGGAAATTTCTTCAGTCGTACAAAATTGCACAGCAGGTTCCCTATTTCGATTATATGCTGAATGCGTCCCATCAGCTGGAGATACTGTATAACCACATGGGCGATTACCGGAATGCTTTTACTTATTCCGTCATCACGCGCAACCTGGGCGACAGCATCAACGACCTGTCGAAAAAGGAGCAGATGATCATGAACAGCATCAACCGCGAACAGCAGGTGCGCGACAAGATCAACCAGGAGCAGAAGCTGGAGAGTGAAAAGCTGCTGCGGCAAAAGCAGACAGAGCGGAATACGATGGCCGGGGTTGTTGCTTTCCTTTTTATCCTTTCTTTCGTTATATTCCGCAGTTACCGCGTACAGAAAAAGTCGAATATCCGGCTGGACATTGAGAAGAAACGTTCCGACGGCCTCCTGCTGAACATCCTCCCCGGCGAAACGGCCGAAGAGCTGAAACAAACCGGCAAGGCAAAGGCAAAATATTTTGAAGAGGTGACTGTGATGTTTACCGACTTCAAGGATTTTACACAGGCCAGCGAAAAGATGCTTGCAGATGAGCTGGTGGAAGAGATCCATTTTTATTTCAGCGAATTTGACCGCATCATTTCAAAGTACCCGATTGAAAAGATCAAAACCATCGGCGACAGTTACATGTGTGCAGGCGGATTGCCGATACACAACGAAACCCATGCCCTGGATGTGGTGAATGCCGCCCTGGAGCTCCAGGAATTCATGGAGGTGCAGCGCATCCTGCGGACACGCACCGGCAAGCCCGGTTTCGAGCTCCGGATCGGGATCCATACCGGCCCGGTGATCGCGGGGATTGTCGGTACACGGAAATTTGCCTATGACATATGGGGCGACACGGTAAATACCGCCTCCCGCATGGAAACTTCCGGAGAGCCGGGAAAGGTGAACATCAGCGGGGCCACCTACGAAAAAATAAAGGATCATTTTTCGTGCATCTACCGCGGAAAAGTCCAGGCTAAACACAAGGGATTAATTGATATGTATTTTGCTTCCCGCAATGCATGAAATGCCTACCTTTGTCTCCTGTTAACTACAACGAATCTTAATGAACATTGCAGATGTTGAGTGTCCGGTTGGTCAGCTACCGGAAATCGTTCTCATGAACAGTCTCAGAACCGGTCAGATATGAGAAAAAAATTGCTCCTGGTTTTCCCCTTGCTTTTTCTTACGGGATTATTTTCCTGCCATGTCGGATCCCAAAAAAAGGATATCGAAAGCAAGCGCCCTTCAGCCATGCTGAGTGTGGAAGGATATGTTGTCCGCCCGTCGCTTTTGATTGAAACGATCGAGGTCTCAGGCACCCTCAAGCCCTTTGAAGAGACTGTGCTGATGCCGGAAGTTGGCGGCCGTGTGGTGCTGGCCAACCTCCCGGAAGGGAAATTTGTTAAAAAAGGAACCCTGCTGGTAAAATTATTTGACGGTGAGCTTCAGGCCCAGCTGAAGAAAGCGCAAACCCAGCTGCAACTTGCAGAGCAGACCGAGAAACGGCAGGGCGAATTGCTCAAGGTAAGCGGGATCAGCCAGTTTGATTATGACCAGACGGTTTTCCAGGTGAATTCCATAAAGGACGATATCGAACTGCTCAACGTCCAGATCGGGAAAACGGAGCTGGTTGCCCCGTTCGACGGTGTCATCGGGCTGAAGAACATCAGTGTCGGGGCCCAGGTCACCACTGCCACTTCCCTCGTCACGATCCGCAATATAAACCGGTTGAAAATTGATTTCAGCGTACCTGAAAAGTACAGCAGGGAGATTATTCCCGGGAAGAAAATACTTTATACTGTTGAGGGAGATACCCTTCAGTACGATGCCGAGGTGATAGCAACTGAAGAGGGGATCGAATCGACAACACGGAACCTGAAAGTCAGGGCTGTGGATACACACCCCACGCCTTCCCTGAAGCCCGGTTCATTTGCCCGGGTTTTGATGGAACTCAACCAGCATCCAAATGCCCTAATGGTGCCCACACAGGCAATCATCATGCAGGCACGGGGAAAAAAAATCATTGTGGCCAGGAACGGAAAGGCAGAATTTATCCCGGTCAAGACCGGAATCCGTAAAGAGTCAACCATCGAGATCCTGAACGGGATACACAGCGGTGATACCGTCGTGATCACGGGCATTGTTTTTCTCAAGCCCAATTCAGACCTTAAATTTTCAAAAGTGATAAAATAACCCGGCATGACCATTTCCGATTTTTCGATACGGCGTCCTGTCGCAACCATCGTGATGAGCCTGGTCATTGTCCTGTTCGGGGTGGTGGGTTATACTTTTCTTGGTGTTCGTCTCTATCCGGCCATCGATCCGCCGGTGATCAATGTTCAGACATCCTATACCGGTGCCAATGCAGAGATCATCGAATCACAGATTACTGAACCGCTTGAAAAATCGATCAACGGGATTGAAGGAGTCAAGTCCATCTCATCATCTTCCTCTACAGGAAGCAGCAATATTACCGTGGAGTTTAATGTCGGCGCCGACCTGGAAAAGGCCGCCAACGATGTCCGGGATAAAACCTCGCAGGCAGCACGGAATCTTCCCCAGGATATTGATGCTCCCCCGGTGGTCACCAAGGCGGATGCCAACAGCGATCCGATCGTCACGGTTTCTGTTCAAAGTTCAACAATGAATTCGATGGAGTTGAGCGATTATGCCGAGAATGTGCTCCAGGAAAAACTCCAGACCATCCCCGGTGTAAGTTCAGTTATGCTGTGGGGTCAGAAACGGCCTGCCATGCGGCTCTGGCTGAACCCGGACAAGATGGCGGCATACGGCATTACGGCAGAAGATATCAGCATTGCCCTTGACAAGGAGAATGTGGAGCTTCCGGGAGGAAAGGTCCGGGGAAGGGCTACGGAGCTCATTGTAAAAACTTACGGACGGCTGACCACGGAAGATGACTTCAACAACATCATCATCAAACAGACCGACGACCAGGTGGTTCGTTTCAGCGATATCGGGGAGGCGGTTCTCGGACCGGAGGTTGAAGAAACCGGTATCAAGCTGAACGGCGCCGACGGGATCAGCCTGGCCATTATCCCTTTACCAGGATCCAACGAAATTGAAGTCGCCAATGAGTTCTACAAGCGGTTTGACGAGATCCGGAAAGACCTTCCAAAAGGACTCCAGGTGGCGGTGGGATATGATAAGTCGAAATTTGTCCGGCAATCGGTGACCGATGTTGCCGAGACGCTGGCGGTTGCCATTTCGCTCGTGGTCCTGATCGTTTTCCTCTTTTTCAGGAACTGGGTGATCGCCCTGCGGCCGCTGATCGATATCCCGGTTTCGCTGATCGGTTCATTTTTCATCATGTACCTGTTCGGCTTTTCGGTGAATGTGCTCACCATGCTGGCGATCGTACTGGCAACCGGACTTGTGGTTGACGACGGGATCGTAGTAACGGAAAACATCTTCAAAAAGATCGAAAAGGGCATGGATAAATACTCGGCGGCATTTGCCGGTACCCGTGAGATCCTCTTTGCCGTCATCTCCACCTCCCTGACGCTGGCCATTGTTTTCATCCCGGTGATCTTCCTTTCCGGCTTCACCGGTCGTCTGTTCCGTGAATTCGGGATCGTGGTGGCCGGCGCTGTGCTTATCTCCGCTTTTGTTTCCCTGACGCTGACGCCCGTTCTTAATGTAAAAATGGGGGGAAGCATCTCGCAGCACGGGAGGTTCTATAAAGGGACAGAACCCTTCTTCACCGGCATGGATAACGGTTACAGGCGCGCACTACGTTACTTCATGGACCGGAAATGGATCTCTTTCCTTATTCTTGGTGTTTGTCTTGTATTGATTTTCGTCATTGGGGGAACATTGAAATCGGAACTGGCCCCGCTGGAAGATAAAAGCACCATCCGCAGCAATTTAACTGCGCCTGAAGGAACCGATTTTGATTATACCGAAGATCTTGTCAGCCGTGTGGCACAAATGGTCATGGACAGCGTTCCCGAGGCCAGGCTGGTTTTCGGCAGAACGGCCCCCGGGCATATCTCATCGAGCACAAATACCGGGGGTGTGATGGTTTTTTTGACAGAACCCTACGAGCGGAAAGCCACCCAGCAGCAGATCTATGAACGGCTGGTCAGAATTTACAAGAATTTCCCCGAAGCGCGTATCATCCCGAACCAGGAACAGACCATCACGACTTCGCTTGCAGGCGGATCGCAGCTGCCGGTCCAGTTTGTGATCCAGACGCTGGATTTTGACAAGATGCAGCGGTTCCTGCCGAAATTTCTTGAAGAAGCCAGGAAGGACACTGTTTTCGGCAATGTGGACGTTAACCTGAAATTCAACAAGCCCGAACTGAACATCAGGGTTGACCGGCTCAAGGCGACCAACCTCGGCGTCAATGTGAAGGATATCTCGAATACCCTTCAGTTTGCATTCAGCGGACGCCGGTACGGGTATTTCCTGCGGAATGAAAAACAGTATTTCGTGATCGGCCAGGTTGACCGGAAATCACGCAGCGAGCCCACGGATATTACTTCTCTTTATGTAAGAAGCAACAAAGGCAACCTGATCCAGCTGGACAACCTCGTGACAATGGAGGAGAACAGCAATCCTCCCACACTTTACCATTTTAACCGCTACAAATCGGCCACCATATCGGCTTCCCTGGCAAAGGGGCGCACGCTTGGAGAAGGAATTGACGAAATGCGGAAAATTGCAAAGAAAGTTCTGGATCCGTCGTTCCAGACTGCACTGCTCGGACCTTCGAGGGATTTTGCTGAAAGCAGTTCAAATACTTCATTCGCGCTGATCCTGGCGCTGGTACTGATCTACCTGATTCTGGCCGCACAGTTTGAAAGCTTCCGCGATCCGTTGATCATCATGCTTACGGTGCCGCTGGCCGTTGCCGGAGCCATGCTCACTTTATGGATCACCGGAAAAACGCTGAACATTTTTTCAGAGAGCGGGATGATCATGCTGATCGGGATCGTGACCAAGAACGGGATCCTGATCGTGGAATTTGCAAACCAGAAACGGAAAGCCGGCCTGGCGAAGGCGGAAGCAGCGTTCGAGGCGGCAGCCGCCCGTTTACGTCCGATCCTGATGACATCGCTGGCAACGATCTTCGGCGCGATGCCGATCGCCCTAGCACTGGGCGCCGGCGCACAAAGCCGTATTCCGATGGGGATCGTCATTGTGGGCGGACTCTTATTCGCCCTGATCCTTACTCTTTTTGTGATCCCGGCGATGTATGTTCTCATGTCAAGCAATAAAGTAAGAACAGGGCACATACAGGAATCCTTGTCAAACTGATTTACAATGAAGAAAACATCGCTGTTCATAACGATCCTGGTCATCGCCTTCAGCGCTTCCCGTGCACAGCAAATGCTTACGCCTGATTCAGCGATCCGTCTCGCCCTGAAAAACAACTACGACATCCTGACTGCACGTGCAACGGCCGATATCGACCGTGCAAACAACAAGGCCGGTAATGCCGGCATGCTGCCGTCGGTCGGCATTACTGCAACGGATGATTTCAGTCTTTCCAACCAGGCGGACCAGCACTTTTCCGACGGGTCTTCATCATCGAATACAAATACCCAGGCTAATTCATATGCGGCCGGCATTTCGCTGAAATGGACTCTTTTTGACGGCGGGAAAATGTTCGTCACAAAACGAAAACTGAACGAGATCGAATCCCTCGGGGAGATCCAGTTCAGGGACAAGGTGCTGCAGACATTGTATGATGTTTATGCCGGGTATTATAATGTGGTGAAGCAGAAGGAGCAGCTGAATGCCGTCAAAGAGGTGATCCGTTTCAATGAGGAACGTGTGAGCCTCCTGCAGGCAAGCTTTAATGCGGGACTGGCGCCTAAAAATGATCTTCTCCAGGCAAAGATCGACCTGAATGTTTACCAGGAGAGCGCCATATCGCAGGAAACTGTAATCCTGGCAGCAAAACGCCAGCTGAACCAGCTGCTTGGCCGGGACCCGGAAGTGTTTTTTGATGTTATCGATTCAATAAAGATCGATTTTCGTCCTGATCCGGATGAACTCGCCAAAAAACTCTTTTCTTCAAATACGGCTTTTCTTACATCCCAGAAACAGGTGGCTGTTGCGGGGCTCGGGATAAAGGAACTGAAGCGGCTCTATCTGCCTTCGCTGGATTTTTCGGCCGGGTATGGCTTTACGCACGGCGATTATACGATCGGAAGCGTGCGGCTGAATGAATATTACGGACCGGTGCTGGGCGCAACATTATTCATTCCGCTTTACCAGTCGGGGAATATCTCACGCCAGGTTTCCGTGGCACGGCTGCAGTTTGAGTCGGCACAATTCAACCTCGAAAATACCCGGTTGCAGGTCAACACGCAGTTCCGGCTCGCCCTGACCGATTTCGACAACCAGATGCGATTGCTGAAGATCGAGCGTGAGAACCTGGTGCTGGCCCGCGAGAACCTGGGCATCTCAATGCACCGGCTGGAACTGGGACAAACCACGGCGCTGGAAGTCCGACAGGCCCAGGAAAGCTTCCAGCAGTCGCTCACACGCCTGACCAATTTCGAATATTCCGCGAAAGTAGCCGAGATCAAGGTGAAGCAGCTGATGGCAGCACTTTAGTAACTGGTGAGCTGGTGAACTGGTGAACTGGTGAGTTGGATTTTTATAACTATTCTCTGTTAACTGAAAACTGTTAACTGTTCACTGTTCGCTTTACGATTTTCTTCGAAGTTGCTGATTCAGAAAATAGTAGTATCTTTGCCGCATTATTAATCTGTGTTTCCGGTTAGCCGATAAATTTTAGTGTTTCCAATATCCATCCTTTAAAGGGCTCCAGGCAAGTGACTGGTCATGGTAACCGGAAAGCCCGAAATCACACAATAAAATTGTTATATGATTACATTTGAAGAATTGGGTATCCACCCTGTTCATGTGGATGCTTTGAAAGAACTTGGTTTTGAATACCCCATGCCGGTGCAGGAAAAGGTGATCCCGCTCCTGTTGTCCGGACCCGTTGACATCGTTGCCTTGGCGCAGACAGGAACCGGGAAAACGGCAGCCTTTGGCCTGCCGCTGATCCAGATGGCCAATCCGCACAGCAAATTCCCGGAAGCGCTCATCCTTGCCCCGACCCGCGAACTCTGCGTGCAGATCGCCGGCGACCTCAATGATTTTGCAAAGAACACTGACGACCTGAAGATCCTGCCGGTTTACGGCGGAAGCAGCATGGAGGTGCAGATAAAGGCCTTGAAAAAAGGCGTCCAGATCGTGGTTGCCACACCCGGCCGCCTCTGCGACCTGATCCGCAGGAAAGCCATCAAGCTGAACGAAGTGAAAACCGTGGTCCTCGACGAGGCCGACGAGATGCTCAACATGGGTTTTATCGACAGCATCAACGACATCCTTTCCGAGGTGCCCAAAGAACGCGCCACCCTTCTTTTCTCAGCCACCATGCCCAACGAGGTCGCAATGATCGCCAGGAAGTACATGCATGACCCCGTCGAGGTCACCATCGGCGATAAGAATTCAGGTGCATTAAACATCAAGCATATTTATTACACGGTTCACGCAAAAGACAAATACACCGCACTGAAGCGCATCGTGGATTATTATCCCAACATCTACGGGATCGTTTTCTGCCGCACCCGCAAGGACACCCAGGAGGTGGCCGACAAGCTGATGCACGACGGCTATAATGCCGAGTCGCTGCACGGCGACCTTTCGCAGGCCCAGCGCGACATGGTGATGCAGAAGTTCCGCATCCGCCACGTAAAGCTGCTGGTGGCAACCGATGTGGCTGCCCGCGGACTTGATGTGGACGATCTGACACACATCATCAACTATAGCATTCCGGAAGACCTCTCGGTTTATACACACCGCAGCGGACGGACAGGACGCGCCGGGAAGGCCGGTATTTCCATCATGATCATCAACCTGAAGGAAAAACATTACATTAAACAGATCGAGAAAAAGATCAACAAGTCGTTTGTTGCTGCAAAGGTTCCCGGCGGCAGGGAGATCTGCGAGAAGCAGCTGTTTAACATGATCGCCAAGATGGAAGAAGTGGACATCGAACATACCGAGATCGACTCCTACCTGCCGGCGATCTACCGCAAGCTGGAATGGCTCGACAAGGAAGAGATCATCAAGCGCTTTGTGGCGCTTGAATTCGTCCGGTTCCTGGATTATTACAAGAATGCCAGGGATATCAACGTACTTGATGACAGATCCCAGGGCTCCTTCAGGGAAAGAGACGGAGGGTCTTTTAAAGAACGCGACAGAGGATCTTATAAAGAACGTGACGGAGGATCTTATAAGGAACGTGACCGGGGTTCTTACAAAGAACGTGAAAAAGGCTCATACCAGAAACGCGAAAGGGATACCGAAGGGAGTGAACGTTTCCGGAAGAATGATTCCGGTTTCACCCGCCTTTTCATCAACCAGGGCAAGGCCGACGGGCTTTTTCCGCTCAACCTGATCGAGCTGGTGAACGAGCATACGCCCGGGAAGAAAGTTCCCCTCGGACGGATCGATCTTTTCGACCGTTCGGCATCGTTTGAAGTGGGATCCGATTTTGCAGATTTCCTGGTGAATGCTTTGCAGGACCAGGATTTCAGGGGATCAGAGATCACTGTAGGACTTGATACAGAGAAGGATGGACGAAAGAAGGACGAAAGTGATTTCCGCAAACGGAAGAAGAACACGAAAGATTCCGGGAAATCATCGAAGCGGAAGAGGATTTCAAGGGATTAGTAACGGTTCTCTTTTTTCCATTCTCCATCTTCTTTTTTCACCACAGATTTCACAGATTACACAGATTAAGTCACAGATTATTTTCCGACCCCAGATCTCTATTGCCAACTCACCTCACCCCCCGACCCCCTCTCCTGAAGGCGAGGGGGGGGGTGTGAGGTATCAATGTCATTGGTTTTGATTACTTTTGCCGCCTCATGAAAACACTTGCTGATTCGGTCCGCGATGCGTTTCTCGGTTTCGCCGTTGGCGATGCCCTGGGCGTTCCCGTGGAGTTTGAAACACGCGAGTGGCTTCAGGAAAACCCGGTTACCGGGATGCTCGGCCACATGCGTTTCAACCAGCTTCCGGGAACCTGGTCGGACGACAGCTCGATGGTTTTCTGCACGGGGGAAAGTCTCTGCAACGGGTATGACCTGAAAGACATCGCCCTCCACTATTCAAAATGGAAGAACCAGCGGCTCTGGACGCCCCACGGAAGGGTTTTTGACATCGGGATCCAGACGAACAAGGCGATCGAGCGGATCGACCGTTTCCTTGAGACGGGTATACGTGTCAGGCCGATACCCGAGCAGGGAGTTAACGAAAAGGAGAACGGCAATGGTTCACTGATGCGGATCCTTCCGCTGGCATTTTTTCTGAAAGAGAAACCGGTTTCTGAGCGGTTCAGGATCGTGAAGGAAGTTTCCGCACTTACGCATGCGCATGCCCGTGCTGTTTCCGGATGTTTTATTTATGTTGAATTCATGATCCGTCTGCTTGAAGGCCACGACAAGCACCGGGCCTATACAGAACTTCAGCATTTCATCCCCGCATTTTATAAAGAGGAGATCCATTCGGAGGAATACAACCATTACTGCAGGATCCTCGCGAACAACATCACGGATTTTCCCGAATCCACCATCCGTTCTTCCGCCTATGTGCTGCATACGCTGGAAGCATGCATGTACTGCGTGATGAAATACGATACTTTCAGCGATACTGTTCTTGCAGCAGTTAACCTCGGCGAGGATACCGATACGGTCGCCGCACTTGCAGGAGGTCTGGCGGGCATGATCTACGGTATGGAACAGATCCCAAAAGAATGGCTGGAAGTGCTTGCCCGTAAGGATGATATCCTTGACCTGGTAAAACGGTTTTCCGCCTCGACAGGCGCGTAAGGGAAAAAAGCGTACCTTTGCACGCTCAAAAAAAATCACATGCCATTAACAAAACTCAGAAATATCGGAATTGCCGCACACATTGATGCCGGCAAGACCACCGTTACCAAACGTATTCTCTTCTTTACCGGAACCACCCGCAAAATGGGTGAAGTTCACGATGGGCAGGCCACGATGGACTTTATGAAACAGGAGCAGGAACGGGGCATCACCATTGCTTCAGCCGCCATTTCCTGCCTTTGGAAAGATTACCAGATCAACCTGATCGATACACCGGGACACGTTGATTTCACCGTGGAGGTGGAGCGTTCCCTGCGCGTCATCGACGGAATGATCGCCGTGTTTTGCGCCGTCGGAGGCGTTGAGCCGCAAAGCGAAACCGTCTGGAACCAGGCCGACCGCTACCGTGTTCCACGCTTTGCCTTTATCAATAAAATGGACCGTACCGGCGCCGATTTTGCACAGGTGGTCGGCCAGATGAACAAGTACCTCGACGCCAATGCCGTTCCGTTCAACCTCCCCATCGGAGCTGAAGAAACATTTGAAGGCATCATCGACCTGATCGAAGAAAAAGCTTATATGTTCAGGGATTTCGAACAGATCGAAATGGAGATCCCCGGAGAATACAAGGAAAAAGCAAAAGAAGCCCGCGCCTGGATCGTTGAGAAGCTCGCTGAATTTAACGAAGAGATCATGGAGCTTTTCTTTGAGGAGAAAGAGGTCTCCGCTGAACTCCTGAGAAGGGCAGCCCGTGCAGCCGTCCTAAAAATGCTGATCACGCCGGTTTTCTGCGGTGCAGCATACAAGAATAAGGGTGTTCAGATGCTTCTGGATGCCGTGGTGGATTACCTTCCCTCTCCCATCGACGTCGGGGCGATCGTCGGTACTGACATCGACGATCCTGAAAAATCGCATTCCCGCCATCCTTCTGCAAAAGAACCTTTTTCAGCGCTTGCCTTCAAACTGATCCATGACCCGTTTGTCGGGCAGCAGACCTTTACCCGCATCTTCTCAGGAACACTGAAAAGCGGGATGCAGATCATGAACACGACCAAGGGAAAACATGAACGGATCGGCCGGATCTACCGCATCCATGCCAAAGACCGGGAAGAGATCAGCGAGGCTGGTCCCGGCGATATCGTAGCACTTATCGGTTTGAAACTGACGAAGACCGGCGATACGCTTTGCGACAGCGAGCATCCCCTCTTCCTGGAAAACATTCATATTCCGCCATCAGTTATCGAATTAAAAATAACACCGGCGAAACGTGCCGACCAGGCAAAGCTGGGCGAAGCACTGAACAAGCTGATGAACGAGGATCCTTCCTTCAATGTCCGCTTTGATGACGAAACCGAAGAAACGGTCATTGCCGGGATGGGTGAACTTCACCTGGAGATCATCATCGACCGCCTGAAACATGAATTCAAGGTCGACGCCATCGTGGGCGAGCCTGCAGTTGCATTCCGCGAAACGATCACATCAGAGAAAGAGCACCGTTACAAACATTCGAAGCAAACCGGCGGTAAAGGCCAGTTTGCAGATGTCGTGATGCGCATCGAGCCGAATGAAGGCAAGGGGTATGAATTCATCGACAAAGTGAAGGGCGGAAATATCCCTGCCGAATTCGTTCCGTCGGTGAACAAGGGCATCCTGAAAACACTTGAAAAAGGCATCCTTGCAGGTTACCCTGTGGTTGATGTAAAGGTGGTCCTGCTCGACGGTAGCCACCACCCGGTTGACTCTTCCGACATGGCCTTCCAGACCTGTGCCTCGATCTGCTTTAAGGAAGCCTTCATGAAAGCCAGTCCCATCCTGATGGAACCGATGATGAAGATCGAAGTGAACACGCCCGATGATTACATCGGTGAGGTTTCAGGCAACCTGAACCGCCGCCGCGGAAGGATCGAAGCCATGCGCAGATACCGCAAGGGCGCACAGAAGATCAACGGTTTTGTGCCGCTGAAGGAAATGTTCGGCTATGCCACCCAGCTCAGGAACATCTCCAGCGGCAGGGCCAATTATTCCATGGAATTCAGTTCCTACACACCCCTGCCAAAGGCGATACAGGAGGAGGTGCTGAAGGAGATTGCTGAGAAAAACAAGTAGCGAAAGGCGAAAAGCGAAAAGCGAAATATAGAAAAACACTTAATGTCTTATGTCTAATGTCTTATGACGTATGACGAACTGATGCGAGATGGAATTCAAGCTGTGGAACCGGAACTTCACCCTGCTGACACTTTCCAATTTTTTCATGTGCAGCGCTTATTATTCGCTGATCTCGACACTCCCTGTTTACATTTCCGTTGAGCTTCATTCCCCGAAAAGCGTTGTCGGGCTGGTACTCGCTTCCTATATTGTGGCGGCTGTGCTGGTGCGTCCCCTGGCAGGTTTCGGGCTGGATAAATACGGCCGGAAAACTATCTTTATCGCTTCTCTGCTTTTTTATGCTTTGATTTTTAACGGGTATCTCGTTGCGTGGACCGTGGCAGTAATGATCGTTGTCAGGTTTACGCACGGACTAACCTGGGGGCTGATCACCACCTCCAATTCCACTGTGGCAGTCGACATCATTCCTCCTGAAAAACGCGGCCAGGGCATCGGGTATTTCGGGGTTTCCACCACGCTCGGGATGGCGCTCGGCCCGGTAATCGGTTCTTTTATTTTACTGCACGGAGGCTACTCGGCCATGTTCCTTGCCGGGTTTGCAATCAGCCTGGCCAGCATGGCCATGGCGGCATCTATCCGGTATCCATACCACACACCGCTGAAAAACCTTGAATTCAAAACCTCAAACCTTTTCGAAACAAAGACGCTTCTTCCTTCGCTCAACCTGCTTCTCATCATGATCACGTACGGAGGAGTGGTCTCTTTTATTGCACTTTATGGTCGTGAAATCGGGATCGGGAATCCGTCAGGGTTTTTCCTGATCTACGCCACCGGCGTGATCGGGGCGCGCTTCAGTTCGGGAAAATTCTTCGACCGGCACGGGCCGAAAATGATCCTGATGGTGTGTCTTTCCCTGCTGATTATCGGGTTTCCCTTCCTTGCTTTCATTAAAAACTCCTTCGGGTTTTATGGCGCAGCAGTTATTCTCGGTTTCGGGAACGGCGTGGTTTTCCCGACCTTCCAGGCCATGACCAACAACATGGTGCTTCAGAACCGGCGCGGTGCGGCAAATTCCACACTGTTTGCCGCCGTCGACATCGGCATGGGACTTGGGATGGTCATCACCGGTACCATTGCCCAGCGTTTTTCCATCTCATCAGCCTTTCTTGTCTGCGCGGCAATTTGCATTGTTGCGCTGGCGTTTTTCCTGGTGTATACGAGCGGATACTATCAGAGGAATAAAGTAACTGGTGAACTTGTGAACTAGTGAACTGGTGGGTCAATTAACTGGTGAGTTGGCGTACT
>JAPLDJ010000015.1:0-499457 GCA_026391805.1 Bacteroidota bacterium | reverse complement strand
AGTTGGCGAACTGGTGAATTGGCGAGTAAATTTAAAAATCTAAAACACAAAAACTCACCAATTCACCAGTTCGCCAACTCACCAGTTAATTCAGTCGTATCTTTGCCCCAATGGAAAATAATGCGGGAAATATCACCAACGAAGAACGGCTTGGGCGTCTTCTTTCGTCGGAGCTTCTTGCGGGCGCTGAAGAGAATATCGGGCGGGTTTTTGACCTTGTTGAGGAGCATTCACGGAAAGAGAAAAAACCGGAATTGTCAGGCCATCTATTGGAAGTTGCTGATATTCTTGTTTCCGAACTGAACCTCTCAGATGAGCCGGTTCTTGCAGTTTTCCTGAAACTTCTTTTCCCTGAAATTATAAATGCCGTCCAAATAGAGAAAGAATACGGGAAACCGGTATATGAGATCGTTACCGGGCTTCAGAAGATCGAACGGATGGATACGGCGAAATACCGTTCAAATGCGGAGAATTTCATCAAGCTTCTGCTGACTATTTCAAGTGATATACGCGTGATCCTTATCGCGCTGGGTCAGCGTCTTTGCGACATGCGAAACATCCTGGAATTCCCGGAGGAAAAGCAGAAGCAGCTGGTGGGGGAAACTTCGCTGCTATACATTCCGCTGGCTCACCGCATCGGTCTTTACCGGATTAAAACTGAGCTCGAGGATCATGTGATGCGGTTCTGCGATCCGGAAACTTACCGGCTCATCGGACAGAAACTGAAGGAAACGCAAAAAGACCGTGACCGCTATACCTCCGAATTCATTCGTCCAATCGCCGAACGGCTGAAAGAAAATGGTTTCGTCTGCGAGATCCGAAGCAGGGTAAAATCCATACCGTCGATACACCGTAAAATGATTTCGCAGAAGGTGGAGTTTGAGAAAGTGTATGATCTTTTTGCCATCCGCATCATCCTTGAAAATACGGTTGAAAATGAAAAGGCGGATTGCTGGAAGATCTATTCCATTATAACAGACATTTACACCCCGAACCCGCGGCGTCTGCGCGACTGGATCTCTTTTCCAAAGTCGACCGGCTATGAATCACTCCATACCACTGTCATCGGGACAGATGGAAGATGGGTGGAGGTCCAGATCCGGACACGGAGAATGGATGATATTGCTGAAAAAAGTTTCGCTGCACACTGGAAATACAAAGCCGGTGAAAAGACGGACGGACACACAGATTTTTATGCATCGATCCGGGAAATGCTGGAGAACCCGGTGCCGGCAAAATCCGAAGCCAATATCAGCCGAGAAAAACGTGAGCTGTACCGCGACGAAATTTTTGTTTTTACCCCGAAAGGCGACCTTAAAAAACTGAAAGCGGGCTATACGGTGCTGGATTTTGCCTGGGAGGTCCATACCGATATCGGCGCGACCTGCACCGGCGCCATTGTCAACGGCATCATGGTTCCGCTGAAGCATGTTCTGAAGAACGGCGATACGGTGAAGATCCTGACTTCGAAGAACCAGAAGCCCAGTCATAACTGGCTTGAGTTTGTGCAAAGCTCACGGGTGCAGGCACGCATCCGTCATGCGCTGAAGATGGAAGCCTACAAGGATTCCGATGCCGGCAAGGAGATCCTGAGGAACAAGGTGACCGCCCTGGGATTCGATTTCACGGATATCGTGATCAACAAGTTGGTTGATTATTTCGGATGTGAAAATTACCTCGACCTGTACCAGCGGTTCGGCGAAGGGAAACTTGATCCCCTGAAGATCAAAAAAGCCCTGGCGCAACCGGAACCGGCGGTCCAGGCCGGCCTGCCTCCGAAGGAAGAATCGTTCCCCGAACGGATATCCGATGTGATCTCCGGGAAGAAGGATTTTATCCTGATCGACAAAAAGATCAACTCCATCCATTATGTCTTTTCGCGCTGCTGCAATCCCATACCGGGCGACAAGATCTTTGCATTTGTCAGCGTGTCGCAGGGGATCCGTATTCACAAGACAAACTGCCCCAATGCACACGATCTGATCTCCCGGTATCCTTACCGCGTCCTGGAGGCACGATGGAAAGCCATTGAGACTGAAAGAAGCTTTACGGCCAACCTGGTTGTGACCGGTCCTTTCAGTAAAGATATTGTTTCAAAGCTCACACAATTTCTTACGAATGAGCTGAAGGTCAGCGTCCGTTCAACAAGGCTGCAGACGCATC
Source organism: Bacteroidota bacterium (assembly GCA_026391805.1). GTDB lineage: Bacteria > Bacteroidota > Bacteroidia > Bacteroidales > FEN-979 > FEN-979. The sequence goes on along the minus strand of JAPLDJ010000015.1, from coordinate 497,294 downwards.
CTGACAATACTTACAGCTGTGAGATCGGGATCCTCATCAACAACACCGTGCGGCTCGATGAGATCATAAAAAAATTACAAAAGCTGAAAGAAGTGCAACGTGTCACTCGGGCCGGGAGCGCTTCCCACTCTTCCTGAAAAAATTCAGGACCTGCCTGGTGCAGGAATTCCAGAAAGCGTAATTATGTCCGCAGGTATCACTAAGCTGTAGGATTTGTCCTCTCACCGGATTTTCAGCCGCTATTTTATTGTAGAACGCTGTGGTCTGGCTGCAAGGCACTACAGCATCTTTTTTCCCGTGTGCAAGGAACAGCGGGATTTTTAATCTGTCAGAATGCAGGAAGGGATTATCCTTTCCTTCCCAGCGATCGCTGAATTGCTGATACGGACCGTAATATCCTGTCATCAGCTTATCGTCAGGCATTGCAGTCTGGTCGTAATCGCCAGACAAGGCAGCTCCGGCCATAAAGAGGTCGCCGGTATTTTCCGCTACCAGCGCCACGCCCCTTGCACCTGTTGAGATCCCGTAAAGAAAATTCTTATCTCCGCGATTAAAAAGACCAAAATGCAGCCGGCAATACGGGATCAATGTATCTGTGATCCAGCGTAATGTTGGATAGCGCCTCCAGTCGGCACGGGTTTCTTTGTAAAGTTCCGATGAATAAACGCTTTTCAGCATTTCCGGCAGTACCAGCGCATAACCCCTTTCTTTTGCTGAAGAACAGAATTCCGACCGTTCACAGACATTGGTTTTACTGAAGTTCCAACCGGGAAGCACAAGAATGGTTCCGCAGGACACAGTTGCGGGAAAACGGAAATCCACCGGAACTGTTCCGATAAGAATTGTGGTGTCGTGTTGTGCATTACCAATATTTTGTATCAGTATCAGCAGGATCGTCAGAATGAAATTTCTTATCATGGAAGAAATAAAAGATGAAATCTGTTCTATTCTATTATGAACCTTTGATAAATCCTTTTCTTATCGCTGATGAACCCAAGAATATACATCCCGCCCGGCAATGATCCTATTTCCAGCCGGTTTGAATTTGATTGTTTGATCTTAATATTTCCCAGCATATCATAAACATTCAATTGGAATTCCTGATTTCCGGGAATTATTCCCGTATTAACGATCACATAGGCGGTTTGAATTATTGCAGGGATGAGCTGTTGTTGCTTTATTTCCGGGTTTGATATTCCGGAAGCCGCAGGTATGTAGTGTCGGTTGAAATATTCCTGGTTTTGCGGGGTTCGCTTGTCGGCCCATGCACCGTAAATGGTTGAGTCTTCTATGCAGGCGCCGAGAAAATCATTTCCGGTGACCGGGATAAACAATCCACCGGACGAATTTCCCAGGGCGAAGTTGGATTTGAATGTTTGTCCCTTGTCGGTGGAATAAGAACCGTAAATGCGATAATCCGCATCCGGGCCGGTGCCTGCATCCCGACGGTCGCGCCAGATGGCGGCATAGTTCCCCGAAGAAGAAAATCCGCCCCAGCACATATCCTGGCCTATTCCATTTCCAACCGGATCGTCATTCAGCCGTGTGCAGGCGCTCCAGCTGACACCTCCGTCGAATGAGGTATTGTACCAGATATCCCAGTCTCCGTTTCGCCGGTCGGTAAAGATGTGAATCAGGTTGCTGCTGTCGGCGGGATTTGCAGAGACGGTATAGCTGTATTGAAACAGGCTGTCGGCAGTAGGAATTACCGACGCAGGAGGAATCTCTGAAATGATGCCCGGAGAAAAGGTGAGGCCGCCGTCGGAAGAACGGATGCAGACATCCCTCGGAAAGATGCTCAGCGACGGATCATACGAGAGGTAGTTGACGAACAGGGTACCGTTGGCCGAGACACACGGAACGCCCATTGCATTTGAAGTTGGTCCGACAGGCAGGAGATCATCAAGCAACCGTGGCGTATTCCATGTTGTTCCTCCGTCGGTTGATTTCACAAGGTAAAGATGATGCGGGGCTGTTGCTTCCTTGATCGACTTTGTAACCAGGTATAAATTTCCGCTGAAGGATCCGCTGCTGTTATCGATGGCCAGCCAGGGACGATCGATCGCGATATCCGGCGCAGCAGAAGCATCAATAGCCAGAACAGGTATGGACCAGGATGCACCGTTATCGGTCGACTTTGTAACATAAACACCACCAGACAAGAGTGTGATGTTGTTGTAATCGATATAGGCAAAATAGAAAACACCGTTGGCAGAGCAGATCAGGGCCGGATCAGCAGAGGTATAGGAAGATTGAAAATGCTGCATATACACCGGCACAGACCAGTTGTTCCCGTTGTCGGATGAATTGCAGATGGCGATGCTTACAGTATTCAGGGCCGTCAGTTTCATCCATGCAGCTACGAGCTGACCCGGATTCTGGGGATTTGCAGCAAGGCTGATCTCCCCGTTCCATGTGAGGTTCGGGTTGATGGGGATGTCCTGTCCCCGTGCAGTGCCGATAAGCGCCGGAAGCAGAACCGGCAAAAGAATATTTTTCAGAAATGACATGATGTAAAGTTACGAAAAGTGAAATAGCGAAATAATCTGTGTAATCTGTGGTAAAAAAATATCTGCGACAAATTCGTGTAAATCTGTGGTGAAAAAAGAAACTTTATAAACTTTACAAACTTTATGAACTTTCGTGGTTTTTTGTATTTTTATCCAGATTTTCAACCTGTAAAACCAAACCTGCAAACTATGAAAAAGATCTTTTTCCTTATGTTAATCTCGCTTGTCGCCATTTCCTGTTCAAAGAAAAGCGACGACACTACTTCTTCGAGTGAATTTTCAAACAGCCTTACGCTGGGCACCGGGCTGAATCAAAGTAATCCCTTTGAACTGACCGGCGCGGGGACCTCATTCCCGGTATCTTCCCTGATCTATTTTAAACTGGTAAGCGCAGATGACATGGGCGGATCGAAGATCCGGATCCAGATCGACAACCAGAACGGAACGCCTTATACTACGATCCCTGATTACGACAATCCCCAGTCGTACGGGCATATTTTTATCTCGGGTTTTTCCCTGCCTGATGCCGGCAGCTACAAAGCAACCGGTATTCTTGTCAACGGGACAAAGACGATTGCCTCGGTGAATTTCACCTTAAACTAAATAGCGAAAGGCGAAATAGCGAGATTGCGAAATAAACCTGGTTGGCGCGTTTCCTCTTGGCAGGCGCGCGTTTCCTTACGCGTGCCCTGGTGCATAAAGGTTGCTTCGTCGCTTCGCTCATAACTATAAAACCCTGTACCGCACAAGCCGGTATTCAAAATGGTCGTTACCATTATAATAAAAGTTATGGGACTTTATCCGGCCAATGTTTTTTCCATAAACGTCGTAAATATACCGGATCGGATTGGGATCATTCGATTGCGTAGGCACAACCTGCATGCGGCAGGTGATCGATGCATAAGTCCCCGTTGGCACTGTGACCAGCGAATCCTTTCCCGTCATCTTCACATATCCGATGAATAACCAAAGGTTGTTGGTGTCCACATAAAGCGTATCCTTAAAATTATCGTTTGAACACAGCCTGCGTCCTGAACTGGTAATCAGATAACCTGATGAATCACGGATCAGGGCCGGGAAATTCATTCCGAGGAAGGAGTGCCATTCCTTGTAATAATTGTTTCCCCTGATGCTCGTATCCTTCTCTATATAAACGCTGTCCCATTGATTTTGAGCCGTTGCAACTCCATTGGAGTCGATCTTATAATACTGAAAAACCCAATAATTCCCGACCTTCAGCTGATAATAATCGAATGCCGGCGCCGATACGGTGTCGCTGGATGTTTTCTTGCAGGATAATGTAAGAATCGAGAGGAGTGCCAGAACCAAAACAAATAGCTTTTTCATTGGGGATGTAATTTAGGTTAATATATGGATGGCCTGTGAATAATATAACAGTAATTATACCTGTTTATTATCAGACAAAAAGAATAATCAGGCGAATCAGGCTTGAACACCTCCACTCCCTGATCGATGTATCTTAATCACCCTATTCCCCCATTTTAACCTCACACCTTGAGATAGGATTCAAGATCTCTCGTAGGTAATAATACGATCAAAATAAATAATAAATGAAGGTATAAATGTAATCAACCCATGAAAAAACCACTTATAGAAAATTCCATAAGTGGTTTTTTATCACCGTGGGATGTGGCGGACTACTATTACCATATTCTTTTATAAGCTAAAAATATATATATAATTGAATACCAGCTAATAGAAATATACATTTGCATACGAGTAAAATAAATTAAATAATTGATTTCCAATTTGTTAGAATGATTGAATATTCTGTAATACTTGAATTTATTGATATTCTCTGATATTTAGTAATTAATATGGACAAAATATGGACAAATAAGGTTTTTTAATTGTAACTTTGAGTCTGAACTAAAAACTTTAAAAGATGAAACTTCAATTCAGATTAAGAGTCGCAAAAAACAAGATTGGTCAACAAGAAATACAGGTGGTTTACAACCACGGGACAGTTAAGCCATATCGAGTAGAGTTTAGTACGGGTGTTCATGTTTATAAAAATGATTTTGTTGTAAATCCAGAAAAAAGCAAGGTGCGAATTTATGGTGAACCTGATAATAAAAAGATTGATAAAATACTGACCACTTTCGCAGATATTGAATCACTGAAGAATGATTATTGGGAAAAACACGGCAGGGGTAAGAATTACCCATCCCCTTCAGACCTTAAAAAAATGTATTATGGGAACAAAAAACCACAAACTCCTTCCATCCCCGATAATGTTTTAGTTAATCAATTCCAAAAATGGGCAGTTAATCAAGATGTTAGAGATAGTAGCAGAAAATTATTTGTTACCGTTAAGAAAGATTTAGGCGAAGTACTTGGAAAAGACTTTGAGATGGACTTGGTTACAAAGGATGATTTGCAGAAATTAAAAGACTATTGGCTCACAAAAAAAGTACGCAGAGGCACAATAGGTTTAGCTAATAGTACAATCGGTAAAAGATGGCGTACAGTGCAAGCATTTCTTCGAAGTGAAGAGGATAGAATAGAAGGTAATTGGTATAAGTTTAAATTGGGGAAAAGTATTAAAGCAAACCCAAGTGATGTGAACGTGTTCTGGTTATCTAAGGAAGAGTATGAAGTACTTAAAAATTTTGATTTTAGAAATGGAGAATTTACAGAAAATGAAATCTATGCAATTGATTTATATCTAATTAGCTGTTGCACAGGTCTCAGGATACATGATGTACGCAATTTAGAAAAGGATAGTGTTTATCCTAAAAATGGCGAGAAATGGCTTAAAGCTATTGTTAACAAAAGGGATGGAATACTTCTTACATACCCTTTATCCAAAAGTGCTCAAAAGATCATTAATCGGATTGATTTTAATAATCATTTGAGTGAACAGAATATTCGAGATAATTTGAAGGAAGTGTTTAGAAAAGTTATAGAACATATGCCTGAAAGCTGGACAGAGGAGCTTCTGTGGTACCGAATGTCAGGTAGTACTCCACAACATGATAAGAAACCCAAGTATGAACTTCTTGATTTTCATTCGAGCAGAAAAACTTTCGCAACTTTGATGATCCCGATTTTGGGTGCGCAAACCGTTGCTGAAATAGGTGGTTGGCGTAATCAAGCCGTTATGATGAACAGATATGCTGGTAAGAAAAAGACCGAGAACCTTAAGAAATACGCTAAACTTTAGATGCCTTAGTTGTATTAACTAACCGAACTTCAAAGCATTTCTTACTTCCTCAACTCGAAAAAACACCCTTCTTCCGATTCGATGCTGCTTTAACCTACCATCCCGTGTATATCGCCAAAGTGTAACTTTGTTGATGCGAAGCATCTCACAGACTTCTTCTGCTGAGATAAACTCTTTTTGAGGAGGGGATGTGGTTACAAGCAGTGGAATCAACTCTTTGAGCTTTTCTTCAACAATTTCTCCGATCATGGTTCTCAGTTCCTCAATCGGGATTGAAAATAACACGATTCTATCTATCATAAGTTCAAAATTGATTTATAAATTTCGGTACCATTTAGGAATAACATCTAACTGCTCTTTAAGTTGATAAGCACTCTTTTCAAACAAATCATCCCAATCAACTTCCTTCTTTTCAATTGCCTCATCCAACCGTAAATGCCAAAAAAGATTATAATCCCCTTCAGCAAGCTCGATCTCGACAAATTGGCATCCATTGCGGAATGCATGCTTGATGTTCTTCACATAAAAAGTATTTGAACCGCAGCATTCACGGAAATATGATAGTTCAACACTCTCACCAGTCCTTGGTACTACTGGCAAATTTTTAAGGTCAAAAATGACCCCTCTACCATGAGAAGAAGACACCCAGAAGCGGTACTTAACCTCATGAGTATCCATAACGAAATCTTCATCCTCTCTCAAATCTTTATACAGGTTTTTCAAGAATTTAGAGAAAATGGAGTAAGACAACCCTGTTTCCTTCACCAAATTTTTAATGGGCGGTATGCTCTTTTGTTGATCATACTTCTTTTCGCAAATAAACTTTACAAGTTCTTCGTACTCTTTCCCTTTACCGAGGTAAAAAGGAAGTGTCCAAGTCATTGATACAATATCTTCAAAAATGCCTTTGGGTGTGAGGTTTTCTGGTTTCATGGCGGTAATGATTTGATTGATTACAACAAATTTATAATGGGATGATAATATTATCATCATCCGTTTGGACATAAATATCAATGACTGGAATAACTTAGGTGAAAAAAAAGAACCCCTCCCGCTAAGCACTGTCGGGAAGGGCTCAATTGTCTGTAAGAGATATTCCCTTTCGGGATGAACTATATATTAAAATCTACAGCGCATTTTTTCTCCTCATTGTACCCACAAAAATTCCTGTGGGTACAAACTTTTTAAGGAAAAATATTCTCGAAAACGCAAAAATATGACTGAGAATCATTGATTTTGTACTCTCAGGGCTCTTGAAAAAGTTTGATAGTTGACGAGGAACCCTGTTTTCAATCAATATCCTAAATCAAGTAGTGATACTTAAGCGCTTTATTTTGTTTGGGGTATAAGGATTTGTACTTCTTGAGAGGTCATTACAAATTTGATTGACAATTAAACTCCAGAAAATGATAGATCATGTTGAGATTATCAGGTCATAGCTAATAATCGTAACATGAATTATACTGATTTCAATATCTCCCCTTGCAAGTCAGTCTATAGACTCATGAGTTTCTACTTCATTATATCCTGAAAATGCCTAATTTTGATCGAAATGTGATAAAATCTTTATGGATTCCGATCTTCTTGAAAAGATTAAAAGACTTACAATTATTGCTCTGGTTTCTGATGATGCTCTGATGGGAGTGCTCGTCCTTAAAGGCGGTAATGCCCTGAACATTGGTTATGATATTTCAGACAGAGGATCGCTCGATATTGATTTTTCGATAGAATCCGACTATACAGATAAGGAGAAAAAACTTGTTCGAAGACAAGCTGAATACATTCTCAATAAAGAGTTCAATTCAGAAGGTTTGGTCGTAATTGATGTTCGCTTTCGTGAGAGACCCAATAAAGTTGATGAATCTGTCAAAGATTTCTGGGGTGGTTATCTTTTAGAGTTTAAGATTATTTCCAAGGGGAAATTTGATGAATTCTCAGGAGACATTGAGTCTCAGGTACGAAATGCCATCCAGATCGGTAGGGATAACTCTACAAAATTCACTGTAGACATAAGCAAATATGAGTACATCGGTCAAAAAAGACCTATTGATTTAGAAGGTGCTAAAGTGTTTGTGTATTCCCCAGAAATGATCGTTCTTGAAAAACTTAGAGCCTTATGTCAACAGGTTCCTGAGTATAAAGATATCGTTAAACATATGACCTCAAAATCCAGAGCAAGAGATTTCTACGATATTTACAATTTAATGCAGCATTTCAAGATTGACTTCAAATCAAAGGAAAACATTGAGTTAGCTCGTGAAATATTCGCTGCAAAGAAAGTTCCTTTACAATTCATCTTGAAAATCGATGCTCAAAGAGAACTTCATCGGGGAAGCTGGGAGAGTGTCATCCAAACCATTAATCAGCAAGAAGAACTAAAAGAGTTTGACTACTATTATGATTTTGTTTTAGAGCACTTTAGTCACCTTGGCAGTTGATCAAAATCCTTTGGGATAGAATAGATTCCACTTAGCGGAAAATTCTTTTGACCGCATATTATAAGTCATATAGAATTTGAAAGGGGTTTCTTTTTCAAAAAGTTTTAAAACTTTGGTTCCATATCCTGCCCTTTCCAAATAGAATCCAATCACTTGATGATATGGATAAATGAAATTTAACTGAGTCAGATAGGATTCAAGTTTTTTCGGATCAACTTGTTTTTTGGCAGTTTGGTAAGCCCCAAGTACTTCAAATACCCCTCCAGAATAAGCAGGTCTTATTGCAATATCTATTAAGGTACGTTCCAGATCGGTATAGGCATACGATTCTGTATTAGAATCCCTCGATAGTATGCCTAATCTGTTTGTCTTTTTCCCATTTATGACAAATGTTTTCTTGGTCTTAAAAGTAAAGTAATTATTGGCTTTTCTTTGTGGTCGAGAAAATGCACTATCAATGGCATCCTGCGTAAGGCTTTGATAAGGAATCTCTTTAGTGTGCTCAACGTTTAAATAATATGACTTGGGCATCTGTAAAGTCAACTGGTGAAGGATCATTGAAGAATAGTGAGAATAGTAACCATTAGGGTGCAACCCCATTATGAGTGTATATTCATCTACGCCTGAGGATGAAAATATCAGTTTCTGTTTCCCATTCTGGTCTCTGAATTCATATTCAGTTAAAATTTTTTCTTTGATCAGAAAATCAAGAAAATGTTTAGCCTTCATCGAAACAGAGATGTTCCAATGTTCTCGGTTCTTCTGAAAAACAGTCTTCAGAAAGGTTTCGGAATATGCTTTAGTGTTACTTTCTTCGAGTACTTTTTTGATTTCAGGCAGAACCGCTAAAAACGAATTTCTTTTTTTCATATTACTAAGTCATGCTTTAGCATATATGCTAAAGCATGACACAAAGGTATAAAAAAAAATTGACAAAGTCAAGTGTTTTCTGAAAATAAATTCATTCATCGTTATAATAGCATATATGCTATTATAACGTTAATAAAGATATTTTGTTTCAAAAGTTTAAAGAAATTTTTAACTACTTTCATAACTCATTGATTAACTTGCCAATGATAGATGAATGTTCTTAAACAACATTGTGAATCTTCATGAACACCCCAAGAAAGTAATGTGACTTAATCATGTCTAACGAGCTTGATGAGATTTAGTACCTTTGATCAAATGATCAAAGCGATCTCCATAATCCTTTCTGCTTACTTTTTTGTGGGTACAGTTCTTCTTCCCAAAGGAGACTTTGGTTTTACCTCCCAGTTGGCAAAATTGTTCGATGAATATCTTCAGGCTAATGGATCGACTTCCTTTGATGAGTTTCTGGCGGAAGAACTACTTGATCCCTATTCCCCACTTGAAAACACAAGGTCTATAACTTCATTATTACAAGTATCAACCCAGTAATATAAGCCAGCACCCAATAGGAGAATGCGATTTGCGACCAACGGATAAATTTCTTTGACACAGAAGTATTAATCCCGTTCCGCCTTGCAAAAAGAAATGTAACAATTGTTTCAGCAAGCATCCCCAACAAGGCTGAATAACCAATCACCCCATGGAGTGTGATCGCTTTGCCAGAACTGATGATCATGCATATTGTCGCTGTTATATCCAAGATAATGCCAATAGCGAGAAATGCCAGAACAGTTTGTGTTACTCTTTTCTTTTTGCTCTGTGTGAAAATGGCTATTGCATAAGAGATCAATGCCAGATTTACAATGGAAATACCAGTAATAAGAAGTGGTTTCATGGATTATTGTTGGTTCACAAAAATAGGATTTTTCACATCATGATGGAAACGAAAAAGCCTACCCTCGATGGATAGGCTTTCCCACTTCTAAAATATTCAGCTATTCCTTCGGCTCCTCTGTGGGTACAACAATTGGCTCAACGGTAGGAGAATTCTCAGAGACTGGCTCTGGAACTGGTTCTTTCTTGGGCAGCGGTTTGCTAAGTGGAGCCAATTTTACTCCCTTTTGAGGAAATCTTTTCTTCACAACCTTTTTCTTGACAACCTTTTTGTCTGCCTTCTTGAGAGCCACTTTTTTTTCTGGTGTGGGTACAGTTTTTGAACTGGGAGCAACTTTGGGAGCCTTCTTGATAACTGCTTTCTTAGCCACCTTGGCTTTGGATGCGATCTTCTTTTTCTTAGGCTCAGCTTTCTTCCCCCCTTTCTTACCTTTAGCGGCTATTGGAGTCACTTTAGGCGTGGGCACGTTTGCTGGCTTAGCAACAGGTTTCTTTTTAACCTTTGGTTTCCGTTTCGTAACTTTCTTAACTGGTTTTACAGGAACTGAGGCTTCAAGCGTGGGTACAGCAATTTTGGGTTTACGTCCACGTTTTTTTGGTTCTTTTGGCTCGATAACCTTGACCTTAGGCTTACGCCCTCGCTTCTTTCTTTGCTTCGGTTCCTTCTCGGTAGATTCTTCCTTATTTGGTTTGACTGAACCCCCTATTTTTTTAAGGACTTCCATGATCTGCTCAATGTACTTTTCAGCACTGGCAATCTCTTCAGCATATTGCTGACGCATGAAGTCGAGTTCTTGATCGGTAAATTTGATTGATCTCATTTGGGATGTTATTGGTTACAAGGTGCTAAAGTACGGGGTTTCAAAAAGAAAAACAAATTCCTGTGTATGTTGGAGAGAGGAGGGTAGTTGTAATAATTATAAAAGGAAAGTTATTGTACCTTTATCATTCAATGCTATTGATAAAAAGACCGACATGAATTCAAAAAACATTTGACTCCGTATCGGTGGCACTATCATTGGGATCGTAGCCTTTATTTATCTTTTAAGGATCACCAAATCAGTGCCTGTTTTAATCAGTATTTGGTCACTGCCTGTGTGAATCAACTGGATGGGGTTCAAGGCGACTGGATTCCTTTATTTCAGGCTTTGGAAATATCCATAACTGAAAATATTTGGTGATATTTATCAAAGATTCTTTTGTTTATTAAAATTTATTATCTTTAAGCCCATAGATATTTTGATTGACCAATTATCCGTTTTTCAAAAGAAATAATTATGGAAAAGATTTATCCCCTCCATCCTGATTTTATAACAGAAAGCACTGATGGTGATGAGAATACCATGGGGATAATTAGTAAAGAACACTTAATTGGTATTATTACTGAGCATGCAAGTCATTTGAAAAATCCAGTAACAATTGTTGAGTTTTTACCTCAGAATCGGATAAATAGAATAGATTCTATGTCTATTCATTATGATCTTCATCCACCCTGCCGTGCTTTCAGGAAAGATTTTAATTGTGAAAAATATTGCATTTTCAATGATAATTTACATGCCGAAATCTTTCGTAACCTTGAAAATAAATCACTTGAACAAGAATTAAATAAGATAATTAAAAATCCACAGTCAGACTATTATAGAAATTTTCGTTTAACATACTCCCGTAATCCAATTATTAATGTTGGTAAAAAAGATATAGAAAACCAACAACAAATTTTTATATTTTATGAATGCCCGATTTTAGGTTATAGAGAATTAATTTTTCCCATTATCATTGAAGGCAAAATACTCGGGGTTCTATTTGTTGGTGAATTAGTGCTTGAACAAAATCTTAAATTAATAGAATCAATAAGAACCAAGTTCATTGCAAAGAAAATATTTGAATTTCCAAGTTTGATTAAATCAATTGAAAAAAGTCATAATAAATGGATTAAAGATAAAAATAATATTTTGACTAATCAGAAATATGAGTCGATTTTGAATGATATTCTAATACTTAAAAGAAAACTTGAGAAGAGATTGGAGGATATCCTAATTGAGAAAAAAGTTAAATATATAAATGAAAAAATCGGACTTCTTAATCAAATAATTAGTTACAATTTTTCGGATTCTCAAGATTCTGGATTGATGAATTTTTGGGAGAAAACAAACCAATTAATAAATAAACTATCTCTTTTTTTTCCAGTTGATTTTATGTGCGTTTTTGGAACAAAAGAGTATAGCTCAAAGCCCCCTGAAAAATTGATGATTCAGGCTCAATATGATTCTGGAAATATTTTACCTCAAGGCGCACAATATGATATTTCAATTGTGCCCAAAGAATTTAGAAAATCCCCAACAAGTAGCGTAGAATGTCCTATTATTCTTAAAGGATTGGTCTTAGAGAATGAATCATACATGGTTGATTCCAATAATGATTTGATTAGAATAATTCCAACAGTAAAAAACCCTCAAGCATTTTTAATCATTTGGGTTCGTTATAATAATCAAAAATGGGCAAGATTAAAGACTAAAGAAAATCATCCAATAGAATTTCAAGCATTTACGAATGCAATTTCTGGATTTTATACTCTTCTTGCCTTCAAATTTTCATCTCTTTGGGCAGAAATTGCACAAGAAAGGCTGGAAACTAATTTCAGAATAATGGGGCATGAAATAGGACAAATCATAGCTATGATTGATCAAAGATACTGGTCACCATTTAGCAATTATGATTTTTTCAAGTATCTTGGTAAAAAGGGGTTTAAGGATTTAAAGGATGATTTCAATGGTTTTCTTCGACAATTGGCTGCTTTAAAATATAATTCGCAATGCCTTATTGATGAATTAAATCCAAAGAAAAAGGATTTTTACATTTATGATGAAATTTTATTTAAATGGAGAGACACTTATAAGAGTTTTGCTCAACATAAGAAAATTCATATCAAAGTTGATGTGCCAATAAAAGATGATCCATTGCGTCCAATGGTTTTTGCAGATTTGGTTTTAATCGAACAGATTGTTTACAATTTACTTCGAAATGCTTTAAAATATTCTTACAGAGGAACAAACGTTTGGCTTGATTGCTCTAAAGAATCAACTTCTCCTGATTCACCTCATATTTTAACAGTAACGAGTTATGGAATACCTATTTTAAAAGAAGATGATGAAAGAATTTATGGACTGCACGAAAGGGGAAACAACACAACTCAAAACGATAAAAATAGTCAGGGAATTGGTTTATATCTTGCAAAAAAAATTATCAATGCTCATAAAGGAGCAATTTATCATACATCTAAAATGCTCTCTGCCAAATATCTTCCATTTTTCCACCCATATCTCCTGCATCCCGCATTTATTGACCACCCTAAATTCTCTGAAATACAAAATGAATTCAAACAAATTAAAGAATCTGACATTTATCTTAAATGTTGCGCAATGTCTTCACATGGAGACCCCTTATTTTATCCCTCTTTTAATGAAGTAAGTAAAAAAATTAATACACCAATATATGAGACTACTTTTTATGTTGTTATTCCACCTAAATTAAAAACATTATGAATATTTTAGTACTTGAAGATGATGGTTCAATCGCTGCCTCTATAAAAGGAAACTTTGAACCAAAACATACAGTTTATCCCGCATTCTCCATCTATGATGCAATGGAAATAATGGAAACTCAAAACATTTATTTATATATCATTGACTTAAACATTGATCCAGATGGACTTAATCCCGAAGAGCAAAATGAAACAAATGGTAGTTTATTCACAGGTTGGATTTTTATTAAGAATCGGTTGTTAAACGAATTCCCTGAACTACAATCAGAACATAGGATAATAATCTATAGTGATTATTTAGAGCCTTTTAGAAAGGCTATTGATAAGAAACTCTATGAAAATATATCCTTATATGACAAAACCAATGATCCAGCAGATTTGTTTATAAAGGAAGTGAAAGAATTACTTGATAAAGCAAAATAATCATTTAGCAAATATCAATCAAATGATGAAGATAAAGTTTGATTTACATACAATTACAAATTGGTCATTGACACTGCTTTTTGTAATTATTTCCGCCACTTGTATTTATGTTCTTATAGGGGCATACACAAATGTAAAAAAAACAACCAAATTAGTACAGATAACAACTGATGATTTAAATAATCGATTAAATAATCCCAAACTATTTAAAAATGATTCAATATTAGTCGCAAATGAAAAAGCATTTTTAAATCAATATGAGATTCGTACGAAAGGAACATTAGATTCAACAACGATTTCTTTTCTTTTTCAAATTTTTGCGATTGCATTAGTATCTGCTGGTGTTTATTTGTTTTCATCCACACATAAAGATTATAAAAAAATAAAAAAATCTGCACAAAAGCATGATTACGATAATCAAGTAATATCAATGATTAAAACTTCCTTAACACACTCCTATTTTTTAAGTTGGACTATTCGAATGGATTCCTCTCAAAAAAGACTTGGTATGATCGCTCAATTACGAGAAGAAATTACTGATCTACATTATTATTTATTCGATGATGATTCCTTCAAGACAATTTTTAAGAGAATTGTTGTTAATGATCCAAGGATTGGATTGGAAATGATTGAAACATTGAGGTATTGTCGCACAAATCTAACTTTCAGGGCTGATGAAAAGTATACGAGATACGTTGATGATATCAATGCTAAAATTGCAAATATTGATGATTACTTAATAAAACGATTAAAATTAACAATATTTGAAAAATAATAAAACCACATATCAATCATATGTAGGTTTTATTACTCTTACAATAATTGAATATTTTACCAATACTAATAAATAAATAGGCAGAATATACCAACAATAATCAGATTCTGTAACTGATATACAGGCAGGGATTTAGGGTTTTTAAACTAACCCTTTCTAAAATATTTATTGGGGAGGCTTAGTTTATATTATGACTTAAACCCAATGAGATTCCTTTTTTTCATTTGTGAAAACTCCTTCTCCCCCTGATTATATATTCCCGTCAGAGTAATCGGGGAACTGATATTCCCAGAGAATCCCAATTTTTTAGAGAGTAGCTGGGCTTTTTCAACCGCTAATTCTTTGAACTCATATTTGGCGATTAACCGCCCCTTCCTCAATAATGCAGTATCCACTCTCGACAAATCTGTGTTAAAGGAACAGATAATCTGGATATTAAGACAGTCCGATAACAGACCATCTGAGATATTCAACAGGGCTGTAACTGGAGATTGCCCGTCCTTTTCCCTATCTACAACAATGTTTTCCGCATCCTCAATTACAAAGACAGAGTTTGGATTGTCAATAAGAACGGAGATCAGATCAGGATTCGTGATGATTTTCGCCATGTTGGGCGGCAAAAAGATCACCTTTTTATTTATTTTAGAGATCAAGTACCTGATATAGAAAGTTTTACCTGTTCCGTTTTTTCCGAGTAAAAGCACGATCCCCTTATCATTTTTCTTTGATAACCGCTTTAGGATAGTCTGATGGACTTCAATAAAGTCATCGTTATAATTCTCCTCAATATTGAGCTTGGGTTTTATGATTGCCAGTTCTTTCGCATCTAAGCCGAACCGAGAATTTACCAATAGAGCTATTTCAGGTTTGCTTCTGGCTTTTTTCTCCCTGAACTTCCTAACACCTTGTATCACTTCCTCTACCTTCTTGATATCAGTATGCTGGAAAAGGAACCTGACAACGGATTGATTGGTGTCCATATATACGATCAGGTCATCGTAAAGGATATAAAAGACATCGTCATACTCAGGATTCTTGCTCCTGTTGTAGTACCTTTTATCAAAGTAGTGATGCCTTATCTCGGGCTTGTATTTTTCAGAAAACCAACTTTTCGCTCGTTTACAATCAATATTGACTTCATGAATGAAGTTCGGAATGCAGTTAAAATGAGCGAGGAACAGATTGAACTCGTTCAGGTAGCAGCCTTTTCTTTCAGAGAAGACCTCTCCAAGGCTCATTTTTGAGGTTGTTCTCTCCAGATCGCAGTTTATCAAAGTTTTGTCTGAAATTCTCATCGGGATCGTTTCCATATTCTAAAGTTTATTGAAAACAAAAGTAGTCCACAAGACCGCCAAAACATGGCGGAATGAATGGAGAGTTAGAAAAAAGTTTCATTTCTTTTAGACCGACATACTTTGGCGATCTCACAACATATCTTTGTCAAAAAACAATGGAACCCATTGAAACATTAGTTGCAGAGCTAAATGACCTTTGCAAAGAATACATCGCTCAAAAAGACCAGTTTCAAGGCAAGGATAGGATGAAAGAGCTATTCATAGCTATCAAAGATCATGGCTATAACATTGTTGCTCCTGTACTTGATTACTCAACCCCAGAGTACGAGCTTCTCTCTGCTGAGGGGAAAAAGGACTTTGAAAAGATGATGGAAATCAAGAAGAAGAAAATGGAAGCTGTCGAGAAGCATGAATTTGAAAGAGCTGCTGACCTGAGAGACTTAGAAAGGGAGTTGATTAGGAAGATCAGTATTGATTTTTCTCATAATAACGAAGATCAACATTTTATTCTGGCGGGCAAAATTTCCGACTTTATAGTTTTTAATGATCCCGATAACTTATTGATTGCATTATTTAAATGATTCCAATATGTCTATCCTATTGAATATTTTCTCAATTTTATAACTCTATTCAGGATATGGCAAAGCAAGACTACATTTTTAGATATTTAACCATAATCAAAAAACTTCGGAGGAGCAAACAAGCCTCATTTGAAGAGATCAGGGATTATCTACACAATGAATCAGAATTTCAGGATCGCCCCTTCTCAATATCAAACCGCACCTTCTTACGGGATTTGAATGAAATCCGTGACCTGTTCAAGATTGACATCCAGTATGACCATTTAGCTAAAGCGTATCATATCGCTGATGACCAGCAGACAGACCTTAATAACAGGATGCTTGAATCCATTGACACCATCAATTCATTGAAAATGGCTAATGATGTAGCTCAGTACATGTTCTTCGAAAGGAGAAAGGCTGCTGGGACTCATCATTTTCACGGACTGCTCCATGCCATAAAAAACAGAATCGTCTTGAATCTTATTCACCGCAAGTATGAATATGATGATCCAACCACGAGATTGGTCGAACCATATGCCCTGAAGGAAAGTAAAGGTCGGTGGTACCTGTTTGCCAAAGACCTTAAGGATAAAAAACTGAAAACCTTCGGGCTGGATCGGATACTCGATTTCGAAAATACACCCCAACGCTTTGATTATCCTAAAAACCTTGATGTAAATGCTATCTTCCAGCATTGTTTTGGGGTCATTAATCTGGAAGATGGGAAACCCGAAGATGTTGTATTGAAATTTGACCCAGAACAAGGGAAGTACATCAACAGCTATCCGCTTCACGAGTCACAGACGATTCTTGTGGATGATGAGAATGAATTGAGGGTAAAACTGCACATTTGCATCACCCATGATCTGATAATGGAGATTCTGAGTTTTGGGGAGACTGTTGAAGTTGTTAAACCAAGGTCTCTAAGTAAGAAAATCTGCACAATCTCCGATAAGGTTTCAAAACTCTACCAGAAATGACCCGATTCTACTCCCTCGATGTTGAAACCGCCAATCCTGATCAGTCTACAATCTGTCAGATTGGGATAGGAATATTCGAGGATGGAGAACTTATTGATACATGGAAGTCTTACATCGATCCACAGGATTACTTCCACTGGCGTTTTATAGATATTCATGGGATCACTGAAGAAGATGTGGAAGGGCAGCCGATATTTCCTGATGTTTATCCTGTTCTCAGGCAAATGTTTGAGAACAATATCGTGGTTCACCATTCACCTTTTGATCGGGTAGCATTTCGGAAAGCCTTTGAGAGATTTGGGTTGGAGCCATTTGAGGTGCAATGGTTGGATTCCATGCAGATCGCCAGAAAAGCATTTGGTGGTGGATATATAGACGGTGGTTATAATCTCGCTAACTTGGCTTCCTATTTGGATATAGAATTTAGGCATCATGATGCGCTGGAAGATTCGATTACTGCGGGGAAGATTGTACTTAAATCATGTAAAATAATGAAAATTGACTTAGGAATGTGTTTATCATTATAATAAAAAACATATGGCTGATCAAAATCCAAATTTTAGACTAAAAGCTGTAGCTGAACTACTGGACGGAACTCATCATTTTTATATTCCATCATATCAACGAGGATATCGATGGGGTACAAGACAAGTTGAAGACTTAATAAAAGATATTTGGGATTTTGCAAAGAATGCAGAACAAGGTGATTTTTATTGCCTTCAACCCTTAGTTGTTAAAAGAAAATCTTGGCAAGATATCAGCAATAAGATAATTAATGGGTGGGAAGTTATTGATGGTCAACAACGTTTAACGTCCATCTTATTGCTTTTGAAATATTTAAAACAAAAGTCATCAGATGTAGATAGTTTACCTAAGTTTTTATACAGCATTACATACCAAACGAGATTTAATTTGGATTTTGATAATATTCATAAAGAGTCGGATATTGACTGTTTTCATGCTGCTCTCACCAAAGAAAAAATAGAAAAATGGTTTTCCGAAAATCAAGTGCGAAAGAGTAAAATTGAAGAGGTTCTATTTTATGATTATCAAAAAAATGAAAATGATCAAGAGATTAAAATGGAACCACAAGTAAATTTTATTTGGTATGTTGCTGAAACAGAAAACGATATTGAATCTATAAAAATCTTCAACAATCTCAACAAAGGTAAAATCAGATTGACAAATGCTGAATTAATAAAGGCTCTTTTTATCTTAAAATCAAAAGACAAACGAGAGAAATTAAACCTTAATGAATTAGCATACGATTGGAATCACATGGAGAATTCTCTTCACGATGATAAATTTTGGTACTTTCTTGCTAACAAAAACTATCAACCCGCAACACGTATTGATCTAATTTTTGATTTTTTAACATCCAAAAGCGAAAAGTATGATTCTGATTTTTCTTATAGGAAATTTCAAAATTTATACGATAATCCAAATGATCCGTTTTGGAGAGATAAGGATATATCAAATTTTACAGATGCTTGGGGAAAAATTAAAGAAGTGTTTGAAACACTTCTCTATTGGTTTGAAGATGGAACTCTTTATCATTACATTGGATATTTGATTTATTTTGAAATTCCGTTATTAGAAATTTTTAAAACATGCAGCGGAAAATCAAAAACACAAATTGTGAAAGAAATTCAAATCTTAATAAGGAATAAAGTCTTAAATGACATAGACGATATAAATGATATTAGTGGATTGAATCACACTGATAATTATTACCAATGCAAGAAACTGCTTTTATTCTTTAATATTGAAACCTGTGTAACACAGCAACGGAATCAAACCGAGAATTTATTTAAATTATCTGTAGGAGATACTTTAACATATTACAAGTTCCCATTTGATCAATGTAAATTATATGATTGGGATATTGAACATGTCTGTTCAAAAACAGATAACCCTTTGAGGGAAGTTAAGGATAAAATTATTTGGTTAAGCTACATTGAAAATATTGTTTGTTATGATAAAAGCTGGATAAAATTAAAAGAAGAAAGCAAAGATTTGATAAAATATTTAATCGAAAAGAAAAAAGATGAAGGAAATAAATTTGACCCTTTATATAAAAGTATTTTATATGTTGTTCAGAATGACAGTGAGGAAAAAGAAGAAAAAAATGGTATAAAAGATACACTTGACAACTTAGTATTATTAGATTCTGGAACAAATAGAGGCTACGGCAATGCTTTGTTTCCAACGAAGAGACAAATAATTATTGAAAAAGATAAAGAGGGCATTTTTATCCCTGTATGTACTAAAAACTTATTCTTGAAATACTATACCAAAGATGATACTGATTCATCCCAATGGAAAAACAGTTGGACGATTGATGATAGAAAAGCGTACATGAAGGCAATACACGATACTATAGATTTCATTTTAATGTGATTCTTTTATGAGAAAACAGGATTCAACAGCAGAATTACAAAAAGGAATATCATTTTTGGAGCTAATAAGTAAGCAAAAGATTCAAATTCCTATTATTCAACGAGATTATGCACAAGGTAGATTAGATGAGAAAGCGACAGCAATTAGAGATGAGTTTCTGACAGATTTGATTGATGCTTTGACAATAGATATGTCAAAACCGTTGGTTCTCGATTTTATTTATGGCTCAACTCAAGATGATGACTCATTTACACCACTTGACGGACAACAAAGATTAACCACACTTTTTCTTTTACATTGGTACTTAATTTCAGAAGAAGAGTTACCCATTTTAGGAACTCGAATTGATAATACAATTTTTTCAAAATTTACTTATGAAACAAGAATTTCCTCAAAAGATTTCTGCAATTCTCTAATTCGCTACTCTCTTGTTTCTGTGAAAGATGCCATTCACCCTCCACTATCAAAATCAATAATGAATCAACATTGGTTTATGTGGTCATGGCGTAAAGACCCAACGATAAAAGCTATGTTGGTCATGCTTGATGAAATTGATTTACGCATTGGAAAATTGACCGATGAGATTCGGAAATCAATGTGGGATAACTTAAAAATTGGGAGGATCGTTTTTCATTTGTTACCTCCTGAGAAATTTTCTCTCACCGATGAGCTTTATGTAAAAATGAATGCAAGGGGGAAAGAATTGTCAAGATTTGATATACTCAAATCTACTCTTGAGGAACAAATGCGATTGAATAATGTATCTGAAGATGTTCAGAATAAATGGTGTTGTAATATTGATAGCAATTGGATTGATTTATTTTGGAATAATCTTGCAAAGCCAAAATTAACTAATGGGGTTCTTGAAGAAGAACAGAGAAAATGTGTCGATTCTGTCGAAGTAAGTTATTTGAGGTTTCTAAAAAGAATGATGGTTTTTCATTTGTTTGTAAATGAAAATTGCTTTAATTGCGATTGGACAGATTCAAATTTAAGAAGATATGTACCCTTTGAATATGAAGAAATAAATATTCTTGACAAAATTAGAGATTATTCTGTCCGTAATGATATTTTAAGTTTAATGTCACTATTTTGTAAAACAAATTTTTTCAACCAAAGTTTTTTTGAATTTGTGATAAGGTCTTTTGAAACCATCATATATCAAATAAATGAAGAAAAACACGATGGTTCTGAATTAATCGAAGGTGTTTTTTTCGAATTTAATCCTAAGACAATTTTTGAAGCGTTCATTGATGATAATATTAATTATGATACAAGGGTTCAGTTTTACGCATTATTACAATTTTTTAAATATAACAGCGCAGATAAAGTTTTTCAAAGTGATGTTTTAAAATGTGAGCTTAACTCATGGATGAGGATTATACGTAATCTTTCGACTAACACAAACACATATTTCTATAATGGATTTGATGATTTTAATAAATCATTAAAAGCAATTGACGCATGGTCAAATGTTGTTTTTGCAGATCATACCAAAAATACAATTATTGACTATCTTATAATCAATAAACCTAAATTGGGTTTCAATTCAGATCAGTTGATGGAAGAAACAGTCAAAGCTCATTTGCTCCGAGAATCCACAAACAATATTAATTGGGAGAAAGCCATCAGATTGGCTGAAGAGCATAAATATTTTTTAGGACAGATTAGGTTTTTACTCGAATGGTCAAAAGAAGAAGATTCTGGTAATGAAAAGTATAACCTTGAACTTTTTAATGAGTATTATTCAAAAATTTGCCAAGTATTTGGGTTTAATGGTTTATTAGATGAACTGTGTAATTCCGATTCTCATTTATTTAGAAACGTATTAATGGCTAATTGTGATTATTATCTCTTAAATGACTCTTTTGTAAACAATACAGCGAAGGATCGGGATTGGAGTTGGAAAAGATATTTGCGTGAAACTGGGCAATCTCATAATATTAAGGAATTATTGGACAAATGGAATCAAATTCAATCATTCAAAATATTTTGCGAAAGTGAAGTTAGGGGAAGCAAAGTATCGGATTGGCGAAAATACTTTAGGGATAAACCTGAAATTTATAATGAACTTTTCAATAATAAGATTAGTTGGTGGAATTGGGAAAATGGTGAAATCTGTTTATTAAGTAAAATTCGTTGGAGTTCGAGGCATAAGGAGTTAAGGACGTTTTTTTGGCATCTTAAATATAAATCGACAGATGATAAATATTTAGATTCAACAGATGGAACAAATCCATTTTCTGCTGTTTTCATCAAGGGTGAGAACAAAGAAATATTTGTTAAATTTATTCCAACGAAGAATGAAATTGAGAATAAATGGTCGGGACAATACGTTGTAATAACAAATTATGACACTAACCTACCAAAAATGGTGAAGA
The DNA here is from genome assembly GCA_026391805.1 of Bacteroidota bacterium. Classification (GTDB taxonomy): domain Bacteria; phylum Bacteroidota; class Bacteroidia; order Bacteroidales; family FEN-979; genus FEN-979. The sequence continues at coordinate 475,037 of JAPLDJ010000015.1, read as the reverse complement.
AATTGACAACGAATACTTGGGAACAATATTTCAGTGCTGAAAACCATGAAGAAACAGAAGCCGTCTTAAAAGTACTAATCAATAACAAGGATTGAATCTATTTTGGTTAATTGACAATTTATTTATCCAAATCTCTGAATGGAAGAAATGTAATCCCACAATTAAATACTAACCATATGAAAATATTACCATTGCCAAACAGTAAACCCATAACTGGGAGTTTGTTTGAAAAAGGATTAATCGAATTTGAGAAATTAATCGAAAAGAAACTTATCGACTGTGATAAAGACCCAAAGAATAGTAAAGGGCGATTAATGGATAATAATATACTCTGTGGAGATTGTTGTCTTGAGTTTTTCTATTTCTATGATAGTAGTTTGGTTCATATTCCAACATATAAAAACGCAATATGGATTAAAGTATACAATCTCAATAATGTCAATATCTGGCTAAGGATCGGGTGGGATGTTAACGGAAACAAAAAGATAACTGTTTTTAGCGAATGCGACCTAAATTGCATCTCACTTGAATATTCAATTGCTTATGGTTTACCTCTAACTTTTACGCCTACTGGTGTTTGGATTGAAAAGAAACGAATTGCGCCAATTTCATTTTCTGCTATTATAGATCAAATTTGCAAATATCTTGATTGCCTATGTAAGGCAAAATGCGTAAAAAGATGAAGTCCTTATTAGAAGATGCGATAAGAAGAATTCTTTTAGAAAGAAAACTTTTTATTCTTAATCTGCATAACGGAAATGAAAAGTGTATACAAGGGGATTTGTATTCTGAATTATATGTAAACCTAAAATATAATGTAGCATTAGAGTACCCTCTTGGAAATAGAGAGCATGCAGATATCGCATTTTTCACGGATAAAACTTATAGCCAAATAGATTTTATAGTTGAGTTAAAACATTATAGCCCACATCAAACCAATCCCGACATAAGTGTTATTCAAGGGATAAAGAAGGAATTTATTAAAAGATTTAATAATGGGATTGAGAAGGTTTATGTGATTCAAATATTGACCCAAGTGGCAAATGCAGCAAGTAATGCTACTTTACAAAGGTTTCCATTCGCACGAACTTATACAGGGAGTGTAAAGAAAATGGGGAAGGTTATCTCTAATAATATTTTAGATTTGGTATACAAAAAGATAAAAAATGAAATTGATAACGAAGTAACATACTTTTCAGTTAAATGTCAAATTGATCCTGAGATGGAAGTCGCATTACATTTTTATATTTGTGGGTTGTTCGAAAAAACTAAGTTAGTACTAAACGGGCGATTGGATGAGTCGAAATTGCCAATAAATAGTACTCCTTAATTTGTCGAGAGAATTATAAAGTAACAATTTTTTTTATCCAAACCTTTCTCGTATATTTGTGTCACAGACACACAGAGACCTCTACCTGAGGTCTTTTTTTTTGTCCTTACTGTTCCCTTTTTAATCTTAATAAAAAAGGGAGACACAAATCAGCACCAGAAACCTGTGTATTTGATGGTTTTTGGTGTAAAATAAATATAAGACAAAAAGAGAAACAAAAATATAGCTTTATGATAGTAAAATACAAATTTGCAACCGATCCGTTAAGCCTTTTCATTTTATTGCGATCAGTTCCTTCGTCTATTTAGTCGATTGGACTTATATGATACAATAAATCATCTTTGTTCATAAACACCTAAGTTCATGACTCTAAATAAGCCTCTCATTATCTTTGCCCTAAAAAGAATGCTATATTATGTGAAATACTTGCATTCAGATAAAGTAAAACCATAGGAACTTTCAAATATATCCTTAACTTTGGTATAAATAATCATAATTCTTATGAAACACACTAAGTATATTTTGAAACACATTTCTGGTACTTATCAAATAAATCTCTCAATTGACCTTGAAGAGTTTAAAAGACATGTGAGAGCTGGGAGAGAAATACTCACCATCTTGGATTTAAATGGTTCTAACCAACAGCCTAAACCCATCACATTTTTGGATGAATGTGAAATTTCGATTAGCAATAATGAAATCAGTTAAATTTATTAAAACTATTCGAAACAAGAAATTAAAGGTATAGAAATTGTGGATAAAGTTGATGATTCAGAGTTTGGGTACCCGCTATTAAATTAAATTGGGTTGACAGCAATGAACCACTTCGGAGTTTTATGAGTGTCCAATTAAATGCCAATGATTAATACATTAATACATTTGGTTCAAGTACAGGATATAAAGTAAAAAATGGATAATTAATTTCGGAAATTATTAATGCAAGCATTGTTTAATTATGAAAATGTTAATGAAATTATTTATTGCGACTTTTCTCTTGATTTTATTGGGGCTGCTTAATACTAAAGCACAACCGTTTAGTTCACAAGCTGAATGGGAAAATTATTTTAAAAATAAGTTAGATAATTTAGACCCTATTGAAGGGATTTGGAGTTTATCCTCGAATATAAAAATCTTTGATAATTCTAATACATTGATTAACTCAGAATTTCATGAGCACTTAATGACCATGGTTGTTTATGAAAATAGTAATGAATTTTTCACCTATTCTTTATATACTTCAGAGCCAGTCGAAATTAAGTTTATTAAAACAGCGGCTTCCAATGAGTATATAATTGAAACATTTGATGATATGAGTTTTACATCATCGATTAAAACAACAGCTATTCTTACTAATGATATGTTAATTAATTATTCCTACATAGATAAAAATAAAAACAATTCTTTTAAATTAAAAGAAGGTTCCTATATAGACTTTGATAATGAATTACTGAAAATATTTCCTGAAGAAATTAGCAACAAAAATCAATCATCTTCAGGCACTGGATTTGCAATCTCATCAAATGGTATCATAGCAACTAATTATCATGTGATTGAAGGAGCAAGGTCAATACAAGTTAGAGGTGTCAATTTTAATTTTGATAAGTATTTTAATGCTAAAGTTTTGGTTTTTGACAAAAACAATGATCTGGCATTAATCAAAATTGATGATGATAATTTTAAGTCATTAGGCACAATTCCTTATACAATTAAGACTGATCTTGAAGGTGCTGGTATGAATATATTTGTTTTAGGTTACCCATTAAGAGCAACTATGGGTGATGAAATAAAACTGACAAACGGGATAATAAGTTCAAAAACTGGTTTTCAAGGGAATACAACTTTATATCAAATTTCAGCACCTGTTCAACCTGGCAATAGTGGCGGTCCTTTATTTGATAAATATGCGAATCTTATTGGAATAATTAATGCAAAACACTCAGGAGCAGAAAATGTTTCTTATGCTGTAAAATCAAGATATTTGTTAAGTTTAATAGAATTATTGCCAAACCCACCCAAACTTCAATCAATCAATTTGTTAACTAATAAATCATTGACTGATCAGGTTGAATTAGTGAAAAAATATGTTTATATTATTGAGACAAAATAATTCAGGACAAAATATTTAACTATTTTAAATCCCTTTCATTATTTTATGGGGTATTGGAAATCTACCTGAATCTTTGTAAAATCATAAGAAATTGAGCATTCAATTTTTTTTTTGCGGCATTCGGACTTATCTTTGTTGTCGCCAGACACAGAGACCTCAACTGAGGTCTTTTTTTTTGCCCATGAAGTATCACTTTTGCATAAAATGCCAGTTGGCTAAATTCATCTAAAAACATGATATACAATGATATAATCTGTTTTAGCTTGAATCTGAAGCCAAGTCCTATATCAGTTACTTCAGAAATTCACGGTACTGATACAATTAACTCGATGTTGAACCAAATTTGAAACAATGCCTTTAAAAGGACAAAAAACCACCTCCAGCTATGTTGACTGGAACGCCATCACGAACCTGATCCTGAAATTGGAGAGGGATGGTAACTGGAAGTTTGCGCTTCTGATCTCTGTCGGGATTTTTACTGGTTTAAGAATCTCTGACATCCTATCCCTTCACTGGAGCGATATTCTGAACAAAGAATCTATGGGGATCACTGAGAAGAAAACCAAAAAATTCAGGAACATCCGTCTCAATCCCCAACTTTTTGAGATTGTTAGCCGAGTCTTCAAATCTCAAAAGGTAACTGATCCAGAAACATTGATCTTTTTGAATCGTTGGGGTACACAAGCATTCCGCACACAATATGTCAATACTACCCTTAAAAAACTCTTTATAAAGTATAAGGTCACAAAGGATGGAACGTCTATCTCAGCACATTCCCTTCGGAAAACCTTTGGTCGCAGGATTTGGGAGGTAAACCAAAATTCAGAGAAGGCACTGGTGATTCTTTCCGAGGTCTTAAAGCACAGCTCGGTTGCGACAACGAAAATCTATCTTGGCATCAGAGAAGAAGAAATCTCAGAGATATACTTAAACCTTTAATTCAATTATGAATCCACCATTTTAATTATGGCTCGAAAATTGAAAAAAATTCTATTTCGAAATATTAATATATAAACTGGACAATATGAACAATTCCACAAAACCCCAGTATGCTGAAATCGAGTACCCCTTCCCTCAGGCTGATCTTCCAGTTATCCATTGCCCCCTGTGTGGTATGGGAACCCATGATGTCCATGAAGATGGCAGCTCTGAACTGACTCCTTGCCTTCACCTCGCCTTTATTTTTATTGGAGACCCGTTTACGTTTGCCTATAAATCTGAAGAATTCGAACAAAAAGTGACGGGTAAGGATTTAAAGAAATTATCCTTTGTGAAGTTCAAAAAATTTCTTCAATCGATTGGGTACGATAACAAGTTCCTTGCACTGGAAATTTCGCATGGTGGTATGGGCGGTCAGGGTACCCCGATTTGGTATACCGATATCTATGGATTTGATTATGGCGTTGTTGAATGATTTTGAAATCCATTAAGCCCAACGATATGGAAACAACTGATAGAAATTGTCCTCATTGCAAACATTTCTGGAAAGAACAAGATAAGACCCTATTGGAGCGGGAAGGAAAGAAGGTCGCTACTCAATACAGTCCAAAACGTTGCCTAAAAGGTAACCAGCAAATCATGCTTGATTGGTTCAAAACTCGAAGACCTGTCGCTTTAGAGTGTTTTGAATCGGTTACCTGACAAATCCGATCTTACTTCTTTCCTGAGGTTTATTGATCTCTTCCTCCCTCAGGTATTTGATAATCTGATCAAGATTCTGGGTTCCAACTCCGTAAAGTGCTCTCTGAAGAACCAGTTTCCGTTGGACATTTTCGATTAAAGCTCCAGTGATTTCGAATTTTGACAAGATTTCAAGTTCATTTGGGTTCAGCCATGGAAGTTTATCTGCCCAGATTCTCATCCTAACCTCGGAAGTCGGTTTCAAGAACTCTTTTTTTACTAAAAAGCGTCTGAAGAAACTCGTATCGAGTTGATTTTGATTATTTAGGGCGGCTATAAGGATGCCATTAATATTCTCAAGTTCATTTAATAGGATCGTCTGTATGGCGTTCTCGGTCTGAGTGACACTTTGGTTATATGAATTGTTACTTCTTTTACTCAATATTCCGTCTGCCTCATTCAGTAAGAAAATAGGTGCCACTGGGGACTTTTCGACCATTTCACGATAAAAATCGAATGATTTTTTTACCAGTTTCTGGGATTCACCGTAAAACATGCTCTTTCCCTCGCTAATTTTGAAACTGAAGATATCCCTGCCCGTCTTCTTGGCTATCTGATAACTTAACTGGGTTTTTGAAGTCCCAGCCTCCCCGAAGAAGAGCAAACAAAGTCCCTGAGGCAACCCCTCATCAGCCAGTCGCTCCATCATTGATTTATAATTCTCAGGCTGAAGGATGTCTACGATGAAATCTATCTCCTTTTGCTCCTCGACAGTGTAGAACAACTTTTTCTTGATGATATCTTCAGCCTTGATGATTTGAAACTGCTTATTTGAAGCCACTTTGGTTCGGTTGAACAGTTCTTTGTTCTCCCCAACCAACATTCCCCAAGATTTATCGGTTAAAAAAATCAAATTATCATTTCGGAATGATCCTCTTTCCAGTTCCAATAAGTCCTGTTTCTGCAACATGTGCGTTTCATTCAGGAATTGTTTCCGAATTGCCATGTTATCTTGAATATCAGGGAAAAGAAAAAATATCATTTTCGAAAAGTCGAACTCTCCTTTTGGATCAAAGACGTACTCGGAACAAACCATCAAGTATATCAAGAGGGACTGGTCATCAAGGTCGAAGGTCTTAAGGTCTTGAAGAAACTGAATGTGCTGGTTTTCCTTGAAGACTGAATTAATCTCGACATAAAGTTGACTTTCGTTATCAAGTTCTTCCTTCCCTCGGATAATCTGTCCTACGGTCTTCAAAAAATCGAACACGTCCACAGCTTTCATAACTTGAGGGGAGAATTTTTCCGCCTTGAGAAGAGCCTGATAAAAGTCCCGATTAATGTAATATTCTTGGGTGTTCAAAGATTGTCTACGCCTTTTCCTGTTTTCTTCAGTTGTAGCCCTAAGGAACTGGCGATCTATTAATATCTTGAGATCAGGGATATACTTAGCAAGGGTGATGCAGTTAACATCAAAGTAGTGTGCCAACTCAGCAAAATCGACTGAACTGGTCTGTAGATTGATGGTTATCAATACTGAAAGAAGAATAGCCTGATTTTCGGAAATGGAATAGAAATCAGCAACTACCTTGGTATGCGGATGTAAAAGGTCACGGAAACCTTCAGACAATTCAGAATCAAAAGCCTGTATCGCAATGATTTCAACATGCTCAATCATCGTGAGCTTACTGAAATCAGCAACTGGCTTGAATGGTTTCTTCTTTGTACTCATCGTGAGGCTTGCAACGGACAATTTTGACCCAGAACCTAATTCTCCCAGAATTCCGTGAGTCGCTGAAACATTGCGGTCTTGTGATCCTTGTCAGAAATATGGTATGAGAAAGATTGAAAGATGCCAATTATCACCTTTAGAATGGAGAGGTACTCCCCATTGGAATCGGTAATAAACTCTTGAAAGTACATCGTATGCTGACCCTCTTCCCTGACAATGAACTCATTAAGTGTGCATCGTATGGCATCGTATATCAGGTCGTTCTCTCTGAATTTTCCAAAATTCTTAACGAGTGCCAGCGATGAACCATATTTCTCTGTACAAGTATTCGATAGATGAAGAAACAATGTGTTTTTGAATCCACCCCTGATAATATCCATTCCGACATAAAGCAGAAGATATTTTTCGGTAGGCTCGAATTCGGTGATGGATATCACACGATTTTTTGCTTTAGCCTGAATTATCTCAACGAGCTCCATCAGATCGATGGTTTCGTCCATCAGCATGATGCGGGGCATATCGCCAGCCTCATTTTCCCACCGAATTCTCAGGAATGTCTTTTTACCCATCTTCCGTCTTCCTTATTTCTGTCTGCAAGTTTTCCAAAAACAGATCAGGATGTACCCTGCTGCCATCAATAATATATAGGTGTTCCTGATTGAGTTGAATACTGTGTTCGCCATTCCTATGGCAAATAAAGCGTACCCAATAGAAAATGATGTCGCTTCGAGTCCACCAATCTTCATTTTTCGCAATTGCCTAAAGTTCCAACCATACATAGGATTCTATCTCCTTCTGTTTTTCAACCACAGCAGTGTAAGGATTCCGAAGATGGCTATTGATCCGTAAAATTTCGTGTGCTTCCTGATAGTTGCCACGATGCCGCCATCTTCCTTTACCCCAATAATCATGGCTTTACTGAGTTCAGTTGTCTCTTTGACCAGTCCCTTTCCAGCATTGACCATTTCTTCGGTTGTTGTTTCTGGGGGTTTTGGTGGATAGGAAATGGTATCCTGAATAGTACTGGGAAATCCAGAAGATGAAAGGCAAATACATACCAATACCATCAGGCAAATAACCTTTGGAGTTCTCATATGAACTGTTTTAGTCAGTAATTAAAATGGTAAAGTTGAAACCAGATTGCGTCCCAATTTTTTTCTCTCAGAATTTCGTGATACCTTTACTGTATCCTCTGATAATCACACAAATGTAAGAAATAATTTCGAATAAAAAAAATTGAGCCAATGTTGAGAAACATCATGAATATCAAGGCTTACAAGAGTATGCAAAAATTAAGAGTGATTTTTTTCATTTTGCTGTTAATTTTACCTTTTTCCTACTTTTTATTGTATTTTGATTACACGATAACCCGCATATTATTCAGTAACGACCCCGAAGAATCACTCCGACATCTATTCCAATTTTCTTGGTGGAGAATAGGAATTTTCACTTTCTTGCAGTATGCGGTTTTCACAATCCTTGGATCAATTTACTACCACATTTTTAAAGTAATCATGAAGAACAGGGACTTTTTCTTGAGCTGACCAGTAAAATATTACGTATGCAGCGACTCAACCATGGGGGTAGTGTTCTGATAGAAGAAATTGACTATGATAAGTCATTGGCTTTGCCAATTTTATATTTCGTAAAAAACGAAAGCCATCTCCAAAAGATGGCTTTCGATCATTGTTGCAGTTGGTTTCTACTTTTTCAGGTGCTTTCTCACTGCTGCCGCTGAAGTTCCAACTGCATTCACGGCTGCTACTAATTGAGCTTTTGAACAGCCCAATTCACTGCACCAATAATTAACCTCCCATGGTTCATGCACGTTAATTCTACTTGCATCCTGAGGTCTCTTCTTTTGTAAATTGTCAGACATTTTACCTCCTTTTTAATTGATAATAAATGTCTTAGTGTTATCAATAATTGAACCAAATGCGAAACTATGTCAATTTGACACATGTTCCTTAAAACCATGTATGATCTGTCATTCAACACGACCCCAAATCTGCCATCCATCAGGAAGTATCTCCAGCTTATCTCCTGCATAGGTTTTTTCGATTAAGTTCCGAATTTCTGGAGGCTTGACCAACCCTGATTTCTGCTGTTTTTTCTCACCCATGACAGCACATTTTCCTCTCGTTGAAATCAATAGTAGCGCACCATCTGAGGAAACCTCATTAACATTATCAATTTTCAAAAGCATACTGTTTCGGTATTTAAACCCCCATCTTTGGATTAGCGAGAATGCTTGAGCTAATTTTTGAGGGAAAACCCAGATAAAAAGTACCGAATCAGATGCGATAAGATTCCCAAATTGCATTTTATGGAGATCATGTACGAAAGATTCTGTAAGATCAATGTAGACGACTTCATATTGCCCCATTGGAGGTTTTTGATTTACACAGGATTCTGAACTTTCAATTTCCCGAACCACGGCACTAACATTCTTTGTATCACCACTGGTTCTTTCAATTACCTCATGAATAAACTCCATAGGTTTGTCTACGAGCTTGGTGGCAGCGTTAACGCTATTATTATTAAGGGTTCCCTCAAGGAATGCTTTAATTTCTGGGTCATCTTCTTCATCAATTTTTTGAACCACTTTTCGGGCATTATCATATGATCTTGGTGACATTCCAATTTTTTCGGATATAATATCTCTTGTTCTTCCTGTTGTTTGGAGTTCGGGCAAATTTGCCCTATCTGAAATTTGTCCCAGATTCTGCATACCAATGAAGTTTCGTCTTTCCTTCGCCTTTGTTTCTTCAACAATTCGGTAGTACTCTGCTTCTCTGACCTTTTGAAGGGTTGTCTTCTCACGGAAAAAATTTTCTGCAAGTAAAATCTCCAGTTCTTGGTTTTCATCTTTGTTATTGATCATCTCGACCTCGATTTCTTTCATGCCGAGTATCTTGGCTGTTTTAAAGCGTCTGTGACCGCTAATAATTATGTACTTACGGTTGATGATCAAGGGCTTGATATACTCTGATACTCTTATCTTATCTACCAGTTCGGCAAGTTGTGCAGGATCATCCGTTCCGTAGATTTCAGCATTTAAAGGGTTTTCATGCAATAAATTAATATCTATTTTCATCTCATACATTCATTTTTTGCCCGACCTAACGGTTAGTTTTCTTGTTTTTGCTGCTGGTTTTCCTTTGCTTCAAAGAAATCTTTAAGGGCAAGCCGCAGTAACCCCGTTAGTTTCATTTCATTCTCGTGAGCATAAGAATGCACTTTTTCAGATAATGATTTATCCAAGTACATTTTGAATGACTTGTAATTCTGCCTCATTTCAATACTCTTTGTCATTTTTTGTCGATTGTTTTTTAATCCCATTAATGGGTTTGATCTATATATTAAAATGTTTGGGTCAAAAAGGGTCATTTTAGCAAAAATGTTGGAAGGAGGTCATTATAGGTGAGAAATGATGGTGCTATCAACCAATCCAATTATGAAACTCTATGGGGGAAAGCAGAATCTTACTTAAAAGAGACAAGATGGATTACATATAAACAATAATCTGTTCAAGCTAATTCAAAGATTTCCGATAAATATATATAAAATGAATAAAGAAAAAAGAAGACCTCGATGAATCCACCGAGGTCTTGCACTGCGACAGGGATTGTCTTTTGAGTAGTTAATTGACTTCTGTATTGACCTCCAATACAAATAAAAGAGGCTGACTCATAACTTTTGAGACAGCCTCTTTTATTTAACAAGGGGTAAGGTCTTACTTGACTTTTTTGGTAAGTTCTGCGCCAGCTTTAAACTTTACAACTTTTTTGGCGGCAATTTTAATTGCTTTACCAGTCTGGGGATTGCGTCCCATACGGGCAGCTCTCTTGGAAACGGAGAAGGAACCAAATCCTACTAAAGCAACTCTGTCGCCTTTGCCTAAGGCTTTTGATGTGACGGTAATCACTGATCCCAGTGCTCTTTTGGCTTCTGCCTTTGTCAATTTTGCCTCTTTAGCAATTGATTCGATTAATTGTGCCTTGTTCATTTTTTCAAGTTTAAGTTAATACTATTAATAGAAATCCCTGCAAAGATAAGGCTTCTGGGAAGAATGTCAAGACTTTTGTTCCTAAAACCCCTTATATTGTTGATAAATCGAATGTTTTGTTAATATTTGCACTCTCAAAACGATCAAATACCATAGGTTTCAAGAGATATCCCTATAAGGCATCTTTAGAAAACCCAGCTATTCTTGACCTTTCGCCCAATAATAAGAAGGGATCAAAATGGATAAATCTTTGTTCTGGGTTCCGTCTACCCTATTTTTTCAGGGTTCTAAAGATGCAGGAATCGTCCAGTACATAAACCCTTGTCGAATCGAAGGAATACTGACCTTTGCTCTCTTCGTATACTTTTCCCTTTTTATGGACAAGAACCTTCGTGATTTTGTTTGCCGAAGCATCTGCAATGCTTTCATCCCAATGGGTGACGAGCTTCTCGTTCTCTCTCCACCCTGAATCATCTTCACCCCCTATCTGCAACGATTCAACCAACGATGGCAAATGCCAGAAAATGTTCCAGCTTTCTGTTACACCCTGATTGGTATAACCCCAATCTTCAACAAGGAAATAATTTCCACCAAATTTAGTAATCCTGTATCTGGGCTGTTGCCCCCAAGAGCCGTGCTCACCGAAATTTTTGATAAATCTTTGGATTCGCCAATAATGGTCACTATTCTGCTGTGCAACGGCAACGCTCACAATTGGGGCGCAGGCGTGACAATCCACCATTCCATTCTCATCAAACCTACATGTACCAAAGATTATCACAGCCTTGTTCACACCTGAGTCCGAATAGTTCAGGATAGTGTCAAGCCTTGTATGGCAGAAACCGTCCGAGGAAACATTGCTGGAATCCTCTTCCGCTGGTGTGGGCTTCCACAGGCACCATCCGTACCGTGGTTCCGCCTTGAACAGAGCTGGGTATAGCGATTTCTTGTCCAAAGATGGTAGAATGGTGCCGTTTTGTACCTTGGGCTGGCAGGAACCCAAGAGAATGACGATGGAAAGGATTGTAAGTGTTCTCATATTTCACATTGCATAGACTGAACTTTCTTTCAATCGATCTTTTCATGGAGAAGCCCAGAAAGATTGGCAAATCCATAAATGTAGTTATCCGAAGGAATTAAATGGGTTTTGAGTATTTTGTGGATTGTGGAATTGATTATCGAGACTTCAGATCATTTGACCTTAACCTTAGTCTTTATTTCTGTGACAAACTCCTTGGCTGGTTTAAATGCGGGGATCATGTGGGCGGGAATCATCACGATTGTGTTTTTTGAGATGTTCCTTCCTGTCTTTTCAGCACGTTTTTTCAGCAAAAACGTGCCAAAGCCTCTCAAATAGATGTTTTCACCTTTTACCATGTTGGATTTTATAGTATCCATGATGGCTTCAACTATGGTTTGTACTGCGACTTTCTCGATACCTGTTTTGTTTACAATTTCCTGTACGATTTCTGCTTTTGTCATATCAATTATTAATTTTAAGTTTTTACTCAATGTGGTTTATCAGAACACTTTATATCTTAAATATTTATAAGTATAAATAGTCTTTGGCTGATTTTTCTTTGTATCCCATATGGTTTCTTTTTCTTTCAATCCATGTGAATCATAATTATAAGTGGTACGAGCAACTAATTCATCATTTGAATTAAACGATTTCCCCTCGATAAGATTCCGATTTTTATCATAATCGTAAAGAATACGACTTTCTAATTTTAATGAATCTGAATCGCCTCCAGAATATGACCGTTTCTCAAAAACATCTCTGCTTTCGAATCGATAAAAAAGTGAATCTCCTTCTCTACAAATCGTATCAGAATCGACAAATATCTCACAAACTCGTCTACCTTGATAATCGTACCGATAAATTTGTCCAAAATATAATTCTCCAATAGTGTTAAATAGCCTCATTGATTCTCTTCGATTTAACGAATCATAAGTATACAGAACCTTGTAATAATCCCATTTTACTAACTCTTTAATCCCAAGCCATATTTCTAACACTTTATTGTCATTTTTGTCGTATTCACATATTTTTCTTAATTCATGCTGATTGTTTTCACAGTTATAGACGCATTTCTCATTGCCCATTGGGTCGTAATAAAACTCACTTATTAGTTTTGTTACTGAATCAATTGGTCTACCATCACTGTATTCTAATGAATACATCTTTCGAACCTTAATATGGTTTTTGTAGATTCTTTCTTTTTCAAGTTGATCCTGATTCTTAACTTGCGGGGGGGAACAAGAAAAGGTAGAAATAAGGAAGAAGAATAATATAATTTTGAAAAATATAGACATTTTGCTCGAATGCAGGAAGATTACGGTTAAAGTACAGTTTACTTGAATGTAATTTCACTTCTCTCATAGTCGATTGATACCTGACCAAATTTTTGCAATGCAGATTGACCAAGTAATAATGGTGCATTTAGACTATGGATAATGCATGCTTGAACATTGTTTAAGGTTCTATCTCCAATTTTAACCTCCTTCAAATTAATAATAGTTCCTTCGCTGATATTTCCTATTGCATCAGAAAATTTACTTTTCCCAATAAAATCTCTCTCCTCTAATTTTCCCATATTAAATAACCTTTTCGCTTCAGTTAGTGAAATTGAAATCAGACTTGCACCAGTATCAAATATAAAATACAGTGAAATTCCATTAATTTCAGCAGGAACTTTAAATACCCCATTTTCACTTTCCATTTTAATAACTGTTGTTTCAGTTACTTTATTCGGGTCTTTAATTATTGGTTTTTCTGCGGTTGTTATTTTATTTATCCCTGTTATAATATCATTAATACAATCACCATCTGAATTATAAATGACTGCTGAAATCTGGTCTGATGAAAATTTGGTTATTTCATCATTATTTTCATCATATAAATAAATATTACCCTTTAAATATCTTTCCAGTATTTTAACATTTTCAGCAGTTGGGGAAACATTGTTTAATTTTACTACAAGTCCATTGGAAATTTCAACTGTATTACCATCTATGATTTTTGAAACAGAAAAAGAATTGCTGTTATTACAGGAAGTAAAAACAATTAAAAGTAGTATAAATAACTTCACTGCTCTCATTTTCCAATTTTAGGAGTAATATAAATAATAAATCTTTGATTCTTTTTTTCTTCTATCTGATTCTTAGGATCATAAGGGATATTATACCTACCGACACCACCTACACCAATGCCAGCAATTTGCAATTCGATTATATCATGATATTTAGGGGAATCGAAGTCGATTTTGAGTGATTGTTTCCAATATTTATATAAAGCAAGGGCTCTTTGATAACTTAATAAAAAATTTTTATCGTCATCCCCCCATTTAGATGCACTGCCAGAAACAACCATTAAATACGAAATGTCTTTCATTGAGGGATCAGTTGATTTTTGATATTTAAATTGAGAAATTATACTATCCAATTTTTTACCTAAGATATTTAACTTGTTCAATGTTTCTAAAAAATTTCCCTCAATATGTGTGGAATCAATCTTATAATATTCATATCCAGTTTTAAAGTTAATTTCAAATGCCAACTGAATTCTATCATATATTGTATCGTACAAAAAGATTTCTTTATCAGCATCAAACAACTTTAAATTAGCTTTGACCTTATTAAGAATCTGAGCCTCTCGTTCTTTTATTTTTACAATTTTCTCTAACTCTTCTTTCTTATTACTAAAATTATAATATGACAGAACAAAAAGAACTAAGGTGACCGCAAACAGACCAGTCATCAAATCAACATAACTTTGCCAAAAAAAATTATTACGGCTTTCCACCCTCTTTTCGTCTAAAACGATTGATAAATCTTTGTATTAATCCTTCTTTAACTGGTGGTTGGGGAGGTTTTGGTTTTTTACCTATTTTGATTTTATTATCTTCAATGACTTTTGTAATCTTTGAATTTAGTTCCGTTAAAATAGATTTAGTTGATATAATTGATTCGTTAATGACTGTCCAATTTCCATCACTTTGAAGATTATCTTTAATCAATAGAATGTTTTTATCAACAGCTTCGAGCACCAAGAGCTTTTGAAAAGGATTCTGATCTATATTCAAATCTAATGCTCGTTCGATCTCTTTTTTAATATTGGAAACAAGTTCTTGTATTTTGTTGAATTCCTTCTCAAAATATTCATTTATTGTTTGTGTGCTGCTGATTTCATGTCTTTTTAATAATTCAAACTGATTATCAAGATATGATAAATTTTTATCGATTCTTTTTAATACTTCGCTTCCCAAATAACCCGATGTATCTATTCTTTCACCAAGATTATTGATGTTTTGTTCAAATGAGGAAATGCGATCTAATAGGTTTTTGGCAATTAGGTAAGATTGTTGGGTGTTTTCTGACAAAACTGAAAGAAACTGAGAGGTTATCTGAATTGTTTGATTAAGTTCTTTTTGATTATTTATAAATTCAATAAAAGTCGGTCCACTATCTTTTAATAATTGAAAAACCTTAATATTAGCTTCAGCCATCCTATTATACCCCATCCTTTTTAACTCTACCAGAAATTCCTTTTGTGTTTTAGTGTTATCAACAACATAATTAATATTTTCTGATAAAGATTGAACGGAAGTTTTCAGTGATGATATATTTTCATTAAATTTAGAATCAAATAGATTTATATTAGTTTCAAACTTCTTATTAAAATCATTAATATTGAGTTTAAGTTTATCCAATGCATCATATAGGCTACTTTCCAAATAGGGTAATAGGCATGTTTGCAAGAAATTTAAAAATTGATTCTTTCTTTCATCGCAAATGGTTTTTGCAATTTTAAAATTATATGCGTTATTAATGACCGTCAGGAGAAGTCCAAAGAAACTTGCAATCATGGCGATGACAACTCCTCCAATAAATGATTCAACATTCTTTTGAGATGATACGCCACCTTCATCAATAAGAATTCTTCCTTCCTGCAAAGTTGGGATATTGCTTCTTTTACTTGAATTATAATCTTTTAGATTCCCCTTCTTTTCAAAATGTTCTTTTAAGCCATCGTTAAGGGAATAAATTTTATCTTCAGCTACATTATATATTTGTGATATAGATTGAAGTGTCTCACCAGGTTTAACTTCGTGATATTTTTTCCCCGAAAATGAAATAAAGACAAGCCCAAGAACTACTCCAATAAAAGTACCCATCAAACCCAAATACAAAGGCAAACTAATGGTTGATGTGATCCTATTCTCCTTAGATTCAATACTACGGTCTAAAATGTTCTTAACTATCCCAAAGTCTATTGCCCCCCTATTTTTATTCAAATATCGATTTATTGATTTAATGACCGCTGAGAAGTCATCACTAAATAGTGAAGTTTTATCTTTAATAACTTCCGTGAGTTGATTGTTAACATCAACTATTTCAAGATCATTTTCATCAAACTCGGCTTCTGGAAAGAAGTCTCTTAGTTCATTAACCTTTCTCTTACTCGAATAAAAAAGAAAAAGCTGGAATCCAACAATAAAAACAGATATAAATATTTCTAAAACCTGATTCGACATATGGCTTAGATAAATTCAATTTGTATTTTTTCTTTTATTTTCCAGTATTCGTCTACTCTTTGAACTTTCCCTTGTTTTAAAGTTTTAATGCTTTGATTTGGAGAGGAAGGAAAAACTGTCCAGGTGCATGTAGGTTTCAAATACCCATCTAATGAATCCAAGGCTCGTTTATAAACAGGTTCCTCTCCAATTATTGTTAATTCTCCTATGTCAGGATGATCTTCCTTAACTGTTATAATGAAAATGGAATCTGGCTTTCTTTGGCTTGTTAGCGCTTCTGTCAAAAATCCTTTATCCCCTTCTGAACTTATTGCATAATACCGAGTCTTGGGAATGTAATCACTTAACTCAGTTATTGATAAAGTATTTGCTTTGAAAAGCAGTCCAATTAATGGGTAAAAGAAAATAGAATCAGTAATTGGATCATTGTCATCAACTCTTTTCTTTCTTTTGCTATAACCTACTTCTAAGTTCTCTAATGCTTTGATTTTTAAATAATTTTTAATAGCATTTAAATTTATCTCAATCCCGAAAGTTGGTCTGAATGACAAATCAGCTCTCTCATTCATTTTAAAAAAATGTTCTAAAAATTCATTGAACGCTTTCAATAAACTTTCAAATACGGAGTCCTTTTTTAACTCTATGTCTGAATATTTTAAAAAAGTATGATCATCCTCTTCAAATCCCAAATAAGTAATAGGTTTAAATGTTCTTAATCTATTATATGGCTGGTACAATCCTCCATAACATGTAGATTCTTTCCTATTGATATGGGGTAAAATTATCTGAAGATTTGAAATTGACTTTCCGAAAATAATCTCAGAAATATAAGAACATACCTTTTCTATGTATTCGGTTTTTTGAATAAAATCAATGTACTTACTACCATTTCCAGAAAATATAATACATGTCGGAGCTGGATGGCTATTAATTTTTAAAATTTTAAATGAATGATAAATTAATGCGAAAAAATGCAATAAATAGGAAAACCTAAATATACCATTATCAAGTTCACGTGTGATCTTTGTTTTATCATCATTTAGAATCCAGAAATTGATTATTTCATCTGAACCAAAAGGAGACTCTGGACTCGTAAATTGTTCATTAAGAAATCTCAAATCAGTTAATTGCAATTGGTTAATAATATTATCTTTTATCGTTTTATAAATACCATTTTCCTTTTCATTTGTAAATTCATTAAATCCATTACCCCATAATACATTTGCGCCAAAATAAACCGAGGAACAAAGTATTGGATTTGCTTTTCTCAGATACATTATATCCGTTGTGGCACCACCAATATCTAATGTCAGAACAGAAGATGGATTATCTATTATTGAAACTTTTGAATAATAATAAAATGGTGCTTCTGACTCTGTTATATTATTCAAATGCCCTGCACTAATTCCTTTGCAGACCTCTTGAAATTTCATCTCCCAAATTCTACTATATTCCCTTTGAGCATTTGGTGTAAAACTTAACGGTGAGAACCATGAAATTCGAGTGTTTATTGGGTTTCCATCATGAAGTAATGTTTTAATCCTCAAGATATGTAGGAGTTCTTCTATAAATATTTCTATCGATTCTTCATAACTACGATCTGTCTTTACATTCCATTTAAGATTTGTGATGAATTGTTGATTTATATGTGTTGCGTTATTATTTTCTTTTTGATATGTAAAGCCAATATTAGTATTGCTAAAGAGTCTTTTTTGACCATCAGAAATTGATTTTTTCTGGTAAAGAACAGTTCGAAATGGAGTGGTATATTTTTCATTGTTAATTAAAGAAGGAAAAAATTCTTGTTTTTGAATCTCAATTGATTCTCGAAAATAAGGCAAGGCTTTCTCATAGCAATCGATCCAAGGAGATTTAGGTTCTTTTTGTTGAGGTTTATTCAAAAGCTCAACAGCAATATCCTTTTCATCTTCTGTAATATCTAAAGAAAATGGTTTTGGCGAGTTTGTATGAGTTGGATCATCGGTGTATGCAATAAAAGTAGTAGTAGTTCCAAAATCTATTGCATAATCAATTTGTTTTTGACCTACGGATTTTACACGCCATTTGGGTGCAATAATGCATTTAATTTCATTTTCTTCTAAGGTTGGAAGTTGAACTTGAATGTAATCAAAACATACATTCTCATTATTTCTACCTTTTAATGAATAATATGTTGAGCCTGTAGAAGTCTTATTATTCCTATCAATAATGGTACGATGTTCAATTTTAGTTATGTAATTATCCTCTGTTGGAGGCGATACTAATGATTTATTGATTTTAAATGAAAGTTTGAAATCATTATTTGAGAAACGATAATTATTGTCCTGACAGACAAACATAACTTTATAGAAATCATTAAACCCTAAGTTATTTCCTTCGATTTTTAAAAACGGGAAAATTCCAATGTTCAATTTAATAGAATGCGTGTTATCTAAATCAATAATTTTCCCATCCTGCTCAAGAATTTTATTTGCTTGGTAAAGTCTTTTACCCATATTTTTAATAGTGATCTCAACAGATTTATCATCAATTTCATTAATATTTATCATTGATGGGATTTTATCTACATCAAAGTCTTTAAAAAACGCTGGGGTCAAAGGAAGAAGATAGTCATATTTTCTATTCTGGTCGTTATTAGTAGGGAGGTAAAAGCAATCCTCATTAATTCGATAATTAATTTTTACAAGATAGGGTTCAAAATAATCTGATTCTATTCTCCCAGCATATGATTGTAATGGCACATTAAACACATGATTAAATGGAGTACTAATTCCTTCAAGGTTTAATACTATAGTATTATCGATATCGTATTGATATTTATTTAAATAATTTCGTACAATTGATGTTGTTTTAAGCTCCCGTAATGATGATTTATTAAATAGATCATAAATATATTTTTGAATTACCTTTTTACGATCTTTGAAAGGGATTATTTTAGAAAAATAGTTTCTTTTATTAAGTGGATTATATAGATTTATTTTGCTTAGATCGTTTGCAGTTGTAAAAAAACCCGTAAAAGGAGAAGAACCTGCGATTGGTCGATCACCTATTTTAATAATAGATATATCTTTGAAACTGTTATATTCATCATGATTGAAAAAAACCTCGAATGTCTCTCCTAATAACCTGTGCTTATCTGTTCCTTTTTTAAGTTTCTCTATTTCACCTTCACGGTTCCATGAGACTATTGACAGTGGAATGCCCTCTTTTTTATGATTATTCCAATTATAAATTAGCTCAAATACATCAAAACAATCAGAAATGATCTTTTTAAATGTATCTCCTGAGTAATTCGTATTGTTAAGTTCATCTTTATCAAGTAGATCAAAAGCAGCTTCAAAAAGATGTATTCTCGCAAATGGAGATGGAATGGCATTTAATGATTTATCATTCCTTGCTGTAAATACTTTTATTCCCTTAATATCAGTTGATGATAATTGACTGGATGTATCCCATCCAGACTTGTCAGTACTTCTCTGTAGAACATTTAATTTCTTGTCCATAGCAATTATAAATTGATATTTGAATTTACCACTTCATTAATTCCTTGCCAGCATAAAGAAAAATATTGACAAATAGGGTTTGCTTCACCAATTTTTAAAATATATTTTTTTCTGGAGGCTTTCGCTATTTCTAAATGAATTTGGCTTATGTCAAATGGTTTTGTTACAATTCCTTCTAAAATATTTCTTTCTGTTTCATATCCTTTTATTAAGCCATTAAAATATGGTTTATCTGAAATATTTATGGGTTTAAACATTCTTTCATTATTAGATAATTCATTTAACCACGGTAGATAATAGGCTGTAAAAAAGGAATTTATATTATCAAAAAATCCCCTTTCCTTTTTGTATAAATCATTAAATTTATTGGTCTTATTAAACGGTAAGTTTGGTTTGTTTTTAGTACTATCATTTATTGTTGAAAGAATATAGAGATTAACAAACATTTTCCCAAATATTTCTCTGGTATTGTCCCCAATATTTGTAAAATCTACTGTTGATACATTTTCCTTTTTCAGACAATATTCGAAGACGTCTCCAGTTGTTGTAAAATCTTTATTTGCAAAATCTAAAACAGAAAGTGCTCCTAATAATTCTATGTAATGAGCTTTATCAGGTTGATTTTTCTCATCATTTTCATATGGCTTATTTTGCTTATCTGGGTCTCCAATATAGTATAATGCATTGTATAAGTTTTTAAATTCATCCCTAATATAATAAGTCAATGCTGCTTTTGTCTTTGTCATAAAATTATTAGAGTCAACATCACTTGATAGTTGATCTTCATTTGCATCTTCGTTTTTTATTTTTTGGGCTTCAGACAATTTATAATACGGAGTGACTGTTAATGCACCAATTTGACACTCTTTGATTATCGTTTTAGAATGGTTTCTAAAATTCTTTAATAACAATGGGAACCCTGCTGCTCCTGTACCACCAAAAATTGAACTAATTATAAAGATTCTGTCATCGTTACCAAAAGCACTTTCAAATGCCTTAAATCCAGCCCCATCTTTAAGTGTATTTAAAACAATACTGCCAACATTAGGATTCCCCTTAAACCCAACTGAAAGTGGTTTATTGAGGTTTTCTATTGAGAAAAGCAAATTAACAAAATCAAGTGTTGGGTCGTTATCTTTAAGTTCTGTTAACTCTAAAAACTGACCAAAAGGTAAATCTTGTCGTTCATCAAATTCAAAATCATCCTTTAATCCTGAATCAACTGCCAATGATTTTAATGTAGAAATTGTAGTTCTAAAGAAACCCTGTTCAACATTAGTCGTCTTATCATATATTCTGTGATTTAAATCAGAATAAAGTTTTAAAAGAATTTTACAATCATTTAATTCTTTTAAATCTTTGTGAGGGTCTATTAGAATAGGAATAACCTCAAAATCACGAGGTCTTAAACCCGATGCAAGAAGCATAACAAGTGATTTAAGAACTCTCGCTCCAGTACCACCTATTCCAAACACAAATAATCTTGCCATAGTTTAAAGTATTAAAATGGGGTTCGTTTACCCATTGGTGAAAACCATTTGAAAATAATACTTAAAATAAAATAAAGAATTGCAGCATATAGAAAATTTATTATACTGATCCAAATTACATGTGATGAGACAGGGCAAATCATTTTATTAAGGTATCCTTTTGCTGTAAAATATGTTACTATTCCAATGAAAACACTATTTATTATCATTATTGTAAAATAGGTTGCTTTGTGGTAGTACTTTCCAAATCTCATATTTAAATAATAATAATAGAGAAAAAGGAAAATGATGGTTATTATCACCAACTCTAACCCTATAGTGGAATAAATTTCTGTGATAAACGTATCTCTCACTTTTCTTCCACAACCAGCATGAATTCTGATGAAATCAGCCCAAGTTGTTGTTAGCATTTGTAAAAATGCATTATAAATAGATTTCCACATGTTAATCCTATTTTTTAATTAACGAAATTTGTAAATCCTTAAATAAATACCTCGTATCAGTTACATTATATGCTTCTTCAAGTCCCTTTATAATATTGTTTAAGCCATATGTTCGTAATCTTATCTTTTCTCTATTTGGGTAATCATCATGGTTTATTGCTGACATCCAGTTAGGTTTATCTTTTAAAGAAATATTCAACTTTGAAACGTTCTCAGTTAAATCTAAGATATTAATTTTAAAAAAATGAGTACATTTTGATTTCTCAGTTAAAGATTGAACTTCAGGAATTTGCGAAATTTCCCCAAATGAAATCTCTTTAGCTCCAATTTTTAATTCAAGATTTGTTCTTAAATATCCTGTGTCATATGAATAAAATGGAAATTGAGATAAATTAATTCCTACCCAAAAAGAAATACAGTTATTTTTTGGCAAGAATTCAATCCCATCAATCTTAAGATAAGCGGAGTCAAATTCTGGACAAATTTCTGGAGTATAATTCCCAGCAAGAATATCATTAGGTAAAACCGAATAAAATGGCTTTGAAGAAGGCAATCCAAAATTAATTTCTTTGAATGATACGGATTCTCTTTGAAAGAAATGCGATAATAACTTTTTAATTTCTATGAGATTTTCTGGTTTTCCTTGTATTAAAAAATAATAAGGGGAAGAGTCACATTTTATTTTATTCCTGAAGTCTGAAAAAAGACATATTAAAGAGGTGGTTAACAAAGAATCTGAAAAAGGCTTGAAAATATTACTAATGTCACTGTCAGTATAGTCTTTTTGTTTTTGATCTCTTACCTCAGGGGAAAAGATAAAATCAGAAATAAATATATTTACTGAGGTTTTTGGGAAATAACCTCTCTTAATCGAATCAAGCATCGTTGGTATATATGTGCTTCCGCTCCATGCAAAACCACCATCACGTATTTTTTTTCTTGCGTCTGTTAAATTTTGAGAATAAAATTTACTCTTTGAGTTATAAATAGAAAAGAAGTATACCTTATTTTGATAGTTATCATTCAATTTAGAAATAACTTTCCCGCTAATAATTTGAAATTTAGTCGATGGTAACGATGGTGGCATATATCCTTCCATACTTCCTGATGTCTCAAGAAATATATTTATTCTTGAAATGAATGCCTTTGGGAGGGGTTTAATCGTTGTATCCTTGAAAGGACAGCATTCGCAATCAAAATTCTGAGAACGGCATTCTTCATTCTTGCAAGTCCTGCAAGAATTCAGTAATAATGAGGCTAATAAACATATTAATAATAAAAGGTTCTTCATGAAGATTTTGTTTATAATTCAAAAATATTCATTTTGGTTTTAAAAGGTTCATTCTATCTATAAAAGCTCATTTTACAACACTAATGACCTGATATGAAAGAATATTTCAAATAACATATTCATTATCAGTACTTAATTTAATAAGAGGTTATGCTAAAATCCATATCAATTGGTAATGAAGTGTTTAGACTTTGTGTAAAGGTAGAAACATTTTTTTGGATTCAATATGCTTACATTGAGATTTTTTTATAGTAGACTATCAGCTAAAAGTAAAGACATCTAATCTTCAATTAATCTTCAATCCCCCATGTTGCCAACACTTTCCATTTGGGCTATACATTCTTGTACATTGGGTTCCTTTCTTAGTTATTGCTGAGCATCTTACTGGAGTAGTTCGTCTATTGCTGGATTTTTGAACATTATTCTGTTGATCTTGATTACCTCCAGCTTGGCTTTGGTGCAGATAGCAGTAACCATTCGGATTCGTTGTTATATTCCTGCATTGTGCTCCAGATTTTGTAATACCCTTGCACTGAATAGATTGAGATTTGCTTTCTTTATCTGAATGAGTTTTAGATGCTGTCCAACTCCATTTACTCAGATCAATCGTTTTTTCGATTACCTTTTCTTGATCATCGGGTAACTGATAGAAGAAATCGGCACCAGTGACCTTCTCAACACTATCGATGGTTACAGCATAATGTTGCAATGGCTCCTGTGATCCTTCATTGGGTATTTATGAATCCAATACCCTTAATCTCAGGCTCCGTATAATCCAAAATGACCTTATAGAAGTACCGAGGAACGGTTATCCTGTCGTAACCAATGGTCGGCAGACCTTTTGTTAAAACCGTTCCCGTAACCACGTATACAGCCTTATCATCAATTGCCCATTGTCGAACCTGACCTTCGAGTTTTGCCCAGATGCCACGGTTAAAACTGGGCTCCTGCGGTGACATGTTGGAAAGATAAAATGATTCTTCCATGGTTTGCTCGGAAAAGCACATGTCGGCAGATGGTGCCAGCTGCCCCCTGTCAAATCCAGAATTTTTATAATCAGCATTCGATACTGATTCTGGGCGCAATAATGGATAAGGAACGAAAAGATTGGAACGTTGAACTGTCGGGGTTGTTTCTTCTTTGGTCAATTCATAGGCTACCCAGTTGGCAATATTGTATGTCTGGTTGTATGAGAGAATATAACCAGTATAGTGAAGGATTATTTCGTTTGGTTTAGCTTTAGAAAGCTCAAGGTGGGAGATTGATCGAGATTTTACTTCTAAATTCTTGGTCTCCTGCTGACCAAAAAATAGTTGAGAATAAAAGATGAAAAGCAACAGTAGAGTAACCTTTTTCATCCTTGAAAAGATTTAGAAGCCTACATTAGCTCTGCAAATTAGTGAAATCCATACAATCTCAATATAATAGGCTCAAAATTAATTTCAAGATTTTCTTAATCTGTAATGAAAAAGGGTGCTCATTGGCACCCCATTTTCAATATCCCCCTACAGACGAACTGCTGGTCGTATCTTTTGCAAGAGAAGCTGAAGGAAGCTGAGTTTCGGGTTGCTTGCCACAGTGATGATGGGTTGCTCAGTTTCTGGCTGGGTCATTTCAGGGTTGTCTGGAACATTAAGTGGTTGTGGTTCCTGAACCTGTTCTTCAACTAAGACAGGCGATTCAGAAGTTACCTCAATGGGCTCAGGTTCAGGTTTTGGGAGAACCTTAAGTTGAATTTCAGTAGAGATTTTACGTGGTCTACCACGTTTCTTTGTAGGAATGTGAGTAAGTTCAGCTCCTGAGAGTTTCGCAAGAATGGAGTTCGCCAGTAGAGCGTTTTGGGGTTCCAAAGCCAAGGTATCTTGGCAGAAAGATCGGATCATCAGGATTTCGTCATCGGTGAATTCGATTACTTTTTCTTCTTCCATGCAAATGAATTTATTGGTTTCATTTGCAATAATATAAACATTTTTTGGATAAAAAAAAATGGGGGCTGTTGAAACCTTATAATATTTCTTTTCATAAGCCTATCAATAGAACTTTTTCTTAAATTGCGATTTATTGCCATGAGTTGGCGATTACAAGACTGTTTTACCTTATTTTGTTCTGTTCTCCAAAATAATATTTTCAATTTTTAAAGCCTTTTAACACCTTAAGTATGAGCTGTGAAATGTATTATACTGAAATTCAGGATTTGATTGAGAATAAGCTGCATCCTAAAGAAAGAATCTCGCTACTTCGAAGAATTTTGGATCAATTATTCAAGGAATTGACAAAACACTATGAAGTAAATATTTCTGGGCTACAACCCAGAATGGCATTCTATTGTCAACAAGAAAAAGTCAGCTCAACAATGCAAGCCTCCATTAATGAACTTAGGGTTTTTTGCAATTTAGTCGTTCATGATGAAATCCCTGAACCTTCAGATAATAATCAAAAGCAGTGTGTGAAAATTCTAACGGAATTTTTATCAGTCATTTGTAAATCAGAAATTCCTACTGGACTAAAATCATATTACGAAAGTGAAACATCTTTTTTCCCTCTAATAAAGAGAAAAATAAGGAAATATGAAGATATTTCTGAAATTCAGGGAATTATCAAATCATTTTCAAAAGAAATTAAACAGGATAAATTTAATAAGGGCTTTATTGACATTATTATTGATAATGACAACTTGGGCACAATATCAGTTCGTTTGACCCAAAGTGATGATCAAGATATAATAGTTGATATATTAAAATCAGCTTGGGAATTTGCTGAAATAATAATTACCGACTTATTATTTGACAAACAGAATGGCTATTATTATTCCACGTTAAAGACACTTGTAATTCTTGAGCCAAATTATATAATTGATGTAAAGCAGATTGCTGAATGTAATGAATTTTTGGGATATGGTGATTGGGGTGTCAATCCAAATGTTTATCAAAAGAAAAAGTTTGAAGAGGTACGAATTAATGAACATATAATAAAAGGTTATTTACTTGGCAGTATATTGGATGAGATTGCAAGTAACACACCTTTTGATTTTAGCAAAAAAGCAGATGAGTATTTTAAATCAAATGCTATTTCATCCTTGGCAATTAGGAAGGTTAATGGAAATGAAATCATTGATCGTATTAAAATCGAAACGCAACCACAAGAACAAAATATAAGAAATGCTTTAAGTAGATTTACAGATCATAAGGCTTCTATTGAACCAACATTCTTATCAATAAAATATGGCATTCAGGGGAGACTTGATGCTCTCTATGAAAATAGCACAAACTCTAATGATAAGACTGTTATTGAATTAAAGTCTGGAAATCCCTCATATAGTAATCCACAGCATCAAACTCAAACTGCATTATATGACTTGCTATTAAAATCTACGTATGCAGGGAGAATTGGCAATAGCTATATTTTATATTCCAGATTAAGTCCTAATCCCCTTAAATTACTAAATATTGATAATGCAACCATAGTTCGAATTCAGCGAAAAGCAATGATGATTAGAAATAAAATTGTTTCAGATGAGTTCAAAATTGCTGCTGGAGAAATGAAGCCAATTTATGATGCCATTGATGAAATCCAACTCTCTTCTATTGAAAAATCTTACTTTGAAGGTTTTTGTAAATTTATTTCCAATGAACTAAAAGCAGCAAAAGAAAAGTATAGAAATACATTATTATCAACTGGGGATCATAATTCAAGTTCAAAATATTTATCAAACTTAGAGATTATTTCGATATCAGAGGATTTCGAAATAATACTAAATATAAATCCAGATAATGAACTACTTTTTGATTTGCCTGACTTTAAAGAGAATGATTATATAATGATGTTCCCCATCGAACCTGATGGAACGACAAATCCTCTAAATCACCAAATATTGAAAAGTGTAATTAAGGAAATTAATGATGATCGTTTAACAATCTGCCTGATTAATAAGCAATTAAGTAAAGTACATTTTGATCAATATCCCCGTTGGGCTATATGCCAAGATTTAAGAGAGTCTACTATAAAAAGAATGTACCAGCAAGTGTATTCTTTAATTACTTCCTCTAATGAAAAGAAGAAATTACTTCTTTCAGTAGAAACAATTCCGAGTTTTTCCGAAGTTGAATATAAGGATGCCCTAAGATTGACTCCATTTCAGAATCAGGTTGTAAGAAAAGCAATATCAGCCAATAATTATTTCATTATTCAAGGCCCTCCAGGTACTGGAAAAACGAAATATGTACTAACAGAAATAGTAAAAAACATACATCGAAATGAAAAAGTTGTAGTCATCGCTTATACAAACCAAGCGGTCTCTGAGATTTGTACAGAGTTATTGGAATTGAAAATTGATTTCCTACAGTTAGGCGGCAAGAGCGACAAGCCATATTTTCTTAGCAGCTACGCTAATAGTTTGCGATTAAATGATCTAATAACAAAAATTGAAAACACTAATGTGATTGTTTCGACCCAGCATACTTTGGTTACAAATTTTGATTTATTAAACTCTATAAAATATAGAACAATAATTGTTGATGAAGCATCCCAATTATTAGAACCACAAATTATAGGGATTCTGATAAAGTTTGATAGATTTATCTTAATAGGAGACGAGAAACAGTTACCTGCAATCTCATTGCAAGAAGAGGACGAGAATAATATTAAGGCTGAACTAATCGATATTTCATTATTAAGATTTAATGAATCCTTATTTTATAGATTAATACTCAATGCAAAAAAGAAAAAATGGAATTGTTTTGAAACACTTATAGAACAAGGTCGAATGCATAACGACATTGCGGATTTTCCAAATAAGTATTATTATGAAAATCAATTAAAACCGATCTCGAAGGAACAACAAAGTGAAGCGCAAATATTTAGCATTAATTCTGATAGCCCTCTTGAAAGATGCCTTGCCTTAAAAAGAGTTATTTTCATCCCTTCCGAGAAGGAGAAAATTCCTTTTCAAAACGATTATGAAAGGGATTTAATCAAAAACTTTCTCCAAACAATAATTCAGGTTTGTAAAGCAAAAAATATTCAAATAGTTTTAAAGGCAAAATCCGAGAATGAGATTTCGATTGGAATTATTACATCGTTTAGGAAACAAATCTCAAACATAAAACGTATTATTCCGCAATATCTCAAACAGATTATACTTGTTGATACAATTGAAAAATTTCAAGGTTCTGAAAGAGATATTATTTTTTACTCTGCAGCAGTTAATAAAAAGCAACAAATTGAAAAGTTGCAATCTATCTTAAAAATAGACAATATTGAAGTGGACAGAAAATTAAATGTTGTATTGACCAGAGCGAAAAAGCATTTAATAATTACAGGGACGAGATCGGTTTTGGAAAACAACAAACATTATACAAATCTGATTGAAGACATAAATACTAAAGGTGGGTTGTTGAGATTGTGATAGAAGTGAATCTTAGGGAAGTGTCATTAAGGGTAAAATTCTTCTCTTTGGTTTGATTATGGAATTAAATAATTCTCTTTTACATCTAATATAACAAGTCGTATAACATTGAATACCAATAACAATAAATCTTAATATGAACTTAATAAATAAAATTAATAGAGCAATTGATATCGAATATGATTGGAAGAATGAGGAAATAAGAGAATTACTCAAACTACCAGTTGAAGAGAGAGTATTGAAAGGTGATTCAATATGCAATGTCAGGATAAAAATAAAAAAACCTCTTCCCACGATGTCTGGATCAATAACTGATAAGGATGGAAAGGTATGGATTACAATAGATAAAAATCTGATCTCATTTCGTAAAATTATTGTTTATTGCGACAATAACATTTCAAAGTTTAGAGAGGGCAGTCGTGTTACATTGTATAATGATAAATATTCTTTCAACCTAACCGTATCAGAAGATCATGATAATGAGATTATATTAGAAACAGGATTTTATGAATGCCATATTGAAAAAAAGTATCAAAATAGTTTGGGTTGGCAATTGGATAGTTCGACTGCAGATATCAGACATATTGTAAAAAGATCGACTGAGATATTGGAACGTGACTCAAGGAAATTAGCCTATCTTAATGGAATATTTGAAGGAACCACTATCCCTGTGTTTTCATCAGCAAGAATTAATAAGGCTAAGAAAATTGTTGCAAAGAGCAAATTAAATTCTTCCCAGAGACAAGCCTTTATAAATGCCTATTCAACAAAAAACTATTATTTAATTCAAGGGCCTCCTGGTTCTGGAAAAACATGGCTTTTGGCACATTTAGCATTTGAGTTTGCGAAAGAAGGGAAGAAGGTATTAATAACAGCTTTTACACATACAGCAATTAATAATGCTTTGCAAAAAACATCAATATTATCTAAATATCAACACATTATCAAGGTTGGTAACAAGAACATGAAGGAGAATCTAAATAATGATGGATCAAAAGCAATCAATGTTGAATATTTTGAGAGTACTGAATATAATGATAATAGCAAAGGTGTCATTGTTGGTGCAACATGCTATTCGCCATTTACTCGTAAACTTGACTTCATGAATTGGGATATTATTATTATTGATGAGGCTGGACAACTTAATATTCCTTTAGCTATTGCTGCCATGGTTAAAGGGGAGAAATATATACTTATAGGCGATCACAAACAACTACCTCCGATAATTTCCGAAAAACAGAATGATCCCGTATTTTCAAAATCGATATTTGAGCATCTATTTAAATACAAAGTTGGTATAATGTTAGAAATAACATATCGAATGAATAAAATAATAAACGATTTTCCAAGTAACCAATTTTATGAGGGTAAATTATTACCTCATCCAGACAATGCCAATTGGATTCTGGAAATAGATAATATTTTTGACCAGCATCAGGAAATCCTTGATATTAATAAACCTGCGATATTATATTGTCATCATAACCACAGTGACAATTCTCGTTCTAAATTTGAAGCAGAGTTAATTGCTGAACTTGTTTTTGAGTACATCAAGAAGGGGATACCTGCGGCTGTTATTGGGGTAATTACTCCTTTCAGAGCACAAGTTAGACAGATTAACAAATCTCTTTCTAATTTGACAATTTATAAAAAAATAAAGGATTCCTTATTTGTTGATACAATTGAACGAATTCAAGGGCAAGAAAGAGATATAATAATTTATTCATTAGTAACATCCGATCCTGAGAAAGCCAAGCAAAGAGCTGATTTTTTCTTTAACCCTAATCGGCTTAATGTAGCACTCACTCGTGCAAAGAAAAAGAGAATAGTAATTGCCCATGAAAAATTATTTACAATTAAAACCAATGATCCACACTTAAAACCATTGATTCAGAATTTTAGAGATTTCTACAAAAAATCATATAAAGTGATTGAATCGTAATAGATTAACAAAGAAATGTCACCGTAGATTAAGTTAATATTTATTCATTGATAGAGTTATTCCTCATGATTTCAATAGTTTAACCCATTTTTGTAAATACCGCTTAGACTTTTCACCTAAAGTCGAAGTATCAATTTGTTTAATACTGTTTATGATAAAATCTTTAATACCATCATGAATAAAATGCGGGGTAGAAGTAAACCAAGTTCTTCCGTTTGTAAATTTTTTCCAAAATGCCGCAAATGAGTCTTCTCTGCTTTCTACAATTCTTTTATCAACTTCTGCGTAAGTTTCAGTTAATCCAAAGTATATTTTTTGTACAATAATTGAGTGGTCATTACCAACATTTTGATAAAACACCTTCCCTTCAGATTCTGAGGTCTTCCAATTGAAAAGCAATAACTTGTCGGAATTATTCGCCAGTTTATGGATTTCAGATCGTTTTCTCCCGCAAATTGAACATTTTTCAGGGTCTTCCTGCCAACTATGCCGTTCAAAGCGCACTGTGCCGCATATTGAACATTTCTCACAATTTTGGCTCCAATCATGTTGATTTAGAAGCATTGTCCCGCATTTTGAACATTTTTCGCAATCTTCTATATAGATATGGTTACATGATTTTGTTTTAGTACATGAAGAACACTTTTCACCATTTTTTTCCCAACTATGTTCAATATTTCGTTTCAAACCGCAAATTGAACATCTTTTACAATCATGTCTCCAATCATGTTTATTTAATCGTATTGCACCACATATAGAACATTTCTCACAGTTTTCGTTCCAATTATGACCTTCAACCCGAACTTTGTCACATACAGAACATTTTTCACAATCTGAAGCCCAATTATGTCTATTTGACAATAATTTCCCGCATACAGAACATTTCTCACAATCTTCTTTCCATTTATGGAATCCAAATAAACAGGTTATTGACATGCGATAACTATCTTTAATTCCTCCTTTGATTGCTTCAGATAAATAATCTTTAAATTTTTGATTCATCACGATCACGAGACTATATTTTGAGGAACTATTTAAACCGTATGGAATTATTTCGCTTGTCTCTATTTCCAGTTTATTGAAAAATTCCTTCGCCTTTTTTGCTTGTTTACTCTTATGGAAGTAAAGAACATCCTCATTCTTTTGGAAGTAAGCATATCTATTTCCCATTACCCAATGATTAGGATCAGTGAAACAGATAATTTTTTGTTTTTTTAGAGCCTCCTCAATTATCTTACATTCAGAAATGGTCACGGGGTCTGGTTATGTATTCAAATTTAATGAAAATCATCATTGGGATACTAAAAAAGAATATGATTCCATATATGTTCTTCAGATTGATTTTCCCTCATTAAACTAAATTTCCTGTTCCTCTATCCAATTGTTCTGACCAAAGACCCATAGTCTTTGCGAATTTCGACTTTACGGTTGTTGATTTTTATAATGTTCATGGTTTTTGATTTATTGGTGCCAAGAATTTATGTATTTCACCTTCACATCTCATGTTCTCCCTTTGCTATCAAGATAAACTTTTAAAATTTTTTGGATTGCCCTTGGCTATTATTGGGCAATTCGTAAATGATCTGATATTTTCTAAATGTTCGGTGTGAATTTTTCCAGTCCTCTGATCCTCATCGAAACCGAAAATAACCAATCGTGGAATAGGATCAATGTTAAATGAGTGTTTATTAAATACACTATTTGCTAAATCTTTACTTTTTAACAACCCTAAATCTTGCAGATTTTTACAAACCAAAACATATGAATCTAAGATGACTGGTTCGTGCTTTTTCAATGCTTTGATGTAATCATGAAGTTGATCAATTACTGGTGGTTGGACACCTTTTGGTTTCCTTATCTCTTTATTAGTGAATAATTTCGCTTCGTAGAAGACAAGTTTAAGCTGATCATTTTGCTTTTCGAGACGGAGAAAATCAATTCTGTCGGTTGATTTCCTTGTTTTCGGTGGAAGAGGGTCTTTTTCGAATGCGATCTCAACATCTAAAATATTCGCAACACTGATTGATATTTCATGCACACCATTTTTCTCCTCACCATAATAAACTGACATAGCGCTTTTGATGAGATGTAAATCGGTGTAGGATGTGGTTAGCAAGTTGAGTGGGGCAGGAGAAATACATTTACCATTAATAAATGTAAAATTCTTCTGGAGCAGTGCTGGGTTGAGCAAAAATTTATACATCGTTTCCCCAACAATATTACCATTTTTATAAGTAAGTTCACAAAGTCTATTACCTTGAAAATATACATGTATCCTCTCTTTTCGAATAGCTATAAAAAGGTCTTTATCCTGAACAATTTTACTCCAATAGGAATTAGGGTCTTTTCTAAGATCATTCAATGCATCAATAAATGAAAATGATTTAATACCTCTTTCAAACTTACTCATAGCATATGGTCTAAAGTGAATATTCTAATCCGTCATCCCACAACTCAACATTGGCAAGCCCCGCAGCAGCGAATTCTAATTTCATTTTTGTCGGATTTTCCGTGTGGATCGGGACGATTTTCTCAGGACTGATAGCCTTGGCTAACTCTATTAGTTCTTCTACTGGTGCATGCCCACTTGTGTGAATGTGAGAGAAATTAATGTTTTTTTGGACTTTTAGCTTGTTTATTGTATCCGTGCTTGGTACTTTATATCTCTCTTTAAGATATCCCCCCCATTGTGAATAGATCAAGTTGACATTATTCTTATTAGTTGTAAAAAGCGCATTAACAAATTTCTTTTGGGGGAATCGGAGAAAATAAACGAATTTTTCTGGTTTTACGAATACTCCATTGTGCAATGCTTTCGTATTCACTCTTGTCACAAAATCCACAAATTCTTCTTCGGTGACCTTATCCATTTGAGATTTTGGGTTGTAAACCAGAATCCTGTGAGCATCAATTGTGGGAAGTCGGTTAGACATTTTACTGACCAACTCCAGAACAAATGCCGTGTAAACATCGATAATTAGCATTTTATTTGCTTTGAGGCATGCTGTGAAAACCGAGCAGAACCTATCAATGTTCTGGGCAGCACTTACCACAAAGGTCATGTTCTGTTGATTCATGACGATGTCTGTGATAGCCCTCTCAACCTCTGCTTCGGTCTCGTATTCTTGTTTGCTTCGTTCAACCATGGTACCCTCAATCAGAAGCAGATTAATATTCTTAGGAGGGTTGCTAATCATCCTGTCATACAGAAATCCTTTCCTTCCTGTGGATCGAAAATCACCAGAATAAAACACTCTTTTGCCATCAACTTCGATTAAAAAAGCTAATCCCTCAGGACTGGAATGATCCACCAAATATGAATAAACCTTAAATGTGTCAAGAATCTTGATCTCCTTCCAAGGAGTCAACCTTTGAAAATTACACAGAGGTGGATCAATCCCTAAAAACCTTTTGGTGGCTTTGATCAAATCTTCAGATACCTGTCCGATATAAACGGGAACCTCTGATCCAACAGATTCCATCAACCCGAAGTGATCCTGATGTGGGTGGCTGATTAGCAAAGCATCGACCTTGTTGTTTCTATAAGATGTATCAGGATTAGTTGTGCTCAGTGGTACTCCGAGATCGATCCAAAGGATTTTCCCATTATCTGCGGTGATCTCAACACAAGTGCCACCAATTTCCTTTGTTCCTCTATAGATTTTAATTTTCATTTACAATCTCTTCAAACCAGTATACCAATTTTAGAAGTTCACCTTTTGTAAGAGAGTCTTGAGGAATGTTGGTCAGATACTCTCGAATAAATTGCTTATAATCAGGATGCACAAAGACAGGATGATAATGAAGCCAATGCTCCTGAGATACAAACTCATTCCAATAATCTTCGAATGTCTTATATTCAATTTCACCGTGCCGCCATATTTCATCATCGTTTTCATCCATGGACATGGATGAATAACGCATTATGAACCGCACCTTCTCATTTTCAGTGATCCGAAAGAATTCGGCACCGTATCCTTCTAAGC
This sequence comes from Bacteroidota bacterium, assembly GCA_026391805.1. Lineage (GTDB taxonomy): Bacteria > Bacteroidota > Bacteroidia > Bacteroidales > FEN-979 > FEN-979. Next base: position 440,643 of record JAPLDJ010000015.1, on the reverse strand, counting down.
CCCACCCAAAAATCAGTTCTTCCATTCGGAATCCTCATTTAAACATTTTGATTCTCCATCACTTCTGAAATATCCTTGACAAATATGTCAACACAATCCATAAACTTTTCAGCGACTTCAATCACATCTTTGAGAGGAACTGGTCGAATCCAACCTTCAGGATATTTCGGACTGGGTTTTACATTCTTGAATAACATTGCAGTATTAGAAGAATACTTATATGACAACTCTCTGGGTAATCCCAACCTCTCTAATTGACCTGCTGACCATCCTAAAGCTATTGTGCCTCGTTTGTCGATTACGAAAAGTGTTATTTTAACACCACTGTCTTCTGGATCAGAAAGTTTCACTACAACGCTGCCTTGACCCCAATGAATGTAATAGCCCCTTTCTTCGCAATCCCTCATCATTTTTTTAACAAAATCTACGGTATTATTATCTGTGTTTTGCTCAAGTTGTTCAAAGAAGTCATCAGCAGTTATTGTAAATCGTTTGTGGGAACTTCTACCTTGCTTTACTTCTTCATTTCCAAGATCAGGATCTATATTGATTTTTAAATTCTGAGATTGTGATCCTTCCACCCTGAAGATAGCTCTTGTAATCTCTTGTGTCCTTGTTACGACCTGAGGAATTACCAGAAATGAATCTATCTCTTTTGGAAATTTGAAAACCTGTAACTCAATCAATGCCAGAGTAAAGAACAACTGAGGAGTTTGACTCAAATATTCGACCATATCTTCTACGCTCTCCCTAATGCCATCTCCAACAATTAAAAGTAAAAATCTGCCACGGTTAAGATTTTTACTTATATTATCAATAAGATACTGTATTTCACCTTCATCAATAGGTTCATATCTTTTAATCGACTCAATAATACCCTCCTTATTCTCAGAGCATGTCATCACAGCATTATTGAGATCAGTGAATGACCATTTATTAAGTTCCTTTGCATAATCCAGAATTTGACCCACAACCTCCCTTCTGGCTTCAGGGTTACGCCAGAGCTTAGTTTCCACGATAGTTAGATATCCTTCAGGTGAAATGAAAAGATTGTCTATTGAACCTACTGATGTTGGTATTTCTCTTCCAAGAGGTATCAAAGGAGCAAAGTTGCTATCAATATCATCAATCGGCAAAAGACTTGGCTGTGTATGAATAAGTTCTTGAATCCAATGTTCCCTAAATGATTTCTCAACAAAAGGGACTCGTTCAAGTTTTGTTGACGACCCTGTTTGAATTAATACTGGCTGTCCTTCACGTCTTTGTCCTCTGTTTATCATTTGCTGATTGTTTAATCCGTTTTATACAATTATACTTTCCGAACCTTCTTAACCACTTCCTTCACGATTCTCTCAAATGCCTTTTCAAAAGGAGGAATATTTTTAACAAAAAAATCAAGCATTTTTTTCCAATCTTCTCGATTAAATAAGTCAACATTTTCAAGAGAACATCTTATTCTACTCATCTTTTTATCATCTAACCTTTCCCATAATAATGATTGACCAAAAACAGTTTCTACTTCATTCTTTCGTTTATAAAGTTCATCATAAATTTCTTTAATTTCTATTTGTTCACCACCAGTAATTTCCAAGTCAATTGAACAATAATAATTTGTCGCTAAGCAACAATAGTGTACTCCAGAAACTCCGCTTCCAGCATTAAGCCAATGATCCTTTGATGGGCTCACCTTTTGATAGAGTGATGTAACTTTATTCAAAGATTTGAGCATCTCTGTCCAAAACTCACGCCTGAGGATGTGTCGTTCCTTAAGTTCCTCATTGGTTTTAATAGTATCCAAGGTTTTGTTCCCCATACTTATAATAAAATCTTCAGAATCTTTTATTGGAATGATTTGTTCCATATTTAAAAAGAGCTGATCGCCTAATCGATATGGGATAGCTTTAAAGCATTGTATCTGTAGTCTATAATTTAATAACCACATTACTGTAGAAGTAACCTCTTTCCTGAATTCACCAGCGATCATAATTATTCGCTGTGAATTGCCAATGTTTAACCGCTCTTTAAAGTCTTCATTGTCGTAATATTCCGCTAAAACTTCTTCCGCTTTTCTTTCATCTCCATGCTTTTTCAAATAATCTTGAAAAATTTCAACAATCTGGGAAGCAGTTAGTGTCGAGCAATATGATGCATATTTTAATACTTGCCATGTGACATCCTTGCCTGTATCATCCAATTTGTTTTCGATGCATACCAGATTGCCTTGCTTATCCAATGCTAATAAGTCAAGACGTTCATTGGTGTCTTCAAATCCATGAAATTCTTTCTGAATTATTAACAAATCTTCATTGAGAACAGAAGGATTGTGGGCGATCCATTCTTGTAGATGTTCACGTTCCCTAAATCCAAGTTGCCTAAACGTGGTTGTTTCAATTTTCTCAATACGATTGGCTTCTTTATTGATGATATACATTTCTCAAAACTTTTAAGTTTACAAATCCCTTATTATTTCAAAAAAGCTATAATGCTTGTAGATTATTTCAAAGTTATTTCCCATTCCTTTATCTTTAACGATATTGATTTACTGGTATTTGCAGAACTTGAGGAAGTCATCCTAACCATCTCTTTCTGAGGCAACCCTGCTCTCATCTTCAGATAACATTTGAAAGCCTTATCTCCGTTGAATGCCAATTTCCTAATTTTTGGATAGTCAGTAAATAGCCCACTAAAATCATTAAGCACTTCACTCTGGATATTGGAATCAAGACTTCCTTCCCGATCCGCCTCGGTTAGTACATCCCATAACCCGATTTTATTCTTCAGCAATAGAGTGATTCTTTCGTTGTACTTGTACAATGGTTCATTGTTATTGAAAATAGCGAATATGATCCTCCAGAACTGGTTTTTGGGGTTGGCATAGTACTCACCCTTCAGGATCGACATATCGCTCGGTAAAGAGCCTAAAATTACAATCTCGGTGTTCTTGTCGATTACTGGAGGGAAACCTGATTTTCTCATATCCTATAAAAGATTTCATTGATTACACTGCTCTCTGCTCCACTCAATGTTCCATTTGGTTTGAATTTAGCAACTGTCACTTTGAAAACCTTTATATCGATCTTCTTTAGTGTTGACGGATTATTCGGAATCTCCTTGAAATTTGATTTCATAATACTATCAATCCTTTCCAAGGCATTGATTCTGATGTTTGGATTAACTTATTTTCGAGTATTGAGATCATTGAAAATAGATATTCTGATTTCGTTCCAGTTTATATTCACAATATAATTATCATATACCTCAGCAAGGTTTTCAAATGTTTGCAACAAATTCCTTTAATGTTTTGGCTTCATTTATAAATTCAATTTGAGAGTGATTAAAATCTGAATGATCGATAATATTTGGAGTAACTGATCTTATAATAAGTTTCTTTTTGCGCTGCAAAGATGATTCGATCAGAATTTGATTGAAATGCTTATCATTAAAAGAAAATCCGAAGGAAATCAATTCATCACAGTCTACAATTTTATCATTAATAGCCTGCCACACATATTTCATCTCACCATAGGTCATCTCATCAAATGGTTTATATGGAGTAGGAACTACAATTAGTGGTAAAAATCCGCCTTCGGTCAAATCTCTTGAAAAACTAATTACCATAAAAGTATAATCAACAGAATACTTTTCAATATTTTTAATTAAATCTTTAAAGACCTTATAGTTATTGGGGACAATATTTAAACAACCATTTGGCGCATCAGCACCATATGTATATCCTTTTATAGCTTCTTCGATTGAGAGAATTGCAATTTCTTGCTCTTTATCAGATACATTATCATTACCCTGTGTTTTGGATTCAAAGAAATTATTCTGTCGTTGAAAACTATAGCCTTTAAACCAATTTAACGATCCATGTGGTTTATAAAGTGTATATTTACTTTCGGTAATTTCATCATAATATTTTCGAATTAATTTTTTAGGAAATCCATATCCAGTCGTTTCATCCCATTTTAGTGTAGATTTTAATGATTTATCAACTATCAGATCATAATTAAAAGAAATTATTGAATCCCCAACATTTAAATATTTATTAACTAATTTATCATGATATGGGCAAGACTTAGTTGTTAACCATGAGGTATTTGATCGAATTATATCGCATACATAAGATTTTAACCAATCAGGAGGCGATGAACAAATAAATGCTTCACCAAAAATCTTTTCTTTCGCTCTGTGATCATCATGTAAATGCAATTTCCAAGTTCCTTCAATTTTAGAGAAAATTGTCTCAATGTTTTTTTCCTGTGGGGTGTATGTATTTAAATATTCAAATAAGGGTGTATAATTAGCCTCAAGTGATGGATATTTCTTGGAATCAAAAAAATTTGATACAAGAGGTGGTTTATTTTTCTGATCCCCTTCATTACCAATGCCATTACCGTATGATGCGCCCGCTCCTAAAATTATAATCTTTGACATGTTGAGATATTAATACTTTTTGTGACTTACTCTTTAGATTTTCCCTTATTTTCATCCAAGTAATCTTGCCAGATTTCCATAAATTCTTTTACAATCTGTTGGGCTATTCCAAAGTCATCATAGGTTAATTCTGTAACATCATCTATTTTTTCTTTTTCGTGTACGCCCTTATTGGGATTGAAAACATACTCATATCGAGTCTTAAATTCTATAACAACCCGCTGTAGGTCTTGTACTGATTTAGAAACCAGTTTTATTGACTTAACCAATGAGATGTCAATTGCGATTCCTTCGTGGTAAATGATATTAGGCTTGTTCATAATCGATTACTTTGATTAGTTCCTTAGAATACAGTCAAAATCTACAGCACGTTTATATTTTAACAGATTGTCAGGAATCCCACCCGACTTGGCTTTGATCATATTTCGATATTTGTTTGGCGATTTCATTATCCGTTGCATTTCAACCTTTTTCCAACAAATGCTTGATCATCACAGGTTGGTAAATGTGTGACATCCGCATTTTGGATTCCAGAAAGGATTTGAGTTCTTGGAAGGTCATTGGTCAGATCGTTGAATCAAAGAAATGTTAAACTGTTTTCAACTCATAAGTATCAATAGATATTTTCTTTAACCGAACACTACCATATGGTTCAATACCAAGTTTTTCCATGGCTTTCCCCCCAATCCTGAGAACGTGTGATCTTCCGATTTTATATGTAAACGAAGCATTATACGTTTCTCCCCCAATAATTACCTTTAACCGACAACTTTCCTTTGGAAAGTAATCTTTGAAATCGATGGTGATCCTGAGCTGTCCTGCAGAAATATCTGAATCAGTGATAGAATTACCCGAAGAGGGGATAATAAAACTACGGGGATCGTTATTTGATGGTTTCTGCGGAAGTTCTGGCATGGCTTCAGTAATTGTTTCGGGAAAGATATTTGGGATTTTCTCAAGTTTTTTCTCGTAGAGAGCTTTGAAAAGGGATGAAATTTGCGATTTATAAGTTTCCCGTTTCATTGAGAAATCAATATTGCTCGGATGAAGAAGAACAAGAACTTTATATTTATTCCCAATAGTATAAATCTTTCCGTGTTCTTCCTTAATCCCAACCCTTCGCTTTAAAAGGTAGCTGCTTACTACATTTCCAAATGCTAATATTAGTTTTGGTTCTAATTCGAGGATTTCTTTTATAAGAAAATGTCCGCAATTACTGATTTCTTGGTCAGTTGGTTTTCGATTAGTCCCATTGACACCTGTCCAGCATTTTACGATATCGTTTAAATAAAAAAGGTCTTCCAGCTCAACATCAAGACCTTGTAAACATGATCTCAATAATTTTCCGCTATTGCCTGACCAATATCTTTTCGCATCTAAACTATCTATTGCTGGAGCCTCTGAAACGAGCATGTATTCTGCATTTAGATTCCCATGAGAGTGGATATCAAACTTCTCATGATCTGGAATACTTTCGCATTTCGTGCAAGAAAAGATTTTTTCAAGTAACTCTTTTGAGATCATATTTACCGTTTGTCTGATTTTAAATTTCTCGATAGAGGTCAATTTCTTCTTCTGCTAAATTAGAATAAAAGGTTTTAAAATCTCCATGTTTCATTGCAAGAAGGCTCTTATTTATGGAGATAACACAACTATTTGTAATCCAGATTTTCTTAATATTTTTTCCAAATATTGATCTGTATTGCTCAATATGAAAACTATTACAGATTGCTAATAGGTTTAATGTAACAGAGTAGGTAGTTTTAATACTGTTTACAGCTGTGCATAAATCCATCCATGTTATGAGTGTTTCATTATCTCCTTTTGTAATTCCCCCTGAAAAGCCATGACTTAAAAATGTTAACAACAAGTCATCATCGTTTGTTTTTAGCTCCTGGAGAATCATTAACAACCCTAACCTATTATCTGCTTCTTTGGTATTTGAGTCTTCTAATTCTTTTCTAACAGCCTTATAAGCTAATCCTTCTCTATCCTCTTCTCTGAGATAATCAATGATTATTTTCTCCATTTTGGTCTCTTTTAAATTCACGAACAAATAGTTCCTATTTAATCCATCAACACCGCCTTCTGCAGTAACATCTGGCTATTTCCATAGAATGGCACATCTGTCTTGCCCAGAATGCTTGCTGGTAGAGTTGTAATTTCATTCAAGTTATCCATAGGAACAAGCACCGTCTTTACCCCATTCTCCGAAAGGAGAGTGACCTTGTCAGCAAAATTCAAAGCTCCCTCAATGGCACCTCCAATTGAGATGTTGACTAATACAGCCAATCCAGCTCTCAGGTTCTTCTTATAGATGGCTGAAATTATTCAACTATAAATCGAACACCCCATCCTGCCACTAATTTGGCACCATATATTTATTTAGTAGCATTTATTTCTGTTTCTGTGACTTCCCCTCTTCCCTTATCAGGTAAGTACTCTTTATACTTTGATCTAAGAAAGTTCAACCCATCTTCATTGCTTTGAATTCTTAAATTCAATTTTTCCTTTAAGTATTGGTATTTGGTTCTTGCATTATTAATTATTCTTCCCCAAGGTAAAACAAACACATCAACATTTTTAGATGCAAAAACATGTCCATATTCACGGTTTTCCTGATTAAGTTGTGGTTCAAATTCAGGCTTAATATCTCGTGTGACTAATAAAAACCTCCAATTTGTTTTTTCTTTCGGAAACCTTTGATCAATACTAACATGATTAGCATATAGCTGAATCTGACCATATTCAATAATTCCAGCATCGACAGTAGGTTTCTTAAGTTCGATGACTAAGTTATTGAAGTGTCCGAGAGTCCCTGCATTATATTGTTTCCATAGACAAACATCTGGAATCAATGTCAATTCCGAATTATCGCTTTCATTAACAATTTCTTTGAAATCTTCACGACCAACATATTTTAAATATTCTTTTAATACATTTTTTAAAGAAATGTCGTCAGCACCATAGGTATATTCATCTCCAAATATCCAAGTATTGTCAATAATGATTTTATGTAAGTGTCTCCTTTCCTTAACATTCTTACTTGCCTCAGAATCATAGATTAGTTGTTCCAGACCGTTTAAAAACGTAATACGGTTTGAAATTTCAGTCATAGCATCTATAATATTTGATAATGAAGTACATTCAAGAAGTTCAGCTAAATCGTCCTGTTTATCTTGTGGAAGTTCAATAACCTCTTTTAGAATTTTCCTCAACGCATTTGAGTCTTTCTCCAATGCCTGTTTTATGAGTGATAGGGTCAATTTTTTACCCTTAAAATCTTGATCTTCAAAGGATGGTAAATATTGATGAACCTGTAGTGCCACAATATCAAATACTTTCCTTGTTGAATCCTCTACAATATTCTGAGGTTCACCAACATATGGGTACAAATTATTCTTTTTTAACTCCTGAATAAATTCAAGTGAATAAAAATGCATTCGATCTCGAATGTACTCTCTACCAATTTTTTTGGCATCATCATAAACACTATTAATGTAATTATCATATTCTCCGAGGTCTAAAAGATTTTCAGAGTGTAATTTTTCAATATAGCTGGATTGGATAAACATTGAGATTGGTAATGATGATCGAATTCCAAGGTTTAAAGTGTTATATGGAATCCCTTTTGTGTTGCATAAGTATGTTTTTTTCGCATTTTCGAAAGTCCATTCAATCACTTTAATAACAAATGATGTTTTGATTCCAGAAATTTCGTAGATTACTTCTTTTTCATAAGAATCTCTGATAAGTGATCCAAATTTCAATTCATTTCCATTGAAGAATATCTGAAAATCCTGGTAGTTCATCCAATAGGGAGCAAAAATTTCTTCCAAATTAAAGCGGTTCTCAAATTTAGTTCCGAATTCAGCGTTTTTTTGGATAACATTGTTGATTTTGACCTCGAAACTCTGTTCACCTTGACCCTTCGGTAACTGTTTAAGGTCACTTATTTCTGCGTGTGAAAGATCGTTTCTATCAAGAACAATGGAATAAGTCTCATAATGTCCATTATTTTTGTACATGGTTTTAAATGTTGCCAAGTCGCCTAATGCCATACATTTAAATCGTCCCCTTCCTTCTTTCCCATGATAAACTCTACCTTTCGGACTTTGATGGTTGATTTTTTTATCTGACCCACCTAATTTTCCAAAAACAAGTTTTGCTTTTTCAAATGGTAATCCATGACCATTGTCTGTTACTTTAATAAATTTAAAATTCCCAAGCGCATCTCTTTGATAATCTAACTTAATAACTGTAGCATCTGCATCAAGAGAATTCCAGATCAATTCAGCCAAAGCAGTTATTCCATTCGCTTTGGTCAAAGAATCAATATGATCCTGTTCTACACCTAAATCAAGGATTGTGGGCATGTTTAAAATGATTTTGATTAAAAACTAATCCAATGTTCGGAGCTAAATATAACTAATTTATAAATAAACTCTATCAATGTTTTTTATACTTTTCACATCTTCATCCCCTCATCCTCTCATCCAAATCTTTCCAATTCCTCATATATTTAAACACTTCTATTAATTATTTCACCAAACTCATTAATTCCTGATAGCTGTTCACCACATCATATTTTATCGAAGTCGTGCTAATTGCTTTAAAATGCTCACGAGCACATTGTATTTTAGCACTTTCAATTAATCGTAGTTCCATTGTTGACATGGAACCTTTGGTCTCCGCAACAAAATAAACATGCTTAACCATACCTTCATTAAAGGCAATTGCCCAATCTGGATTGTATTTCCCAACTGGTGTGTTTATGTAAAAACCTTTAGGCAGTTTCACATAAACTGCCACTTCATTACTTGTATCCAATTTTTCGGCAAAGGGTTTTTCAATACTCGGTGAATCGAAAATGATATAATCGTACAGATGCTTATTGACTTGAATAGCATTCACACCCAATTTCCCTTTCATTGTCGGCTCGGTAAATATTTCTGTACCAAATACTTCTTCCAATTTATTGTACGATATATGCTGCACAATAACCGTTGCTTTTTCTTCATTAATAAGTGTTGAGGCTTTGATAATAAACTCTTCAGGATTGAATTTAAATTGATCAAATACAACGGGCTCAATTCCTGTAAGAATTTTTACAATTGAACTTCTTGTGAGTGCTGTTTCTTCAACAATTTTTCCAATCAAATCATATTTCACACTACTATTTGCAGCCGAATTCACTACTTCAAGTCTGGTTTGTGTTTCTTTAAATCCTTCTCCTTGCTGTAGTGCTTCTTTCGATTTAATATTGGATAAAACTCCAGTTTGTACCTTGTAGAAAAGTTTAGAGACATGCAAATGCTGATTGAGTTTTGAAATTGATTTTTGAATTAATTCGTCTGTCTCAAAATCAACAACATAAGCGGTTTTTATATTGATTCTCTTCCAAAGCTCTTGAAAATCTTTGCGGTCAAATCTATTCTTATCGAACTTCAATTCCACATTATTACTGCGAGCATTTTCTGGCATCATGGTTTTGGGATTGTAAATAGTATCCAAAATATTCAAAATTGATTCTTTTGAATCTTCCACTTCTACAGCCACTTTTACTGTACCATTCGCCTTTTCTTCATAGAATTTATCCGTCAAGACCCCTGCTCTCAGATACCCGTATTGTATCAAATCTTCAAAGATAATTTGAGCAGTATCATTATCAATTACCTGAGATTGTCCTTGGGTGTTGTGTATAACTTTACCTTCGAATAATGTTGCCGTAACTTTCAAGGGTCGGTCTGCAATTACTTCAGCCAGTTCCATTTGTAGCCCTTTTGCGAATTTATCATATGATTCACTTGCTATAACTGTCAACTGATTGATATTATGAACATCATCGCCCAGAGCACTGGCATCCATGCGGTCGCCATTCTGATTGACACAAAGACGTAAACCACGTCCAACCTCCTGACGTTTGCCCACCTCAGAACCACTTTGTTTAAGCGTACATATCTGAAACACATTCGGGTTATCCCAACCTTCACGTAATGCTGAGTGCGAGAAAATAAATCGAACTGGTTCAGCGAAAGACAGTAAAATTTCCTTTTTTCGCATTATTAAGTCAAACGCATCCACATCATTTGATTCCTTAGTAGTGCGTTCCAACTTACTATCAACATATTGGTTTTTCTTTTTATCGATTGAGAAATAACCTGTGTGGGTGTTGCTTGGTGTGATTGAATTCAAATATTTAACATACTCGTCTTCACCAAATTGAATCTGCAATGTTGAAGTAATATCCTTGTACTCTTCTTCGAAAATATTGCCATAAACACCATTAAGCGGTTTCCCATCGGCATTGTATTGTTTGTATTTAGCCACCTCATCTATAAAAAACAGGCTAAGCACTTTTATACCTCTGAGAAACAATTGTCGTTCACGATCTATATGTGAAAGTATTGTTTCACGGATTTGAATACGGCAAAGTTGCTCTTCGTTTACGGCTCCTTTTATATCACCCGCATATATTTTTATTCCGTTTTGAAAAGTTACTGAATTATCCCTGCCATCAATATTTGTAATTGTATAACCGTTGCGATATTCTTCGAGTTCTTTCGATTGTGCATAAAGGTCAAACCCTATTGAGACTTGACGTACAACTGATTTTATTCCAGAAACTTGCTTTAATTCAAAACCGATATTGGCAGTTGGATTTTTATCTTTAAAAAGATTTACACTTTCCAGATAGACATATCCTTCAGTGGCGGTTGTTCCTGTTGTACTTATACCTTTTACTGCAATTTTCTTCACCAACTTTTTGTTGTATGCTTCCATTGCATCGAGTCGGTAAACCATATTATAAATGCTATCTTTTTTATGTGTGGCAGAATAGCGAAGTGTAAGCAACGGGTTGAAGTCTTTCATCTTTTCTTTGGTTGCTAAACCTTCCACTTTTTGCGGTTCATCAATGATAACAATCGGATTCGTTTTTGCAATTACATCAATGGGTCTCCTACTACGAAAACTGTCCAGTTTCATAGAAATTCGTCTGGCATCTTCACCTTTTGCAGTAAATGCCTGTGAGTTGATAATCATTACATTGATTGAACTGTCACTGGCAAAACGGTCAATTTCGGTCAATTGTGACGAATTGTAAATAAAGAAGTGAATCTTTTTACCGTACTCTTCAGCAAAGTGTTCTTGGGTAATTTCAAAGGATTTATGCACCCCTTCACGAATGGCAATACTTGGAACTACAACAATAAATTTGCTCCACCCAAATCGTTTATTGAGGTCGAACATGGTTTTAATATACGAATACGTTTTGCCAGTACCCGTTTCCATTTCAATTGTCAGATTGAATTTGCCTTCCAACTTTTGCGAAGGTGGTAATTGGTTCCATCTTTGTATTTTCTGAAGGTTATCAAGTATTATCTTATCCGTCAGTTCAGATACAATTTTATGGTTTTTAAAACCAGTAAAATCATGTAATTCCTGTTGCCCTTGGGTGTCTCCCTTATCGATCAAATATAGTGCTTCAGACAGATATGGTTGACCTGCAAATACATCGCAAACCGCTTGTGATGCTTCAGCCTGAAACTTTTGGTGCTTAAATTTTATTTTCATTTTGTTTAAATCACTTTTACTGTTGTTTCGGGCGAAATGGTCTTGAATATCTCGGTTACATTGATTTTGTCGGGACTGTTGGCAAATGAACTATCACGGAAAACGACCCGTAATGGTTTGCGTTTCGCAATTTCACGAATAATCGTTTCGTTAACATTGTCGGCAAAACATGCCACTAAATCTACACCATTTACAAAATGAACTTTAACTCCTCCAATCATTTCGTTAGTGTGCGGCAATGCCAACGGCACCCCCCAATTTAAAAGAACCCCATAAAGCAAATCCAAATCAGTACGGTCATTTTTGATATTGCTTTCTAAATCCAATAACATTTGTTGGCTATATTCCCCTGCTCCGTAATACACATCTTTCATATTGGTACTGTCCAATTTCAATACCCTGAAACCTATATCCAGATTTTGACCATTTAAGCCAGCTTCTTCTTTAACTTTTTCCCCTGCCTTACGGATACGTTCCTTCCCAATCTCACAGATATTTTTGTAACCTGCTTTATATGCCTCGCTTTTTTCATCAGTTGTTTCAGGAAGTTGAACCATTATGAATTTTCGACTTCCTCCATCCTTGGCATTGAGTTTCATTACTGCATGTGCTGTTGTTGCTGAACCTGAAAATATATCAAGGATGATAGAATCTTCAGTAGAAGCCTGATTTATTATATGACAAAGTAATTTGGTTGATTTTGGGAAATCAAATATTCTTTGCTCAAATAATGATGATAATTCCCTTGTCCCATTTGTCGTATATCCCACATCTTTAGGATCAAGCCATGAAGAGAAACCTGTTATTTCAGATCGTAAATCTGATAAGAATTTCTTCTCTCTTGGTCTCCCTGATGGGTTATCAGGAAATATAATCCTATTTTCTTTAATCATACCATTAACAACGTCTTTAGATTTTGACCATACTCTTTGAGAATTAGCAGGATAGCTTATTCCCGTTATTGGATTAATTATTTCATAAAATTGGTTCGGTCTTTGGTCTCTTGTTGCTTGAACAGAAAGATCGATACTTGCCCATGAACCTCTTGGATCATTATCTGGATTCGTATATTTTCCTTTATCGATGTCGTTTCCTTTTAAAGAAAAAACACTTTGTCGATTTGTAAACGCAACGATGTATTCATGATCAATTGACATATTTGTACTTTTTCTACTATCTGTCGTTTGTCTACTTTTCCATAGAAAAGTTGCTAAATGGTTCTCTTCACCAAAGATTTCAACGCAAATTTTAATTAGGTTATTTACTTCACCATCGTCTATTGAAATGACAATAACACCGTCATCAGTCAATAAATTTCTTGCAAGTTGTAACCGTGGATACATCATACTGCACCAGTCTGAATGAAAACGCCCATTGCTTTCAGTATTTTTAAACAAACGGTTTTCATTTTCATCAAACAATCCCACATCTTCTTCATATTCATCTTTTGCTGCTGTAAAATTATCCCTATAGACAAAATCATTGCCAGTGTTGTATGGTGGGTCGAAATACATCATTTTGATGCTATTCAGGTAGGAACCTTGCAATAGTTTCAGTACTTCAAGGTTATCGCCTTCGATGTAAAGGTTTTCGGTTTTGTCCCAATCCTTACTTTCTTCTGGGCATGGGCGTAAGGTTTTGCGTAGGGGACTATTTCCGTCAATAATGGATTGTTTTTTACCTGCCCACGTAAATTCGTAACATTCGTCACCATCCACCAAATCGCCTTGAAGTATTTGTTGCAATAGGGTAAAGTTTATGGCTTTCTTTAAGTTGCCATCGGCATCTTTTGTTTCGGATATTACGTTGGGAAACAAAGCAGCAATTTTATCTATGTTTTGTTCGGTCAGGTCTGCCGATTCCATTTTAAGTTTTTCCATTTATGTAAGTTCAAATAATTGGTTTTTCAATTCTTTTAATTTTGTTGATATTTTCAACTGAACATTGAATTGCTTTTCGTTGTATAATTTCGATTCCAAGGCATTTATTTCCTTTTCCAACATGAGTTTTAATTGTGCTTGTAAAATGGCATCTTTAACAGTCTCATGTGCTTCAACCTTTAGTTTGGTGCCCGCAACCTGAGCGACAAAACTTTCATAAACCTTATCCATATTCAACCCATCAACCGTAAGTTGAATTTGATCAAGAGGTTTCCAATCCGTTTTGTAATTTGCTGTTATTTTAAATTTCCCCGCACGGTTTTCAATAGCTTCTTTGTAGTTTATTAATAGCTGAACTTCACTGCCACAAGAAAGCACAAATACTGTGTGGTGCGGCAGATTTTTATCAATAAATTCAAACACAGTTTGAGCATAATCTTTTCTTTTCAGGTTAATTTCCAACACATCAATCTCCAATACATTGATACCAGCACTTACATTTAAGGTGGAAGGAGCTAATTTGTACCGCCATACTATTTGTTCAATGTCTTCAATGAAATAGCGTTTCATTGCCGTTTTCATTTCTAAACGGGAATAAAATTTTTCTTTGGGTATTTTTTTGCCAAATTCGGTCGATTTAGGGAAGTTAAGCATTGCCATTCAAATTAACGTACTACCAGAAAACAGATCAATTCAAAATCATCCAGCCCCGAAATTTTATTGGTTAAAGCACTTGTTTCACCCACAGAAAATAAGCTATCTACATCACTTTCTTCTTTTACTCTTATAATTGAACCAATAGATGATCCCAATAATTCGGAATATTTTTCCATTTTTCGTCCATCTTTGGTCGCTTTATTAAAATCACGACATAATTCCGTTAGCGGTTCTGATTTCCCCTTACACAGATACCGTATCATATCCAACATCTTTTTGGGAGCAAGGTGGTTACAAATAACATCCCCAGCATTGGAAGTGTAAACCATATAAAACGGGTGCAAACGATTCTGATTATTGATATTCACACTATTGCTCAAATTCTTTAAAATATAAATAACACCTTCAGGTTCATCAGTAGAAGAACCCACAACAGCATGCATTCCATTAGGTGTGTGAGCAATATCAGGATTGCTCTTCATATATTCCATTAAATCCAAACGAAATTCATTTAACCCCATGTCCATAATGGAGATACCATTACCCATTTCTTCAATATCAACAACTTCGTCCATTAATCGCTGAAGCTGTTGTTTGCGGTATTCCAAATCCCCTTTTTCTTCAGCACTAATCGGATTATCATCACCAGTTGAAGTCATTACCGACATTTTCATGCGGGTTTCAACACGTGCCTTCAGGTTGATATAATCGTCCAGTGAAACATCAGCCCAGAAATTTACAAGTTGTATCACCTTGTTTTTGCTGCCAATACGGTCAATACGCCCAAACCGTTGAATAATACGAACTGGATTCCAATGTATGTCGTAATTTATTAGATAATCACAGTCTTGAAGATTCTGCCCTTCTGAAATACAATCGGTGGCGATAAGCACATCAATGTTATTGTCATTGTTTTTTAGCAGCAAATGCTTTTGTTTTGAGATGGGTGAAAAACATGTCAACACGGTATTCATGTCTACCCTTAATTTCGGGCAGGTTGTTCTTCCATCCACTGACCCCGAAATTAAAGCTGTATCTAAATTATAGTGTTTTTTCACATACTTACTTACATGTTCATAAAGATATTCCGCAGTATCGGAAAATGCAGTAAAAACTATTATTTTGTTATTCCCGACATTGATAGGATTTGATATTTTTTCATCAATTGCACTAAAAAGTGTTTGTAATTTATTGTCGTGTTCGGGTGTTATTTCTCGCACTGAATTTAGTAAACCCTCTAAACAAAGGCTATCTTCCAGCAATTCAGCTTTCCACGAAATAATATCAATATCGCTCAAGGCTATCTTTACTTTTCTGCCTACGAATAAATCAGTGTTCTGATCGTCATCGTCAAACTCATTTACACTTGTGTAATCTTCAGTCGAAATTGTTGTTCCACCATCATAATTGTCAATCGTTGAAATCGTAGAATCTATTAAATGCTTTATTCTACCCACAGTTAATCTGAATGAATGGATTGAACTTTCAAGCCGTTTAAGCAGATTTATATTCATCAACTTACGGATTCCTTTTTCACGGTCTGCTTGTCGGAAAAATGTATTACCCATGTCACGTCCATATTCTTTTTCATAAAGTGCAGTGCGACTGGGATGAATGAAGTTGGAAGGAGTATAAACACTAAGGTTCAGCATATTCAACAAATCGTAAATCGCATCATAATTTGTTGCATTAGCCATTTTCGTTAATGACGGTCTAAAACTTATTGGTTTTAGTCGCTCAGGAAATTTACCAATAGCATCGGTATTATAATACTTTTCAATATGCTTTCGTGAACGGGCAATTGTAACACTATCCAGCACTTCAAAGAAATCAAAATCAATCATGTTCAACAGCTTGTCTGTTGAGCGTTCATGCGAGTCGAATTTGCTCCATTTGTTGAATGCTGCCTGAGCAGTGCGGAAGATGTCATCAATGCTTTTGCTGGTATTTAAAAGGCTATCAATTTGCTCCGAATTCCCCTCATATGCCAATGCAAGCTGATTACGTAAATCATTGAACCTATTGTTAACAGGTGTGGCTGAAAGCATCAACACTTTAGTTTTTACACCTTCACGCACCACTTTATTTAAGAGTTTCAAATATCTATTTTCCCTTTTTTCTTCATCACCATATACTTGCCCACCATTCCTGAAATTATGGCTTTCATCGATTACCACTAAATCGTAGTTACCCCAATTGATGCGGTCGAGTGGTAAGCCGTTGGAAATACCTGATTCACGTGAAAGGTCGGTATGATATAGCACATCATAACGAAGTCGATCCTTTGCAATTGGATTGTTAGTTAAATTGGAACGATAGGTTATCCAGTTGTCATTCAACTTTTTAGGACAAAGAACCAAAACCGATTTGTTCCTGTTCTCATAGTACTTAACCACAGCCAGTGCGGTATAGGTTTTCCCTAAACCGACACTATCAGCCAATATGCAACCGTTATATTTTTCAAGTTTATTAATAATGGCAAGAGCCGCATCCTGTTGAAAATCATAAAGAATATTCCAAATAGCACTGGTTTTAAATCCTGTTGCATCATTCGGTAGTACATCTTCAGAAATGTCTTCCAAAAATTCGTTGAAAATATTATACAGTGTGACGAAGTATATAAAGTCTGGTGAGTTTTCCCGATAAACCGTTGAAATATTATCAATTACATGTTCTGTAACATCATGAAGTTTTTCTTTATCGTGCCAGAGGTTATTGAATAGCTTAATGTACTCGGAACTAAATGGTGCTTCGAACCGATTTACCATGTTATAAACGCTGTTGCCTTTCTCACATCCCAAATCAACTGTTGTAAATCCATTGATGGGTAGATAGGTAAGGTTTTCATCCGTTTCAACATTAATGAAACCACCCATTACTTCATTGGTCACATTGGATTTGAACTGAACTTTATTTTTTATCCATTCAGTGCATTCTTTCGCAATAGCTTTCTGTGAAAGTTCATTTCGTAATTTAACTTCAAATTCAGAACCGTATAAATTTCGTTCACGGTTAAGACGTGGGATATAAAATTCACGTTTCTCTTTTGAAGTTTTTTCCGAAACAAAAGTGGGTGAAGTAAAGATAAACCGTAATTCAGAAATATCTTGTAATTGCTTTTTTAATTCTTCAAAAGCATAAATCGAAAAATAAGCTGATGCTATTGAAACTCGACTATCTTTTCGGATCGTCTTAGACAAGTCATCTCTTACTTTTGAATTTATGTTGTCGAAAATTTGCATGAATAAATTTGGTTAATAAGGAGTTAGTTTTGATTTTAGTAAGCAACGTGTTTTTGTATTATTTTGAGGAAGAGAAACCCAAAGATGTAGTTCTTAAAGTCGGAGGAGTCTATAGAACCACGAAGGATGTTGGCAGAGTCCCAGAGCCAAGTTTCGAGTGAGGAGAGGGACAGGAGAATCATTAATAGTGAAATTATATTTGGCTAAATTTTAAAAACATATGACTGCCAAAAACTTGATTATTGGCTAATAATTAATTGATTGTTTTTCTGATCGATAGTGATTTTCCCAAATTGATTCAATACATTTTGACCTAAAAGCATTGGAGAATTGATAGAGTCTGAAACTGATGCAGGAATATTTTCAAGGAGAAAATTTCCAATTTGTAGTGTTTTTAGAAGGAATCTGTGACTTTGTACAATACTACCATTTGCTAATTTATATTTTTCTGTACCCAAATAATCGTCATCATCAACCGTCCCCGTCTGTATCAATGTTAATAATACAACAGATGAAATATTGACTTCTGACGCACCTGAATCTAAAATAAAATTGATTTTCAGCGTATTATTTATAACCACAGGGACACTCATTTGACCATTATTAGTCCTCGTGAAATTAACTGTACCGCTCCCTTCTCCATAAATTGTTCGTTTATCCCTGATGACCGTGGAATTGACAATAATCCAATTAGAGTCAATTTTGTTCAACATAAAGTATTGCTTAAAAATTCCATCTTTATTGTGAGGATCAGCAGCAAAATACTGCAAGTATACCTGAGCGGAAGTGTTCGTCATTTCAACTAACTTCGCATCATACACTTCTATAGTCGTTATACCGCCATAACCATTTACTGATTTAAACTTTTCAAATGGTTTCCAAAGCTCATTATTCTGCCTTGCAAATGCATTCTCATATTTTTGATTCATGATGTCATTAAAAAACCCGATAACTTGGGTCACTGGATCAGCTTTACCTAAAATAACTCCTGATTTGCCGCTTGCCTCATTCGATTTGGTTTGCTCACCATCCTTGCAGGATGTTATAACAACAACCATAACTAAGAAAAAAGAAAGTAAGTTTTTCATAATGATTTGTTTAAAATTAATTCACTCAGTTTCATAATCCATTCTCTTTATCAAACTCCCTGATATACTTCACCAACCCCTTAAGCTCCTTATTCACCACCTTTAAATCAAACAATTCAGGATCATACTCTTCCCCCAACCATTCAATTAACTCAATATAACCATCTTTCTCAGGATGGTACCTGTGGTGTATCAATTCCTGATAACCATGAACTCCCCCGCAGTCCTCAGGAGGCGCATTCCTTGCGCCATCGAGACATTTTGCCCCCTTCAAAACCCCATCTTCAATCTTTTCCAATACCACAGTGTGCTTCCATCCGTCTCCCATATCGTATTCATACTTTAGCTCATCTCCAACATTCTGAAGCACATCTGTAATTTTTACCTTCTTATCCCATAAGGTCGGGGACTCACTATCTTCCCATAGGATTGGGTCACCGATTTTATTTTCATATTCGCCAAACATATACAGGTGGGAGTTTGTCCAGCCGAAAGTGATTTGGATAATATGATGGAGTTTATTGAGAGAGTACGTTTCTGGAACCTGAATACTTCTCCAGATCGGGGGGGTGATGCCATCTATAGTGATTTTGAGTTGGATCATGTGGCATAGGATTCAATATCAAAATTAGAAAAAGGATGCATTGTCCTGACAAATAGGGGGGATAATAGCCTTATTTGGAATTATTCCAAGTTTACAATAACATAAGGCTGAGGACGGACTTCTTCAAAAGCTACGTCAAGGTCAAGGAAGAGCAGGAAGAATATGAAGCCCAGCAAAAGGGTGTTTGGTACTTGTGGGAGTTCCACAGAAAGAAGTATGGGGTATAGGAGTTGATTTATGGTCTTAGGGGCAAAAGAAGCCTCAGGAGGAACGATTTTGGGTTGCTTGGATTGTGGGGGGCGGACTAATGGTTACGAGCTTCCTAATGCTTTCTTTTGACTTAGATGACATTACTCAATTGCCCTGATAAATTTTTCTATAATCTTAATCAAATTCTGCATAACGGATTTCACCCCTTCCCGTACAATAGGTTCAGGTTTTCCATAGATATCACCCCCATCCAAGCCAACAAGGTCTGACACCCCACGCAGAATAAGCAGCCTTTGTCCATTCCTTGCGGCAACCCACGCAATGGCTCCTGATTCCCAGTCCCCAACGATTGCTCCATATTTATTATAAAGTTCAGTAATTCGTTCGGGAGCCAAGTCCTGATCAGCCGTTACCATCAATGCTTTTGGCTGGTTCTTTATGGTTTCGTCCATTAACCAATCCAGATTAATTGCAGTTTTGAATTTTTTAAGGCTATTACCGCTTTCCCCGAACAGGTCGATCATATCATAAACTACTGTTCTATCAATAAGGATAACCTGATCCTTTTCTATTTTTCCTTTGAATCCCCCGCAGGTACCTATGTTGATGATAAGTTCTGGTTGCCACTTGTCAATGGCATACTGGGTGGAACCCGATGATGCGATCTTTCCCCAGCCACCGTGGAACCATTTAACTTGCCGTTTCTCATTCGATTGGTGTTCATTAATGAACCAAACACCGTATGGGGTCTGTGTAAGTTTTTCAGGCTTAAAATGGTCAATAACATAATCCCATTCGAAGTCCGAGCAAACCATTATTACAATATTTTTCATAAAATATTCGGGTTTGAGAGTACAATATTACCAAAGATTCACTATCTTTGTACCAGCATCAAGAATCCTTAAATGGATGCCAACCGAGTTTCGAACGCCACGGTGGCAAAACGATGTGGACATTAGGTCAAAAGGGTTCGTTTTTTTATTTTCCCCTTTCCTTTCCACTGATTTTTTCTGATGCAATGATGTTTAACCCTTTAAACTTTATTGCTATGGAAACAAAAAACAATCCAGAAACTGGCGTAATGCCTTTATTAACGCTGAAGTGGGACAGGTACAACAAGAATTTCAAGAATGAAACGACCATTTTATGGCAGGATCGACCCTTGGCGGTCAAGGTTCACTCATTCTATGATGTTGCCCCTATGGGTCAGAGGATACATTTTGATTTTCGGTACAACAACGAAACTTACGCCTACAAAATTCTGCACTCATATATGAGCGGGACTAATGGCAAGGTGCCCGACCTGCGAAATGACACCCACAAATTGACCATTAATGCACACATCGACCACTTGGAAATCTATGAAGCGAAATTGACCTCAATGGAGATTTGGGCGGCAAAGATGAACAATCGGCTCAAATCCACGGAAGGTACTTTCAACGAAGAAACGTCTGAATGGGAAGGGGAAAATTATCCTGATCGACCAAACAATGACAAAGAAAGTTGGTTTTCGGTAAAGAAGGATTTAAAGACCGAGGAACACGAAGTTCCATATAACGACAGCAGCTTGCTGTTGTGGATTCACAAATCGTTTGATTATAAGTCTTATTATGGCGGTTGGTTGTTTAAATACGACCTGTTTTCACCCGATCTTCGACCGATGCAATTGAAGGAAGGCGGCTTCACCTGCAATGGCATATATGATTTTTGCCAGAGTATCGGATGCGGAAATTATTGCACCATCAAGTTCGAAATCTCCGATAATAATGGCACTGTACATCCTTTTCGTGGATTTGCACAGATGGAATACGGGGTCATTGAGGTAATTGAATTTATGCAGTCGCTGCGCCGATTTAATGATTGGGATGATTATGTTACGATGAAGGCGTTAGCAAAATCGTTGAGCAAAACAGATGTAGAACTGGATAAAATGATCGCTTCCGAACTGACAGGAACGGGTATCCGTATGACTTGATCATATCATAAAGTGACGGATGTTGCCTATTTATTCACATATTTGCTTTAGAATCATATCAGATGTACTTCAAACAGATGAAAAATGGATCAGGTAAGTCTTATCGAAAAGTTGATCGAATGCTTAGACCATCATAGAGCCATAAAATTACACATGGAATATCTTGATGGAAAAATTGAAAGTATCCTTTTTGAGCCATATCTTATTGGCGAAAACCCTATCGGTTCTTGGACTTTCATTTTTGGGAAGTCTGTCGAAAAGAATAGCTTGGCAACTCTTGCTGTTCCCTTTATTGTATCCGTCGAAGAAACTGGCAACAGTTTCGAGGTTGCAGAAAAAGATAAAACCTTTCTTATCTGTGATAACGTGAAAAATAAGATCATCAAATGTATTCCAGATATTGAAATCGTTGATATATCTGAGCCAGAGGTGGAAATTGGCGATTTGAATGATTTTTTCATTGACGTCCCTGAATTGTATTCCAGAGGATGGACAGAATCA
This sequence comes from Bacteroidota bacterium, assembly GCA_026391805.1. Classification (GTDB taxonomy): domain Bacteria; phylum Bacteroidota; class Bacteroidia; order Bacteroidales; family FEN-979; genus FEN-979. Next base: position 418,474 of record JAPLDJ010000015.1, on the reverse strand, counting down.
TTGATCAATAAATTTTTAGGATCGGCTCATTTTATCAAATCCGTAGATCATTGGCTAAACTACTCTGGTAAAAGAACGTACTTTCTTGGCTGTGTTGAGAAAATCGAAAAGACGGAAGTATTTAACAATGCTTATACGAAATCTTTTAAAAGAAGAAATTTTACTGCTGATGAAAATTGTACATTTTCAATGGCAAGGGAAAAAACCGCAGGCAAAGTAAAATCGTTGCTTGCAAAGTCATCTAAAAAAGAAATTCAAGATTGGTTTGATAAATTTAAATTCTTCACTTCAACCGTATTCGGATGTGTTTATGATGTACATGCGTCGCCTTATAAACATTTTTGGTTTTCCGTAACGATGGACTTAAAGACCAAAAGAATAAATGAGATCACTGACAGAAAGGAAAAATTTCTTTACTGGGTGAAAAAAACTTACGCCCCAAAAGATGATTTGTGTTGGTATAATTATGAATTGTACGACAGTGAAATCAAACCGACTCAATTGAAAGAAGGAAGTTTCACGTGTGTAAAGATATATGAAATAGTTCCCAAAGACGGGGGAGATAATTATTGGTTTGGCTTTGAAATCGTAGACGCTAACAATGTAACCTGCAAAAAGGGATTAATGTGCAAAGGAGAAAAAGGTATAATTGAAGTCATAAAGATGATGCGAAAAGCTGCTAATTATGAAAATTGGGCTACCTATGATGATGCTTTAAAAAAGCTCGGCATAGATGGCGACGGTAGAAATATTCGATAATATAGTGAAGGAAAAATTACCCGATGAGCCTAAATAAAATTTTGTCCTTCAATTAAATTATTGGCTAACCAGCAGGGAAAAGATAAGAACTATACATATAAGCACATCCCTATGGAAACGACTTCATTTATTCTCGACAGGAAAAAGTTCCATAAAAAGTACAATTATGCAAAAATCAACAAAAGATATGTGGTTCGCTGTAACAGGGGAACTAAAGACAAAAAAAATCAATGAACCCTTCGGTAATGATGAACAGATCATTTACTGGGTTAAAAAAATCCTCGTACCCAAGGATGATCTTTTGTGGTATGACTATGAACTGTTCGATTCCGATATGGAACCGACACAACTAAAAAGGGGGAACTTCACGTGTGTAAAGATGTGTGAAATTATAGAGGGGGAAAGAAGAAATATTTTTTGGTTTGGATATTCTATTGCGGACGGAAAGGGAGTAACCCGATACAACGAATTGCTAAACACGGGAGAAAATGGTGTAGTCGAACTCATAAAGTATATGCCAACATATGCTAAATTCGGAAATTGGGCGAATTATGAAGCAGCCATAAAAAGTGTGAGGGCTGGAAGAAGACCATCCGACCGTGACGCAGATTCGCTATAATGGTTTGTGCCTGTTTTTAAGCAATAGAAAGCACAGGATGAATAATTGTCCTTCGGTTGGATTGGTTTAGCAGACGCAGATTCGCCTGTGATCTGGGGCTTAAAACGGACTTGACTGTTTATATTGCATTTTTTCTTTCTAACTTGCACAGTAAATAAACTCCCTCGGATATGGAAACTTATATTGCCGACATTATTCCCTGTATTAAAATGGCACCACGGGAAGATTTAATTTTACAAACCTTTTGTGCTGGATTTTCAGAAATGAAAAATATACATCGGTTAGAAATTACAATGGATTTACAAGGCTAAAATTATGGTTGCGACAATGAAAAAAACATTTATTATATTATGCATTAGTTTCCTTTTCTTTGGATGCGACGTTTCAAAAACGAATGAAAATGGTTGGACAGCACATAAATTAAAAGGTAAGGTCAAATCGCTTGTTCAATATTCTTACCAAGCAGTCGAGAAATTTGGGAAAATTGAAAAAGGCATTAGAATATCCCGAAGCCGTGAGGATATGAACATGTATATTTTATTTAGCGACAACGGTGCCGAGATTGAATCTATCTGTTATAACTCGGACAACAGCATTCTTTTTAAAACTTCTTCAAAATACGACGACAAAGGAAATGAAATTGAACGCTTTATGTTCAATCCAAACGGCAGTATTAACAGTAAATCTCTTTCAAAATACGACGACAAAGGAAATGAAATTGAACACTTTATGTACAATCCAAATGGCAGTATTTACAGTAAATCTCTTTCAAAATATAATGACAGTGGAAAGTTAATGGAATGTATTACTTATGACTCAACAGGCACTATTGCACGGAAAGAAACTTCAAGTTACAACGATAGTGGAAAGGAAACTGAATGTTTGGAATATAACACAGATGGTAGCCTGTCTTGTAAATATATTTACAAATTTGAAAAAAGTGGAAAGATTATTGAATTGAGTGAATACAAACCAGACAATTCTCTTGACGGGAAAATAATTCATATATACGATGATAAAGGAAATGAAATTGAAGTGAATTTTTATCAATCAGATGGTAGCCTAAAGGAGAGAACAATACGCAATTACGATGAAAGTGGGAATAAAATTGAAATTATATCATATGATGCTGACGGCAAGCTATTATATAAATTTACTATGAAATATGACATTGGGGGGAATGAAATTGAAGAGAATAATTATAATTACGACGGCAGCCTGCACAATAAAAGTGTTTTTAAATATGAATATGATGATAGGGGAAATTGGATTAAACGTATTATTTTTGAATATGATCATCCAAAATATATTGTAGAAAGAGAATTAAAGTATTATTAATCCAAGGTTTTCAAATGTTAATGTGGAAATAATTGAACTATATTGCTTTAATTTATAAATTATGCAGTTCACCCCCGAAAAACTCATTAAAATCGCCCTTGCCATCCTTCTGCTGCTATGCCTTTTTCATATGCCCTATGGCTACTACCAGCTCGTCAGATTCATTGCGTTGGTTGGCTTTGCGATCCTTGCCTACTATGAGTATGAACGGAAGAACATTCCGCTGGTAATTGGGTTTATTGCTCTGGCACTTTTATTCCAGCCGCTTATCAAGGTTCCAATGGGCAGGCAGGCGTGGATATCATTGATGTGGTAGTGGCAGCGGGGTTGGTTGTTAGCGTGTTTGTGAAGAAACTGAACAATCAATAGAAGGCATAAATTGTATTGCAATACATCTAATTATTAAACAATGAACCGAATTTTAAAAAATCACCAACTCCCTGCGGCAATAATTGATTTGATTGATGAAAGCAAGGAATATTGTTTTCTCGTTACCCCTTACTATAAACCGTGGACATTATTGACGAGGGCTTTTGAAAAGGCGGCAAAGCAAAATAAAAATGTTGTCTTTATTGCAAGGTTTGAAAAAGAAAAGAGCATCGAATGTTACGAAGAGATCAACAAAAGGTATGATTTTGATGTTATCCTTATTGAAAACTTACATACCAAGCTATACCTGAATGAAAGATCAGTTATCATCAGTTCGATGAACCTGCTCGACAGTTCAAAGGAAAGGAATTATGAAATTGGATATCTTTTCGAAAGTAAGTCAACGGTTCGTCAGTTTTATAATGAAATTATCAAAGATGATTTGTTTAGCCTTAAACCAAAAAGATACTTTAAAGGGAGGTATTCAAAAGTTTTATTGGCAATTAAGGAAGAAGAAAACAACCAGAAAAAGGCGGGCGAAGAAAGAAGGATGACACTAAAAAACAAAACGGAAAAAAACGGTGGCGTTTGCATTCGGTGTTCAAAGGAAATACATTATTCCCCCGCTGCCCCGTTATGTGATGAATGTTACAGAAGTTGGGCGTTTTGGGGTAATTGGGATTTTATTGAAAAATATTGTCACGCTTGCGGCACCGAATATGGGACTTCAAAAAATCATCCTTTGTGCCCTGAATGCAAGAAAATTAGTTAATCATTTCAGTTGAATGATCTTTAAGACTTCCCTTGTTTGCACTATCCAAAGTGTAATGAAGAAGGGAAAATAAAGGGTTGGCAGGGCACCAAATGGGATAATCGAAAATAAGCCTTAATATTTCCGTTAGCACTTACCATTAAATTCTTCACGAAGTTGCTTACTTTCATTGACTTTGTGTGGGTGTTGAGTTTTTTCTTCATAAATTGCAGGGGAATTAACCCCCGTCGGATATGAAAACATACCTTAAAAGCATTCTTCCACAACTCCGAAATTATAGTCTAACCCTTGACAAGACATCCATCCTGATTGATAAACCTTGGGCTCTTATTGATGAAGAATATGAGTTACAGAAGTTGATATTTAAGAAAGACAAAGAACTCATTCTCTCAAAAAACGGACAAGTGTCTATTGGCAAATGGGATTACTTTCCCCAAGCAAAATCTTTATTAATAGACAGAAAAACAGATATTATCCTTTGTAACGAGCAATTCATAGATGAGGGTATTCTGATACTCAAATTGGATGGAACAGAGAATCGGTTTTTCATCTTAGCAAATGAAAATATTGTTCCAGATTTGAATGCTTTTCGTTATTTAACAGAATTAAGATATCAAAAATTGAATATTGCAACAAAAGAATTAAGCAATGGAAAAATATTAGAAATTCAAAGATGGCAAAATTATGACACCATTACCATCGAAAATAGAGTGTTTTTTGAAGGGGAAGAAGTGCAGGAAGGAAAATATTATTATAAAACTGGAGAAATAGCACTTTTAGTCAAGAGCGGTAAGATTGCTGATATTTATTACATAAGAAAATACAAAATGAAAGATGGATTAATGCTTACAGTTGAGCAATCATATTATGATTATCGAAGCGTTGGTGACTTAGTTCTTATAAATAATCAACCTGCTCCTGATGGAACATATAAACTTGGTTTTATTAAGAAAATCAAAGTAAAAAATGGTAGAATAATATAAGCGGTTCTGTACTATGCCTTTTCCATATGCCCTATGGCTACTACCAAATCTTTAGGTTCATTGCGGTTGTTGGCTTTGCCATCCTTGCCTATTACGAATACGAAAGGAAGAACATTCCGCTTGCTATCGTGTTTATTGGACTGGCGCTGTTATTCCAGCTGCTTGTCAAGGTTCCAATGGGTAGGCAGGGGTGGGTTATCATTGATGTTGTTGTGGCAGTGGGGCTGTTTGGGACGGTTTTTATTAAGAAATCAGGCAGAGAAAACAAGTAAATCATTATCTGTTTAGGCGGAAGGACTAATGAAAATATTCTTGGAAAGAGAGATGATCAATCAAAAAGACAGGTTGTATAGAAATTTGGAATCACCCTACAGCAATTCATAAGCACCTATACGACACAAACAAAGGACAAAAGAACATACCCGTCAAGGCTCTGGGGCTACTCCTGAGCGACAAAATAACACAGGGAGCCATACGGAAGAAAAAGTATACTTTAGGTTAAATTAAAGACTGGGAGTAATGAACTTATGCGACAATTAAATAATAAGCAATATGACACCAAAAATAAAAAAAATCATAGCGAGAGAGGTCATTATAGTTACCATTTATCTACTTGTAACGTCTGTAACGATATTCGTAATTTGGTTGAATAATCATAATAAGGAAAAGTATACAGATGGACTTACTGGACACCTTAACAACTTAGAGGGGGAACTGTCATTACTGCAAGTTAACTATCAATTTTCCTTACCCGCTTACAAACAAAAAGAGCGCCGAATCCCGTCCATTGGAGAACTAAATCTGTATGATAGTATATCAAATGAATACGATATTGGAACATTATCTGAATTTCTGGACAAGATAAAAATACCAGATAGGCGTCTGGTATTATATAATAAGCTATTTTCTGATGGATATAACCTTGGAACATTCGCTCACTTTGAACAACGGCTGGGATTTGAACCAGCGAAAACACAGCAATATTTTTCCAAAAGGGCTTACTTAAATAGATGGATAACCGAATACAAAGCAAACATTTCGGCTATTAATATCAAAAGCCAGACGGAGCTAAGCAGTCTTTTTCTGACGTTGTTTATTGTCTTTTCAATAATATTCTATCCATTACGATTTTTAGTCATATCACTTATTTGGGCTTTTAAAACTTTACGAACCAAATAACAGGTAATTTAATGTTTACTCTATGTGCTTGATTGTAAGAATTATGCGCCTGAGTGATGCCAGCAATATGCCAGCGAGATTCGTAAATCGACTAAAAAAGGGAATGTTTACGAGTTTACTTTTAGGGTCTAATGAATTAAGATTACTGTCTATTAATTGTTGAATTTAAAAATTATTCGAACCATCACAAGGGTATTGTTCTATACTGAAGTTTTTGTTTTAACGAAGGGTTGACGTTTTTTGAATAAATTTCGTATCTCCATATTCGCTTTTTCTTGTCAACGCTTTTAGGTTTTATATTGTTCCCGTCTAAATAATGAAAATTCAACCAAGCACCATATTCGGCTGTTTGATATTTATTACAATTCCCTTCCAATTCGCTTTTCAACAAGCTTTTTAATTTTTTGATATCATCAATGTCATCCTCTTTTATTTCCGATTGATAATTTGTCTTTATTTCAATGGCAAGTTGAACAGGAAAATTACCACCGTTTTCTTTGCTGTCTGGGGGATCATTTTTTTCAAAATCGTAATCCCAGATTACTATATCTGGTCTGAAAACATAAATGTTATTGTCTTCAAACACATATTTAATAGGTGGTTCCAATGCGATCCTGCTCCAGAATACTGGAATTATTTTGCCATTTTTATCTACGATTTTAGCATAGTTCGCTTCCAGTCTATCATAATTCATTTGCCGAAACGTCATCTTAATTCGGGAATAGATTTCTGCTTGAATTTCTATCTCCTTTATCCAACTGTTGGGAGTTTGTTTCCAATCTTCAATGAATTGATCAATGACTCGCCAAGCGATGTCTGTTGCCAGTGGGTATGTTGCCATAATGATGATGTTTATTGGTTAAGGGTTGTTCTGAGCTATATTCGAATAAAATGGAATTATTTTTGGGTTCATTCTTCTGAATTGTTGGCAATGTCCAATAAAACGGATGTTGGCTCTTCATCGACCAATGCCCTGAATAGCTTGTCAGACCAATGGATGGACTTCGAACCGCAATGGGGGCAGACAATCTCGGACATCTTCTGATTTTTGTAAGTTTTCCACGGAACCAGATCAAAACTTCGTTGGCAGCTCTTGCAAAACCATCTTTTTCTTGGAAGGATTCTACGTCCTTTGTAGAAATTGTTCCTGATTGGTAGCGGGATGTGGAAGATGATCTTAAACTTAATGTAGGCATCAGACAAGGTCATAACTCTGGTTTTTGATATGTCGATGAATCAATTTTTACCAAGATTATTTGTGAACTTCGTTATTCCAAAACTCCCAGATCAAAACCATCGCAAACGTATCAAGCTCGCAATACTTCAACAGCCCTTTAATTACCATTTCACGCTCTTCTTCGCTCATTTCGGCAAACTGCATCTTGGCATAAGCCATCATTGCCGCTCCGCCTTCAGCGAGGGTGGAATCAGTAATGTATTCTTCCAGTTGTTCATCTGACTTGCCTTCGAATAATGGTGGCAACAGATCGTAAGGGTTTGTAACGATCCCGTCCTTCATTTCGATCCATACCTGATCCTTGAAATAATGGCTGGGGATGGTACTTGTTCCGTAAATTGGTCTTGAGTATTTCTCTTGAAGGTATTTGCTGCGATTTAATATAGCAGGCAAAATTGCCTTCAGCGAATTAGAGCCGCCAGCTTTTGGGTCATAGTAGAACCGTTTAACCATATCCAGCAGGTCGACCATCTCCCTTTCGCCCTCCCACTGCTCTGCCACGCTTCCCGAATTGTGCGTTATCGTCCTGATCCAATCACAAAGCTCAGCCCTGTCTGGAACATCATTAACGGATGCTTCTTGTAGCTGCCTGTAAATGATGTTCAGATAGGTGTTTTCGTGGGCTGCATAGCGGAAAATGGTGCCATTATCCCTATCCAGTTCTTTTTTTAAAGCCCGAACAAATTCAAAGTTCGGAAACCTTCCCCGCCCAACATTCAAGTACTCCCCTTCGTGCTTGATCTTTCCCTTTTTGTCAACCGTGTGATGCGAGAATTGAAAAGCAATGCCATCGTAAGGTCGCATATTCGAGTGAAAAGGGATGGCAACGGCGGTGGTTTCAAAATCGATGAAATGAAGAGGAAAACGCCAAGAATCCATTTCATCCTTCAGCTCGCCAACCCGCAAATCCATCGTGTCGTCCTTATCAACCGCCTTCTGGATTTGTATCCGCTGGCGTTCGGTTCGCGTCATCCCGCTCTTTTTGGGCTTGGAATTACCAATGTCATCATCGGATAGATCGTCCATAAAGTATTTTCCTTCCTCGATAACCCGATCCTTACACTTATAGTCCCACAGGTCAAGAACCAACGGCTTTTCAAAATCAGCATCGGCAAATCCAGCCATAAGCTTCCAGCACTCACGAAAACCGCTTTTGAATCCAGCCTTTAGTTCATCAGGTTCACATTTGAACTCACATTTCTTGCATTTTCCGCCCAACGGGGTTTCGAGCCGTTCATCCTTCTGATAATAATCGGACAACATCTTTATGTAATCACTGAATAAGATTGAAGGCGGCTCAGCACGGTCAGTCCCACCATAAATCCGACCTATGAGATCGTCAATCTTAACCTTGATTAAAATCTCCTTGCCCACGACAAGGGAAGCCAGATCATAGCGGTTCTTAATCTGCGGGTATCCTTCTTTATCCCTTACAACAAGAAATTTCTGATTTAATCCGTCAACGGTTGCTCTGGCATTTTTATCAGCCAACATCAGGTAAGAACATACTTCAAACTGCGGATAAGCTTTGGTAACAACATATTTCTGGAATGCCACGTCATAGACATACGGAATCCACCCAGTGTCAAGGTTTCCGCTTTTGTTGAGAAAATCCATTGAGTCCTTCCCGTCAATGGATTTTGCCTTGACCTCAATAAGGTCGAGTTTATTCCCGTTCTTTACGATGATATCCGCTCTAATGAAAAGGTTTTCAAATTTGAAGGCGGCTTGGTAGATGACCACCTTCTCCTTCAGCAGCAAGAAATTTGTGATGTCGAGGACACCATCATAGTCCATTCCTTCAACAAGGGTTCCACCGCCGTGGTATATTCGTGCCAGTTCTTCCACTTGGAACCCACCTTCGGCAAGGGCTTCCAAAAACGGATCGTCGATCTTCTGGTCTGGATAATCCTTTTTGTTTGCGTAAAACAGCTTCGTTTCGCACTCAAGGGCTCTCTTGAAGCGGGATTTGGTTAAATATCGTGGTTTAGTCATAATACTCAAAGGTTATCTCAATGGGTGAATTATACATTAAAGATAGTTGATTTCAAAATCTTCACCTGTATTTGTTGCTTGTTTTTTCAGCCCTTGTCGTTTATTACAGAAGCTCGTCTTTTCATTAAATCTAAAGGGTTTGCAGCATTTCTAACCCACTGATTTATTTAGAATAAAAACAAATAGAGTGCCTTCAAAGAGGCGTCCATTACGCCCTGATTATCAGGTGGTTGCAAGTCATTGAAAATCATCGCATTATTATGGGGATATGATTATACCATTTTTGGTGGTTTCAAATTTTATATAGCGTAGTATCCGCTATCTTTGTAATCACTAATGAAGAAGAAACTATCAACGCTGGGCATCCTGTTCATGCTGGCACTAAAAAACCCGCCAATGCCAGAGTTTGCAGCCTTCCAGAAGGTTCCCATCGTGTGGGTTCACAATATCTCCCGTAGGCTGATTGCCTTGCGGTTCTGGATAAATTAAAGAGAGTCAGCGCAGAAACCTAATTTTCACTTTTATAGATTTTTTCTAATTTTTCTTTCCGAATCGATCTTTTCTTTTCAGAAGTGACATCCTTATAATCAATTCGGCATGCACCCATAAACTTGTTATGAGGGAATAATCCATCCATTAGATAAATAACATCGACACTGTCAATTTGCCCCTCTTCACTGCATGATAGCTTCTCATTGATAATAATCTTCTTTCTGTTTTTAATCCCTTCAGCCTTGTAAGATTCAGTTTTATAATAGTAAAATTGATTGTCAGGGTATTTATAAATTCCAACAAGGTCAATGTGGATTTTACTTGGCAGCGTTTGGGTTACTTTTTGTTCAGGCGGATATTGGATGCGAAGAGTCAAATACACCTCAGATATTCTTTTGTTTTCCATCTTTATTTTCTTCTTTATAGATATATATTTTAAAAAAGTTTATAAAATTATCTGTTCAACCGATGTTCCGCTGTTGATAACATTCAAACTTACCACATCAGAATTTTCTGTACCTTTGCAAATCAAATAATTGATTGTTAAATACTTGACCTACATTAATGCTGACCCAACTAAGAATTAAACAGTTATATTTTCTACTGGAGAGTGTCGCAATTAAAGGCATTCCAGTATCAAAGTCCAGTCACTATACAGAGATTCTCAAATTGACCAGAGAGATTCTGGAGACCTTTGGCATGTCAAGAATAAAAAAGTACGAGTCTCTTCTCATTCAATACATTTACAATTCCGAGTACACGGAAAATTTCATGGACGATGTTCTGATCTATTTATCCAAAATGGCTGACAAAACCCTGACTGGAGACATTGGCGATTTCCTCCCGTCAAAGAATAGCAGCCTTCCAGCAATTGAAGACGAACTGAACGATATAGACCCTAAAGAATTCGAGCGAGAAGCAGAGGCAGAATGGCAGGAGATTGAGGAGCAAAGAGAAAAAAGGATGACTGCCCTTCGAAGTCTGCCAAGAACAGTTGAACCTGATGCAGTCAAACAATATATCACTACTCACTTGGATATTGCAATTGCGGATAAGGAACTGAAGGATATCTTAACAGGGTTCCAATTATTTTGGAAATATTCCAACCCGCAACAGGCTGGCGATTTAAACTTTCAATGGGCAGTTGACCAGTATCTAACTTCTGTTGACAGCCCGCAGGATCGCAAAAAAGTGGAGAAAGTTGTGGATTCTATACTTGAATATCTTCAGGAAGTTCGGCTTTGGGGTTATCCCCAGTAATCCATTTTAAGGATTAGGAGTAAAATATTTCCGATGTTTATGCAATAGACATCTACCCTTCCAAATTCGCATTTAGAGCACTTCTAAACAACGATCCTTCACGACATGTATCTTTGGCTTAATATACGGAGATCGGTTCCCAAATCGCTTTAGAATTGATAATATGGGCAATATTACATATGATGTTGTCGCATGTCAACTCTGATGATATAAAATTGTGAATTTCGTTGATCCTAAGTGTTTTCATATTATTTGTGTTTCATCGGATGAAAATAGAGATGAGAGATTACCCAATATTGACATGGTACACGTCCGACTTATTCCTCTTGATATTTTGGATAAAGAACCCACCAGCCTCTGGAATATCCTCCAGTAAGTCAAAGAATTCACAGGTTCTGGGTAAAGGGGCGAAGATTAGGGTGAATCTGAATGTCTTCCCTGCCTGAATATAAGTCCATTCAGGAGCAACGCTAATATTCTCGGCATGGTGCAGAGTGCTTCTATTGCCTGATGCTTTGTCGATCAGAACAGTAGTTTTCCATATTCTGATCCCAGAATCAATAGGTGATTTGCATGAACAATGCACAATGACAACCTGTTCCTCTTGAATCTGGCTGAGAATATCATCCTTTATTCGAGGATCGATTTTCACTGATGGAACAAGAGTAATCTGTCGTTCCGCTGAAGTAACAGAATTTGGGGAATGGAGGTAAGGCATAGAGCAAAGGTATGCAACCCTGCGGAGAGTAAAAAAAGTGATTGATGATCCTATTTAGCCACTTTCATCCTTTTGAGATACCCCTCAATATCAAACTCTTTCATTTTCTCATCATTCCTCAAGTACAACGGATGATGAGGGTGCCCGTCTTTCGATTCTTGCCCGAATGTGACCCAATCACAATCGAAGTTATTGGACAGTTTATAGAAGTCTATCAGGCAATCAATCAGGTACGGTCTTGTTCGGATCAATGTTCCCCATGCTGCCCAGATTACAGGGGGATAAAGAATCATGACATTCTCAATATGCTTAAGGTTTGTCCTATGCAATGCCTGATCACAGGAAGAATGGAGGTCTCTTGGATTTGTTGAACGTTGGGGATATAGATTTAGCATGATCCATGAATCGAACCCTTGATTCCGAGCTATTCTATCAACCGATTTCAAGGTGGGGTCAAGGTTATCTGGTTCAGCGGTACTGGGATTAACACCAAAGCAGATCAATGGATAGTGACCTTCAGTTCCGAGGACATATCTGACCGTATTTGTTCTGTTAATGTGGTAAAGCCAGCCCACAGTATAGTTTATTTTTAATTCGATTCGACAACTGCAATTGGATTTTGATTTGACCATTCATTGAATTGGTCGTGAAATATGATAAAGTTTTCTGGAATTACAAATTTATCCTTAATAAATTTTTCTTCAATAAAGGTGGAAATGCTTTTACAAAGTGGGGCTAATATCACTTCCTCTTGTATAACCGTTAATAATGGATGAATTAACAATGGAATAATGGGAACAATTGTGTTGAGACCATATAGGAATGGAGTCAGTAAAGTGGCTTTAAGTATTGTTTGCTGAATTTCACTTAATTGTTTCCCTTTATATTGCCTCAAACATGCCCAATGGGTCAAACGAATTTTCGCAAACCGATCTATGGATTTTCTTAAGTAAAAATATTCTACTAATTTAATGTTCTCTTCCTTATTATCATGAGTGTCAATTATATTACCTAACTTATATTCCAAATCTTCTCCCGAAAATTTAACCAAAATTGCAAATGAGTTTATGAAACATTCTTCCAAGAACTTTTGAAGAGATTCACTTATCATTTTTCCCATTTCTTGTTTTTGCAAAATAAGAGAAGATGCTGAAATAATAGCAAATGCTTCACCCTCTTTAAATTCAAAGTGACAACAAGCAGTCAGCTTTGATTTTAAATCATTATCTTCTGGTAGAAAATCCAACAAGATTGGAATGATATCTTGAATTTCTTTGATATGGATAAACTTTATTAATTGTTCATAAAAAGTTTCGTTTTCAAGATTAATTGGAGGAATCTCAGATAAGTTTAATATCCCTTTATGGTTATGTTCATAGGTCAATAATTTTTGAAAGTTTTCATCATTCTCAGTTAGCATTCCTTGATCCTTCAAACACCCTATTTTCATGCAGAAAGCTGGTATATAATCTTCAATAAGATTAAAACAATTTATTGCCTGTTCGGGCATATCACAAAATCGAAATATCATTCCTGTATAATAGACTTGTAAAGTCTCCTCTGATGAATGTGTAAATTTTGATGGTCTGGCTTTCTCCAAGTCTAATAAAGAATAATAATTTGTAGCTTTTCCCAAAGCAAACTTCTTTATAGACTCCGACTCTGCCAAAGGATAATTTTCACATGAAAGCATAAAATAGTACTGTCCCATAAGGTCATTAGGACTATTTGCATCAATTTCTTCATCGAAAATCCTATACGCAATTACGGGATCGTTCATATAGTGTGTCAAAATGCCAGTTAAAAGTTCATTTGAAGGATTATTATCTTTTAACGCTTTTTCAAAATATAATTTCTGAATCACCGCTTCCATCGGTTGACAAACTAATAAATTGGTTTTCAATAATTGTCCATAAGTGATGTATGTGTCAATATTCTTTATTTTGGAAAATATTCTTTTAAGGAGAAAAGGCGAATGGAAATCATTATAGAAATCTAATAATGATGGAGCAAATTCATTTAAATCCGTAGCTAAATACTCTAATATTGCAAATTTTTCATGCGCTCCGAAATTGTCTGCCCTTTTTTGAAATATCTTTCCTAAATAATACCAAGGCGAAGCAAATGAATTATCAAGTTGGATCGCCTTTTCATAACAGACTATGGCTTGTTCATAATTATTAATATGGAAATAAACTTGCCCGAGTCCATACCAAGGATAAGCTGAAGATTCATCAAGTTTAATTGATTTTTCATAACTTTCTATTGCTTTGTCGTATTCTTTTATATTATAACTAACATCTCCAAGACCATTCCATGGAGCAGAATATAAGTTATCTATTTCAATCGCCTTTTTGTAGGATTCAACGGCTTGTTTGTTCCTATCAAGTTTAGCATAAGCATTTCCAAGGTTGTACCACCCAATGGGAAAAAATTCATTGAGTTCAATGGTTTTAGTGTAACATTCAAATGCTTGCTTGTAATGATGTAGATCATACTGAACATTTCCAAGACCATTCCATGGATAGAATAACGATCCATCTAACTCGATAGCTTTTGAATAAGTTAATATGGCTTGTTCGTATTGTTTCAAAGCATGATAAGTATTTCCAAGGTTGTACCAAGAAGAAATATGAAATTCATCAAGTTTGATGACTTTTTTATAGCATACAACTGACTGTTCATACTGGCGAAGATTAAAATAAACATCTCCGAGCCTATACCATGTTGATATATCAGATTCATCAATTTCGAGGACATTTTTAAAGCATAAAATTGCTTTGTCATACTGGGAAAGATCAAAATAAACTTCTCCAAGATTATGCCATGAAGTTTTAGAGAATTTATCGAGTTCTATGGCTTTTTTATAACATTCAATAGCTTCATCAAACCGTTTAAGTCGTTTATAAAGGTTTCCGAGATTATACCAAGGCTCCAACGCATTCTTATTTATTTTGATTGAATTTCTGTAACTCTTTATTGCCAAATCGAATTCATCCTGATGAGCATATAAACTCCCAAGATAAAACCATGCTTCTGGCTTGTTTTTATCAATCTGTGTTGCTTTATTATAACATTCAATAGCCTCTCCATATTGGTTAATTTCTCTATAAAGACGTCCAAGATTTAACAATGGTTCTGTCATAGCAGGGTCACAATTAATAGCATTTTGAAAGCATCTAATTGTCTTGTCAAAGTGTCCAATAAAGTAATAAATAAATGCAATAATTTGCCATAGGTCGGATAAAACTGGGGTTTTAACTCTTTCGGATAATTGCAATATCAAATTTCGTACTGTCTGTAGTTTGGATGGTGTCAATTGGGATGAAATGAACACGGAATTCTCACTTGAATTAAGGGAAATAAATCTCTCACAAATTGATTTTACTTCCAGAAAATTGCGTTTTTCAATAGATTGTTCAATTTGATTTATGATATTATTTAATGTTGTATCCATCATTTTAAATTTTAGTAATTATTATATTGCTCCACAAGTTAGTTGTTTTCGATCCATTCCACCACCGAAGGCACTGCCAACTTTTAAGCACTGGTCTTCGTGAAACCCAAGCTCTTTACCAAAGGCTGAAAATACCGCCTAAGAATTACTAAAAGCATCAGCAAAGCACAATTCAGCATTTTCTTTTCGATTAATATCTTACTTGTTAATGATTCTTAATGAAATCCTTCATCTTCTCTACAGGATATGCATATTCAATAGTTCCCATCGGAGTTCTGTTGAGCTGGTGCCCAAGATAGGTCGGCTTCATCACCAGCGTATCACCTTCCCGATATTCGTAAAATCTGACCCTCTGGATGCAGTCATTCATGGAACCAATGATCCGCTTATCGTTATCTGTGGGCAAGAGAATTATGGAATCATAGACAGTGTCCAACATGGCTTGAGTTTGGGGATTGATCAACTGATCGGCAAGAAGCTGGTCGGTAAAATGCTGCCTGAAGAACTTTGTAAAATCGGCAAGGTCTTTCTTTACAATATCAAGGGCGAGGAACGAATAAAGTATGGACTTGTGCATGAACAACAGACACTTCCTCTTATTCAGATAAAACAGCATGGCATTCCAGCTATGGGGATCAACCGCTGCGGTTGAAACACCGTTGGGGTTCTTTGGTAGATTAAGGAGGGTTGAAAGTTTTGCAGAGCAGTAGATGGTTGCCATTACATATTAAAAATTATTTTTTTATCCCATCAGAAAAGTGTCTTGGTTCCATAAATCTGATTTTGTGAGACTTCTTCCTATCAATATTTTTTTCATTCTTAAACCCAAGACCTGCTTTATATAGCTCATCAAAGATAATAGTCATCTCTGTATATGTCTGAAAATGTTGATGTTTATCTTCAGGAACTTTAAAGTCCTTGTTCATTAATAGCACACCCCATAATCTCAGTTCATCATTTGAAACGATTCTTCCTTGCAATTGTTCTCTGATTTTGAAAAACCTGATTAGCTTCATTACTGGGACTTTTTGTTTCTTAAGTGCTAAAAAAAGAACTTCGAAATCATCAATTGATATTGATAAAGGGAAATAATCATCGTTTTGATTAATTTTTAGCACGCTGGGCGTATTAATTTGGGGTTCCTGAAACTTTTCCAAAGTGATTATAATGGAGAAAACAGAGTTATATTTTTTCCCTTTGACAAGGTAGCTTAAAGATGGACTCCTTTGAATAATGGTGAAATTCTCCTGATTTAAAAACCTTTGTTTAACCCGCCAACATTGATCATATCCTTTTTGAATTCCTCTTTGGAAGGAATGATAATATTGCTTGAAAATATTAATTGTGTCTGGAACTCCACTAAAACTAAATTCCTTATTCGCCTTTGTTTCTATTATAAAAGCCATTCCTTTAAATAAGAGTAAAACATCCTGTTTATCGTCATCAATTGAATATTCGTTGTAAATAAAGGCTTCTCCTTTAAAATAATCATTGAGAATTTGACAAACCTTTTGTTGTAATGCCTTACCTCTATTTCTATAGAAGGAATCTTTCTGTGGTGTGCGTATTATGAAATTTAGTAATAATCTATAAATGGCATGAATTATTTGTTTTGTGTCGATTATTAATAACCTGTCATCTGTCCTTTTATAAATTGGTCTAAGTAGCACTTTATTAGGTTGAGTATAAAATAGATAACTTGCATCTTCTCCTCTACTAATTGTGAGGTTGCTTAGAAAAGAATCAATTTTATTATTGTCGTAACGTCTGTAAAGTTGTTCCTTGTTTATAGTATGGACTTCTCCACGGTTTTTCATGATTGATACCAATTCTTGTAGTTTAGGATTTCCACCGTTATAATTCCAATCCATTGGATTGACTTTCTCCTCCTTCATTTTATTCCAAAAATTTAAGGACTCAGGATCATCATTGATAATTTTCAATGGTCGATTTAGGTTTTCCTCCATTAAAAGATCAATAAGATTGTATATGCTTATAAAATCCTCAGTCTTTAAATTAAAATGATTTTCAATTTCATCATTAAACGGTAAGAAATAGGACGTTACTCTCTCGATCTCCTGTTCTTCATAATTAAGATTTCCCATATCAAAATAGCTGTTAAAAACAGGCATAGCTATTGAGTATAGCTTGGCAAAATCCTCAGATTCTTGACCTTCTTGTGGTAATAATTCGTCATAATATCCAGCTCTAACTCGTAACATTTGAACAACCATCTCATACCATTGCTCATTTGTCGGAAAAGTTTTATATATGACACCATCTATATCTGAATTCAAATTCAAACTGGCTAAATATGTTAATTGTCTAAATGGGGAATCTAATCCTTGAAATGGATAACATTGGATTCGGGGCGAATCTATAAGTGTTAAAACAAAAGCAATGTCCGTAATAAAGGAATCACTGTCAAATTTAGCGACCATTTGCTTGAGTAAGACGCTGTCTTTATTAATATTGAAATCTAATTTGGGGAATTCCATTTGTGCTTTATATAGTTTCAGGTATTAGTTATCATTACTGGTTAATCTCCAGTCGGTTTGATCTCAGCCGTCTCCACCATTAACATCACCACCTTTTCAGGAGCCCTTGGGCGGTGCTTCACACCCTTGGTAATGGTCACGCCCTGATCCTTCTCCAATTCGATAGTCCGATCCTCAAGATCAATGAATAACTTCCCCGAAAGAACAAAGAAAAATTCATCATCCTGATCGTGTTTGTGCCAATGGAATTCCCCTTGGACGATCCCGATCCTAACAATAATATCGTTTACTTGAGTAAGTGTCTGGTTGAACCATTTCTCTTTGCAGCCCTTGACGATCTCAGGAACATCGATCAATTCCAAATGACCGTACTTGATGTCCAGATTGATGTTGTAGTTGGTTTTAGGTTCCATTGTAAAAAATTACTTTGACTCAAAAGTAGTAATTCTTACAAAATGTGATCCTTCGGTTTTTAAATCGAGTAAAGTAAAGTTTGTGCACATTCTCGTTTGAGTGATAAATAAACTTCATGCTTCAGAAGCAATGGAGGTCAGTTCAATTTCGTCAATAAAGGGTAATGCAGAATACCAAACCCCACTATTTCTAAATCCAACTGCATAAACAAGTTTACTTGGAATCACCATCCCAAAGTAGTCGTATTCTTCCGAGTTGGGAAGTGAAAAATCCAAGTGTGTTCCATGTTTATCAACATTCCAAGCATGACCAAACTTTAAGCCATCTTTTTTCCTTACACAATACCCTTCCACATATTCAAATCCTTTGCTCATCTTTTGGGCTGCATTATTATAGCATAGCCCCAGTTTTTGATTTTTCCAATCGCTTTTGCCAGATTTCACATTAAATATTTGACCGTGGTTGTCAAGGATTGAATTGCTTTCAAATAATACAAGTTCACGAAGAAGATGGATGTCATCAAGACTCATCGATATAGAAGGTATGGCACTTAATTGTAAGATTTTTTCTTTTCTTTTTTGTGAATCAATTGATAGGATATAATCCGTAAATCTATTTGTCATAGGGTTTTATTTTTGGTTAATATTGATTATTATAATCTGGATATACTCAAAGTTAACAAAATAAATTGAGTATTCAAAAGATTTTAGAGCCTTTGATAATTACCTTCACATTATTGATTTAATTCTTGTATTGTTTTTTCAGTTTAAGCATTTTTGGTCTTCTGAAGTTATTAGCCCGATCCTTCTCAAACCGCCTAAACTCTTTCTCTTCAATCATAAACTGTACGAATGGAACAGGAACAGGTTCACCTTTTAATTTCTCTTGCCAGTACCTTATGGTGTCTTCGTTCTTTTCATCAACATTGAAAAATATTCCAGCAAATGTTTTTCTATGATATACAGTATCGGGTAATAATCGATCAAAGTCAAAAATCAACTTCTTCCCAACCACCTTAAAGTAGAAGAACTCCAATAATTCCGACCTCAATTCAACTTCAACACGGTAAAGGTTAACAGCATCCTTAAAGATGCTGACCAATGGTGAAAGCGGAAGGAATCGACCCTTATATGCTCCTAAAGGTGCAATTCCTAAATAGTCAGCCCAATTGGAGCAATTGTTCGCATCATATCCCACCCCTTCAAGTACTCGATATTGATCCAGATGTGAGATAACCATTTCTTTCACCTGATTTTCAATTATTATTTTCATTTTATTCTGATTATTTATTTACATATAGTTCGGAATTCCTGTTGAGTTTAATATTTCTAATACTCTATTCATTATCAACGAATTCCTTCTGGGTTGAAAAAAAATTAAACAAAGCCTCAGGATTTTAATATATAGGAACAGAAGAATTGTTCCAGAGAGATTAAGCGGGGTAGGATTGTGAAGTTGAAAGGGGTACCAGATTCTTTAGGTGCCACTACTCTCTGGGCAAGTTCTTCTCAAAAAACGATCCCAAATGAAGTGTCACCAAACTTATTTAGAAACCAGACCTTATCTGCCGTATTAGGTCACATTGAATTCCCAACTATTTTTAAGTTAATCAGAGTCAGCCCCTATGATCAGAAAATAACTGAAGCCAGAAAGTACCCTAAAGGTCATCCAGAATATGAAAGGATTAAGTGCTCAATTCCTTCTTTTTCTCCTAATGCTTGCTTCTTCCACAAACGATCCAAAGAAAATGTCAAAGAACTTACTGGATTTATTTATCTGGATTTCGATGGAATATTTTCAAATGCCATCTTTACTAAATTACCTTTTGTTTATGCCTGTTGGTTATCTTTTGGAGGAAGAGGATATGGAGTCCTGATCAAAGTTAAAGGTGTAACCCTTGATAACTTTACAGAGGTATGGCTTTACCTTGAAGATTATTTCCTGAAGAATTATTCTCTCAAGGTTGATCCTCAAACCAAAGATTACTCCCGTCAGACTGTCCTGTCATCCGATCCAACCATTTATGTCAATCCAGCAGTAAAGCCTATAGACGTAAAGGATATTGACTTAACTTCTTATAAAACCCTTACCTATGAATATATAGCATCCCATCCTGATCTTGATTTGTTTGAATTGCCTTCAAATTATTCTTCCAGAATCAAAAGTGGTTATTTCAAGATAAAATATAGGACAGTCTTGGATGATTATGAAAACAAACCCTATGTAATCATTGAAGAAGGACATGATAGCCGAGATGCTTTTATGCTAAGAAAAGTCAATGATGGATTCAGACACAGACATCTCAGTGCATATGCTTATAGCATCCTATTCAATAACCCTGATATTTCTATAAAGATTTTAGAACGAGTTTTGATGAAAGCAAACCTCCAGCATTGTAATCCTCCTCTTGAAGACAAAGAGATAATATACATGGCAAGGTCATTCAAGGAACAGCAATCAAAGAATGGATTGAAAATAAAGACAAAAAAGAAAATGATATGGCACAATCCTGAATACAATACACCTCTCCATGAAAAGCAGGTCATCAATGGAAGAGAAGTCGGAAAGCTAAGAAAGAAAAAAACCTTGAAGAACTTGATTGAAGTCTATAAGGAACTCAAATCAAAGAATGAGGTTGTAAGCCAGAGCATGGTTATAGCCAATTCAAACCTAAGCCGTAGAACTATTCAAAAGTACTGGCATGAAATCCTGCAAAGCGCAGTATGATGATATAATACCCCTGCTGGGGATATTTAGTATCATATTGCGCCTTCTAAAGAAAAGAGATAGAGAAGTAAACTGTGTAAATTATTTCATTCGGGGGATCGGAAGTCAGAATAGGCATTTTAACGCCTTCTCCTGCGTTTTCTTTTATACTCAATGTAGGACTCCTGTGACCTGAGATCGTTTAACAGAAGTGATATATGGATGGAATTGAATGTGTTTTCGATATTCGGAGATAGACAAAGAAGGAAATAGAAAGTTCACTGAATATTCTCCTTTTGTTTATTAAACCTTGCCAGTTCACTTCGAAACCTTCGGGTTCAATGCGATCCCGATGTTCAATAAGTCATTGGCAATTGACCTACGTTCAAGCCATTTTGAATCAGGCTCATAATCTGGCAAGCTAATAATTCTTAACAGTTTTGTTTTAGAATGATCTGATTATTTGAAAATCAGTCCAATAGAACTTAGCTTCATTTCTAAACATCGGAATTACAGGATATTGGGAATATTTAAGAATGGTAGTTATAGGCGATGAAAAGCCTCAGGAGGTACCCCCTCCTCTATAAAAAAGGGTGATATCATGATCTTGGAATCCTACCCATTTCGAAAATATCGATTTCGAAAATCTGAAATTTTTTTTGGTAAAAAATTTTGCGAAATTTATAAATCCAAACTTTTTTGAACACCTGCATCTCTCTGTTGACAAGCCATTCCAAGCATCAATCTTCGGAAATATAATATTAATAGGGATTTTGATTTTATAAAGTTTGTTAATTCCGTTTCACTTCTCTACATTTGCATTATTAATTGACTGATATTTAATCATTTAATAAAATTATTATGAATAAAGAAAATAAACCTAAAAGGATTGGTGTAGAGGAGCCAGATATTACTGAAGAAGATGATAGAATCTTGGACATCTCTATTGAAAAAGCATGGAAGAAAATAAAGGCATATGAGGAACAATTAAAAATCGAGAGAGAAAAGAATGAGGAGAGGATACAAAATATGCCTCAATCTTTAATTAGCCTATTAAAAATCGAAGGGAAATCAAGTGATCTTCATCAAGAATTTTTTCGGATAGCAAAAAAGTTATTTGCAAATTATACTATCTTAAAGGATGGAGGACATAGCTATCGCTTTACCGAAATCGAATTTTACTTTTTTTCAACATTTCACAAAGACATTTATATCTATAGAAAACCCATGCAATTGACCTCTGGAAAGTGGTTCAAACATGGCTCAGGCGTTGACTTGACCTTTGGAAACTCAGACGCAAATATCTATGGTGGGATATTAATTCGGGGACTTTGGGATATTAAGAATGAACGCTATATCAATGGATGTTGGAATGTTCTGAAGGAATTGTCTGATGGAAATACTAAAATTTCAAATGAGGCTTTACAAATCAAAATTCAAATAGAAGAATCATCAAATGAGATTGATATCATTTTATCATCAACACGTGTAGGTCTCATAATTAAAGACTCAGATGCAGATGATTTTATTTCAAGACAATACCGATTCATTACCGACATCTGTCCAAAGAACAAATTCAAGGAAAAAACTAAGGTTGCAAAAAAGGCTTTCGAAACCAAAGTTCTTGACAAGGAGGCTATTAATGGATTATTTACATGGGAAATTTTAAAATGAGTTGCGATCATGTCTGTCGTTTATTTTTCATCGATTCTTAAAGATAAGGCTTATGATCAGCTATTATCAATTCTACAAAAGGAGTTAATTAATTGGAGTATTGGTTATAAGTTTCTAAACAATACCAACGACATTTGGTGCCGTGACTACATGCCTGTTCAGGTCGGCAAAGACCAATTCGTTCAGTTTAACTTAACCCACGACTATTATGAAAACAAAAATGATCCCCGAATTACCGATCCCGCTTCGATCTGTGAAGAACTTGGGATCACTCCAATTATTCCCGAATACAAAGTCAAAAGGATATTTCTGGATGGCGGGAACATTATCATGGCACATGATACGGCAATAATTACGGAACGGGTCTTTGATGATAATAAGATTCCCAAGGATAAGCTGCTTGAAATCCTCACCAATACACTACGGGTTGAGAGAGTGATCATAATTCCCAATGAACCTGATGATTATACTGGGCATTCGGATGGGATGGTTAGATGGTTTGATGAAAAAACAGTTCTGGTAAATGACTATTCGAAGGCAGGATCGAATAAACGATTCATGGAAAAATTCTATGGGGCACTGTCGGGAGCAGGATTGGATATTTTACTGGTGCCCTATTGCCCAGTTGAATCACATTCCTATAATCAACCAGCTACAGGTTGCTATATCAACTATTTAAAGGTCGGGAATAAGGTTTTCCTACCCACTTTTGACGATAAAAAGAATGATGAGAAAGCTATTGAACGGTTCGGAGAGATTTTCGGTGCGGAAAATATTGTAACCGTTCCATGTAAGGAGATAAGCAATAGAGGAGGTTGTTTGAACTGTGTTAGCTGGGAGATACTGGATTAGCAAGAGTATTCATGATTTTTATTTTTATAGGTCGAAGCGATCTGTCGATTGCTTAACATTAAATTTTTTTATGTGTTCAGGCACCTGTTTTTCTTCGATGATAGTATAGGTCATTTCATTTATTCTGAGGTGAAAGAGCCATGTTGAAAAAAATTCTATCGTGTCTATCTCTTCTCCCAGTAAGGCTTCCGCTTTTTTATATGGTGATTTTTTTGTGATCAGGCTTTTAAAAAGTCCGTCATACTGATACGGTTCATGGGCTTTAAACTTAAACATCATAATTTTTTCTTCAAATTGTGTAAAAATGAAAGTAACAGGTGATGTGACTTTTTCGAAAAGCTCATTAAATTTACATATCCTCATTGTCCACCTTTCTGAGTTCCAGCGAAAGCCATAGCTCTGAGTCGAGTCAGGCACTTTTACTCCACGATCATAATAAGTAATTGAGGCTTCCCCATCCCTGCAAAATATAGGAATTATGGTACCAGCCAGTAAAAGTAAGTGACCGTAACGATTAGCGTAAATATTCTCTTTTGCTTTATAAAACCCCCATGTGAGTTTCGATCTTTCTGAGGTTGTTGTTTTTGGTTTCATGATAATTGATTTAAAGTTGTTTATAAGTTGTTCCTGAGTCCCTCAAGAAAAGTCTTTCATGGCAGTTGTGCTACTTGGCGCATCCTGCCTACGGGAATAAGATAGTATTTTCATTGTGCATTTTCTTTTTATCTGTAACGAAAATTATTCATAGATAAACTGGGAATCAGTCAAAAGGATTACTTCGCCACCGTCCAGTTCCATTAGTTCTCCTGTGTCGTATCCGTAATTTTTATAATAATCATATTCTTCTTCCAATCCCTGAATCGCAGTATCTTCACCTTCACCATTAGTGATGGGCTCTTCATGTAATATGTTTCCTGACTTGTCTGATACCAGAAAGGTAATATCAAATGAGAAAGCACTGTAGTTCATAAATCCCTGAGATTGGGCTTTTTGAAAACTTGCAAGATTGATTACTCCGTTAAATGATGCCTCCAGCAGTTTAAAATTCAGAATATGTACATGGTTAAAGGCTCGCTGCCTTGCTACAATCGGATTTGGATCAACAAATTCATCATCGGATGAAAAATTGCTCACATGACTTTGCTTTTGACCCACAACCTTTAAATGGGCATAAACCATATATGAGAAGATTACGCTGGTTTTCTTATTAGTGGGTTTCTTCATAATGCTTTTTTGGTTTATAGGTCAAATCTTAGGGTAATCACTATCTTATCGTACTCTTCTTTTGATATCATGACCAAGTTTGAACACAGATCATTGGGATTAACTCTCTCTATGCACGTTCCGTCTGCTTCAAAAAGCTCAAATATCGGGTCGTATTTATTCTTAAAAATAGCACCAACTATATCAGGTAAATCGCTTTTTTGAACCGTATAGACCTGTCCATATACATAAGCACCTTGTGAGTTGCCGATGTACTTGTAATATTTGATTTTCTCTTTTTTCATTTCTCT
This sequence comes from Bacteroidota bacterium, assembly GCA_026391805.1. GTDB lineage: Bacteria > Bacteroidota > Bacteroidia > Bacteroidales > FEN-979 > FEN-979. The sequence continues at coordinate 393,638 of JAPLDJ010000015.1, read as the reverse complement.
GTAGCGTTACAATTTTGTTCTTTGTATTTGTCCTTTATCTATTTTGGTGCTTTCATCATTGCACGCATTGTATAATCATATTGGTATCCAAACCAGCCAAACCATATCTCACCATATCATACCACACCCAACCTTACCAAACCCTTACTTGCCGAGCCATATCCTACCAGCCATACCTTACCTTACCTCACCTTCCCCCACCGTGCCGCACCTTACCTCACCTTACCGCACCTTACCACATACTTCACCGCACTAAACCGAGCCTGACAAGACTTCATTTTTTCTTGTTGATTTTTTGTAGAATTTGTTTGACTTCTTGAATTTCGTGTTTGAGTTCGTCATCCAAACCAACTTCCTCAGCCGTTAAAATAAATAGTTCAAGATGTTTGCAAATCTTTCGGAAATTTTCTTCAAGGAAGCAATTTTCTTTCACGTCCTCATGGCTCACAAAGACACGAGAAGAGGATTTACCGTCAGAAGAAATGAGCTGTCTGCTATAGAATGCATGTACTTCGGTTTTCTCTGGAGCTCTTTTCATAATATTTACTTTCACTTTGATCAACTGGACTGAGGAAATTAATAGATTGATCTGGTGGAGCCAATGTTTCTCAGCAGAGCCCTCAACATCATCGAAGTCGCAGCATTTATGAAGTATATTGGTGGGGTCTTTGGCGATTTCTAATACAGCTTTAGCAGTTAAAACTCCACCATTTTCATCCTTTATCTTTTGTAGTTCCTCACCAACAATCTGTGCGGGAACAGGGAATACGGTTCCTATATACTTATATTCGTACCTCATGGCTTAGTCCTCCGAAGGATCAGTTAATTCGAAAGTTCCGAAGTTGCCAGTCTTTGATTTCTCTGGTCTCCATTCACCGACACCACATGAAAAACCAGCACTCTGGATTATTTGAGCAATCTGCTCAGTGGAGATGACACTGGAGTTGAATTTAATGGTAAGATTAGCTTCCCATTCAGGATACATCGCACGGTAGCGGATATCGGCTGCACCCATACCAACCCGAACCATATCGGTTCTAAGTTCTGGCAGACCGTGAATTTCAACGAGATCAGTTCCATGATCACCGATCACGAAAATATGACCCATGATATCCTTCATAACAAAATCCAGTGATTTGGCACCACGAACCATTGCAGCCTTGAACCCTACAGCAGGAAAACCGCTGCGTTTTTTATCGGGAAAGAAATACATTGTATCGAGCATTTCCTGTTGAGGATTGCGCTCAGGACGCTCTTTAGATTTCTTTGCTTGCTTGGCTTCAATCATTTTAATAGCCTTTTCCGAGAACTTGTGTACAATTAATGGAGCGGTTCCACGTACTCGAAATTGTTCAATTTGAATTTTCAGTTCGGGAATCTGAGTTTCTTTTTTCATTTGTTTCACCGATGCCTTTCGGATTTTTTATGGCTGCTGGCTCGCCTGAGTTGAAGTTTTTGGTTAATGATTATTGTTAATAGTTTATGTCTCAATGGAAGTTTATTTTGTTTATGATGTCGGGAACAGGGGAGCTTTTTCCCCTGTTCCATTTCACCATTTGAATACTGCTGGTTGGTGTCATTGAACATAAATAATAGTATCCTCACGCTCAAAGTAGGCGATGACATCTTCCTTCTTGACAGTCAATTGATGAACAGTCTTCTCAATTCCAGCAATACTGAAGTATCTGAAGAATTCATAGGCGAAGAATTCCGCATACTTTTTATCCAAAGACCATGCAACGCCAAAATCACCAGAATTGAATTCGTTCATTGTCATACCTCTATAAATGGTAATCTCATCGGGTAATTTAGCAAACACGGCTCTTTCTTCTTTGGTCATCATGTGTTCACGCCCTTGATGGGTCTTGTTTTGGAGGGCTTTTTTCAGGTCTTTCTTCCAGCGGTACAATGTTTCACAACAATTAATGGCAAGACCCAAGGCGTACCAGTAATTTGCACCCATGAGTCTCATGGCTATAGCAAGGAATACGCCCAGACGGTTCGTTGTATCGACTCCAAATCCAAATAGGAGATGATCGATTTCTTTTTTGCTTAGAGATTGGTTAGCCAATCTGATGCTTGAATTCTTAATTTTTGTTTTCATAAGAGTTAGGTTTTAATTGTTTATAATTGAAATGTTAGTTTTTAAGGTTGGCACTCTACTTGAATTGACAAGGGAAATTTTCTTTTCGATTTTGATTAGCTGAGCATAGAGTTTGCGGGTTTGGTCATCGTTTTTCCCAAACCTCTCTCGCTCTTTTATGGCTTTGGCAACGTTGAACCTTTCCTTGTACAGGATTTTAAGTCTTGCCGATTTGCGTTTTTCTCTGGCATCATTGTTCTTGTTGATCTTACTCTGGCAGGAAACCTCCCTCTCGGTCTGGTTGTCCAAAATTTCAATTGTTGTTTCCATAGTTATATGTTTTTGGTTTATAATTATTCAGCGTTTATCTTACTAAAGAACTGATTGATTCAATTGATGTGAAATCACCTGCTGCTCCATTTTTTTTATTGGTTTGTATTCCGTAAATTTGGTCATGCATTCCAACTATCGAGTTTATATGTCCAGTTCTGTCCCCAACCGCTCCGTTATCTTCGCAACATCTGTTGCCACTGTGCCGTATTATGCCTGTATTACACATTATGCTAATTGGTGTTAAATGGTTTTGATGATTGCGTAATACAAATGTACAACAAAATCCCGAGAAAATCTAATTTTTGGAACATTATTTTTGATATTTATTGAAAATACTTTGTTATGTATTGATATTCAGTGTTTTAAAAATAAGCGTTCCAACTATTGAGTTCATATTCCAGTTTTGCCCCCAACCACTTCGTTATTTTAGCACTACATGTTTCTATTGTGCCGTATTATGCTTGTATTATATTTTTCCATCATTGGTTTTAATATGCTTTACGAATTACGAAATATTAAGGTACAATATAATACTGAATAAAGATATCTGGATAAATCCCTTTGTCTCGAATGAAAGAATAATTTTAATAGATTAATATACAACATATTACAAATTTTATATTGATTTTTGCAACCTTTTTATCAAAATATTTTTTTTATTCGTACATTCGTGATATATTTGCATCATTGTAAACATTAAACATAACTCATGAAAGAAAAGGAAAATATTGATCCTTTAATAGTCACTATTAATGGCAAGCCGTACTTGATTTTTCCAGAAGCATTGGATTTTGTTGGTGGGGATAGAAGTGTTCTTCACCAGCGAATTATTCGGGGAACGGTAGAGGGTGTGGAAAAAAGACGCAAATATGTTTTTATCCCTTTGTCTTATTGTGAGAAGATGAAAAAGGAATTGGAAACTAAAGACACTATGAAGGCTCTTAAAGAAGCAGATAGCTCAAAACTTGAAGTGTTCCAAAAAATGATGGCAATGGATATTACCCTTGATGATCTTGCACTACTCCAGAAGAATAAGGAGTCAAAGAAGAAATAGTTGTACTGCTATTATATGACCTATAAAAAAAGGGAGTCTTGCGGGGCTCCCTTTTTAATTATGCACCAGTTTGGCTGATAAAGATGTCCTTAAAATTAAGGTCAAAGATTCCTCTTGCCCTGTTTATATTGAAACTATTTTCCTCAGCATAACCTTCTACTTCCACCAAAGTTCAAATAGTAAGAACTCCCGCTCCCTAATTAAAAATTCGTCCAATATAATCTTCTGATAAGCAGTCACAGGGGCGAGACTTGAGTCCACGGTCAAATTATGTTTACGGGAGGTCGCATTGCTCCCTTCAATTTGAAGCTCAAACCAATCGACTGGGCAAACTCGCCAATAAAACTCCACCCATCAAATTTCATTTAGAAGTTGGATTTTGACCGTACAGGAGCGGTCAGTTCGGATTTTGGTGAGCTTTTCTGAGAAATCGCCCAGCTCACGGTAATAGTCTGCCCGTCCGAGAATGAGTGTTCCTCTTTTTTATTAATGTATCCTTCCATCGTAGACAGTGTTGTCAAACCATCCAGTGTTTTGACTTGATCTGTAGAACGCCAAATTGATTTCCCAAATTATTGGAAGGATACTGTGTAGTATAGTTAAAAATTGAAAGAGATTGAGCGGACGGAATAGAAAAACTAAGCCTCGTCTTGAAAAAAATTGATGGGTATAATTTTTTTACTCGTATTACGTGGACAAAATATGGACAAGAAATAATAAATAGTTTGAATATCAAGCCATTAGAATATTTAAAGTGGGATGTGGCGGGCTCGAACCGCCGACCTCATGCGTGTGAAGCATGCACTCTGAACCGACTGAGCTAACATCCCGGATAGCTGCGAAGATAATACTTTTTTCGCTAGAATAATGTCACACCTGCGGTGTTCCGCGGTATTATATTAATTCGCTAAATCGCTTTTCGCCTTTCGCTATTTTTACAGTCCGATTTCTCCGGCAATCGGCAGCATTGATTCTATCGCCAGTGCTGCAAATTCATCGATCGGGATGCCGATTTTTTCACATTCAAGGATGTTCTCCCGGTTGACAGAGGCCGCAAACATCTTTTCCTTCATCCGCTTTACCACCGATTTCGGCTTCACGCTGGTGAGTTTACTGTCGGGGTAGACGTAAGTTGTTGCAAAGATCAGCCCTGTAATGGTTTCACCGGCTGCAAGGGCATGCTGGAATTCGGTGGTTCGCTCCTTCCCTGCTGAAAACTCATTGTGCATCCGGATGGCATCAAGGATCTCCGGGTCAATATCATAATCCTTCAGCAGCACCTCCGTTTGGGTTCCATGAACCATCGGGTCGGCATTGGTGGTTTCCACATCCAGGTCGTGCAGCAATCCTGCCAGACCCCATTTTTCCTCATCCCTTCCAAGCCTTCGTGCCAGCCCGCGCAAAACCGCTTCAGAGGCGAGGGAGTGGTAGATCATTTTTTCGTTTTTAACAAACTCATGAAGAAGATTGATTGCCTGAGTATGTGTTATTGACATAATTGGTGAATTGGTGAACTGGTGAGTTTTTTTTAACAAATGTATTACCTTTTTGAAATTTCTGAAAGTTACTGAAAGAGTGACCCTTAAAAAAAGGATTTCACCACAGATTACACAGATTTACACAGATTATGGCACAGATTTTTTCTCACCATTGCACCACTGCACCATTGCACTCCGGAATATACTCACCAGTTCACCAGTTATTATAATCCATACGTATCTATAAGGTAAACCAATGCACCCATTGCCCCTGTTCCGAGCTGAAGTTCCCTGATGTTGACCTTGTCGAAGGAATCGTTGGTGGAATGATGATAATCGAAGTAGCGCTGCCAGTCGGTAACCAGCCCGAAAAGCGGCACGCCCTGTGATTTCAGGCCATTGATATCGACGCCGCTTCCTCCTTTTTCAAACATATACAAACCATAGGGCAGCATGAGGTTTTTCCAAGACTGGACCTTCTTCACCTGCTCATCTGTTGCATCGATTGAGAAACCCCAGGGCGTAAATCCGCCGCGATCTGCCTCAATAGCGGCTATATGACGACTGCCGACTGTTGACTGCCGACTGTTGACTGCCGAATCATTCTTATCCAGCATCCAGTATCCGGCATCCAGCATCTTCTTTGCAGCTTCCGCGTATGCTTTTCCGCCTTTTTGCTCCATTTCTTCGTCCATAAAAACCACCGCCCTGATCGTATGTTTTGGGCGTATTCCAAGTGAACGGTAAAGACGAAGAATGTCGATGGTCTGTACAACCCCGGCACCATCGTCATGAGCGCCCTGTCCGGTTTCCCAGCAATCGAGATGTCCTCCGAAGGCGATGATCTCTTCGGGATGTTCGGTTCCCCTGATTTCACCTATTACGTTATAAGAAACTGATGCCGGATGCTCGATGCTGGATGATTTGATGAAAATGGAAAGTTCAGGGTCGCTTTTCAACCACTGACTTAGCCTGTCTGATTCATTTGTACTGAGAGAAAGAGCAGGGATCTTCTTTACGGTATCGGCATAGTGCATGATCCCGGTATGGGGATATTCGTCATGTGCTGTGGTTGCGGAGCGGTCGATCATGGCAATGGCGCCGTAGTATGCGGCCTGCACGGCCCCGCGCACGCGGTACCCAGCCACGCCCCCGTATGCGGCAAAGGTGTTGAACAGCGCAGGATCGGCGGGATGGTTGATAAAAACGATCTTCCCTGTAATTTTCTCTTTCCCCAGTTTTTTGAGTTCATCATAATCCTTCACCTCGATGACCTTTGCCGTTATGCCTTTTTCTCCCGTGGATATCGATCCTCCAAGAGCGCTTGGATTCAGCTTGTGATTCCCGGCTTTTAAAGAGATCACTTTCCCGGTTTCCTTTTCTCCGCGTTCCCAGTACCTGACCTTGCATTCCTGGAGGAAAACTGTATCCAGGTTCATCTCCCTGAGCACCTTTTCAGACCATTTCACAGCTTCCAGTGATGACGGAGTTCCGGCCAGCCGTCCGCCAATCTTTGTACAGAGGTATTCCAGGTTTTTGTATGAATCAGGATGCGTGAGGGCATCGGCGAAGATCCGGCTGATCATAATGGAGTCTTGTTTTTGGGTGAACGCCGGATTGAAAATGGAGGATAGAGAACAGAGAATGGAAAAGAGAAGGAGTTTTTTCATTGGATGGATTTGATTGCAAAGATAAATGCAAGATGCAGGATGCAAGAATAAAAATGCAAAATTATACTCACCAACTCACCAGTTCACCAGTTCGCCAGTTTTCTCTACCTTTACCCCCATGTCAACTGAATCCATCTGGACCGACCGTTACCGTGTCAACTGGTACGAAACCGATGCCAATAATTGTGCTTCACTGACGACGATCTGCAATTTCCTGCAGGTTACTGCTTTTCGTCATGCACGGCACCTGGGGTTTGATTACACAAGGAAGGATGGCTTCGACCGGCTCTGGGTTTTGGTCCGGATGCTGATCAAAATGGACCGGTATCCGGCATGGGAAGATGAAGTGGATGTCTCGACCTGGCACCGGGGCGCCGATGGCCTGGTTGCCATGCGCGATTATGAGATCAGGGATGCAGCGGGAAACATTATGGGCGCTGTTTCTTCGCACTGGTTCCTCCTCGACCCGGAAACCCGGCGACCCGTTGTACCGGAAATCAGCCAGGAGGCTCTTTCTTTCGTGCGGCCGGTTGCCGTGATGGATGAGCAGCCCGAAAGGATCCATATCAGCAATGATCTTCCGCTGATCCGCACCATAACTGCGGGATACACCGACCTCGACATGTACCGCCATGTGAACAACGCGCGTTACATCGACTGGATCCTGAACCTCTTCCCCGAAGATATGCATCACAGTTACAGCATATCTTCTTTTATGATCGAATTCCTGTCGGAAGTATTATACAATGATGAAATCCGTCTTTTCGCTTCTGTTGATCCTTCAAATTCCCTCGTAAAAGGAGTAAGGAGCAGCGACAGCAAGACCATTTTCAAGGCCAGGATTACCTGGAAGAAGAGGTAAAGAATTAACTGACGTTTTGTTGTTTAATTTTTCCGTGTTGTCCGTGTTCCAAAATATAAGCACACAGAATACACGGAGAAAACGGAAAACCACGGATGAGGAAAGTACTTGAAAAAATAACTCACCAGTTCACCACCTCACCAGTTCGCCAATTCCTTAATTTGCTCCGCCGTCAGCCCCTCCGGTTCAATCCCTGCCTGTTTTACAAGAAAATAGATCCGGGCTGATTTCGAGATGAGATCAATGGTGTCGAAAGCCTCGGTAACTGATGTTCCGGTCGCGATCACCCCGTGTTTTTCCCAGATAACAACCGTATGATCTTCGAGCGCCTTTGCAGAAGCTTCGGCGATGGACATGCTACCCGTAAGCAGGTAAGGAATGAAGCCGGCGCCTTTCGGGATAAACAGCATGGTTTCGGGGTGCATTCCCCACAGCAGCCGGTTGAGCGAATCCGCAGATTTGAAATCCGGGATGTGCGTAAGGGCAATCAGTTCCGTAGCATGGGTATGAACAACGGTCTTTAGTTCCGGATTTTTCTCCAGCAGCATTTCGTGAATGGAAAGATGTGTCGGAAGTTCGGAAGTTGGTTTTTCGCTTTTCGCTTTTCGCTTTTCGCTATTTGATCCTGCTAACTGGTATTCATTTCCACCGCTGTTCATTTTCAGAACACACAAATGATCCCACGGATTTTTTGCGAGATCCCGCATGCGGCTTCCTGCCGTTGTTACAATCAATACCTGATCGTGCATCGTGCTCCGTGCCCCGTGCAACGGCTCGACAGCAGTACCTTCGAACAGCCCCATCTCTTCTGCTGAAAGAAGTTCCGTGATATTCACCGAGATATTGCCGGCATTCCGTTCTGCCCATCCCTTGTCCCATAAACACTGGGCGGTATCGGCTATCTCGGCTATGATTTCCTGAATCTGCAAATTTTTTTCAAACATATTTTCCGCGTATTTTCCGTTCTCTCCGTGTCTTCCGTGTGCTATTTTTCTGAACACGGATTACACGCCTGCCTGCCGGTAGGCAGGGAATGAACGGATGAGGATAGTACATTATATTCGTTTTTTCCTGAAGAATGATTTCATCAGCTCCGAGCATTCCTCTGCCAGGATTCCTGAAATCACTTCAGTTTTCGGGTGCAGCAGCGGCTGTTTTACCAGCCCGTATCCCCGTTTTTCATCTTCAGCGCCGTAAACCAGTTTCCCCAGTTGTGTCCAGAACGCGGCGCCGGCACACATTACGCAGGGTTCGACGGTAACATAGAGCACGCATTCATCCAGGTATTTTCCGCCAAGGTAAGCGGATGCGGCTGTAAATGCCTGCATCTCCGCGTGAGCTGTCACATCCGTGAGCGTTTCCGTAAGGTTATGCCCGCGGGCGATAATGCGGTTTTCGCACACTACGACTGCACCGACCGGGACTTCATCTTTTTCAAGCGCCTGGTAAGCTTCTTTCAGCGCTTCGTTCATGAAGTACTCGTCAGAATTTCGTTCGTAATTCATGATATTAATATTCTTCGTGTCTTTCGTGTCTTCTTCGTGAACCTTCGTGTTATTATTATTTTCTTTCACGAAAACCCACGAAGGTCACGAAAAACTATTTAAAGTTTCACAATCTTTACTGTTCCAGTATTCTTTCCGTTCATGTATATGCTGACGAAATAAACACCATCCGGTAGGTCGGAAATATTGATCTGTTCAGTGATCTTTCCGGAGGTTTCCAGTTCTTTCATTTTCTTCCCTGAAGGATCAAATATCCTGATCTCAAGTGATGATTTTTCATTTTTCTTAAACGTGATGTTCAGGATATCGCCGGCAGGATTCGGATAGATGGAAAAGCCCCCTGATTGAAGGTTCCCGGTGCCGCTTACCACATCCCACCGGGTGGTGAAAATGCCCCTCCCGTGCGTGGCGGCAACAACCGTGTTATCGCTGGTTCGCAGCCTGAGCTGGTCCACACGCACATTGGCCATGCCGTCGACGGCAGGAACCCAGTTAACCGGTGATGCTTGTATGTTGTTCGTTACCCATGTTCCGGTTTCCGTTGCCAGCATGACCTGGCGGCTGTTCTGCGGATGAAAGATCCCCCAGCGGACCGGCATATCGGGAAGGTTTCCTTCGCCGTTGATCCAGTTCTGTCCGCCATCATATGTAATAAAGACCGACGGAACCCCGTAGTTTGAAAAAGTTACCAGCAGGGTGTCTTCCGATTTTCCGACATCGATGGAAGCAATATTTCCTACCGGGAAATTGGATCCTGTAATCTCAGCCGTTGACGGTGTCAGCGCGGCATTGGTCACCTTGAACAGCCTTCCCGACTGGGTTCCCATGAACAGTGTGGCATTCCCGGCAGGAGAATACGGCGATAATTTTACAGACGAAAACCAGGTATTCGTTGTTGTGCCGGCTTTTTTGAACTGCCCGTAGCCGCTGCCTGTCACATCCGATATCTTCAGGTAATAATCCATGTAGTTTCCGATGAAATCACAGGCATTGGCATAAATTACCTTGTTCACATGATCATAATCGGCAGGGTTAACAAAGATCCCGCTTTGCCAGTTGTTCAGGTAACCGCTCGTAACACCGTTGATCTGGACGTAATAACTGTTATAATAGATAGAGGTGATGGAATAAAAATCGTCGGTCCGGTCGAAAAAGCAATAGGCGCCATCGCCGCCGCTCACCATGCTGGCGATGGTCACCGGCAGGGTACTGTAATAAAGGCTGCCGTTGTCCTGGAGGCCGGTTACAAATTCTGTCGCTCCGGCCTGGTTTCTCAGGTCGGCCGAATAGAGCTGAAGGGTGTTGTAATCAAGGTTCCGCTGTTCGAATACAGGACTTGTATAATTGGCAGTTCCGGTCCTGAAAACCCCGCCGTCGCATCCCAGCAGCATATCGGTGGAAGATCCGGGTTTGTAAACCATGATGTGCTGGTCGGCATGAACATATTGAGGTCCTCCGCCATAGTACATCAGCGACCAGTCGCTGACCCGGTACCAATAATCGCCGCCGTTGCTTGTTTTGTGTACATCCAGTCCGCCGATAAAAACCGAATTCGGATCGTTCGGATCGACGGCAATATCGAGCGCATGCCAGGCGATCGTTGCAAAGTTTGTCCCGGATGTCAGGTCGGAAGGAAGATTTTTTTTCGTCCATGTCACACCTTTATCCGCGGAGCGTAATATATGATAACAGTAGAAATATTTAAAATTATTTGCAGGATTGATAAAACCGGAAGCCACAAGGGCATAAACCACGTTTGCATCTGAAGGTGCGCAGCCGAAGACCACCCTGCCGGGGATGTTGTAGGTCGGATCCAACAGGATTTCATTCCGGTAGGTTTCGTTCACGCTCCATGAGCCCGGCAGCCCTGAATCCGAATAAAGCAGGACTGCTGCGCCATCCCCTGAAAGGTTTGGCATGGTGCCTACATAGATCCGTCCGTCGGAGCCCAGTGCGACATCGGAAGGAGAATAGGGAAACGTGGAGCCGGTAATGGAGGGCAGCACCTGCGTCCAGGTATTTCCGCCATCGGCCGAACGGTAAAGCCCGTCCGAAGGAAGACTGCTATGTACCCCATGGTAAAGTCCGGAAACCACCGCCGCATAGATCACGCTGTTTCCTCCTTCATTTCGTATAACGATTTTCGGAACATAGACGAAATCAACCGTTGAACCAAGCTGACTCCAGGTTTGCCCTCCATCGGTGGATTTCCAGATTCCATCCCCGAGTCCGCAGGATTCCCGGTAGGTCTGCAGGGCGGTTTCGGCCTCCCCTGTCCCGATGTAGAAGATGGATGGATTGACCGGATCATAGGTGATGCAACGGATGGCCAGGGTGGGCCAGAAGTCTCCCACCGGCACCCATGACAGGCCGGCATTGGTGATGTCGTTATTGTACCATAGCCCTCCGGTCACGCCTCCCGCCCAGACTTTCTTCTTTGAAGGGTCGTTCGGGTCGTACATGATGGCACGCGTGCGGCCTCCCATGTCGGAAGAATAGCCGGTCCACAGGGGAAGACTTTCCGTGCTTTTCTGCTGCATCATCGCCCGGGTTTCATAACAGGCCTTCAGGAGACGTTCGCGGGGTATTGTTCCTGTGGCAGGATCAACAGTCATGAAAAAATTCTGTATGGCAGCCATTTCCGGCTGATCGGCAGCTTCCTCCTGTTCTTCTTTCAGTTGATGATGCGGTATCTTTTTCGCTTCCTGTTTGATAAAAGCTTCAAACCTGGCCCGCCGGAAGGTTGTAGAGTGTTTGTAAGTGACAACTGTTGCGGCCGACACGAGCACGACCAGCAGGAGGAAAAGTAAATTCTTTTTCATGAAAAGGAGGATTGTCGGGGATTCGGATTTTTTTACAAAGTTAACTCAAATAAGCCTTGATGAACTCACCCCCTGCCCCGGTAACCGGGGCTTGGGGTTGAGTTTTTAAGATAAGTCTTTTGTCGTCAGCAGCTTCTTTATTGCCTCGATATCATAAGCATCTTTCAGCAGGTATGGTCCTACGCGCGAGCGGCAGAGGGCGGTCAGGTGGGCGCCGGTACTGAGCGCCGTTCCGAGATCGCGTGCAAGTGCCCGGATATAGGTTCCCTTGCTGCAGACAACACGGAAACAGACCTCCGGCAATTTCAGTTCCTCGATTTCAAAGGCAGAGATGGTAATCCGTTTCAGCCGCATTTCTACCTCCTGGTCCCTGCGGGCATATTCATACGCTCTTTTACCTTTGATCTTATTGGCGGAGTAGACCGGCGGAAGCTGGTCGTAGGTGCCGGTCATGCTTTTCACGGCTTCGAGGATATTCTCACGTGTTACATGCTCCCACGGGTAATGCTGATCGATCTCCTGTTCCAGGTCGTATGACGGTGTGGTGGCGCCGAGCGTGAACGTTCCGGTGTATTCCTTGTCGTATTCCTTGAACTGCTCGATCTGCTTGGTCATCCTGCCGGTGCAGAGGATCAGCAGGCCCGATGCCAGGGGATCGAGTGTTCCGGCATGGCCGATCTTCAGCTTTTTCAGCCCGAGATCCTTCCGGATGTAATTCCGCACCAGGTTGACCACATCGAAAGAGGTCCATTTGTATGGCTTGTTAACAAGCAGGATCTCTCCCTTTTCAAAATCGAACGTCATTGTACCTGATTAAGTTTTGTAAAATTCGACAAAATTTGCGAGAAAAAAAACTCACCCCCTGCCCCGGTTCCCGGGTCTTCCCCCTCTCTTTAAAATAAAGAGAGGGGGACTGAGGGGGTGAGTTTATTTGATCAGTGAATGGTAATGCTCTTCCCGAATACCATCAGAAGGATGATCAGCAACCCGACAATGATGCGGTAGTAACCGAAAATCCTGAACCCATGTTTGGTCAGGTAGGCAATGAATGCTTTGATGGCGATCATGGCAACGATAAAGGAAACAAGGTTGCCAACCAGCAATAGTTCGAGGTGGTCGCCTTTTATCAGCTTGTAGTTCTGTACCAGTTTCAGCACCGAGGCGGCAAACATAGTGGGAACAGCCAGGAAAAACGAAAATTCTGCCGCTTTTGTCCTTGACAGTTTCTGTGTCATTCCGCCAACAATCGTAGCAGCCGATCGTGAAACCCCCGGGATGATGGATATGATCTGGAAAAAACCGATGATCAGGGCTTTTTTGAAGGTCATTTTGGTTTTGTCATTTTCCGGCCGGTCGAACCATTGATCGACAAACAGGAGCAGGATCCCTCCGGCAAGCAAAGAAACCGCCACGATTAAAACGCTTCCGAGCATCTCGTCCACCTGCTTTTCAAGAAAATAGGCGATGATCAGCGGTAGACACGCAACAGCGAGCTTGAAATAAAAATCCCAGGATTGGAAAAACCTTTTCCAGTACAGAACGATGACCGACAGAATGGCCCCGAACTGGATGTTCACCGTAAATGCCTTTACAAAATCATCAGAAGGAATGCCCATTATGTTTTGGGCCAGGATCATGTGCCCGGTGGACGATATCGGCAGGAATTCCGTTATCCCTTCAACGATGGCAAGAAGGATCGCCTGCAGCAGGGACATTTCAATCCTTTGGTTTCTTCATGATGGCGAAGATCTCGATCACATAGCCGGTAAGCACCAGGATGGGCGCGAGGGTGATGTGCTGGAAATTGAAGATGGCCGGGTTAAAGACCTTGGGATCCTTCGACCCGCCCCCGATCATGAGGATAAATCCAAGTGCGATAAAGGCCAGGCCGATAAAAAGCAGGCGGTAATTTTCCTTTCCGAATGCAAATTCACCTGTCTTGACAGCAGCTGCAGGAGCTTTTGGGGCCGGGGTTGCCTGTACAACTTTTGGTTTCTGGGGTGCGCTAACCGGCCCTTTGACCGGAACTCCTTTTTTTATCTTTTTTTCCATTGGATTTAAATTCGGCTCAAAATTAATTGATTTTTTTCAATCAGGCGTATAATTCGTCGGTTTTCATCCGGAGGTATTTCCTCACCGACAGCCATGTAGAGAACCAGGAGATCAGGATGCCCAGCAGAAGAACGACAACGATGAGGATCAGGTAAAGCTTCAGATCCACCATCTGGATCAGTTCCGGGATCTCCTGCAAAATAAAATATACGACAACCATCAGGCCCCCGATCGCGACGATGGCGCTGATGAGCCCGTCGATGATGCCGTTCCGGATGAAAGGACGGCGGATAAAATTGCGTGTAGCGCCCACCAGCTGCATCGTGCGGATGATGAAGCGCCGCGAATAGACCGAAAGCCGGATGGTATTGTTGATCAGTGCAATCGCGATGATCATCAGCACGGCGCTGAAACCAAGGATGATCAGGCTGATGCGGTTGATGTTTTGGTTGACCATTTCCAGCAAGTCTTTCTGGTAAAAAACTTCTTTCACTTCGGGGTTTGCCAGCAGCTTTTTTTCAATGCTGTTCACACTTTCCAGACTTGCATATTCGGCTTTCAGCCGGAGATCGATCGTCGGAAGTAACGGGTTGTACCCGAGGAACCCGATGAAATCTTCGCCCAGTTCCTTCTTCAGCTCAAGTGCAGCTTTTTCTTTCGGTATATATTCTGTGGATTTAACGAACTCTTCGGTATCTAGTTTTTTAAGGAAGGCCATGATCCCGGCCTCTTTCACGCCTTCTTTTATCATGATCGAGAACCCGATGTTCTCTTTGGCATAATCCGAAAGCTTTTTGGCATGCAGCACCAGCAGTCCCAGCAAACCGAGCATGAACAGCACCAGCGTGATGCTGACCACCGTTGAAAAATGCGATGTCCGGATTTTCCGGTTGTAATATTTTTCCTCCTGCCGGGCCATGGTGATGGATTGAGAAAGCGAAGGTAAGGCAAAATTTTAAATGATTCGCAAAGTCGATCCTGGATGCCGGATGATGGATGGTTGTGGATCGAGAATGGAAAATGGAAGATGGATGTTGGAAAAATGAAGCTCCATCTTCCATCTTCTATCCTCCATTTTCTATTTATTAGCCGGTAGCGCCTGTATGTACCCGTCCACATTCGCAATGCCCTTGAGGCTTTCCTTCAGCGCTTCCGTAGGTTTGAACCAGAAAACCAGGACGTCTTTGCGTTTGCCCAGTTTCAGATCGGCCATGTTGACCTGGACCGGAAGAAGCTTCTGGTTGGGATCTTTTTGAGAAGCGGTGAAATCCTGTGTCCTCGACCCGTTTAAATTTGCTACAACGACAGGATAAAAGTCGTATTCGGTGAGCTTTTGTTTTTTCAGGATGTTTTCAGGAGCTGAATGCCCCGGAATGGCTTCGTTCTTTTTGAGAAGGATGCTGGAACAATAAACCTTTTCTGTGAAATAGAGACAAAGAACACCTTTGTCGGCCCTGTCAACCCGGGTGTTTTTATAGAAGAGCCCGGTCGTGTTCGATTCAAATCCAAGGATCTTCAGTTGATCCGGATTGAGGACAAGGTATTTTCCGGGAACCGTAACGTTCGGCGATACAGAGGCCGGTTTGTTTTCTTTCTGGGCGTAAACCTGCATGATCAATGCAAGAAATGTGATTGACAGCAAGCACGTGAAAAGTGTTTTCTGGGTTGTTTTTCTTTTGTTCATCATGGCGATAGGGTTTTTTATATGTATTTAACTTCAATACATCCTCTTTATTGTGGCTATTCGGTATATAATTGACAAACCGGAACACAGTTATTTCCCCTCTTTTTCCTAACTTCGCAGAAAATTTTCTGCTGAATTGGTGAACTTTTTAACTCACCACTTCACCAGTTCACCAGTTCACCACATAAAAAATGGAGTACAATTTTTCAGCGATCGAGACGAAATGGCAGGAATACTGGATGAGGAATAAAACATTCCGTGCAGAGACCGATCCTTCGAAACCGAAATATTATGTCCTCGACATGTTCCCTTATCCTTCGGGATCTGGGCTGCACGTAGGACATCCGCTGGGGTACATCGCTTCCGATATTTATTCGCGTTACAAACGGCTGAAAGGATTTAATGTTCTCCATCCGATGGGATATGATGCATTCGGACTTCCGGCCGAACAGTATGCCATCCAGACAGGAACCCATCCGGCCATCACCACCGAAAAGAACATCGCCCGTTACCGGGAGCAGATGGATAAGATCGGCTTCTCCTACGACTGGGACCGGGAAGTGAAAACCTGCGATCCTGCGTATTACAAATGGACACAATGGACCTTCGTCCAGCTTTTCAACCACTGGTATAACCTTAAAACCCGGAAGGCTGAACCGATTTCTGAACTGGTTGCCGAATTTGAATCCTCCGGCAATGCATCTGTTGAAGCGGCGATGACCGGTGAGTGGTTCAAGAATTTCTGCAGGAAATATCCTTCTTTCGGCGAATACAAAAACGGAATTTTTTCAGGAAATGACTGGAAATCCTTCCCGGAGAAATTGCAGCGTGACCTGCTGATGAACTACCGCCTGGCTTACCAGTCGGACGCCATCGTGAACTGGTGTCCCCAGCTGGGAACCGTCCTTGCCAACGATGAGGTAAAAGATGGCTTCTCTGTGCGCGGGGGTTACCCTGTCGAGCGCAAGCTGATGCGACAGTGGTTCCTGCGCATCACTGCATACGCGGAGCGGTTGCTCGAAGGACTTGATTCCATCGATTTTTCAGAATCCCTGAAAGAGATCCAGAAGAACTGGATCGGCCGGTCGGAAGGAGCCGAGATTGCTTTTCCCATTGATAATACTTCCTATCATCTTGATATTTTCACGACCCGGCCGGACACGATTTTCGGATCGACATTCATGGTGATCGCCCCGGAGCATGACCTCGCCGAAGCCATCGCCTCTCCCGATTGCCTTCAAAAAGTCCGGGATTACATTCACTGGGCAAAGAACCGTTCGGAGCGCGAAAGGATGTCGGAGGTAAAGAAGATCTCAGGAGAATTTACCGGGGCATATTGCCTGAATCCGCTGAACGGGAAAAAGATCCCTGTCTGGGTGGCTGATTACGTGCTGGCCGGTTACGGAACCGGTGCCATCATGGCCGTTCCGGCACACGACAGCCGGGATTATGATTTTGCTAAGCATTTCAACCTGCCCATCGTGGAGGTGGTTTCCGGCGGCGATATCTCCGAAAGTTCTTACGATGCCAAAGACGGCATCCTGATCAATTCCGAATTCATCAACGGCATGAACGTGAAAGAGGCTGTCAGTACTATGATCAGGAGGGTTGAAGAACTGAAGATCGGCAGGGGGACTGTGAATTACCGCCTCCGTGATGCGATCTTCAGCCGGCAGCGTTATTGGGGAGAGCCTTTTCCGGTTTATTATAAAGACGGAATTCCTTATGTAATGGATGAATCGGAGCTGCCGCTGGTGCTTCCGGAAGTGGAATCCTACCTGCCAACCGAAACCGGTGAGCCTCCGCTCGCGCGTGCGAAGAACTGGCAGACGAAGGACGGGTACCACTACGAAACAAGCACCATGCCCGGTTTTGCAGGATCCAGCGGCTATTACCTGCGTTACATGGATCCGCGGAACGATAACGAATATTTTTCAAAAGAAGCCAATCAGTACTGGCAGGATGTGGATCTCTACCTCGGCGGCGCCGAACATGCTGTGGGACATCTGGTTTATTCACGGTTCTGGAACAAGTTTCTTTACGATATCGGACTTGTCTGCAAAGAGGAACCGTATAAAAAACTGATCAACCAGGGGATGATCCAGGGGAGGTCGAGCATTGTCTACCGGCTGAAAAACACCAACACATTCGTTTCTCTTAACCTGAAAAAGGATGACGATGTGACCGACATGCACGTGGATGTGTCGCTGGTGGAAAATGATGTTCTCGATCTTGATGGCTTTAAGAATTGGCGTCCCGACCTGGTTGATGCGGAATTCATTTTAGAGGACGGTAAATTCATTTGCGGCTGGGAGATCGAGAAAATGTCAAAGTCGCTGCACAACGTTGTCAACCCGGATGCCCTGATCGAACGTTATGGCGCTGATACCCTCCGGTTGTATGAGATGTTCCTCGGTCCGCTGGAACAGTCGAAACCCTGGGACACCAATGGCATTGAAGGGGTGTTCCGTTTTATCCGGAAATTCTGGAGGCTCTATCACGACCGTGAAAATCTGTTTTCTGTTACGGATGAAGAACCAACGGCGGAAGAACTGAAGATCCTCCACAAGACCATAAAAAAAGTTCAGGACGACATTGAGCGTTTTTCGTTCAATACGGCCGTTTCCAATTTTATGATCTGCGTGAATGAGCTTTCCGATCTGAAATGCAACAAGCGCGCGATCCTCGAACCGCTGGTGATCCTGATTGCCCCTTATGCCCCGCACATGGCCGAAGAGCTCTGGGAATCGCTGGGACATACCGGCAGTATTTCATTTGCTTCTTTCCCTGAATACAAAGAAGAATTTACCGTTGAAAATGCGTTTACTTACCCGGTTTCATTTAACGGAAAACTGAGATTCCAGCTGCCTCTGCCGCTGTCGCTGACGGTTCCGGAGATTGAACAGGCGGTACTTGCAGCCCCGGATTCGGCAAAATGGCTGCAAGGAAAGCCACCGAAAAAGATCATCGTGGTGCCCGGAAAGATCGTTAACGTGGTGGTGGGTTGATCCTGGTTCAACACCAAACTGAAATGCAGGTCCCGTGATTTTTTACTTCGCAGTTTCAAAATGCATCCAGTCGTAATTTTTTTCAACACCCAGCGACAGAAAACCGTTCCTGTAAAAAATGTCGATCATTTTCTGGTACTCTGGCCGGGCAAACCTTGCTGTTTCCTTTGTTTCGTGCAGCTGGTTTCTCTCCGGGTCCAGGTCTATCGCAACACCCCATGAATGCCGGCTCCACTCATTGCCACCTTTCATTTTCCGAAAGTTGAAGCATCCTCCGTAAATGTTGATGCCAAGCTCCTGGATCTGAGATAAGCCGTATTCGGTAAGGATTTCATTGAAAACCTTCAGCAGGCTATCCGCGATCATCCCGTGGCAGGAAATTGAGTTTACCTGCTGGTTCTTATCCCAGGAAAGCACCATGGGGTAAGGCAGCTTGATTTTCACCAGGTAAGGACTGCCGGTTTCATTTGGTGTCCCGTATTTTTGAAAAAGTTCTTCCGTTGTGATCATATTTTCTTATTTTAGTTCTTTTGTTTTATAGTTCATGTATTGTACAAATATAATCCGAAAAGGAAAAAAAGTCAAATTTTGGTTCAATTGTTGTAATGCCGCCTTCCCATCCGGTTATTCTCTTCGGGTGTTAAAGGCTATAATCAATCTCTATATCATATGATCAGATACAAAGAAAAAAATCATCAGCATCGTAATCTGAATACGAAATTATTTCGCTGGCTTTTACTTTTAACGTATGTCGTATGTCATATGACGTATGTCAATGCCCAGGAACTCAAACCCGTTCAGAACAAAGCTTTCATCCGCGGTGAACGGTTGAAATTCCGGGTTTACTATGATTCCAAAATTACAGGCAAAGTGACAGCCGGAATGGCCACCCTTGAAGTAAAGTTCGAAAACACAAAGGTGAATGACCGCAATACCTACCACATTATCGGCGAGGGAAAATCAAAAGGCGCATTCAATTTATTTTACAAGGTAGTTGATCGCTTTGAGTCCTACATGGACGAAGAATATCTTGTTCCGTGGTCTTTCATTCGTAAGACCCGTGAGGCTGATTATAAGAAAGATGACGAGGTGAGGTTCAATCAATATTCCGGTTCCTATTCCAGCCACACCGCCAACAAGAGCATGAAGCCCGGCACGCATGATATTCTATCCGCCTTCTATTATTGCCGGACGCTGGATTTCTCCAATCTTAAAATCGGTGACCGGTTTCCTGTGGATTTCATGCTCGACGATTCCGTTTATACCTCCCTCATTGAATTCGCCGGCCGCGAGGATGTGATCACCGACCTTGGAAGATTTCATTGCCTGAAGTTCAAGCCGATGGTTGCGACCGGAAATGTTTTCAGCCAGCCGTATCCCATGGATGTCTGGGTTTCCGATGATGATAACCGCATTCCTATCCTTGCAAAATCAGCCGTTGCCGTCGGTTCCGTAAAACTTGAACTGACCGAGTACAAGGGCCTGGCCAATCCCCTGACCTCGCTGGTCAAAGAGTAGTTAAGGCACAATCTTTGCTATCCTCCGCCGTTTCCCTTATAATTGCATACCCAAAACCATCATGCCATGAAAGCACGGAATGTTTTCTTATTATTCCTCCTTTTTGCGATCTCCTTTTCCCTTACTGCTCAGAAACCAGCAAAACCTGCGACTAAACAACTCAACAGCTCAGCAACTCAACAACTCACCAATTCACCAGTTCACCAGTTCACCAGTTATGACCGCGACTGGAAAAAAGTCGATTCCCTCTCCAATCTCGGCCTTCCCAAATCCGCGCTGGAGATTGTCGATAACATCTATCTGAAAGCGAAAAATGAAAATAATGCTCCGCAGTACATCAAGTCCATAATATACCGACTGAAGCTGAAAGCCGATTTCCGTGAAAATCCCCAGGTTGCATCGATAAATGATGTACGGAACGAGCTCAGGGGCACGGCACGGGAGCCGGTTGCACAGATCCTCAGTTCAATCCTGGCAGAACTTTACTGGAATTATTACCAGACGAACATTTACCGATTCAGCAACCGCACCCAGCTGGCAAACAGTATTCCCGACAGCATCGAGACCTGGGACCTGAAAACCCTCAGCCGTAACATCGCCAGGACCTATCTGCTTTCCCTGGATAACCCGTCCCTGCTGCAGTCCATCCCGATCGGGAATTTCGAACCCATCCTGGAAAAACCCGATACATACGAGCACAAGAGAGCAAAACTGAAAGGAATCCTGGCTGATGAGTACCGACCAACACTTTATGATTTCCTTTGCTGGAGGGCGCTGGATTATTTTCAGGGAAACAAAGGCGCGGATGTTTCTTTCGCCGAACCCTTTGTTTTGGCTAACCCGGAGTATTTCATGCAGGCCTCTGATTTTGCCAGGATGAAGCCCTGGCTTCCCGCAAATTCCCCTTCTTCGGATGCACTTGCGCTGAAGATTTTTCAGGACCTTGCCTCGTTCCATCTTGCGGATAAAGATCCCAGGGCGCTCATTGACGAAGAACTCCACCGTTTTATGTTCGTCTATGAAAATGCTGTTATGGATGGAAAAGACAGCCTCTATTTTGAATCATTGAAAAAGCTGGAGGAGGCAAATGCTTCTTCTCCTTTTTCGGCAGATGTGACATTCCGGATTGCTCAGTATTTGCATGACCAGGGATCATCTTATCATCCGCTGCAATCAACCAAGCACAAATGGGAAATCAAAGAAGCGCTCGGTTATTGCGAGAAGGCCATCCGGCAGTTTCCGGAAAGCACGGGAGCAGTTAACTGCAGGCTCCTGGCCTCTGAGATCCGGAAGCCTGCATTGTTGGTTCATACCGAATATGGCGTGATCCCGGGAAAGCCGTCTCTGGGATCGCTTGAATTCAGAAACGTGGAAAAGATCTGGTTCCGGCTGGCAAAGACAACACCGGAGGAGAACCAGGAAAGAACGGCGAACCGGACACGGGAAGAGCTGATCGCTTATTATACCGGATTAAAATTCCAGAAAGATGGATCGCTGAATCTTCCCAATGACGGCGATCTGCAATCGCACCGGATGGATTTCCGCATTCCTGAACTTGATGCAGGTTTTTACATCCTGATCGTTTCTTCGGATCCTCAGTTCAGCGACACAGGCCAGGTGATCGCCTGGGCTCCTTTCTTTTCAACCAGGATCAGCTACATCAGTCAGAAAAATGAAAAGAATGAAGAGGAATTCTACATCCTCGGCCGGGAGACCGGGCTTTCCCTGAAAGGCGTCGTGGCCGAAGCTTTTACCAATGGCTTCAACTACATGACCCGGAAATATGAAAACAAAAAAACTGGCGAATACATTTCAGATGAGAATGGCCATATCGTTTTGCCGGCGCTTCCACGGAACACTGCTTACGGCAATATTTTCCTGAGGCTACGGATGAAGGACGATCTGTTTATCACCGGGAATTATTACCAATACCCAGTGAATGATGCGGTGAAAAAGCCGGTTCAGAAGACCGTTTTCTTCACCGACCGGGCAATTTACCGGCCCGGGCAGATCATCTATTTCAAGGGAGTCCTGCTTGAAAAGAACGGCGATAACTACAGCATCCAGCCTGATAAAACAACGATTGTTGTTTTTACGGATGTCAACAGCCAGAAGATCGCCGAGCAGTCGCTCAAGACCAATGAATTTGGATCTTTCAATGGATCATTTACCGTTCCGCAGGGTGTTCTTCTTGGTTCGATGACCATTTCCAATGGTTCCGGGTCAACCAGTATTTCCGTGGAAGAGTACAAGCGCCCCACATTTGAGATCGCATTTGAGCCGGTGGAAGGCAATTACCGTCTAAACGACACCATCACCATGACCGGAAAGGCCGTTGCTTATGCAGGAAACAGCCTTGACGGCGCCAGTGTGAAATACCGCGTTGTACGTGCTGCCCGTTTTCCGTTCCGGGAATGGTGGTGGTATTTTACACCTCCTTCTTCTGAAACAGAGATCCTTCATGGGACGATGAAGAGCGCTTCCGACGGGAGCTTCAGTATAAAGTTCAGGGCCATTCCCGATCAGGCCATTGAAAAATCCTTTAACCCGGTATTTGATTATGTTGTGTATGCCGATGTGACCGATGTAAACGGCGAAACACAATCGGCCAATGAAAGTGTTTCGGTGGGGTACGTCTCTCTTCTGGTCAGCATGAACCTCCCGGAAAAACTGGATCCTGCACATGATACTGCATTCCGCCTGACAGCCACCAACCTGAACGGACGGAAAACTCCGGCAGTCGTCACCGTGACCATCCAGCGTCTCCATCAGCCCGACCGCCTGCTTCGCAAACGCACCCTCGACCGTCCCGACCTGATGGGCATGACGGAAGAAGAATTCCGTTCCTCATTTCCGATGGATGTAAGGGATGATGAAGATAACCCCGGAAAATGGGCCGTTGAGGAAAATATCCTGCAGACTGGTTTTGATACGAAGACAGATTCCGTTTTTCGATTAAGCACCGGGCGCTTAGCGCAAGGCACAGGGCTGAAACAGGGTAACTATCTTCTGACAATGAAAGCAAAAGATCCTTACGGGGAAGCAGTTGAAGTCAAAAAGGACTTCGTGATCTATGATCCGGCTTCCACAAAGGTTCCTGTTCCGGAAATGGATTGGTTTGTTCCCCTGAAAGTAAGCGGAGAACCCGGCGAAAAAGCCCGTTTCCTGATCGGGACAAAAGCAGAGAATGTGAGCGTTCTGTTTGAGGTCCGGAGAGACGACAGCCTCTATTCACGGAAGCACATCAACCTGAATAACAGCCAGACACTTGTGGAGGTTCCGATCCTGGAAAAGCTCCGCGGAAACTTTGCTGTAAATTTTGTTTTTATCCGCCACAACCGTGTATTTCAGCATTCCCAGCCGGTATATGTTCCCTACACGAACAAAAAACTCGACATTAAATTTGAAACGTTCCGTGACAAGCTCATCCCGGGCCAGAATGAGGAATGGAAGATCAAAATTACCAATGTTCAAAAGATACCGGTTCGCGCTGAGTATCTGACGGCCATGTACGATGCATCGTTGGATGTTTTCAGGCCGAATGCATGGTCGTTTTCCATCTTCCGGTTATATTATTCCTCCCTTCCATGGGAAGCCGGGAATGGTTTCCGCACCTCATCCGGAACCTATTACCCCCTCCATTATCGCAGTGATGAATATATCTTCCCTGTTTATGAACAGCTGAACTGGTTCGATATGGGTTTCCTGGGCGGTGGCCGTTACCGGACTTACCGCGTCGGAGGAATGGCCACAGACAGGAATGCGAAATTTGCGCCACCGATGGCCGTGGCCGATAACCTTACAGTTGAAGAGTCCGCAACAACGGAGGCAGAGATGGTTGTCCCTGCATCAGGTCAAACGGTCGCACAGGCTGGTGATCAGGGCATCCTGCCAACTGAAGCCGGGCGTAAAGAGGGAAGCCAGAAAGGAATTCAGGTTCGCAGGGACTTCAGGGAAACGGCATTCTTTTATCCTTCGCTTGTTACTGATACGGCCGGGAACCTGGAAGTGAAGTTCACGGTGCCGGAATCGCTGACACGCTGGAAAATCCTTGGTTTCGCACAAACGAAACAGCTGGATTACGGTTTGATTGAAAATGAACTCGTCACCCGTAAGGATCTGATGGTATTTCCGAACGCACCGCGGTTCGTGCGGCAGGGAGATACTGTTGTATTCAGCACAAAAGTGGTGAACCTGAGCGACCGTACCCTGAAGGGAGAAGTAAGGCTGGAAATGCTGGATGCACTGACCCAAAAGCCGGTCAGCCTGATCACCGGCAGCAGGGACCAGGAATTTACAATACCCGTTGGGCAGAGTTCGTCAGTTTCCTGGAAACTTGCAATACCGGATGATCCTGCGCTTTCGGTGCTGATGTACCGTGTAACAGCCAGGGCAGGAGATTTCAGCGATGGTGAGGAGAATGCATTCCCGGTGCTTACAAACCGGATGCTGGTAACCGAATCCTTGCCGCTGCCCGTCAGGGGAAAGGGTACGTTTGACTTTAAGTTTGACAAGCTTCTGAATTCTTCTTCCGGAAGCACCCTGAAGAATTATAAGCTCACACTTGAATTTACTTCGAATCCGGCATGGTTTGCCGTGCAGGCGCTTCCTTCGCTCGATGATCCTAAATACCCGAATGCGGACAACATTTTCCGTTCTTATTATGTCAACAGCATTGCATCGTTCATTGCAAATTCCAATCCCCGGATCCGCCAGGTTTTTGAAAGCTGGAAAAACATCACCCCTGATGCGCTGAAATCAAATCTTGGAAAGAACGAACAGCTGAAATCCGCATTGTTGCAGGAAACTCCCTGGGTGCTGGAAGCAACGGATGAAACGCAAAGGAAATACAAATTGGGATTGTTTTTCGACGGGAATACCATGACCGTCCGGCTGGATGCAAACCTGAAGAAACTGCAGAAGATGCAGGCTCCTTCCGGCGGATGGCCCTGGTTCGACGGAATGCCGGAAAGCCGTTACATCACCCAGGATATCGTTACCGGGATCGGCCGCCTGGGTCATCTGGGGATAAAGAACATACGGGAAGACCGCGAAACCTGGAAGATGGTGACAAAAGCCATCGGTTTTCTTGATGCGGAAATTGTGAAAGATTATAACGATATCAAAAAGTATTATCCGGGAAAGCTGGATGAAAACCATCTTGGTGCTACGGAGATCCAGTATCTTTTTGCAAGAAGTTATTTCCTGCGGGATCTTCCTGTCGGATCATTGACAGGTACAGGACCGGCAAAGGAAGCATTTGATTATTTCAGGCACCAGGCGGAAAAATACTGGCTGCAATCTGATCTTCATTTCCAGGGGATGATCGGTCTTGCGCTGAACCGGATGGGGAATACGGTCGTTCCTGCCGCAATACTTAAATCGCTTTCTGAGAAAGCCCTGCATTCTCAGGAGATGGGAATGTACTGGGCCCTGCAGGGCGGTTACCTGTGGTACCAGGCCCCCATTGAGACCCAGGCGCTGCTGATCGAGGCTTACGAAGAAATTTCCGCGGATAAAAAACCGGTTGACGAAATGAAGATCTGGCTGCTGAAACAGAAACAGACGCAGGATTGGCAGACAGGCCGTGCCACGGCTGAAGCCTGTTATGCGCTGCTGCTTCGCGGGACGGACCTGCTTTCGCAGGAATCGGCCGTGAAGATCAGCCTGGGAGATGAGGTCATCGATCCGCAGAAAATCACCGATACGAAAGTCGAGGCCGGGACAGGCTATTTCCAGGTGCACCGCGACGGAAAAGAGATTCGTCCCGAAATGGGGAACGTTAAAGTTGACCGGACGGGCGAAGGAGTTGCCTGGGGAGCGCTTTACTGGCAGTATTTTGAAGACCTTGATAAAATCACACCCCACAGTACACCACTTAAAGTTGAGAAAGAACTTTTTATTGAACGGGTAACGCCGGCCGGGAAGGTACTTGACCCAATTACAAAGTACAAAGTACAAAGTACAAATGCTGAAGGATTAACGGTTGGGGATAAGATCATCGTCCGGATCGTCCTTTCGGTTGACCGCAACCTGGAATTTGTTCATATGAAAGATATGCGGGCGTCGGCATTTGAACCACTAACCTCGGAGCAGAATTCAGGATACCGTTACCAGGGCGGCTTGGGTTATTACCAGTCCATGACAGACCTTGCCGCCAATTTCTTTTTCGATTACCTGCCGAAGGGAACCTATGTTTTTGAATACCCGCTTGTGATTAATGCTGCAGGAGAATATTCAAATGGCATCACAACGGTCCAGTGCATGTATGCGCCGGAATTTGCGGCACATTCGGAAGGGATCAGGGTTACAATAAAATAGGAATATTTCTGTGGTTGAAGGATAACCGGGGATCATTTGAAGGAATGGCTTTGCTATAACTTCAGATAGGCAATCGCCTCATCCCGGTTTCTGAAAATTTTTGCGATCACGCCAGCATTCTGCAGCACCGTTTCGCTGAAATCATGGCTGTGATCATCTTCGCTTACGATCATGGCGATTTTCGCCTTCATGTTGATTTCTTCGTTTTTTCTCAGATCATTATAGGCAAAATCATACCTGTCAAGGGGGGATAAATTGCTCTTTGTTTTCGTCAGGTCCATCAGGAATTTCTCAATTCCAAATTCCTGTGCAATTTGATGGGCTTTAATGTTTTCCATCATCATTTCCTCATTATCATTGAAATCACCATCTACGTTTATCAGGATAAAACTTTTATCTTCCGATACGGATATTTCGTATTTCATATTCGTTCGTCTTAACGTTAATAATGAATAACCTGTATCAGGTAACCAGGTAAGTTTTTCGTCAGTTAGAATGCGGCAGCGGAAGTATTTCCGCCTCAAATGTACAAACATTTTTTCGTTACATTTGCATTCAAATCAATAACACGAATCATGCTTCGGACACATACATGCGGGGAACTGCGACAGGAACACGCCGGCCAGGTGGTCAGGCTGTGCGGCTGGGTGCAGCGGTCGAGAGACATGGGGGGACTTACTTTTGTTGACCTGCGTGATCGTTACGGGATCACACAGCTGGTGTTCAACATGGAGGGAAATGCCCCGCTCACCCTGGAAGCAAGAAAACTGGGACGGGAGTTTGTCGTTGCCGCCAGCGGGAAAGTCGCCGAACGCAGCAATAAGAATCCAAAGATGCCCACCGGCGATGTTGAGATCCTCGTGGATTCGTTTGAGATCCTGAATGAATCGAAGATCCCTCCTTTCACCATCGAAGATAATACCGACGGCGGGGAAGAGCTTCGCATGAAATACCGCTATCTTGATCTCCGGCGGAATGTGAATAAGAAAAACCTCGAGCTTCGTCACCGGATGGCCATCGAAACCCGGAATTACATGAACGACCAGGGATTCATCGAGATCGAAACCCCGGTGCTGATCAAGTCAACACCTGAGGGTGCACGTGATTTCGTGGTGCCGTCGAGGATGAACGCCGGACAGTTCTATGCGCTTCCGCAGTCGCCGCAAACATTCAAGCAATTGCTGATGGTGGCCGGTTTCGACCGCTATTTCCAGCTGGTAAAGTGTTTCCGCGACGAAGATCTCCGCGCCGACCGGCAGCCGGAATTCACCCAGATCGACTGTGAGATGTCGTTCGTTACCCAGGAAGACATTCTTTCAACCTTCGAGAACCTCGCAAAACACCTGTTCAGGAAAATAAAAGAGGTCGATACCGGTGATTTCCACCGGATGACCTACGACCGCGCCATGCTTGAATACGGCAGCGACAAGCCGGATATCCGTTTTGGCATGACGATCACGGAGCTGAACGGCGTTGTGAAAGGCAAAGGATTCAAGGTATTTGACGATGCGGAACTAGTTGCAGGGATCAATGCTTCGGGCTGTTCGGAATACTCCCGTAAACAGCTGGATGAGTTGACCGACTGGGTCAAGCGTCCGCAGGTAGGTGCTTCAGGATTGGTATCGATCCGTTTTGGAGCCGATGGCACACTGAAATCTTCGGTTGATAAGTTTTATACTCCGGAAGATCTGAAAATCATTGCAGAGAAGTGTACTGCCCAACCCGGAGACCTTATCCTGATCATGGCAGGGAAAAAAGAGAAGACACAAACTGCGCTGGGAACGCTCAGGCTGGAGATGGGAAAGCGCCTCGGACTTATGGATCCTGCCGTTTTCAAACCCCTCTGGGTAACCAATTTCCCGCTGCTGGAATGGGACGAGGAAACAAAACGTTTCTATGCAAAACACCATCCGTTCACATCGCCGGTTCCGGAAGATATTCCTTTGCTTGATACAGATCCCGGGGCTGTCAGGGCCAATGCCTACGACCTTGTGATCAACGGCGTTGAGATCGGCGGAGGTTCGATCCGTATCCATAACCGCGACCTGCAGAAGAAAATGTTCAGCGTTCTTGGTTTCACCGATGAACAGGCCCAGGAACAGTTCGGCTTCCTGATGAATGCCTTTGAATATGGCGCACCTCCGCATGGCGGAATTGCTTTTGGCTTCGACCGCTGGTGTACGATTTTCGGAGGAGGTGAATCGATCCGCGATTTCATGGCTTTCCCGAAGAACAACTCCGGAAGAGATGTGATGATCGACACTCCTTCATCGATCAGCGAAGTTCAGTTGAAGGAACTGAATATTAAACTGGTGAACCCGTGATCTGGTGAGAAGTCATAGGTCATACGTCATATGTTGAAAAATTTTGTCTGTGACAAATCTGTGTTAATCCCTGCCTGCCGGCAGGCAGGTGTGTAATCTGTGGTGAAAAAAATAACGAAAAGCGAATGTTTTCCTTTATGAACTTTATAAACTGAATCATGAAATCCAGAAACCTGTTATTTCCTGTTTTCATCGGAATGATTTTCATTCTTTCCGGCTGCGGGAACCGTGAATTGAAAAAGGATGCCTCCAAAATCGGGGATCTCATGTGCCGGAACATCGAGGTGATGAACAAGCTGAGGGCAACCGACCCCGCAGATACTATCACAACGGCAAAACTCCAGGCACAGGGAGAACAAATACAGAACGAAATGCAGGTTGTTTACAAGGAATTCGGTGAAAAATACAAGGACAAAACAAAAGATCCGAAATTCGGTAAAGCCTTCAACCGTGAATTAAGGAAAGCCATGCTCGACTGCCCGCACCTTTCCAAGAAGGACAGGGAACTTTTTGAGAAGGATCTCGAAGAATAACTTACGAACTGGTGAATTGGTGAATTGGCGAGTGAAAAAATTTCGCTATTTCGCTATTTCGCTTTTCGCTATTTTGGCTACTACCCCAGCCACTATTCTCCCGGCAATCCACATTCCTTCCGGGTGAACTTTTTCAGGAGTATCAGCCGATGTGTGCGTTTCAATTCCATTATCAATGGTGATGCTGGTGCAGGGAATGCCGGCCAGCGCAAATGCCTGGTGATCGGAACCGATCCCGCTGACCTGGTTGATCTTCGTATTAAAGGCATTGCAAACGTCAATGACATCCAGCCATAGCCATTTAGGGACATCTGATGCCATCGGGTATTCTTCAATCCAAAACCAGTTTCCCGGTTTCCCGCGCAGCGCCATGTTCCGGAAATAAAGTTTCTCCCTGATCACCCCTTTTTCGGGAGAGATGTTCTCTACTTTTCCCGTGAGGTCAACATAAATATCCCTTAATCCGCTTACACCATCGATGTTGAACATCAGCTTGCAGTTCTTTAGTTCATTCCTGTGATGATCAACATAGGCAACGGCTCCGATTGTGCCCTTTTCCTCGGCTCCGAATGAGACAAATTTCAGGGTTGTTTTGAGTTCTGTTTTATGAAGACTGAAATACCTGGCCAGTTCTATCAGGGTTGCAACCCCTGAGGCATTGTCATCGGCGCCTGCAGAATTGTAGGAATCCCAGTGTGCCGAAAGGATGATCTCCCCGGAATCGGGTTGAGTGGGCTTAAGGATGCCAACTACATTAACAGACTGAAGGATTCTGATCTTCCCCGAAAAATTGAAATTGATTTCGTGTGATCCTGCCGGAATCTTTGATCGCACCACTCTGTCAAAATCTGGTTTATCAAGAACAATGATGACCCATGGACTCCGGTTGGAAAGGGAATAATAATCGGCCGGATCTTTGGTCACGATGATCTTTCCCCTCATGTTCTGCATCATCTGCCTTGAAAGGGAAGAGTCGGGATAAAAGAAGAGAAAGGATCCTTTGTAACGGATGTTTCCTTTATATGGGTTAAGGATGATCTGTTTGGCTATTATCTTCTTCCCGTCGATGGCCAGGGCAATTTTTTTAGCTTCGAATGCACTGTAGGAAAAGGTATCTTTTTCGATCTCAAGACCGGCTTTCGTGAATTCATTCCCGATGTAATCAACGGTTTTCTTTGCCGCCTCTGTTCCGTCACCCCTTTCCCCGAATGCACAGATATTCTTCACATGGACCATGGCCTTCTCACCAAATTCAAGTGGAAAAGCTGCGACGGGATCGAGGGATTGGGCTTTGCAAAAGTTTCCTTCGAAAAGGAATATTATAAGAAATGATATCCGGAGAAGCAGCATGGTAATTTTATCAGGAATTCACTCTCTGTGTAACTCTGTGTCTTCTCTGTGAACCTCTGTGAAACATAAAGTTATTACACGGAGTTACACAGAGTAGCACTGAGGCTCACAGAGAGTATTTATGTTAACATTTGAAAAACGTTAGCGAAATTACCCTCTTTTTTTTATCTTTACTACATGAAAAAGCTATTGAAAATCCTGCGCTGGATCCTTATCGTGGTTGCCTGCCTGGTCCTGCTGGTAATCCTTTTCCTTGGCCCCATCGCCAAATACATCATCGAACACAAAAGCGAGGCCTGGACCGGGCGTGTGATCCGGATGGAAAAGCTGACGATCAACATTTTCAACGGTCGGGTGAACGCCTATGGACTTAAGGTATTTGAACAGGATAAAAAGACTCTTTTCGTTGGTTTCCGTCATCTTATGGTCGATCTTGATGAATGGAAATTGCTGAAATCCGTCTATCGTGTAGAACATCTTCTGATCGAAGACCCTTCTGTCCTTGTGATCCGTAAAGGGCCTTCTTTCAACTTTGACGATATCCTGAAAAAGTTCGCGTCTGATACAATAAAGCCTAAAAACCCGGCAGATACGGTTCCGGCAAAATATTTCCTCGAAGACCTTAAAATCAACGGTGGAAAGGTCACCTTTATCAACGATGATTACCAGCTGAACATCCAGCTGATGAAGCTGAAGATCGCGGTTCCGGCATTTTTGTGGAACGATCCGAATTTCGCCGTACGCTATGATTTTATCCTCCGCACCGGGGGATTGTTCGGGGGCGACCTGAAGCTGAATCTCAGCACCCTGGAATTCACGCATAACATCCATATTGACGGCCTGAACCTCGGGGTTCTCTATCCTTACCTTACGCCTTACCTGAAAATCAAGGAATTTTCCGGTCAGCTGGACCTCGATATCAAGACAAAAGGGAATTTCAATGATCCGCAGGCCATTGCCATGAAGGGAAAAAGCGGTATCTATAAAATCGTGGTGCTCGATGAGAAAGGAAAGAAGGTGGCCGGCTTTAACATGTTCACCCAGCAGATCGATTCGCTGAACATCAAGAAGAACATATGGAAGTTTGGTCCTATTCTGCTGGATGAGCCCTATTTCCGTTATGAACAATATGCAGAGACGAATAATCTTTCAGCCCTGGTACTGATGTCCATGACCGGCGGAACTGCCGAAGGAGGTACAGCCTCATCCTCTGCCGGAGGACCTGTCGGGTTCAATCCATTTGTGGCACTTACAAATTACGTGAACACCCTGGCACAGCAGATCGTCATTACGGATTACCGGGTAAAGCGGTTCAGTATTACGGGCGGAATGGTGGATTATTATGATCATACGCTTGAGGAAGAATTTCATCTGCACCTGAGTGAGCTTTTCTTCGATGTCCAGCAATTAAATTCACAAAAGAACCGGGTCAGTGTTGATTTCAGCACGACGGTTAACAAGGGAGGATTCATTCGCGCAGATATCGATGTCAATCCGAACGATTTTATGGATTTCGGCCTCAAATATGAGATGAAGAATGTCGCCGTGATCGATTATAATCCCTATTCAATCTTCCACATCGCTTATCCATTCAAAACCGGAAAGGTCAATTATACCGGGACCATTACGGTGAAGAATCACCAGATCAAAATGGACAACAATCTTTTTATGGAAAAGATCTATGTCGGGAAAAAGGTGAAGAACAGCACTGCAATGCATTTTCCCGTGAAACTTGCGCTCGCCCTGCTGCGCGACAAGCACGGAAATGTCACGCTGGTTGTTCCGGTGGAAGGCGACCTTGATAATCCAAAATTCAAATGGTGGAAGATCGTAGGACAGGTATTCAAAAACATCTTCACGAAAGCCGTTTCTGCACCGGCCAGCCTGATCGCCGGCTCATCCGGTGGCAATGAGGAAGATTTCAAGGAAATAAAATTTGAATTCGGACAGGGATCGCTGACGGAAAAGCAGGTAAGCCAGCTTGAGAAAGTGGTTAAGATGCTGGAAGAAAAACCGGAACTGTTGATGGAGCTTAAACAAACGGTGGATGTGGAAAAAGAGTTCGAATACCTCACCTACCAGGAGGCAAAGAAATGGTTCTATTTCGGAAAAACGAAGAAACAGCCTGTTCCTGATTCCCTGGCAAAAGAGGACCTTGCTGCAGTAAATGGAATTTCCATCACTGACACGGCGCTGGAATCTTCCCTCGACCGCGAACTGAAGAACAAGGACCCGCTATTGTCCCCGCTAGAAAAATGCATCGCCTTTTTCGGCGCCGGAAAGCTTAAGGAGCTGCAAAGATCAAGGATGGAAAAGCGGAACCAGTATCTTGAAAAATACCTGACGACACGGCTGAATCTTCCTGCGAATCGTTTCAAGGTGTTTAACAATACGGACACAACCCAGATACCCGAAGACAGGATACCGCGCTACCTGATCTCTTATTCCGTTCCGGAATGATAACTGGTGAATTAGTAAACTGGTGAACTGGCGAGTATTTAATTTAAACTCACCAGTTCACCAGTTCACAAGCTCGCCAATTAATATCCTTACCTTTGCAGCATGAAAAAATCAGCTGAATTGATCGAGATCACGGCTCCCGTTGGGTCGTGGGAATCGCTGGTGGCCGCCATCCAGGCCGGCGCCAGTTCGGTCTATTTCGGCATCGGGGTGCTGAACATGCGGGCCCGGTCTTCCATCAATTTTACACTCCGCGATCTTGTGAGGATTTCAAAGATCTGCAGGAAACATAATGTTCAGTCGTACCTGACGCTCAATACAGTGATCTACGATTCCGAGATGAAAGAGATGCGGAAGATCGTTGATTCGGCAAGGAAAAACGGGATCTCGGCCATCATCGCTTCCGATCAGTCGGTGATTCAATATGCTTCATTTGTTGGCATGCCGGTGCACATGAGCACCCAGACCAACATCTCCAACCTGGCCGCCGTGCGCTATTATGCGCAGTTTGCGGATGTGATGGTAACTGCCCGTGAGCTGAGCCTGAAACAGGTTTCGGCGATCACGAAATCGATCAAAAAGGAAAATATAAAAGGCCCTTCGGGCGAACTTGTCCGTATTGAGATCTTCGCCCATGGCGCGCTTTGCATGGCAATCTCGGGCAAATGCTACCTCAGCCTGGATCATTACAACGCCTCCGCCAACCGTGGTGCCTGTTACCAGCTTTGCCGCCGCCCATATAAGGTCACGGATAAAGATGGAGAGATTGAACTGGAAATCGACAATGAATACATCATGTCGCCAAAAGATCTTTGCACGATCGGGTTTCTTGATAAGATCCTCGCGGCCGGTGTGACTGTTTTGAAGATTGAAGGGCGCGGCCGCAGCCCGGAATATGTAAAAACCGTCGTTTCATGTTACAGGGAGGCAGTGGATGCGGTCAGAAATATGAACTATTCACAGGAAAAAGTGAATAACTGGTTGAAAAGACTTGAAACCGTTTACAACAGAGGTTTCTGGGATGGTTATTACCTTGGACAGAAGTTGGGCGAATGGACCGGAAAGCACGGTTCGCTTGCAACTCAACGGAAAGAATATGTCGGAAAAATCACCAACTATTTCGGAAAGCTGAAAGTAGCCGAAATTCAGATGGAATCAGGATTTCTGAAACCTGATGATGCGATCTACATCCAGGGTCCGACAACAGGTTCAGTCGAGCTGACGATTCCCGAAGTCCGCGTCGACCATAAGCCGGTAAAAAAGACCGTAAAGGGCGATCAGTGCTCAATTCCCGTCGACGCCCTCCTTCGCCGCAATGATAAAATTTACAAGATCATCACAAATTGACCTGCCCAAAAAATCGTAATCCTTAATCCGTAATTCGTAATCTGCCCTTGAAATACAATCTCCACACTCATACCCATTTCAGCGACGGCTCTTCCGATCCTGAAGACTACATCAAAGAGGCCATTCTGCAAGGATTCCACACCCTGGGCTTTTCCGATCATTCGCCGGTTCCCTTTGAGAATAATTTCGCCATCCGCAACGGGGAAATTGAAACCTATGTTAATACGATCCTCAGGTTAAAAGAACAGTACACCTCGCCCAACATACTTCTCGCCCTTGAAATCGATTATATTCCGGAAATAACCAGTCCTGTCAGCTATTACCGTGATTTATTCCCTTTCGATTATTTCATTGGTTCTGTTCACCTCGTGAAGAATGAGGAGGCCGGGAAACTCTGGTTCATCGACGGACCGGATATTTCAATTTATGATACCGGACTAAAGGAGGTTTTTTCCGGTGATGTAAAAAAGGCGGTGACAGCGTACTACAGGCAGATACAGCAAATGATCGTTTCGCAAAAGCCGGATATCATTGGTCACCTCGACAAGATAAGGATGTACAACCGCGACAGGTACTTCCGGGAAGATGATCCCTGGTACACAAAACTGGTTGATGAAACCCTGGATACGATCCGTGCTGTCGGATGTGTGATCGAGGTCAATACACGCGGCATTTACAAGAAGCGGTCCGATGCGTTTTTCCCGGGAACGGAAATCCTGAAAAAGATAAGAAACCTGAACATCCCGGTTGTCATTTCTTCAGATGCCCACAAGCCGCATGAATTGTCTTATGGTTTTGAAGATGCCCGGAAGACTTTGATTGAACTGGGATTTATCAGTACATCGGTTTTGGAGGAATCAGGATGGAAGGAGGTAGCGCTGTGATAACTTGTATTGCATTGTTGCGCGGTATTAATGTCGGCGGTCAGCGGATGATAAAAATGAATGTCCTGAAAACGCTGTTTGAGTCGCTGAAGCTGAAAAATGTCAATACCTATCTTCAGAGCGGGAATGTGGTTTTTAATTCTGAACCACCGGATTGTAATGAGCTGAGAAAAAGTATTGAAAATAAGATCCGGGAGGATCTGGCATTTGATGTTCCCGTTATCCTGAGAACTGCGGATCAGCTTGAGAATATCCTTCCGAACAATCCTTTTCTAAAAGGCAGAAACGAGGACATTACCCGGCTTTATGTAACATTCCTGGCGGAAGAACCGGCCGCAGATCTCCTTGATAAACTGAACGGTTTAAAATCGGCAGATGACGAATTCAGTGTTTCAGGGAAGGAAATTTTTCTTTTCTGCCCGGGCGGATATGGAAATACAAAATTTTCGAATGGTTTCTTTGAGAGTAAATTGAAAGTAACTGCAACGACCAGGAACTGGAAAACGGTTACAGAGCTGGTTGCGATGGCGCAGGGCGATAATAGGTCATAAAGTAATGCCCCATATTGGCTTCGTAAAAGATTTCCCCTTCCTTTCTGAATCCATTGCGCTCGTAGAACGGAACAGCCCTGAGCTGTGAATGCAGGTAGATCGTTTTCCCGAGCGGAACAACATCAATCAGTACCTCCTTCAGTATGATCTGGCCAAATCCCCGGTTCCGGAATTCGGGTAGAACCGCAAACCGTTCCAGCTTGATGCCTTTCTCCGTTTCCCGCCACCGCGCGGCAGCAACCGGTTTCCCGGCAATCAGCAGGAGATAATGGTGCGCCTTTTCCTCATGATCATATTCCAGGTTTGGATCAACGCCTTCTTCCTCAACGAAAACTTTGCGGCGGATAGCGAAGGCCTGCTCTGCTAAAGCCTTTTCCTGAAAACTGACGCGTTTGACTTCTATCATTGATAATTGGTGAACTGGTGAACTGGCGATCTAGTGAGTTATTTATAATTTTAAAGTGATGCAGTATTGATTGGTTTACCCTTTGGCTTTGTGACTGTACTCGCCAATTCACAAGTTCACGAGTTCACCAGTTACTTAAAACGGAAACTCCTCCGTTGGTTTTGTGATTATCTTTTTGTCTTCTACCTTTTTCTTTGGTTTCATAGCTTGCCTGTGATACGAGTGGGCCTCTACATAGATCGCCTTGTCGGGTTTGGTCGGACAGGCATATTCGCAGGCGCCGCATCCGACACAAATTTTCTCATCCACCTTTGGTATGGTCAGCGTTCCAAGGTACGGAACCATCTCCACGGCTTTTGTCGGACAATGTTCGGAACATGCGCCGCAGGCAGTATGTTTTGCAACAACAATGCAGATGTTCCTGATGAACTTCGAAACCCCGATCTGCAGGGTTGATTTCTGTTCTTTTGTAATCGGAAGAATGGCGCCTGTCGGGCACACTTCCGTGCATTTCACGCATTCAAAATTACAATATTCCGCATGGTAATCCATTTTGGGCTGGAACAGGCCCGAAAGTCCAAATTCAATGAAAGTCGGCTGAAGTACTTTTGTGGGGCATACACTTACGCACAGGTGGCAGGCAGTACAGTTCGTGGTATAGTGCCAGATGTTCCCGGCTCCTGGAGGGATTACCGGAATCTCACTTACGCCCTGCTGTTTTTCCTTATCGGCAAAGGCTGTTTTCGATGCCAGCACGGCTGTTGTACCAATAAGTGTTGTGCCGAAGAATTTCCTTCTTGAAAATTCATTCCCCTTTGCGTTCTCTTCTTCCTCTTTGCGCCCTTTGCGTGAACCAAACCCGGGTATTCTTATTTTCTCCAACCGGTAACCGATCCCTTTTTCCGGACATGCACCAAAACAATTATAACAGGCCACGCACCTGGAAAAATCGACCTTCTTTTCCTTGATATCGATGCATTCGGCCTTGCATTCCTTTACACAAAGACCGCAGGATGTGCAGGCATCTTCATCCATCCTGATCCTGAAAAAGGAGATTTTCGAAAGGAGTCCCAGCAGTGTTCCAACCGGGCAGATGACATTACAGTACCATCTTCCTTTGCGTACTACAAGAAAAATGATCAGTCCTAAAAATGCCATGGAAAAGAGAAATGATGGCCAGGATACGATTTTGATGCTGACAGAATAAAGTGCGTAAGAATCGAACAGCTGCAGGATCCGCGACAGGATATTATTCCCAAGGTACCAGACCGGCCTGAACAGGTCTGAAAAGATCTTTCCGGCAAGGCTGTATGGATCCAGCAGGCTTAACAGGAAGATGGAATGCAGCAGTAAAACAAATACCGCGAGACCGAGAATTGAATACCGGATCCCATTCAATGGTTTGCTGAATCTGAACCGTTTCCGGTTGGTGATTTTTTTGGAGATCCGGGCAACGATATCCTGGAGGGTTCCGAGCGGGCATACGGTGGAACAATATACTCTTCCAAAGAAAAAGGTCAGGACAAGAATGAAGATGAACCCGGCCGCACCGACGGAGAGGAACTTCAGAAAGTTCAGCAGTGATGGAACAAACTGAAGATAAAGCAGTGTCTTTATCATCTGCAGTCCGGTCAGTGCTGCAAAATCAATAAATATAAAAACAGTGAAAACAAAGAAAACCAGCGAAACCACAACCCTGATTTTCTTCAGGAACGCCAGTTGCATCTGGTTACATTTTGATCCGGTTGATGGACAGCTTTGTCAGGTCCATGTTACCGACGCCCGCCTCATGGGCTAATTTAATGTAGGGAACCGTGTCGGGCTCTATGCCGAATATCTTGGCCGCAGCAGCATCGGCAGCAACAATATCCCTCGAAAGCACAAGTGATTTCATCATGACGACATCTTCCACCGAAACGCCCCGCGGGCCGCGTTTTGACAAAACCCTGTAAGCATCCACGATGTTCAGGTCCGGCTTCCGGTACGCAGCAAAATCGGCGATGCACTGGTTCAGGTTGTTGCGGTGCCAGTACCCGCGATCCCAGACAATGCCCATGTGGTTCTTCATGGAGGCCGTAATACTCGACGAACTGTGACTTTTCAGCACCGGTACATTGATGAAGACATCCGAGCTGAGGATCAGTTCGTGAACCTTGGTTTTTTTCAGCCTCTTTCCGTCTTTGACATCCACCTCCTGGTAATTTCCTTCGGTATTGGCCGGAACGATTTTCCCTCCGGCATCTTTCACGGCCTTCTGGATTCCGCTGTTCTCGTAACATTTCGACCAGTTGTCGCAGGTATTATCGAAGACATAAACCGTTTTTGCGCCTGCACCGAAGCACTGTTCGATGATCCGCTTCACCAGGTCGGGATTGGTGTTGGCGCCCCGTTCCGGCGATGTATCCCAGCCGATGTTTGGTTTAACTACAATAGTCTGGCCTTTCTTTACAAATGCCTTCATGCCTCCGAACGATTCGATGGCCTTGTCGAACATCGCGACGGGTTCGCCATCTTTTACAGCGACAAGATCGAACGATCCCGGTTTCCCGGGAGGGGGTACGTTTCCGGCAAACAGCTTTTCATAATCACCCAGTGTCATTGCCGCTCCGGCAGCGACTCCGGTCAAAAGACTCTTCTTAAAGAATTCTCTTCTGTCCATGGTTAGATTTTTGGCTTATAAAATTACAACTTCTGACCGATATGATCGACATTTTCTCCAGCAACTTTCGCCTATTTTTGTTACTTTTACAGCATAAATCGTTGCCCTGTGATCACTCCCGATACCATATCAAACATCATGTCAGCCGCCCGGATCGAGGAGGTGATCACCGATTTTGTAATGCTCAAAAGGCGCGGAACGAATTACATCGGGCTTTGTCCTTTCCATAACGAAAAAACACCTTCTTTCAACGTGTCTCCCGTAAAGGGCATCTACAAGTGTTTTGGGTGCGGGAAAGCCGGTAATGTCGTGAGTTTCCTGATGGAACACGAGCACTACACCTATCCCGAGGCCCTGCGTTTCCTGGCCAAACGGTACCACATCGAGATCGCGGAAGAGGTACAGACACCCGAGAAGATCCAGGAACAGAATGAGAAAGAGGCGCTTTTCCTGCTGAACCAGTTCGCCCAGAAATACCTTGAGGAGGTTCTGTTCGAAACCGAGGAGGGTAAGGCCGTCGGGCTGACCTATTTGCAGGAACGCGGTTTTCGTGATGAGTACATCCGGAAGTTTCAGCTGGGGTATTCCAAAGAGGGATGGGAAGATTTTTCAGCACATGCGTCCGGGGCGGGATATAAAAAGGAATACCTTGTCAAGACAGGGCTTTCCATTAAGAAGGAAGATAACCGCCTGATCGACCGGTTCCACGGAAGGGTGATGTTCCCGATCCACAGTGCGTCGGGCAGGATCATTGGGTTCGGGGGCCGGGTTCTTTCCAAAGACAAGAATATTGCAAAATATCTGAATTCGCCCGAATCGGAAATCTACAACAAAAGCAAATCCCTTTACGGTCTCTATTTTGCCAAGAATGCCATCGTCGCAAAAGACAACTGTTACCTCGTGGAAGGTTATACAGATGTGATCTCGCTTCACCAGGCCGGCATTGAGAACGTGGTGGCATCTTCCGGCACTTCTCTGACCCAGGACCAGATCAAGCTCATCCAGCGGTACACTTCGAACATCACGATCCTTTATGACGGCGATCCCGCGGGGATCAAGGCTTCGCTGCGCGGCACCGACCTGATCCTCGAACAGGGAATGAACGTCAGGATCGTTCTCTTCCCCGAAGGCGATGACCCCGATTCCTATGCACGTTCGCACCGGTCGGCAGAAGTGGAAGAGTTCATTGCGAAGAATGCTGTTAACTTCATCCTTTTCAAGACCCGTCTGCTGCTGACCGAAACGGCCGGCGACCCGATCAAAAAGTCGGCGCTTGTCAAGGAGATCGTCAATTCCATTGCCATTATTCCCGACGGTATCACGAGGACTTTCTTCATACGGGAATGCTCTTCCCTGCTGGCGGTGCCTGAACAGACGCTGGTCAACGAAACGAACAAGATCCTTCGGAAGAAGTTCTCAAAAAAGCTGCAGGAAGAAGGAGCACAAACATACCTGGAACCCGAGGAATCGGAACCGGCTCCGTCACAGATCGAATTCGAGCTCGACACGGCAGAATTTCAGGAAAAAGAGATCATCCGCCTGTTGCTTCTTTTCGGTAACGAATCCGTAACACTGAAACAGCCAACCGAAGACGGACCGGAGGAAGAGGTACAGGCCAGGGTGGCCGATCTGATCGTCCAGGACCTGCTCCGGGATGAGATCCGATTTGAATCCCCGCTCTGCCAGCAGATCTTCAGTGAAATGGCCGAATTGCAGGAAAAAGGCATCATTGCAGACAAGGATTATTTTCTGCACCACAATAACCCGATCCTCGCAACCCTTGCCATCGACCTCACCATTCTGCCTTACGAACTCAGTCTTCACTGGGCAAAAAACCACATCTATGTTCAGCCCGAAACCGACCGGCTTCTGGAGTCGATCTACCCGGCGCTGTATGCTTTCAAGGCAAAAAAGATCGAACGCATGATCGCCGAGAACCAGAAAAAGCTGAAGGAGATGAAATCGGCAAAAGAAGATATTGAAGAGATCACCCAAAGCCTGATGCAGCAAAAGAGACTGGAAGAGATCCGCAGCCGGATCCAGGGAAAGGAACTGGGACGAACGATCATAAAGTGAAGACCGAGGTCCGAAGTCTGAGGTCTGAGGACAGAAGATGGAGGATAGAGGATAGATAATAATCTGTGACTTAATCTGTGTAATCTGTGAAAATCTGTGGTGAATAAATAATTCGTAATTTATATTATATGCCTGTAATCATCTTTGAAGGACCGGAACTTTCCCTCGAAAAAAAAGAACGGATTGTAAAAGAATTTACACAACTGGCTACGGATATAACGAACATCCCAAAGGAGGCCTTTGTGATCTTTATCAAGGAAAATTCCTACGACAACATGGGACAGGGGGGAATCCTGATCTCCGAAAAGCTGAAACTGAGATAGGTGTCTTTCCCTTGATCTTCGTGGTCCATCGTGGATCTTCGTGTAACTTTTACCGGTCTGTTTTGTGACTTCCTTTCGCTTAAAGGGTCATAATGTCGTATCTTTACCTATTCATTTTTCACAAAACCCAAAGACCATGGAAAAGCCGCATCGAATGGCGCAGATATACGGTTATACCGTTTGCCTTGTTGCCGTTATCACCTTTATCATCTGCGTTGCAAACATCATTCCCTCCATCATGGACCTGAGCGACCCAATGCATGCACAGGGATTTTTCTTTCCGGCCGGCACCCCAAGCCTGGCATCCTTTGATAATTACAAAATGGACATCCTGAAGAGTACAAAAGGGGATGATCAGAAAACGGGGGCAAATTACGTCCCGGATGATAAAACGCTGCGTTCTATGTATGAGGCAGCCCGGGCCGACCGGATCAGCCAGGCCAACCATTCTTCCATCCGGACCATCGTGGTCTGCGGGTTGATTATTCTGATATCGGTAGTTCTGTTTATCACCCACTGGATCTGGATGAAAGGTCTTATGAAAAAGATCCCGGCGGTTTAACCAGGAAAAGTTCGCTAATGATTTTCGCTGTGGTTCTCTGTGTCTTCTCCGTGAGCCTCTGTGAAATATTCTTTTAAAAATTGTTTCACAGAGTTACACAGAGGATTCACGGAGGTTCACAGAGAAAAAACTCACTAATTCACCAGTTCACCAATTTTTTAATTCCCCTTAACGAAAACAATCTCCCTGTACCTCTCTGCATTCCAGTGATCCATCAGGGTCTTGAACCCGGCATAATCTTCCGGCTGGATCAGGCGGCTGTTAAGTTTCAGGGATTTGTGAATGACAACTTTTCCCTTTTCCTGCTTCACTTCATAAGAAAAAGCACCGGTTTTGTTCTTTGCTTCGAATTTCTCTTTTGGAATGAAGGCCTTTAAGCCGGCTGGCAGAACGATGGAGAAGTCGTTGCTTTCTTCGATCGGGGATGAAATTTCAAACGGTGTGGTCCGGTTTTTCGGAAGCAGGTGAATGCCCAGGTTTTCGATCCCGTTGGTCATGAATGGCAGGGTAAAGAAAAAGTAATCGGAATCAATCCTGAAGGGCTTGTCTTTCTGCACGGCAAAGCTCATGGAAGATTCATCCTTTCCGCTATTGATTGTCACAGGATCTTTCAGGTCTGCAGAAGAAAGTCCCCCTCCGAAGAGCGATTTGGTTTTGTTTTTATCCCTGAGCAGCATCAGGTATGGATTGGCGGCGTCGCTTTCAGTACAGGTGACGCTTCCGGATAATTGATTCTTATCATTCACGGAAAAACTTCCTTCAAATTTGATCTGGCTTGTGCATGGTGGTGTCTTTCCCATGCTGACAGCCGGTTTGTTCAGTTCCACGAAAACCCGGTCAGGAGAAGTGTACCTGAGATCCTGGGAATTCAGCGAATTTACCGAAAGGTAAAGCCCTCCCTCTTCGGGCAGATTCGCCTTTACGATAATATCCTCTACATCGAGCAATGATCCAACCGATTCGTCGAACAATCGTTGACGGATTGAAAATACCGGGTTTGCTTCAACGCCTGCTTCCCTGAGAATCGCAGCCAGGAGAACTGCTTTTTCAAGAAGGGTACCGCCGTTGCTGTTCCATGTTTCCTGCGGTGTCCTGCATTTAAAACCAACATATCTCAGGGGAACAGGATATAGCCGGAATTCATTGACGACCTTATCCTGAAGCTTCAGAACAGCATCTGTCTTCTCTTTATATTCCTTACAGACAGCGGCAACCATTTCCTTCATCTCATTGCTGAGTTCATAAGAAAATGCTGGTTGTTTTAGAAGATCAGCATAAAGCGACGACCGGTCACCGGAGGTGCTGAAGATCAGGCGGGGATAAAGATCATTCGTGCCCCTCTGGAATTCTTCCGTTGATATCGCAGGAACATTGGTGAATTTCCAGGTATATACCTGTTGTTTCTGGTCGGCTGTTATAACCGGTTTTACAATGGAATTCAGCATCGAAAAGTACACTGTCATTCCCGGGGGAATTTTCAACACCAGTGTCAGTTCCTTTACCGGTTCAACCTCTGCAAGGAGTTCGTTTCCCATCAGGCAGGGATAAAACCCCTTGTTTGAATGCAGCTGGTAGTCAAGGTTGATGACGGCATTCCGCTCGGTACCCGAATGGGTGATGACCATTTCGCGCAGTTTGTTAAAGGCCGGCGCATTGGCGGCAAACGCCGGGAGAACTTCGTTGAATGCATTTTCCGGGGAAGGATTTTTCTTTCCGTCGGCCATGATGGTAGAAGCTTCGTTGATCTTGAGCGACTGGAAATCCGGGTTGTAAACAATAAAAGTTTCTCCGTACAGACTGTGGAATGACCGGTAAGTCTGAAGTTTCTGTTGTTTAATGTAACGATAATCTATGCTGCCGTCGGGATTCAGTGTGTATTCTTTTGTGAGCCGCAGGTAAACAGCGTCGTAGTTTTCATCCTGGGAGAATATATTCGAGGTCTGAAGGCAGAGGACGGAGGTCAGAAAGAAAAATAACAGCTTTTTCATGAGATCTTTTTTTCGGAGGGATGAATTAGTTTTTAAGACGGATGACAACGGGATCTTCCGAAAGCGCGTTTTGGGCGCTCACTGCATCCTTGTATTCGGGCCAGTCGCCGGGATCGTAGATCCGCTTCCCGAGAACGATCTTTTCGTTCAGTTTCAGGCTACGGTCCTTCAATTGATATCCGCCATTGAATGAGCA
Source organism: Bacteroidota bacterium (assembly GCA_026391805.1). Classification (GTDB taxonomy): domain Bacteria; phylum Bacteroidota; class Bacteroidia; order Bacteroidales; family FEN-979; genus FEN-979. Next base: position 349,589 of record JAPLDJ010000015.1, on the reverse strand, counting down.
GACAGCGCCTTTTACAGGTTTGGCTTCGGGCAGGTAAACCGGGCCTGAATTTTCCGGAAGCTCAATGGTTTCATTGAGTTCGACCTGCCGCGAACAACGGTCGCGGAATTGATATTTCCGGTCTTTTATCCATGTCTCAAAGAACAGGTGCCCCTGGTAATTTTTGAAAAGATTGGAGGCCACAACAGGAGTAAAGATGAGCCGGTCGCCCGAAACAAGGCCATATTCCGGTATCCGGTATTCGATTTTGATTTGTATCGGACCACTTTTATAATCGATAGGATCGGTATATTCGATTTTCGTGACTTCCGCCAGCGGTGAGATTTTCAAAAGCTCCTTTTCCACATTCTGGTTCCACTGGGTCTTGTTGGAGTTCCTGAACATTCCGCGCATACCGGCATCGGTTTGGCCTTCAGCGCTGATTGTCACCGAACCTGTCAGGACTCCATCTTTTGAAATGGAAGAGGCGCCGTCGATTTTCAGGTAATGGTTTTCCGGTGCCGAAAGCGGCGTGGTGGCAAGGTCGGCGCCTTCGGGAACACCCATCAGGTATTGCTGCTGCTGCTCGGCACTCGACCAGAGCTCCCGTACGAACGGTACCCATGTGGGATCAAGCAAATGGTATTTCCCGTCTTTAAGCTTTACAATGGTGACGCTGTGGTTGAACTGGTCGGCCGGAATGTAATCGATCCTTGAACCGGCCATCGTCATGGCGGGATACGATTTAAAGCCTGCTGCACGCAGCATGGTGATCAGCATCCCCGCCTTGTCCTTACAAACGCCGCAGCGGTCATTGAATGTCATGCTACCTTTGTGCAGGGTGTATCCTTCGCCGCATCCCATGGAGATACCGGAATAACGAACCTCGTCGGCAACCCAGTGCGTCAGGATTGAAATTGAATCCAGCTCGGTTTTCGCTACTTTCAGGATCTCATTGACCTTGGTCTGCACATCCGGCGTCACATCAAAGCTTCCGAAATCTTCATTTACCTTGTAGAACCAGCGTGATTTGGCAAACCAATCAGGGCTGGTAGAAAGGAGCAGCTTTGACGCAACATCCGAAGCAGCAACGCCGTGTGGTTCGGGTTTGAAGGGAACAATGTCCTTTTTCGAAAAAGTATAGATCGTTTTTTCATCGCGGAACAGCACTGATGACTGAACTTCCCCGTTGTACACCTGGAACTGCAGGGGTTTGTCTTTCGGAACCCCGATCTGGTAGACTTTTACTTTTACCGGGGTTGAGCTCCAGAATTCCACGATGTCATAATAATGGCCCTTCATGGGCGGAATGTATCTGCTGTCGTCGTCCTCTCCCTGCTCCAGCAAGGCATAGGTGAAGCCTTTCTTAAACTGAACGACCTCGACTGCGTCGCCGGGATCAAGCCGTCCCACCTCGATCATCTTTTCCCGCGCGCCCCAGTAAATCGCCCGTGCAGGCGCCGGGTAATCCATTACACTCTTCAGGTCAAGATCCTTTGTGGTGCCGTCTTTCTTGTAGATCGTCACCTTTTGGATATCGACATAAGCGGAAAGCGGATCGTATCCGAACTTCACCACGCTCAGGTCAAGAGCGCCTTTGTAGCTGAGTACCTTGGTAAGCGTATGGGTCCATACATAGCTTAAGCCCGACTCTTTGACATCCACCCTGGTGCTGTCGAAAACCACCACGGTGTTGTCGCCGGGATAGCTCTTTTCATCGCCTGCTGCGCGGATCAGGTCCTGCATGGGCCCTCCTGCCCGGGCAGAACACAAAATAACAATCAATAACAGGTTGGTAAACAAAATCCGTTTCATCATAAGGATAGCTTGTTTAGTAGATTTCTATGAATGAATCATCTTTAACATATTGATCTCTTTCTCCTCCAGGAACCGCCACTCTCCGCGGGGAAGATTTTTTTTGGTAAAACCGGCATAATATACACGGTCGAGCTTTACCACCTTGTATCCCAGCTGTTCAAAGATCCTCCTTACAACCCGGTTTTGCCCGGTATGCAGTTCGATCCCGATCTCTTTCTTATCTTTTCCGTCGCCGACATATTCAATAGCATCAGCTTTCACCAATCCATCTTCCAGTTCAATGCCCTCCAGGATCTTTTTCATATCGTTCATGGTCACATAATGATCCAGTCCCACATGGTAGATCTTCTTGATGCCATATTTCGGATGTGAAAGTTTTTTTGCAATTTCCCCGTCATTGGTGAAAAACAGAAGCCCGGTCGTATTGCGGTCGAGGCGCCCGACGGGATAGATACGCTCCTTGCAGGCATGTGCGATCAGGTTCATGACGGTTTTCCGGTTCTGCGGATCATCGGTCGTGGTGATGAATCCCTTGGGCTTGTTCAGCAGCAGATAGCGCGGTTTTTCGCGGGAAAGCGACTGATCGCCATAAGTGATCTTGTCGGACCTTGAAACTTTAGTTCCGAGTTCTGTAACGACCTTCCCGTTTACTTTCACCGCACCAGCTTCTATCAGCTTGTCGGCTTCCCTCCGGGAACAGATCCCCGAATTTGCAATATACCTGTTCAGCCGGATCAGGTCCCCTTCCTCTTCCATTCGCGAAGAAGTTCTTTTCCCGTGAGAAGAGGACGATTTAGTCCGCGTACCCGGCCTCGAAGAACGCCTTTCGGGATCGTAGGGTTTCTCTTCGCGGGTACTGTCACCTTCAGTTCTTCTTTTTGGATAGGGTGAAGATTTCGGTCGTTCACCGGGTCTTGAAGAACGCCTTTCGGGATTGTATGGTTTTTCTTCACGGGTACCGTCACCTTCAGTTCTTCTTTTCGGGTAGGATGAAGATTTCGGCCGCTCGCCTGAGCCTGAACGTTCATTTTCCCGCCGTTTCCCGGCAGGTCTCCTGGGTCTTTCCATAATGCTGCTGCTAACTGATTATTGTTCCTCCGCTTCAAACGGTGGCTTGATCTTTACCCCGTCGTATTTTATCTCCGCACCCCTCTGATACGTGATGACCATGAAAGGAGTGCCATCGTATTCATACATGATCCAGTCGCCCTCTTTCTTTCCCATCAGGTAACTCCCCTCGTTTTTCACTTTCCCGTTATCCCAGTAATAGATATGTTTTCCGTCGGGATTGTCTTCCACAAAACTTCCGGAAAATGAAATAACACTGTCGGTTTTTGAGTTCAGGATGGTCATATGAAAGCTGTCCCATTTTCCATTCTTCAGCCCGTCGCGGTAAGTTCCCCGCTCAATGTAATCGCCGATCGTGGTAAACCATGGTCCGTCTTCATTGTCCTGCACATACTCTCCTTCCTCAACCATCTTCCCGCTTTCATCATATTCTGTGTGCATCCCGTCCTTCAGCCCGTCAATGTATTCTTCTTCCCGCATGAGCTGCCCGTTTTCATAATACCACCGCCAGGTTCCCTGGAGTTTTCCGGAAGCCGTATACCTTCCGGTTTGTTCCAGTTTCCCTTCCGGATAAAAATATTTCCATTCGCCGACCTGTTTTCCGTCCTTGTAATCACCTTCCGCCTTTAACCTGCCGTCGGGGTAAAGCTCTTTCCAGTGGCCATCTTTGCTTCCGTCTTCCTTCACGATGCCTTCGCCGGTCACAACACCGAGCGAGTAGATCATTGATTTTACAATCTGACCATCGGGGTTGTATTCCCTGTAAATTCCTTCCGGGACTCCGTTGCGGAAAGTTCCGCTTGAGTAGATCTTTCCGTCAGGATAATAGGTGGTCTTGACATCCAGCTTTTTTACCTCCTGCGCTTCCGCCTGCTTTACATCATTTACATACTTGTCGACGCTGATCAGGTCGCCGTTTTCTGCATATTCCTTGAAATAGCCATCCTTCAGGTCATCCCGGTAATTTCCTTCCACATGGATGTTCCCGTTTTCATAAAAGGTATACCACCTGCCCTGCTTCAGGTTGTTGTTGTCGCGGCGATTGATCCGGAGGCGGTCGATTACAAATCCGCGCTTGTACTCGATCAGGGAAATGATATTTCCCTCGGTATCATATTCCTTTGCGAGGCCCTGTTCCATTCCCTTCACAAACGGGATCTCCATTTTTATTTTTCCATTCGGATAGTAGTAGCGGGTATATCCTTCCTTTACATCATTTTTAAAATTCTCCTTAATCGTCTCTTTCTCGAGGTAGGTGGTTTTTATCCCGTTCTTCTTGCCGTTCTTATAATTTACATCGAGAATCTTTTGTCCTTTTTCATTGTAAAAGATCCATAGGCTGTCGAGTTCGTAGTTCTTGCGGTTTCCTTCCGATTTCAGTTTTCCGTTTTCGAAAAATGATTTCCAGTACCCGTCTGGTTGTCCGTTCTTTATTGTTCCTTCACTCGAAACCACACCGCTTTTGTAAAAAAACTGATGGAATCCGTCCTTCATTTTTACCGTATCCTGGGAATAGGAAAGATGGGATGTAAAAAAGAACAAACAACCCGGAAGGATCACTAAAAACCTGTACAGAGACTTCAGCATTATTTTACCGGTTATTTCGACAATTCAAGCATTCTTAAGATCGGATTTTTTGCCTTTTCTATTAATTCTGAAGACAAAGTAATTTCCGGCTTTTCATTTTTCAGGCAATTTAGCAATTTCGGCAATGTGTTCAGCTTCATATAGGGACAATCATTGCAAGAACAGGTCTCATCGGTAGGAACAATATGGAATTTTTTTCCCGGTGATGATTTCTGCATTTGGTGAAGAATGCCTGTTTCCGTAGCAACAATGAATTCTTTTGCCGGATCTTTGATGGTATAATTCAGCAATGCCGTTGTGGATCCGATGAAGTCTGCCATTTGTAAGATCACGGCTTTGCATTCGGGATGTGCAATCAGTATTGCCTCCGGATAATCAATTTTAAGTTGTATTATCGCTTCGGTTTTTATGATGTCATGTACTTCACAGGATCCTTCCCAGAGCACCATGTTCCTTCCGGTAACCGAATTTACATAACCACCAAGGTTCCGATCCGGTGCAAAGATAATCTTCTGATCTTTCGAAAGAGATTCCACAATCTTTACTGCATTGCTTGAAGTGCAGATGATATCTGAAAGGGCCTTTATTTCTGCTGAACAATTAATGTAGGAGATGACAAGATGTTCCGGAAATTTTTCCTTGAATATTTTGAATTCTTTCGGCGGACAGGAATCGGCCAGTGAACACCCTGCTTCCAGGTCGGGCAATAAAACCTTTTTTAACGGATTTAGAATTTTTGCCGTTTCGGCCATGAAATGAACACCCGCAAAAACAATGATATCCGCATCTGTTTTTAATGCTTCCTGCGACAATCCCAGGCTGTCGCCCACAAAATCAGCCATGTCCTGTATTTCCGGAACCTGATAATAATGGGCCAGCAGGATCGCATTTTTTTCTTTCCTCAGCCGGTTGAATTCTTCAATTATCTTTGTAGCCGATACTGTTTCTGAACTATTTTTCACCTTTACTTTTTACATTTATATATTATAATAAAGATTTTAAAATTTTTATTTAGTAGTGTAATGGATGTTGGTTCTGTTCATTCTTTTTTTTACCGGGATTTTTAATTTTAGATACACCTTTATTATCAACACCTGAACGACAGTTGTTACTATCTATTTTATTGAATAACAATAAAGTTTAAGTTTAATAACATCCTGTTGATAATTCTGTTTGTTGATAAAATATCCGGTTTTTATTCAAAAATCACTATTGACAAAATGTTAATATTTTTCCTTTTCTGTTAATTTTCAATTTGATTAAAAACTGTTTTGCCTGGTAAAAAAGAGTTTTAAAAAATTTTTAACAAAGTTACTCTGTTATAAACAATTTTCTGTTAGAAATTCATTTCACATATTACATCTCATATTCCACGTCTGAAAATAGAGTTGACTATCACCATTCTTTATATCATATTACCATCACCGGCAAATCCCATACAGAACAAATAATGTTTATTTTTGTATGAATTTTATTAAGAGCGGTTAAAATGGATCAGGAAATTCCTGTAGGATGTGATCATGCCGGTTATAAGATGAAAGTGTACCTGGTGGAAAAACTATCTGCCGAAGGTTATCATTTTCATGACTTTGGAACCTTTTCGGAAGAAAGTGTCGATTATCCTGATTTCATTCACCCCGTTGCAAAAGCTGTCAATGACGGAACGTACCGGATGGGAATTATCCTTTGCGGAAGCGGGATAGGCGCTTCGCTGGTGGCAAATAAATACCCGGAAGTTCGGGCTGCTCTGTGCTGGAATGAAGAAATTGCAAAGCTTTCAAGGCAGCATAACAATGCAAATGTGGTCTCCCTTCCGGCACGGTTCATTACCTTTGAAGAAGCATTAACGATTGTAAAGACCTTCTTTGCCACCCCGTTTGAAGGTGGCAGGCACGAGCGGAGGGTTCAGAAAATTAATCCTGTTCTTTTATAAAAGACATTTTATGTCAAGCCACCTTGATACCTTTCTCGCCGATTCGGAAAAACGTTCCTTTGATCCGGAACACCGCAGGCGGCTGGATTTCAACATCGGCAAGTACGATGAAAAGGTGAAGGTGGGTAAGCAGCAGTATGCCGATCTTGAACTTGCACGCCGGCGCGCCGCCGTCCGCAAGCACAAGGCCCTTAGCAACCTCGACCGCTACCTTGTTGAATTTGAGACCAACTTTGTAAAGCGCGGCGGAAAAGTGATCTGGGCGCCTTCCGAAAAAGACGCACAGAAAGAGATCCTCGCGATCATAAAGCATGCGGATGCTCATCTCATCGTTAAGCAAAAGACGATGCTTTCCGAGGAACTGGAGATCAATGAACTGCTGATAAAACACAAGCGCGAAGTTGTCGAGACCGACCTGGGTGAATTCATTGTTCAGGTGGCGGGAGAGAAACCCTATCACATCCTCACGCCGGCCATGCATAAGTCGAAGGAAGATGTAGCCGAACTGTTTCACGAGAAATTCGGCACCCCGCAGCACAGCACGCCGGAAGACATTGCACGGTTTGTCAGGGAACAGCTCCGGTTAAAATTCATCCGCGCCGATGTCGGCATTACTGGGGGGAATTTCCTTGTCGCGGATGCCGGAGCGCTTGTCCTGACGGAGAATGAAGGTAATGGTCTTCTTTGCTATGCTTTTCCAAAGATTCACATTGCCGTTGTAGGCATTGAAAAGATCATTCCCTCCCTCGACGATCTCGATCTTTTCCTTCCATTGCTGGCCACCTTCGGAACCGGGCAGCTGATCACTGCTTATAACAACCTTATTTTCGGTCCGAAAGCCCCGGGAGAACCCGACGGACCGGAACAGATGTACGTCATCCTGATCGACAACCGGCGGACGGAAGTATTAAAGCACAAGGAACAGCGCCAGGCGCTGGCCTGCATCCGTTGCGGAGCCTGCCTCAATGCCTGCCCGATCTACCGCAGCGTCGGAGGCTATACCTATGGGGCAGTCTATTCAGGCCCCATCGGCTCGGTGATCTCACCCCATTACATGGGTCTGAAAGAATACAATCACCTGAGCTATGCCAGTTCGCTTTGCGGAAAGTGCACCGAGGTCTGTTCCGTTCATATACCGTTGCACGAATTACTGCTGTACAACCGGAACGAGACGGTCAAAAAAGGATATCCCAAATCCGGCTGGAAGTTCATTATGAAATCCTGGAAAAAGGTCATGCTGAAACGGTGGATGATCGATAAAACAGGTTCAAGGCTCAAGAACAGGTTCTTTAAGATGTTTTTCAGGAAAATGTGGGGACCGCGGAGAGAACTGCCCCGTTTCGCCGACAAGAACTTCAAGCAACTCTGGCAGGAAAAGCAGCAGAACAATTAGTATCAGAACTTACGGATGATCCGTTCAACCGATCCGAGGTAACCGGATCCGAAGAGGTTTAAATGGATCAGAAGCGGATAAAGATTAAATACATCCAGCCGCTCTTTCCATCCTTTTTCCAGCGGATATTCTTCGTTATAAGAAGCATAAAAATCCCCGTCAAACCCACCGAACAGGGTCGTCATTGCAATGTCAATTTCTCGGTGACCATAATACACCGCCGGGTCGATCAGGCATGCTTTTCCTTCCGGCGAAACCATGTAATTTCCGCCCCACAGATCTCCGTGCAGCAATGCAGGCGGCTCTTCCGGCATGATTTCACCAAGACGGTTGTAAAGCCTTTTAAATGCAGAAAGATCAGAGGGTGACAGGTAGCCGTGTGCAAGTGAGATCTGCCTTTCGAGACGCTCTTCCACGAAAAAAGAGATCCAGTCGGAATGCTTTATATTGAATTGCTTCAGCGACCCCATGTAATTGTCGCGGTCGAGGCCGAAATGATCCGCAGTATGCCGGTGCAGGCGCGCCAGGGATCTTCCGAAATCAGAATAAAAAGAAGCGGTTTTTCTTCCCGGGTTGATGAATTCCAGGAGCAGGTAAGAATACGTTCCTCCGTATCCCGGACAAACAACCCCCGGAACCCTGATCACTCCTGCACTTTTTAATTTTTCAAGACCGTCGGCCTCCCCTTCAAACATTTCCGGGAACAGGTCCCGTTTGTTGTATTTGATGCAAAACTCACCTTCGGAAGTACTAAGCCGGCTAACATTGTTGATGCATCCTCCGGATAAGGATGAAGCAGAATGGATCGTAAATGAGAGAATTCCTGAAGTTGCAAAAAAACCGGAAAGGGAGTCTGTGATCTCCTTCGGGATCATTTAATTTGAAGTTTGATGCCCTACAGAATGTTTCCTGGAAAGCAGCATATCAAGCCCGAAAAACAAACCTCCGGCAACAATGGCCATGACGACCAGTGAAGTGATTTTTGAATTAGCGAACAGGGGCTTTAATCCTGAGAACAGGGAAGAAATATAGGGAAAAAGATGCTGTGAAAAATATTCTTTTCCCGGGATATATTTTGTAAAGGGAAGATCCGAAGTCATCAGGATTACAATACCGACCAGGGCCAGAAGAACAAACGGCCAGGAGGTGCGGAGGTAATGGAGGAATGATTTTTTCTCTGTCACCGCCTCAGGCGCCGGAACAATCCTGTTCATCACACGCTCCACAAACTGATCCCCCGGCGACTCCAGCGGCTGTTTGCGGAAAAGTTCCTTCAAAAAATCATCCGGTAAAAATTCTTCTTTTTCCATTTTCAATACAAAGATACAAAATATTTACTCAATTGCTGATCATCAGTCCCTGCATCTCTTCATACAGCTTTTTTCGTATGCGGTGAAGCCGGACCTTTACATTTGAAACAGACAACCCGGTGATCTCGCTGATGTTGTCCACTGAATTCTCGCCTTTGTAGAAGAGTGTGATCAGCAGGTTGTCCTCTTCCGGCAAACGCTGCAGCGCCTTTTCAAGGATCACCTGGCGGTCGTTTTCTTCAAGTTCATCCATGTTTCTGCTCACCTCGTCAGGCGAATAATTTGTGATCACCGATTCTTCAATTGCCACCATTTCGAGCCGTTTTTTCCGTGTTTTCGAGATGGCTGAATTGTAGGCGATCCGGTAAAGCCACGTCGAAAATTTTGATTTCCGTTCAAAGGTTTTCAGCGACTGATACGCCTTCAGAAACGTATCCTGCGCGATCTCCTCTGCATCTTCCCGGTTGTTCACCACTTTCAGCACGATCGAAAATACCAGGTTCTTGTGTTTCTGCACCAGGGCAGCGTAGGCCGAAACGTCACCGTTCAAAACTCTTTCGATGATTTCGCTGTCGTCCTGGAGCTTCATTTTGTGGTTTAGACGTTAAAAAGAATACAGGGTTACAAAGTAACCAGAAATATACCGGTCTTTTCACCGTTAAAATTACAACAATTGACCCGAAACCGGCGAATTAACTTGCAAACATGCATATTTTTTTATATGTTTGTATATTCAAACAGGGGCTGAAAGAAAGATAAACATGTACTACAGTGCCGTTCTGAAAAAAGGAGTGTTTATCCTGATCATCCTGGTGATTTTCGCCACGCCTGATCTTTCAGGACAAAGGACCATTTCAGTTGACGCCACAGCCACCCCCGATTCCATCTGCGTAGGGGCATCTTCTCAGCTTCAGGCCGTTGTGACCGGTGGCATTAGCCCGTTTCACTATGTATGGACTCCGCCAACCGGGCTTAATAACACCGCCATTCCCGATCCGCTTGCTTCTCCCGTTGTTCCGACATGGTATCATTTAACCGTCACGGATGCGGGATACAATACGGCCAGCGACAGTATTCTTGTGAGCATCAAGCCTACCCCGCCTACCCCGGGCACCATTTCAGGCCCGGTCACAGTTTGTCATGATTCGGCAGCATTCTACAGTATTTCAGCCGTTAACGGCGCAACTTCCTATTCCTGGATGGCTCCTGCCGGCGCAACCATCCTTAGCGGTCAAAATACCACCTCGATTCAGGTGCAATGGGGCAATGCAGGGGGCAGCATCTCCGTGATCGCCGGTAATTTCTGCGGGAACAGCAATCCGAGTGTGCTTCCGGTGAATGTAACGACACAACCCGCTGCCCCGGCCACCATCTTTGGTCCTTCCGCAGTATGCAACGCCGCCACCGTTGTTTTTTCGGTGGATTCCGTTCCGGGCGCCACCTCCTATTTCTGGACCGTACCTCCTGAAGCCCAGATACTGTCGGGACAAAATTCCGATTCCATTTCTGTCCAGTGGGGCCCGAATCCCGGCACAATCAGTGTCATATCGGTCAACCCCTGCGGCCAAAGCACGCCGAAAACACGTGTCATAGGAATTGAAACATTGCCCGGTCCTGCCGGTATGATTACAGGTAAGGATACGGTCTGTTCCAACAATGAAACCTATTCCTACAGTGTTCCACTTATTGCAGGAGCGACCTCTTATGCCTGGTCGGTTCCGGCGGGAACAACCATTACCTCCGGGGCAGGAACCAGCACCATTATCATTTCCGTCGGACCATCTGCAATTTCATCCGATATCAGCGTCCAGGGGAAAAATACCTGCGGCGGCGGAACAGCTTCTGTTAAACCAATCATTGTAAAAATATGTGCCGGCGTTCCCGATCCGGATTCAAAAGCTGCCATCAGCATCTATCCCAACCCGGCGGAAAGCAGTTTGAACATTGTTCTGAATCAAGAAGAAAAACAGACTGAAATTTCACTTCTGAATGCATCCGGACAGATAGTTTTCAGGCAAGTGTATGGTAACAGAATGCCAGGAACGATCCATACGATTGATGTTTCCGGCGTTTCCCGCGGGCTCTATTTTGTGAAGCTGGTCAGCGAGCAACGGGTTTACGTCGAGCGTGTGATTTTACAATAATGTTATTTTGAACACGGAATACACGGATAAAACGCCTGCCTTCCGCAGGCAGGGATTTACTTTTTCCGTATTAATTGGGCGGGATGTTCAGTTCGATGCGGACTGGAAAATTAGGCTGTTTTTTCCACTTGTTTTCAGTAATTATTTTAATTTTCTTTGCGGGGACTCCGCCCCACATCTCATTTGGAGGAATATCTTTGTTTACAAAACTACAAAAAGAGACAATCGAATTATCTCCGATTTTAACACCTCCGCGAATAGTGCTAAATGCTCCAATTAAAACATTTTTCCCAATTTTGATTTTGCCATATCTTTGGGTATCTTGTGTGTATTCATGAGTTGTAAGTTTGGCCTTCCAGCCTATTATCGAATAATCTCCTATTTCTATCGCCTCGGGTAAAACATAATCCGGGTAAATCTGGGCAAAACCAACACGTTTCCCTATTTTCATCCCAAAAAAGAATCTATAGAAAGATGAAATCAATTTTGTAGTTGGAATGAATTTGGCGAATTGTGCTAAAAAAAAATGAGCTACGACTACTGCAACATTCCGACAAGTTGTCCATTGAGAAATAACATCTTTAGATTGATCTCTTGGAAGGTAGAGTATCATCTCTTTTGATATTAAAAATGCTTTTATTTCTTTTTTCATGACCCATTGAAATTAAATCGGCATCTTGAAAATTTCCTACCGATTTTTACCTAAAAAATATTACGGATGAAAAATGAAAATATCCGATCTATTACCTAAGGATACCTTTAAAAACAGGTTTTGTCCCGGTTAATAGGTCGATGAAGGTATGAAATTGATTTTAAAAAAAAAAAAATCTACTTCCCCCATTTTTTGTTTACCTATAAATCAATGATATACAAAAAGACAGCATCAGCGTTTGGGCACACTTATTTCTTGTATCCTGCCTTTTATAATTGAATATGCTGAGATAAATTATATGTCAAATTAACACTTATTGTGGAATTGTTTCGTAATGTTACAGTCTGGAGTTAGCAAAAAGGCCTGAAATCTCAATGAAATCAGGCCTTATCTTTATATTTCTTGTGGAGTATAGGGGAGTCGAACCCCTGACCTTTAGACTGCCAGTCTAACGCTCTAGCCAACTGAGCTAATACCCCGGAACAGGGTGCAAAAGTAAAAAATATTTTCATTTGTTGGTCGGTTTGTTTTTTGTAAAGGCAAACGTGGCGCCCGAAAATCATGCCTGTTCAGTTATTTGATGTGCAAAAGTGACCACAACAGCAGCCCTTGAGGATCCTTGATTTCTCTTTCAGGATTCTCTATCTTTGTTTTCAGGCATTTATATATAGCCTGAAAAAGGAAATAATTAGTTTGTGTTCTTTACAAAGGTGTTTCTGAAAGTTTTAACGTGAAAAAATACGCTCTGATCATTGTGTTGTTCCTGTTGGTTTCTGCATCCTGCAGCAAGGATGATGATTCGAATTCAGATGAAAATCAGGGCGTGGACTATAAAAACGAGATGCGGAATTTCGTTACCGGCATCAGCGAGTATTCAAAAGCCCTTCATCCGGGTTTCATTGTCATCCCTCAGAACGGGCAGGAGCTGGCAACCTCTGAGGGTACACCTGCCAGCAGCCCTGCCACCGGTTATTTGAATGCGATTGATGGCCTGGGAAGGGAAGATCTTTTCTATGGCTACGACAATGATGATGTTTCCACGCCCATAGATGTGCGCAATTACATGATCAGCTTTCTCGACAGGATTAAACAATCCGGCAAGAGCATCCTGGTAACCGATTATTGTTTTACCCCTTCGAAAATGGAGGATTCGTATGCACAAAACGGCAGTAAGGGCTATGTCTCCTTTGCCGCCGATCACCGGGAACTTGATGACTTTCCGTCGTTCCCTCCGGTCATCAATAACCAGAACGCCAACAACATCACATCGCTCTCCGGCGTCCGCAACTTTCTTTACCTGATCAACCCGGCCAATTTTACAAAAAGCCAGTTTATCAGTGCAATTCAGTCAACAAACTATGATCTTGTCATCATGGATCTCTTTATCGGTGACGGACAATTATCAGCCTCCGAGATAGAATCCATGAAGCAAAAAAAAGATGGCGGATCCCGCCTGGTCATCTGTTACATGAGCATCGGAGAAGCAGAATCTTACCGCTATTACTGGCAATCGGGATGGGGTCCCGGTAATCCTCCCTGGCTGTTGATGGAAAATTCCGTGTGGCCGGGCAATTACCTTGTGAAATACTGGGACAAAAGCTGGCAGGATATCATTTACGGAAACGCCCAATCGTACACCAAAAGAATCCTGGATGCCCATTTTGATGGCGTATACCTTGATCTTGTCGATGCATTTGAAAATTTCGAGTAACGGTTTCCCGCTTACCTAAAATTTTCTACATTTGATTAACCTTCTGATGTTTCTCTCTCGGGCATTAGCCCCAAGCTTATAAAACCTCATGAAACGCCTCTTTGCCGCCATAGAAACTGCTCCCGACAAGGAATTCCTTGAACAGAACAGGAAACTGAAAAAACAATTGGGACAGGAAAAGATCAAATTTGTGGAAGAACACAACCTCCACATCACACTGAAATTTTTCGGGGAAACGGAAGAGAAGCGGATACCGGATATCATCCGCATTCTTAACGCTGTTGCATTACGTACGGAAAGCTTCAATTTCCGGCTGGAAGGTCTTGGTGTTTTCGGCAGCAGGTACGATCCGCGCGTGGTCTGGGCGGGTATCCAGCCATACGACAAGCTGGCTTCGCTGATGAAGGAGGTCGGAGAAGATATGAAATCCATTGGTTACCAGCCCGACCGGCAAAACCTTATCCCGCACCTGACCATTGGCAGGATTCGGGAACTTCGCGATAAACAATTTTTCCAGAAGGTCATTGATGAAAACAAAACGATCACCTCAGGGGAGATGATCGTAGAATCCATAATCCTTTTTGAAAGCATCCTGAAAAAGGAAGGACCTGTATACCTAAGTCTTCAGAAGTTTCCTCTGCTTCCTGAAAACGGATAATAAATTTCACGCAAAGACCGCAAAAGTTTCGCAAAGGGCGCAAAGAGGTACCCGGGGGGAGATATTCTTTGCGACCTTTGCGTGAACCATCTGCTTAGTTCTGCAGATCCTGTTTGGCTATTCTTTTTTCCATGAAATGGTAAATCACCAGGCTGAGACCGCCGAGCAGGCAGATCATGGAAAAATAAGAAGCTTCTTCCCCAAGACAGGAGGTGGAGGCCAGCAGCCTTCCAAGCAGAATGCCTGTGCCGATGCCGACCAGCAGCATGCCCCATTTCAGTTCGATGGGGGATTTTTTCTTATGTTCAAAGAGGGAGGCGTCAACTCCTTTCTGAATCAGCAACGTCCGTTCCTTTTTCCGGATGGCCAGGTAAACGATGCCATAAATCATGGCAAATAGTGAGATTGGTACGAAGATTCCTGCTAAGTCCATTGTTTTGGGGTTTTAAGGGGTTAATGTTCTTTTTTGCCCCTTTTGACGCAGGCGATGGAGAGAGGTTACAACTACCCTTCAAAATTCACCACAGAAAACACACCTGCCTGCCGGCAGGCAGGGATTTTCACAGATTGGTCACAGAAAATCCATCCTCCAACTTCCATTCTCCTATCTCAGCCCTCTGACTTCCGACCTCCGACCTCATCTACCAACAACAACCTTCGTCGTAACCACATTCTCCCCGGTCACGATTCTGAGAAGATAGAATCCTGCCGGGATATCTGAGACATCCATGCGGGACTTCAGGCTGTTTTCCGGGATCACAAAGCTTTTCAGGTGCCGGCCCTGGTTGTTGAGAAGATAAACGGTTGCCGGTCCGGAATGATTTCCCGAACTGAATTCAACCGTAATCTGATCACTGGCCGGGTTCGGATAGATATTTACCCCAACGCCTTCTGGCTGAACCTTATCACCGATGCCGTAAAAAGGCTGGCCATTTGGAAGTTTATTTGTAACAAAAGCGGTGTTTACCTTATCAACAATCTGCCTCAGCTTGTCCAATGAAGCCTGGGGAGATTTTGAGGTATAATCCCTTGCCCATACGAATGCAATATCAATATCCTGTTCGTCTCCGGGCTTGAAGGTGAAAGGTCCCGAAACACCCACTCCCCTTCTGTCACCGGGAACATTGCCGGCAGTTGACTCTGTCCAGTTGACCTGACCATTGGGTGGGACACAACCCGTGCCCCAGTTCAGCGTATCGGATTCTCCGGGAAACATGAACCTGCATCCGGGACCGTAACCGCCGGCCGCAGGATTCCCGTTGCCTCCGTAAATGACCGGCGAACCATCTTTCCAAAGTCCCTGCATGTAATGATAATAATCCATTGCATATGCCGGATCGGACATATACTGCGGAACACCCGAATTATTGAAATAAACAAACCGGGTCATGCCGTATCGCTCATTATCCACGATGGAATCGCCGAAATTTATCCCGTTCACGCTGTAATCGCAAATCTGATGACCCTGGTTGTCAAAGCGTGGATTATCTATATCGTCATTGTCCAGTAATGGACCACCTAAAATTACAACCCCTTGCGTGGGAGGATGCTCACCATATGCGTAGGACTGACCGGTACCGTCAACCGGGGTTCCGTTGTATCCAAAATACAGGTTCCGCTCAACATCACAGCCGAGATAATCATCCATGGCATATCCGAGATCAATGTCCGTAAATGCGCCGAAATAGGTGCTGTCATACGTGTTCTGGGAACGGTTGAATACCTGGTAATGGAGGAAGACAGTATTCTTCAGGGCCGAGTCTTCCGGCATATCAAATGCATAGGCCATTCCACGGATTTCAATCCGCAGTTTTTCTCCCTGCGACTCCAGGTGAGGCCCGCGATCGTCATTGAATATAAAATACAACTCCTGGTCGCCCCTGATCTCCGGTGTATCTCCGTCAAACGGATCATAAATGCCGTCGGCGTTGCGATCATAAAAAGGCGCCAGCTTATGAGCCTGCCCCAGGGCGGTATTTCCATTTCCCGGCCAGGTAAGGATGTCGTGGATGGGCACATATCCGGGATCGAGGTAATGAGCAGCATGATATCCGACCTCGGTTTTTTTCAGGTTCCAGATGTAATTCCAGGCGGTATCCTGGTAAATTGAATAATTCACAGAATCCATAATGGGTCCCCCGTAAAAATCAGGTTTTGTCCCTGCCGGTCCGGTTGTCGGTCCCTGGCGGTAACGTTCACCCGCGAAATGGAGATTTCCCTGCCCGTCTTTTCCTCCGACCCAGAATGCATTCGAAAAAACAGAGGTCTTTCCGCTTCCTTTGGGTACCTCAAACGCAGCATTTTCACGGAAGAAATGGTTTCCGAAAGCATAGAAAACAGCACTGACATTATTTATATCCAGGTAATCATAACTGTGATCATGAATACGGTAAATAATCGTTCCAAACGTATAATCTCCGTTGGTCAGAACGATCCGGTATGTTCCCGTATCTATATCCGGAGAGCCCCAGCGACTTCCCGTAAATGTAAACACATGGTTGGAATCGTTCTGTAGGGCGACATAGTCGGTTCCTCCCCCAAATACCCGGTAGATGGTATCCCCGGCCCGTATGGTATCGTTCGCCAGGATGTTGAAAACCGTTGGCACGAAAGGATAAACATCAATGGTGTCGGTTCCGGCAACGAAAGAGCGGTTCTGTGCAATGGTTACAGTTGTACAGGAAATACAAACGAGCAGACAAAACACTTTAATGAGTGTCCGGATCAGTGATTTCATGGGGATTGTTTTTAAAAGATTAGTAAAGGGTTTCCTGATGTCATGAGTAAAGGTACAATAAAAAAGATGGGAAAGTCAAGCATTACAGTCATCAGGCAATATCAATGTACCGGTATTCCACAGAAACCGGCACGCCCTTGAAATTCTCCAGGAACTTTTCCGAGATCCCCGACAGGCAACCCGACGTGGCCGGCTTACCCATTGTTACCAGGTCGTTCAGGACTTTTATTAGATAGCGTTCGCTCAGCACGATCCGGTTCTCGATGCTTTTTGTCATCAGCCGGGCGGTGAGATCGATGTCGCTGCCATAATAATCATTGGCGCCTTCGAAGAAGGAAATGTTATAAACCTCGGTGCAATAATGGATCGCGACCTTGCAGTTGATGAAGAGGTTCGGATCGGGATGGTTCCGGATGATGAACAGCGATGCATAGATGTCCTCCAGAAGTCCGAAATAATTGTCGTTTTTTGAACCATGTACCAGCTCCGTATCCGGGATGAACAGCATCGCTTCATCACCAATTCCCTTGACAAGGAACTTTTCGAAATGATTTGAATACAGAAGGATATTGAACGTATTGTTGAGCTTCCGGCCCCAGTCGCTGATCCCCCCGGAATACTTTATGTCGGTGGATTTGTTGATATCCATGAAAAAACAGGTTCCGGGGCATTTCGGAAGCGAACCGAGGCGCCGGATCATCTCCGGTGAATTGGGGTCCTTGAAATGAATGTATTCAGCCATTTCTGTTTCGGGGTTGGTCAGAAGGAGGTTATAAGGCTTTCAGTGCTTCGTCTTCTGTTGAACAGATCGTGAATATCGATGTAAACCCGGAAATCTCGAAGATCTCACGGATGTTTTCCTTCAGTGTGCAAAGAATGAACTTCCCGTTTTCCCGGCTGATCATTTTCAGGGCCATCAGCAGCACCCGCAGACCACTGCTGCTCACATAATCCATCCCGCTGCAGTTGACGATAATTTTCAGCGTTCCGGCTTCGATCATCCCTACCAGCTTCTTTTCAAGAATGGTGTAATTGGTGGTGTCAAGCCTGCCATTGATTCCAAGGACGACATAATCTTCATTCCTTTTTTCTGTCAGTTCCATAGTACCTGTTTTTATTTGTTAATCATTTTTGTGAACCGGATGATGTTTCTGTCATCCTTGCGCGTGTAACCGACAGAATCTGTAAGCGTCCGGATAAAGTGGATCCCGAGACCGCCCGGCTTCCTGGCTTCAAGGGGAGCGGAAGGATCGAAGGGTATATTTTTTTCAAGAAGATTGAAGGGTTTTCCGTCGTCGGTTACGGTCACGGCCATTTTATTCTCGGATCGTTCAAATTCAATCGTTATCTCGTGTGCGGCATCGTCGTCGTAACCATAGAAGATGATATTGGAGATCAGCTCTTCAAGCACAAGGTTAATCTCAATGGCCATTTTTTGGGAAAAAACATATTCAGCAGAAAGCAATTCAACAAATGCAACCACTTTGTGAAGTTCATTCACGGAGTTCCGGATGGAGAGCCGGTCGGTTCCTATTAACCCAGGTACTGCACTGCCATTGTACCGCAAAACCAGAAGCGTGATGTCATCGTATTGTTCAGTACTTCCCGCAAAAGCTTTGATGTCATTCACAAGGATTGTTGAAATTTCATTCACCGGCCTAGCGTGCGAAGTTTCAAGAACCTTAGCCAGCCGTTCCTCACCATAGGTCTCCTCTGCTTCGTTGATGGCCTCTGTGATTCCGTCGGTATAGAGAAAAAGAAGATCACCTTTTTTCAGCACGATGGATTCTGTGGAATAGACGAAATCACTGCGGATACCCAGGGGCAATCCCGGATTACAGGAATATCTCACAACGCCGCCCCTTTCCGCCAGGATATAGGGCCGGTTATGGCCCGCATTGCAAAATAAGAGGACTCCTGTTTTCAGGTTCAGTATGCCGACCTGGAAGGTCACGAACATCAGGCTGGGATTTTCCCTGCACAGTTCCCTGTTGACGATTGCCATTACCTTGTCGGGCGGATTTTCGATGGTCATATACGACCGGAATAGTGTCCGGGCAATGGCCATGAAAAGCGATCCGGGCACACCCTTTCCCGACACATCGCCGATGGCAAAACAAAGATGGTCTTCATCCAGGAAAAAGAAATCATACAAATCGCCCCCGATCACCCTGGCGGGGTCGAGGCGGGCATGAAGATCGCAGTTGGCAATGGAAGGAAATTCCCGGGGAAGAAGTCCCTGCTGGAGGTCCCGTGCAACGGCAATATCGCTTTCAATCTTTTCCCTTGCTGCCGTTGACTTTTTCAGGTTTTCAAGGTAGCTTCTCAGCTCTTCCTGCATGAGTGAAAAAGAATTGGCCAGCAGCGAGATCTCATCCTTCGACCGGTAAACCGGAAGGATTACATTAAACTTCCCCTGGCCGATTGCCCTTGCTGCAAAAGCAAGACGGGTAATGGGTTTGGTAACCCTGCGCACCACTAAAATAGTGACGATCAGTGTAGCAACGATGCTCAGGAAAATGACAAGGACCAGTTTTTTCAGGAAAGAATTCAGGTCGGAAACAAGTTCTTCTTCCGGGAAAATGATCAGCAGCGACCACCCGGTAGATGCCACCGGTGTATAGCAGATCCAACCGGGTTTGCTCGTATTCACCAGCCGTGGCAGTTTCAGGAATCCGCTTTCCCCTTTTCTGGCCTTACTCAGAATCTGTTCTATGAGTACTGTTGAACTTTCCCGACCCCGTTCCGGTGTTATTCCCTTCCAGCGCTCCCGAACCACTTCTACCAGGTTCCTGTTTACATATTGCCGGTTTGGGCTTGTGAGCACCACCCCCTTGCGGGAAATCATCATGGCATATCCCGATTTAAAAATACGAACCGAGGAAACGATCCTCTCAAGAGAGGCGAGCGAGATGTCCATTGTAAGAACCCCTGCAAATTGCCTGTCTGGCCCGGTGTTCAGGTAAAAGGGGACATAATAGGTACACATAAGGATATTGCCGGCGCCTTTGTCGAAATAGGGTTCCGACCAGCCGGGCTTTGCCTGTTTCTTCGGAGAGCAGTACCAATCATAAGTAAAATAATCATAATCTTCCCGTTCGATCGTGAGGTCTTTCAGTGTATCCCGGGTCTGGTAACAATACTCAGCGTGGTACTTTTTTCCATGCTTGTAGAAGTCGGGCTCGAATGCAATGATAGAACCGTATACGGTCGGGTTTTCGACCACATAATCCCGGGAAATAGAATGGATCAGGGCGAAATTTTCAGGACTGAACCGTATGGACTGTGCCAGCACACTGGCAACCTCTTCGATCGGGCGGATCACGTTACCGATCCTGTTTGCAGTCAGGTTTGCCTTGTCACCTGCCGTAAGCTGCGCTTCATTCAGCATCATCCTGTAGGATTTAACGGTGACATAAAAAAAAGTGATCAGGAAAATAATCATGATGCCCGTGAGGAAAAGAAATCCCATCCTCCACGCCAGCCCGCGGAAATTAAAAAAACGCTTCAGGCCCTCTTTGAGTGTACCCATTTCATCCGGATCAACAGTTCAGGTCAAAGGTAGAAAGAAAATGAGGAAAATGAGGGAATGAAGGAATGAAGAAATTTCTTCATTCCTTCATTTATTAAGAACTATCGTCCGATGAATTTGCCGGGGTTCTTTGGTTTTGCACCGTCTCCGCCTAAGAACGCGGATTTGGTGGGAATATAGGGGGTCAAAACATAATTCAATGGCAAAGCAACCTCGGTCATAACCAGCTTGGAGGTGGTCAGCTTGTTTATTTTCACCTCATTGTTACCGTCGCATGATATGGTACCGGACCAGCTGTAACACAATGTATCCTTCGCGGTATTTAACCACTGCCAGAGGGCATTACCGTTTGTATTTGTGGATACATAATGAATAAAATAGGTTCCGGCCGCCGTAAATATGACCTGTCCCTCGTAATCCGTTCCTGCGGTAGGCTCACCGGCCACACTGTCGAGGCTCCATGTGCGGCACAGCAGCGCCGTATTGCCTGATAAAGGAACTTCGTTCACTTTTGTGGAACTGATGTTATAAGTAGTCTGTGTGGATTTTGGGGATGTTGTCAGGGTAAAATTAAATTCTGTGGAGGTGAGTGTAGAAATGCTTATTGACCCGAAGTTGTTAAGCGCCATGATGGATCCTGAAATTGTGAAATTGCCATATTTTAATTCCGATGGTGTGGTTACAATGTACTGACCGCCCTTGGTGAATTCAAAGGAGGTGAAAGAACTGGCCTCGGCACCGGTTACCTCCCATTTGGCATTCACCGTGCCCGTTGTGGTGTTGTTTGTTGTAGTTTCTTCTTTGTCTTTTTTACAGGAAAACAGCATTATTCCTGCACAGACCAGAATCAGGCCTACTGCTAAAAATTTTTTCATGGCAAGGGTTTTTAAGGGTGAATTACAATTTGATTTCAAATATATGGAAATTAATAAGCAATAACACCATTCGTCATTCCCGGATTCCCTTATTCTTCTTCCTTGCTGATAAGGTTATTGAGCACGAACCGGATATAGACAGAACCGGAAGGCCGGAACTCGTTGTACCCTTCCAGGCCGACGGTGATATAATGAAGGTATCCGCCCACCTCCAGGCCGATCTGCCGGGAAAAAATAAATCCCATTCCTCCTCCGGCGTAAAGTCCGTAGCCAAATCCGTTCTGGTTATTTGGATTTTCCTGCATGTTCGTATTGGGAACATAGTACTGATCCCCGTAAATATTGACGATCGAGTATTCGTGGTCGTAGATGTTGATGTAGTTTTTCATCACCTGGCAATAATTGACGTTCATTCCCAGCTGGGCGAAGAGGTTCATCTTTTTCTTCACGACCGGAAACCTGCGATGTGCTGCCAGGTCGAAGTTGACCCTTTGTTCACGTCCGTGAACGCCGAAAAGCTGCAGGTTCGGTTCGGTCAGGTACGTAACCGTATCGATGCTTACGGTAAATTCGCCATCTGTGTTAAGCTGGGCATAATTAAAGTCGACCAGCAATCCCCAGTTACTCGTGAAATTATAACGAAAAAATAGACCCCCCGTAAGCGCCACATGGTAGTGCATATTTGTAGGAACTTCTTCGACCTGTACCTTGTATGATGCGTTCAGCAGGTGCTTGATCTCCTCATACCAGTATTGGTTGGTCATCACATAGCCAATGTTATTGACATTCCCTTCGGAGCCATTATAATAATTAGCGGTGTACTTGTTGGCAAAATAGGTTCCGAAGTTGATCCCGAAATCCCACCGCGCGATCCTGTCCTCTTCCATTTTTTCCCGGTTCAGTTGTTTTTTGGATTTGGGCTCTTCCGGGACGCCCGGCTTGCGGGTTTGGGTAAGGCCGGTCGCAGGAAAAAGAAAGATCAGTGAAAAAATCACCGGAATAACGGAAAGACTGCAATTTCTCATTTTATAAGGAAAGTAAAAATTCATATGATGCAAAGATAAAGAAAGGAGAACAGTAATATTGTCAACGATTCATCAGACAACTTTTTTTAAATCCAGGGCAGAAGATGAGTAGGGGCGATTCATGAATCGCCCTTACGGTTTATTCGTAAATTCACAGGCAACCTTTCTGTTTTCTCGTGTTTTATAGTACGGATGATGTTTTCGCGGAAGAATACGGACCCAGGGACACATGAAAAGGCCCCCGTCGGCATGTTGTATGACCAACATGCCCCATGGCTGCTTGCGGTTTGCCTGCGCTATACGGGTAACCGCGAGGATGCCGAAGATGTTCTTCATGACGGCTTCATGAAGATCATCCGGAGCATAAAGGATTTTAAGCAAACCGGCAGCCGGGAGGCATGGATGAAAAAGATCATGGTGAACACGGCCCTGAATTTCATCAGGGACCGGAAGCGGGAAAAAATTTTCACAAACGAGGATCCGGACCCGGAAACCATCCGGGAAGATGACGAAACAGAAGAGATCTGCGGAAGCAACCTCTCCAAAGAACAACTGATGGAACTTGTCTTGTCGCTTCCTGACGGGTACCGGATGGTGTTCAACCTTTACGTGATGGAGGATTACACTCACAAGGAAATCGGTGAGATGCTGGGAATCTCGGAAAACACTTCAAAATCACAATTGTCGAAAGCAAGGCGGTTTCTGCGGAAACGCCTTTTTGAATATCAAAACAAAACGTATTATGTCAAAACAGCAACATCCGGTCGATGACCTTTTCCGCCGTGAACTGGCGGATTACAGGGTCACGCCTGCGCAGGAACGGCGGGCTGAGCTCCTGGGCGACGCCGGGAGGGAGATCAACAGGGGGCCCTGGCCGCGGTTATGGATCGTGGGAACGATCGCTGCAATCCTGATCATTGGCGGAATCATTACAGGGATCCTGGTGAGCAGCAATCAGGAGCATCGCGTTACCGGCAATCAGAAAACAGAAGCCAGGAAGGAGCTGAATAAAACCATCAACGAAACACATAAGCCAGTACAAAATGTTGTTGTTGCCGGGGGATCAGCCAGCCCGTCATTACAGCAGATTGCACAATCAACAAAAACAAAATCCAATCCTGCAGAAAATGAAAATGCATTCAAGGGAAATGCAATATTGAACAGGAAACCTGAAGAGAAAAAAATTACTGACAGGAATGATATAAAAGAAAATGTAAAACCAACCATCGTTCAGCCGGAAAAACCAGTTATAGTATCCCCGGCGCCGGCAGAGACAAAAGTCCTGGCAGCAGCAGTACCGGTAAAGCCGACAGAACAGGCAAAAACGGAAATAATTCCACCACAGGCTAAACCGGAGGAACCCCTTCAGAAAGCAGAGGTAAAACAACCTCCGGAACAAAATGCGATAACACAGGATCAGCCCAAAGAGAATAAGATCACCCATAAAGAAAAATACCATCAGCCGAAACAATGGAATATTGACATGGGTGTTTACTATACGCCTGAATGGATGTTCAACACGCTGAACGGGGATAAATTCGTAAACAATACAGGTGTTGAGGGAACCTTTCATTTTGGGCCCTTCTCGGTGAGAACCGGTCTTGGACTGAGCATCACCGTTGGATACAACGAAGTGCTCGTAAAGACCAATCCTTACCTCGGTACTTACAAATCCCTTGACTCCATTTCGTTCAGCTGGGATGGTAACTACAACCTCGTTCCTTCCTATTACACGACAAGCAAGGAGGTATTTGATACTGCGCTGCAGTACAATTATACCAATTACAAGAAGCGGTACACCTATCTCCAGGTTCCGCTGATCCTCGGATATGATTTCTGGCGGAACCGCTGGCTGTCGCTGGGTGTAAGGGGCGGCGCGGTGATGTCGGTGCTGCTCAATACGGAGACCTTGTCGGGAGGCTATGATCCGGGCAAAGACAAGATCGTTATGATCAACAATGTAACCCCCGACCGCATCCAGCTCAACTGGCAGGCGGTTGCAGGGATGAATGCGTCGTTCAGGCTGTCGCGGAGATTCAGCGTTGAACTGGAACCGGACCTTCGTTACTATTTTAATTCGGTATATCAATCGTCGGATATGACAAAAAAGATATGGTCGGTGGGAGTGCGGTCGGCACTGCTTATCACCTTATAAAAAATATACGGGATCCGGGCAACGTTTCATATTTCCCGTGTTAATTATACAGATGCATCGATAAACGCAATAAAAATCCTTAAAACAAATTCTATGAAAAAGATTATCCTTCTCCTGATAACGATTTTTGCTGCCGTCAGCATAATGGCACAGCAAAACTACGTAAGCGTATACGGCCATGTCACCGACAGTGCAACGGGCAATCCGGTTGTCAATTATGCCGTAAATATCGATATTGATAGCGCCACCTACGGGTTTTCTTATCACAACATTACCTATACCGATGTTTCTGGGTTTTATGCAGACAGCGCGTATCTGGCCAACACCAATACTACTGGTTTAGTGACAGTATCTCTCCGGGACTGCAGGCAAGAGCTTAAACTTGCAAACTTCGCATTTTACCCGGGACAGCACACCTTCTTCCAGGATTTCGCGATCTGCACCGGAACTCCACCGCCTCCCTGCCATGCTGACTACCTGTTTGGTTTTCCGCAACCGTTAGAGGTACAGTTTACCAATATTTCAGCAGGAAGCAACGGACCCTGGCAATGGTCGTTTGACGACGGAACAACATCTACCCTCAGGGATCCTTTGCATGCATATGCGTTGCCAGGGTTATACCATGTCTCACTGACGATGGGGGACAGCATGAGCGGATGTTTCGACTTCGAGTCCAAAGCGATCCAGGTTGGCGATTCTACAGGAGGCGGTTGCCATGCCGAATTCACCTGGTACACCGATTCCACTTTACTACCGAACACGGTCTATTTCAACGACCAGTCTGTTGGCGGAGGTGACAGCTGGTTCTGGGATTTCGGCGACAGCACCTTTTCATCGGATCAGAACCCCACCCATACATATGCACAGAATGGGGTATATCATGTTTGTCTTACGATCACAAAGAACAGCCCGCCCTGCCAGGATGTAATATGCAAGGATGTTTATATAGGTCCTCCGCCACCTCCTCCGTGTGAAAGCTGGTTCACCCATATGAACAACTGGCTGACGGTTAGTTTTGAAGGCCATATGCAGATGAATGAGCCTGCCACCTATGACTGGACATTCGGCGACGGAGGAACCGGAACAGGGAAAAACATTGATCATCAGTTTGCAAGTCCCGGTATTTATAATGTCACCCTGATGACAATAAGCCTGGATTCATCGCAGTGTACCTGGATCAGCACACAACAGATCTTTGTGGGCGACAGCAATAATATAAACCAGGTTTACGGACAGGTCTTTGAAGGGAATTTCCCGCTGAACTTCGGAATGGTAATGATCTTCGGCGTTGATACCACGCAAACCAATCCGCCCTACTTTGCACAAAGTTATATTGACTCTGCTGGTATTTACGTATTCCCCTATGTCCCGGTAGGAGACTATATTATCTGGGCCGTGCCTTTTGATTCGACGGGAGGCTATCTGCCGACCTATTACGGCGATGTGCTTTACTGGCAACAGGCTACCGTAATTCATATAGGCCAGCCGCAGAACCCATACAATATTCACCTCCTTCATTGCAATAATATGGCATCAGGAACAGGCGGAATCAACGGTCAGGTAAATACAACCGGATTAAAACTGACCATGGTTGACAAGATCAGCATGCTACTTACAGACGACCAGGGACAGACGATCGGGTTCAGAAAAGTTGATCCCTCGGGAAGCTTTGATTTCGGAGACATGGCCTATGGCACCTATTACCTGAAACCCGAACTTCCGAATACCAGCAGCGATCTGGTGACGGTTGTGCTCAGCGCTGCCAACCCGACAGCCAATGTCGTGATGACCTTTACCGGTGGCAATATCCTCGGGGTAAGCGAACCCGTTCTCGTGGAAAGCTTTACCTCCTATCCCAACCCGGTAAAAGATGTGCTGAACCTAAACTTCAATATGAATTCTTCCGTGAACGCAGTTGCCGAGATCTATTCCGTAACCGGACAGGTCAGCGTACATAAAACCGTAACCCTGACAAAGGGCACAAACCGGGTTCAGATGGACGTGAGCATGCTGAGCAGCGGAATATACCTGCTGAAGATCACCTCTCCGGATGGTGTTAAGATTATCCAGAAGCTGGTGAAATAAAATTAATTACCTGTTGATTAGTAATTCCATTAGTCGTGGCGATTCATGAATCGCCACGACTTTTTTTTTCATCGTAAATTTTTTCAGATCCTGCCGCTCTTTCGGAAAATTCCTTGTACCTTTGCGTTAATTATTTCACAACTGACAAAAAACATGAAACCTACTCACATTGAACACCTTGGGATTGCTGTGAAAAGTCTTGATGAGAGCATTCTCTATTTCGAGAACTTACTCGGACTGAAATGTTATGCCATCGAAGAAGTAAAAGACCAGAAGGTCAGAACGGCTTTTTTCATGGTAGGACAAACAAAGATCGAATTGCTGGAGTCTACCGATCCCGAAGGACCGATCGGTAAATTCCTGGAAAAGAAGGGCGAAGGGATCCACCACCTGGCATTTGCATTCGACAATGCCGATCAGGCGCTGAAATCAGCGGAAGAAAAAGGAAACATCCTCATTGATAAAGTCTCCCGGAAAGGAGCCGAAGGAATGAACATCGGATTTCTCCATCCGAAATCTACGCATGGGGTCCTGATTGAATTCTGCAGTAAATAACCAAGATTATCCTGACTCTTCCGGTTCCGGCAGAGAAGATTGATCAGGACCAGCAGTCTCTGAAATTCCTTTTTTCCAATCAGATACGTCAAAAAAATTCACTCAATATGGCTCACGAAAGCAAGATCAACGAATTACTGGAGAAACGCGAACAGGCAAAACTCTGCGGTGGTGAAGAACGCATAAAATCGCAGCATAAAAAGGGAAAATATACGGCCCGGGAACGCATTGAAAAGCTGCTTGACGAAGGCAGCTTCGAAGAGTACGACATGTTTGTTTCCCATCGTTGTGTCAACTTCGGCCTCGAAAAAGAGGTCTACCTCGGCGACGGTGTCGTTACCGGCCGCGGCACCATCGACGGCCGTGTTGTCTTCATTTTTTCCCAGGATTTTACTGTCCTTGGCGGTTCGTTGTCGGAATCTTTTGCAAAGAAGATCTGCAAGATCATGGACCAGGCCATGAAGGTCGGGGCACCGGTGATCGGTATCAACGACAGCGGCGGGGCAAGGATCCAGGAAGGAGTGAACAGCCTGGCCGGCTATGCAGAAATATTCATGCGCAACATCGCCGCCTCAGGAGTGATCCCTCAGATTTCAGCCATCTTCGGTCCCTGTGCCGGCGGAGCAGTTTATTCTCCTGCACTCACTGATGTGATCATCATGAGCGACAAATCGAGTTATATGTTCGTGACCGGGCCGAAGGTGACAAAAACTGTAACAGGTGAGGACATCACTACCGAAGACCTCGGCGGAGCCACCATTCATGCCACAAAATCGGGTGTCGCTCATTTCCGGGTCGAGAATGAAGACGAAGGACTCCTGGTCATTCGCAAGCTGCTGGAATACCTTCCGCAGAACAACCTGGAAGATCCCATCGCAACCGAATGCACCGACCCGATCGATCGTGTGGAAGACCAGCTGAACGAAGTTATCCCGGAGAATCCAAATCAGCCTTACAACGTAAAGGATGTCATCTATCACATCGTCGACAAGCATGAATTTCTTGAAATGCATCAGCATTATGCCAAGAACATCGTTGTTGGATTTGCCAAATTCAACGGCATCCCCTGCGGGATCGTGGCTAACCAGCCCAATTTCCTGGCCGGTGTCCTGGATATCGATGCCTCCAAAAAAGCAGCACGTTTTGTCCGCTTCTGTGATGCTTTCAACATCCCGATCATCACCCTCGTTGATGTTCCGGGCTTCCTTCCGGGCAGCATCCAGGAGTACGGGGGGATCATTACCAACGGGGCAAAGCTGATGTTCGCCTATGGCGAAGCAACTGTTCCAAAGATCACCATCACTCTCCGGAAATCCTATGGCGGGGCACACGATGTGATGGGCTGCAAGCAGCTTCGTGCCGACGTCAACTATGCATGGCCGTCGGCCGAGATCGCTGTGATGGGCCCCAAGGGCGCCATCGAGATCCTTGAAGGAAGAAAAATCAGCGAGATCACGGATGTTCGCGAACGTGTTAAATACATTGCCGAGAAGGAAAATGAATACAAGGAAAAGTTTGCCAATCCATACGATGCGGCGAAATACGGATACATCGACGATGTGATCGAGCCAAGAAACACCCGATTCAGGATCATCCGCGCATTGCAGACACTGGCTACCAAGAAAGATCACCTTCCGCCAAAGAAACACTCAAATATCCCATTGTAATGACCCCACTGCTCATATCCGTAAATCCGGGAAACATCGACCAGAACGCACTGGTCATTACCATTGTTGGCTATGTTACTGTTTTCCTGGTGCTGGCCGCCATGGTGATCCTCTTCATCGAGGCACACAGGATCCAGGATTATTTAGCCAACCGGTCACGAAAAAAAGAATCCGGTAAGGAAATCCAGGAAAAACAGGAACTCCAGAAGATCACAGGCGATGAAAATGCCGCCATCTGCACGGCGCTTTACCTCTATTTCACCGAGCTTCATGATGAAGAGAAGTATGTAATGACCGTCAGGAAGGTATCGAGGACCTATTCGCCCTGGAGCTCCAAGATCTACGGAATATTCAACAATTTAAAACACTGGTAGTACTGCACCCGAACTCCAACAACAAGCTCAATCCATGAAAAAATTCAAATTTGCCATCAACGGGAACAATTACGAAGTAGAGATCCTGGGTATCGAGGAAAACATTGCCCGGGTGGAGGTGAACGGCACCCTCTACAATG
Source organism: Bacteroidota bacterium (assembly GCA_026391805.1). GTDB lineage: Bacteria > Bacteroidota > Bacteroidia > Bacteroidales > FEN-979 > FEN-979. Next base: position 320,191 of record JAPLDJ010000015.1, on the reverse strand, counting down.
TGGAGATCCAGAAAGACCTGAAGGTCCCGAAGACCCCGACACTCGTCAGGGCGGAAGCACCGAAACCCACGCTGAAGGAGACAAAGATCCCGAAGAACGTCATCCGTACCACCAACATCGCTATCAAGGCTCCGTTGCCAGGGACCATTATCCAGGTACTTGTGAAACCCGGCGACAGAGTGGCCATCGGTGACAAGCTCCTGACCATGGAAGCAATGAAGATGGAGAACAATGTGGTCTCTGAAAAAGACGGCATCATCCGGGTGGTGAATGTGAAGCCCGGCGATACCGTTCAGCAGAATGATATACTTGTTGAAATTGAATGATGACCAGAACCCAAAATCAACCACTTCCATCATACGCTCCCAGATGAAACGAAAATTGATCAAATCCCTGCCGGTTTTCCTGCTGTTCCTCTTTATTCTTCTTGCCAATACTTCCTTTGCTGCGATGATCGATGTTGCAAGACTCTGGAAAGACACCGGGTTTCATAACCTGCAGATGGGAAACCTGCTGATGATCTGCTTCGGGATCCTGCTGATCTTCCTGGCCATTAAATTTGAATACAAGCCACTGATCTTAATCCCGATGGGCGTCGGGATCATCATCGGGAACATTCCTTTTGCCCACGAAGCCAACTACCCGCTCGGGATTTACAAGGAGGGAAGCGTCATGAATTACCTCTACATGGGCGTATTGAAAGGGATCTATCCTTCGCTGATCTTCCTCGGCATCGGTGCTATGACCGATTTTTCTTCGCTTATTTCCAACCCGAAGCTGATGCTGCTCGGCGCCGCCGCGCAGGTCGGGATCTTTGTCACCTTCCTGGGCGCCATGATCCTGGGTTTTCCGTTGCAGGAATCCGGCGCCATTGCACTGATCGGGGGCGCTGACGGAAATACGGCCATCTTCCTTTCGTCACAGCTTGCCAACGGACTGAGAACACTTCCCGACGGAACGATCGTCCAGAACCTGATCGGACCGATCGCCATTGCCGCATACATCTACATGGCGCTGGTTCCCATCATCCAGCCGCCGATCATGAAACTCCTGACAACAAAAAAGGAACGGCTGATGCGAATGAAGCCGCCACGGTCGGTTTCCCGAAGGGAAAAAATTGCTTTTTCCCTGGTCGGGCTCCTGCTGACCGCATTCATTGCACCGGGTGCATTGCCACTGCTCGGAATGTTCTTCTTCGGAAATATCCTGAAAGAATCAGGTGTGACAAAGCAACTTGCCGGCACGGCCAGCACCATTCTCATCGACATCGTCGCCATCCTGATCGGGGTAACGGTCGGGGCATCCACACAGGCCGATGTCTTTTTGAAACCACAGTCGATCCTGATTTTTTTCCTCGGAGCCGTTGCATTTATGGTTGCAACCGCAGGAGGTGTTATATTTGCAAAGGTGATGAACCTGTTTCTGAAGAAAGAGAACCGGATCAACCCGCTGGTAGGGTCTGCAGGAGTAGCCGCAGTGCCCGACAGCGCGCAGGTTTCCCAGCGCATGGGCCAGAAGGAGGATCCGACCAATCACCTGCTCGGGCATGCTATGGCGCCGAACATTGCCGGTGTGATCGGAAGTGCGATCACGGCCGGGTTACTGATGGGATTCATTTTATAACACGATTATGCTGATCATAGGAATAGCGGGAGGCTCAGGTTCGGGCAAGTCAACGGTCGTCAACCAGATCATCCGCAACCTGCCCAAGGATGCCGTATCGGTCATTCCGCAGGATGCCTATTACCGCGACAACGGCCATTTGTCAGCCGATGAGCGTGCACGCATCAATTTCGACCATCCCTCTTCCATCGAATTCAACCTCCTGATCAAACACCTGGATCAGCTGAAATCAGGTTCCCCGGTTGAGATGCCAACCTATTCCTATGTAACCTGTGCACGCGGGAAGGAGACCATCCCGGTCAATCCGCGGGAAGTTATCATCGTGGAAGGGATCCTGATCCTGACCAATCCACGGTTGCGGAAACGGATGGACATCAAGATCTATGTGGATGCCGACGGCGACGACCGGCTAATGCGCATCATCTGGCGCGACATTGAAGAGCGGGGAAGATCATTCAAGCAGGTGCTCCAGCATTACGAAAAATTCGTCAAGCCGATGCACCTCCAGTTCATCGAGCCCACCAAGCGCTATGCTGATATTATCATTCCGCAGGGCGGACAAAACCGTGTTGCCATTGATGTCCTTACCTCCCGGATCAAAATGCACCTTCACCAGTAGGGGTAGGGAATTGACAATTGATAATGGATAATGGATAATTATTTCGCTATCTCGCTTTTCCCTATTTCGCTATTTCTTCAAATTATCGTAAGTTTGACATTCAATTCATAACAAAAAAAATATGGAGACCAACAAAACACTCGATATCCTGAAAATGGCCATCCTCATGGAGAAAAGGGGATTTGCATTCTATATGAAAGTCGCCGAACAAACAAGCGATCCTGATATAAAGAACATCTTCTCGACTATGGCAGCAGAGGAAACCACCCATGTGAAATTTCTCTCAGACCAGTTCCTGAGCCTTGAAAAAAACCAGAAGTTCGAAGATATTGCCCTTCCTGACGCTGCTGCCGAAGGAGTTGCCAATATGATCCTTTCCGATGAGGTGAAGCAGAAGATCAATGCAGCGGGATTCGAAGCAGCTGCAATCTCTGCAGCCATCGACATGGAGAAGAAAGCCATTGAAGTGTATTCGCAGCAGGCAGCTGCAACAATTGATCCCAACGAAAAGAAACTGTTCAGCTGGCTGGCCGACTGGGAAAAAGGACACCTTAAGATCCTGAATGATCTTGATAATGAGCTGAAGGAGAAGGTCTGGTTTGATAACCAGTTCTGGCCGTTTTAATGAAAAACCGCTGTACTCCCCTCTCCTGAAGGAGAGGGGTCAGGGGGTGAGGTGCTTTTTCTTTCCCGCGAAATTTCTTACGCCCCTGTTCTCATGGCTTCCACCGGGTTTAGCCTGGAAGCCGCATAGGCAGGAATGATCCCTGAAATAAGCCCGATCATCGCCGACACACCCATGCCCAGGAATACATTTCCCGGTGTTATGATGAGGTGAAATGAAGTGGTCAGTGATACAAGAATGGCCAGCAAAGTCACAATCACCAATCCGACAATTCCCCCGATCAGCGATAAGAATATTGCTTCGAACAGGAACTGGAAAAGGATGAAATAATTTTTTGCCCCCAGCGCCTTCTGGATCCCGATGATGCTGGTTCGTTCCTTTACGGAGACAAACATGATGTTCGCGATCCCGAAACCACCTACAAGGAGGGAGAATCCCCCGATGATCCAGCCGACGGTCCCGATCACCCCAAAAACGGCATCAAACCCCTTTGAGATGATGCTGGTCTGGTTGATGGCAAAGTTATCCTCAGAAATGGGTTTCAGTTTACGGATCGACCGCATGATCCCGGTCAGTTCATCAATCAGCTCATCGTTCGAAATCTGCGGCTTTGCCTTTACAACGATGCAGGTCCCGACCTCTTTAAGATCAACCAGGTTCCGTGCGTAGAGAATGGGGATCATCACCGTCTTATCGTTGGAATTTCCGAAAAAATCCTCACCCTCCTTTTTCAGCACCCCGATCACTTCGATATTCCGCCCGAAGATCTTGATCTTCTGTCCAACCGGCTCTCCTTCCATGAAAAGGTTCTGGGCAATTTCTGCACCGAGGATCACCACATTTTTACCGCTGGTTGATTCTGTCGGGGAGAAATAACGGCCATCCGCCAGTTCAAATTTCCAGACCTTGTCAAAATCCTGAGAAACACCCATCACTCCTACACTCTCAACGTAATTGTCCTGGAATTTCACGGTCTTGTTGACCTGGATAAAAAAAGCCGTGGCATCTGAAAGGTTGCTCCGGTTCTGTATCTCACGCATGTCGGCCAGCGTAGGTTCCGGTCGCTGGAAGTATTTCCACCAGGGATAGTCGCCACCCATCGCCCAGGGCCATTTCTGAATATAAAGCACATTGCTGCCCAGCGAATCGATGCTTTTCCGGATCGCAATCTCCATCGAATCGAAAATCGTGAAGACGGAGATAATGCAGAAAATACCGATGGCAATACCGAGCAGCGAAAGCACGGTGCGAACCCGGTTAACGATAATGGCCTGAAAAGCAAACACGTAACTTTCACGGAGCAGACGAAGAAGGACAAACATAACGGCAGTAGGCTAAAGATCAGAAATACAAACGTAAAAGTAATATAAATTGTTCTGGAACACGGAAGAAATCATTGTATCTTCGCTTAAATTTTGGTAACATTGCAGGGTTAATCATCATTTACGAAAGGCTTATGGATATAAGAATCCGTTCTGCTCTGATCTCCGTCTATTCCAAAGACCGCATCGATGAAATCGCTGGCATCCTCAGTCAGCTCGGCGTCAGGATCTACTCGACGGGAGGCACCTTTGATTTTCTTAAAAAACAGGGATTAGACGTCACTGCTGTTGAATCCATTACAGGTTATCCTTCGATCCTGGGCGGAAGGGTGAAAACGCTGCATCCCAAGGTCTTCGGCGGGATACTCTACCGTAGGCAGGATCAGCAGGACCTGGAAGAGGTGGAAAAATACGAAATACCACCGGTCGACCTTGTCATCGTTGACCTTTATCCTTTTGAAAAGACCGTCAGCAGCACAAATGATGAAGAAGAGATCATTGAAAAGATCGACATCGGAGGCATCTCGCTCATCCGGGCCGCCGCCAAAAATTTCCGGGATGTTCTGATCGTTCCTTCTGCCGACCATTACGACCGCCTGATTGATCTCCTCAAAACCAAAAACGGTAGTACAGAGATTGAAGACCGGAAATATTTTGCAGCTCAGGCCTTCAACGTCTCCTCTCATTACGACACGAAGATCTTCGAATATTTCAATAAAGAACAAAATATACCTGCCTTCAAGAAAAGCATCCTCCATTCATATCCGCTCCGGTACGGTGAAAATCCGCACCAGCAGGGTCTCTTTTTTGGCAATATGGACGAAGTTTTCAACCAGCTTCACGGGAAGGCCATCTCTTACAACAACATTGTGGACATCGATGCAGCGGTTTCCCTGATCGGGGAATTTGCAGAGCCGACCTTTGTCGTCATCAAGCACACGAATGCCTGCGGGATCGCCAGCCGCACGAACCTGACGGAAGCCTGGCACGATGCGCTTGCCTGTGATCCGGTTTCGGCATTCGGCGGCGTGATCATTGCCAACCGGCCGGTTGATGTTGCCGTAGCGGAAGAGCTGAACAAACTTTTCTTTGAGATCCTGATCGCCGCGGAATATGACGAAAAGGCGCTGGAAATACTGAAATCCAAGAAAAATAGAATACTTTTGCAGAAGAAATCCGTTGACTTTCCGGAGGTTCAGTTCAAATCAGTGCTGAACGGGGCACTGGAGCAGGAAAAAGACCTGAAAACAGAAACGGAAGCTGATTTCCACCTGGTATCAAAAAAGGCTCCGACCGATACTGAGATTTCCGACCTGATCTTTGCAAATAAGATCGTAAAGCACCAGAAATCCAATACCATCGTCCTCGTCAGGGGAAAACAACTGATCGGTTCGGGAACCGGACAAACATCCAGGGTGGATGCATTGAAACAGGCCATTCAGAAAGCCCATGATTTCGGGTTCGGCCTGAAGGGCGCCGTAATGGCTTCCGATGCTTTCTTCCCGTTTGCCGATTCGGTAGAGATCGCCGGCAAGGCGGGAATTACAGCTGTTGTCCAGCCCGGTGGTTCTGTCAGGGATGCCGATTCGATCGCATATTGTGATGAGCATGAGATGTCAATGGTTTTCACGGGGATCAGGCACTTTAAACATTAAAATAAGTTTGAAATGGGTTTGTTTACGAAGGAAATAGCAATCGATCTTGGTACCGCCAATACCATCATCATCTATAATGACAAGGTTGTTGTTGATGAACCTTCCATTGTGGCCATTGAACGGAGTTCCGGGAAGATCATCGCCGTGGGGAAAAAGGCCCAGATGATGCATGGCAAGACACATGAAAATATAAAAACCATCCGGCCGCTGAGGGGTGGTGTGATCGCCGACTTTCATGCCGCCGAACACATGATCCGTGAGATGATCAAGATGATCGAGATCAGGAAATCATGGTTTCCGCCGGCATTGAAAATGGTGATCTGCATTCCTTCCGGGATCACGGAAGTGGAGGAGCGTGCCGTTAAGGATTCTGCGGAACAGGCGGGAGCCAAGGAGGTCAGGCTGATCCATGAACCCATGGCAGCTGCCATCGGGATCGGGATCGACGTGCTCGAGCCGGTAGGCAACATGGTCATCGACATCGGCGGGGGTACCAGCGAGATCGCAGTCATTGCCCTTGGAGGGATCGTAAACAATAAATCCATCCGCATCGCCGGCGATGAATTCAATTCCGATATCGAGGAGTACATGCGGAAGCAGCACAACATCAACATCGGTGAACGCACCGCTGAAAGGGTAAAGATTGAAGTCGGGGCCGCACTGGCCGATATCGACAACCCTCCTCCCGAATATGCCGTTCACGGGCGCGATATGCTTACAGGTATTCCGAAAGAAGTCATCGTAAATCATGCCGAGATCGCCCATGCGCTTGATAAATCCATCTCGAAGATCGAAGCAGCAGTATTGAATGCACTCGAAATGACACCGCCCGAACTTGCGGCAGACATCTTTGAAACCGGCATCTACCTTGCGGGAGGCGGATCACTTTTGCGCGGGCTCGATAAACGAATTCACCTCCGTACCAAGCTAACGGTGCATGTGGCGGAAGATCCGCTCAGGGCAGTTGCACGGGGTACCGGGATCGCATTAAAGAATTTCGACAAATTTACCTTCCTCATTAAGTAAAGAAGGAAGTCATGCGTTACCTGCTTTATTTCCTCCGGAAACATTACATCTATATTCTTTTCCTGGTACTGGAGGTGATATCGCTCTTGCTCCTGTTCAACAACAACGCCTATCAGAACAGCGCACTTACTTATGCATCCAACGGTTTTGCAGGTACCGTACTGAATGTTTCCAGCAACATTTCCGAATATTTTTCACTGAGAAGGGTCAACCGCATCCTGGCGGAAGACAATGCCAAGCTGCATTCCACCCGCTCGGAGGCATTCTATAAAGCCGATACAAATTCGTTTTACCAGCACGATACACTTTACAAGCTGGAATATAGATACATCGCCGCCAGGGTTATCAGCAATTCCACCAACAAGCGGAACAATTTTATCATGCTCAACAAAGGGCACAGGCAGGGTATCGAAAACCACATGGGCGTGATCATGGGCGACCGCATCGTGGGACAGGTCGTCAGCGTGTCTGATCATTTCTGCTGGGTTATGTCGCTGCTGAATAAAGACAGCCGGATCTCGGGGAAGTTCAGGAAGAACAACCAGCTGGTCAACATTGAATGGAACGGGGGCAGTTACCACATCGGCGATGTGAAGGAGATCCCGAAACACGTTGTGATCCATAAAGGCGATACCATTATCACCAGCGGGAATTCCGACATCTTCCCCGAAGGATTGCTGATCGGGACGATCGAGGATTTTACGATCGCGCAGGAGGAAAATTTCAATTATGCTTCCATCCGGTTTGCTACCGATTTCAACAGCCTGAGCTTTGTGGAGGTGCTCATCGACCTGATGCGGAAAGAGAAAGAAGATCTGAAGAACTCATTCAAGACCATTGAAAAGTAACCGGGATAAGATGATAAAAAGATGACGATCATTTACCTGAGAAATATCGCGCGTTTTGTCTTCCTGGTACTTTTCCAGGTCCTGATCCTGAACAACATCCAGTTCAGCGGGTTCATCAATCCCTATTTTTACATCTATTTCATCCTGTTGCTGCCGTTCGAAACCCCGCCCTGGCTGCTGCTGCTCTCTTCATTTGTGCTTGGGATCACCCTCGATGCATTCACCCACACCTTTGGTCTCAACGCGGCGGCATGCGTCCTGATGGCCTTTGCCAGGCCGTTTGTCATCAACGCCATCTCAACAGGAACCGAATTCATGATTGGCCATTCACCCTCATTGCGGAACCAGGGGCTGAAATGGTTTGCCTATTATTCCATCATCCTTGTGCTGGTGCACCATTTTGCACTCTTCTTCCTGGAGATCTTCCGCTTTACCGAATTCTTTCAGACGCTATTGCGCGCCCTGTTAAGCAGCCTATTTACACTGCTGCTTGTCTTCATCGCTGAATACCTCTCCATCCCACGCGAAAAGAGCTCATCATCCCGCTGATTCACCACTGCACCACCTTCTAACTCACCAGTTCACCAGTTCACGAGTTCACCAGTTTGTACAGCCACTTTATCTCCTCCGCCCATAGCGATTCATCCGGAGTTTCAAGGATGAGGGGAATGTTATCAAACCGTTTGTCGTTCATGATCCGGCGGAAGACATCTTCACCCATCACCCCTTTTTTCAGGCTCTCGTGACGGTCGACGTGGCTGCCAAGATCTTTCTTCGAATCATTGAGATGAAGCGCCCTGAGGTATTTAAACCCGACAACCTGCTCAAACTCATTGAAGGTTGACTCGTATCCTTTTTCCGTTTTGATATCATATCCGGCAGCAAGCGTATGACAGGTATCAAGGCAAACACCGATCCTTGTTTTATCTTCTACAAGATCGATCAGCGCCTTCAGGTGCTCGAAACGTTGTCCGACAGCGCTGCCCTGTCCGGCCGTGTTCTCAATCACCGCGGTCACACCCGTTGTCTTGCCAAGGGTTATGTTGATGGATTCCGCGATCAGCTTCAGGCAATCTTCCACCGAATGAAGATTCAGGTGTGCGCCGGGATGAAAATTCAGCAGTTTTAGCCCCAGAAACTCGCATCGTTTCATTTCATCCAGGAAAGATTTTCGGGATTTATCGAGCATCTCTTTCCCGGGATTACCGAGGTTGATCAGGTAACTGTCGTGCGGAAGAATATGATCCGGCGAGTAATTATGCTTGGAACAATTCGCCTTGAACTGGCTGATGTTTGCTTCCGTCAGCGGGCTGGTAAACCATTGCCGCTGGTTCTTGGTGAACAGGGCAAACGCCTTTGCGCCGATATTGGCAGCATTCACCGGTGCATTCTCAACGCCTCCAGAGGCGCTTACATGGGCTCCTATGTATTTCATCAGTTTAGTGTTTTTCTGTAAAATAATCCATTGGGAAACAAAAATAATAAAAAACCCGCTCAACAGGGCTGAACGGGTTTCGAGGTATCGAGCGGAGTCGAACCGCTGTACGAGGTTTTGCAGACCTCTGCCTAGCCACTCGGCCACGATACCGTTAAAAGGGCTGCAAAGATAGGAAAAATTTTACTCTGCCAAAACACAGCTGACCTGCTTCACCTTTCCTCCCAGCGGAGGGTTGAGTTTTGAGATCTTCACCTTCAGGTTTTTCACGTTCGGGAATTCCTGTCTGACCGAACCGATGATCCGCCGTGCTACATGCTCAAGCAGGTGCGAATTGATCTCCATTTCCCGCTTGACCAGCTGGTAAACTTCCTGGTAATTGACGGTATCGTGCAGGTGGTCTGAAGTTTCTGCTTTCTCTGTTTCAAAGTCGATCTCCAGGTCGACGGAAAATTTTGTACCGATGATCTGTTCTTCTTTAAAATGACCATGATAGGCAAAAAACTCCATGCCTTCAAGAAGGATCTTTCCCATGTTCATTGATGTTTAAAGAGCGAATTTACCAATTTCCGGGGAACGCGGCCGGCCAATTCTTCAATTTTCAGTAAGTTTGCACGCTAATTCATCCTGACAAACATGGAAAACCAGATCATTCCCGAAGAAGAAAAAACCGGACGTTCGTTGAATTTTATCGAGGAGATCATCGAAGAAGATCTGAAAAATAATGTGAACGAAGGAAGGGTTCATACCCGGTTCCCTCCGGAACCGAACGGATACCTTCACATCGGCCATGCCAAATCGATCTGCCTGAATTTCGGCCTGGGTAAGAAATACAATGGGAAAACCAACCTTCGGTTTGATGATACCAACCCGGTAAAGGAAGATGTTGAGTATGTAGATTCCATTATGGAAGATGTCAGGTGGCTCGGATTCGACTGGGAAGACCGGCTTTTTTATGCTTCCGACTACTTTGAACAGCTTTACGAATATGCGGTTATTCTGATAAGGAAAGGGAAGGCCTATGTGTGCGACATGAGTGCGGAGGAGATCAGCGAAACCCGCGGAACACCCACGCGGCCGGGGAAAGAGAGTCCTTACCGCAACCGCAGTGTGGAGGAAAATCTTGACCTGTTTGCACGCATGCGGGCCGATGAATTTCCAGACGGGACCAGGGTTCTGCGGGCAAAGATCGATATGACCTCTCCAAACATGCACATGCGCGACCCGATCCTGTACCGGATCCTCCATGCAACGCATCACCGCACCGGCGATGCCTGGTGCATTTATCCCATGTACGATTTTGCTCACGGACAATCGGATTCCATCGAACGGATCACCCATTCGATCTGTACCCTCGAATTTGAAGTGCACCGTCCGCTCTACGACTGGTTCATCCGCGAGATCGGGATCTATGCCCCACGGCAGATCGAATTTGCCCGCCTCAACCTGAGCTATACCGTTATGAGCAAGCGGAAACTGCTCGAGCTCGTTCAGCAGAACCTGGTCACCGGCTGGGATGATCCGCGTATGCCCACCGTTTGCGGGTTGCGCCGCAGAGGCTATACGCCGGAATCGATCCGCAATTTTGCCGATACCATCGGGGTGGCCAAGCGCGACAATGTGATCGATGTGGGACTGCTTGAATTCTGCATCCGCGAAGACCTGAACAAAAGAGCCGATCGCATAATGGCAGTGATCAACCCGGTAAAGATGATCATCGATAATTACCCGGAGGGATTGGTCGAAGAGATGGAAGCCGTCAATAATCCGGAAGACGAATCAAAGGGAAAGCGGATGGTTCCGTTTTCGCGCGAGATCTACATCGAACGGGAAGATTTCATGGAAGATCCTCCCAAAAAGTTTTTCCGCCTGTTTCCCGGCGGCGAGGTGCGTTTGAGGTCTGCCTACATCGTGAAGTGCGAAAGCCTCGTAAAAGACCCCCAAACGGGCGAAATCACCGAAATCCATTGCACCTATGATCAAGAAACCCGGAGCGGCATGCCGCAGAGCAACCGGAAAGTAAAGGGAACACTCCACTGGGTATCTGTAAATCATGCTGTTGAAGCAGAAGTCAGGTTGTATGACCGTCTTTTCAGTAAAGAAAACCCCGACGATGCTGAAGAGGGTAAGGATTACAAAGATTACCTCAATCCCGAATCGCTGAAGACCGTTAAAGGTTTTATTGAACCTTCAGTCAAAAAAGCAGTTGCCGGCGACAAGTTCCAATTCGAACGTCTCGGGTATTTCGTTGTGGATAAGGATTCTGCAAATGACCGCCTCGTTTTCAGCCGCACCGTCACTTTGAAGGATTCCTGGGCCAGGATCGAAAAAAATCAGTGAGAGCGTTGATCTTGTCAAAAATATCTATACTTTTGCACCCTCAATTCACACACACCCATATTGTCCGATGGTGTAATTGGCAACACGTCTGACTCTGGATCAGAAGAGTCCAGGTTCGATTCCTGGTCGGACAACAAAAATAAAAGGGAGCTCAAAGGGCTCCCTTTTTTTATTGCAGGATTGTTTTAGTTCTTCTGATAAACCGATTTCCTTTACGTTAGTTGCTGAGTTCCATCGTCAGCCTGACACTTGGTTTCCCGTTCCCTCCGATTCGTAAAAGATTACCAGTGACACCGAGCAGCAGAAAATGGTAGGGTGTGGTAAAAGGTGAAAGATCAAGATTGGCCTGAAAGGTCATAGTGTGGCTTGGATACCAGTTGGGAAATACAATCGTATCCTGGGCATGGTAAGTTGTATCCCAATAAGGCTCGGTAGCAATGGCAAGCTGGAAAGAGGACATCAGTGTATCACTGAAAATTCCCTTCATGGTTCCATTTGAAAGACTGCCGCTTGAATAGGCGACAAAACTTTTGAGAGCCGTATCAACGGGAATAAAGATGTTGCCATCCTTGTCGGTGAGACTGATGGGAACAGCTTCACTCGTTGCTTTCTTGCAGCTTTGGAAAAATACCAAAGCGAAAAGAAAGAGAAATAAAAATAAAATCTTCCTTTGCATTGGATGGTTAAATAATATGGTTTCTGTTTATCATTTTTTGCAGGGCTGAGGCCTCCGCTCAAGCCTTCATCCCGTTAAACTAATCGTAAAAAAAAACAATCCTGATCTTCGGTTCAACTAATTCCACTACAAATATAATGTAAAAATGCATCCATAACACTATGAATGAAATTTTTATGAAAAAATAACAAAAAAATCCGGGGAACGGATAATGAAAGGGAATAACCGGCTATGATTACTTTCCGGAATTTGAGATGTAATCAATGGTCCTTTGGGGAGATGCCATCATCGGAAGCTCCGTCCAATCCTCATATTTTTTCTTTAGTTCATCTGCCCTGGAAGGATCTTTTGCCGCTGTTTTCATATCCGCGAAATAGCTCTTCAGCGATTCAGCCATCTCTTTACCGTCAATGTCGCCATGCCCCGGAATGATCTGCTGAATGTCCGGCTTTTTCAGGAGCAGGTCAAGTACGGCAATCCATTTGTCAACATCAGCGCCGCTTTCCTTTTTCAGCACCGGGTTGACATGATGAAAGATAAGATCACCGGAGAAAAGCATTTTCCTGTTTTTCAGGTAGACTACCAGGTCGTGCCAGGTATGCGCCTGCCCAAGATCGTAAAGCACCACTGTTTCTGAACCAAGGTCAAGCACCAGGCTGTCATTCACGAAAGCATTGGGCATATCGTCGGCATCAACCTCCTTCTGAAGAAACGTCCGGTCGTAATCGCCAATGTAGATCTGGCAACCTTTGTAAAGATGATTTCCCTTCAGATGATCACCATGATAATGGGTATTGATCACGATGATCTTTTTTGTACCGGCCTTTTCCTTCACAAGCTTATAAAGATCATCGGCATCGCTGCCCATCTTGGTGTCGATCACCAATACCGCCCGATCCGTTACAAGGATCCCGCTGTTGCCGCCGCCACCCAAAACAAGAGTCAGGTCTTTATCGGCTTGCTGAACTTCGGTATTGAAGAAGAATTTATACGCCGGGTACATGTAGATAGAAGCTCCCGTGATCAGGAGGACCAGTACCGCGGCCAGGTAGATCAGGAACAGTTTTGTTTTACGCTGAAGAGGCATGGGAAAACATGTTAGCAATCAAACGATATCTGATATATTGCTAACAAGATACAGGCGAAAAAATTGTTTTCTGCTGAAATTATTTCCGGTTATTCAGGCATTAGTTCCAGGCCGGTTTCTATTCTTTTCAGGAATTCTTCTTTTCCGAGCAATACGGCAATGTCCATCACGCCGGGGCCCTGGTTGCTGCCCACCAGCAGAAGACGCAGCGGGTTCATCAGCTGTCCCATTTTCGTATTGTTCCTGACAATAAAATCCTGGATAAACCCATGGATGATATCATGATCCCATCCGGCAAGGGCTGTCGCCTCTTTGTGAAACGATGCCAGGAGTTCTGCGATCATGGTGGCAGGGTTCCATACTTTCTGGCGGACCTGTTCATCATAGGTTGCCGGCGGAACAAAGAAAAACGACGATGTATTCCAGAGATCCGGTATCAGGTTCACTCTTTCTTTAATGAGATGAACGACAGAAATGATATAAGAATCCGGAAAGGACAGATCTCTCTCAACTAGTTCCTTCTTCAGATACCCAGCCAGCTCTTCATCCGGCCTTTTGACCAGGTATTGATGATTGAACCAACGTGCCTTTTCGGGATCAAATTTCGATCCGTGCCTGCCGACGCGTTCCAGGGAGAAATCCCGGATCAGCTCATCCATGGTGAAAAGCTCCTGTTCGGTCCCCGGGTTCCAGCCAAGAAACGCCAGGATGTTCACAAATGCTTCTGGAAGATAGCCCGACTCCCGGTACCCGGAAGAAACCTCGTTCGATACAGGATCGCTCCACTGCAGAGGAAATACAGGAAAACCAAGGCGGTCACCATCCCGTTTGCTGAGCTTGCCGTTCCCGTCGGGTTTCAGCAGCAGCGGCAGATGGGCAAACTGCGGCATCGTATTTTCCCACCCAAGGTATCGGTACAACAGCACATGCAACGGGGCGGAAGGGAGCCACTCTTCCCCGCGGATCACATGCGTGATCTCCATCAAGTGATCATCCACGATGTTGGCCAGGTGATAGGTCGGCCAGCCATCGGATTTGAACAGGACCTTGTCGTCGAGACTGGACGATTGCACCACAACCTCGCCACGGATCAGGTCGTTCAGACGAACCTCTTCGTTTTCCGGAATGAGGATGCGAATGACATAATGCTCACCGGCGGCGATCCGCCGTTCAGTTTCTTCCTTCGGAAGGGAGAGCGAATTCTTCATTCCCATACGGGTGAACGACCCGTACTGGGCGAGATGGGCCTCCTGGTGTTTCAGGTTTTCCCGCATCTTATCAAGCTCTTCGGGCGTGTCGAATGCATAGTAGGCATGACCGCTTTTCACCAGTTGTGCAGCATATTCGCGGTAAAGGTGTGTCCGCTCACTCTGCCGGTAAGGCCCGTAAGGACCTCCCTTTACGACATCTTCATCAAATGTGATCCCGCACCAGGCAAGCGATTCGATGATGTACTGCTCGGCTCCCGGAACATACCGGTCCTGATCGGTGTCTTCGATGCGGAGGATCACCTTCCCTCCGTGGCGGCGGGCAAAGAGAAAATTGTACAAAGCAGTCCTGACACCACCGATGTGCAGCGGCCCTGTGGGACTCGGTGCAAACCGCACCCGTATTTTCTGATCGTTCATATGATGTTATTCCTGCAATGTGATCTTCGGAAGAATGAAATCAAGCGCTTTCTGCACGGTCTCTTCCACCGTCATCTCATCCGTTTTTAAAACAAGGTCCGGATCGGCGGGCACGTCGAACGGCGAGCTGATCCCGGTAAATTCCAGGATTTCCCCTGTCCGGGCTTTTGCATACAAGCCTTTAATGTCGCGGTTTTCACAAACTTCCAGCGAAGCGCTGATAAAAACTTCCAGGAAATCTTCCTCCCCGATGATCGATTTTGCCATGGCCCGGATCTTATTTGTCGGGCTGATAAAACAGTCGATCGTAACAATGCCGCAGTTCATAAAAAGCTTGCTGACCTCGGCGATCCTCCGGATGTTCTCCATCCGGTCCTCAACCGAAAATCTGAGGTTATTATTGATCCCTATCCTTACCAGGTCTCCGTCGAGCAGCATCACCAGGAACCCGCGTTTGTAAAGTTCTTTCTCCAATGCAAGCCCGATCGTGGTTTTTCCCGATCCCGACAGGCCGGTCATCCAGATGACCTTTGCTTTCTGGTTGAGCCGTTGTTCTTTTTCCGGCCGGCCAACCGGTTTCTGGTCTGAAAAATAGAGGTTCATAGTTCAGTTGAGTTGTTTGAACAGCGCCGCAAAATTAGCGTTATTTTCCCGGTTTCAAACCGGATACCCCTGAATGAAGTACATTTGCAGAAAATAAAAGCAAACGATTTTTCGTTTTTGGAGGAGAATAAGATTCGGATGACGAATAATTACAATATACTGATCCGCAAGCTTGATGAGTTCATCAGGAAATATTACCGGAACCAGGTGATCAGGGGCACATTGCTATTCCTGGCGATCCTGCTTTTTTCATCGCTCCTGTTCGTAACAATCGAATATTTCCTTCATACCGGTATTCTTCCGAGGACGATTCTTTTCTACCTCTTCATTGTCCTGAATGGCTCATCATTCCTCATTTTCATTGCCGACCCGCTGCTGAAGCTCAGGAAGATCGGCAGGATCATCTCCCATGAGCAGGCCGCCCGGATCATCGGGGAACATTTCGGAGAGATAAAAGACAAGCTCCTGAATACGCTTCAACTGAAGCGGCTTGAAAATTCAGCGGAAGAGAACATAGAACTGCTGAAAGCCGGCATTGATCAGAAGATCATCCAGCTCCGGCCGATTCCGTTTGTCAGGGCCATCGACCTGAAAAAAAATAAAAAATTCCTCAAGTACACGCTCCCGCCGCTTTTTGTTTTCCTGCTCCTGCTGCTGGTCGCTCCGTCCATGATCACACAACCATCGGCACGGATCATCCATCACTCAAAGGTCTATGCAGAGGAAATGCCGTTTCACATGGTGGTCCTGAACCGCACCCTGGAGGCTTTTCAGCAGGAGGATTTCACATTGAACGTAAAAGTAACCGGGGAAAAGCTTCCTGACGAACTGTTCCTCGAATGTGAAGGCGTTTCATACAGGCTGACGAAGGTCAACCCCAATCTTTTCTCCTATACCTTCAAAACCCTTCAGAAAACCCTGAAGTTCTTTCTTGTGGCCGGGAAGTTCAGATCCGAAGAATACGAGCTGAAGGTATATCCAAAGCCTACCATCCTCAATTTCGAAGCCGGACTTGCATATCCTCCTTACCTGAGCCGTAAAAACGAAGTACTCGAAAATACCGGCGACCTTATCATCCCTGAAGGCACCCGTGTGACATGGAGGTTTTTTACAAAGGATGTTGACAGGATACTGGTCAGGTTCGGCAACGATGTAAAATCGCTGGAAAAGCATGGAAGCAACGCCTTCGAATATTCCTCCTTATTTGAGAAGAGCGTTACCTATTCGATGAAGGCCGAGAATGCCTACAAACGTCAGCAGGATTCGCTGGGTTACACCATAACGGTGATACCTGACAGTTATCCCTCCATCACGGTGGAACAGCAAAAAGATTCCGTTCTTCCGTCGCGGATGTTTTTCATGGGCGTGATCCGAGATGACTACGGTTTTTCTCGGCTATCATTCGTCTCAACCCTTACCCACGGCGAAGATACCGCGAACCGGGAAATCAAAACGGTCAGCCTCGTTTTAAACAAGACCCTGAACCAGCAGAATTTCTATTATTCCTTCGACATCAGCGACCTGGTGAAAAACCCCGGCGATGAACTCGATTATTATTTTGAGGTCTGCGATAACGATGGCCTGCACGGCGCGAAATGTGCGCGGTCGGGTTTGCTGAAGTATAAAGCGCCTACACCGGAAGAGATCGACAAGATCACTTCAAAGCAGGAAGAGAACATCGTTTCCGACATCCAGAAATCAGTAAAGGAAGCAAAGGAGATTCAGAAAAAGATCGACGAGCTGAACAAGAAGCTGGTGGAAAAGAATTCTCTTTCATGGCAGGATAAAAAACAGATCCAGGATCTTCTGGACAGGCAGAAACAGATCAAGGAGAACGTGGAGAAGATCCAGCAGCAATACCAGGAGAAGAACGAACTGGAAAATCAGTTCAAAGATGTTGACCAGTCGCTCCTCGACAAGCAGAACCAGATCAATGAGTTGTTTGACCAGGTCATGGATGAGGATACAAAAAAGCTGGCCGAGGAGCTTCGGAACATGCTTGACAAGATTGACAAGAACCAGGTGAGCCAGATGCTGGAAAAGCTCAAGATGAGCAACAAGGACATCGAAAAAGAGCTCGACCGGAACCTGGAAATCCTGAAGCAGGCCGAGTTTGATAAACGGCTCACCGAATCGATCGACAAGCTGAAAGATCTGTCGGAACGGCAGGATAAGCTGGCCGAATCGACACTGGACAAGAAAAATGACAAGGATCAGCTGCAAAACCAGCAGAAAGAGCTGAAGAATGAATTTGACGAGGCAAAGGAAAAGCTGAAGGACCTTGAAGAAAAGAACAAGCAGCTGGAAGAGCCCAATGAAATGCCGGACCTGTCGAAAGAACAGCAGGAGATCGAAAATGACATGAACAATTCGATGGAATCGATGGAGAAGAATGACCGGAGTGGTTCCGGTAATTCGAAAAAATCGGCATCGAAAAAAATGAATTCCATGTCGCAGAAGCTCCAGTCGGCACAGGAAGGCGGTGAGGCCATGCAAAACGAGGAAGACCTTGCGATGCTGCGCCAGATCCTTGAAAACCTGGTCAGGATCTCGTTCAGCCAGGAGGAGCTGATGAACCGAACGCGGATCATCAACAGAAGCGATCCGAAATACCTCAAGCTCATCCAGGATCAGAACAATCTGAAGGAAGACCTCTCTTCGGTGGAGGATTCGCTCTACCAGCTTGCCAAACGGCAGCTGATGATAAAACCGTTCATCCTGCGGGAGATTTCCTCCATCAACAAAAATATTGCTGATGCGGTAAAAGGACTGAATGACCGGAACTTATCAACCGCAACCACGAAACAGCAATTCGCCATGACATCCGTCAACAACCTGGCCCTGATGCTGTCGGAGGCCATGAAGCAGATGGAGTCGAACATGCAGAGCATGAGCTCAAAGCAGGGTTCATCAAGCTGCAACAAGCCGGGGGGCAAAGGAGGCAAAAAGCCATCCATGAAAAGCATGCGTGGCATGCAGGAGCAGTTGAACAAGCAGATTCAGGGCATGATGAAAGAGTTACAGAACATGAAAGACGGAAAGCCTCAAAGCGGCCAGGCCGGTCAAAAGAAAATGAGCGAGCAGCTGGCCCGCATGGCGGCACAGCAGGAAGCGATCCGGAATGAGATGGGCAAATATGCCGACCAGCTGAATGAACAGGGCATTAAAGACGGCGGCGACCTGAACGACATGATGAAGAAAATGGACCAGACGCAGAAAGACCTGGTCAACCGTAGGATAACACAGGAAACACTGAACCGCCAGCAGGAGATCACCACAAAAATGCTGGAATCGGAAAAAGCCGAGCTGAAAAGAGGCCAGGAAGAAAAAAGACAATCAACCGAAGCAAAAAATCCGAAAATAAGTAACCCTTTTTCAAATTTGAAGTATAACAATACAAAAACCGCCGGAACAGACCTTTTAAAAACCGTTCAACCGTCGTATAATTATTTTTACAAGAACAAGATAAACAGTTACTTTCTGAAATTCGAATGATTGTATGAGCCGGATTTTTAAAGAATTATCGATTCCATCAAACATCGAAAACCTCACACGTGTAGAACAGTTTGTGGATGAAATCTGTGAAACCTATTACATTACCAACTCCTATTATGGCAACATCCTGATGGCCATCCTGGAAGCTGTAAAAAATGCGATCGTTCACGGGAACAAAAACGATCACCGGAAAAAGGTGAAAGTTTCGTTTAAAAGCATTCCAAACGGGCTTTGTTTTACAATATCAGATCAAGGCGAAGGATTTGATTTCAGGAACGTTCCGAACCCGCTTGAAACTGACGACAGCAATGCAGACAGTGTCGGGAAGGGTATTTTTCTGATACGTTCGCTGGCGGACAAGATCTCCTATAATTCAAAAGGAAACCGGGTCGAAATCGTATTTTCGATTTCGAGCATCAACCAGGAGACCAGCCTCAACCGGATCTCACAGGTGCACCGTTATTTCAGCAAGCAAAAAACCGTGGCAAAATAACAGGTCGTGAGCTTCCCGATCCAGTTTTTCAGTGAAGATATCCGGTTCACGCTTAAAAACCGTTCCGTGATAAGAAAATGGCTGACCACTGTTATCCGCGCAGAAAACAAGAATCCATGGTACGTCAATTTCATTTTTTGCAGCGACGAATACCTTTTCGAACTGAACAAAACCTACCTCCATCATTTAACCCTGACCGATATTATTACCTTCCCGTACAATGATGACCCGGAAACCGTTTCCGGAGATATTTTTATCAGCATCGAAAGGGTCAGGGAAAATGCTAAAGAATTCAAGCAGGAATTCGATCGCGAGTTAAAAAGGGTCATGGTCCACGGAGTGCTTCATCTCATCGGTTATTCCGATAAAGGCAAAAAGCACAAGGAAGCAATGACCGCCAAAGAAGACCACTACCTCGATATCGCCTGACAAAACACAGATAATTAAAGCCTTACGTTTTTTTCTACTCCGAAATAAATCATAAGAGTTTATAAATCAACCACATATCAAAATTTCTTTTAAACCTTACTACCTCCTCAGCTCATCAACGCGTCAACTGCCCTACTCACCAGTTCACCAATTCACTAGTTCACTACATCGCCACCTCACCACCTAATCAGCCAATATCACTATCTTTGCACCAGTTTCCCACTAATGTTCCACGTGAAACATGTATTCCTTTCCCAAATATGATGTCATCGTTGTAGGAGCAGGTCATGCCGGTTGTGAGGCTGCCGCGGCTGCCGCCAACCTCGGCTCGAAAGTACTCCTGATCACGATGAACATGACCAACATGGCGCAGATGTCATGCAATCCCTCCATAGGCGGAATTGCCAAAGGACAGATCGTAAGGGAAATTGATGCGCTGGGGGGATATACCGGGATTGTTTCCGACCGGACCATGATCCAGTTCCGAATGCTGAACAAGTCCAAAGGACCGGCTATGTGGAGTCCCAGGTCCCAGAATGACCGGACAATGTTTTCAGAAGAATGGAGGTCGGTGCTTGAGAAAACCGGGAATGTCGATTTCTGGCAGGACATGGTTCATGAGGTTTTGGTTGAAGACGGAAAAGCGGTTGGCGTCAGAACAGGCATGGGAAACGAATTCCTGTCGAAGAGCGTGATCCTTTCAAACGGGACCTTCCTGAACGGGATCATCCATATCGGTGAAAAGCATTTTGGAGGAGGAAGAATCGGCGAACATGCCTCCGTTGGTTTGACAGAAAACCTTGTAAAATCAGGTTTTGAATCAAGAAGAATGAAAACCGGAACACCGGTGAGAGTTGATGGACGATCCCTCGATTTTTCCAAAATGGAAGAACAAAAGGGAGATGAAAATCCGGGGAAATTCTCCTATACTGACACACCTCACCTGACCCAGCAGAGAAGCTGTTTTCTCGCATACACTAGTTCCGAAGTACATTCAGTTCTCCGCAAAGGCTTTTCCAGGTCGCCCATGTTTACAGGAAGGATCTCAGGACGGGGACCAAGATATTGCCCTTCAATCGAAGATAAAATCGACCGCTTTTCGACCAAAGAGCGTCACCAGCTTTTTATTGAACCGGAGGGATGGAATACGGTTGAATACTATGTCAACGGATTTTCTTCCTCGCTTCCGGAAGAGATCCAGTTCGAGGCGCTGACGAAAATTCCCGGCTTTGAACAGGTGAAATTTTTCCGCCCGGGTTATGCCATCGAATATGATTATTTTCCACCCTACCAGCTCCGGTTTAACCTTGAAACCAAGATCATCGGAAACCTCTATTTTGCCGGACAAATTAACGGAACAACCGGCTATGAGGAAGCCGCCGCACAGGGACTGATGGCAGGAATCAATGCCCACTTAAAGATCAACAGGAAAGAACCTTTTATCCTTTCGCGCTCACAGGCATACATAGGAGTACTGATCGATGACCTGATCACAAAAGGCACGGATGAACCATACCGAATGTTCACCTCGAGGGCGGAATACCGGTTGCTGCTTCGCCAGGATAATGCCGACCAGCGGCTGACGCCATTGGGGTATAAAATCGGACTTGCCTCCGCCGACCGGATGGAAAAGATCGAACGGAAAAATAAAAATATATCAGCGATCATCTCTTTTCTGAAACAGGAAAGTACAACACCGGAAGAGATCAATCCTGTTCTGAAGAGAAAAGATACTCAGGAAATCAGCCAGAAAGTAAAACTTTCGGCCCTCCTTCTGCGCCCACAGCTTTGTATTTTTGACCTGGCCGAAGGCAATAAACCATTCTCCGGACTGGTTAAAAAAGAGTCTTTTTCAAACGAAGAAATGGAAGAGGCGGAGATCCTCGTGAAGTATGAAAATTACATCGAAAAGGAGCAGGAAATTGTTGACAAGCTCTCCCGGTTCGAAGATATTCCGCTCAAAGCGGATCTCGATTACAACGGGTTGAATTCACTTTCTATGGAAGCCAGGGAAAAACTTTCCAGGATCCGGCCAGGGACTATCGGGCAGGCATCACGGATAAGCGGGATCTCTCCTGCCGATATTTCCGTATTAATTGTTTATCTTGGCAGATAAATTGTTTCACGTGGAACATGGAAAATAACATGGAAATTTTATCCGCCTGCCCCGTTTGCGGCAAACCGGATTTTACCCGGTTTCTGAACGGCCGCGACTATTTTTTATCCGGGGAAGAATACACCATCGTATACTGCAATCACTGCGGGATGAAATTTCTCAACCCGCGACCGGATGCCACAGGGATAGCAAAATATTACCTTTCCCCGGATTATGTTTCGCATGATGCAGAACAGAAAAGCATTCTGAATTTTGTTTACCGGCTTGTCCGAAATTTTACCATCGGAGGCAAATACCGTCTGATCAGAAAATATTCATCCGGGAAATTCCTGCTCGACATCGGTTGCGGGACGGGTGAATTTCTTCGTTATTGCCGGCAAAAGGGATTTGATGTAAAAGGGATCGAACCGGGAGAAAAACCGAGAACATTTGCCCGCACGGAACATCAACTCGATGTTGCCGAAGAATCGTATCTTGACGGGCTGGATCATCCTTCATTCGATATCGTCACCATGTGGCACGTGCTCGAACATGTGCACCGGCTCGACGAGCGGATGAAAAAAATCGAAACCATTTTGAATCCCGGAGGAACCCTGGTCATCGCCGTTCCGAACTGCGACTCCTGGGATGCAGTTCATTTCGGCGAATTCTGGGCCGCTTACGACCTGCCCCGTCACCTTTACCATTTTTCCCAATCCACCATGAAACTCCTGGCAGAAAATCATGGCTTCAAAATCGAAAAGATCATCCCGATGAAACTGGATGCATTTTATATTTGTCTGCTGAGTGAAAAATATTCGAAAGGAAAACAAAATTATTTTTCGGCAGTTATGAATGGGATACGATCGAATACTTTTGCAAGGAAAAACAAGAATAACTATTCAAGCCTTATTTATATCCTCAGGAGAGTAAAAAACGAAAAATAACGGCGCATAATGAACGAAGCAGCCTTGATGGAACAGCAGGTCGTTTTTTGCAAGATCGTTCGTTATATCGCTAATAAAAGGGCTGTTTTTTGACCTCAGAATTTTCAAAAAAATGATTTTTAACGAAAAGATCAGCAGAAAAAAAATTGCAGGCTATTTTCTGACCGGGTTGCTTCTGATTTTTTTGGGAGTTGCCCTGGGAGAATTTTTTTCCTTCAGGGATCGTCCGGAAAATATCACCCGGAATTTTGAGGAAATTTTACACGCAAAAGAAAAACTGCTACTGGCGGCGATTGAAAAAATTAAAACTTCACGCTTTGATTACCAGAAGTACAATTCTGCCGGTCCCGCCCAGGAACTTCAGGATTTTTATAAAAAAAGAGGGATTGTTCTTTTTATTTATGAAAACGACTCACTTGTTTTCTGGACAGTGAACGCGGTTCCGGTTCCGGAAAAAATATCCGCCGGACTTGATAAAATAGGCCGGTGGTGTGAAAATCAGCGGAACGGATGGTTCGAGGTGATCAGAATCAGGGATTCTTCGAAGGTATATACCGGACAAATCCTGCTAAAACATCAGTATCTTTTTGAAAACGAATATCTTAGAAATAGTTTCGGGCCAGAATTCAAGGTTACGGAAAAGACGGAGATCAGCCTGCAGTATGGACGGAACAATGTCCGCACCTCTGACGGAAGATTCCTGTGCAGCCTTAAAATCCCCGCCAGTCCTGCTTTTTCACAATTGCGGATCATTCTCCTGTTCCTTCTCTATTTTGCCGGATTCATCCTGGTGCTGGTCTCTGTTTATAAGCTTTACTGCAGGCTGGAAGCCCTTTTTTCTTCCCGCTGGCTTTTCCTGCTCAGTTTTGCTCTGGATGTGTTGATTTTACGGATCCTGCAGTTTTATTTCAGGGTGCCTTTTGTATTGTATGATTCCGATCTGTTCGGCCCGGCTTCGTTTTCCTCATCGGTACTTCTTCCCTCGCTGGGTGATTTCCTGGTGAACAGCATCCTGCTTCTTTTAATTTCGTATGTTTTCTTTCACCATTATCCGGGTTTTTCCGGTCTGAAAAAACTGAGCAAGCCTTTCCGTTCCGCAGTTTCATTGCTTCTTCTGATCCTTGTGGTGGCCGGCTTTTATTCAATCGTTGCAATCATAAGGGACCTGGTTGTGAACTCAACGATTCCCTTTAACCTGCAGGACATTTCAGGGCTTAACTTCTCCAGTTTCCTGGGATGCATCATCATTTCCGCTGTTTTTCTCTCCTATTTCCTTATCGTGATACGGTTGTTAAGATCCATCCTTGACCTGGTCGGAATCCGAGAGATAAAGATCTTCCGGAAACACAAAATATCAGATACATCGATGACCCGGATCCTGCTATGGCTTATTTTATTCTCATTCACCGGGACCCTGATATTGAATCATTTCAACAATTCGATCGAAAAGGAAAAGAGAAAACTGCTGGCGATCAAACTTGGTGCGGCACGCGATCCGATGGCGGAACTGCTCTTTTCAAAAGTGGAACCCCAGATCATCCGGGATTCATTGTTCAGAAAGGCCTGCCGGACTGCATTGCAGAAAAATTCAGAGGAATACGAAGACAGCATTGAAAAGTACCTCCAGGAAACCTATTTCCGCGGGTACTGGAACAATTATACCTTCCAGGTGACAATGTGTACGGCAGCAAAGACTCTGCGGGTGCAGCCGCATAATTACCTGATCAATTGCAGGAGCTATTTTCAGAACATCATCAGCGATTTCGGAAAGGCGACACTCAGCAGAAATTTATATTTCCTGGATTATGGATACGGTTATAAAAATTACCTTGCCGTGATCCCGCTAAGCAATGATGTAAACGAAAAAGCAAAAGATGAAGGAAATGCCTATGTGGAGATCAGCTCGAAACTTATTTTCAAAGACCTGGGATATCCTGAATTACTGATCGATAAAAACCAGGGCCAGATCCCGGATATTTCAGGCTATTCCTATGCCTACTACAGGAGCGGGAAACTGATTCACCGGGTTGGCAATCTCCAATACAGTTTGGAACTTGACCATGAAATGGGAAACAACCACACGCACGCACATAATTATTCGAAGGACGGATTCGACCACTATTGTTACCCTGTTGATAAATCGAATGTTCTCATTGTCAGCAAGAAAGAAAGCACATTGCTGGATGAGTTCGCCCCGTTTTCTTATCTCTTTTTCATTTTCACCCTCTTTTCCATGCTCTTTTTTGCGATCATCCGGTTCGGGGAGGTGGTGAGCATATCCTTCCTTCGTCTTGGCGACCGGTTGCAGTTATCCATGGCGGGAATTCTTGCAGCTTCGTTGCTGATCACCGGGGTGCTTATCATCTATTACATCATCAGTCTCAATACTTCCAAGAATCAGGAAAACCTTAATGAACGCACACATTCCCTGCTGGTAGAGCTTCAGCACAAGATCGGGAATTCCGTTGATTTTTCCGGCCTGTCTGAAAACGAGCTTAACGAAATACTGACAGAATTCTCCAATGTGTTTTTTGCGGATGTGAACCTTTATAACCCTGACGGAAGGCTGATGGCCACCTCCCGTCCCGAGATCTTTGAAGAGGGATTGACCTCGGTGCTGATGAACCGGAAAGCCTTTGAACAGCTGAGGTTCAGGCACAACTCTTACTACATACAACAGGAAAGGATCGGGGAACACGGGTATTATTCAGCCTACATGCCGTTCTTTGACGAGAGGAATAATCTCCTGGCATACCTGAACCTTCCCTATTTTGCGCGCCAGGAAGACCTGAAAAAGGAGATCTCGACATTCCTGGTTGCCTTCATCAATGTTTATGTTTTCCTGATCATCATCGGGATCTTCATTGCGCTTGTCGTCTCAAATTACATCAGCCGCCCGCTGCGCATCCTTACGTCCAGGATCGGACAGTTGTCGTACGGGAAATACAACGAAAAGATCGAATGGAAAAGAAAAGACGAGATCGGGCGGCTCGTGGATGAATACAACCGCATGATCGACGAGCTCGCCAGAAGCGCTGAACTGCTGGCCAGGTCTGAACGGGAATCGGCCTGGAGGGAAATGGCGCGACAGGTGGCCCATGAGATCAAGAACCCGCTGACGCCGATGAAATTAAGTGTTCAGCACCTTGAAAAGACCTGGAAGGATAATTCTCCCGACTGGGAGGATCGGCTGGTTCGTTTCACAGCGAGCATGACCGAACAGATTGAATCCTTATCGGCGATCGCTTCCGAATTCTCGGATTTTGCAAAAATGCCGGTAACCCAGCCTGAAATATTGAATATTAATGAGATACTTGAAAATGTAAAAGCGCTTTACCAGGACACGACACAGATAAATTTTGAATTCCGGAATAACCCGGCCGTTCCGGCCCGCATCATGGGCGACCGGAAACAGCTTTTGAGGGTCTTTACCAACCTTATCAACAATGCCATTCAGGCCATCGGGAATAATGAAGATGGCCGGGTAATTATAGAACTTGAATGCGTTGAAAAAAGGATCCTGATAAAAATATCCGACAACGGCATCGGTATTCCGGGAGAACTAACCGACCGGATCTTCCAGCCGAATTTCACCACAAAATCAGGTGGCATGGGAATGGGACTCGCCATTGTAAAGAGCATCATCCAGGGCCTCAGCGGAGAGATAAGCTTTGTTTCCGGAGAAGGCAGCGGAACGACGTTTACAATAGTTTTTACAGTGTCGGAAACGGATGTCTGAAATCGGAGGTCAGAGGACTGAGGATGGATAATGGAGAATGGAAAATGGAGAACGGAAGATGGAGGCTAGAGCGGATAATTACTCCCCTTCTCCTTCAGGAGAGGGGGTCGGGGGGTGAGGTGGGTTGGAAAAAGAAGTCGGAAATCAGAGGGCAGAAAATCAAGAATGATAATCTAACTAACTTGCAATATAATAATGGGTTATGAGTAAAAAAAATATCTTTTTTTGTTTAATGATTGTTGTTTCTTTAACAGCTTGTAAAAAGAACAATGAGATCATCAGTTATTATAAATTCCCAAACCAAACCTGGGATCGCTTTACCATCCTGAAATTTGACATCCCCATCCTCGAAACAGGAAAGAAGTACGACATCTATTTCTTTGCGCATCACACAAAGGCATACGAGTTTGATAACCTGAAATTCAACATGGTAATGGAAACGCCATCCGGTGAGAACAGGATCAAGGAATACCTCTTCATGATTAAAAACAGATCGGGAGGATTTCTGGGTACCTGTACAGCTGATTCCTGTTCAGCCTCCATCGCACTGAAAAAGGAGCTGCTGATGGATAAGAAAGGAATGTTGCGGATCCGGGTGGAAGCACTGGTTCCCCGCCTGGAAATCAAAGGATTGCTGGGAGTGGGAATCCGGATGGTTCCGTCAGGACAATAATTCCATGACCCGGTTTTTATCAAGCGCGATCTGTTTTTTCAATTCTTCCGCACCGGGAAACTTCTTTTCATCCCTGATCTTTTCGATAAAGTAAACTTTCAGTTCCTGTCCGTAAATATCTTCAGAGAAATCAAAAAGGTTGACCTCGACCGTGAGCTCATGCTGTTCGAACGTTGGCCGCAGGCCGATGTTCGCCATTCCGTTGTAGAGCGCTTTGTGGTGCCTGACTTTTACAGCGTAAACGCCGTTGGCGAGAAATAAGGGGAAATGGTCATTCAGTTTCAGGTTTGCCGTCGGGAACCCGATCTGCCTTCCCACCTGCCGGCCAAGGACAACAATCCCTTCTATCGAATAAAGATTCCCAAGTAAAGCATTGGCTTCCCTGATATTACCGGCTGCCAAAGCCGTTCTGACCCTTGAGGGTATCTTTTTTGGTTTCATATCACAAAACTAAGTCATTTCGGAGCTTTGTGAATGAAATGGCGGAAAATTTATCTTTTTACGGATAAAGCGAACGGTGGCATTCGGTACAGAAATAGGTTTTCCAGTTATCCTTAACATCCACTGGATGAACAAACTCCATTGTTTTTTCCGTGGTTCCGTACTGCATGTTCGACGTGGGCCCCAGCGCAACGAACGTATGGCACCAGTTGCAGTCTTTTGAGATGGTCTTCCCGTTCTTGGCCTTATGACGGTCGGAATGACAACGGAAACATCCATCCGATTCCAGGTGCCCGATGTGGTTCAGGTAATTTCCCGAGCTTGCACGCATGTATGGAAAAACGTTGAGGGAAAATTCATTCAAAATACCGGCGATCGCTTTATCGATCAGGCCTTTTTTATTGGCATAGATAGCGGGAAATTTGATCTTGTAAAAATTGTAAATACTGTCCGTGATGTACTTGTAAGAAGAATCCTTGTTTGTATACGGTCCCTTCAGAACGTTCATCGCAACTTTTTTAATGAATGGCAACTCTTTCGGGATATCGCCCTTCATCATGCCTTCATCCACAAAGACAGGAGCCGATTTGTAGGAATGCGAAGGGCGGTTATGGCAGTCCATGCAGTCCATTGTCCGGTGTTCCAGGGTATCAATGGCTTTCTGTGTGAGCATGTTTTCCGTATCCTGGAAGATCTGGACATCCCCGGTTTTCAGGTTGGTGTATTTCACCCATGGGATCGACTCCCGGTCTTTCGTAGCAGCGATGTATTCAATGCGCATGTCCTTGTTGATGTGCCAGTGGATCCCGCCGGAAAGCCCCATCGTATTGAAATTCGGGCTGATCTTCATCAGCATCGAAACATTCCATTCCGTATTCAGGCTGTCCGTAAGATAGGTTCTGATATTATCCAGTTTCGGCGAATAGAATTTTTCCGGCCAGTGACAGCGTTCGCAGGTTTCACGTGCCGGGCGCAGGTTCTTGATCGGGGTTTCAATGGGTTGCGGATATTTATGAAATAGGACCGAATAAACCTGGTACAGTCCCGACAGTTTGGATTTTACATACCAGTCGGCGCCTTCACCCACATGGCATTCCACACAGGCAACACGTGCGTGGGGCGAATGCAGGTAGGTCACGTATTCGGGTTCCATCACCGAGTGGCAAAGTTTTCCGCAGAAAGGAACAGACTCGGTGAAATTGAACGCCTCGTAACTACCGACAGCGGAAATGATCATGAAGAGAAAGATGAAAACAGAGACCAGGAGCAGGCGATGCCGCTGCTTGGTGCTGTTCATGTCCAGGACAGGCCAGCGCGGTTCCCCTGCTTTCGATTTTCGCCTCCGCTTGATCAGCATCCCGATCGGGATCATGATCAACCCGATGACCAGTATGGTCGGAAGGATGATGTAGGTGAACATCCCGTTGTACGGATTGGACTGGGAAGAAAAGAGCGAC
Source organism: Bacteroidota bacterium (assembly GCA_026391805.1). Lineage (GTDB taxonomy): Bacteria > Bacteroidota > Bacteroidia > Bacteroidales > FEN-979 > FEN-979. The sequence continues at coordinate 290,935 of JAPLDJ010000015.1, read as the reverse complement.
TGGAGAAAGAGGATGATGATCAGGATAAGGCTGTTGACGGCAAAGATGGCTCCGACGATGCTTATCCAGTTGGAAATCGACCTGGGCATTTTCATACTGAGAAGGGTTTTAGTGCGAAATTACAGAGGGTAAATTTCTGAAGTTTAAAAATAATCTTTCTTCTGCTTGCTTTGCCGTTTGATCATGATCAGCTGAACCACAGCGTAGATATAGTGGCCCCAAACGCCGGTAAGCATAATGATCAGCGTGATGATCATCCAGATGGGAGCAATCGGCGTCCACAATTCCCTTGTGGAGGGCTTTTCTGCAAGGTAATATTGCTTCGGGATCCCCCAGGAGATTGTTGATTGCCCTTTCACGGTGCCGTAAAGATCGCTTTCTTCGATCATGGCGATCACGGCGATATTCCCCAGCGAATCACCAACCAGGGCCCCCGGATATTCGACGGTTCCGGTACCGTTGTCGTCAAGCTTGACCTCCCCGATCTTCAGGTTGCTCAGCATTCTCGGGACATAAACATTTACAGTTTCGCCCTTTATCGGCTTCTGTTCGTTGTTGGCTTCTACCTGGACTGCTTTGACATGGATGGTCCGGATGGTATCTTCTTTTGTGAAGGTGACCAGGATCTTTGCTTTTTTAAAGGCGACGTTGCCGGAAGCTGCAAGGTATTTATCTTTTCCGGCAAATGAAACCGTAAATGTTGTTTTCCCCTCTTTGTCAACCGGTAATCCTGATTTGACATAAAGTTTAAGAACAGCGGTTCCTGCTACATCGGCTTTGGCCTTTCCAAGGCTTTTATTCTCCTTATCAGCGGATGCTGTAAATTCCACCTCTGCATTCTGCAATGCAAAATTCCCGGTTTCCCGTTTTACAAAAATATCCGCTGTCAGGGTGATACTGTCGTTTGATGTATTGAGATAACCAAGCTTCAAATCCGGTGTGATTTCTGATACGGTATCTTTTTTCTCCTGTCCGGTAACCGTCTTCTGGCCGACGACCAGGGCCAGCAGCAGGATTATCAGTACTATTTTTTGAAGATCTTTCATCGGTTGATGGTTTGATTTGTGATGATCGTTTATACCAGTGATTCTTCTTCTGTAAATGGACCTTTCGATTTGGGTATTTCTGACATTTCCGAAACGTTCATGACCGGGACGAACTTTGATCCCAGTGTGAAGAGCAGGCAGAACAAGGCAACGCCTGCAGCGGTTAGCGCATATTCAACCCACGTGGGATTGTAATAGGCCCAGGCCGGGCGTGAATCCTGTATCGGAAGATACGGTGATTCCAGCGTCGGAACAACGATCAGGTAACGGTTAAGCCAGAGGGCAATAACGACGATGATGGCTGAAATGAGAATGTTGTTTATGGTTCTTAATTTGGGTATCCCGATGACAAGCAGGGGGACCAGAACACCGATGTAGTTGGAGAAAATAAAAGGCCAGTAATACTGAGAAAAGAGGATCTTGATGAGGTTTTCATCGTTCTTTTCAGATCCGTACCACTTGGTCAGGTAGTCGCTGAAGGTGAAATAGCCGAAAAGTGCTGCAAGAACCACCATCAGTACACCCATGGCCACGAAATGTTTTCGTGTTATATACTCTTCAAGCCTGTAAATTTTGCGGAAAACAAACATGGTAATGATCAGCACCCCTGTTCCTGAATAAACCGCTGCAATTACAAAATAGGGGCCGAAGATCGTACTGTGCCACCCTGGCTGCAGGGTGACGCTGAAGATCCAGGCCAACACGGAATAAACGATGATGGCAATGGCAATGACCATTGCGGCCATGATATCGGTAGCCCTCTTTAAACGTTTTTCCTGCTCGGGCGTCCCGGTATAACCCAGTGCAAGAGCGGAATAAAGCTTCTTTCTCCATTTGGGTAGTTTCAGTTCGCTAAAATCCCTGAGGTTGGCAATATCCCGGAGCATTGAAAGGTACAGAAAGATCAAACACCCGAAGATATCGGTCGAGATGGCGATCACGTCCCAGGTGATGGGCGACTGGATCCTTCCGTACACCGCCAGGAAAGGAAGCCGGTCAAGCCGGCCGATGCAGAGCAGGATATATCCCGGACCAATCAAAAGGGAAATAATGGCCAGGTATTCCGCCATGCGGATGATCGGCTTTCTCCATTCGGTGCGGAAAAGATGCAATGCCCCGGAAATGATAGCCCCGGCATAGCTCATTCCCATGAAGAAGATAAAATTGACAATGTAGATGCCCCAGACGACATTGTCGCGCATCCCGGTAACCTCGTGTCCCTCGGTCACCTGGGTTACGAAGGCATAGACTCCGATGCCGATAACGCCCAGCAAAAAGAGTATCCACAGAACTGAACTTGCAGAGATCCGCTCAATCTGGGGGGCAAATTCCCGCAATAATTTTTCACGCGTTGGCTTGTTTTCCATAACTACTTTTTATGGCTTTTAACGTATGGGGTATTTTTATACCTGTTTTTCACATTCTCGTCAAGATCATTGAAGCCCCTGTCGACAGGGAATTGCCGTTCGACGGGAGGAAGATAATAAACCGTCGGGCGTGTTCCCAGGACCTCAAGGTAACGGTATCCGGCACGGTCGCGGATCAGTTCACTGAACCTGTAAGTTTCGGTACCGTTGGTGACAGTATCTTCATCAATATCCCCGAAATAGATCACGCCCATCGGACAGTTCTGTGCACAGTACGGAAGCTTCCCGATCCTGACCAGGTCCGGGCAAAAATCGCATTTTGAAACCGTTCCTTCTTTACCGGGACTTCCGGCTTCCGGTGAATAGGGTTCCTTGTCTTCATCAAATTCATTGTAATGTTTCCATGCAAATACCCTCGTGGAATAAGGACAACCGGTCATACAGAACTTGCATCCGATGCACCGGTCATTATCGATGAGAACGATACCGTCGCTCCTTTTATATGTTGCGCCGACCGGGCACACGCTCACGCAGAGGGGGTTGTCGCAATGGAAACAGGGCTTCGGAAACCAGTAAGGGGCCGATTTGTCGGAATCCTGGAGGAGGTATACTTTCATGAATTCCTGGCTTTTCGGCAGGTGATGCCCTTTCTGACAGGCTTCAACGCACTTCCTGGCATTCTTGCACTTGGCAAGGTCGATCACCATTACAAATTTCCGCCCGGGAATTCCTTCGTGGGATTCTTTAATGGAGACCCTGGGCGTTTTTATCACCGCTTTATCGACCTCAATGATCTGTCCGTCGGTAGTAAGCGCCCTGACTTTTTCACCAGATTCCTTTTCAGACTTATCAACGTAAGCAGCAATGAGGCTTCCGCCGGCAACGACACCCGCGCCGGCCAGCAAACCCTTCTTCAGAAAGTCCCTCCTGGATCTTTTCTTTTTTTCATTGGATTCGTCCACGTTTTAAAAGGTTTTAAAGATGAATAATAGAAGGTATTGACAATTTAATGGGGTTCATGATAACCCGTCAGCATGCTTATAAAATTGCTTACAGGTGTTTTGCCGATCGTACAGAAATAGACATGAACAAACATGAACAGGGAAATAACAAAGCCTGCAAGAATATGTAAGAGGTCCGTGATGTGAAGACCGCTTAATCCCCAGAGCTGTGTCGGAATAACATTCGGATACAGGAGTCCCAGTCCGGAAATAACCATGACCGGTACCATGATGTACATCACCAATACGTAAGAAAACTGTTGCAACGGGTTAAATTTCCTTGCCTTCGTGATCGGGAAAGGAGGATGTTCCCCTTTGAAGATGCCCCGTGTATAATAGCGGAACTGGGCCATCACCCGCTGATAAAATCCTCGGAATTCAATTTTATAATATTTGCCGTTCCACGTAAATAAATTTGCGATAAAAAAGAATAAATAATTGATTATCAGTAAAATGCCAAAAATATTATGAACGGAAACAGCAAGGTCAAAACGGATCAGCGGAACTTTCGGGTTGGAGAATTGCATGCTGACCCCCGTAATGATCAGAAAGAGACAGAACACTGCATTCATCATATGCCACAAGCGAACCCAGCGGGGGTAGAGATAGATTTTTTCTTCACTCATATTCTATAGTTATTTAATGACCCTTAAGATGGTATGAAAAACAATTCCAATAATGACGCATCCAACGATGACAAGGCTTAACATATTAAGGTAAAAATTGCGGTTGGCCCCGATCGCATAGGAATCACTGGCAAAAATACTGGTAAAAAATCCCTGGGCGCTCCTCACCTCTTTCAGCTGGTATTTGTAAAGTGCGGCCATGAGGACGGAATTGCTTGAATGGCATTCGGTACAGTTTTTTACTGCTTTCGACTTTGGAAGAATCTTATGTGCGACAAGAGTACTGTCGTTTATCTTTTTCGTATGACATTCAATGCAGCGAACGGATTTGAAATGAAGCGCCTGGTTTGGCAGCCACTCATGCTTCTTGAGGAGGTTCGGGTTTGTTTTATCGGTCAGGAGCTGGTAATTCGAAAGGTTACCATGACATCCGAGGCAGATGGCATTATCGTAAACGATGGTTTGCTTGATGTTTTCGTTCGAGCGGGCGTTGATTTTATAGGTATGGGGATTGTGGCACATCCAGCAGGTAAAATCTTCGCTGTGTTTTTCAGAATGAATGCTTTCCATGAATTCCTTTTCAATGTTCTCAAAATGGAATTTGGCATATTTTTCATCTCCGCCATGGCAATCCAGGCAATTCGGTTTTGCTTCCATACGGAGGTTCCCTACATGGGGGAATGTGACATAATCTTCGGAATGACAATCGGTGCATTTGAACTCCCGGTGGTTGGATATATAAAAAATAGTCCGGTCTATGATGAGCTCCGCATACATCTTTTTTGTCGCTATTTTCTTGGATTCGCTGTTCTCGTATGTGTATTTTGACTGCCCGTGACACTTCAGGCACTTTTCATTTTCAGCTGCATTTTTATGACTGGAAAAATCCGTCTTTGCCGGGGTTGTGTCTTTTACGGCAGGTTTTATTGTGTCGGCATTGCCGGGTTTTGAATTGGCAGAAAATCCGATGGAAAAAATAATACCGGAGCCGATGATCAAAAGGATAAATATCCAGGCCGGTCTGTAATTAAATTTCTTGACCATACTTCACTAATCTGGTGGTTATTGGGGTAGACAACCGGGTAAAATAAATTGGGTGTTTATGGAAATTCTATAAACACCCAATTTACCGGTAAAGGATTCACTTATTTCTTGAGTGTACGCATGTATGCTACGAGGGCCCAGCGATCGTTTGCTTCGGGTATTTTCTTTTCATAGCCTGGCATCTCATCGCGGCCTGCAGATGTTCTGAAGAAAAGTTCGCCATCAGTTCCGCCCTGAAATGCAGCGCTGGAAAAGTCGCCCGGGAAGGTTTTCAGTGAAGCGCCCTTCGGGCCGTCACCCAAACCCTTTGAGCCGTGGCAGGATTTGCAGTTCTTTGCCCAGAGATCTTTGCCATTGGCGATAACAGCAGCATCAGCCAATTTAACCGGGGCTTTCATTGTTTTATTCTTGTCGGGAACAGGCCATGCTTTTGCTTTTGCCTGCTGTGCATTGGCCGGATTACCAAGCACAAAAACAACTGCGATGACCATTGTCACCAGCAGGGTAATTGCTTTCTGTGTTGCTTTCATTGATTTTTGACGTGTTTAAGGTTAAACGAATGAAAATTGATTAAAAAGTCCAGAGACGGGTAATGTTAAACCCGATAAGTATTGCACCGTTGTATGGGTTTTTATCATTATAGAACGCCACTTCCTGGGGTACAATCCCGTTGGCTGCAGCAAGGTATATCTGGAATGTATGGGTGCTGGTCGAAATTTCAACTCCCAGTCCGGCATTTGGCCAGGGCATTGTGTTCGTATAGGTCAGCAGGCATTGAGAATAAGTGGCAATAATCGAAGTCTGCGGACTGACCTTCAACCGTCCGATCCCGCTGAGCTGAATGTTGCTGTTGTACCATGAGTTCACATGATCATCCCTTTTACTGCGGGCATCGGATGAATCGACAATGTTATAATGGACCCAGGCAAGTCCGACCTGTGCGGAGAACATTTTACAGAACCGGCGGGCGATCATAAGCTCGCCGAAATAGGAAAAACGGTCTCTGTTTTTAAATTCGGTTCCAAAAGCATCCGACTTCCGGCCATCTATTCCCATGTCCCCATATACGGCTATGGTAAGTGGAAATCCTCCCTTTTGCTGGCGTATAAAAGTATATTTAATCTGGAAATCAGTCATCAGTTTGTTTTTGGTTTCACCAATGCCCACAAGCAGGTTTTTCGTGATGGTATAGTCAAGGCCAAAGCGGATGTTGGAAGAACCCCAGATACCGAACATGTCGCTGAAATGGTTCTGGATGGTTCCAAACCGGTGCTGAAGTACAAGTTGGAGCGTATGGGCCGGAGGTAATGAAACCGTCTGGTCGTCGATAAAATAACCGCTTTCAAACGGAGCTTTTTCCAAGGGTTTTTTTGTTTCGGCCGGAATGGAATCCTGTGCAGAAACAATGCCACTGCCTGTGATGAAAAAGACCAGGCCAAAAAGTAATTTTTTCATAGAATCAGGTATAGGTTTATGCATATGTATGAACTAAGAATATGATTGGAAATGACCGGATCAATTGTCCTTCGCCCCCTGTGCTATCCAGTTAAGAACAAGGTTAGCTTCTGCTTCGGTGCAATGTTGTGACATGCCTCCGCCGGGTTTCATGATTAAATAGATCTCACTTTTTGGAGGATTGGCGGTGTTGACAAAGCCTCCCGTCGTGAGGCTGTTGTAAGCTTTACCCACTGAAAGATCCGGCGGTATTGTCCCTGCATGGCAGGACGATCCCAGGCAACTTGCTGTGAAGATCGGCTGAATGGTGTCCTTGAAGCTGAGCTTCAACGTGGTATCGATAGGGGCAGCGCTCTGTTCATACTGAACTGTGTCTTTTGCACAGGAAGCAAAAATGAACATTCCGATGAGGAAAACAATCAGACCCCCGAAGATTTTCTTTTGCATAATGAATGAGTTTATAATTAACAATAATAAAATTGAAAGTAAAGATAAGCAATTTATGCCAGATATTGAAAAAAAGGCTTCAGGTTCGCTGAAGCCTTTTTTTCAATGGTTAGACGTTATTACAATCCGGCTGCAGTCAATGCCTGAACCGAGTTGGTTAAAAGAGCTCTTACATACTGGGTATTATGAATACCTAAACTGTACTCCCTTAAGCAGAACTGGAAATTGATCAAAGCACCAACCTGTACATTTAATAATGAAGGGAATTTAGGCTGGGAAGTGAGTTTCCAATATCCTGTTGGGTTTGATGAGGCATCATAGATGTCGAGGTAACCGTCATAATTGTTCGTGGTTAAGCCCCACCAGAGGTTCGTTGCGCTTGCATCCCTGTGAAGGAGATCGTGTCCGCCGCCGACAGCGTTGATTTTGGCAGCTAGATCATTAAGCAGACCCTGGATCTCAGTGCGGGTATTCTTGAATTTTGCAGTGTTTGCATCCAGCGGGTTTAATGCGTGGCAACCAGTTACGTTACAACCTGAAAAATTCCAGGTGGTGGATGAGCTCAGTGCAGATTCTTTTGCATTTCTCATGTTGAAGGCATGTCCACCGGCGATACCGTACATCGGTTCTGACATATGGCAATCCTGGCATGAAGCAACTGTTGTATGCGGTGAACTATTGTAATCCTCGGTTCCAGGGTATTCAATTCCACCTTTCCCTGCAAATACAGCACCCACAACTCCATAATGGTTGTGCATCCTGTAGGAAGGCTTAATACCTTTATTCTGTGCACCTGGAGTAGTATCATACTGAACAAAAAGAGGGTCGATCACAAGAGAATCATAATTAAGGAGCCTTCCGGAAGGATCGTATGATGTATTTGCGGTTAACGGACGTGGCTGGTGACATTTTACGCAAAGATTGCTCCTGCTGCTGTCCTGAGTCAGGTCAATGGTCAGGGCACCACCCCGCATGGTCATTGGAACGGCAGCGGTTGTTGAGAGTGCCAGGTCAGCTGCGCCATAGGTCGTATGCAGGCTGCTGTGGCAGGTGAAACAACTGATCGCACCAATTGAAGCAGAATAGACGGCTGAATAATTATTTACCCATTTACCACCGGTTAATGTAAAGGTTGCCGGAATGTTGTTATCAACAACATAGAGAAAACCTAATTGCGTGTGGCATGGATCGCATCCGGGATTTCCGGCTTCTTCAAAAGCAGCGGAGCCCCATGAATGCTTTGAAAGTTCAAATTGAGTGGCGATCCGGTCAACTACAGCCTTGGCATGGCATTGCTTGCAGGTTTCAGCGGCATCTTTACCATCTGTACCATTTGTACCGTTTGTTCCGGAAGGCCCCTGTGGCCCCTCCTTCGTACAGCTGGTGAGCACAAATCCTGCGGCAGCAATGAAGAGGGCTGCAGCAAGAAAAATTTTAGTAACATTCTTCATATCAGCTTGGTTTTGGTTAATAATTTCTTTTAATAAGGTGAGTAATGCGAATTTTATTGGTGAATTATTTCACATTGAATTTCGAAACAAATATATCGAAGTTAGAATAACGACAACCCTTGCATATAATGAGATATGTATATTTATATATTGAGATTTGTTAATCTATTAACGACAAAAATCAACCGATCATTGATATTTGTCAATGGAGAAACATGGATTTCAGGAAATGATCCGCTATCGGAGAAAAATGAGGAAAGATTTACAGGGAAAAAGAATCAGCCTGTCTGACTGATCTGTTTAAGCTGCTGGGGATTCAGGATATGCACGGTGCTGCCGTCAATATGCAGAATGCCTTCATCCTTGAATTCCTTCAGGATCCGGATGGCGCTTTCCTTCGACATTCCCGAAAGGTCGGCCAGATCCTGCCTGGAAATGGTCATTTCAAACGGATTACCGGTATAGATCTTTTCAGAAAGATAGAACATGACATCTGCTATCCGACCGTGCATCTGCTTTTGGGTGAGACTTACAACCTGCTCAAAATTAAAAATGGTCATCATGCTGATCCGCCGGATGAATTCATCGGCAAAATCGGGATTGGTGCGGATCAACTGCTTAAACGAATTCACATCAACAAGGCATGCCGTGGAATCTTCAACAGCAGCGGCAGAATAATGGTGGCGGTTATCGGTATAAATGCCAGGCCCCATGATGTATTCAACGGGCCTGACCAGCGAAAGGATCAGATTTTTTCCGTACCCTTCAATATAAAGTTTTGCCAATCCGGAGGTCAGGCATAAAAAGTGCGGTGAGGGTGTTCCCTGTTTGAACATAATTTCCCCTGCCTTGAAGCTGACCTCGTAACGGTTTTGATTTATGAGCCCGAGTTCAGGTTCAGAGAGGAAATTGAATATCGAACTTTTGCACTGACAATCGAAACAGGAATGTGATTCAATAAACCTCGCCATTATCGTTAGATTGATTTAGCAACCTCATAACACAGATGCAAAAGTACTGATTTGTTATACAAAATCAGAAAAAATATGAATATTTCTCAAAGTTTCATTGATAAATATCAATCTGATTGATGAAAAACAGGGGCCTTTCTGTTCTTTATTAATCTTTCTTGACCCCTCCCCCTGTCCCCTCCCCTTGAAGGGGAGGGGTGACGGGGTGGGGTCCTCAGGACCAATTCCCTGCTTCTTGCCGAAAGGAACAAAATCTCTCAAAGAAGATGAGTAAAAAAATCAGGAATGAATAATTACTTCAGGAGGCCGTGGGCGATGAGGTACTGGGCAATCTGGATGGCATTGGTTGCAGCCCCTTTCCGGAGGTTATCCGTTACGATAAAAAGGTTCAGGGTATTCGGGTTCGACTCATCCCTCCGGATCCTGCCAACGAACACCTCGTCTTTTCCCCGGGCATAGAGCGGCATCGGGTAGAGGTTATTTGCAGGATCGTCCTGCACGATGATCCCGGGTGCACGGGCAAGGAGTTCACGCGCCTGTTGCGGGTCCGGATCGGTTTCGAATTCAACATTTACAGACGCTGAATGGCCACCCATGACCGGGACACGGACCACGGTCCCCGTGACGCGAAGGGAAGGCGCTGAAAGAATTTTCCGCGTTTCGTTTACCAGTTTCACCTCCTCTGTTGTATAACCATCGGGAAGAAAATCCCCGCCATGCGGGAAAAGATTCAGGTCGATGGGATGGGGATAGGCCTTTTCGCCGGGGATCCCCTTACGCTCGTTTTCCAGCTGCCTGACCGCCCTGATACCCGTACCGGTAACCGATTGGTAGGTGGAGATCACGAGGCGTTTCATCCTGTATTTACGGTGCAGGGGTGCAAGCGCAGCCACGATCCCAATCGTGGAACAATTCGGGTTTGAGATGATCTTATGGTTCCGTGTAAGCAGATTTCCGTTGATCTCCGGAACTACAAGGGGCACTTCATCGTTCATCCTCCAGGCTGAAGAGTTGTCGATGACCGTTGCTCCTGCAGCGGCATAAGCAGGCGCCCATTCGCGCGAAGCAGCCGCACCGGCAGAAAAAACCGCGATATCCGGTTTTTCCGCAATGGCCTGTTCATGCGTCAGAACCCTGTATTCCCTGCCTTTAAAGGAAAGGATTGTTCCCACCGATCTTGGTGAGGCAACCGGAAGCAGGAGAAATGAACCCAGGTCACGTTCTTCAAGGACTTTCAGCATTTCCCGGCCCACCAGGCCGGTTGCTCCGACAACTGCGATTTTCATGGAAAAATTAAAGAATCTGTTTATCGGAAACAAAGGTAGCTGAAGAATTTTAATTCCACCGTATTACCTTTTCGATTTTTGCCGATTAAGGAGAAAAAGAACATGCAGAAACAAATTTTAATACTGGCCCTGCTGATGCTTGTGATCAAAGCTTCAGCCCAGTTCAGCGATGATTTCACGGATGGGGATTTTACGCACAATCCTTCCTGGACGGGGGATACGTTAAAATTCGAGGTGAATACCGCAAAACAACTGCACCTTGTTTCAACCGGTGCCGATACATCCGTGCTGGTTACCCAAAGCAACTTCATCCTGAAAAGTGAATGGAGCATCTGGGTCAAATTGTCGTTCAACACATCGGTCAACAATTTTGCGAGGATCTACCTGGCTTCCGACTGTTCTTTGCTGAACGGCCCTTTGAACGGCTACTACATCCAGCTTGGAGGCAGCGACGACAGCCTTTCATTTGTCCGGCAATCAGGGGATCAGACGACCGTGCTTTTCCGCGGAGATCATTCCTGCCTCAATCATTCCACGAATACGCTAAGGATAAAAATGATCCATGATTCGACCGGCATATGGAAGCTTTATACTGATGACAGCGGAGGAATGAATTTTAGCGAAGAAGGGGAAGCCCCTGATACCATAGTAAAAACGGCTACCTGGTTCGGAATCTATTGTCATTATACCAGCAGCAATGCAACCAAATTTTATTTTGATGAGATCTATGCCGGCCCGGTCAGGACCGACACCATTCCACCGGGGATTGATTCGCTTTCCCTTGCGGATCCTTCCACCCTCGAAGTGGTCTTTACCGAAAATGTGGATATCAATTCAGCCGGAAACAATCTGAATTACTCCACCCGTTCGGACGGGAATCCGGTTTCTGCAACCCCGGACCCGGCAAACGGGGCAAAAGTAACCCTGGTTTTCGGACAGCCGTTTCCGGAAGGTGCCTCCGATACACTCTCGGTTTCCGGTATCTCTGATCGTTCAGGTAATTTAATGGTGCCGGAAGTCCTGCCGTTTTCGAATTATCATGAAAAGGCCTATGATGTGGTGATGGATGAGATCATGGCTGATCCGGAACCTGTACACGGGCTTCCGCAAAGCGAATATGTCGAGCTTTATAACCGGACCCGTTTTCCGGTCTCCCTGAAAGGATGGAGCTTTGAATACAGTTCAACAACGAAAACCTTTCCGGCGGTGACCATCGCCCCGGAAAGTTACCTGATCCTTACAAAAGGGGTCATGATGAATTATTATGGACCCTGTGTTGACCTTTTTACTTCCATCACAACGCTTTCCAACGAAGGAACGGCACTTGTGCTGCGAAATGCCTCCGGCAAGGTGATCCATGCAGTTACCTACTCCCCGGCCTGGTATGGGGATCCGCTCAAAGAGGATGGAGGCTGGTCGCTGGAAATGGTCGACCCGGGAAATCCCTGCGGGTGCACCGGCAACTGGAAAGTCTCGGTTGATGTTAAAGGCGGAACGCCGGGAAGCATCAATTCGGTCCATGCGTCAAATCCGGATACAGTAAAACCTTTTATGGAGCGGACACGATTGCTTTCCGACAGCCTGCTGGAAGTTCTCTTTTCCGAATCCATGGACAGCATCACACTGGCAAGCACAGACCGCTGGCGGATCAACGACAGTACCTGCGCTCCTGCAGGCGTCACTCCAGAGGGTCCGGAATATACATCAGTTCTTCTTAACCTAACGAAGCCGTTTGAGCAAAAACAACTTTATACCTTGTCATGCCTTCAGCCGCCTTCCGATTGTGCCGGAAACCTGCTCGATACAAGTATAACCGTGAAGGCAGGGATCCCGGACTCAATCCTTCCCGGCGACCTTGTGATCAATGAAATCCTTCCAAATCCTGCATCGGACGGGGAGCGGTTCGTTGAGCTTTACAACCGCTCCGGCAAAGTGATAAACCTGCAGCAGCTTGTCCTGGGCGGTTTCGACAGCATTACCAACAGCGCAACAGACCTGAAAATAATCACCGCTGAATCCTTTCTCAGCTTTGCCGGCGATTATACCGTGCTGACACGTGATCCGCAGGATATCCAGAAACGATATCGCTGTCCGGCCCGCGGAGAATTCATACTTATGGCATCTATGCCCTCAATGGGGAATGATGACGGGCATGTTTCCCTGGCAAAATTCAACAATGGAGAAGTCATCGACTTTGTTCATTATACAAGTCAGATGTATTCCGTCATGCTGACTTCAACTGACGGCGTTTCGCTGGAACGGCTAAACCCGGGGCTCCGTTCCGACGATCCGGGGAACTGGCATTCCGCTTCAGAGAGTTGTGGTTTTGCCACACCGGGGTATCAGAATTCACAATATTTAACAATACAAACCGGCCCGGACCCCGTATGCCTCTCCCCTGCCGTATTTACGCCCGATGATGACGGGAAAGACGATCTTCTGCTGGTTCATTTTTCCCTTGACAAACCCGGCTACCAGGCCAGCGTTACCATTTATGACGCTGCCGGAAAACTTGTCCGGAACCTGTCAAAGAATGTGCTTCTCTCGACAGAGGATGCCGTCACCTGGGATGGCCGTGATGACCGGAACCTCAAATCGGCCGTTGGAATTTATATCCTTTTAATAGAACTGGTACAACCCGAAGGAAAAATCAGGCGCCTGAAAAAAACAGCAGTGCTGGGAGGAAGACGTTAAAAAGGGGCTACCGCGATGGCGGCTACGCTGATCCTGATCCCCTTTATGCCGGAAAGTGCAAGGATGCAGGATTCCAGGGTCGCCCCGGTGGTGATGACATCATCCACCACCAGGACATGCTTCATCTCGAGCGTTTCCGGGCTCCGGACCGCAAAAACCTCTGCCACATTCTGCCATCGCCTGAACCGGGATTTCCTGGTCTGTGTTTCTGTTGCCTTTTTGCGGTATAACAATCCTGCTTCTACAGGAATATTCATGGCTTCTCCCAGTCCGGCTGCGAACAGTTCGCTCTGGTTGTACCCCCGCTGCCGTAATTTTTTCAGGTGAAGTGGTACCGGTAAAATGATTTCCACTGTATTGAAAAACGGTGAATTTTTCAGGAACTGCCCGTAGTTCTTTCCCAGGCAGAGGCCGATATCCTTCCTTCCCTTGTATTTCAACTGATGGATCAGCCGCTGAACCTTGCCTCCTTTATGGAAATAGAGAAAAGCGGCTGCACCCGAAAGGGTAACCCTTCCCCAGAACAGGGACCCCACCGGATTTTCCAGCGAAAGATGAAATTCCGTCCTGGGCAGATGATATTCGCAGGAAAGGCACAGGGTTTCTTCATGTTTCCAGAGGCTGTTCCCGCAGGCTGCACAGATCCTGGGGAAGATCAGCGATATAAAATCATCGAACAACGACATGGTCCGGTTTTAAGCTTAATCGGTCAGAAAAGAAAAAGTAATACGGATTGTTGAAATTATTTTTTGAAGCAAATCCAAGCCGCGGGAAAGCGGAAAGTTTCATTATACAGGGGAAGAAAATTATTCCGGACGAATTGTATATATATCTTTTTATAGGTTATTTTTGGTAAATAAAAATATTTACCCGATTCGGCCGTGATCTTTACGGATCATTGAAAAACCGCAGTAATCTGAAAATTCCGGATGGATACAGAGAACATTCTTGAAATAAATCACCTGTCGGTCGTTTTTCACCGGGAAGGGGAGACCACTGCTGCGGTGGATGATGTTTCCTTTTCCGTCAGGAAAGGGGAGATCCTCGGCATCGTGGGCGAATCGGGTTCAGGAAAATCGGTCACTGCGCTTTCGATCCTTCGCCTGGTGCCTTCGCCGGAAGGTGAATTCACAGGCGGAGAAATCCTGTACCGGTCGAACTACGGAACCGAACATTCCCTCCTTTCCCTCACGGAAAGGCAGATGCAGGATTTCAGGGGGAAAGAGATCGGGATCATCTTCCAAGAGCCCATGACTTCCCTGAACCCGGTTCTGACCTGCGGCTTCCAGGTTGCCGAGACCATCCGGAAACACCTTGGCGCAGGGAAACAGGATGCTAAAAAACAGACGCTGGAATGGTTCAGGGAGGTGAAGCTTCCCCGTCCCGAAGAGATCTGGAAATCCTATCCGCACCAGCTCTCGGGAGGTCAGAAACAGCGGGTGATGATCGCCATGGCGATGGCCTGCAATCCCGGACTCCTGATCGCCGACGAGCCCACCACCGCCCTTGATGTCACCGTTCAGAAAACCATCCTCGAGCTGATGAAAGAGCTCCAGGCGCGTCACGGAATGAGCATCCTTTTCATCACCCATGACCTTGCCCTGATTTCAGGATTTGCCGGCCGGGTGCTCGTAATGTACAAAGGAAGGGCAGTGGAAACGGGAAAAACGGAAACCGTTTTCAGTTCACCTTCGCACCCTTACACTGCAGGTCTGCTCAGCTGCAGGCCTCCTGCCCGGCAACGCCTGAAGATACTGCCGACCATCGGAGAGTTCATGGAGTCAGGGATCAATTCAAGGCCGGTCCCTGAAATTGAAACAGCTGAGGAACGCCGGGAACGACACCGGCAACTCTATTCCGCTCCTCCGCTCCTTGAGGTCAGGGAGCTGGAAACTGTATTTCCGTCACACTATTCATTCTTCGGCAAACCCGACCGTTTCGTTCAGGCTGTCAGCAAGGTCTCATTTAAGGTATATCCGGGCGAAACCCTCGGGATCGTTGGTGAATCGGGGTGCGGGAAAACGACATTGGGAAGAAGTATCCTCCGGCTGATCGAATCCAGGTCGGGGCAGATCCTCTTTGATGGACGGGAGATCAGCAGGATGTCGCAAGCGGAACTACGGTCATTCCGGCAGGAGTTCCAGATCATTTTCCAGGATCCCTATTCGTCGCTCAATCCCAGGCTGACGGCTGGTGCAGCCATCATGGAACCGATGATCATCCAGAAAAAATACCGGGGTTCAAAAGAGCGAAAGCTGAGGGCAATGGAATTACTCGAAATGGTAGGACTCACCGGGGAGCATTTTTACCGGTATCCCCATGAATTTTCCGGCGGACAGCGGCAACGGGTCTGCATTGCACGGACATTGGCCGTCAATCCCCGCCTGATTGTTTGCGACGAATCGGTATCCGCCCTCGATGTTTCAGTCCAGGCCCAGATCCTCAACCTGCTGAACCGGCTGAAAAACGAGTTCGGATTTACCTACCTGTTCATTTCTCACGATCTTTCAGTGGTTTGGTTTATGTCGGACCGGTTAATTGTTATGAAAAACGGGAAGATTGAAGAGATGGGCGATGCTGATTCCATTTACTCCGCTCCGGAATCTGAATATACCTGGTCACTGCTGGATGCAGTCCCTTCTCTTCATTGATTTTCCTGAAATAGCAGAAAATATTTGCCGCTTTATCAAATAAATCAAATTCTTAGGGCAGATCGGATGGTTTTTATTTATCTTTGTTCACTAAGCGGTAGGGATACATATTCATGAAGTTATTAAACTCGGCGATTCTGGGAGTTTTTCTGGGATTCGTGGTTGGGTATTTGCCAATGGTATCAAAGGCAGGTCCTGTTCCCATTAATCCTTCAAAACTTGTATTTCTGAAGGATTCCATCCGGAAACTGGATTCCCTTGTTCAGGAAACCAAGGAGACCAATGCGCCTTTCGCATTGAAGCAGGCACGCAAAGCGTTATCCTATGCACAGAAGCTAAAAACACCCGAAGAGCTGATCCGGGGTTACCGGCTGATGGGCCAGGCTTTTTTTCAGAAGGATAAAGACTCCAGCTATGTATATTACAACAAGGCATTAAAGCTTGCCGACAGCATCCGGTACGAACCGGCCAGGCCCTTCCTGATCTTTTCCTGCGGGTTGTTGTATTATATAGCCAAAGACTATAAAACAGCCATTTTGCTGATGGATTCCTGCATCAATCTGTCGAAATTGCAGAAAGACTATTCCAGACTATCGCAGGCCTACAACATCCTCGGGAATATCCATATGGACATCAAAAACCGGGATGTTGCCCTGGTGATGTACGATTCGGCCAATCGAATTGCCCGACGGTACAAGATCAACAACCTGATCGGGATCTCCCTGGGAAATCTTGCCAGGTTCGAAAACGATCCCGCCAAGGCGCTAAAACTGGCCCGTGAAGCCATTTCTTACCTTAAGAATAGTACAGGATCAATAGAGGGACTGGCGAACATCTATGTCAACATAGGGTACAATGCAACGAACCCGGATACCGCACTCTATTATTTCAATGAAGCCCTGAAGCTGACAAAAACCAACAACCTTTGGGAAATCGAGATCAACGCTTATAATAATATGGTATACAGTTACCTTGATAAGGGAAATATCAAGGGGGCGGAAGAATGCCTGGTCGACCATGCAATACCTTTGGCCATGAGGGAAAAGAACGACGACTGGCTCGCGACCTTATATGACACATATGCCGATGTCCTGGTGCGCAAGGGTGATTTCAAGGAGGCTTTCGAGGCACAGAAGACGGCCATGAAGAAAAGAACTTCTGCAGACAAGTCACGGGCTTCGGAACAGGTTCGTCTGCTGGGAGTTTTACTGGATGTGAAGAATAAGGAGTTTATGATTAAGGATAAGGAAAAGGAACTCCTGGTGGAGCAGAACCGTTTGCAGAAAACAAGGCTGGGACTTACTATCACCATCTTCCTCATCATCGGGTTCATCTTCCTCATCCTCTGGTTGCAACAGCGCAACCGGGCAAGAATGCAGAAACAGCAGATCACCTCCGCGAAACGGATCATAGAAATGGATGAGAACGAAAAAGGCCGCACGGCGAGGGAATTGCATGATATCACAGGCCAGCTCGTGATGGGAATAACCGGTGAGATCGAAAACCTCGATCTGCCCGACAGTGATGTGAAAGAAGAGATCAAGAGCAAGATAAGGGAGCTGGGAAAGAGCATCCGGCTGATCTCGCACAGGATGAACAAAGCCACGCTGGAGCATTTCACATTTGAGGAGCTGATCCTCGGACAATGTGAGGATATAAGGAAAGTCGTCGGATTGCAGATCGAGCTTGAGATGCCGGATGAATTCGGTGACCTGAACGAGGAGGTGGTTCTCCATTCTTACAGGATTGTGCAAGAACTCCTAACCAATGCGGGAAAATATGCAAAGGAGAGCCTCGTAAGGATTGAATTTCTAAAAACCGCTACGGAAATGATCCTGACATACAGCGACAGCGGGCCCGGATTTGATACCAGCCTGATCGAGAAGAAAGGAATGGGGCTGATGAATATTTTCGAGCGGGCCAGATTGCTGAACGGTACCGCAAAGGTCACCTCTTCACCGGGGAACGGTACTTCGTGGGAAATCATTATTCCTCTTGTCCTGCAAAAGGCAAAGAGCAGCTAAATATACTCATTCATGATACGACTGTTCACCATCGAAGATCATCCCGTCATCATCACCGGTTTACGAAATACATTCCGTCCGTCAAGGGACGGAATTGAAATTGTAGGAAGTGCTAACAATGTAGATGAAGCCATGATGAAAGCAGACCCGGCCAGTTTCGATATATTCCTCCTCGATCTGTGGATACCAGGTTACCATCCTTTGCAGAATGTCAAGAAGATCAGGGAACAATTTCCCGGTAAACCCGTCGTAATGTTCACTTCGGAAGATTCTTCGATCTGGCAGCGCAAAATGTTTGAAGCCGGTGCAATGGCATATCTTCTCAAGAACGCCGAGAAAAATGAAATCCGTCTGACGCTGGAGAAAGTTTCCCGGGGGATGACGGTCTATTCAGTGGTGATCGAACCGGAACGGGAACAAACCTTTCGTGCCGGATTTGCTGATCCCAAATATACGCTGACACAGAACCAGAAGGAATATGTTGTTTTTTTGTCAAATGGTCTTACACAGCAGGAAATTGCTGAAAAAAAATCACTGAGTCTTTCAACGGTTGAAAAGACAATAAAAAACATTAGGGAAAAATGCTCTGCCAGAAACAATGCAGAACTTGTGAAAATTCTCCTTGAAAGAGGGGTAATATGATCCCCTTTTATGAACACCTTCCCTCCATTTAGTTATTCACAAAATCCGCAAGTTTTCAACAGAAAAAATCGCGGTGCCCTAACAAATTTTAGAAAATCCGTCGAAAGTAATTTTTTTATGGCGTGAGGGTTGCACGCCATGTGAAAATATTAAAAACCTCATAATCAGTATTATAGTGTTTTTGACCAACGAAAAAATAGCGGGTTCCCGCAAGTTCATTTTACGGGTTTCTGCAATTGATTTGTGAATAAGATCACTATAATTTTACCACATTATTTTTTACTTGATTGTGATCGCATAAAAACGCACAGAAAAACTAAAAAAATAAAAAATGAAAAAAATATTCCTTATTACGATTTCCTTGTTCATGATTGCGGCAACCACCCTCAAAGCTGGAAACCCTATCCCTTCTTTTAATACACCAATATTGGGGAAAGCCTATTTCCAGGAAGCTCCCACAGGTCCGGGCACAGCAAACAATCAGGATGAAAAAAGGGATATGAATGTCAACAATGGTGGCGGCAACACTTACGCTCCGACTGCATCGGTCATTACAGTTTACATTTACCGGCTGGATATGAAGAAAATCCAGGGTCCATTCGT
The DNA here is from genome assembly GCA_026391805.1 of Bacteroidota bacterium. Classification (GTDB taxonomy): domain Bacteria; phylum Bacteroidota; class Bacteroidia; order Bacteroidales; family FEN-979; genus FEN-979. Next base: position 271,627 of record JAPLDJ010000015.1, on the reverse strand, counting down.
TGTTGCCAGTGACGAAACCATTTCCGTTCAGATAGACAACCAGGAATGGGGCGTTATTGTGAATACAGAGACGCCAACAACCGTTTCCGTGTGGATCGATCAGAAATAAAAACAGATACGTAAAAACTAATATAAACAGAGAAAAGAAATTCAAGAAACCCGCAGCAGGCCAGGATGGGGAAGGGATCGTGATGGAATAAAATATGTAGCTATATTGAATCCAAAATTCCGCCGCCAAAGATAACAAAACGTTATCAAAATTCCCTCCTAATTTCACATCCTGATGATTCTTCACCCTGGCCCTGCAGGCATAAAAAGAGGGCTGACCTGATGGTCGGCCTTCTTTTTTTTCAGCCAACGACGGAAAGAAGTCCCCTTCCAAAAGGCAAAATGTGCTAACTTTACCACAGATAAAAAATGAAAACAGGATGGGCAAGAAGAAAAGAAAAACCTACGAAAGCTCGAACCGGTTTGTGAAAAGCGTGATGGATGTGTTTTTAAGCAACCCCATGGGTGGTTTTAATTACAGGCAGATTGCGACCAAGCTCGGGATCCATGATCCGGCGAGCAAAGAACTGGTGAAGAGCATCATCGGACGACTGACAGAAAGCGGGGAACTGGAGGAGGCCAAACGGGGTAAATTCCAGGTAGTCCGCAAAGGCGATGGCTTTCCGAAGACAGGAAGTGCCTATGTTACCGGTACCATCGACATGAAACAAACCGGAAAGGCTTATGTCATCCCGGAGGATAAGAGCGAGGATATTTTCATCTCTGCTTCAAGCACCGCCCATGCACTGCATGGTGACAAGGTAAAAGTGCTGCTTTTCCCCCAGCGGAAGGGTAAAAAAACGGAAGGACAGGTTGTCGAAATCCTGAAAAGGCATAAAAAACAATTTGTCGGCACCATCGAGGTGTCGAGAAATTTCGCTTTTCTGATCCCGGATAATCCATCCATGCCGGTGCACATCTTTATACCCCTGGCTCACCTGAACGGAGCAAAGAACGGACAAAAGGTTGTTGCTGAGATCACAGAGTGGCCGCCGCAATCGGAAAATCCGTTTGGCGAAGTCATTCATGTGCTGGGGAAACCCGGCGACAATGATGTGGAAATGGATTCCATCCTGGCGGAATTTGAATTCCCGCTCTCCTTTTCTCCGGCATCAGAGCGTGAGGCAGAGCAATTCCCGCCGGCGATCCCGCAGGAGGAGATCGCCAACCGAAAGGATTTCAGGGAGATCTTCACGATTACCATTGATCCCGCCGATGCAAAAGACTTTGACGATGCCATCTCATTAAGGAAACTGAAAAACGGAAAATGGGAAGCAGGAGTGCACATTGCCGATGTTTCATATTATGTCATACCCGATTCTGCCATCGATAAAGAAGCTTACCAGAGGGGAACGTCCATTTACCTTGTTGACCGGGTGATCCCCATGCTGCCCGAGCGGCTGTCGAACCAGCTGTGCTCATTACAGCCGGATAAGGACAGGTTGTGTTTTTCCGCCGTTTTTGAAATGGACGATGATGCCGTGATTTCCAGTGAATGGTTCGGAAAAACGATCATCCATTCCAACCGCAGGTACAACTACGATGAAGTTCAGCAGATCATTGAATCGGGGAAAGGTGAAAATGCGCAGGAAATTCTGGTGTTCAACAGGCTTGCCACCAGGCTGAGGGAAGAACGTTTCCGGAAAGGATCCTTCAATTTCGAGACCCAGGAGGTCCGGTTCCGACTCGACAGTGACGGGAAACCCCTGGAGGTCTACCTCCGTGAAATGAAGGACTCCAACAAGCTGATCGAGGATTTCATGCTGCTGGCCAACCGCCGGGTGGCGGAATGGGCCGGAAAGAAAAAAGGAAATTCCGGTGCAAAGACATTTGTTTACAGGGTACATGACACGCCTGTTCCCGAGAAGCTGGAAAACTTCACACAGTTCATCGCGAAACTGGGGTACAAGATGAATATTACCAACCGGAAGAGCCTTGCGGAGTCGTTCAACCGGTTGTTTGAGCAGATCAAGGGAAAGGGTGAGGAAAACATGGTGGAGACGATTGCCATCCGGACCATGTCAAAAGCATATTATACCACGACCAACATCGGTCATTACGGGCTGGCCTTTCCTTTCTATACCCATTTCACATCCCCGATCCGGAGGTATCCCGACCTCATGGTTCACCGGCTCCTGCACGAATACCTGAACAATGGCAAATCGGCGGGGAAAGAGGAATATGAAGCAAAATGCGACCACACTTCCGAAATGGAACGGAAAGCTGAAAGCGCGGAACGCATGTCGGTCAAATACAAACAGGCGGAATTCATGGTTGATAAGGTCGGACAGGTCTTCGACGGGCTGGTTTCCGGTGTCAGCAAGTGGGGGATCTTTGTGGAGATCGCGGAAACCAAATGTGAAGGAATGATACGGCTGAGAGACCTTTCCGATGATTTTTATTACCTGGACGAGGAAAATTACCAGGTGATCGGCTCCAGGAAAGGGATCCAGTTCAAGCTCGGGGCGAAGGTCAGGATCCGTGTGAAGAAAGTCGATCTGCCGCGGAAGCAGATGGATTTTGTGCTTGTGAATTAAGGTTCCCGCTACGGCTTCTTTTCAATCCTGTCGAAGAATGTTTTCCGGAACGTCTCACTGATGGGGATCAGCCGGTCGCCGATCTTGATGCGGTTCCGCTCAACGCTGTCAATTTTGTCGAGGGCAACAATGAAGGATTTATGCACCCTGACGAACTGGTTCTGGGGAAGGATCTCCTCCAGTTTCTTATAGTTGAGCAGGCTCATGATTTTCTTCGTCGTGGTGATGATCCTCCAGTAATCACCCATCCCTTCTATATAAAGAACATCCGCAAAACGGATCTTTTCGATGCGCGTTTCCGTTTTTACGAAAAAGAAAGGATCGCCGGGGGCCATGCTGACCAGCTCTTCCTGGGGTGTGTTCGTTTTGTGATCGAGCTGGATCTTCTCGTACACCTTGTTCACCCCTTTTAAAAACCGTTCAAAGGAAATGGGTTTCAGCAGGTAATCCATCACGTCGAGTTCAAATCCCTGGAGGGCATAGGAATCATACGCCGTGGTAAAGATCACATAGGGCCGCTGCTTCAGTGCATTCAGCAACTGGATGCCGGAGAGCTCCTCCATCTGGATATCCAGAAAAATGAGATCGAGCGGGTGGTTGCGGATGTACTCGATCGAATCGAGCGCATTCTCAAAGGATTTTTCAAGGTTCAGGAACGGAACCCGGGAGCAATAATCCCGGATGATATCCAGGGCAAGGTGCTCATCATCGATGGCGATACAATTGATCTTCATTTAATTTTGAATTATCAGTTTAACGGAATAGAGTTCATCATCCTGCCTGGTATCGAGTGAATACTTTCCCGGGTAGAGGATCTTGAGCCTCCTGGTGATGTTTTGCAGCCCGATCCCGCCGACGGTATCCTTCGGCCCAAGGGTGTTTTTCTTGAGGTGGTTCGTGACCTCGAAGACAATCTCAGACGACTTGCAGGCTAACCGGATGCGGATCCCGGGAAGGGCCCCCGTTTTGCTTCCGTGCTTAAATGCATTTTCCACAAAGGGTATCAGAAGCATCGGGGCAATGGTCTGGTGTCCAATATCACCTTCGATCACCAGTTCAACAAAATCCGGGTTCCGGATGCGGAGCTTCTGCAGTTCTATGAAACTCTGAAGGTACTCGATCTCTTTTTCGAGGAAAACCCTGTCGGTATTTGCATCATAGAGCACGTACCGCATGATGGACGAAAGCTTCATGATCGCCTCGGGGGCTTCCGGCGAATGTTTGCACACCAGGGAATAGATGTTGTTCAGCGTGTTGAAAAGGAAGTGTGGGTTCACCTGCGAACGCAGCAATGCAAGTTCACTCGTTTGCTTCTGGTTCACCATTTCGGCTTTCAGCTTCTGGGCATCAAACCAGTCGATGGCAAATTTTAGGAGGATGGCGTAAGCCCCTGTAATGATGGAAAGACGTAATCCTGAATAAAACCAGATAGAAAGATCATACATTTCCTTTTGCGGCGTATGCATCAGGTTTTTCCAGAAGAGGACTTCTGCATAATAACGGCCAACGGCAATAAAGAATACAAGAAATGCCCCGGAAAGGATTCCAAGGTAAAGGTTCTTTTTCCGGATCAGGAAATGAAGTGCAAAATAAAACAGGTAAAAATTGATCAGCGTAAGGAAAATATCCATTCCGAAACCTTCCCAGAAATGAGGTTCGGTTTTATTGATGTACCAGGGAAAAAGGAACTGGTTGATCATGTAAAACCAGAAGACGAGATGAATCAGGATTTTGAATTTTTTCTTCATAGTTATCTTAGTCAATTAGCTCCGCGGAAGGAGGAAAACAGATACGAAGTTAGTTATTTATCAGGGATAAGTAAAGAGGAAAAGCACGGAAATCTATTGGATACAGGGATTATCCGGTGTAATCATTAAAATTATCGCTGAAATTTCAGTTCCGGAGCGCACTTTTTCCGTATCTTTCGGAAAGAAAGCACCGGACTGAAACCCGGCAGCGATATTTTTCCGATGAACAAAAGATTTTATTTGCCGATCCTGCTTCTGGCATTTTTCATGATGGCGGATCATCCGCTTTCCGCCCAGGTGCATTATCGGTTTTTTTACGGAAAAATTTTTATCGCCGAACCGAAAACTCCCCTGCCGGATGTAAACATCACATTTGAGGGATCCGCAAAGGGTTCTGTTTCGGATCAGAAGGGCGCCTTTTCATTCTACATCGATACCATCCCGGTTTTTATGAAGGTCAGCCACATAGGCTATAAAACCAAGCGGATCCTGCTCGACGGTTCCTCCAATTCCATGGTTCTTTACATGGAACCGGAGGTAAAGGAGCTTAAAGAGGTCGAAATAAAGGCAAACAAGATCGAAGCCTATTTCAAGGACGAGCATTATAATCTGAAGGATTACGAGATCGACAGCAGCCTGATCTATCTGTTGATATACCGGAACAAGGTTTCACGTGAGGAACTGATTTGCAGGAACCAGGAGGGCGATACGGTTGCACGGTCGGGATTGCTGGGTTTTACGCCTGACGGACTTCTTAAGGACTGCCTTGGCAATCTTCACATCAGGGGGAAAGATTCGGTTTACCAGGTATACCGGGATGGAAAAGAGCTGAAATTACTCTATCCCGTCGGCATCGAAAGATATCAGAAAATTCTGGGGAACTGCATGGCATCGACGGTGGCGTTCCTGTTCTATAAAAAGGTATCGGAATATGGGCAGAAAGTGATGTATTACGGCGTCGACCGGACGACCAGAGAAAAACGGGTCATCTCGCAGGTGGAAGACGAAGAAAAAGCCAGGATGCTTCGAAGAAACCCGGAAGACCAGCTGATGATGATGATCGATCCTCCCGATGCAGGTGGCAATGTGATCAATGCAGAACGGGGGGAAACCGATGTCTCCTCTGGCCAGATCCAGGGATCACGGGAGGCATTCAACAGATGGAGTTTCGATAAAAAGATCCTCTACCGGCCGATGAAAACAGCCCTGTACAGGATCCGGAATTTCATCTGCATCTTTAACATACCCGGCAAACAGCTTGAGTTTTATGATACGGAGGGGAATTTTTCCTATAAGCTGAAACTGAATATTGATGTGATCCGTGACGGACGTTGGTCGGGGGAGATCTACCTTGACGAAGCGCAATCGCAGGTTTATACGACCTTTCTCAAAAGCACCGGCACCGGGCTTTACCGGATCGACCTGAACAACGGCACCCTGCACAAGCGGGTTTCGCTCATCCACCCGTATCCGCAGAAGATCAAGATCTACAACGACCAGATCTATTACATGTACGACATCCTTGGCGACCCGGATAACCGGACACTTTACCGGCAGTGGCTGTAAAAAGAAAACCTGCCGGTCACAGCGAACAGACAGGTTTCTTCTATGACCCCTCCCCTTCAAGGGGAAGGGATTAAGGGGTGGGGTTATTTCACCAATGTCAGCTCCTTGATCAGGTTGGTTGCGCCGGCGTACTTGTCAATGATGAAAAGTACATAACGAATATCGACGTTGATCGTGCGCTGGAGATCCGGTTCAAAAGAAATATCACCACTCATGGCTTCCCAGTTACCGTCGAACGCAAGGCCGATCAGTTCGCCGTTCCCATTGATGACAGGGCTGCCGGAATTTCCGCCGGTGATGTCATTGTTCGTCAGGAAGCAGGTCACAATATCCCCGTTCTCGGCATAAGGGCCAAAATCTTTTGTACGGTAAAGCTCTTTCAGTTTGGCCGGAACAATGAATTCCTCGTTGTTCGGATCTTCTTTCTGCATCACCCCACTCAGGGTGGTATAATACTCATAGTGGACGGCGTCGGCAGGATAGTAGTCGAGCACCTTACCATACGACATGCGAAGGGTGGAATTGGCATCCGGATACCGGACCAGCTTCGGGTCCATTTCCCTGAGCCCTGCAATAAAATGACGGTTACCGGCGGTAACAGCTGACCTTGCTTCACCCATGGATGTCATGTATTTTCCGCCTGCATCCTGGAACGACTGGGCCATCACCGAACCCAGATCCTTATTCATCACCTTCAGTGAAGGTTTATCGAGGAACTCCATGGCCTTGCCTTCACTGGCAAAAATGGAGGTGTTGAATACCGCATCGGCAAATGCATTAAAATCATTGTTGTAATCTTTTTCGATCAGGGCGAAAACCGAAGGCAGCTGATCTTTCGCAACATTCTGTGAATAGAGCTTCAGACCCTCCGAAAGCGTTTTTCTGGAAATAGCGGGATCGATCTTCTTAAAATGGTCCTTCGTTGACTTTTTCAAAGCTTCTGCTGCATCTTTTATACCGGATTTATTCTTTTTTTCCAGGGCCGATTTCAGGCTACCGAACGATCCTGCGAACTGAACAACATCCAGTCCGGAACCCGCCATGGTGGCGTAAAAGAAAGGAACCGCGATCTTCTTCATCTGGCTGTAATTTTTCTGGAGGTCGCTCAAAACAGCCCCATACTTCTTCGTCAGCTCGGGTGATTTGCCATACCAGCTGGTAAAATCAGCTTCGATGGACTTCTTTTTATCACCGACTTTATTTTTGACCAGCATTTTGGTCTGGCCGATAAAATTCTTCCAGGTGTTTGCAATCCCGGCGTATGTTCCCGCATAATCAATGTTGACTTTCTTGTCAACATCCATGCGCTCTTTCATCACCTCAAGCCGTTTGCCGAAGATCTTGATGATGGACGGGTAAACCGTATTAACGGCGTAATCGATCCCAAAGGAAGTCATGTAGCGGTTTGTGGTCCCGGGGTAGCCCCAGATCATGGCAAAATCATCCTTTTTAACCCCTTTCATGCTGATGGGAAGATGGAATTTTGGTTTCAGCGGAATGTTGTTTTTGTTGTACGATGCCGGTTTCCCGGTTGAATCGGTGTAGATCCGGAACACGGTGAAATCACCCGTATGACGTGGCCACATCCAGTTGTCGGTGTCTCCGCCGAACTTCCCGATGGAAGAGGGAGGCGCTCCGACGAGCCGGACATCCTTGTAGGTAAGAAATACAAAAAGGTAATACTCATTGCCACCGTAAAAGGCCTTCACGCTGACTTCGTATTTCCCGTTCTCCGAGGCCCGTTTCTTCATCTTTGCAGTCAGTTCCTTGATTTTATCGCTCCGGGCAGATTCCTTGAGGGTGTCGGAAAGGAACGGGATGACAGAATCGGTAACGTTCTCCATCCTGACGAGGAATGAAGCGCAAACATTCTCATTCGACAGCTCTTCGCCTTTTGTCATGGCCCAGAAACCGTCGGTCAGGTAATCGTGTTCGGGTGTGCTGTGACTCTGAACGGCATTGTATCCGCAGTGGTGGTTGGTGAAAAGCAGTCCCTCGCCGGACACTACTTCAGCCGTGCAGAAAAAGCCACCGGCGGCGGCTCCTCCGCCCGACAGTCCGACAATCGCATCCTTGAGGCTGGAATGGTTGATGTCGTATAACTCCTGTTCCGTCAGGTGCAGTCCCATTTTTTCCATGTCAACATAATTCAGGCGCTCGATGAGAATCGGCAGCCACATGCCCTCGTCGGGCGGGTTGGATGCATACATCCTTGTCCCGGTAAAAGAAAAAAGGAAAAATGCGAAAAATGCGGTCATCAATCCCTTCATGATCATGCCGGAAAGCATCGGTAAAATTCTTTTCATCCTGTTCATTTTCTTGGTGCGGTTAGGTTTATGTTTCTAAAGGAAATCCATGTTGCAATAGTAAACAGAATAATGTTCAGGGGCAATTTTTTTAGACCAACGCCGGAGAAAGTCGATAACCGTTTACTTTTACCGGTTTAAACCCATTTCCGCCTTGCCGGACGAATCGGTGGGTTAATCATGGAAATTGGCGTAAACGTCAAATTTCCATCCGGTGCCCCGTTTTTTTTCGGAAATTTGGATCTTATTCTGAAAACAGCCAATCCGATGTCAAAAACAGAGCTTCCCCGCAAAATACGCCTTGGAAACATCCTGATGCACCTCCTGTTCTGGATGCTGAGCCTGGTGCTTTTTACGGTTCTGATCTTTTATACGCGTGATTTCAGGATACAGGCCATGGATTTTCAGACCGCCGTCAACATCCTTGTTACGCTTGTGTTCCTTGCCGTTTCGGTATACATCAACCTGCTCTGGCTGTTGCCCTTTTTCTTCAACCGGCGCCGGTACGGGCTGTTCACGATCTTACAGGTACTGAACATCGCACTGTTCATCTGCCTGAATTATTTTGTCTCCTTCGCGTTTGAGGGCGGGAATCCGAATGTGCTGACCGAAATGGTGGCTGAATTCATCCTGGTGCTGGTATTTCTTGTTGTTTCGACCCTGATCAAATTCACACGGGACTCTGTCGCGCTGCAGGATGCCGCCCTGATGATCAGGGAGATCGAACAGGAAAAAACGGAATCAGAATTAAGGGCCCTGAAAGCACAGCTCAACCCTCATTTTTACTTCAATACACTGAACAGCATCTATTCTTTAAGCCTTGACAAATCTGAAAAAACCCCGGAACTGATCCTCCGGCTATCGGAGCTGATGCGCTATATCCTCTACGAAACACAGGACGCGTTTGTGCCCATGGAGCGGCAGCTGGTATTTCTCCGGAATTATATTTCGCTTGAAGAGCTGCGGATCGGTGAAAAACTGAAGGTTGAAATGGAGGTCAAAGGAGATCATACCGATCTCAGGATTGCTCCCCTGCTCTTCGTCCCGTTCATTGAAAATGCTTTCAAGCATGTGCCTAAGGAAAAAAATACAGAATCCTTCATCCGTATCGTTTTCGACCTCACGCATTCCGACAGCCTGATCTTCTCTGTAAAAAACAACAAATATGAAATCCCGGCAGTAGCCGGAAGGAAAGAGGAAGGAATAGGCCTGGCGAATGTCAGGAGGAGGCTCAACCTTCTTTATCCTGCGAAGCACCAACTTACCATTACTGAACCCGGCAATGAATTTCATGTTGAACTGCAACTGGTGATCACATGAAGATGAAATGCCTGATCATCGACGACGAACCGCTGGCCCAGCGTGTCATTGAAAAGTACGCGGAAGAGATCCCATCCCTCGACCTTGCCGGGAAATGCAACAACGCGCTGGATGCCCTGGAGATCCTGGAGGAGCAGCGGATCGACCTGGTCTTTCTCGACATCAACATGCCGAAACTGAGCGGACTTGAATTCCTCCGGAGCCTGAAACATCCGCCGATGGTCATCATTACCACCGCCTACGCGGAATTTGCCATCCAGGGGTATGAACTGAACGTGGTGGATTTCCTGATGAAACCCTTCAGCATGGAGCGGTTCCTGAAAGCCGTTCAGAAAGCCGAAAAGCTTATTCATCCGCAGTCACGGCAAGCCATGAAACGATCCCCTTCCGCTGAGGAGGAAGACCAGTTCATCTTCGTAAAATCCAGCAAGAAGACTTACAGGATCAGTCTCAACGACATTCTTTACATCGAAGCGCTGGGCGATTATGTGAAGATCTATACGTCCGACCGGATGATCGTCAGCTACCAGTCGATGAAAAACCTGGAGGCCATTCTTTCCCCGAAACAATTTCCAAGGATCCATAAATCGTTTATCGTATCGCTTGCCAGGATCGACATGATCGAAGGGAACCAGGTGAAGCTGAAAGACCGCTACATCCCCATCGGCACCAATTTCAAGGCAGAATTTGAAAAACTGATCCGGACGATCTGATGCCGCTAGGCCGGCGGGAGGTCGGTCGGTTCTTTTGAAGCGATCATCGAGGTTTTCCGGATGGCGAAAGCCAGGTAAATCATCACAACCCCAAAGATAACGGCAAAAATCCCAATGACCACAAGGATGAAATGGGTGATTATTTTGGGAAGAAAAAACATTACCACACCAAGAAGCATCGTCAAAAGTCCGTTAAAAAGAATGACATTCCTGTTGGAGAGGTTCTGTCTGACATTCACAAGGACAACCAGCTGGAAGATACCGACGACCACGGCCCAGATCCCCACAAGCATAAAGATCAGGTCAAGAGTCTTATCCTTCAGGATCATAATCCCGACCCCGACGAAGAGAGAACAAATGGACAGCAGGATCATCATGGCCACACTTCTGTCTTTTTTAAGCTGAAAAACACCTACACCAAAGAAGATCAATCCCAATATTGCAATAATAAGTCCAACGACAAACATCGCGGACCGGATAACATCCTCCGTGAAAAATATTAGCAGTAACCCGAAAAGAATTGCAAAAAGCCCGTTACAGGCCAGGAACCACCAGTTTTTGTAAGGTTTTGTTTCCATACTTCTGTTTTTTTATCGATGAATATAAAACTGCTCAGGTCACCCTGAAATGGATTCCAAGGTATTCCATTAAAGTACCTGTAATGATGAATGCACCGAAAATGAAAAAGAGAATCCCGACCACACGGTTGATCCAGAATTTGACGTTCGGGTTCCCGAGCACCTTGATCTTGTTAGCAAGTACGACTTTCAGGATGTCGGTGGCCAGGATCATGCCCAATGCTCCGGCAAAGAACAGGGCGACGGATTTTCGGTCGCCGCCATAGGTAGAGTTTATCGAAACCACCCAGAAGATCCAGAAAAACCAGAGGGAAGGGTTGACAACATTCAGTAAAAAGCCCTTAAAAAAATATGGGATTACCCCCTTCCGTTTCACATGGAACTCATTGATGGGTTCAATGGTATCCGAAGGCGGGATCTTGCGGAAAAAAGTATAGATGCCAAAAGCGATCATGACAACGCCACCGAGAAGGCCAAAGATCAGATGATATTTCGGGGCGGTAATGATCTCGGAAACGCCGTAAAAAGCGCCGACCACAAGAAAAAGATCGCTGATGAAGATTCCGAACGCAAGAAAGATCCCTGTTTTTATCCCATGCTTGATGCTGGTCTGCAGCAATGCAACCAGAGCCGGCCCGAGCGTTATTGCAACGGTAATACCCAGGATCAGCCCCTCAAAAAGAGGGTGTAGAAGTTTGATGCTCAACTATGGTTGTTTTATCGGGTTCCGCATATTATGCGGGATTACGTTTTCGATGTGTTCTTCCCATTCGGCGAGCTGGTTCTCTTTCAGCACGCGCGGGAATTTATGGGCTCCTCCCTCTTTGCCCTTCATCTTCATCCAGTCATAAAAGAGTTGTAAAGGTAATACTTCTGCATAAACTTCACGGATGGCTTCCAGGCGCTCCACCCGGTAGTCGTCGTTGAGAACAGAGAGATAACCATCCAGCTTTTCTGCAGCCAGTTCGGGATCGATCGGGTCATCCGTTCCCAGGTACCATTTGTGGGCAAAGAGGCTGCCGTACCTGATCCCGGCGACAGTAAATTCATTGATCTTGATGTCGAATTCATCCTGGAGCATCCTGATCGCACGGTTCATGTTATCCTGGGAGAGGTGTTCGCCGCAAAGGCTCAGGTAATGCTTCGTTCGCCCCGTCAGCACAATTTCACAGCACTCTTTGTTGGTGAACTTCAGGGTATCTCCGATCAGGTAACGCCAGGCACCGGCACAAGAAGAAAGCAGCAAGGCATATTCCCTGTCGTTTTCCACCTCCGAAATGGTCAGTATTTCCGGCTTTGCCAAAAGGTTCCCTTCAGCATCAAAATTAGAGTTGTTGTACGGGATGAATTCATAGAACAGGCCGTTATCGAGGATCATTGTAAGAGCATTCCGCTGCCCGGCCTTCTGGTAAGCGATATAACCTTCCGATGCAAGGTAGGATTCGTTATAAACAATGGGCCTTCCGAGCAGCCGTTCAAAACTTTTAACATAGGGATCAAAAGAGACGCCGCTGTGAACATAGGCCGACAGGTTTGGCCAGATCTCATGGATGTTCCGGACGCCGTAATGATCGATGATGCGTTCGAGGATGATCTGGATCCAGGCCGGGACCCCGACGATGATGCCGATGTCCCAGTTTTTCGCTTTTCGCACGATCTCATCCAGCTTGACCGACCAGACCTCTTCCCATGAGATCCGCGGGCCGGGTTTATAGAAATGCTGGAACCAGAAAGGAATGTTGCTCGCGGTGATCCCGGAAAGGTCGCCTTTGTAGTAAGTGCCGTTGTACTGCAGGTGCGTGCTTCCGCCGATCATGAGGATCCCTTTTTCATAGAATTCATCCGGGAAATTGTACTTGGTGGTCATGACCAGCTGGCGGATGCTGGCTTTCCGGATGGCGCGAAGCATATCGGTTGTAACGGGAATGTGTTTCGACGAGGCTCCGGCCGTTCCCGAGGTCAGGGCAAAATACTTGATCTTTCCGGGCCATGTCACCCACGATTCGCCGTTCAGGCTCCGGTACCACCAGTCCTTGAACATTTTGTCATAGTCATGAACCGGGACGGTTTCACGGAAGGCACTGACAAAATCTTTCTGTGCCAGCATATCCGCAAACCGGTAATGTTCACCGAAAGCAGTATCCTGGGAACGGTTCAGCAATTTCTTCAATTCTTTCCGCTGTGCAACGACCGGATTAAAATTCTTTTTAATGTCGATGGGGATCTGGCGAATGGTATAGGCAGTCTTTATGATGGATCCGAGGATGGGCATAAGAAAATAGTTTCGAACAGCGACACGGTAAAATTATGAAAAAAATGGTACTTTTCCGCCCTCAAAAACGGAAGGGTGAAAAGAAGATCAAAATGGATCGGGATCGTTGGAGGCGTTGTATTGGTTCCGGCCGGGATTGTCGTTGGACTGCTGCTGTACATGACGATTACAGATTACTATCCTCCCGAAAAGGAGATCCTTCCGTTCAAAGGAACCGGAGTACCACTGCCGGTCTCAAAACGCAGCTTTTCCTTTCTGACCTGGAACATCGGCTACAGCGGACTTGGCGAGAAGATGGATTTTTTCTATGAAAACGGGAAAAGAGTAAGACCTGCAAAAGCTGAATTTTCGAAATACCTCGCCGGCATTAAGAAATTACTTTCAGATTCGGATACTGTTGACATGGTACTTCTCCAGGAAGCGGATGTGCATGCAAAGAGGAGTTATTCTGTTGATGAGATTGAAGAACTTTCGAAAGTGTTTCCCGGCCATTCCTTTGTGTTTGCAAAGAATTACGATTGCCGCTTTGTTCCGTTGCCGCTGGATGAGCCGATGGGGCAGGTCATATCGGGGATATCCTGCTTCACCCGTTTCATTCCTCAGTCGGCAGAGCGGATCGATTTCGGAACAACATTTTCCTGGCCGAAACAGATCTTTTTCCTCAAGCGCTGTTTCATCGTCCTGCGATATTACCTTTCTTTGGGGAAGCAGCTGGTGATCATCAATACGCATAATTCAACCTATGACGAAGACGGGAAGTTGAGAAAAAAAGAATTGCTCATCCTGAAAAGGTTCATGCTGGCCGAGTTTGAGAAAGGCAACTATGTGATCGCGGGTGGCGATTGGAACAACAACCCGCCAGGATTTGATGCGAAGGCAATCCGGACGGGAGATGTTGTGAAGACCGTGGAACCCCCGATCGACCCGCAGCTCTTCCCGGGCTGGCAGGTTGCCAGCGATCCTTCTTCGCCAACCAACCGGGATGTTGATATGCCTTACCGGAAAGGGATAACCCGGACGACCATCATCGATTTCTACATCGTATCACCGAATGTGGAAATCAGGTCCGTAAAAACGATTGTTAACGGTTTTACCTGTTCCGACCACCAGCCGGTTTTCATGAATGTTGCTTTAAAATAGGCTTAATCCCTTTTCTTTCCGATCTTTGCAGAAATTATCCGTATGAAAATCCTGCCCCTGGAAGAAACCACCTTATCCGCTCTTCTGATCAAGGAATTCAAAACAGGATCGCGTTCCATGGTCAAGAAGATCATTCTTCACGGCAGTGTAAGCGTGAACGGCAAACCGGCAATGCAGCCAAATTTTGCAGTAAAACCAGGGGATGTAGTAGAATACCTTAAATTCAAAGCTTCGCCGGATTCATACGATTGTCCCTTTCCTGTGTTATTTGAAGACGAGCATGTGATCGTTGTTGAAAAACCGGCCGGGATCCTGACCTACGGTGAAAAAGGAACCAGCGGGACTTCGCTTTACAGGGAGTTGACGGATTATCTGCGGGAGCGGTCGAAAGGCAAAGAAAAGATCTTTGTGGTGCACCGCCTTGACCGTGAAGTATCCGGTATCCTGATCTTTGCAAAATCGGAGAATATCCAGGAACGCATTAAAGAAAACTGGAAGGAAACGGAGAAACGCTATTATGCGGTGGTGGAGGGAACGCCTGAAAAGACAGAAGGAACACTGGAAAACTGGCTGATTGAAGGGTATGACAAAAAGGTTTTTGTCGTGAAACAGGAACGGCCGGGTGCGAAATTTGCGATAACGCATTATAAAACCCTGAAGACACTTGAAACTACTACGCTGCTCGAAGTAAGACTGGAAACCGGCCGTAAGCACCAGATCCGCGTACAACTTTCGGAAATGGGGTACCCCATCGTCGGGGATTTCAGTTATGGAGCGGATAAAAAGATCAAACGAAGAATCCGGCTTCATGCATTCTTCTTCACATTTCCTCACCCGGTGACCGGCCAGCGCATCGAACTATCGACGCGGATGCCAAAGGGGTTTCTGACATTTGGGGACCATGATGAAAAGTATAAGTGGTAAGGATTTACGATTTTATTTCTTTGCCGACTTTGCGTTAAAATAAGGCAACAGTCATTCCCCAAAAGGAGTTTAGGAAGAACTATTTATTCATAATACTCTTATCTTTGTGTAACTGCTGACTTCAGCATTCAGTTATCAGCAAGGTTAATTAGCAGGTTGATTGTTTTTACAATGCACAATTACATTAACAGGTAAAACATAGATTTATGGCAAAAGGAAAAGATGTTAAGAAGAGTGTGAAAAAAGCACCGGCAAAAACGCCGAAGGAAAAGCGGGCCGAGAAGATTGAAAAGAAAGCTAAGAAGAAGAGTTAGCTTTTAGTGGAATGTCGAATATGCGAATGAATTTTTCGCTATTTCGCTATCTCGCTATTTAAAATTCCGCTGACGGAGGGCTTCAAATACTACAATGGCTGCTGAGGTTGAAACATTCAGCGAATCGATCTTTCCATTCATCGGGATCTTTATCCGTTCATCCGATTCATCCAGCCAGGTACTGCTCAGTCCGAATGCTTCCGATCCCATAATGATGGCTGCAGGTCCGGTGAGATCGGTTTCATGATAGAATTTGATTGCTGATAAAGCGGTACCGAACATCCTGATCCGGTTGGAACGAAGCCAGGCGATCGCTTCCTGCGATGTACAGGTAACAACCGGGATAGTAAAAATACAACCGATGCTTGACCGGATGGCATTGGGATTATAGATGTCGGTTTGCGGATCGCAGATGATCACGGCATCAAGGTTTGCAGCATCGGCAGTTCGAAGCAGTGCCCCAAGATTGCCCGGCTTTTCAACCGACTCGAGCACCAGCAGGAGGGGGTTTGTGTTCAGTTTCAATTCTTCCAACCCGGTCCTCCTCGGAATTGCCAGGGCCATCATTCCCCCCTGGTCTTTGCGGTAAGCAAGCCGGTTGTAAACTTCCGGCGGGACCTCGGTCAGTCCAAATGAAACTCCCGGCAATGAAACCAGCGTTTCAAGCTCGTTTTCCGCCAGAAGCTCCCTGCAATAAACCAGTTCCGTCAATTTAAAACCTGAGGTCACCGCCAACCTGACCTCCCGCACTCCTTCAATGACAAAAAGGTCCTGCTCCTTTCTCGCACGCGGTTTTTCCTGCAGCAGGAGGAGGTTCTTGATGAAGGGATTTTGCAGGCTGGTGATTTGTCGCGTCATACTGGTAGAGCGTTTTTTGCTGGGCGCTAAGCGCTTGGCGTCAATACAGGTAACTTCAAAGGTAAAAAATTACAGGAGACATTCACCAGAGGGAAAAATAATCAGAAGAAATTTTTCACTTTTTTCTTGCAGAATAAAAATTATTGTTATATTTGCGCATTCAAATACCTAAATATCTATTATGTCAAAGATCTTCTCCATGTCCGAAGCTGCCTCGATCGCAATCCACGGTATGGTTCTGATTGCACGGAACGAAAAGGGCATCAATGCGGTGAAAATCGCTGAACAGACCGGGTTTTCAAAAAACCATATATCCAAGGTTACGCAACGCCTCGTGAAAAATGATCTTCTAAAATCGGTCAGGGGGCCTGCCGGTGGTTTTACATTGAAAAAGAAACCATCTGAAATAACCCTGCTGGAGATTTACCAGTCAATTGAAGGGCCGATTGAAATCACCGATTGCCCGCTGGTGAATGAAGTCTGTCATTTTGATCAGTGCGTCATGGGGAATGTGGTAAATAAAATGACAATCGAATTTAAAAAATTCCTTAAGGATCAGACATTGCAGAAATACCTATAATATTTTTTCATCACAAAAAGGTAATGTAATCCCACAATATAATAAATAACAAAGAAACATAAAATGAAGAGGAGCATCATAAAAATTGACGAAGAAAAGTGCAACGGGTGCGGGTTGTGCATTCCCAACTGCCAGGAAGGGGCGTTGCAGATCATCGACGGAAAAGCCCGGCTGATCAGCGATCTGTTCTGCGACGGCCTGGGCGCCTGCATCGGCCACTGCCCGGAAGGCGCTATCGAAATCATTGAACGTGAAGCCGAACCTTACAATGAACGCAAGGTAATGGAGATCCTTTCAAAAAAAGGGGCAAATACCATTCTTGCCCACCTCGAACATCTCCGCGATCATAATGAACAGGAATTTTTAAACGAAGCCATAGCATATATTAAAGAAAACAACATTGATATGAATGAAAAGCAAATTCAACCCATCCCTCACGGATGTCCGGGTGCAGCCGCAAGGGATTTCAGGATTGACGAAGAACAGGTAAAAAATGCCGGAAACCAGCCAGCCCCAGAACCGGCCGGCGCCCCGTCTGAACTCCGCCAATGGCCGGTGCAATTGCACCTGCTAAACCCGCAGGCTTCCTATTTTAAAAATGCAGATGTGGTGCTGGCAGCCGATTGCGCAGCCTTTGCCATGGGCAATTTTCATTCACATTACCTGAAAGGGAAATCGATTGCCATTGCCTGTCCGAAACTGGATTCAAACAAGGAATCTTACCTTGAAAAGCTTACTTCGATGATCTCCGATACGAAAATCAATTCGCTTACCGTAGTGATCATGGAGGTTCCCTGTTGTGGCGGTCTGCTGCAGATGGCCAAAGTCGCCAGGGAGCAGTCAGGGCGGAATATTCCGATAAAACAGGCGGTGATCAGTGTGCAGGGGGAAGTGATGGGGGAGGAATGGGCCTAAAATAAGTAGCGAAAAGCGAAATAGCGAAAAGCGAAAGTTTATCAATAAGTCAGGATAATACAACGATCGCAGGATAAACACCACCGGGTTATGAATATGTCAATTGCACGCGAAAAAAGAACAATAGAGAAAATCATAAAGCTCTATTGCCGGTCCGTGCATGGAGGAAACGAATTGTGTTATGACTGCGCGGAGTTGAGGGAATATGCAATGAAACGGATTGAAGGGTGCGTTTTTAAAGAAGACAAACCAGCCTGCAAGGAGTGCCCGGTTCATTGCTATAGCCCGATAAGGAGAGAAGAAATACGGAAGGTCATGCGCTTTTCCGGACCGAGGATGATATTCAGACACCCGGTGATAGCGATTATGCATGCAATAAAATAAATAGCGAAATACAAAAGCCCCACCCCCTGCCCCCTCCCCTCCAGGGGAGGAGGATGAAAGGGGAGGGGTCATAATTAACTTAATAAAAACATTATGGAAAAGAACATTTTCGAACCGGGAAACAAATTCAGGTTCACAGAGAGCGTGGATTATTCCACGGATGGAATTATAAGCAAAAGGGTACTCGACCGCAGCGTTGGGAATGTAACCCTTTTTTCCTTCGACAAGGGACAGCGGCTGAGTGAACATTCGGCTCCTTTTGATGCGATGGTCCAGGTGGTTGAAGGAGCGGCTGAGATCATCATCAACCACAATCCTTACGAGCTTGTGGCAGGCGATTCGATCATCATGCCGGCTAACATTCCGCATGCAGTAAATGCCACGGAAAAATTCAAAATGGTGCTTACGATGATCAAGGGATAAAGAAAAAACGATTTCAATTTTTAGCAGTATGAGTGAGTTGATAAATAATCCAAAAGAGCGGAAAGAATTGCTCAAGCACATGATCCTTCAATTGCATGAAGGCATTGCCCCGCAGGAGATCCGGAAACGTCTGGCCGAACTGATGCAGAAGATACCGTATGGTGAAGTGGTGGAAGTGGAGCAGGAGCTGATCAATGGAGGATTGCCGGAAACGGAAGTGCTCCGACTTTGTGATATTCACACAGAGGCGCTTGAAGGTAGCATTGATCTCTCGGGCGCGAAGATCGTTCCGCCGGGACATCCTGTTGATACATTCCAATGCGAAAACAGGGAACTGGAGAAGGTCATGCAGAAACTGGAGGATCTTTTCGTGAAATATGAGGAACTGATACGGACGATTGGTGAAGAGGCCTACCTGAACAGCCTGCGGTCGCTCTTCAACAGCCTGATGGATGTTGACAAGCATTACCGCAGGAAGGAAAACCTGCTTTTCCCGTTCCTTGAAAAATATGGAATTACAGGTCCGCCTACCGTTATGTGGGGAAAACACAACGAGACGAGGAACCTTTTAAAAAGCGCCATGGAATCGCTGCTTACGCCCGGTCCCGGCGGCGCTGAGCTTATGAAGATCAAAATCGATATGCAGCTGCAACCGGCCGTAAAGGCTGTCGCTGATATGATCATGAAGGAGGAAGAGATCCTTCTTCCGATGACCATGGACAAGCTGACCGATGAGAATTGGTACGACATCTACCGCCAGACAACAGAGATCGGTTACTGCCTCTATGATCCGAAGATTGAATGGAAGCCGGAAGGGATCCACCTGTCCGAGAACAGGTCGGCAGATGACAATAATATCCAGCTGCCGAGCGGGAAACTTTCGGTGGAAGAACTTCTTCATATTCTGAATACCCTGCCCATCGACATGACCTTTGTGGATAAAGATGATAAAGTCAAATATTTCACACAGGGGAAAGAACGGGTTTTCGACCGGAACCGGGCGATCCTCGGCCGCGATGTTAGAATGTGTCATCCTCCGTCAAGTGTGCACGTTGTGGAGCAGATCCTGAGCGATTTCAAATCCGGGAAAGCCGACAGTGCACCTTTCTGGATCCAGATGGGCCCCCAATTCATCCACATCGAATATTTTGCAATCCGGAATGATGCGGGGGAATATCTTGGCACGCTCGAGGTTTCTGCCGACCTGACGGAAAAACGCGCCCTCGGCGGGGAACAACGGATTTTATCCTACAAAAAATAATCAATAAGAAATTTAATTATGGAAACACCTTCATGGCTGAACAAAGCCAATATTAAGATAAGTCTCGATGCACGGCCGATCCTGGCAACAGGTGAGCACCCGTTGGAAAGGGTTATACAGGAAACCGCCGGATTATTGCCTGGCGAAGTCTTTGAAATCATAACACCATTTCCGCCGATGCCGATGATCGAGAAATTGAAGGCATTGGGGTTTGAAAATCACACGGAAACGGATGAAACCGGGTTGTTTCATACCTATTTCAGGCGATAGAGATTTATAAAAACAATAATATCACCCCGATGGGGTTTCCGGGTACAAACCGATCTTCCCTTGGGTAGAAAAATGTCACCGCTGCGCGGTTCAATTGTACGTTATTGCCACATTCCAGAATAATGTCACCGCTACGCGGTTTAACGGTATGTTATTATCTCGTGCTAGAATAATGTCACCGCTGCACGGTTTAGGGGATTCTATCGTAAAATAATGATACTAAAAGACTAGCTATTGGATTTGATCTGTCCAAAAATGGTAAAACCTTAAAAGGGCTAATGCCATTTTCTTTTTCATTGAGAATCTTAATATCCTTTGGTAAAATTGATGTTTGACAATCTTATATCACCGGAATATTATCGGATGCCTCGTACTTACAACCGCGCAGCGGTGAAATTATTCTAGCCACGGGACATGTGTAATATCTATGAACCCCGTAGGGGTGGTATTATTATTATTCCGTTTTCATTATTCTATTTCCGGTGGTAAATATTTTTCGTCATAATCAACCCCAAATTTCTCCAAAAAAATCACATATTCCTCCCGGAAACTCTTCGTTATATGATGCTCGGCCTGGTTGCTGATGTAGTTATAAACCTGGTCAACCTGCGATTTTCCGTAGGAAAATGCCCCAAACCCATTCTGCCACGAAAATTTATCCGTCATCCAATCCTGCTGGTTGATGAAATTTGTGGTGTTGTTCTTAATGTCCCTCACCAACCCTGAAATGCTGCCCCCGGGTTTGAATCCGATAAATGCATGAACATGGCTCGACACCCCGCCGACAATGATCGGTTTATGTCCTTTGTTGCGGATGATCCCGGCCATATACTCAAATACCTCTTCCAGGTTTTCCTGCGGGATCAGGTTGTTCCGGCTTTTCACCGAAAATACCACCTGGATAAAAATCTGTGAAAATGTTGCTGTCATAATTTTCTGTTTTAATTTTTCTGCTTAATCCGCCGGAATGTCAAAAGGTAATACGGTCAACTGAAATTTTTTTCATAGTTTTGATACAAATAATGCAGTTCGTGCGGAACAAATCCTAGCTTTCTCTGATAAAAATCGCCATGCCTGTTGTTTGTAAGATCGAAAATGCTCCCAAAGTGCCGTTTAAACTTGACGGCAGGATCATGTTTTCCTCGCCGAAGTTAGAAGTTGTTCATCTTAACCTGAAGCCCGGCGAGAGAATGGATCCACACATTCAGCCCTTTGATGTGATCTTTTTTGTGCTGCAGGGTTCCGGCATCCTTAAAGCCGGGAATGAAGATATCACTGTTTCAGAGAACACCTGTATCTGGCTGGAAGCAGGTACAGAACGTGCCTGGGGAAATCCCGGAGAAACAGAAGTAAAAATTCTTGTCATTAAAGACCTCGTTTAAAATGCAAATCCTCACCCCATCGAACTGGAAGGAGTATGAACTCATCGATACCGGAGGTTCGGAAAAGCTGGAACGGTTCGGAAAGTACGTCCTGGCCCGCCCGGAGCCACAGGCTGTCTGGCAGAAATCGCTTCCGGAAAAAGAGTGGGAACAACTGGCGCATGGCTGGTACAAACGAACCCGCGGCATCGATCCCTCAAAACAGGATCTTACCGAAAAAGGGGAGTGGAAAAGAAAATCTTCCATGCCGGATCAATGGGTGATATCCTATTCTTATAAAGAAATGAACCTGAAATTCCGTCTGGGGCTGACCTCGTTCGGCCACATCGGCGTTTTCCCGGAGCAGGCTGTGAACTGGGATGCAATTTATGATCTCCTTGCAGCGACAAACGACATACGTCATACGACAAACGTGTTAAACCTGTTTGCTTATACAGGCGGTTCTTCGCTTGCCGCCAGGGCTGCCAGGGCTGATGTTATTCATGTGGACTCGGTGAAACCGGTGGTGAACTGGGCACGTGAAGATATGGAGCTGAGCGGGCTGGATGGCATCCGGTGGGTGGTGGAGGATGCGCTGAAATTTGTAAAACGGGAAGTAAAACGGGGTCATAAATACAACGGGATCATCCTCGATCCGCCGGCATATGGCCGGGGACCGGAAGGGGAGAAATGGATCCTGCAGGATTCCGTCGATGAGATGATCGGATGCTGCAGCCAGTTGCTGGAACCGGAAAACAGCTTCGTGATCTTCAGCATGTATTCGATGGGATTTTCCGCGCTGATTGCAGAAAACCTTGTCAGAAGCCATTTTGGGAACAGCGGCGAAATTGTATTGGGAGAAATGTACCTTCCCGACAGAGCGGGGAGGAAGCTGCCGTTAGGGACATTCCTGAAGCTGGTAAGGGAATGATATGTCTTGTCCTAAAATATGTTACACGAAGATCCACGAAGAAGACACGAAGAACCACGAAGAATATTTTGATTTAAACCTTTGTTTTCGGGGTTTTCTGTGTAATATTTTTTTGATTCATAGAGGTTCACAGAGAAGCACGGAGTTACACAGAGTTGTTATCCATAAATAGCTCGGCCGCAATACCGTCGGCGAAGAGCTTTCCTTCGTCTGTCAGATAATAAATACTATCCTTTTCAATCACATCGCCAGATTCAATAAATCGTGCAACGTGCTCCGTGAACCGTTCACCGGTTTCATCGCCGAATTCCTCCCGGATCTTCCGGGAATCACATCCCCACATCGTCCTGAGTGAGACCATCACATATTCGTTGTACTGCTGAATTGTGGTCAACTCTTCGGATTCATAGAACCGGTCATTTTCCTTGATCTGGGTTATATATTGGACAAGATTTGAAAGATTCCATTGCCGGGATGTCCCGTTAAATGAGTGTGCCGACGGTCCCAGCCCGAGATAGTGGGTGCCGTTCCAGTACATGCTGTTGTGCCTTGAATATAAACCATCCCTGCAGAAATTCGAGATCTCGTAATGTTCAAATCCGTGATCGTTCATCTTTCGTAAAAGAATACGGAAATGAGACAGAACCTGTTCTTCAACGGGCCCGGGAAGTTTCTTTTTCCGGATTAACAGGTCCAGTGCTGTTTTGGGTTCAACGGTCAGTGAATAGGTCGAAATGTGAGGAACATCCAGTGAAAATGCCTTTTCGAGATTTTTTCCCCATTTTTCATTGGTCAGTGTTGGAATTCCATAGATCAGGTCAAGGCTGATGTTGGAAAATCCTGCTGCTTTTGCCTGAGAAACAGATTCTTCAGCCTTTTGCGCTGAATGGGTCCTGTTCAGGTATTCCAGATCATCATCAAAAAAAGACTGTACTCCAATGCTCAGCCGGTTGATTCCGATCGAGCGATACGCTTGTAAAAGCGAAGGATCAATATCGTCGGGATTTGCCTCCAGGGTAATTTCAGGATCGCCGGAGATGTTGTAATACCCGCGGATCTCCGCCAGCAACCCGGCAATTTCTTCAGCCTTCAGAAAAGAAGGCGTACCACCTCCGAAATAGATGGTCTCTACCTGTTTTTCTTCAAGATAATTGCGCTGAATATAGATCTCTTCCTTCAGTGCATCAAGAAACCGTTCCCTGTACTTCAGCGAAGGGATCGAGTAAAAATTGCAGTAATGGCATTTTCTCCTGCAAAAGGGAATGTGAATGTAAATGCCGGCCATGGCTATTTTTTCTTCTTCAGGATGATGCGGAAGGTGGTGCCTTTGTTGAGGGTGGAGGATTTTACGAAGATCCTGCCGGAATGATAATTCTCAATGATCCTGCGCGACAGCGTCAGTCCGAGTCCCCAGCCCCGCTGCTTGCTGGTGTATCCGGGGTTGAAGATGGTCTTGTGCCGCGATTTCGGAATGCCTTTCCCGGTATCTGTGACATCGATGGTGACATTGAAATCATCCTCAACGATATCGATCGTCACTTCACCGTTTCCTCCCATGGCATCCACGGCGTTCTTGCACAGGTTTTCGATCACCCATTCGAAGAGATGAACATTCAGCGGCACCATGACCGGGGTGTCGAGACCAGGGTTGACAGTAAAGCTGATTTTCGGTGAGGTCCTTGACCGGATGTAGGAGATGGTGTCGTGGATCAGCTTTACGATGTCCGTATTCTCGAGCCTGGCCTGGGAGCCGATCTTCGAAAAACGGTCGGTGATGGTTTCCAGGCGGACCACATCCTTTTCAATCTCGTTCAGGGTTTCCTGGTCAACCCCTTTGATCTTCAGCAGCTCCACCCAGGCCATCATCGACGAAAGTGGCGTTCCGAGCTGATGGGCCGTTTCCTTGGCCATTCCCACCCAGACCTGGTTCTGTTCCGACCGGCGGGCCTGGCTGAAAAGCAGGTAGGCAATCAAAAGGAAAAGCGCAATCGCCAGCAGCTGGAGATAAGGATAATACTTGAGCTGGGTCAATAAAAATGAATCCTCGTAAAAGATGTACCACGTCCCGGTTTCGGCAAGGTTCACCTGGATCGGCTTGTTGCTGGCCGCCATCGATTTCAGCGTTTTCCTTACAAAAACAGAATCGGCCATTTTTGCAGCAGGGATGTTCCCGTAATGGCGTACTGTTTTCTGTGTACTGTCGGTGATGATGACAGGCACGGAGGCTGAATTCAGGACCACTTCCGAAATGAAAGAATTCACCAGGTCATCGAGCACCTTCCGCAGATCGGTGAAGATCTTCGAATCCTTGTAGTAAAGGATCAGTTTGGCCGACCGGTTATAAGGGTTGTAGCTTTCAATAATGGGAGGATATTCGGAAAACTCCTTCTTCAGCCGTTCATTCATCCGTTTTACCGTATCCGTGCTGAAATCGACATTACGGGCGCTCTGGATATTTCCCTTCTCATCGGTGACGATAACAGGAATAGAAATGTTATTTTCCACGATGCTGCTTTCGAAGGTAAGATCTTCGCTGATGCTGGCCGTGATCAGCCGCCGGTGGGTCTCGGCCACGGTCTTCATGCGAAGGTTCTCTTCGGTCTTGATCTGCTCAAAAAGCTTATTGGTATAATTGACGATCCCTGCGCGGTGATGAATGGCATCCGCCCAGATCTGCACATTCTTGCGCTCATCCTTCCGGATCTCCTCAACCAGGATGTTGGTATAGTAAAGGGAAATGGAAACAATCACAACGGCTGCCCCGAAAAGGAGCCATTTCCAACGTTTTTTCTTGAGATAAATATCCACGCCCGGGTGATCTTGTTTGTAATTTTATCTTCAGATGCCGATCAGCGAATCAAACAAATTTTTCGCCTTTCTCCAGCATCACATCATTCACAAACTGGCGGATCATCTGCTCGTCCGACTTTTTACACACCAGCAGCACATTTTCTGATTCCACGACGATGTAATCTTCCAGTCCCTCCAGTACCACCAGCTTATCCTGGGGCATGTTCACGATGTTATTCCGGGAATCGAACAGCATCACATTCTTCCCGACAACCGCATTCCCGTTCTCATCCCTTGTGCGGTTTTCATAAAGCGATCCCCATGTTCCGAGGTCGGACCAGCCGAAATCCACGGCAAGGACATAAACGTTACTGGCCTTTTCCATGATGCCGTAGTCGATGGAAATACTTTTGCAGATCCCGTAAGTATCATTGATGAAAGTCTGTTCCCGTGCCGTACCATATTCCCCGATCCCTTTACGGAACAGGATGTTCACTTCCGGGAGGAAATCGGTAAATGCTTTCATGATGCTTTTCAGCGACCAGACAAAGATCCCTGAATTCCAGAGGAAATCACCACATTTAATAAAGGTTGTGGCCAGTTCCAGGTTCGGTTTTTCCGTGAAGGTCTTTACTTTCTTCAGGTGAGGATCTTTCGGATACACGGTGGTTTCATCGAACTGAATGTATCCGTAACCGGTATCGGGACGGCTCGGGCGGATCCCGAGGGTAAGCAACCATTCATGTTCGGTGGCGGCTTCAAGCGCAGTAAGGATATTTTCCAGGAAAATCTCTTCTTTCAGGATGATGTGATCGGAAGGCGCAACAACCATGCAGGCTTCGGGGTCGCGGGCCAGGATCCGGTAACTGGCATAAGCAATGCAGGGAGCCGTATTCCTCCGGGCTGGTTCGCAAAGGATCTGATCATCGGAAATACCCGGGATCTGGGTTTTCACCAGTGACTTGTAACTTTCGTTGGTAACGATATAGATGTTCTCCCGGTTCATGATCCGTGAAAACCGGTTGTATGTCTGCTGAATGAGAGTTTCGCCCGTCCCGAGGATATCGATAAACTGCTTCGGATGGCTGGTCCGGCTCATCGGCCAGAACCTGGCCCCGATTCCCCCGGCCATGATCACACAAAAATGGTGGTTGTTTATTTTCATTCGAAACTACTTGAAATTCGCCGCAAAAGTACAACAGAATGAATAGAAATCCAATGAATTGAGGACAACCGTCAGGATGCATCCGGGAAAACCCGTGCCATCGGGCTGAACAGGTAGGCCTTCCTGTTCTCAAGGTTGATGCACCGGTAACGTTTCCGGAGCTTTTCCTTCTTCCTGAACCTCCTTCCTCCCGGCAAGGTGAAAACAGCTTCAAACGGGATCTGATCGATGGAAACGGAACCATCAGGGAGATCATATTTTTTCAGAGCCGTAACGAGCAGATGGTTCATTTTCGATGATGAACGGGGATTTTCGAAATAATTCACAACCACGGGCAGGAGATCGACGGGGAAAACGGCTTTATTCAGCAGCGGTTCCATGAGCAAACGGTAACGGTTTTTCCAATCGGCGCCATGCGGCCCGGTCCCGCGTTTCCTTTTTGAAAACCGGTAACCGGCAATGAAAGAAGACGAACCTTTGCAAACATCATGGTGCGCCATTTCATGGACCAAAGTGAGCAGAAAATCGTATTGATTCAGGTTCCGGTTTACCGAGATCCACGCGGGGCGCTTTTTAACAGGGCCCCGGTAATCTCCGAATTTAGACGAACGCGCCTTCGATATCCTGAGATGAACATCGTTTTTCCGGAACCACTCAACAATATAATCAATGGAATTATCCGGGACATGCGACTGCAATTCCCCGATGTTTATCCTTGAATCGAATGCGCCGGCACGACTGACCGGGCCGGAAAAATAGTCCAATCGGAGGGACAGTTGCATGGTTTGGCTCGTTTATAATGGTATTTCTGGCGGGTGGTCGCACAGGATGAGGCCAGCACGAAAAAGATCACCGCCAGGAAAAATAGTCCCAACAAACGTCTGACATTCATCATGCAAAGATACTGTATCCTGTCCAATTGATTCATTAACAACTTCCGGACGGAAAAGAGAAAAGATAATTTTTTAACCGAACGCCTGATAATGAAGGATTGTTGTAATTTTATCAAAAATATTTCCCGTGAAAGTTTTCACCGATATCGGCGAATATCTCATCCTGATGCGAAAGGTTTTCTCCAAACCGCAGAAGCGAATCATTTTCTGGGAACGCATGCTGAATGAGATCCAGGGGCTTGGCATCGAATCCATCGGGATCGTAGCTTTTATTTCAGCCTTTATGGGCGCTGTCGTGGCGATCCAGACCGCTTACAACATCGACAGTCCGTGGATTCCGCTCTCGATGGTCGGGTTTACCACACGTCAGTCGGTCGTACTTGAATTTTCCCCTACGGTCATCAGCCTGATCCTTGCCGGAAAAGTGGGATCGCGGATCGCATCCGAGATCGGAACCATGCGTGTGACCGAGCAGATCGATGCGCTTGAGATCATGGGCGTAAACTCCGCCAACTACCTTATATTTCCCAAAGTTGTTGCATCGATGCTGATCAACCCTGTGCTCATCGTCCTCAGCATGTGGATGGGCATCCTGGGAGGATGGATGGCCATGGTCTCTTTCGGACTGGTATCATCGAATGATTACGTTGATGGTCTCCGTGTCGATTTTGAAGGCTATACCGTATTTTATGCGATCACCAAAACCATTGTCTTTGCCTATATCATTTCAACGGTTTCCGGGTTTTACGGGTACAGGACCAGCGGGGGAGCCCTGGAAGTCGGGCAGGCCAGCACCAAAGCCGTTGTGGTTAGCAGCATCATGATCATTCTCTTCAATTTAATCCTCACCCAACTGTTGCTGACATGATCGAGGCCAGGGAATTAAATAAAGCTTTCGGCGAGCATCATGTCCTGAAAAACATCTCCTGCATCTTTGAGCAGGGGAAGGCGAACCTGATCATCGGAGAGAGCGGATCCGGGAAAACGGTGCTTATGAAATGCCTGGTCGGGCTGTATGAGGTTGATTCCGGAAAGGTTTTTTATGATAACAGGAATTTTTCCGAGATGGATTTCGAGCAGCGGAAAACCCTCAGGCAGGAGATCGGGATGCTGTTCCAGGGCGGCGCATTGTTCGATTATATGAATGTGGAAGAGAATGTGATGTTCCCGCTCGACATGTTTACGACCCGGACAAAGGAAGACAAACTCGACCGTGCAAACTTCGTCCTGAAGCGGGTCAACCTCGAAAATGTGAACCGCCTGATGCCATCGGAACTCAGCGGCGGGATGCGCAAGCGCGTGGCCATTGCCCGCGCCATCTCGATGAATCCGAAATACCTTTTCTGCGACGAACCAAATTCCGGCCTCGACCCGCAGACCTCCGGCGTCATCGACAAGCTGATCAAAGAGATCACGGATGAATACGGGATCACGACCATTGTCAATACCCACGACATGAACTCCGTGCTCAGCATCGGCGATACTGTGGCATTTATCTACAACGGCGAACTGTGGTGGAGAGGGAACAAAGACACCATCCTGCAAACCGACGACAAGGAACTCAATAATTTTGTTTTCGGAACCGAGCTTACTTCCCGTCTGAAGCAGTGATCCATGAATTACCTCGACATCGTCATCCTCTGCCTTCTCGGATTATTGATCTTTAACGGGATCCGCAAAGGATTCATCATCAGCCTTGCCTCGCTCGTTGCCCTGATCCTCGGGATCTGGGTGGCCGTGCACTTCTCCGGCTACATGAGCACCTGGCTTGTAAAAACATTCCATCCTTCCGGCACCTGGCTTTCAATTCTTTCATTCACACTTACCTTCCTGCTGGTAGTGATTGTTGTCATGATCATTGCCAAATTACTCGAAAAAGTGGTAAAAACGGTCGGCCTCGGATTGCTCAACAGGATCGTGGGAGGTCTTTTCGGGCTGATTAAAGGAGTCATCATTGTCAGCGTACTTCTTTTCATCATCGTCAGCTTCGATCCGAAAGGGAAAGTGATCACTCCAAAGGCAAAGGAGACATCATTCTTTTATCCTTACATAGAAAAAGCCTTTCCTCTTTTTCTGAGAGTCACGGGGGAAAAGGGAATAGGGATCAGGCAATAGGCAATAGTTGTATTTCTGCACAATACACTTCACCTCTGAAAAGCTCATCAGCTCATCAGCTTATCGATAACCTGTTCCGGCGAAATACTCCTGATGCACGCGCATTCCGTCGAATGCCGGCAATCATTGCACACTTTATCCAGAACCAGGTAATCTGAATGAACACCAAGCGGCGCCCAGCGCTGGGGGAAGATCGGCCGCATGGGGGCATAAATGCCGATGGCTCTTTTTCCCAGTGCAGCTGCGATGTGCAGCGGGCCGGTGCTGGCGGCAACAATGCCATCGCAGAAGTTGATAAATGCGATGAGTTCTTCTAATGTCAGCTTCCCAGTCATGTCGGTGATCCTGGCTTCATGCTGCTGCAGGAATTCTCTCATCCGGTCGCCCTCCTCACGGGTACCTGTAATGAAAATCTTGAATTTTTCTTCCGGGAGAAGGGTAATCAGTTTCGAGAAATTATCCAGTCCCCACTCCCGGGCGCTGCCCTTGGATTTGGGGTGCAGGATGAGGTTGAATGAATTTTGCCTATCGCCCATCGCCCTTCGCCCTTCGCCCTTCAGACTTCC
Organism: Bacteroidota bacterium; assembly: GCA_026391805.1. GTDB lineage: Bacteria > Bacteroidota > Bacteroidia > Bacteroidales > FEN-979 > FEN-979. Next base: position 241,649 of record JAPLDJ010000015.1, on the reverse strand, counting down.
GGCTTCAGCTTGCGAACTGGCGAACTGGTGAACTGGTGAGTTTTGTTAAGCCGTAATATGACGGGATTTCGGTTAATGAAAATTCCTTGGTTATTCCTAAGGGTTCGAGAAGCTTAAGGTTGAGCTGGGATTCGTGGAGGTTTGATTTTTTCCGGCTGTAGTGAACAAGTTTATTGCAATAGAGCCAGGAATACCATCTGTGAGAAGTGCTGATCCGAATTGGAATCTTTGCTTTTTTTGCTATTATTTGAATTTCTTTGTCAGGAAAAACATGGAGAATAACATCAACCTTCAATGCTCCCAATACACTATTGCCTATTGCCTGTTGCCTGTTGCCTTTTATCTCGTCCCAATCCAGAAATTCATCGATGTATTCACAGGCGCCGATAAGGGGTTTAGTGTACTTTTTTCCAAGAAAGATAATGTAACAATCCGGAAACTGTTGTTTCAGGATTCCTGCCATGGGCAAGGTAAGGATGACATCACCGAGGTTATCGGTCCGGCTGATGAGGATGCGCTTCACCCGTTAATGGCCTTGACACCCGGAAGCTCTTTTCCTTCAATGTATTCAAGCATGGCGCCGCCACCGGTCGAAACGTAGCTGATCCTGTCAGCAAGGTTGTATTTGTTGATCGCTGCAACGGAATCACCGCCGCCAATGAGCGAGAAGGCACCATTATCGGTTGCTTTTGCAATGGCTTCGGCAATCCTTTTTGTTCCTTCCTCGAAGTTGTTCATCTCAAACACGCCCATCGGGCCATTCCACAAGATCGTAGAGGATTGTTCAATGACATGCTCAAATTTGGCAAGGGTATTCGGGCCGATGTCGAGTCCCATCCACGGATCCGGAATGTCGTAAGCATTGCAGGTTCTCCGGTTCGCATCGTTGGAGAACGAATCTGCGATTACCGCATCCGATGGTAAATACAGATTCACACCCATCGTCTTGGCGCCTTCCACGATGTTCCGGGAAATCTCCAGCAACTCTTCTTCAACCAGTGAATTGCCGATCTCGCCGCCGATGGCTTTGATGAAGGTGAACATCATTCCTCCTCCGATGATCAGGTTATCAACCTTGTCCATAAGGTGGCTGATCACCTCGATCTTCCCTGAAACCTTTGCACCACCAAGAACGGCGGTAAACGGATGGGTAGCTTCCTTCAATACTTTGTCAAGGTGTATAACCTCTTCCGCCATCACATAGCCGAAACATTTCGCTTCGGGAAAGAATTTTGCAATGATCGCGGTGGAAGCATGGGCCCGGTGTGCAGTGCCGAAAGCATCGTTCACATAAATGTCGCCCAGCGCGGCAAGCTTCTGTGCAAAGGCTTCGTCGCCTTTTTCTTCTTCCTTGTAAAAACGAAGATTTTCCAGCAACAAAACCTCGCCCGGCTGCAGCCCGGCTGCCAATTCCTTCGCCGATGGCCCGATGCAGTCATCGGCGAATTTTACAGGTACCTTCACCTGTTCCGAGAGGTAAGGCAAGAGATGCTTTAAAGAGAACTTTTCTTCCGGACCTCCTTTGGGCCGTCCGAGGTGCGACATCAGGATAACGGAACCCCCGTCGCCAAGGATTTTACGGATGGTGGGCAATGTAGCATCAATCCTGTTGGTATCGGAGATCTTATAATCGCTATCTAAAGGAACATTGAAATCAACGCGGATCAGCGCCTTCTTTCCTTTAAAATCATAATTGTCAATAGTTTGCATGATTTCTGAAGTTTAATAATCAGGACAAAATTAAAATTTTCGAACGGAACAAGGCAACTATTTTTAATTTTACCGGGAATTGACCGCAATGAGCAGGAAAGATTTATCCATCGTCCTTATTCAGTCGGACATCTTCTGGGAAGATGCCGGGAAGAACCTTGCTCATTTCTCTGAACGGGTAAATACTATTAACGACCCGGTCGACCTGATCGTTCTCCCGGAAATGTTCAATACCGGTTTTACGACCAACACGGAACAATGTGCCGAAACAATGACCGGAAACTCCATCCGTTTTATGGAAGAGGTTGCCAGGGTAAAAGAGTGTACGGTCATTGGCAGCATTTTGATTAAAGAAGAAGGGGGATATTACAACCGGCTGGTCTGCATGTTCCCCGACGGGATTTACAAAACCTATGATAAGCGGCACCTGTTCCGCCTCAGCCAGGAGTACAAGGTCATTCACGGAGGCAGGGGAAAGACACTTGTGAATGTGAACGGCTGGAGCTGCCTTCCGCTTGTCTGCTATGATCTGCGATTCCCGGTCTGGAGTAAAAATCTTTATTATGAAGGAAAATATGAGTACGACCTTCTCGTTTATCCTGCTAACTGGCCGAAGAGCAGGGCACATGTCTGGAAAACCCTGCTGATCGCCCGGGCCATTGAGAACCAGGCCTGGGTCATCGGCGTGAACAGGACCGGGGCCGATGGTTACGGAACCCCGCACGGCGGTGGATCCATGGTTGTTGATCCGAAGGGGATCATCATCGCTGAGGCCGGTGGGGTAGAAGAAAACATTCATGCAATTCTTTCAACCGAAGAATTAGATCTGTTCAGGGAATCATTTAAGATAGGCCTCGACTGGGACCGCTTTACCATCGAAACATAAGCGTATGCAAAAATTATCCGTTGTCATCATCACCCATAACGAGGAAGAAAACATTTTACGCTGCCTCAGCTCCGTGAAGGAAATTGCGGACGAGATCGTGGTGGTGGACTCTTTTTCCACCGACCGGACCGCGGAGATCTGCAGGTCGCAGGGCTGTAACGTCGTATCGCATGCATTTGAAGGATACGGGCAGCAAAAGCAATTTGCCGTCGACCAGGCCCGGAACAACTGGATCCTGTCAGTCGATGCCGATGAGGTTGTAACGGAAGATCTGAAACTGGAAATCAGAAAATTGCTGGAAAAGGATTCAGTCTCTTTCAGTGGTTACCGGATCCCCTTCTCCCTGTTTTACATGGGGCGGATCCTGAAACACTCAGGAACCGGCAATGAATTTCACCTGCGTCTCTTTGACAGGACCAAAGGGAGATTCACTGTGGTGAAGGTCCATGAAGGGATCGAAGTCAACGGTCCGTTAGGGACACTGAAGGGAAGGATCATCCATTATTCCTACCGTGATCTTTCCCATCATCTGCAGAAAATTGATACCTACACTACGCAGGCTGCAGAAGGATATGCCAGCCGCGGAAAATCATTTTCAAAGATCTGGGTCGTGTTTAAATTTCCGGTGAGCTTTTTCGTTTTCTACATCATCCGGCTCGGTATTCTTGACGGATATCCCGGGTTCCTCTGGTCCTTTTTCGCGGCCTTTTACGGTTCGCTGAAAGTGGCAAAAACAATTGAAATGCAAAAACAGAAATGATGCCCTACGTGCTGATCCCTGTGGTTGTAAGCTTCCTGGTACTGGTATGGCTGATCCTGGAATACAGCATTTTTATTCCTGTCCCAAAAGGAATTCCCATCCTGATGTACCATAAAGTCTCTGACGGAACCCTCGACGGGATCACCATCTCATCAGAAAAGCTGAAAAAACAGTTTGATTATATAAAGCAAAAAGGATATCAAACGGTTTCGTTCAAGGAGATAACTGCGGCAATTAAGACTGGCAGCCCTCTTCCGGAGAAGCCGGTAATCCTGACCTTTGATGATGCTTACCGGAATTTTATGACAAGGGCTTTTCCTTTGCTGAAATCATATGGTTTTAAAGCCACCGTCTTTATTCCTGTCGGTTTCATCGGGAAGACGAATGCCTGGGATAACGGCACCGACCCGATTCTTATGGTGGAGGAGATCAACGAACTGGCCAATTCGGAAATTATCGAATTCGGCCTGCATTCGTTCCTGCACAGGAACTATCCGGAAATGGATCCTGCGGGGATTCAGAATGATCTCGATCTTTGCATCCAGACACTGGGGTATCATAAAATTCCGTTCGTCCGCGTGCTGGCCTATCCGTATGGAAGTTTTCCGAAAAAAGATCCGGAGCTCAACATCCGGATGAAAGAGATCTTTCGTAGTTCCGGGCTGCTGTTTGCGCTCAGGATCGGGAACAGGATCAACCGCTGGCCGTTCAGGGATCCGTTTGAATTAAAGCGTATTGATATACGGGGTACCGATGATTTTTATACCTTCAGAACCAAATTATTAAAGGGAAGAAGAAAAGTCTTATCCTGACAACATGATACAGGGAACGTTTTTTAAGCAATTGGTACGGGCCAACTACATCTTCGGGCTCGCGGTCATGATCATCTTCCTGCCGCACTCGAAGATCATGCTCAGCCTTGCCCAGTTCTGGCTGGCCGGGACATTCGTCATGACCCGCTACGATACCGGCCGGTGGCTTGAATTCTTCCGTAAAAATCCGTTGTGGAAATGCATAACCCTGTCGCTCCCTTTCAGCTTTTCCCTGCTACTGACCAGCACATGGAAGGGGATACGGTGTTTCATCAACAACCGGCCGGCTATGATCTTCAGTTCGATCCTTGTGTTGCATGTTGTGGGGGTCATCTTTACGACAGATTATAATTATGCCCTTAAGGATCTGCGGACAAAGCTCCCGTTGTTCCTCCTGCCGTTGTTCATCTCCACAGCCGCTCCCTTCAACCGCCGGTATTTCAACGGATTCATGCTCCTGTTTGCCGCCACGGTCCTGGTCCGCACACTGATCAACTCCTGGAACCTCTTTGGCGGCCACTTCATCGATATCCGCCAGATCTCACGTTCGATCTCCCATATCCTTGTTGCGCTGAACATCAGCCTTGTCGTGTTTGTTCTTGGTTATTACCTGTTCAGGCGGAGGATGTTACCATCCGTCATCCTGAAAACCGTCTTCGGCATTGTGGTTGCATGGCTGCTTGTTTACCTTATCCTGGCCCGCTCTGCCACCGGTATTACCATTACCGGCCTTACGCTGTTCATCCTGGTCGGGATCCTCCTGTTCCGCAGCCGGAAACCCTGGCTGAAAGTGATTCTGACGGCCTTCCTTCTGATTTCGGTTGCGGTCACCGGAATCTATATCTACAGGATTGTAAAGGATTATTACCATGTAAACCCGGTCGATATCACAAAACTCGAGAAGGTTTCGCCCCGTGGTAATCCGTACGAGCACAATACCGAAAATAAACTGGCAGAGAATGGCACCTACGTTTATATTTATATCCAGAATGATGAGATGATGGAGGTCTGGAAAAGGCGGAGTGCGATCCCTTTCCATGGCCGGGATATGAAAAACCAGGAGATCGTGAATACACTGGTCAGGTTCCTGGCATCAAAAGGACTGCGGAAAGATGCAGACGGAGTGAATGCGCTTTCGGACGAAGAGGTCAGGGCCGTCGAAAAAGGCATAGCCAACGTGGTTTTTACAGAGAAATTCAGCATCCGGGGGCAGGTTTATGAACTGCTCTGGGGGATCGATGAATACCGTAAGACCGGTGATCCTACCGGTTCCAGCCTGATGCAGCGGTATGAATTCTGGAAAGCTTCCCTGGGTTTGATCGAGGACAACTGGCTGATCGGCGTCGGCACCGGCGATATGAATGAGGCCTTTCAGCAGGAATATGAGAAGATGAACTCAAAACTGGCGCCCGATCAGCGCTGGCGGTCGCACAACCAGTTCCTCTCGATCTTCGTGGCCTTCGGGATCTTCGGCCTCCTCTGGTTCCTGTTTGCGATCCTCTATCCCCCGCTCGCCCTGGGTAAATTCAGGGACTTTTTCTTCCTCGTCTTTTTTATCATCGCCATGCTTTCGATGATCCCTGAAGACACCATTGAATCACAATTCGGGGTAACCTTCTTTGCCCTTTTCTATTCTTTATTTCTTTTCGGGAAGAAGGAAGAAGACAGGATCTGATGGGAATTCTACTGGAAGATGATGGCGATCCTGAATCCACCGAAATGATAGGGGACTTTATAATCAGTTGTGCTGTAGTGCACGGTCCCTTTGGAAACGTATTCTGTCTGATAGGTTGAAAGGATCGCCTGGTAACGGTAGAAAAGGGCATATTCAAACTTGAAACGCTTGCCCACCTTCATCTTGTACCCGGCCCCGATGCTGAAAAGAGTTCCACCCGTACCTTTATTATAATAGTGGGTGCTGTCGCGCGTACCGAACGCTTTCCCAATGTTCATGAAGGCAAACGGCGTGTTTTGTTCCTTCTTGAAATCATAATAGATGTGTGCAAAAAGAGGGTAGAACATGCCGTGCTGCCAGAACTCGGCGCCAATGCCTATTCCGAGTCCGAACCTTTTAGAGATGGAAACCCCGTTAATGGTCTGAAAGGAAAAGATGATCTGGTCGTTCTTGACCTTATGCTGATAACCGTTTGAATCGATATCTGTCTTGAAGGATCCGAAACCAAGGCCAATGCTGAACTCAGTTTTATTGAAGTACTGAAAATCCGACCGTTCCTTTGAATTCTGGGCAGGAACGGAATAAATTCCTGTAAAAAAAAGAAAAATGAACAAATAGTTGATCAGAAAATGTATCAGTTTTTTTACCATCGGAGCTTTTTTGGCGATTTAAGAAAACCTGAACTGCAACGCTGTAACAACCATCAGGAGAGACAAAGATAATCTTAAAATTTCAATGTAAATCCGGATCATATTTATAAAATAAAAATATAAAACCATATATATATGATGATTAATGTAAAGAAAACGTACCTTTGCAGCGTAAAATGACATTTTAGGAGTTGGCTATGAGAGAATTGCATATAGGAAACCTGGTAGTAAAGTTACCCATCATCCAGGGAGGAATGGGGGTTGGCGTTTCACTGTCAGGGTTAGCAGGAGCTGTAGCCAATGAAGGCAGTGTTGGTGTTATTTCAAGCGCCGGGCTTGGGTTGCTGTACCGTTCGCATTCCCACGATTTTCCTGAGGCCAGCATTTTCGGATTGAAACAGGAGATTGCCAAAGCCCGTGAGAAGACCAAAGGGATCATCGGCGTAAACGTAATGGTGGCCATGTCAAATTTTGCCGATATGGTCAAAACCTCCATCCAGGAAAAGGTAGACATTCTTTTTACGGGTGCCGGACTTCCCCTGGACCTTCCCTCATACCGCAAAGATCCAAACGGGACCAAGCTGGTACCGATCGTCTCATCCGGCCGCGCCGCAAGTCTGATCTGCCAGAAATGGAAATCTACCTACAACTGCTTTCCCGATGCCATCGTGGTAGAAGGCCCGAAAGCCGGCGGTCACCTTGGATTTAAACCCGACAATATCTTTGATGAACATTATTGCCTCGAAAACCTTGTAAAAGAAGTATGCGAGGTAGTGCGCCCGATAGAAGCAGAACACGGTGTGAAAATTCCCGTTATTGCAGCCGGGGGTATCTATACCGGGGAAGATATCTATAAGATCATGCAGCTTGGCGCAGATGCCGTGCAAATGGGAACCCGGTTTGTCACTTCTGATGAATGTGATGCAGCCGTTGAATTCAAGGAAGCCTACATCAAATCGGAAGAAAAAGATATCGAGATCATAAAAAGCCCGGTGGGCATGCCCGGAAGAGCTATCATTAACAATTTCCTTGAAAAGGTCAAACAGGGAAAAAAGATCCCGATCAGCTGTCCCTTCCAGTGCATCAAAACCTGCGACATCTCCTCCAGCCCCTATTGCATTATCACTGCGTTGTTCAACGCTTTTAAAGGGAACCTTGCAGGCGGCTATGCCTTTTGCGGAAGCAATGCCTTCAGGGCAACAAAGATCCAGTCCATCCAGGAGATCTTTTCCGAGCTGAAACAGGAGTTCAGGATCGCTGCCAGGGAAGGGAAATAACACATCCCATGACCAACCAACCATCCATTCCTCCTGACAAGTGGCTGATCATCGTCAACCCGAATGCCGGCGTCAGGAAAGGGGCGAAAGACTGGCCGCAGATCTCCCGTCACCTCGATGCCGCAGGCATCAATCATCTTTGTGTGCTGACAGAACATCGGAACCATGCCAACACTCTGGTGGGAGAATTCATCGATGAAGGTTACCGGAAAATTGCAGTTGTAGGCGGTGACGGAACCATGAACGAAGTGGTAAACGGTATTTTCCTGCAGACGCATGTCCCCCCTTCAGAGATCACGCTGGGCATGATCCCCGTCGGGACCGGCAACGACTGGTGCAGGACCTTCGGGATTCCCTTCGGTTACAAGGAAGCCATCGGGATCCTTAAAGAAGAAAAAACGGTTTTTCAGGATGTCGGGGAGATCGGTTATTACAGGAATAATGAACCGTTTAAGCGTTTTTTCATCAACATTGCGGGAATGGGGTATGATGCCCTGGTGGCGAAAAAGACCAACCTCTCCAAGGAAAAAGGAAGGGGCGGGCCGCTGACCTACCTGTTTTTTGTTTTTTCAGGCCTTTTCCAGTACAAATTTGTGGATGCAGTAATTGAGGTTGACGGCGAACAGGTTTTCAGCGGGGAGATCTTTTCAATGAATGTCGGGATCTGCATGTATAACGGCGGAGGGATGAAGCAGGTTCCGGGAGCGGTTCCAGACGACGGATTGTTCGATGTTACCTTGATAAAAAAAGCCCCGAAATGGATGGTGATCCGGTATGCAAACAAGCTTTATGACGGAACCCTTGTTGATCTGCCCTTTGTCAGCACCTTCCGGGGAAAGTCGATCAGGATAAGGTCTGCCGGAAAAATATACCTCGAAGCCGACGGCGAATCACTCGGACATTCGCCACTTAACTTCGAAATTTTACCGAGGAGCCTAAAGGTTGTTACGGGAAATGTCAAATAACTGGCGAACTGGTGAACTGGTGAATTAGTGAGTTAATTTTATTAATTCGGTAAAAAGAATATTTCTTATAAAAACTCGCCAGTTCACTAATTCACCAGTTCACCAGTTTCTCTCCAATCACCACTCTCTTTAATCAGATTTATCAGTTCTTCAACTGCAACGGATTCATCAACATTCTTCTTCACCACCTCCCGGCCTTTGTAAAGCATCACCTTTCCTTTGCCGGCTCCGACATAGCCGTAATCGGCATCGGCCATTTCCCCCGGGCCGTTCACGATGCAACCCATCACAGCGATCTTTAATCCGGTGAGGTGTCCGGTACGGCTTTTTATCCTTTCAAGGGTTTCCTGGATGTTGAACAAGGTTCTTGCACAGGACGGGCAGGCAATGAATTCCGTTCGTGTAATGCGGGCGCCCGCTGCCTGGAGGATGCCATAAGCAACAGGAATCTCAAATTCCGGATCTTCGGTGATCGAAACCCGGATCGTATCACCGATACCGTCAGCAAGGAGGCTTCCGATGCCGATGGCGGATTTGATGCGGCCGTCCTCGCCCGAACCGGCTTCGGTAACGCCAAGATGAATGGGGTAATTCATCCCCTCCTCCTTCATGCGTTCCACCAGCAGGCGGTTTGCAGCGATCATCACCTTCACGTTGCTGGCTTTCAGGGCGAGGACGATATTTTGAAAATCGTGACCTTCGCAGATCCGCACATACTCCAGCGCCGATTCCACCATTCCCTGCGGCGTATCGCCAAACCGCTCCATGATCCGCTCTGATAATGAACCATGGTTTGTCCCGATCCTCAGCGCCGTTCCATGATCCCTGCAGATCTTCAGCAGCGGCCCTATCCTTTCGTGTATTTGTTCGATCTCAAACGGTTCTTCGCTTTGCGCTTTGCGCATAGCGCTTTGCGCATAGCGCTTTGCGCTTTTGATATAGTTTCCCGGATTGATCCTCACTTTCTCTACCAGTGCAGCAGCAACTTCAGCAATCTTCGGGTTAAAATGAACATCCGCGATCAGTGGCGTTTTAAATCCTCTTTTCCGGAGTTCACGTTTAATATTCTTCAGGTTTTCCGCTTCTCTGATCCCCGGTACGGCGATCCGCACATATTCGCATCCTGCTTCGATCATCCGGATGGCCTGTTCCACCGTGGCGTTTGTATCCATCGTATCCGTGCTGGTCATCGACTGCACCCGGATGGGATTGTTCCCTCCGAGGGGAACGTCGCCGATGTTTACGACACGTGTTGTGAAGCGGGTTGGGATCATTGTTTTCAGTAACAGAGTAACAAAGTGACAAAGTCACAGAGTCAGAATTTTGATTCAAAAGTACAACTCAATTGGGAAAAAGAAAAGCGATAACCAATTTCGCTACTTCGCTTTTCGCTTTTCACTATTTCAATCCCTTAACCCTCGGCTTCCCCGCCACAAAGTCCTTCAGGTAATAGGGTTCGAAATAGGCCAGGTCCTCGAATTTCTTTTGGGAGTATTTTTCTTCGGAAAGGGCGATCATGAATTTCGCGGAAGGCTGGAAATCTTCGGCAAAAACGGCATGCGGATGATGCTCCAGGATGGATTTGCATTTCATTGCCCCGTCGCCGGCAAACAGGATCCTGTTTTTCTCAAGGTACGCTGAAAAGGAATTTTCGTCAATGATCTCGGCCCGGGTTTCACGAACTTCCTTACCCCTCTCCTCATACAATGCAGAAAAAACCTCCATCCTCCGTGCATCAATCATCGGGCAGATCAGAAGTCCGATATCTGAGGTCTGATGTCTGAGGTCTGAAGTCCGATTTCTGACCTCTGACCTCCGACCTCCGACCTCCGTCATCCCCACAGCCATCGCCTGCAACGTCGGTATCCCGATCAATGGTTTCTCAATAGCATAGCAAAGGCCTTTCACCGTTGCTACGCCAATGCGCAGACCGGTATACGAACCGGGCCCTTCGCTGACAGCAACCGCGTCAAGATCGGAAAATGAAACTCCTGCAGAGTTGATAATATCCCGGATAAAAACAGTAAGTACGGAAGAATGGCTGTTCTTCTCGCTGGTCTCTTTCAGGCCCAGCACCCGGCCATCGCGTGATAATGCCACGGAACAGACCGGCGTGGCCGTTTCGATATGGAGTATGAGGGGCAACTATTTTTCAGTAAACAGATCCTTCTTGTCAACCTTCTTGACCTTGTCCTTGTCTTTCAGTGTCTTCGAAATGGCCGAATAGGGACCGCTGATGACCTCCTGCCCCGCCTTTAAACCGGAAAGGATCTGGATGTAAGTATTATCCTGGATGCCGGATTTTACGTTCACCTTTTTCGCCATTCCGTTTTCCAGCACAAATACACACTCCTGGATCTCGCCGGTCTTCTTTTTCGAACTGACGATCTCCATCTGGTCATCACCATCGCTTTTTTCCTTTACTGCTTTCGCATTGTACTTGTCGAGGCTGTCCTTGGCTACCCTCGTGGTAACGGCCTGAATCGGGATCGAGAGCGCATCCTTTGCCGTTTCGGTCTGGATCTCTACGGTGGTAGACATCCCTGGTCGGAATGGAGAATAATCCGGATGAGTGGCATCCAGAAGGTCTTTGTACGAATCTTTCAGGATGTGGATCTTTACGTTAAAATTGGTGACCTGGTCAACGCTGGTCCCTGTGGAATTGGCCGAAGTGGCAATCTCTGTCACAACGCCTTTGAATTTCCGGTTCAGGTAGGCATCCACTTCGATCAGTGCGGTATCGCCCATTTTCACGCGGACAATGTCGTTTTCGTTCACTTCCACCTGGGCTTCCATCTCGTTCAGATTGGCAATGCGCATGATCTCGGTACCGCTGGAAAACTGTGAAGCGCCGGTGACCCTTTCTCCCTTTTCAACACTGAGTTTCGAAACCGTTCCGTTGTTAGGAGCAAAGATGGCTGTCCTTGTCAGGTCTTCCTTGGCCCGTTTGAGGCCCGCTTCGGAACTTTTGACCTGGAATTCAGACGCCTTGATGTCCTGTTCGGCTGCTTCCACCTGGGCCTTGGCAACTTCAAAAGCCGACTTGGCCTGGTCAAATTCTGCCTGTGAGATCACGTTCTGTTTGAAAAGCTTCTCCTGCCGTTCAAAAGTTTGCTTTGAATTCTCATACTGGGATTTCATCTGGGAAAGCCGTGCGCGGGCGTTTGCTTCGTTGGCGCGCTGGGTGTTCATGGAAGCATTACTTTGATCATAAGCTGAAATATAGATCTCGGGGTCGATCTTTGCCAGCAGATCACCGGCCTTTACCTGTTCTCCTTCTTTTACGGTCAGTTCAACGACTTCGCCCGAAATATAAGGACTGATCTTAATGTCTTTTTCCGGCTGGATCTTTCCGTTGGCAGAAACGGTCTGGGTGATGGTCCTTTTTGCCACCTTTTCGGCGGTGACCTTTGTTCCCTCATTTCTGCCGTTCTTGACGGCGACAACAACAATGATCAGGATTATAAGAAGCGCAATCCCGCCGATGATAATGAATTTTTTTTTCGATTTCTTAAGAGCCATGTAAGTATATTGATTTAGTTGTTATTTTATGCTGATGGGCTTTCCCATATAAAATTCAAGAATGGTCGTCTTGAAGATAAAATCATATTTTGCCTGGAGCAGATCCGACTCGGCCTTCGTAAGGTCTTTCTTGCTGTTGTTGTAATCGTAGGAGGTCATCAGCCCCACATCAAATTTTTGCTGGGAGTATTTGAACGACTCTTCCTGTGCAGAGACCTTCTGGAGGGAAGCGTTGTACTGCTGGAGGGCAGCCGATGCATCGGCATACGACTGTTCGATGTTCTTCCGCAGGTCTCTTTTCTGGATCTCGAGATCGATCTCTGCTTTTTTATGCTGGATCTTGGCAAGGCTGATGTTCGTCCTTCCCGTCCAGCCGTTGAAGATCGGAATGCGGAGGTAAAACCCAAGGGATTTATTGTTGTTGTCGAGCAACTGTTTGCTGAATTCCTTCGTGCGGTAAGTGTTGCTGTAATAAGACCCCAGTACCGTATCCATCGAATTTTGGGTAATACCGATCGGCTCCGTTTGTAAGGTCGATGACTCCACCTCTTCGCTTAAACCCGAATATCCTGTTGCCCATGTGCCGCTGAAGGAAAGTGTCGGCGACAGTACACCCCGGGCGATGGAAAGGCTTTTCTGGGCTGCCTGAACCCGCAGGTCGGCGCTTTTGATCTCCGGTCTTTTCTCGACAGCGAGATCGAATATCTTTTCCGGGGATAAAGCCTTATCCGGTTTTTCCACCGGTTTCAGCAGCGGTTTTTCAATCCGGAAATCTTGCGAAACCGGAAGATCGATCAGCTGCTGCAATGAAAGCCTGGAAATGAACAGCCGGTTTTCTGCCTGGACTACAAGAAGCGCTTCTGCCGATTCCTGCGCCTGGATGTTCAGCAGGTCGCCTTTGGCGGAAGAGCCTGCCTCCACCATCTTTGAGATCCGTGTGACCTGGGATTTTGTAATGTCGATCTGGTTCCGCGCCACATCAAACAATTCCTGGTTGAGGAGGATGTCGAGATAATAACCCGCAACCGCGAGGGAGATGTTGTTTTTCAGGATGTCAAGATCATATTGGCTGGCCAGAAGGTTGATCTTGTTCTGCTTGATCGTATTGACCTTTGTCATCCCCCCGAAAAGGAGTGCGCTGGTCTGGATGTCAAAATTGTTCGACCTGACCGTTGTATTGGCGAAGGTATTGGTATACTGGTCGATGGTTTGCCCGAAGTTCCAGACATTCGTCGCGTTTACATTCAGGTCGGGTAAAAGGTTCAGCTGGCTCTGAAGCACCTGTTTTTTATTGGTTTCTACAGTGAGAACCTGTTTTTTGATATCCAGGTTGTGATCGATCGCATAGTTGATGCAGTCCTCAAGTGTCCAGATTCTTGGGGTATCCTGGGCAGAAGAACAATAAAATCCTGTTATGAGCAGAAAGATTAAAATCGATCTTAAATGGGAAGGTCGGATCAGCAGGTACATATGAAGAGAAGTTTAAAAAGGTTCAGCAGCTTAAGGTAATTAGATCAGTCCCGGCTTTGAATCGTCAAAATTAATCAATAATCTCAAATGTGTTGTTTCCTGTGAAAATAATAACACCTAAAAACCGGCAGGAATAAGACGGAGAAATCCTGTCCTGGTTACATCATATCTGATTTTTTCTATCTTTGCAGCGATAAAATTGTTAATCCTTGATACTTATGAAACGTTCATTCACGGTTTTTCTTGCGTTCATGTTGATTTCCGGTTCGTTTTTTCTCTCTTCCTGCAAAGAAAAAACGGCCACAACGGGATCCCTGGCCATTACCGCGCTGATCAAGGATGGAGGCCCTGCGGCCAACGTACAGCTCTTCCTGGCGGCCAGCCGTGAAGATCTTGATAATAAAAATTACATGAAATCCGGTTACACAAATGGCGCCGGGTCGATCATTTTCCGCGAATTGCCATCAGCTTATTACTGGTACCGGGTTGACGGATGGGATGACTATGGGGCAGCAGAGGTGTTTAACGGAACTGACATGTCCGTGATCCTGTGGTTGAATACTCCTTCTCCTTCTTCCCCATTAAAATAAAAATTTAGTATTTTTGCGCCCCATTCTTAAACCATTGAATCCGTTCATGACTCATTTACGATTCGTTCGTCTGATCCTGGTTATTGTTTTTTTCATTTCCCTGATATCAGTTCATCAGGCCAGTGCCGGTGCGCTGACACAGGAGGCGCCTGTGTTAGAGGCCGCCGATTCCGCTTCATCCGCGAAGCTGAATGAAAAAACAGAGACGGAAAAATTCAATCCGGGCGAAATGATCATGGAGCATGTGGTCGACAATCACGAATGGCACATTTTATCACTTGGTCATTTTAACCTTACCATTCCGCTTCCGGTACTGCTTTGGTCGGATGGAAAGTTCACCGCATTCTGGTCCGGGAAATTTCACAATGAGGTGACACACGCCCTTCAGCCTTACAAGGGCTTTGTCATTGCTAAAGAAGGATCGAACAAGGGGAAGATCACAACCCTGCAGGAACAGGAGACCGGCAAAGGACCAAAGGTTTTTGATTTTTCGATCACAAAAACGGTATTCGCGATTTTCCTCAGCAGCTTTTTCCTGATCCTGATCTTTGTTTCGGTTGCAAATCGTTACAAGAAGGATCCGAACAAAGCGCCAAGCGGGTTGCAGAACCTGGTGGAGCCGCTGATCCTTTTCATCCGCGATGACGTTGCAAAAAGCTCGATCGGGGAGAAGAAATACGAAAAGTACCTGCCATATCTCCTGACGATCTTTTTCTTTATCTTTTTCAACAACATACTGGGGATCGTACCTTTCTTCCCCGGCGGTGCAAATGTGACAGGGAATATTGCCGTTACCGGCGTCATGGCTGCCTTTACCCTGATCATCACCACGATCAGCGGTAACCGCCATTACTGGATCGACATCATTAACACCCCGGGTGTTCCGTGGTGGCTCAAACTGCCCATTCCGCTGATGCCGATCGTTGAGTTCATCGGGATCATCACAAAGCCGTTTGTACTCATGGTCCGACTCTTTGCAAACATGACCGCGGGACACATCATCATCCTCGGCTTTATCAGCATCATTTTTATTTTCGGGCAGATGTCGACAGCACTTGGCCTTGGTGTAGGAATACCCACACTGCTGTTTATGATTTTCATGGATTTGCTCGAACTCCTGGTAGCATTCATCCAGGCCTATGTTTTTACCCTGTTGTCGGCCCTTTATTTCGGACTGGCGACGATAGAACCGGAACACCACTGATAAGTGCGAAGTGTGAAGTGCGAAGTGTGAATGGAATTTAAATGACTTTAGAAACTTTATGAACTTTTAAACTTTATAAACTCAATTTCAAACCCTAATACCTTAAACTATGCATTTATTATCAATTTTACTGGAAGTAGCAGCCAACTTTGCACCTTTTGCCAAGATGGGAGCCGGTTTTGGAGCCGGTATCGCTGCCATCGGAGCCGGTATCGGTATCGGCCAGATTGGAAGGGGAGCGTTGGAATCGATCGCACGCCAGCCGGAAGCACTCGGTGATATCCGTTCAAACATGATCATCGCCGCTGCGCTTGTCGAAGGTGTTGCTTTCTTCGCTATTGTTGTTTGCCTGTTGATCCTTTTCATCTAGGATCCGGGCAGGGTTTTTACGGTTCAACGGTTGGTTGAAGCGTAAAAGCCATTTATGATCTTCGTTCTTTTTCGGGGGTGACTAAAGAGTAGAAACACAAAATGTCACGCAGAGTTAAAATTCATATTATTACTTCTCTGCGGAACTCTGCGATTCATCAGCGAGACTCTCCGAGAAAATAAAAAGTACTTTTTAGTCAGCCCCATGAAGGTTGAAGTAAAATAAACCGAAAAAGAGAAATTATGGAACTTGTAAACCCCGGTATAGGACTGATCATCTGGATGACACTTGCATTCAGTGCCATCCTCTATATCCTTACCAAATATGCATGGAACCCGATCACGAAAGCACTGAAGGAACGGGAAAACACCATTCATGATGCCCTGACCCTGGCTGAAAAGACCAGAGAAGACATGGAGAAAATGAAATTCTCCAATGCGGCACTTCTCCAGGAAGCCAAAAACGAACGGGATGCCATTCTTGCAGAAGCACGGAAGATCAAGGAAGCTATCATCGACGAAGCGAAACAGAAAGCCGGTGAAGAGGCGAACCGCATCGTTCAGGGTGCCCGTGAAAGTATTCAGAATGAAAAGATGGCTGCCATGACCGACCTGAAAAACCAGCTGGCAGAACTTTCGCTGGAAGTAGCAAAGAAGATCCTGAAAAAGGAACTTTCCGATCCGAAGAAACAGGAAGAATACACGAAAGAGTTGATAAAAGAGGTGAAATTCAATTAATCTCCCGTTGGAAAAAATTTCGCAAATAGCGGTTCCCTATGCCAAAGCACTTTTCGATTTAGCGGTCGAAAAGGAGGTACTGGAGGATGTAACGAAGGATATGCAGACGCTGATCTCCCTTTGCAAATCCAACCGGGAATTCCTGTTGATGCTGAAGAGCCCGATCCTGAAAACGGAAAAGAAAAAGAAGATCGTCACAGCCATTTTCACCGGATCCCTGACGGCCGTCACCATGACCTTTTTCAGGATCATTATTGAAAAGAGAAGGGAACCGTTGCTGCCCGATATCGCATCTGCGTTTATTGGATTGTACAAGGACTATAAAAAAATCCTGACCACGATCGTCAAGACACCGGTTCCGCTGACCGAGACAACCCGGAAACAGATCCTCGGGATCATGAAGACACAGACCGAGGGTACCGTGGAACTTATAGAGGAAATAAAGGAAGATCTGATTGGAGGTTTTGTCCTTCAGTGGAAAGATATGCAATATGATGCCAGTATTCAGAACCAGATGCAGAAGATGAAACGGGAAATGGCGAACCTGAATCTTTATAAGAAAGGATTTTAGGCAATTGGCATTAGGCAATAGACATTAGACATTAGGCATTAGGGAAAATCGAATATTGAATATTGAATAGAGAAGTAACGAAAAAAATAAAACACAATTGAACACAGTAGGTGTGACATTACTCTAGCGAAACAAAAAATAAAATTTCAGTTAACCGCGTAGCGGTGACATTATTCTAGGTGTGACATTATTGTAACGAACAAATAAAAACATGGCAGAGATTAAGCCAGCGGAAGTCACCGCGATATTGAGGAAAGAACTGGCCGGACAAAGAACCGAGGCCGACCTGGAAGAGATCGGGACCGTTCTTACGATTGGCGATGGTATTGCCAGGATCTACGGACTGACCAATGCTGAATCCGGCGAATTGATCGAGTTTGAAAAGAACGGGATGAAAGCCATTGTGCTGAATCTCGAAGAAGATAATGTCGGAGCCGTTTTGCTCGGCGACGCACGCGACCTGACGGAAGGGGATACGGTTAAAAGGACACGGAAGATCGCTTCCATCGATGTTGGCGAAGGCCTGCTCGGGCGCGTGATCACCACGCTCGGGGAACCCATCGACGGAAAAGGAAAGATTCCCGGCGAACTTTACGAAATGCCGCTGGAGCGCAAAGCCCCGGGTGTCATCTACCGCCAGCCGGTAAACCAGCCGCTTCAGACCGGGATCAAGGCCATCGACGCCATGATCCCCATCGGAAGGGGTCAGCGTGAGCTGCTCATCGGCGACCGCCAGACAGGGAAGACCGCCATCGCCATCGATGCGATCATCAACCAGAAAATGTTTTATGACAAGGGCGAACCTGTCATCTGCATCTATGTAGCAATCGGACAGAAAGGCTCCACCGTGGCCAACATCGTGAAAACGCTGGAGGAAAAAGGTGCCATGCCTTATACGGTTGTGATCTCCGCCACTGCTTCCGATGCTGCCGCCATGCAGTTCTATGCACCCTTTGCCGGTGCCGCCATCGGCGAATTCTTCCGCGATACGGGCCGTTCGGCATTGTGCATCTTCGATGACCTTTCGAAACAGGCCGTTGCTTACCGTGAAGTTTCATTGTTGCTCCGTCGTCCTCCCGGACGTGAAGCCTACCCGGGAGACGTTTTTTACCTCCATTCGCGCCTGCTGGAACGTGCTGCACGTATCATCTCATCGGATGAGATTGCAAAGAACATGAATGATCTTCCCGCATCCATCCGCCACATGGTAAAGGGAGGTGGATCACTTACTGCGCTGCCTGTCATCGAAACACAGGCCGGCGACGTATCAGCCTACATCCCGACGAATGTCATCTCCATCACAGACGGACAGATCTTCCTCGAAACGAACCTCTTTAACAGCGGGATCCGTCCCGCCATCAATGTCGGTATCTCCGTTTCCAGGGTCGGCGGTAATGCCCAGATCAAATCGATGAAGAAAGTTGCAGGAACGCTGAAACTCGACCAGGCTGAATACCGCGAGCTGGAAGCATTTTCAAAATTCGGTTCCGACCTCGATGCATCCACGAAAGCGGTTCTCGATAAAGGAGCAAGGAATGTTGAGATCCTGAAGCAGCTTCAGTATTCTCCGATGGCTGTTGAAAAACAGATTGCCATCATTTTCTGCGGTACGCGCAACCTCCTGAAAAATATCCCTGCATCAGCTGTTGCCAACTTTGAGGCGGAATACCTGTATCAGATGGAAGCCAGGCACAAAGAGGTTCTCAGGAACCTGCGCGAAGGAAAACTGCTGGATGAAGATGTGAAGATCATGGAGCAGATGGCAGCAGAGATTTCCAGGAAATATGAAGAAAAAAAATAAGATCAGAGCATGCCGGGGTTAAAAGAAGTTCGGATCCGCATTGCATCGGTGAAATCCACCCAGCAGATCACCAATGCAATGAAAATGGTGGCTGCCTCCAAGCTGAGAAAGGCACAGACGGCCATCCTCAAGCTGAGGCCGTATGCGGCAAAACTGTCGGAGATCATGCAGAACCTGAGCGCAACGGCCGGGGATTCGGGTGAAAGCCCCTATACCCGCGAACGCAGCCCGGAAAAAATCCTGCTGGTCGTGATCACATCCAACCGCGGCCTCTGCGGAGGGTTCAATTCAAATGTCATCAAAACCACGGTTAACAAGATCAAAAGTGATTATGCCGAACAGGAAAGAAAAGGAACACTGAGCCTGATCACAATCGGGAGGAAAGCGTCCGAATATTTCCAGAAACGGGCTTACAATGTTGTGGAAAGTCATGACGCCCTTTTTGACCACCTGACCTTTGAAAACGTCACCCCCCTGGCCGAAAAGCTGATGAAAGCATTTGCCGAAAAGCAATATGACAGGATCCAGATCATTTATAACCAGTTTAAAAATGCCGCAGTTCAGCGGCTCGTGGTCGAACCTTACCTGCCGATCATTCCTGCCGCAGCAGAACCCGGAACCGGAAACCCGGCAACCACAAAGAACCACGATTATATCTTCGAACCTGACAAAGAAACCATTCTTTACCAGCTGATTCCGAAATCACTCCGCATCCAGCTTTACAAAGCCATCCTCGACTCCTTCGCTTCCGAGCAGGGTGCACGGATGACGGCCATGAATAAAGCAACGGAGAATGCAAAGGAGCTGCTCAAAGCCCTGCAGATCTCCTACAACAAGGCCCGCCAGAACGCGATCACAAAAGAGCTTCTGGAAATCGTAGCGGGAGCCGAAGCCCTGAAGGGATAAGTAAAAATTCCGGCTCTACATTCTGATAATGGATGCTGGATGCTAGATGCTGGATAACTGGTGAATTGGTGGACTGGTGAACTGGCGAGTTAATTTTAAATTTTCCATCTTCCATTCTCCATCCTATATCCTCCATTTTCCGACATCAGACCTCTGATCTCCGACTTCCGACCTCATTTTCCCGATTTTAAACTAACTTTGTAAAAAATCGCAAAACTATGGTTACGAAAAAAGTTGAAAAAGCAATCAATGAGCAGATAAAACGGGAAGAGCATTCAGCCAGGCTCTACCTGGCCATGGCATCATGGGCTGAACACAACGGGTTTCCGGGTGCTTCCGACTGGCTCTATGCCCAGACCGAAGAAGAGCGCATCCACATGCTGAAACTGGTTCACTACCTCAACGACCGGGGCGGGAATGTTGTATTTTCTTCGATGGACCCCCTGGACCTGAAGTTTAAAACCCTCGTGGATCTTTTTCAGCAGGTGCTGAAGCACGAGGAATTCATCTCTGCCTCGATTAATGAGCTTTATGATATATGTACGAAGGAGAAGGATTTTTCCTCGTCCAATTACCTGCAGTGGTACATCACAGAGCAGATCGAAGAGGAAAAAACGGTCCGGAACATCCTTGACCAGTTGAAACTGACCGGAACCGACAAAGGCGGATTGTTTTTAATGGATAAGGAATTTGCCGTCCTGGCTGCTGCAAAACGTGCTTCCCTGCTGGCCGCCGCGACTAACCCAGTAGTCTGACCAGTTTGTTGTACCAGTTTCTTCCGTATTTGCGGATCAGCGCATCGGCAAGAAATTCATACAGCGGAAGATTAAGTTTCCTTCCGTTTTCCAGCGCTTTACGGCAGATGTGCCATTTGTGATAGTTGACTGCATCCTGTTCGCCAACCTTGCTGAGCCTGATGGGGTAGAGGTGGCAGGAGAGCGGCTTCGGAAACGGTATCGCTTTTTCCTGGTATGCTTGTTCAATGGCACACCGCGCCATCCCTTTTTCAACATAGACAAAACAGCATTCATTTCCGTTCACCAGCGGAGTGACATATTTCCCTTCCGCATCATAATCGAAAACACCGGTTTTTTCCACCTCCCCGATTCCTTTCGGAACCATGAATAATTTAATGGTTTCGATGTGGTCCTCGAGCAACGAGATCTCTTCCTCTTCCAACGGTGCGCCGCCGTCTCCTTCCACACAGCAGGCGCCTTTGCATTCCTGCAAATTGCAGCAGAAGAAAACTTCCTTTATCTCGTCGGATAGTATGGTGTTTTCATGAAGGATCATGGCGCAAAGGTAGAGATTATCAATGCGGGAATGCAGGAATCCGGAATGCAGAAATTAAAAAAGATGGCGCGCGCATCCTTGCGCGTGCCCGTTACTTTCTTTCAATTAGCCGGCCTGTGTTTTCATACATCTGCTCTCGCTAAATTTAATTTAGACCAAGAATAAATTTCAGTCAAGTTTACGTATATAGATTCAAATACCTGATCACATAAAAATTATTTACATAGTTTTATATCGAAATATTAATATCTGAGTTATGCCGCAACATATCAAACGACTGATCATGACATTCGCCGTGGTCATCGCCTTGTTCCTTGGCGTCAGGTACCTGCTGGTGCCAAAGTCATTCGGAGAATATGGACATTACCGGGGCCTGGCGCTTGCTGAAAATGCCGACCGGCCGCTTCACTACAGCACGTCAGCGAACTGTGCCCGTTGCCATGAAGACATCTTCGGCGATAAAAGCAAAGGTCATCATGCCGGACTCTCCTGTGAGGGCTGTCACGGCCCTGCCGGCAAGCATGTACTCTTTTCGGATTCGACCCATACGATAAAGCTGGCTGACTCGCTCATCCTGAAGCGCGATTCAACAAGGCAATTCTGCGCGGTATGCCATGAAAAAAATGCAGCAAGGATCAAGATCCTGTTCGACACGATCAACAAATCGGTCGTAAAGGTCGTCGAAGAAAAGAAACACAATCATCTTTTTGACAAGGAAACCCATAAACTCCTCAATTGTATTGAATGCCATAATCCCCATGACCCATGAGAAAACCTATGGATAAATCATCAAGACGGACCTTTTTAAAATCCGGTCTCGTTCTGGCCGGCGGAGTGGTAGCTTCCGGGCTTCTGAAACCCTTCAATGCCGTTGTTTTAGCAGGAGATAAGCCAAAAGGGGAAGGACCCTGGTACGGTATCGGAATCGATATTGAAAAGTGCATCGGCTGCGGAAGGTGCGCCAAATCGTGCAAGCTGGAGAACAACGTTCCCATGGAGCCGTTTTATTTCCGCTCCTGGGTTGAACAGTATACCATCAAAAAAGACGGGGAGGTCACCATCGTATCTCCCAATGGCGGGATTGACGGTTTCAAGCAAACGGTTCCGGACAACGAGATCTTCAAATCCTTCTTTGTGCCGAAGATGTGCAACCATTGCTACAAATCTCCCTGTGTGCAGGTCTGCCCGGTAGGGGCTACATTTGTTTCGCCTGAAGGCGTTGTACTGGTCGACCCGAATTACTGCATCGGATGCAGGTATTGTGTGCAGGCATGTCCGTATGGCTGCCGCTTCCTTAACCCGGAAAAGAATGTTGCGGATAAATGCACATTCTGTTATCATCGCCTGCAAAAGGGAATGTCTCCCGCTTGTTTTGCAAACTGTCCGACCAAGGCAAGGATATACGGAAATCTGAGGGATAAAAGCAGCGAGCTGGTCAGTTTTATAAAAAATCATACCTGCATGGTGCTGAAACCCAACCTGAATACCGGTTCAAAGCTTTTTTATAACGCCTTAAGCATGGAGGTTCGTTGATATGGATATGCATTTCCAACATCTTTATGAAGTCCTTTCACACGTAAAAGGCTTTATTTATCCGAATGAGATCGAGCTCTCCTGGAGCATTCTCATTGTCCAGTATCCCTACATCACGGGACTCGTTGCCGGGGCCTTCATCCTCGCCTCCCTCGAACGGGTGTTCAAGGTCAAGGTGCTGGGACCGACCTATAACATTGCGCTTCTCACCGCCCTCGCTTTTCTCATGGTGGCAACGATGCCCCTGATCAGCCATCTCGGGAAACCACAGCGCGCTTACGAGATCATGACGACGCCCCATTCCACTTCGGCCATGGCGATCTTCGGGTTTGTCTACCTGTGGTACCTGATGGTTGTGTTGCTATTGGAAATCTGGTTTGACAACCGGCGCGACATGATCCTCTGGTCGCAGAAAAGCACCGGGTTCAAGCGATTCCTTTATCGGGCGTTCACCCTCTATTCGAATGACATCTCCCCGCGTTCGGTCGCCCTCGACGATAAGATAGGATACATAATCACCATTGTAGGTATACCTTCCGCGTTCCTGTTGCACGGCTATGTCGGGTTCATTTTCGGATCCGTGAAGGCCAACCCCTGGTGGTCGACTGTTCTGATGCCGGTGATTTTCCTTTTCTCAGCCATGGTTTCGGGCATCGCGCTGGTCATGTTCCTCTACATGGTCATTTCCAGGCTCCGGAAGGTGAAGGTGGACATGGCCTGCCTGGATACCATCGCAAAATACCTGTTCTATATCCTGATCCTCGATTTTACCCTTGAGGCACTCGACCAGATCCACCGGATTTATGAGGCGGAAGAATCATTCGAGATCCTGTCGCTCCTGGTGTCAGGAAAACTTTATATCACCCTCATCATCTTCCAGGTGTTTATGGGAATGCTGATCCCGCTCTTTACGCTGGGATTATTTCAGTTCTATAAGCCTTCCGAGAAAATCCGGCGGATAACCTATCTCCTCATCAGCATGCTGGTCCTTTTCGGGATCTTCTGGATGCGCTGGAATGTGGTGATCGGCGGACAGCTCTTCTCGAAAAGCTTTTACGGATTTACCGACTTCAAGATCGGCCTGATCGGTTCCGAAGGATACCTTATGGCTGCGCTATGGTTCGTTGTTCCGTTCCTGATCCTTGCATTCCTGCTCTGGCTGCTGCCACCCTGGAAAAAACATCCGTTGGAAGAACCGGTATCAGCTGAGTAACCGAACATCAAGAAGCCGAATCACAAACTTGTCCGACTATCCGGCAGGAATTTCCTGCCTGTTCTTACCTGACCTTTGATGATCCCTGTTTGTGTATAACTTATGTTATAAAGGAGGACGTATGACAAATCAAGAATCAACAAGGCAATCTGATGAATTCAACATGCGGGATCAACTGAATGCGCTTGAAAACCGCATTTCAATCCTCGAAAAAGAGATCCTTGGTCTGAAGCAGAAGGAAACGAGAACAAGGCCGGAGACCGAACCTGAAGATGATGATTTCAGCCTGAAGCTTCCATGGGAAGGCGCCGAAGGAGTCATGGAATCAAAATTCGGTGAATACGGCCTGGCGTTTATCGGCAACATTGTGCTCTTTCTCGGGATCGTTTTCCTGACCCATTTTATCTCAACAAAAGGTTACCCGATAGTTTCATTTTTCATCGGGATCGTTGCATTTGCCGGGATGATGTTTCTCGCCCGTTTTATCCGGAAATCATATCAATACCTCGCTTTCATCTTTACGCTCTTTGCGCACATTCTCCTCTTTTACACCGTTGCCAGGCTTCATTATTTCACAACACCTCCGGTCATATCCAATAATTACATCGTTATCGGTTTACTGCTGGTTGTGGCAGGTTACCAGTTTTATGAGGCCATTCGCAGAAAATCGGAAGGATTTGCTGTCCTGGCATTGCTAACGACGTTGTCGCTGGCCATTATCAGCAATATCACACCCATTCTACTCCTGCTGGTCACCGTTTCGGCCATCACCAACATGATCCTGTTCTGGCGTTTTGGATGGTCCCGTTTGCTGACACTTTCAGTGATCCTGACCTACCTGGTGTTTTTTATCTGGTTTTTCGGCAATCCGCTTATGACCCAGAAATTTCAGATGGTCGGCAGTCATCACTCCTTTTACATTTACCTGGCGCTTGTTGGCGCTGCCTATTCCATGGTGACACTTGTAAAACAGAAAGGACTTTTCCCGGACGATATCATCCTTTCCACCGTCATCCTGAACGGGCTGGGGTTCTCCGCCCTGCTGGGATCGATTGTCCTGGCCTTTTTCCCGACAGGCTATATCATGATTTTTGTTTCGATCGCAGTTTTCTGCCTGGGATTTTCAGCTGTTCTTAAGTTCAGGTCGCCCTGGAAATATTCGCCGGCACTTTATGCATTATACAGCTTCATGAGCATCAGCATTGCGCTTTACGGGTTATATGGCCTTCCGAAAGCCTATCTTTTCCTCGCTTTTCAGAGTTTGCTGGTGGTTTCGATGGCCCTCTGGTTTCGTTCCAGGATCATCATCGTCATGAACCTGATCCTGTTCATTTTTATCATGATCGGATCCATGTCCAATACGGTTTCACATGAAATGACAAACTTCGCATTCCCGGTCGTCGCCTTCTTTTCGGCCCGCATCATCAACTGGCAGAGAGAACGGCTCAACATCAAAACCGAGGTGATCCGGAATACCTATCTGGTCATTCTGTTTATCACCATGTTGTATGCCCTTTACAAAGCCGTGCCCGGACAGTACATCACACTTTCCTGGACGTTGGCTGCACTGTTCTATTTCCTGCTCAGCCTTGTCCTGAAGAATGTGAAGTACCGGTACATGATGTTCGCCACCCTGATTGCCACAATGTTTTATCTTTTCGCCGTCGACCTTGCCAAGATCGGCATGGTATACCAGATCATCGCATTCCTTTTCCTGGCCATCATCACCATCGGGATATCGGTTTACTATGTGAATAAACTTAAGGCGAAGAATGAGGCAGAGAGGTAGTTGGCTTATGATTTTTAATGCATCTTGCATCTTGCATTTCTGCATTGACATTTCTCAATCTCTTTGCTGATTTATTCCGGAATGCAGTTGATATATAGTTTTCTTCATGTAATGATTTAGTTTTTATGGGATTAATTTTTAATTTTGCGCCGCTATAATTTGTTAACTAAATAACATTATGAGTGCAGAAAGCCTGATTCTATTCTTTATCGTCGGGGCATTTCTCGTTGGCATCGCCCTGCTTTTCTCGAGTTACATTCCACCCACCTCAACCAATCCCCAGAAAGCCGAAACCTATGAGTGCGGTATCCCCACCGAGGGATTATCGTGGCTTCAGTTCAATGTCGGGTATTACCTTTTCGCCATTATTTTCCTGGTGTTCGACGTTGAAACAGTGTTCATTTTTCCCTGGGCCAAAGTCATGAAAGAGGCAGGAATGAGAGGTTTCGTTGAAATCGTCATTTTCTTTTTCATCCTTGGAATTGGTTTGCTTTATGCCTGGAAGAAAGGAGCGCTGAAATGGGAATAAAAAATATGAAAGAAAAGGATTTCCGGGATAACGAAACCCTGGAATCCTTCAAAAAAACCGGCCAGGGAATCCTTCTTACAACCATTGATGACATCATCGACTGGGGCCGTTCGAATTCAGTCTGGCCACTGACTTTCGCCACTAGCTGCTGTGGTATCGAGATGATGGCCACGGGTGCTTCCCGTCATGATTTTGCCCGGTTCGGGATCGAAGTCTACCGCGCCAGCCCCCGCCAGGCCGATGTAATTGTGGTGGCAGGCACCATCGTTAACAAAATGGCCCCTGTCCTGAAACGGTTGTACGACCAGATGTCGGAACCCAAATTTGTGATCGCAATGGGGGCCTGTGCCGTTTCCGGCGGCCCATTCTATTATAATTGTTACCATGTGGTTCGCGGAGTTGACCATATCATCCCGGTGGATGTCTATATCCCCGGCTGCCCGCCCCGCCCCGAAGCCCTTCTCTATGGCGTCATGCAGTTGCAGCGGAAAATCAAGCTACAGACCATCACTGACGCCAAGAAAATCGAAAAAGTTAAATGATAGCACGATAACATGGATCCTGAGAAATTAAAGGAAAGAGTGCTTACCCTTATCCCTGAAGCGGGTTTGGAAGAAAGCAAGCAGTACCCGACGTTCATCGTCCCGGCTGCAAAGCTGCATTCTGCAGCCATCAGCCTGAAAGAAAACGAAGATACGGCATTCGATTACCTGTTCTGCCAGAGCGGCGTGGATATGGAGAAATACCTGATGGTGGTTTATCACCTGGAATCCACAAAGCATGGTCATGCCATCGTTCTGAAGGTGAAAACCGAAGACCGGGAAAATCCTGTCATCGATACGGTTTGTGATATCTGGAGAACGGCGGAATTCCATGAAAGGGAGATTTACGACATGCTCGGGATCCGCTTTGCCAACCACCCTGATATGCGCCGGATTTTTCTCGATGAAAACTGGGTTGGTTATCCCTTGCGAAAAGATTATAAAGACGAAGTTAACATCGTTGAACTATAAGTTAGTATGAAAGAAGTCATCCATACGCCCGTCCCCCTGGTTGAGGAAGAAGAATACCACATCAACATGGGACCGCAGCATCCGTCAACACACGGTGTGCTGCGTCTTGTGGTTACCCTCCAGGGCGAGATCGTAAAAAGCCTGAAACCCCATTGCGGTTACATCCACCGCGGGATCGAAAAGATGTGTGAAAAGGATACCTATCCCCAGATCATCCACCTGACCGACCGGATAGATTACCTTTCCGCCCATATAAACAACCACGCCGTCTGCCTCCTTGTGGAAAAAGCGCTGGAAATTGAGGTTCCGGAAAGAGTAAAGTATGTCCGCACCATAATGGATGAACTCGCCCGGATCCAGTCGCACCAGCTCTGGTGGGCCAGTTTCGGCATGGATCTCGGTGGCCTCACCTGCTTCTTCTATGGACTGCGTGACCGGGAAAAGATCCTCGACATCTGGGAAGAAACCACCGGCGCACGATTCCTTCAGAGTTACTATACCCCCGGCGGACTTTTATGGGACATCCACCCGAACTTTCAGAAGGACGTCAAAGCCTTCATTAAATATTTCAGGAAAAAGATCAGGGATTACGATAACATCCTTTCTGGCAATGTCATTTTCCGCGAACGCTCACGGAACATCGGTTTAATGTCGAAGGAAGATGCCATCAGCTGGGGCGTCACCGGCCCTTCTGGAAGAGGTTCCGGGTGGTCATGCGATGTGCGTAAGCATCATCCCTATGCCCTTTACGACAAAGTTGATTTCAAAGAGATCCTTTACACGGAAGGAGATACCCTTGCACGCTACCTGGTGAGAATGGACGAGATGCGCGAATCGATGAACATCATCGAGCAGCTCATCGACAACATCCCGGAAGGTGACTTTACAGCCAAGATGAAAGCCGTGATCAAACTTCCTGCCGGTGAATATTACCAGCGCGTGGAATCGGCCCGTGGCGATCTGGGGCTCTATTGCATCAGCGACGGGAATAAAACCCCTTACCGCATGAAGTTCCGCACACCCAGCTTCAGCAACCTTTCCGTGCTGGATCATATCAGCAGGGACCTGAAGATTGCCGACCTGGTTGCCATCGGCGGCTCGCTAGACCTAGTAATTCCGGATATTGACAGATAACCCACATTCAGTATGACTTCAAATATCTACGACAACTTTGTCGCATCTTTAACGCAGTCGATCCACGAGTGGCTTTACCATGTGATGCCTCCAACCTGGGCGCTGATCTCGGAGATGACCATCATCGGGCTGGTGTTCCTGCTGTTTTACGCCCTGGTCGGCCTTTTCCTCGTTTATGCCGAACGAAAGGTCTGCGCCTTCATGCAGAACCGCGTCGGGCCTAACCGTGTCGGCCCCTACGGGATCTTCCAGACCATCGCCGATTTCATCAAGCTGCTGATGAAGGAGCTCATTACGATCAAGAATTCAGATAAGCTTCTCTTCAACATTGCTCCCTTTATCGTTATCATCGCTTCCTTCATGGCCATCGCGGCCATTCCTTTTGCCAAGGGATTGCATGCCATCGATTTCGACATTGGCATCCTCTATGTGATCGCAGTTTCCTCGCTCGGTGTTGTGGGAATTCTGCTCGCCGGCTGGTCCAGCAACAATAAATATTCCCTGATCGGCGCCATGAGAAGCGGTGCACAGATCATCTCCTATGAATTATCGGTCGGGATGTCGCTGCTTACCATTATCATCCTTGCCGGGACAATGCAGTTTTCGGAGATCGTACAGGGACAGGAATACGGCTGGTTCCTTTTCAAAGGACACATTCCCGCCTTCATTGCCTTCGTCGTCTTCCTGATCGCATCAACGGCCGAAACCAACCGCGGACCTTTCGACCTTGCTGAAGCAGAATCAGAACTTACCGCCGGTTTCCACACGGAATATTCGGGAATCAAATTCGCCTTTTTCTTCCTTGCCGAATACATGAACATGTTCATTGTGGCTTCCATCGGCGCCACTGTCTTCCTGGGCGGCTGGATGCCCTTCATGGTGCATGGCTGGGACGGCTTCAACACTGTTATGAATTACATCCCGCCTTCCATCTGGTACATCCTGAAAACCGGATTTATCATCTGGCTGATGATGTGGTTCAAATGGACCTTCCCGAGGCTCCGTATCGACCAGCTTTTGACCCTCGAATGGAAATACCTTTTACCCATCAACCTTTTCAACATACTCCTGATGGCATTTATAGTATTAATGGGTTGGCATTTTTAAAATCTATGAAAGAATTCTTTAAATATTTTGCAGATATCTTCACCGGTGTAAGATCCCTTCTCATTGGGATGTCGGTGACAGGGAAGTATTTTTTCAGTCCCGGACAGATCGTGACACAACAGTACCCGGAAAACCGGAAAACCCTTAAAATGTATGACCGGTTCAAGGGAGAAGTGATCATGCCCCATGATGAGAATAACCATCACAGGTGCACTGGTTGTGCTATCTGTGAACTGAACTGCCCCAACGGCTCCATCGAGGTTATATCGGCAAGGATCGACGGACCCGACGGAAAAAAGGTCAGGATCATCGACCAGCACATTTACCACCTTGGCATGTGCACCTTTTGCAGCCTCTGTGTCAAGACCTGTCCCGAAAACGCACTGGCATTCGGGCAGGAATTTGAACATGCTGTATTCGACCGCACTGTTCTTACAAAGATTTTAAATCAACCCGGTTCATCCATCTTAAAAGAGATTGCATAATGACGAACAATCAGATCATGTTTTTTATCTTTTCGGCGGTCATCGTGATCTTTTCGATCCTGACGGTGACCAGCCGGCGAATTTTGCGGGCCGCGACCTTCCTGCTGTTCGTGTTGGTCTCTACAGCCGGCCTTTACTTCATGCTCCGCTTCAACTTCCTGGCAGCCATCCAGCTGACCCTCTATGCCGGCGGTATCGTTGTACTGATCATCTTTTCAATCCTTTTGACCAGCCATGTCGGAGCTAAACTGGAACAGCCGGGTCTCGCAAAAGTGATCTTCTCGGCACTTACTGCACTGGTTGGAGCTGCTGTGGCCATCGCTGCCATCCTGCAATACAAATTCCCTGAAACAGTCATCCCGAAAGAGCGGACGAACATCGAGGACATCGGGCAGGCCCTGATCAGCACCGGCAAATACGGATATGCACTTCCCTTTGAAGTGATCAGCATCCTGCTGCTGGCCGCCATGATCGGATCGATCATCATTGCAAAGAAAAGAAAAGATTAATGAGACTAAAATTTCGGGAACGAAGTAAAGTGAAATTTTATAGTCGAATTAATCCCGGGAGCGAAGCGAACCGGGACCTCAAAATAAAGAATTGAACTTAAAAAATTGAAATATGTTTGAAGGAGTTCCCTTAACCTGGTTCCTGATCCTGGCCACCATCATGTTTTTTGTTGGCATTTATGGTTTTCTTGTCAGGAAAAACCTGATCACGATACTGATGTCGCTTGAGCTCATCCTGAATTCGGTGAACATCAATTTTGTGGCATTCAACAAGCTGCTTTATCCCGAGCACCTGGAAGGTATGTTCTTCACGGTTTTCATTATTGCCGTGGCAGCAGCCGAAGCATCCGTTGCGATCGCCATCATCATCAATATATATCGTCGTCTTGTCAACATCGACGTCGAAAACATGAAGGAAATGAAGTATTAATTTCAGCCTCCTCCCTTACTCCCTCCACCTGCAGGGGGAGGGACGGGGTAGGGGCTAAATCGTAAATCGATAAAATATGTTCACTTACACTGTCTGGATCGTCCTTATTCCTTTCTTCCTTTTCATCCTGATCGGATTTTTTGGACATAAATTCAAGCCACTGGTCTCCGGTGTTGTTGGAACAAGCGGGCTTTTTGCCTCCATGGCATTATCGTATTATACCGCTTACCAGTACTTTTTTGTTGTCGGGAAAACTGGAGATGTGTTCGGAAAGATCATCGGCTACAATACTGTCTGGCTGAAGCTGACCGAAAAGCTGCACATTGATCTCGGGGTCCTTTTGGATCCCATTTCCGTGATGATGCTGATCGTGATCACGACCGTCTCCTTCATGGTCCATCTTTACAGCATCGGGTATATGCAGGGGGAGAAGGGCTACATGCGGTTTTTCTCGATGCTTTCGCTGTTCAGCTTTTCGATGCTCGGACTGGTAGTGGCAACGAACATCTTCCAGATGTACATTTTCTGGGAACTCGTGGGGGTATCGTCCTATTTGCTGATCGGGTTTTATTATACAAGGGATACGGCCGTGGCCGCTTCAAAGAAGGCCTTTATCGTTACCCGTTTTGCGGATCTCGGATTCCTGATCGGGATCCTGCTCCTCTCCTTTAATACAGGTACTTTTGATTTCCTGACCCTGACCGATCCGAACGGAGTAGCCATCACACAGGGGAGCGGCATCATGTTCCTCGGGCTTTCCACCATGACATGGTCGATGATCTTCATCTTCATGGGCGGCGCCGGTAAATCAGCCATGTTCCCGCTGCACATCTGGCTGCCCGATGCCATGGAAGGTCCCACGCCGGTTTCCGCGTTGATCCACGCTGCCACGATGGTGGTTGCCGGGGTTTACCTGGTGGCCCGCATGTTCCCGATCTTTCATTTTTCAGCGCCTGTTGCGCTGGATGTCGTTATGTGCGTAGGCGCCTTCAGCTCGATCTTCGCAGCTGTGATCGCCTGCACGCAGTATGACATCAAACGTGTGCTGGCCTATTCTACCATGTCGCAGATCGGACTGATGATGTTTGCACTCGGAGTTTCAGGATATGGCGCAGAGGAAGGACTCGGATTCATGGCCTCCATGTTCCACCTGTTCACCCATGCCTTCTTCAAAGCCCTCTTATTCCTTGCCGCAGGCGCCATCATTCATGCCGTTCACAGCAATTACATGAACGATATGGGCGGATTGCGGAAACACCTTCCCATCACCCACATCACCTTTCTCATTGCCTGTCTTTCCATTGCCGGTATACCTCCGCTGGCCGGTTTCTTCAGCAAGGATGAGATCCTCGCCGCAGGACATGAAAAAAGCATGATGCTCTTTATCCTCGGGTTGATCATCTCGGCGCTGACGGCTTTTTATATGTTCCGGCTTTATTTCTCGATCTTCTGGGGGAAACAGCAGCAGTATCATCACACCCCGCATGAAGCTCCGAAAGTTATGACCATCCCGCTGATATTGCTTGCACTCGGAGCGGTCTTTGCCGGTTTCATCCCGTTCTCTTCATTTGTTACTTCCGACGGAAAGCCTTTTGCTTCCCACATCGACTTTGCCGTTGCCATCCCGGCTGTGCTGGTGGGTGTGCTCGGAGCCCTTACCGCCATGATGTTTTACATGAAGGAAACAAACATTCCGGAAACGATTTCCAGATCGCTCGGAGGATTTTACCGTGCGGCATTCCGCAAATTCTATATCGACGAGATCTACCTTTTCATCACCAAAAAAATCCTTTTCAATTATGTTTCACGTCCTGTTGCCTGGTTCGACCGCCATATCGTGGATGGTTCAATGAACGGGATCTCCTATGTTACCAACGAGGTCTCCACACGCATCAAAGGCATGCAGTCGGGACAGCTGCAGCAATATGCCTGGATCTTCGTTTCGGGTGCCATAGGACTGGCGCTGGCATTCATTTATTTATGGACTTTATAAACTGTTGAACGAATGGATATCCTGACCTTATTTATTGTTATCCCTGTTATCACGATGATCGGGATCGTGTTTTGCAAAGACCACAAACAGGTCAAATGGGCCGCTGCTATCGGCATGGGGATTCAGTTGCTTATGGCTGCTTACCTCATCATCCATTTCCTGATGGAACGCAATGCAGGAAATACTGCAGAAATGCTTTTTGTGAAAGACGTGGTCTGGTTCCCGAGCCTGAACATTCATTACCTTGTCGGGGTTGACGGCATTTCCGTCGCCATGATCGGCCTCACCTCCATTGTCATCTTTGCCGGCGTCTTCGCTTCCTGGGAAGTCGAAGAACTGACAAAGGAGTTCTTTATCTCCCTGATCCTTCTTTCGTCCGGGGTGTTCGGGTTCTTCATTTCACTCGACCTCTTTACGCTGTTCCTCTTTTATGAGCTTGCCGTTATCCCGATGTACCTTCTGATCGGCATCTGGGGAAGCGGACCGAGGGAATATTCAGCCATGAAGCTGACGCTTATGCTGATGGGCGGATCCGCCCTGATCATGGTCGGGCTGCTGGGCCTCTATTTCCATTCAAATCCATCGGGGGGCCAGCTGACCTGGAGCATTCTCGATATTTCCAAAGTTCATATCCCGGTGGATGTCCAGAAATTCTTTTTCCCGTTCCTCTTTGTAGGTTTTGGTGTGCTGGGCGCCCTTTTCCCGTTCCACACCTGGTCGCCCGACGGGCATGCCTCTGCCCCCACAGCAGTATCCATGCTCCACGCAGGGGTTCTGATGAAACTCGGGGGCTACGGTTGTTTCCGCGTTGCCGTATTCCTTCTGCCGGAGGCAGCTCATGAACTGGGCTGGATCTTTATCATCCTGACAACCATCAGCGTTATTTATGGCGCTTTCGGGGCGGTCTGGCAGAAAGACCTCAAATACATCAATGCTTACTCTTCGGTGAGCCATTGCGGTATGGTGCTCTTTGCGATCCTGATGTTCAATAAAACGGCCATGGACGGAGCCATCCTCCAGATGATCTCCCATGGCATCATGACGGCCCTCTTCTTTGCCCTGATCGGGATGATTTACGGACGAACACATACCCGATACATCAATGAGATGGGCGGACTGATGAAGGTAATGCCGTTCCTCGGCGTGGCCTATGTCATCGGCGGTCTTGCCTCCCTGGGGCTTCCGGGGTTCAGCGGATTTGTGGCCGAAATGACCATCTTCGTCGGCGCTTTCCAGAATGTGGATACGTTCCACAGGGTGGCTACCATCATCGGGGTTTCTTCTATCGTGGTGACAGCCGTCTACATCCTTCGCGTGATCGGCATTCTGTTACTGGGAAAGATCAAGAACGAACATTACGAGCACCTCACCGATGCAAAGTGGCACGAGCGGCTCAGTACCGGTGTGCTGATCTTCGGGATCACGGCCATCGGACTTGCACCGCTATGGTTGTCGGAAATGATCAGCGGAGGCCTGGGCCCCATCATACAACGTTTATTGCTGGCGGGCCCGGTACATTAAAAAGTGCAATTTTCCTTATAGGAAATGAATATAGAATAAGAGCTGAATATCAATAAAAACAAGGACCGATGCTTATAATGAGACATGAATTGCTGCTGATTGCCATCACGGTAATTCTTTTGCTGATCGAGATCTTTCTTCCACACGACAAAAAGCATAAAATCATCCTCCCGGCCATACTCCTGATGGCCCTGGTGACGGCTGCCGGCTTCATCCCCGGCCCCACCGGCGTGCTCTTCGGCGGCATGTACGGGACCTCTGCCCTCATCCTGCTGATGAAGAACATCCTGAACATCGGGGTGCTGATCGTCTTTATACAATCGGTTTCATGGCTTAAGCTTGATGATCAGAAAGAGAAGATCAGCGAGTTTTTCATCCTCCTGCTCTCCACGCTGATCGGGATGGATTACATGATCTCATCGGGAGATTTTCTGATGTTCTACCTCGGTCTTGAACTGGCTACTATCCCGATCGCAACACTGGCCGCTTTCGAACGCTACAAGGAAAAATCAGCCGAAGCCGGGGTGAAACTGATCTTCATGTCGGCGCTCTCATCCGGTATTCTTTTATATGGTCTTTCCATGATCTACGGAACTACAGGCACGGTCTACTTCCCCGAAGTGGCTGCAACCTTTCAGTCAACACCCCTCCAGATCCTGGCCTTTATCTTCTTCTTTGCGGGAATGGCATTTAAGATCTCCCTCGTACCGTTCCACCTCTGGGCAGCCGACGTATACGAAGGCGCCCCGATCAATGTGACATCGTACCTTTCGGTTATTTCAAAAGGAGCCGCCGTATTCATTTTCACAATCATCCTTTACACAGTGTTTGCAAAGATCGCCCTGATGTGGAGGGATGTGATATACGTCATCGCCATCCTGACCATGACCATGGGTAACCTTTTTGCCATGCGCCAGCGCAACATCAAACGTTTCCTCGCTTTCTCCTCCATCGCCCAGGCAGGTTTCATCCTGCTCGGTATCATTGGCCAGAGCCAGCTTGGAATGACCACGGTAATCTATTTCGTGCTGATCTATATTTTCTCCAATCTCGGCGCGTTCGGCGTTGCAACGATCATTTCCAATAAAACCGGGAAAGAAAGCATTGACGATTATGACGGTTTCTACCGCACGAATCCCATGCTCAGCCTGACCATGATGCTGGCACTGTTCTCCCTTGCAGGGATCCCGCCGATCGCCGGCTTCTTCGGGAAATTCTTTTTGTTCGCTGCAGCCGCCAAACAGGGGCTCTACATCCTGGTCCTGATCGCAGTGCTGAACACGATCGTCTCCCTCTATTACTACCTGCTTATCATAAAGGCCATGTTCCTGAACCGGAGCGACCAACCGATCGGATATTTCAAGAGCGATGGATATACAAGACTGGGACTGGCCATCTGTATCGCCGGTATCCTGATCATCGGTTTTGCAAGTCCGGTCTATGAGTTTATCCTCAAACTGAGTTACGGGATCTATTAGGATAGCTTCCATCCGGCTTTCATTTTTTATCTCTTAAGATACTTCACCCGGCTTTTCCCCTTGAATTGGAAGGGTTAGTTGTATCAAAATTTGACATCCTATATAAAAAAATTCTTTTATCCAACATTTTAAAAGCCAGCAAGATCAGTACGCTAAATCATTCTGTTGGGTCATTGTTAAAAATAATTTCCAGAATTTACTTGACACAGGGTGATAAATGCCCTATATTTGCCGTGCTGCATACGAGGGTATTCCTGTATGTTCCTGAGGCACGAAAAAGACATTTAAGAGTCATTGCATCTCGGGTTCAACATCGCCTTTCAGGCAAACAGGAGACCCGGAAAAAAGGAGGGATTTCTACCTGGTTCTTTGTTAACCTGCTACATCAGGGCAGGGGTCAAAGAACCAGGTTTTTTATTTAAAAAATTCCCGTAAGTTTGCACGACAAAACATTAATACCGGAATTCATGGCATTGAACAAAGGAAAACACACCGTCGCGGAAATTGAAGGGATTCGTTGTACCGTGGTTGAAACAGGATTGAACGAAAACCGCTGCCTCTTTCTGAAAGGAATTCTTGTGCAGAACGGGTTTGAGGTGAAAGCTGAAAAGGAGAAATCAAAGGAAGGAACTCAGCTGGAAACAATGGTCCTGGGCGTGACTGACATCAGGTTCAACCCGATGATTACCCTTTTCGAGCAGAAGCTGAAACGCACCGACGGAAATGTCGTTACACAGGCTTACTGGAACCAGTGGCCGGCCGATCAGGATCTTCCTTACTGGATGGTGGCAAAATAATACCATCATGGCAAAATACTGGAAACTGTTTTCAATTGCCGTTGTCGTGATGTACTTCCTGCTGGGGGCATATCTGCTCATAAGCCCCAGGTTCAATAATCTGCCAAAAGAGATCAAGGTGATTTTTGCCGTTTTCCTTTTCCTTTACGGAGGATGGCGGCTGGCAAGAATTTTCACAAAAGCAAGGGAAGAAAGAAAGGAAAGAGAAGAAGAATAGCTGAAGCCTTAATCAGCGGATGAACTGATGAGTTGATGAGTTGATGAGCTCATAAAAAGAAAGTTTATTCCTGCATGACCCCCCCCTCCGCTTTTTTTTCTCAAAATTGCATCAATTATCAGCAAAATTTGGCGTTTCAGAAAATAAATTTGATATTTTTGTGTTCTGATCTAAGGAAAACATTAGTTTTGGCAGGATTATCCTTACAGAAAATGAACAAATTCGTCTTATCCCGTTTTGCGGGGTTTTTTGTCATATGCGGAATTCTGTTCCTTTCAGGATGCGGCGGAGGAGGAATAAAATCCACGGATGCAGATTCACCAACTTCCGGAAAATTCAAGATTGGTTACGATGATTCCTACAGCCTTCTGATGGATGCGGAATTGTATACCTTTCAGTCACTATACACCTATGCAAAGGTTGATACGATGTGCAGGAGCGAAGCCGACATCATCAACGCTTTCATGAAAGATTCGGTATCGCTCATCGTTATCAGCAGAAAACTGACTGCAGATGAAGAGAAACAATTGAATTCCCAACAGGTCTTTCCCAAAACCACAAAAATCGCCTACGATGCCGTAACCCTGATCGTAAACCGGGAAAATCCCGACAGTACACTTTTCTTCGATCAGGCCAGGAAGATCTTCGAAGGAAAGATCAAAACCTGGAAAGAGATCAATCCTTCATCAAAACTGACAGAACTGAAGATTGTCTTTGACAATTATAAATCCTGTAACACCCGTTATTTCAGGGAAAAATTCAACCTGCAGAAATTGCCGGAAGTATGTTTCGCGGTGCACAACAACGCGGAAGTGATCAGTTTTGTTGAAAAGAATAAAGGGGCGATTGGCGTGATCAGTGTCAACTGGGTGAGCGATAAGGCAGATACAGTATCGCATTCTTTCCTTAAAAGGGTGAAAGTGGCCGGCATCAGCGCGCCGGGCCATACCGATCCGGGAAGCGAATTTTATACCCCTCATCCTGCATACATTGCGCAAGGTTTTTATCCGTTTACCCGGGAAGTTTTCTGCATCAACCGGCAGGTGTATACGGGGCTTGCATACGGCATTTCCGCTTTTATTGCAGGAGAAAAAGGGCAGTTCATCGTGTTGCATTCTGGCATGGTTCCTGCTGCAATGCCTGTCCGGCTTGTTGAAGTGAAAAATAAATTTTAAGAATGATACTATGACTACGACTTTTAAGACGACGATCGGAATTGCACTGTTTTTCTCAATTCTTTTTACGGGGACCAGGATCCATGCCCAGGACCTGCAGGGAGCATTCAAGCTGACAAGGGCAGAACGATTCACCGATGCAAACAAGGCTTTTCGGGCTCTTTTACAGTCCAATCCGAAAGATGGTGATATCTATTATTATTACGGGGAGAATTATCTCCAGGAATATTATTCCGATACGACGAATAATTCCTTCAAGGAATTATCAGATTCTGCTGCACTCCTGTACAGCCTGGGAATCCAGGTTGATCCTGCAGATCCCCTTAATTATGTAGGAAAGGGGCAGATTGCCCTGATGCTCGATGACAAAGCCACCGCCCACCAGAATTTCACCAAGGCCATTTCACTCCTTCCATCAAAAGCCAATAAGACAATCGTGATGGCCCCGGAAAAGCAGGCAACGGTCTGGATCAAGCTTGCCAATGCCTATATCAAGGCAGGTGTTTACGATACGGCTGATGTTTTCACTGCCCTGAGGACGGCAGAGAAGCTCGACAGTAAAAATTTTGACCTTTACATCACCAGGGGAGATGCTTACATATTCATGCTGAATGATGGTTCAAAAGCCATTTATAATTACAACATCGCCCAGGGCCTGAATCCCAAATCTCCGATGGCAAAACTGAGGGTTGGACAGCTCTGGATGCGTGCACGGAATTATAAGGATGCACTGACCTATTACCAGGAAGTAGTAAAGATCGATTCCACCTTTGCCCCGGCATACCGGGAACTGGGTTACCTGCTTTCCCGTGCCAACCGCAATGAAGAAGCCCAAAAAAACTACCAGAAATTTCTGCAGCTTTCCGGAGGTAATACACAGGCCCGGATCCAGTATGTGAACACCCTGATCGAACTGAAAAATTATACGGAAGCCATTAACCAGATCAACGAAGTCCTTAAAACAGATTCAACCATCAACGACCTCAACCGCGCCCTAGCCTATTCCTATTTTGAAACCGGCCAGTACGAAAAGGGGATCATCTACAGCAAAAAATTCTTCAGGCATGCCAAACCAGATAAAGTCAGGGCAACCGATTATGCTTACCTGGGACGACTGCTTGCAAAGACAAAACAGGATTCCGCTGCCTTTGAAATTCTTGTAAAAGCGTTCAACATTGATACTACCAAGGCTGAACTTCTTTCAGAAGCAGCCATGTCGCTGATAAAGCTGAAAAAATATGACAGGGCGATCGAAATCTACAAGTTGAAAATCACCCTGAACAAAGCAGTTCCGGGGGATTATTACAACCTCGGGAAGGTTTACTACAATACCAAGAGCTGGGGTAAGGTGGATACAACACTTGCCTATTACAACACCCTCATGCCGGAGCATGTTCAGGGCTACCGGTGGAGGGCCCTTGCCCTGGTCAACATCGACACCACCAGTAAACTGGGACTTGCAAAGCCGGTTTATGAAAACCTGATCCAGAAAGCCCTTACGGATACTGTGAAATATGCAAAAGAGCTGATGGAGGCCTATTCTTACCTGGCCTATTATTACCTGGTCCAGTTCAAGGATACGAAGGATCAGCAGTACGGACTGAAATCCATTGAATATTGCAACAAAGTACTGGCCATTCAGCCGCCCGATCCTGTCTATTCGGAAAAAGCAAAAGCCATCCTGAAAGACCTGGAGCCCAAGATCAAAAAGTAAGAAAAATAAACCTTTTTTAAAAGAAAAGAGGAATCCGGGAAACAGTAAGCAAATTATTAGAACCAGTACATTATTTCGTTTTTTTTCATAATTTTGCATTGTTAAGAAACTATCAATCCACCATTAATCATTCAAAAACAAATTCAAGATGAGCAAGACAACTAACAAAGGCGGACAATCCATTGGTGACGCTTTAAAGTCGTGGTTTACAGTGGCAGTTATTATACTCTCATTTGTAATAGCATTACTGGTCTACTGGAAAGTCATGGGTAACCCGATCAACTTTGAAGGCGGAGCCGATCTGATTAAAAACAAGGTCCCATCTGATAAATGGAATCCGGTTCCGGGCAACTACCTTGCAATGGTCTATAAAGGAGGCTATATTGTTCCTCTTCTGATGACCGTTTTATTGGTTCTTTTCACCTTCTCCATTGAACGCGGGATCACCCTTGCACGTGCCAACGGAAAAGGAAAGCTCAACGTTTTTGTCAAGAACCTCCAGAATTACCTGGCGAATGACAAAATCGAAGATGCCATCGTAGCCTGTGACAAACAAAAAGGATCACTCGCAAATGTCATGAAAGCCGGTTTACTCCGTTACAGGACATTGCAGAAGGATGCAACACTTTCCAAAGACCAGAAGATCCTGGCGTTGCAGAAAGAATTTGAAGAAGCCACCGCACTCGAATTGCCGATGCTTTCACGCAACCTGGTCATCCTTTCCACCATCGCCTCCATCTCCGTGCTGATTGGTCTTCTGGGAACGGTACTCGGGATGATCCGCGCCTTTGGTGCTCTTGCACAGGCCGGCGCTCCGGATGCCCTTGCCCTTGCAACCGGTATTTCGGAAGCCCTTATCAACACCGCATTTGGTATCACCGGTTCTTTACTTGGTATCGTGATGTACAATTTCTATTCGACACAGATCGATAGCTTTACATATAAAATTGATGAAGCAGGATTTAGCCTCGTACAATCATTTGCAGCACAGGAAAAGTAATTTCCTGAAGCTGACGATGAATTATACCTGTGCAATTATTCTGTCAGTCATCAATTTAAAATAGATTGCCATGCCTAAAATTAAAGCACCCGTACGAACTCCGCACATAGACATGACGCCTATGGTGGACCTGTTTTCTGTACTGTTGATTTTTTTATTGCTTACTGCTTCGTTCCGGCCCTCGGAAGCCACGGTCATCACCAGCCCCAACTCGGTATCGGAAAAACAGGCGCCCGACAAGGATATCATGACGATCATCATCAACAAGGATGGTACTATCTTTTTCAACATTGACAACGGAAAAGATTCTGCCAAGCATACCCGTGTTGACGTCCTGACCCAGATGGGCAAACAGTACAACATCACCTTCACCCCGAAAGAGCTGAATGATTTCGGTCACTGGGCTTCTTTTGGAATGCCCATCGCAGATTTTAAAAAATGGCTGAATGCGAAGGATTCAAAGGAGAAGGATAAACTGCAGACCGGGATCCCCATCGATTCGGTGGATAACCAGCCTTCTCAGTTGTTTTTCTGGGTCCGTTTTTCCCGTCTTGCCAATCCATATGCCGAAGTTGCCATCAAAGGCGACGGAGAAGCCAACTACAAAAAAGTGAAGATGGTCATGGATCTGTTGCAGGAAAGCAAAGTGAACAAATTCAACCTTGTTACGAACCTGGAAAAACAGGAAGTCACCTTGAAAGATCTTCCGAAATAGTCGTAATGAGCATTTTACATGTATAAAGATAAAATTTTATGGCTGAAATCATAGAACAAGAAAAAGGCAAAAAAGGTGGCAAACGCAGACCCAAAAAGCAATCGACCCGGATCGATATGACCCCCATGGTCGACCTGATGTGTCTCCTGATCACCTTTTTCATGCTTACCACAGCCTTCAGCAAACCAAAGGTCATGGTGATCACCATGCCGGAAAAGAATAAAGATCTTCCAAAAGAAGAACAGGTCAGAATCCCGGCATGGAGAACCCTGAACATCATCCTCACAGAGAATGATGTCGTATATTATTACGTCGGGAATGCTGATCCCAAGAAACCGCCCCTGCCTACACTGGAAAAGAGCGATTTCAGCAAAGATGGGATCCGCAAGGTCCTCCTTGAGAAAAACAAGGACCTGTTCAAACAGATTGCAGAATACCGTGAGAAGCGGATATCGGGCAAGCTGCTCGTGGCTGATACTACGGCGGATGCGGCTATCAAGAAGATGAAAAAGGAGGACATGAAAGGACCGATCGTCCTGATCAAGGCCGATGATAAGGCAAAATACAAGGACGTCGTAAACATCATCGACGAAATGGCCATCTGCAACATTGCCAGTTATGCTGTGGTGGATATCCAACCGCTTGAACTGGAAATGCTGAAAACTGCTCCTAAATAATTAAACGGGTTTCTTATTAATCAAATAATTGAAAGGAAATAACAATGGAAAAGCAGCGCGTAGAATCGCTCGAGGAAATTGTTTTTAAAGCGAGAAATAAGGAATACGGGGCATATGTTCTGAGGCATAAATACCGGAAATATACCACCATCTCGCTGATCATCGCGATCTTTATCATCGGTGTTGTCGTAGCCTACCCGGTCATTGCCGCTTACATTACAAAGAACCGGATTATTAAAGAAAATAAAACGGTTGAAACTGAAATGCTGGACATTCCGAAAGAAGAACTGCCACCTCCGCCTCCGCCTCCGCCTCCACCTCCCGACGTGGTTCAACAGCAACGGTTTGTTGCACCGGTTGTCACCACCGACAGTGTGGAAACTCAAATTGCCACCCAGGATGACCTGAGTACGAAAACCAATACAGAGGCTCCGCCGGAAGAAGAAATAAAGGTGGAAGATACCAAGACCCAGGTTATTGAACAGGAAGCACCGAAGGAAATTTTTACGGTTGTTGAAGAACAGCCCGGCTATCCCGGCGGTGATGAAGCCCGTATCAAGTTCCTGCAGGCCAACATCAAGTATCCCGAAGAAGCAAAAGAACTGGGAACCCAGGGAAAAGTCTTCGTAACATTTGTAGTGGAAGTTGACGGATCGATCACGGACGTCAGGGTGCTCAGGGGTATCGGCGCAGGCTGCGACGAGGAAGCCATACGCGTGGTGAAATCCATGCCGAAATGGGTCCCCGGAAAGCAACGTGGTGTCCCTGTTCGTGTACAGTTCAACCTGCCCATCAAGTTCACACTGCAATAATCCTCTTGCTCAACGTTTTTGAAACCCCTCCCTTAACGAGGGGTTTTTTTATGAACTCACCCCCCATGGGGCTTACCAAAAAGTATTTTTTCTTCTCGCAGAGTTTCGCAGATTAAATCGCAGAGTTTCGCAGATGACAGATAACGTACAAAACAACACTTCGTAACTCAGCGAAAAACTTTGCGTAACTCTGAGTGACATTTTGTTTTTTTACTTTTTAGTTAGCCCCGGTAAGTGATTTGTCGTGGTGTGCATTAAGTAAATACCATCAGAGAGCTGTAAATCAAATCACATCAATAAAAGCACCTGACATCAATTTAGAATCTTTCCAAAAGAAACTTTTTTTAATTTTGTGTCGTTATTCGTTAACAGCAGAAATTTATTTAAGTTTCTTTTTTTTATCGGACTGTTGTTAAATAATTCACAGCAGGCAAAAAAATATTTTTCACATTATAAACGTACCCGATGATCACACTTGGATTACAGGATCAAAACACATTTCTGGAAGCCGTAAACAAAAAAAGCGGTGCCAATGTCCTTGAATGTTACCAGTGCGGCAAATGCGTTTCCACATGCCCGGTTTCCGGTTACATGGATTTTCCGCCAAGGGAGATCATGCAGATGATCAAGCTCGGATTAAAAGAGGAAACGATGATGGCCAATTCCATGTGGTTTTGCCTGACCTGTTCCGCATGCAGCGGGCGTTGCCCGAGGGAGATCGACATTCCGGCCGTAATGGAGGCCATCCGTCACCTTGCGATCGAGGAGAATTACAGATCCGATAATAAAAAGGTGAAGGAAATCCGGAAATTCCATGATATCTTCCTCGATATGGTTAAGCGGTACGGACGGAATTATGAATTGCGCATGATGGCTGAATTCAACATCCGGACCCGCAACCTGTTCAAGGACATGCACCTGGCACCAAAGGCGCTGCTGAAAGGAAAGATCACGATCGGTCATGAATCCACCAAGAGCGCCAAGGCCATTCAGAAGATGTACAAGCTGGCGGGGAAGTTGGAGAAAGGTGAAAAGTGAATGGTCAACAGTGAAAAGATAAAAGTTTAAAGACTATCATTTTACGATAAAAAACATGAATAAATTAACTTATTTCCCTGGGTGTTCGGCACACGGCACAAGCGAGGAATTCGATCACACGCTGAAGCTGGTCATGAAGACCCTGGATGTGCAGATGGAAGAGATCCCCGACTGGAATTGCTGCGGGGCCACTTCCGCCCATGTCATGACAGAGAACCTGGCCCTGGCCCTGCCGATGCGCAACCTTGTGCTTGCCGAAAAACTGGAAAACAAGACCATGGGCATCGCCTGTGCATCCTGTTATTCAAGGATGAAAGTCACAAAGAAACACCTCGATGAACATCCCGACCTGGCGCACAAGATCAACACAACCATCATCGATGAGGGTGAATATAAAGGTGATATTGACGTGAAATCGATGC
Source organism: Bacteroidota bacterium (assembly GCA_026391805.1). Taxonomy (GTDB): domain Bacteria; phylum Bacteroidota; class Bacteroidia; order Bacteroidales; family FEN-979; genus FEN-979. Next base: position 197,149 of record JAPLDJ010000015.1, on the reverse strand, counting down.
TCCAGTATTGTTTCGAGGAGATCGGCCCGGAAGTCATCAAGAGCAAGGTTACAAAACCGCTGACGGGATTGAAAGTAGCTTGTTATTACGGATGTTTGCTGACCCGGCCGAAGGATGTCACCCATTTTGATTCCCCGGAATATCCGATGTCGATGGACATCCTGATGGAAGCACTTGGGGCAAAAGCCATGGAATTTGATTTCAAGACCGAATGCTGCGGTGCATCCTTCTCCATCTCCAATACCGATGTGGTGGAATCGCTCAGCGGAAAGATCCTGGAAGTTGCCAAGGAGAGCGGAGCGCACATGATCGTTGTCGCCTGTCCGTTGTGCCAGTCGAACCTCGACATGCGCCAGCCGGATATTGAAAGGCATACAGGTCAGAAGTTCGCTCTTCCGGTGATGTACTTCACGCAGTTAATGGCACTGGCGTTCGGCTTTCCAGAGAAAGAACTGAAATTGCCAAAACACATTGTTCCCGTCCAGGAGGCCCTGAGCCACATCGGAGAGATTGAACCAACTCCTGAAAAAGTAAAAAAAACTAAAAAAGCTGTCGAAGCAGAAAGCGAGGTAGAATAATGGCCAGAGTAGGTGTTTTTGTATGTTTTTGCGGCGCCAACATAGCCGACTTCATTGATGTACCGGCGGTTGTTGAAGAAGCGAAAAAGGTCAAGGAGGTGAAGGTCTCCGTCCTTTACAAGTACATGTGTTCCGATCCCGGTCAGCAGATGATCCGGGATGCGATCATTCAGAACCGGCTCACTTCGGTTGTTGTAGCTGCCTGTTCTCCCCGTATGCACGAAAAGACCTTCCGCAAGGCGCTTTCTGATGCCGGGATGAATCCTTACCTGCTTGAGGTTGCCAACATCCGCGAACATTCTTCCTGGGTTCACCAGAAAGACAAGAAAGCCGCAACGGAAAAGGCCAACGACCTGATCCGGATGGCGATTGCCAAATCGATTGCAAACGAACAGCTGCACGAGATCTCCGTTCCCGTTACTAAACGGGCACTGGTCATCGGTGGCGGGATTGCCGGCATACAGGCTGCCCTTGACATTGCCGATGCCAGGATCCCCGTCACACTGGTTGAGAAAAGCCCTTCGATCGGTGGCCGCATGGCCCAGCTGGATGAGACCTTTCCGACACTCGACTGCTCACAGTGCATCCTGACACCGAAGATGGTCGACGTTGCTTCACATCCCTACATTGAACTTATTCCTTATGCCGAAGTTATTGAACTTGATGGCTATGTGGGAAATTACAAGGCCAAGATCAAAAAGAAAGCCTCCTATGTCAATTTCGATACCTGCACGGGTTGCGGTGCCTGCACCCAGAAATGCCCGGTGAAGGTTCCGAATGAGTTCAACATGAACATCGACAAGCGGAAAGCCATTTATACGCCGTTCCCTCAGGCCGTGCCGAACAAGCCGGTGATCGACGCCGAACATTGCACGATGCTGCTGAAAGGCAAGTGCGGGATCTGTGCAAAGGTCTGCGAAAAGGGATCGATCGACTATAAGATGGTTGACGAGGTGATCGAACGGGAGATCGGCGCCGTGGTTGTCGCCACCGGCTATGACCTCTGGGATCCGAAACCCTATGAAGAATATGGTGTGGGACGGTACAAGGACATCATCACTTCCCTCGAATTCGAACGCATGGTATCCGCCAGCGGTCCCACCAATGGCGTTCCCCTGCGTCCTTCCGACGGAAAAGTTCCGAAAAACGTAGTCTTTATCAAATGCATCGGTTCCCGCGACGAAGCCAAGGGCATCGAGTACTGCTCGAAGATCTGCTGCATGTACACAGCCAAGCATGCGATCCTGCTGCACCACAAGGTGCACGACAGCCACGCATACATTTTCTACATGGATATACGCGCTGCAGGAAAGGGATATGAAGAATTCGTAAAGAGAGCACAGGTTGAAACTGCTGCCACCTACCTCCGCGGCCGCGTGTCGAAGATCTACAAGAAAGGCGACAAGCTGATGGTCAGGGGAGAGGATGCCCAGATCGGGCAGGTAGTGGAGGTGGAAGCCGACCTGGTTGTTCTTGCAACCGCTGTAATCGCACCGCACGAAAATCCTGCACTAGCAAGGCTATTGGGAATATCTTATGATAAATACGGATACCTGTCGGAAGCACACCCGAAACTCCGCCCGGTGGAAACGGCCAAAGCCGGTATTTTCCTGGCCGGATGCACCCAGGCGCCGAAAGACATTCCCGATACAGTTGCCCAGGCTTCGGCCTGTGCGGCCAAGGTTTGCGGCCTCTTTGCCGGAGACACGCTGAAGAAAGACCCGATGATCTCCACGATCAGCAACGAGTTTTGCAGCGGCTGCCTGAACTGTGTAAAGGTTTGTCCTTACCAGGCGATCGTCACTGAAGAGATCCCGCTGGGGCATGGTTCGAAAGAGCTGCGCACCGTAGCCAAGATCAACGAAGGCGTATGCCAGGGATGCGGCTCCTGCGTGGCTATCTGCCGCAGCATGGCCATCAGCCTGGCCGGTTTTACCGATCCTCAAATCATTAACGAGATAGTTGCAATCTAATGGAAACTGAAGTAAAAAAAGCCCAGGGGACGATGGTAAGCGCTGAAAACCCTGACATCACTGCTCCGGCCGACTGGCAGCCGGTGATCATGGGAATCCTCTGTAACTGGTGTTCCTATGCCGGTTCCGACCTCACGGGAACATCGCGTATCCAGTATCCGCCCAACATCCGGATCATCAGGGTACCCTGTTCATCCCGGGTGGATCCGTGGTTCATCATCAAATCGCTGCAGACCGCTGCCGACGGCGTGCTGATCTCCGGGTGCCATCCCGGCGACTGCCATTACATCTCAGGAAACTATTATGCACGGCGCAGGTTCCTGGTGACAAAGAAGCTGCTGAATTTCATCGGCTACCATGAAAACCGGGTGCAATTCTCCTGGGTTTCGGCTGCCGAAGGACCAAAATTCGCCAAGGTCGTGGCCAAGGTCACCGAAGACATCAAACAGCTTGGACCTCTTCACAGATATAAAAAGGAAAACTTTTAAGAATGGACCATTCAAAACAAATACAGGAAATCGCTTCACGACTGTTTGCCGAGAACAAAATCGACTATTTTGTCGGTTACAGGCAAAACAGTTTTGATGACACCCAGGTTCCTTTCCTGATCACGGATCCCGCGGAAATTCCGAAACTGGTATTTACGGAAAGATCGGTTTTCAACCTTTCAAACTACCTGAAACCGGATCATACAAAAAGGAAAAGAGTCGGGCTTGTAGTGAAAGGCTGCGACAGCCGTGCCCTGAACCTGATGCTCACCGAAAGCCAGGTAAAACGGGAAAATGTTTACATTATCGGCATCTGCTGTGAAGGCGTTCTGAACGAAAAGGGTGAAAAAGCACAGAACTGTGTAGAATGTGTAATGCCGGATCCGGTTGTGTATGACGAAATCCTCGGAACTGCTTCAGGAAAACGTGAATACATTGTCAATGCTGACATAAAGGAACTGGCACAGAAGGCACTGACCGAACGGGCAGATTATTTCGAGAACATCTTCGAAAACTGCATCCGCTGCAATGCCTGCCGCCATTCCTGTCCGCTCTGTTACTGTGCCAAATGTTGCATCGACCAGGAAACCTCGACCCTGTACCATGGGGCCAATACCTCTTCAGCCGGCATGCATGCACTGATGACATGGTCGCTCCACCTTGCCGGCCGCTGTGTGGATTGCCGCAACTGCGAAAAGGCCTGCCCGAGCCACCTTCCCCTGCACTTGCTGCACAAACAGAATGAAATGGTGATCTATGAGAACTTCCAGCAGCATCTTGCAGGCATGGAAAAAGATGACCGCGGTGCTTTTTACAAGTACAGCCTGAGTGATCCAGATGATTTTATCCTGTAATAAGAAAAAGATGAACCTGATATTTGAAACAGATAAAGCCGGCCTGCAGAAGTTCTATGAGGAGATCATAGCGAAGTTCGAAACCTATGCCCCGGTCGAAAAATTTGAAAAGTTTGATTACAAAAGGGTCTCCAAGCTGGAAGAGTGCAACCCGGATTCACCGATCCCTTCAACCATGAGCGTAAAACCGCTTTTCTTCCCGAAAACCGCCAAGGTCATGAAGTTCCAGGAGGACAGCAGCGGGACCACGGTATCTGAAACCGATGAAGATCCGCTGGCTGGCAAGCGCGTCATCCTTGGCGTAAAACATTGCGATGCCCGCGGATTGCAGGTGCTGGACGAGGTTTACAAATGGGACTACATCGATACCGATTACAAAAAAAGAAGGGAAAACACAATCATTCTCTCCACCCGGTGCGATAAAGCAGGCACACAGTGTTTCTGCACCTCCCTGGATTATGATGTGGAAAACTCCGATGCTCACGATGTCCGCATTGTAAATGGACTTGATGGAAAGATCTATATTCAATCTGTTACTGAAAAAGGAGAAAATTTCCTCAAGGAAAACAGCAGTCAGCAGTCGGTAGTCGGCAGTCAGCAGTCAGTTGAAGAAATAAAGAAACACTACAAATCCTTCGAATCCTCCTTCCGCCTGAAAATGAATTACAAGGAGGTGAATGAAAAGCTGCAGAAACTTTTCGATTCACCGGAATTTGATCCTGTTTCTTCGAACTGCATCAGCTGCAACACCTGTGCATTCATATGCCCGACCTGTCATTGTTTCAAAATCTCGGATGAAAAGATCAAGGATACAGGCGTACGATACAAGAGCTATGATTCCTGCAATAACGGGTATTTTACGCTGATGGCCGGAGGTCATAACCCGCGGCCGGCAAAGTACCGGAGGTGGCGGCAGCGTGCGATGCACAAGTTTGTTTATTACAAGGAACGTTTCGGCGTTAACCTGTGCGTGGGATGCGGACATTGTGCCATTTCCTGCCCGGTGAACATCAGCATTTTTGACGTAGTTAACCAAGTAGCAAAATAGCCCCACCCCCTGCAGGGGAGGGACACATAAATATTATTATGGAACAACTTCTTGTACCAGCGATCTGCAAGATCGAAAAGATTATTGATGAGACACCCGATGTAAGAACCTATCGGCTTAAAATCAATGACCCGGCAAAGATGGAATCCTTTTCCTGGATGCCGGGCCAGTTCGTGGAGTTTTCCCTGCTGGGGCACGGCGAGTGTACGTTCTGCATCTCTTCCTCGGCCACACGGAAAGGCTATTTTGATTGTTCCATCAAGCGTGCCGGGATTGTGACGGCAGATATTCACAGCCAGCTTGAAGAGGGAATGGATGTTGGCATCCGCGGACCATACGGCAACTGGTTTCCCATCGAAGATATCAAAGGAAAGAACCTGCTTTTTGTCGGGGGAGGCATCGGCCTTGCACCGTTGCGTTCGCTGATTCAGTATTGCATCGATAACCGGAACGATTACAAGGATTTCACGATCCTTTACGGCGCAAGGACCTCGGCCGACATGTGCTACAAGGAAGAGATCGAAGAGTGGAAGAAGAACCCGACGGTAAAGGTCATCCTTACGATCGACAAACCGGAAGAGACCTGGAAAGAGAATGTCGGCGTTGTTCCGAAGGTTCTTGAAGAAGTTGTAAAACCCGCCATCGAAAACACCAAAGTGATCACCTGCGGCCCGCCGATTATGATCAAATACACATTGGTATCCTTAGACAAACTAGGATTTGCCCCAAAGGATGTCATCACAACCCTTGAGATGAAAATGCAGTGCGGACTCGGAAAATGCGGCCGGTGCAACATCGGAAGCACATATGTTTGCAAGGACGGGCCGGTGTTTACGTATGAGCAATTGAAAGTCCTCCCGGACGAGTTTTAAACAGGTAAACAGTGAACGGTGAAGAGTGGTCTTATTTGTTCACTTCTCACTGTTCACCGCTCACTATTAATTTTCCTTAAATAATACTGATCCTGGTGACCATATGGGATTATAAAATCCTTAACTTTGTGTTATGAAAACATTTACAAAACTTATCGCGATTCTTTCGGGGATCATTCTGATCAGCCCGACCGTTTCTTTCAGCCAGAATAATGCTGTTCCGGGCGAAAAAAAAATTACAACGCATAATGAAATTCCAGGAGACCCTTATCTTCCAAATGCTTATGGAAATTTAAAAACTACTCCTGCAAAAACCTTCACCGGAAGCAACATCTTCACCACCCAGGTGAATGTGAATGCAAGCGGACAGAACATTGTCGGCGATGCGGGCAACGAGCCAAGCCTTGCCGTAAATGCATCGGATCCGACGAAGATGGTGATCGGGTGGAGGCAGTTTGACAATATAGGCAGTAATTTCCGCCAGGCAGGATGGGCATACTCTAATGATGCCGGACATACGTGGACCTTCCCGGGCAAGATTGAAGCGGGAACCTTTCGTTCCGATCCCGTGCTGGATTACGACAACGACGGAAACTTTTATTACAACAGCCTAACCTCAAATGTCAGCGGTTATTTTTGCAAGGTGTTCAAAAGTAGCAACGGGGGCTCAACATGGAACTCAGGTTCCGATGCCGCGGGTGGTGACAAGCAGTGGATGACCATCGACCGTACGACCGGCGTGGGAGCCGGAAACATCTATTCTTTCTGGACATCCTATTACAGCTCCTGCATCCCCGGTAACTTTACCCGTTCCACCGACGGCGGAAGTACGTTTGAAAGTTGTGTTGAGGTAACCGGTGATCCTTACTGGGGTACGATGGCTGTGGGAAACAACGGGGAGCTGTACATTGCCGGCAGCGCCCAGTTTGACGGAATCCAGTTCGCAAAATCAACAAACGCCATGACACCAGGATCAACGGTGGCATGGGACTTTTCACAGTATGTCGATATTGACGGTTACATTACCAGCCAGACGCAAGTCAATCCTGTAGGTTTACTCGGTCAGGCAAGTGTGGATGTGGACCGGTCAAATGGTCCGGGAAGAGGAAATATTTACGTTCTGGCATCTGTGATGCGGCTTTCAACCGGAGACCCTGCCGATGTCATGTTAATCAAAAGTACGGATGGAGGACAGACCTGGAACTTCCCCGTACAGGTGAACGACGACGGTACTTCCTACAACTGGCAGTGGTTCGGGACGATGTCGGTTGCCCCGAACGGCCGGATTGACGCGGTCTGGCTCGATACACGGAATGATCCGACAAATGCAGATATTTCGGAGCTCTACTACAGCTATTCACTGGACCAGGGGGATACCTGGTCGGTCAATGAAAAACTTTCTCTGGCCTTTAACCCGCACGTTGGTTATCCGCAGCAGGACAAGATAGGTGATTATTTCGATATGCAATCGGACAATGGCGGAGCACATCTTGCATGGGCCAACACACTGAACGGAGAGGAGGATGTTTACTACAGTTACATAAGGCCGCCGGTGGTCGGAACGGGAAGCACCCCGAAAAATGAAAACTATCTTTCTGTCTCCTGTTATCCGAATCCGTTCAGGGATCTGACCACGATCCGCTACCAGGTCCCGGCGCAGGAAACAGTAATACTTTCCATCTTTAATGTTTACGGACAGGAGATCACAACGCTGGTCAATAAAGTACAGCCTGCGGGTATTTATACCGTATCCTATGCTGCTGCCGACCTTCCGGCAGGATACTATTATTGCCGCCTGACGTCCGGATCGGCTACTAAAACAGCCAGCCTGGTCAAGGTAAAATAGAGCACTTCAATACTATTTTACATAGAAAAAGCCCGGGTTGATTTCTCTTCCCGGGCTTTTTTATAAACTCACCCCCGCGTTCGGTTTCCCCCTCTCTTTTTAATAATTCCTGTTTTCCGCACTTTTCTGAGGCACCCTCTGAAACCCTTGATAATCCTAAGAAGTTTTTTTAACTTGGGTGCCTCAAATCTCTGTTGATGTATATCCGAAAGAAGTTAAACTCTTCTGGAAGTGTTTCTGTTCAAGTGATTCAGAAGGTTAATGGACGAAATAGGATTCTTAAAATCCTAGGTTCTGCCACGACCTGGCAGAAAATTGAAGAGCTGGTCAATTTAGCCAGGCAAGAGATTGACCATCTAAAAGCCCAGCCGAAATTGTTCATCAGTGAGCATGATGTGGTGATTGAGCGTGCATTTTCGATGTTAAGCAATGCAAGTATCCGAACCGTTGGCCCAGAAATCATTTTCGGAAAGATTTACGACAGGATCGGCTACGGTGTTATCAAAGAGAGTATGTTCCGTCATCTTGTGATAGCTCGTCTGGCCTATCCCTTAAGCAAGCTTAAAACGATAGATTATTTGTATCGGTATCAGGGGACAACCCTGGATATCGACGCTGTGTATCGGTTTCTAGATAAGTTGAACAGTAAGCTGATGGCTCAAATCGAAGAAATCTCCTTTGTTTACACGAAGAAAATATTAAATGGGAATATCAGCGTAGTGTTCTACGATATGACCACACTATACTTTGAGGCGAGTGACGAAGATGATTTACGTAAGACCGGATTCAGCAAAGACGGGAAACACCAATGTCCCCAAATATTCATCGGCTTATTGGTTGGGCTGGGAGGCTATGCTATTGGGTATGACATTTTTGAAGGAAACACTTACGAGGGACACACGCTTATCCCATTTTTAGAGAAGATCAGCCGAAAATTTGAGTTAAACAAACCCATAGTGATAGCTGATGCGGGGCTGCTTTCCAAAGAAAACATCAGGGCCTTGGAAAGTAACGGGTACGAATATATTGTTGGGGCCAGATTGAAAAATGAAACTGCCGTTCTAAAATCAAAAATATTGGCAAGCTCTTTTTCCGATGGAACAACGATGCGGTATTCAAAAAGCAAAGCCACCCACCTTGTCGTAAATTACTCCGAAACCAGAGCGACAAAGGATGCCTATAATCGGAAACGAGGCCTGACTCGCTTAGAAAAGCAGGTCCGTCGGGGCCGGCTGACCAAGGCAAATATCAACAACAGGGGATACAACAAGTACCTGAAATTAACGGGCGACATCACCATTGAGATAGACTACGACAAGTTTAGCAAAGACCAGGCATGGGATGGTTTAAAGGGATACATCACAAACACCAAGATCGGCGACAAGGAGGTGGTGGAAAACTACAGGAACCTATGGCATATTGAAAAAGCGTTCAGAATGTCAAAGACAGATCTTCGCATACGGCCAATCTATCACAGATTGAAAGACCGGATTGAAGCACACGTCTGCATTTCATTTACCGCATATTGCATTTATAAGGAACTTGAAAGAATACTGTACGTAGAGAAATCAGCCATTTCATTGAAAAGAGCAGCAGAATTGACTCACAATATGTATCAGATAACCTACACATTGCCAGATTCTAAGCATACAAAATCAAAGCTTCTCGAAATGGATGAAGAACAGACAGAACTTTACAAGATTATCAATAAATATTTTTAGGGTGCCTCAACGCTGAAAACAGGAGCCCGGGTTGATTTCTCTTCCCGGGCTTTTTTATAAACTCACCCCCGCCTTCGGTTTCCCCCTCTCTTTTTAATAAAGAGAGGGGGATTGAGGGGGTGAGTTTATTAATTCACCACCAGTTTTTTCATGGCACTGATACCGTTTCCGGTAACTCTGACCATGTAAACTCCCGGGGCAATATCACCCAACTGAAGTGTGCTTTCTGAGCCATGAAGGATTGTGTTCAGGACTTCCTGTCCGAGAAGGCTCGTCATTGTGACTGTGTAATCTCCCGTTTTGCTGAACCTGATCTTAACGAATTCTTTTGCAGGATTCGGGTTCAGGACGAAAGAATTGTCGGAAATCTGTCCCTGAGGTTCGCCAATCCCGACGGTGGACCATTCAGCATCGAAGAGAATCTGATACATCCCGGGATAGATCGGATTCTCCTGTGTCCATGAATAACAGGATCCATTTCCGTGCATCGGGTTGATATCAACCTTGGGTTGAACAGCCCATGGCATCGGTGTGCTTGCATCGCGGTAATTCCCCCAGTCTGCCCAGAATCCAGACAGAATGTCGTTCATGCTTGTCCACTCGTATTCACAAACATTGTTATAGTCGGAGGCATAGGTGAGCAGAAAATTGTTATAAAGCTTATCAAAGGAAAAGTTCGGTTCTTTCTCGCTGTGACCATTCCCGGCGCCAAGCCAGTTTCCATAAAAATCTGAAACAGTTGGCTGGGTCAGGTCTACATAGGATGCTTTCAACGCATTGTACATGATGTCAACAGCACTTGCACCGCTGCTCCAGTCTTCATAAGCAACAATTATTGGAACATAATCTAAAGCGATGGTCGGATCAACAGCATTATTGTCTGCGATACGGATGGTCGGATAGCGGCATTTTCCGGCAGAAGGGGCGTAGGTCATATTCACGGTAACAGGCGTAGTCCATGATGAAAAGACATTAGTGTATTCGATATACTTGCTGATCACCCCGATGTTGCCCTGATCGCCGACCTTGTCCATTTCAAATGCCACTGCCATGCGTCCTCCGGGATTTGACAATGTTGCTCCGAGGCTGAGACTGACCCGTCCGAGTGTCCCGGCGCCCGCTGGCCCGTAACAATCATACCCGGTAAATGATCCCCCGCCATCCAGTGACCAGTCATAGGAAAGCCAGTCGCTGGATGAGTAATTCCCGGTATAAGCGACGCCAATGGAAAAAGGAGTCCCGAGCGTTCCTGGTGAACGATAATCTGTGGCTAATGCCACACTGTATAGCTGATTCGGGGCTGCGCCATAATCGAGGTAATCTGCCTGGGCGATAAAATTCCCTGCAGCATCAAATTCATTGACACGGAGATAAGCATTATGAGGGGTAACAGTTCCTGAATTTGTAACCTCGGCGATCCAGAGCCTGATATCACCTGAATTTTCGCCGGTCACCACAATATCACAATCCTGGAGTATGTAATCAGTAGTCGTATATTCCCACTGGCACAGCTGGGTGAATGAAACACCATCGTCGGAGGAATAAAAAACACGCCAGGCCTGGTAGTTGATGGCGGACGCTTCGAGTTTTGTAAGAATGTATATCCATCCGTTATTAGCAACATAAATATGCGAAGAGGCATTCGTACAATCAACGTATGAGAAGAGCTGAACGTCTGATCCGAATGCGGGTGAAGATGGTTTGTACTGGGCATTTAAACTGGTCAGAAACATCAGCATCGCGGCCATTGCCAGGGTAAAGAAACGGGTAAATTTTTTCATGGTTTTTTTGATTTGGTTAAACTTAATGATTTGGATTACTGAATTGCAGTATGACGAAAGTACGGCGAAAATGAAAAAAAGTCAAGTTAAAAATATCAGATTAATCGTTTTATTATAGAATATCGGATAAGGATTTATTCCGGGGCAATGTGCATTTATTTAATATTTTTGTATAAATACGAAGCATGAAAAGGTCATCTGGTATTCTTCTGTTCTCTTTCCTGTTTACCACGATCTTTGCAGCCCTCCTGACGGTTTTAAAGCATTATTCACTCGCTGGACTTCCGCAATGGGTTCTTGCGGGATCCCGCTGGCTGGTAATCCTGGTCATCGCGGTTTATGCTTACAGAAGGAAGTCATTAACAGCCTGGATCATGCTGAGCATGATTGCAGGAGCGGAATTCGGTGAAGACTTTCCGGCAGTGGCCATACATCTGAACGTTATCAGCAAGGTCTTCCTGAACCTGATAAAAACGATTATTGCTCCTCTTCTTTTTGGTACACTGGTGGTGGGTATTGCCGGCCATTCGAACCTCAGGCAGGTAGGGCGGATGGGATGGAAGTCGATCCTCTATTTTGAAGTTGTTTCCACCATAGCACTGTTCATCGGCCTGCTGGCGATCAACCTGAGCAGGGCGGGTATCGGTGTAACTGTTCCCCCGGAGATGGCCCATGGAACACTGCCCGAAGTCCCAAAACAAACCTGGGAACAGCTCGTTCTTCATATTTTCCCTGAGAACATTGCAAAATCCGTTGCCGAAGGACAGGTCCTGCAGATCGTGGTTTTCAGCATTCTCTTCGGGATCGCTGTAGCCCTGGTGAAGGAGAAGTACCGCCGTCCCATGGTCAATTTTGCGGAAGCATTGTCGGAGGTAATGTTCCGATTCACGAACATGATCATGTACTTCGCCCCTTTTGCCGTTTTTGCTGCAATTGCATACAGTGTCGGCCATATGGGAATTGGAATTCTTGTGAACCTTGCCCAGTTGCTGGCTACTCTTTACATTGCCCTTTTACTTTTCCTCCTTCTGGTGTTGCTTCCCGTCGCCCTGCTGTTCAGGATCCCCGTCAGAAAATTTATCGTCGCCATTACCGAACCAGCAACGCTTGCCTTTGCCACAACCAGTTCAGAAGCGGCACTTCCCATTGCCATGGAAAACATGGAACGGTTCGGGGTTCCGAGGAAGATAGTTGCTTTCGTGATCCCTACCGGTTACAGTTTCAACCTCGACGGAACAACCCTGTACCTTGCGCTTGCATCCATTTTTATTGCACAGATCAGCGGTATTCAAATGAATCTCGGCACACAGCTGGTGATGATGGTCACCCTGATGCTGACCAGCAAGGGCGTTGCAGGCGTTCCGCGGGCATCCCTTGTCATCCTGCTGGGAACGGCCACCAATTTCGGTTTGCCGGTCTGGCCGATCTTTATCATCCTGGGGATCGATGAATTGATGGACATGGCCAGGACCGCCGTAAATGTCATCGGCAACTGCCTGGCCACGGCTGTTATTGCACGATGGGAGGGGGAATTTGATGAGGAGAAGGCGAAGAAATATCAGACAAAAGAGGTGCTGCAGGATTAAGACATTCCTTTAATCCACCTTTATCTTTCCCGGAACTTTTCTTGCACCTTTCCATGCTGCAAGCCATTGCGGGAGCGCATCTTTGATAATGATCACCACCGAGAGCATGATCACCACGGTCAGTGTCATGTTGATGATCCCATGAATGCGAAGGCCGGGATCAGCAGCCTGCGGGAGGTAGATGTTTTTTATGTTGAGAATTCCGGCTGTTAATGTAGTGATGCCGACAAATGTCATCGGCAGGATGGTGATCCATGCGTACCTTATTTTACCCTGGTTGATGATCCAGGATGTTCCGATGGCAAGCGCAATGGTGGCCAGGAGCTGGTTGGCGGTGCCGAACATCGGCCAAATCGTTGATACTGTTCCGGTATAGATAAAATATCCCCAAAAGATAACGACCAGGGCACTGGCGGCCAGGTTTCCGGGCAGCCAGTCGGCCCGTCCGAAAGGCTTGTAAAATCTTCCGAAACTTTCCTGGAGGATAAACCGTGCCACGCGTGTCCCGGCATCAATGGTGGTGAGGATGAACAGCGCCTCGAACATGATCGCAAAATGGTACCAGTACGACATCAATCCTTTTAATCCCGGGATGGATGAAAAGATCTGGGCCATCCCGACGGCCAGCGATACAGCCCCGCCCGTCCTGCCTATAACTTTTTCCCCCACTTCGGCCGAAAGCCGGGAGAGATCGGAGGTGGTGAAACCCATCGCATGCAGCTGGGGAAGGATCTGCTGAAATTTTTCAGGCGATACATTGATCTGGAAATAATCGAGGGGAAAGAGGCTGGCAGCGGCAATCATTGCAAGAATGCTGACGGCGCCCTCAACCAGCATCGAACCGGCGGCAATGGATTTAATGTGCGATTCTTTCATCAGCATCTTGGGCGTGGTACCCGAACTGATCAGGGAATGGAACCCCGAAATGGCCCCGCAGGCGATGGTGATGAACAGGTAGGGAAAGAGCGCCCCGGGAATGATCGGTCCGCCCCCCCAGGCATACGCTGTAAATGCCGGCATTTTGAGGTTAGGGGCCACAATGATGATCCCGATCGCCAGCATGGCCACCACCCCCAGTTTCATGATTGAACTCAGGTAATCGCGCGGCGAGAGCAGCAGCCAGACCGGCAGCACGGAAGCGAAAAATCCATAGCCGGCCAGCAGCAATGTCAGCGTCTTGCGATCGTAATGAAACCAGGAAGCAAACGGGGATCCGGGGATGTATTTGCCGAAGATCACGGCGAGGGAGAGAAGGATCACCCCCATGACGGTGGCTTCCGCGGTTTTTCCTTTCCGGAATTTGAACATCCAGATTCCCATGAATATGGCAATGGGGATCGTTGCCGCGATGGTGAACGTGCCCCAGGAACTCTCCGACAGCGCATTCACAACAACAAGCCCCAGTCCTGCCAGCGCTATGATGATTATAATAAAAGTGGCGACGGAAGCGGTAATGCTGCTGGAAATTTTCCCGATCTCCAGGCGGGCGATCTCGGCCAGCGATTTCCCGTCATGGCGGACCGAGGCTGTCAGGATAACAATATCATGAACGGCTCCGGCCATGACGGCCCCGATCACCATCCAGAGGAACCCCGGGAAATATCCGAACTGGCAGGCGAGCACTGGCCCGACCAGGGGACCTGCCCCGGCAATGGCGGCAAAATGATGGCCGAACAGGATCCACCGGTTCATGGGGTAATAGTTCTGGCCATCGTATAGCTTTGAGGAAGGCATGACCCGCGTATCGTCAAGCACAAGAACCCTGGCGGAGATAAAAGCGAAGTAAAAACGATAGGCGAGTGCGAACAGGGCAAGCGCTGCGATCAACAGGGGCATTGCATTCATCAACGATGGGATATTATGGAGCGCCAAAATTATTAATTTTATCCTGTTCCCTGATTTTTTGGAAAAAAAGGTATCTTTGTAAAGAATAATTCTAAACAATGGAACGGTCATTTTTCTCGTCGGATTACTTCCCTATCCTTATCCAGTCGGTGGTGGCATTCGGTTTTGTCGCGCTAACGATGACCGTTACCCATTACATTGGGGGGAAACGGAAACGGATCCATACCCTGCGGAAAGAGGAGAATTTTGAATGCGGGATAGAGGTGAAGGGAAATGCCCGTTTTCCTTTTTCGGTGCAGTATTTCCTGATCGCGATCCTGTTTGTCTTATTCGATGTGGAGATCATCTTCTTTTATCCATGGGCCATCAACTTCAAGGAGTTCGGCTGGAATGGATTCCTGGAGATGCTGCTGTTCCTGGGCTTCCTGCTTTTCGGGTTCTATTATATCATCCGGAAGAAGGCCCTGGACTGGGATTGATAAGTTGATGAGCTGATGAGTTGATGAGCTGACGGGGTGATGGGATTATTGATTTCGAAATTAATGAAACGACTAAGCGACGAAGCACTCAGGTGATGGTAAATGCAGGATATATCAAGGTTGATCCTCCCGATGGATATTCTTCTCCCGGGCTGTTTGCCACCACCTTCGACAAGGTGATCGGGCTGGCCCGCAAGAATTCCATCTGGCCCCTGCCGTTTGCAACTTCCTGCTGTGGGATCGAGTTCATGGCCACCATGGGTGCGCATTACGACCTCGGACGGTTTGGCGCTGAGCGGCTGAGCTTCAGCCCCCGCCAGGCCGACCTGCTGATGGTGATGGGAACCATCGCCAAGAAAATGGCCCCCGTGGTCCAGCAGGTTTATGTACAGATGGCTGAACCACGGTGGGTGATGGCCGTTGGTGCCTGTGCCGCAAGCGGAGGCATCTTCGATACCTACAGCGTGCTCCAGGGAATCGACCTCGTGGTTCCCGTGGATGTTTATGTTCCCGGCTGTCCGCCGCGGCCGGAACAGATCATCGACGGATTCATGAAGGTGCAGGAACTGGTCGGGAAGGAGCCGCTCAGGCGGAGGTACTCGGAAGAGTACAAGGAATTATTGAAAAGCTACGGAATTTTTTAATGAATTTTCTTTTTTCTGAAAGGGGCATTGAACAACAATGGATAACGCTTTCATTACCGGCAAACTGAAAACCCGCTTCACAGACGGGATCATCAGCACGGATGAGACATCCGACATGCTCACGGTGGTGGTTTCGAAGGAGGTGATCCACGATGTGATCTTTTTCCTGAAGGAAAATCAGTCGCTGGGATTCACCTTCCTGACAACCCTTTGCGGAATCCATTACCCGGAACAAAAATTACCGCTGGGTGTCGTTTATCACCTGCACCGTTTTGAAGGAAATGAGAAGATACGGATCAAAACCTTCCTGCCCCTGAAGAACCCCGTTATTCCCACCGTCACCGATCTTTTTTCCGCGGCCGACTGGATGGAGCGGGAAACATATGATTTTTACGGGATCATTTTCGAAGGTCATCCGAACCTGAAAAGGATCCTGAATGTTGAGTACATGGATTATTTTCCCATGAGGAAGGAATATCCCCTGGAAGATCAGACCAGGCACGACAAGGACGACAGATTTTTCGGACGATGAATGATGCCCTCTATACAACGCTGAACCTTGGCCCGACGCATCCGGCCACGCACGGGATATTCCAGAACGTGCTGACCATGGATGGCGAGCGGATCATCGATACGGAACAAACGATCGGTTACATTCACCGTGCGTTCGAAAAGATCGCCGAGCGACGGCCCTATTACCAGGTCACCACACTGACCGACCGGCTGAATTACTGTTCTTCTCCCATCAACAACATCGGCTGGCAGATGACCGTGGAAAAGCTCCTCGGGGTTAAAACCACACACCGGATTGATTACATGCGGATCATCCTGATGGAACTGGCCCGGATCACCGATCACCTCGTTTGTAACAGCGTGATCGGCGTCGACAGCGGCGCACTCACAGGGTTTGTTTACCTTTTCCAGGAAAGGGAACGCGTGTACGAGATCTATGAGCAGCTTTGCGGCGCGAGGCTGACCACAAACATTGGCAGGATCGGCGGATTCGAACGTGATTTTTCACCCGAGGTGATCAAAATGATCTATGCGTTCACAGATCGTTTGCCAAAGATATTGCACCAGTTTGAGCAACTGCTGATGCGAAACCGCATCTTTATGGACCGCACCATCAACGTGGGGCCGATATCAGCCGAAAGGGCCATCAATTACGGGTTTTCGGGTCCCAACCTCCGCGCTGCCGGCGTTGATTACGACGTGCGGGTGACTTCTCCTTACAGCTCTTACGATGATTTTGATTTCACGATCCCGGTTGGGACGAACGGCGATACCTACGACCGGTTTTGTGTCAGGCAGGAGGAGGTATGGCAGAGTCTGAAGCTCATCCGGAACGCACTCGATAATCTTCCCGAAGGAAAACATTATGTGGATGTGCCGGAATTTTACCTGCCTCCGAAAGAGGAGGTCTATGACAAAATGGAAGCACTGATCTGGCATTTCAAGATCGTGATGGGCGAAATCGGCGCTCCGGCCGGGGAGGTCTACCATTCGGTTGAAGCAGGAAATGGCGAGCTTGGTTTTTACCTTGTCAGCGATGGAGGAAGAACTCCATACCGGCTCCATTTCCGCAGGCCCTGTTTCATCTATTATCAGGCTTTGCCGGAAATGATCAGGGGAGGAGTGTTGTCGGATGCCATCCTGACCATGAGCAGCATGAATGTGATTGCAGGAGAGCTGGATGCATAATTGATTAAAAATTACGGATGAGCGGAATGATTGATCATCATTTACATATAAAAGAAAATAAACCTGTTGCTTTTTCTGATGCGACACTGGAAAAAATCGGGGTGATCATCAGTCATTACCCTGAAGGGCAGCAGAAATCTGCGTTGCTGCCGGTGCTGCACATTGCGCAGCAGGAACTCGGCGGGTACCTCAGCGTGGATGTGATGGATCGTGTTGCTTCGCTGCTGAACATTCAGCCGGTGGAAGTATACGAGGTGGCAACGTTTTACACGATGTTTCACCTTGAACCGGTAGGGAAATATGTGATCGAGGTTTGCCAGACCGGCCCCTGTGCAATTTGCGGCGGGGAACAGATCCTGGAACACCTGGAGAAAAGCCTTGGGATCAACGTAGGGGAAACCACACCCGACGGGATCTTTACATTAAAAACCGTCGAATGCCTTGGTGCGTGCGGCACGGCGCCGGTGATGCAGGTGAATACGGAATTTCATGAATCCCTGACCGCTGAAAAGATCGATCGGATCATCGGGGATTTAAAAGAAAAATCAAACGGGAAAACTTCAGAGGTTCGATGGGCAGAGCTGTTTTAACAGAAAAGATCGGGATCCCCGGCATCCGCGGGTTCGACGTTTACAGGTCGAACGGCGGGTACCGTAATGCGGAAAAGGCCCTTAAGGAGATGACGCCCGCCGATGTCGGCAAGGAAGTCACAAAATCCGGACTCAGGGGCCGTGGCGGCGCCGGTTTCCCGACCGGGCTGAAATGGAGCTTTCTCGACCGGAAATCCGACAAACCGAAATACCTCATCTGCAATGCTGATGAAAGCGAACCCGGCACCTTCAAGGACCGTTACCTGATGGAGCATCTGCCCCATCTGCTGATCGAGGGAATCATCATTTCCAGTTATGCACTTGGCGTGAAGAGCTGTTACATCTATGTGCGGGGCGAATTCAAATACATCATCGCGATCCTGCAAAAGGCCATTGGCGAGGCTTACCAGAACAAGATGCTCGGACAGAATATCCTCGGAACGAACTTTTCACTCGATATCTTTCTTCACCCCGGAGGAGGCGCCTACATCTGCGGGGAAGAAACTGCCCTGCTCGAATCACTGGAAGGCAAACGCGGAAATCCGAGGATAAAGCCTCCTTTTCCTGCCTTCAGGGGATTGTACAATTGCCCGACCATGGTCAACAATGTGGAAACCCTCGCTGCGGTGGCTCCGATCATTGGCATGGGAGGAAATACTTACGCTTCCATTGGTATCGGGAAAAGCACCGGTACGAAACTGATGTCGGCCTGCGGAAATATCAACAAGCCCGGTGTGTATGAGATTGATCTGGGACTTCCAGTGGAGGATTTTCTCTATTCGGAGGAATACTGTGGCGGGATCAAAAACGGGAAGTACCTGAAAGCTGTCGTCCCGGGCGGTTCTTCCGTTCCGGTCCTTCCGGCCGATCTGATCGTACATACGCAGAAAGGAGACAAGCGGCTGCTGAGCTATGAATCACTGGCTGAAGGTGGCTTCGAAACGGGCTCAATGCTCGGTTCAGGCGGTTTCATCGTATATGATGAAGATGCCTGCATGGTTCGCAATACCTGGAATTTCACCCGGTTTTACCGCCATGAATCGTGCGGACAATGTTCCCCCTGCCGTGAAGGAACAGCATGGATGGAACCCATCCTACGCCGGATCGAAGAGGGAAAAGGAAAAAAGAAAGAGATCGATCTCCTTGTCAGCATTGCCGATAAGATCGAAGGAAACACCATCTGCCCCTTCGGGGATGCTGCTGCATGGCCGGTTTCCAGCGCCATCCGGCATTTCCGGAAGGAATTTGAATTTCATGTCGAACACCCCGATATTGTAAAGAATATTAATCACGGATCACTGATCCGGTATATATAGAAATGATAAAAGTTACGATTGACAATATAACCATTGAAGTCGCGGAGGGGACCACCATCCTTGAAGCAACCCGGAAGATCGGGGGCAAGATCGTTCCCCCGGCCATGTGCTGGTATTCAAAGCTGAAAGGCAGCGGCGGGAAATGCCGCACCTGCCTGGTCAGGGTAGCGGAGTCCTCGGCGAAAGATCCCCGCCCGATGCCGAAACTGGTTGCATCCTGCAGCACGCCTGTTCAGGACGGAATGGTAGTTCAGAATACGACATCGCAGGAAGTGCTGGATGCCCGGAAGGCCATCGTTGAGTTCCTGCTGATCAACCACCCGCTGGATTGCCCCGTTTGCGACCAGGCCGGCGAATGCGACCTCCAGGACCTGAGCTTTGAACATGGCGTTGTAGAAACAAGGAGCGAAGAAGATCGCAGGGAGTTCCCTGTCATCGACATCGGGGATTCGATCAAACTTCATATGAACCGCTGCATCCTTTGCTACCGCTGTGTTTTTACTGCGGATCAGCTCACGGATAAACGTGTGCACGGGGTTCTTTACCGCGGAGATGCTGCCGAGATCAGCACCTATATTCAGAATGTCATTGACAATGATTTTTCGGGAAATGTGATCGATGTCTGTCCCGTCGGCGCGCTGACCGACCGGACTTTCCGCTTCAGAAGCCGCGTGTGGTTCCTTGAGCCGATGGACGCCCACAGGGAGTGCAGAAAATGCTCCGGGAAAGTAACAGCATGGATGTTCGGGAACGAAATCTACCGGATCACCGGAAGAAAAGATCAGTACGGAGAACTGGAAGAATTTATCTGCAACGAATGCAGGTTTGAAAAGAAGGACCGGAACGACTGGGTCATAGAAGGGCCGCGGAAGATCAAACGGCAATCGGTAATCTCGGCCAATCATTATGAAAAACTGATCAAGCCTTCGGTCATTCAGCCGATCGAAGGGAAAATGGGAAAAAAGGAGGAGAAAACATAGCTCATGGGTTCGGGTTTTATCATCTATAAATTCATCCTGGCCTCGCTGATCCTGATCATCAGCCTGGTGGTTGCCATGTATTCGACCCTGATCGAACGGAAGATGGCAGGCTTTTTCCAGGACAGGTTCGGCCCCGACCGTGCAGGTCCCTGGGGAATTTTCCAGCCGCTTGCCGACGGGATCAAGCTCTTTTTCAAGGAGGAGTTCATGCCGAACACGGCGGATAAGTTCCTTTACATCCTGGGCCCTTCACTTACCATGCTTATCGCCCTGCTGACCAGTGCCGCCATTCCGTGGGGGGGCGATATGGTCATCAACGGAAAGGTTTATCCGTTGCAGGTAGCGGATATCAACATCGGGATCCTTTACATTTTTGCCATTGTGTCGATCGGGGTTTACGGGATCATGATCGGCGGGTGGGCCTCCAACAACAAATTTGCATTGCTGGGCGCCATCCGTGCATCCTCTCAGATGATCAGCTATGAACTGGCGATGAGCCTTGCCATCATCGCAGTGGTCATGATGACGGGTTCACTCAGCCTGAAAGACATCGTGGATAGCCAAAAAGGAATAAACTGGAATGTCTGGTATCAGCCCGCCGCTTTCATTATCTTCCTGGTCTGTGCCTTTGCAGAATGCAACCGGTCGCCCTTTGATCTTCCGGAGTGCGAGACCGAACTTGTGGGCGGTTACCATACCGAATACAGCAGCATGAAACTAGGGTTTTACCTGTTCTCAGAATACATCAACATGTTCATCTCCTCAGCCGTGATGGCCACGCTGTTCTTCGGCGGGTACCATTTTCCTTTTGAAGACAGCCTGGGACTTTCCCCGAATGCCCTGGCGGCCGTCGGTTTTCTTGTCCTGTTCATCAAGATCACCTTCCTGGGCTTTATTTTCATGTGGGTGCGGTGGACACTGCCGAGGTTCCGTTACGACCAGCTGATGCGGCTGGGCTGGAAAGCATTAATTCCGCTGGCAATCGTAAATATCATCATAACAGGTGTGGTCATCCTTATAAAACAAGGCTGACCTGATAAAGAAGAATTTTTAACGATGGATCCTTTGAGTAACCGGTCGAAAGTAGTCTCAAACAAAAAGATGTCTTTTTGGGAGAAGATCTATTTGCCTGCCATTCTCAACGGAATGCGAATCACCTTCTCGCATCTTTTCAAGAAAAAAACCACCATCCGGTATCCCGAAGTGAAACGGGAATTTTCGGAGATCTACCGTGGCGTGCATGTCCTGAAACGCGACGACGAAGGGCGTGAACGCTGCACCGCATGCGGCCTTTGCGCGGTGGCTTGCCCGGCCGAAGCGATCACGATGGTGGCTGCCGAACGGCAGCCGGGCGAGGAGATGCTCTACCGGGAAGAAAAATATGCGGCCATTTATGAAATCAACATGCTGCGCTGCATCTTTTGCGGATTGTGCGAAGAAGCATGTCCAAAGGAGGCAATTTTCCTGACAAAAAGAATTATCCCTGCGGATTACGAACGGGAAGGTTTTATCTTTGGCAAGGATAAACTGGTTGAACCCCGTGATCCCGCACAGCGGATCGATGTTTCAAAACGGGAGACCAGGGCGGTACTTGATTTTAAAAAAGACAAAACACGAAAGCATAACCGGTAACCGGAATCCGGCAACTAAAAAATAATGCATAGCTGACAGGATGTTTACGAAGTACATTTTCTTCTTTCTTTCCACAGTTGCACTCTACTCGGCCATTATGGTGCTGCTCTCGCGGAAGCCGATCCACAGCGTTCTTTACCTGACGCTCACCTTCTTCGCGATCGCCGGGCATTATATTCTGCTGAATGCACAGTTCCTGGCCGTGGTTCATGTCATCGTTTATGCCGGCGCCATCATGGTCCTCTTCCTGTTCACCGTCATGCTTCTGAACCTGAACAAGGAAGAGGTATCCCCAAAACCGGTCTGGATCAAAATTGTGGCCATCATCGCCGGCTGCCTGCTGATGATCGTGCTGATCGGGATCTTCCGGGGCTATGATATTGCCATCGAAAAAGATCCGGCCCTGACCCAGATCGGACTGGTGAAAAACCTGGGACAGGTTCTGTACAAGCAATACCTTTTACCGTTCGAGCTGGCCTCGATCCTGTTCCTGACGGCGATGGTGGGAGCGGTGTTGCTGGGGAAGAAAGAACAGATTTGAAAATCAATGCGGGGATGCAGGAATGCTGAAATGCGGGAATTAGAAACAAGATGAATTTGAAGTAAATGGAGGAAATAAGATATACGATGCAGTTTATCCCGATCAGTTATTACCTGATCTTTTGCTCCGTGCTTTTTTGCATCGGGGTGATCGGGGTTCTGATCAAAAGGAATGCGCTGCTGATCCTGATGTCGGTGGAGCTGATGATCAACTCGATCAACCTTTTGCTGGCGGCTTTTTCGACCTACCTGAACGATCCTGCAGGCCAGATCTTTGTGTTTTTCATTATGGTGGTGGCTGCGGCAGAAGTTGCGATAGGGCTGGCTATCATTGTGGTTATTTACCGGACAACGCACTCGATTGATATTGATGTTTTGAATAAACTGAAATGGTAGATATAAACTTTCGTGTCTTTCGTGTCTTCTTCGTGTCTTTCGTGAAATAGTTTTTCTTACACGAAAATCCACGAAGGACCACGAAAATCCACGAAAAGTATTAATCAAAATTCTAGAAAACGTTTGATAGATTGATGAAAGACCTGATCGTAACATTGATCCCCGTATTTCCACTTTTGGGATTTCTGATCCTCGGGTTGGGATTTAACCGCATTCCAAAAAAGCTCGCTTCGCTTATTGGTCCCGGAACGGTCCTTATTTCCTTCATTCTCTCATTCATCATTTTTGTAATTATTGCTGCAGGATCCCGCAGGGGAGTTCAAACATGGCCGGTCACGGAAGTGTTCAACTGGATGACCTTTGGCGGGCTGTCGCTCTCTTTCTCCTTTTACATTGATCCGCTGTCGGCGCTCATGCTGCTGGTTGTCACCGGTGTCGGGTTCCTCATCCATGTATATTCCATCGGGTACATGGAGCATGATCAGGGTTACAACCGGTTTTTCGCTTACATGAACCTCTTTGTTTTCTTCATGCTGATCCTGGTGATGGGCGCCAATTACCTCATCATGTTCATCGGCTGGGAAGGGGTCGGGCTCTGTTCTTACCTGCTGATCGGGTTCTGGTTCCGGAACCAGGAATTCAACAATGCAGCAAAGAAAGCCTTTATCATGAACAGGATCGGCGACCTGGGTTTCCTGTTGGGGATGTTCCTGCTCTTCACCACCTTCGGCAGCCTCAATTACATTGATGTATTTCATAATGCGAAAGGATTTCTGCCCGGCACGGGTGTGGTAACAGCCATAACACTGCTCCTTTTTGCAGGAGCTGTTGGAAAAAGCGCACAGATCCCGCTTTATACCTGGCTTCCCGATGCGATGGCGGGTCCGACTCCGGTATCTGCCCTCATCCATGCTGCCACGATGGTCACGGCCGGTGTTTATATGGTGGCCCGCTCGAATATCCTTTACGCCCTTGCGCCGGCCACCATGACTGTCGTTGCTGTAACCGGACTGGTAACAGCCTTGTTTGCCGCTGCCATCGCCATTTATCAGAATGATATCAAAAAGATCCTCGCCTATTCCACCATCAGCCAGCTGGGATATATGTTTCTCGGTCTCGGTCTCGGGGCCTTCACCGGGGCGATGTTCCACCTCATCACCCATGCATTCTTCAAAGCCCTCCTGTTCCTTGCCGCCGGCAGCGTGATCCACGCCATGGACGGCGAGCAGGACATCCGGAAAATGGGCGGACTGGGATCGGCCCTCCCGAAAACCCGGTGGACCTTCCTCATCGGCACCATTACCATTGCGGGCATGCCGCCGTTTGCAGGTTTCTTTTCCAAAGATGAGATCCTTTCATCCGTTTTCACCCACAGTATGATCCTCTGGGTCGTGGCGGTTACCGGAGCCCTGATGACCGCCTTCTACATGTTCCGGCTCTATTTCCTCACCTTCTCAGGGAATTTTCGCGGCAACATAAAACAGTTGCAGCATCTCCGGGACGCGGAACCTGTCATGATGATCCCGCTCATACTGCTGGCCTTCTTGTCTGTTACCGGAGGAATCATCAACCTTCCCGCGTTGGCCGGCGGTTCTGCCTGGCTTCATTCTTTCCTCGGACCTGTATTTGCCGATGCAACGCCCCTGCTGAAAGGACCGGTTTATTTTCTTGATGCGCAAACGGATTACCTGCTGGTTGGTGTAACAATCGTTTATGTTGCCGTGATGATCGTCGTGGCCTGGAGCCGGTTTGTTAAAAAATCCCTGATCCCGGATGAGGCAACGATCCTGCGATCTCCGGTTGCCAGGATCCTGACGAATAAATTTTATATCGATGAACTTTACGACCTTCTTTTTGTCAGACCGTCATTATGGCTTTCAAAAGTTTGTCATGATGTGATGGAAATCCGGATCATCGATCGCACCGTGAACGGCGCCGGAACACTCGTTGTAAAGGCGGGGAATACGATCCGTTATCTGCAGACCGGTCATGTCGGCTTCTATGTCTTCATGATGGTGGTCGGGATCATCGCCATATTACTTTTTAACCTTGTTATCTGAACCATGATCACAGGAATCCTCATATTGCTCCCGCTGGCGTTCTCGCTGCTGATCTTCAGCCTGCGCGATGAACGGCAGATCAGGATGGCGGCTCTGACAGGTTCCGTGGCGGAATTCCTTGTATCGGCTTACGGTTTGTTTCTCTATTCAACCCAATGCCATTGCAACTGGCTGCTGGACATCGGGTGGATCCCGAGCCTTCACATCAACCTCAGTTTCGGTATTGACGGGATCAGCCTGTTGATGGTTCTTCTTACTACATTCCTGACGCCGCTGATTATTCTATCATCACTTGAACATTCCTACCGGAAACCTTCTGCTTTCTATGGTTTGATCATGCTGATGGAGATGGCTTTCATCGGGGTGTTCACCGCCTCCGACGGTCTTGTTTTCTACATTTTCTGGGAACTTGCACTGATCCCTGCTTATTTTATCTGTGCCGTCTGGGGCGGTAATGACCGGATCCGCATCACATTCAAGTTCTTCATCTATACCTTCACCGGCAGCCTCTTCATGCTGGTAGCCCTGATCTGGCTCTATTTCCGCACGCCGCAACCGCATACCTTCGAGATTATTTATCTTTATGCCGCCCATCTGACGCCGGCGGAACAGACCTGGATCTTCCTTGCATTTTTCCTGGCATTCGCCATCAAGATCCCCATTTTCCCTTTCCATACCTGGCAGCCCGATACCTATACCGAATCCCCGGCCGGCGGCACCATGCTGCTGGCAGGCATCATGCTGAAGATGGGAACGTACGGACTGATCCGTTTTCTGCTGCCCATCTGCCCGGTAGCTTTGAAAGAATGGGGTTGGCTCGCCATGATCCTTGCCGTGACCGGGATCATCTATGCATCGGTCATTGCGATCCGGCAATCCGACATGAAAAGGCTTGTGGCCTGGTCTTCGATCGCACACGTAGGGCTGATCGCTGCCGGGATCTTTGCCCTGACACCAAAAGCGCTTGAAGGTGCCGTTATACAAATGGTTTCCCACGGCATCAACATTACCGGATTGTTCATCATCATCAGTATTATTGAAAAAAGAACAGGAACAAGAGAGATTTCCAGAATCAGCGGATTGGCGGCAAAAGCGCCATGGCTGGCGGTTCTCTTTATGATCGTTTTGCTGGGCAGCATAGGCTTGCCACTGACCAACGGCTTTGTCGGTGAATTCCTGCTACTGCTTGGCATTTTTGAATACAATTATTGGATTGCGGCCGTCGCCGGACTGACGATCATCTTCAGCGCCGTATACATGCTCTGGATGTACCAGAGGACCATGCTGGGGAATCCGATGGAAGACCTGGAGATTTCCGGGGATATCAGCATGAAAGAGGCCATTCCCCTGATCCCGCTGGTGGTTATGATCTTCTGGATCGGGATCTTCCCGGGCTTTTTCCTGAACCTGGCGGAACCGGCCGTCCGGACCATTTTAAACCTGATGCATTGACCATAAAAAGACGCATGCAATAATTAAATGAAGAACGAAAATCATTGAATGTCGACGATCATTTCTCTATCGGTACTTGGTGTTCTGATCCTTGCTGAAGGATTGCTCGGAAAAAAAGCATGGCACCTGCCTACAATCCTGATCGGGTTGCTGGTGTCGCTTGCGCTGACGCTTTCGGGATGGAATCTGAATCTGCATTATTACAACGAAATGATGATCGTGGATAATTCTTCGGTAGCATTCAGCTCCATCCTGATCTTTACGACCTTCCTGATCTTCATGTTTGCGGGACATTATTACAGGGGCGTCCAGCGCCCGCTCGACGACATTTATGCCATCCTCATTTTTGCCCTGGTCGGCAGCGTGATGATGACCAGTTTCGGGAACCTGATCATGCTTTTTCTTGGAATTGAGACCCTCTCGATCGCCCTGTACGTGCTTGCAGGAAGTCACAAGGAAGCCATCACTTCCAATGAGGCAACCCTG
Source organism: Bacteroidota bacterium (assembly GCA_026391805.1). Taxonomy (GTDB): domain Bacteria; phylum Bacteroidota; class Bacteroidia; order Bacteroidales; family FEN-979; genus FEN-979. The sequence continues at coordinate 170,281 of JAPLDJ010000015.1, read as the reverse complement.
AAATATTTTTTGATGGGATCTTTCCTGTCGGGATTTCTGCTTTTTGGCATCGCCCTGCTCTATGGCGCATCAGGATCCCTTAACATGGATGAGATTTCTGCCTATACAGTCCGGGAGGCGGCCCATCTTTCCCCGATGTTCAAGGCAGGATTGTTCCTGCTGATCATCGGACTGGCGTTCAAGATTGCCATTGTTCCCTTTCATTTCTGGGCACCGGATGTGTACGAGGGAACACCCACACTCCTGACCGCATTCATGGCGACCGTAGTCAAAGTTGCCAGCATCGTTGCCCTGTTCCGGTTGTTCAGTCACTGTTTTCCAGCCATCAGGGAAACCTGGGAGACAACGCTCTGGATCCTGGCAGTGTTAACGATCCTGGTGGGAAATCTCACCGGTCTTTACCAGCCAAACCTGAAACGCATGCTGGCCTATTCCAGCATCAGCCATTCCGGATACATGATGCTGGCGGTGCTTGCGTTCAGCGCACGCAGCGCTGACGCACTGCTGCTTTACGCCGCAGCCTATTCGGTTGCTACCGTCACTGCTTTCGGCATCCTGATCCTGGTAAGAGGGGCAAAAGGGAATGACCTCTTTACATCCTTTGAGGGATTGGGGAGAAAGAATCCGGTGGAGGCCGTCTGCCTCACCATTGCACTTTTGTCGCTGACAGGAATTCCGCCCCTGGCCGGGTTCATGGCAAAATATTACCTGTTTGCAACAGCACTTGAGAAGGGTTATTTATGGCTGGTCATCCTGGCCGTGCTGGGTTCAGCCATCAGCGTGGGCTATTATTTCAAACCCATCATCTCGATGTACCTGAAGGAAGGTGAAGGAATAAAACTGGAGGCAGGTTTTGCTTACAAAACCCACATTGTTTTTTTAACAGTCCTGACGATATTACTCGGACTTCTGCCAGCCTTCCTGATCAATCTTCTGTGATCACATGAACTGCTTTATTTCAGCAGCATGTTCTTTCTCTTCTTCGATGATCTGAAGGATCACCTTTTTGGAATCGGTTTCGGTGCGCTTCAGCAGCTCCTCATAGAAATGAACACTGTCGTTCTCGAATTTATAGGCAATTTCGAGTGCCTGCTGAGGTGTTGAAACCGTTTTTGCAAGCGCTGCACCGGCGTCTTTCTTTCCGAAGATATGGGTGTCGGCAAGATGTCCGATATAATCCGAAGCCTCATCCTTATTGAATTCAAACGTCTCGGCTTCAAATTTATCGGCCAGCTTCTGGAAGATGGCAATGTGCGTGAGTTCTTTCTCCGCAAGATCATAAAACAAACCCTTCACGTCGCTGCTTTCTTCAATCATTTCTGCTGCTGCAGTATAAAATTCCTGGCCGTTCTCTTCAATACGGACGGCAATCTCTATGATTTCTAATCCGGAGTAATACATGTCAATCAGTTTTTTTTGTTGAGCAAATGTAAGAAAAAATAAGGGATTAGAAATGCCGGGTCATTGTAAGAAGATTTCCTTCAAGAATTTTTTTTGCTGATATGCATAAAACATATGTAACACGAATTGAAAATGTTATAATTTTGTATCCGAGACAAACCCATCATCCAAAAAACAAAACCCATGAAAAAAATTTTACTTATCGCGGTTGCCTTATTAATGGTGGCAGCCACTGTTAATTCGCAAACAGTTCAGCGGAACAAAGTCGTTTGTGAAATTTCCACGGGAACATGGTGCACCTACTGTCCGGGCGCTGCAAATGCAGCAACGAACCTGATTGCCAGCGGTGCGAATGTGGCCGTGATCGAGTATCACAACGGCGATGTATTTGCGAACGCAGCATCCAATGCCAGGAACAGCTATTATGCCATTACCGGCTATCCTACCGCTCATTTTGACGGACCCACTGCCCAGGTGGGGGGATCCGCCTGCCCGGGGAACGGTGTCAGCTACACGAATAACTACAACAATTGCTATGCTGTGCAGTCACCCGTCGTCCTTGATATTGCGGGGACTAATTCAGGAAATGATTATACGGTCGTACTTTCGATCCACAAAGGAGCCACGGTTTCAGGCAGCGATGTGAGGGCCCACCTGGTCCTTACCGAGACCGATATTTCAGCTGCAGCCTGGCCCCCGGGTTATGGCTGCATGACGACCGTCCATCATGTCGAGCGGTTGATGGTGCCCGATTATAACGGGACTGCGATCAATTTCTCATCCGGCGACATGCAGATCATCGTTCTTACGTTCACCAAAGATCCGGCCTGGGTCCTGGCAAATTGTGCGCTGGTAGCCTTTGTGCAGGATTATTCAACCAAAACGATTTACAATGGTGCTACGGTAGCCCTGAATTCACTACCTGCCCCTGTTACGGTTAACTTCGCTTCCAATGTGACCAGCGGATGTGCTCCGTTTACGGTGAATTACACCGATCAGTCAGCTGGTGTTAACACTTACCAGTGGGATCTGCCCGGCGCAACTCCGCCCACATCCACCTCACAGAACCCGAGCGTTTCCTATACCGCAACAGGCACTTACAATGCAACCCTGACCGCATGGAGTTCGACGACTTTTCGCGGAAACAAAGTGGTGAAAACAAACTATATCACTGCGTTGGCTTTTCCCGATATAGCCGGAACACCTTCTGGTTCCAATAATTTGTGCTCCAATCCGGCCAACCAGACCTATAACTGTGCGCCTGCCAACAACGCCACTTCCTATGTATGGGATTTGTCACCGGCCTCCGCTGGCGTCATCACGAACAACGGCACAAGCTGCACCATCGACTTCGATAATGTTTATGTCGGATCATGCAACCTGAAGGTAAAAGGGACAAACTCCTGCGGAGACGGCCCATGGTCGCCGACCCTCTCGATAACATTGAACCAGCAGCCCGGAACACCCGGAGCCCCAACAGGTTCTGCCATGCTTTGCCTGAACCCTGCCAACACGGATTATACAACCTCCGGAACCACGCCGGCCACATCCTATATCTGGGAGATCGTGCCATCTTCGGCTGGTACAATCTCGGGCAGTTCGCTGATAGGAACCGTTGACTGGTCGGCATCTTTTGTCGGAGCTGCCACGATCCATGTCAAAGCATCCAACCTTGGCTGCGAAGGCCCATGGTCTCCCGATATGCTCGTAAATGTAAATTCCGGACCTGCTTCCTATACCATGACCGGTGGCGGCACTACCTGTGCCACAGGAAGCGGCATTGCCGTCGGACTGGATGGTTCACAAACAGGCATCAACTATACGCTCTATCTGAATGCCAGCCCCACATCGAACATCGTTGCCGGTACGGGCGGAGCAATAACATTCGGTAACCAGACGGTTGCAGGAAATTATTCCTCATGGGGAACCAACATTGCCACCACCTGTTCCGGCGTGATGAACGGGGTATCTGCTGTATCGATCGATCCGCAGGTCCCGGATGCACCGGCCCAGCCTGCCGGCAACAGTAACCCTGCAGCAGGAACCACCACTGATTATACCACTGCCGGCGGAACGTATGCAACCACCTACAACTGGGTTGTTACACCTGCGAGTGCAGGAACCTTCAGCGGAACAGGAACAACGGTTTCGATCACATGGAGTTTAAGCTACGCCGGAAGCGCCAGCATCAAGGTCCAGGGCGTCAACTCCTGTGGCGCAGGCGCCTTCTCGCAGGAGTTCCCTGTAAATGTCGTTACCGGGATCACAGAGCATCAGTCACAAAAATTCATCTCCGTATATCCGAATCCTGCCAGCGGAACGGTGAACATCATTCCCCAGTATAAAATGAAAGCCGACCTGAGGGTAATGAATGCACTCGGTTCCGTTGTCATTGAAAAAACCGGACTCGAACTGAACGGAACTTACCCGCTGGATATTACGAGCCTTACACGGGGAGTTTACTTCTTTAATTTCACCAGCAGCGAAAAACAACTGGTACTGAAAGTGATCGTTGAATAGCAAAATTTCACTTTACCTGACGAAAAAAAGCCCGGAGAGACACCGGGCTTTTTTTGTTACCTTTGCGCCCCCTAAGAAAAGTCCCTTCTGACCAAAATGGATAAGAAACAACTCGAGAAATACTCCTCCGCCTTCACGCTCTCCGACATGGAGATCTTCATTTTTCCTGAATTGCTGTACGCACTGGTGCTGGCCAACATCATGTCGCCGGAGATCTGGAAATGGCGCGACGACAAATGGTTTGCAGGCATCGACAGGATGGGCCCGCTGAAAAAGATCCACCGGCTGAAGCAATACATCATGGATCATTACAGTTTCAACCTTGACCTCGATACCTGGGGCCTCACCGACAAGCAGACCGAGATCAGCCGGTTTGAGGATTTCCTTGACACGGAAACCCTTCAGCGTTCGAATGCCCTGTTCGGTTATGAAGGTGATAAATACTATTTCGACATCGACATCCGGAAACATTTCGGGCTCGACAAGTATGATTCGGATATCATTCCCTACTGGAAAACGGAAACAATTGAAGCCATGAATGCGTTCCGTTTCAAACCCGGATATACTACCGGGGCGGGTGAATGCGTGTCGCTGGCCACTCTTTATGCCGCCGCCCTATTCGTCGTTGCAAAAGTTCCCCTTGAAAAAATTTACCTGCTCGGAACCCCGCTTCACTCACAGAATTTTATTCTAGTGGATGACGGAGTCCTCACCAACAACCGCCGTATTGTTACAAAGCCGATGTGGTATAACGGAACTGAACTTTCGGTACTTGCACGGCGCGCACTGGAACATGAACAGATCACGATCGTTGCACATTCTACAGGTTACATCCACACGATTTACCCTGAGGCCACCATCGGTGAGAAAGAATATCATTCCTTCCGCCAAAAACTAAGTGCTTACCTCGAAACCACAGTGAATTTTGAGATCTTCACCAATTTCCTGCGGTCGGCATCAAAATACCAGAAATTTTTCCAGCTTGCTTTTACCTGCCAGGACCAGACACGCTACATCCGCCTTGAAAAGGCTTACGCTTACGAACACGGCAGCAAGAACAGGATCGGAGATAAATCGGCCCGGAACCTTTATTGCGAGATCGATGAGGAGGACCTGTCTTTCACGGTTGAACAGGACAGGGCTGTCATTGCATCCGATAATTTCATTTTCGACCAAAAGACAAATACAGAATTCTACAACCTGTTCCACCAGGAATTTCCCGCCCTTGCCGCCAATAAAGAATTCATGGATGACATGAAGAAATTCATCCACACAAACCCTAAACTCCCATCTTCCAACAAGACGTTTTCACCATCTCACCCTATTACCATTTTACCATCTGATTCCCGGGAAGAGATCATTGACCATCTGATGTCCCTCCGCAAAGAATCTGTCACCGCCGATCTTGCCTTTTACGCGGGAAGGCACATGGATTCGTGCGACTGGAAGCCATATCTGAAAGCTGCATTTGAGCGTAATCCCGTTTCTGTGGATTTTTTCATGGAAATGGATCCGGAAGAAACTTACAGGACGCTCGAAAACTGGCCTGAAGAATCCATATATGAGGGGAACCGTGTTGCACTTCCCGATGAGGTGGTGAATTACAAATGCGGGGATGGCATTGAGAAAGCCGTCACATTTATAAATGTTATGAAAGCCAGGCACATCGGTGTTTCTGTTGAACAATCCGGAACTACAATCCATGTGAAGATGGGCACCGGGAAATATTCTTTCCGGACAACGAAGGAACTTCAGCTTCCGGTCACCTCAATGAATTACCACGCGCTTTAGCGCGGGGGTAAAAACGCCACCTTAAAAAGGGCTTTAGCCCAAAAGTTCCATTCGTAATTGGTTTACTTAAATCTTGGACTAAAGTCCGGGTTTTTCTCTGTCCCTTTACTCCCGGACTGAAGTCCGGGGTAATTAATACTTTAATCAAAGAATATTAGAAAATGATTCCATCTTCCATTCTCCATCTTCTGTTTTCCGACTTCTGACCTCAGACTTCAGACTTCAAATTTTTCTATCTTTGCCGCATGGCAACAAACGAAGACCTTTTCAAAAAGATTATCTCCCATTCCAAAGAATACGGATATGTTTTTCCTTCCAGTGAAATTTACGACGGATTAAGCGCTGTTTATGATTACGGTCCCTTCGGCGTTGAGCTGAAGAACAACATCAAGGAGTTCTGGTGGAAATCGATGGTTCAGTATCATGAAAACATCGTGGGTCTGGATTCCGCGATCTTCATGCATCCCACGGTATGGAAAGCCTCCGGGCATGTGGATGCCTTCAGCGACCCGATGATCGACAACAAGGACTCCAAGAAGCGTTACCGTGCCGATGTGCTGGTGGAGGATAATGTTCAGAAGATCGAAGACAAGATCCAGAAGGAGGTGGAAAAGGCCCGCCAGCGTTTCGGCGAAACGTTCGACGAACAGATGTACCGAACCACCAACCCTAGGGTGATGGAAAACCAGGCGAAGATCGACACGATAAAGAAACGGTTTTATGCCTCCCTTGAGAAGAACGACCTGGCCGATGTGAAAGCCCTGATCGAGGAGCTGGGCATCGTTTGTCCCGTTTCAGGAACAAAGAACTGGACCGATGTACGCCAGTTCAACCTGATGTTCTCCACCCAGATGGGCTCTGTGAATGAAGATGCAAACGAGATCTTCCTCCGGCCCGAAACAGCCCAGGGGATCTTTGTGAATTTCCTGAATGTCCAGAAATCGGCCCGCATGAAGATCCCGTTCGGGATCGCACAGATCGGGAAAGCCTTCCGCAACGAAATCGTAGCACGCCAGTTTCTCTTCCGCATGCGTGAATTTGAACAGATGGAGATGCAGTTTTTTGTAAAGCCTGGTGAGGAGCTCGAATGGTTCAGCTACTGGAAGCAGGAGCGCATGAAGTGGCATCTCTCCCTTGGCATCCCTGCGGAAAAATATCGTTTCCATGATCATGACAAGCTGGCCCATTATGCCAATGCTGCAACCGACATCGAATTTGAATTTCCGATCGGGTTCAAGGAAATTGAAGGGATCCACTCACGCACTGATTTCGACCTCAGCGCGCACCAGAAGTTCTCGGGCCGGAAGATCCAGTATTTCGACCAGGAAAAGAATGAAGGGTTTGTTCCTTATGTGGTGGAAACATCGATCGGCCTCGACCGTACATTTCTGGCCGTGCTCAGCAATGCCTACCGCGAGGAAAAGCTGGAAGATGGTTCTGAACGCGTTGTTCTGAGCCTGCCTGCCATCCTTGCACCTATAAAAGTTGCGATCCTGCCGCTGATAAAGAAAGACGGGCTGCCGGAAAAAGCAAGGGAAATCATGGATGTCCTGAAATACCGATACCGTTGTTTTTACGAGGAAAAGGATACCATCGGCCGCCGTTACCGCCGCATGGATGCCCTCGGTACGCCGTATGGCATCACCATCGACCATCAGACCCTGCAGGATAACACGGTCACCATCCGCGACCGTGATACGATGTTACAGGAACGAATCCCGGTTGACGGGATCAGTGAGATCCTGGGAAAAAAGATCGCTCCGATATCTTAATTAACCTTCTTCTCTGTGTCTCCTCTGTGAACCTCAGTGTAATAATTTTTTGTTTCACAGAGAACCACAGAGAAGGCACAGAGGCTCACAGAGAATTTTTATAACCGGCCAGCTACAGCGTCCCAATCCACCAGGTTCCAGAAATCGGCAATATAGCCCGGCCTGAGGTTCTGCTTGTCGAGGTAATAGGCATGTTCCCAAACGTCGCAGGTCAGCAGGGGCGTACCGCCCGTGCGTAAGGGGTTGCCGGCATTGCTTTCCTGGGTGATCTCCAGGGTGCCATCTTCCTTCTTAACCAGCCAGGCCCAGCCTGAACCGAACAGGGTTGCCCCGGCAGCGGAGAATTTTTCCTTGAATTCGGCGAACGAACCGAAATGTTTCAGGATGGCATCTGCCAGCTTACCGGCGGGCTCTCCGCCTCCTTTGGGCTTCATGCAATTCCAGTAAAAGGTATGATTCCATACCTGCGCCCCGTTGTTGAAAATTCCGCCGTTTGCTTTCCTTACGATATCTTCAAGGGAGGCATTTTCAAATTCGGTCCCCACGATCAGCTTGTTGAGGTTGGTGACATAGGCCTGGTGATGCTTTCCGTAATGGAACTCAATCGTTCTCTGGGAAATGAAAGGCTCCAGCGCATTCATCTCATACGGCAGTTTTGGCAATTCGTGTATCATGTTTTTCGGTTTTTGAATCTCTAAATTATTGGTTTTTCAGAAAAAAGTCAAATTAAAAATCAATTCCTCACTGCATCAGGAATGTTGCTCTTGTTGCAGTTTGGAAAGTGCCTTCAGAAAGGTTTCGTCAGTGCTGTTCAGCAGGGGGTAGAAACCCGGGTTATCAAGGATGTTCCTTCCGATGTATGCCTTGAGCAGGACCTTGATCTTTGCATCGGATTCGGAGAGGTTTTTCCCTGCCCGTTTGATACCGCTTTTTTCGACAGACTTCAGAAAATCGTCATAAATGGCATTGGTGATGGTAAACCGTTGGTTGAATTCATCAAATGTCCGGTACTTCAGTCCTGCACGGTTCTTATCTGTATAATCAAAAGCATACTGGTAGATCAGACCTTTGTTGGCGAGGGTGTTGTAATAATAGAGCAGCGTGTCCTTTCCTACAGCCACATAGATATCGGGCATGATGCCTCCTCCGCCGTAAACCGTTTTTCCTTTCGGGGTTTTGAATTTCAGGGAATCGGCAAAATGGATGCTGTCGGGATTTTCCATCTCACCCGAAAGGATCCGGTGATAATAATCGCTGTAATATTCCTCTGAGCCGTTCTTGTAAGATTTCTGTATGCAACGGCCGGTAGGCGTGTAATAGCGTGCGATCGTCACCCGGATGCCCGAACCGTCGTTGAAATCATACTCTTGCTGCACAAGTCCTTTCCCGAACGACCTCCGGCCGATGATCGTTCCGCGGTCGTTGTCCTGGATGGCGCCGGCCACGATCTCGCTCGCGGAGGCTGACCATTCATCAATCAGCACCACCAGTTCTCCCTGCTCAAAAAGCCCTCCGCCCGAGGCATAGGCTGTTTTCTTCGGATTGTGTGCGCCCTGGGTATATACGATCAGCTTTCCGTCGGTCAGGAATTCATCCGCCACATCGATGGCTGCCTGGAGACGGCCGCCTCCGTTGCCTCTCAGGTCGAGGATCAGCTTTTTCATCCCGTGGAAATTAAGGTCTTTCAGGGCTTTCTCGATTTCTTCATGGGTGGTAGCCGAGAAATTGTTCAGCCGGATGTAGCCGATGCCCGGCCTGGCCATGTAGGAAACATCCAGACTGTAGATCGGGATCACATCGCGTGTAATGGTGAAATCAAGAAAGCCTTTTACGCCCCTGCGGAAAATGGAAACATTCACCTTTGTGCCCTTGGGGCCTTTCAGCTTTCGCATCACATCGTTGTTCTTGATCTTTACGCTGGCGACTTTCTTTCCGTCGATCTTCACGATCCGGTCGCCTGCCCTGATCCCCAGCTTTTCCGAGGGTCCGCCGGAAACCGGGGTGATCACCATGATGGTATCACGCTCGATCCTGAACTGTACCCCGATCCCTTCAAAACCACCAAGTAGCGGGTCGTTGGCATCGTGAAACTCGGCTGGTGTGATATATGTCGAATGGGGATCAAGACTTTGCAACATCCCGGTGATTGCCTTCTCCTCCAGCTGGTCGTGACCGATCGTGTCGACATAATTATCCTTTACATAATTGATCACCTCGTTTACCTTGTCGGTATGTGGCTTCCTGAAGAAAGAAAATCCGTTTCCCATCCTGCTGAGCTGCATGCCGAGCAGTATCCCTGCCAGCAGTATCCCTGCATAAATCAGGGGCATGTAGGACCTTAACTTATTATTATCCATCCTGTATCAATTTCAGACATTCAAACGTCGATTTTTTGCCAAAAGTACGCATTCTGAAATTTAACCCTGCTCCCACAACTGAAAAAACCCCTAAATTTGAAGCTCAATCATAATCCGGAATGCAACGACTCGTAATTGCTATCAGGTATCTCACCATCCTGCTTTTCGTTTTTTTTCATCCCGGATCAGCCTCAACCTTCCTCCGGGCACAGACTCCATCAAAACCTTATGAGAACAGCCATTTCGTAAAAGTTGATTCGGCAACTTTTCATTACAGGATTTTCAACGATAGCCTGGAGCACCCGAGGGGGCACGTCCTGCTTGTGCATGGGTTCGCCGGATCCACATTTTGCTGGCGGAACAACATCAACACCCTTGTGAAGGCCGGATACCTTGTTGTCGCCATCGATCTGCCCGGGTTCGGTTACAGCGACCGGAACCTTAGTGTGAACCAGTCGCACAGCGGACGTGCAAAGCTCATCTGGGCGATGCTGGCCAAAATCGAAGGCAGTACGACCATAAAATGGAACATCATCGGGCATTCCATGGGTGCAGGCGCCATCGAGGCCATGGCGCTGATGAACCCTGACCGGGTACAAACGGTCATCCTTGTCGATGGGATGATCTTCATCCGGAATCATAATCTGAAAGGGGCCTTTGTCACCATGTCAAAGATGAAAGGCACGAACCAGATTCTTGTCAGCCTTGCAAAAAGCAACATCATTTCATATGGCAGCATGGAGCGGCTGATGAAGGGGGTATACGGCCGGCCACTGGATTCGGCTGAAATGCAAGGTTACATGGAACCCCTTTACATTGAAGGTTCGGCTGCTTCGGTGATCAATATTTATGCAAATGCCGGAGAGATCCGGCACCTGCATGCAGACGGCCTTATGGACCTTCCGGTATTGGTGATATGGGGTAAAAAGGACCACACGATCTATCCGAAAAGTGGAAGGAAACTAAAGAAAAATGTTCCTACGATCAGCCTGAAAATAATTCCGGCAGCAGCTCATGCCCCGATGGAAACACACCCGGAGATTTTCAACAAGCTGCTGCTGGAATTTCTCAACGCGCACAACTGACCCTACTTCTTTTCCTCTTTCTTCCCGTCCTTGTCAAGCCTGAACTGGATCGGGATTACAAATCCCACTGCAACGGGTTTGCCTTTGATCAGTCCCGGTGTCCACTTCGGCATCAGCTGGATCACCCTTACGGCTTCTTCATCGCAACCTCCGCCAATCCCTCTCAGAACCTTGACATCGGTAACTTCGCCCGTCGACCGGACTACAAAATTAACGGCGACTTTCCCCTGGATACCCGATTTCTTTGCTTCGGCAGGATACTGGATGTTTTTGGAAAGGAATTCGATCAATGCTTCATTACCGCCCGGAAATTGGGGTTGTACCTCAGCCTCCCTGCAAACTGTTTCCGTTTTCGCTTCGGATGACTGCTGTTGTTTTGAAGCATTTGGTTTAACAGTTTCCTTTGCAGGTTCCTGTTTGGATGTCTGGGCCAGGATCTGGTTGAACGAATTTCCCGAAAAAAGAATTACCGCAACCAGAAAAGCCGGTAACACAACTGCCAGCTTCAGCTGCGCAGTTGGGGTTGAATTTTTTCTTGTCATCATAATAATGCGTTTTTTAATCAGTGAAACATTAAAGTTATTGGTCAGATTATTTACCTGGATTCCCATTGTCCGGTCAAGGAGCAGCTGCTGGTAATCGACCTTCTTATGGCCGCATTTCAGCACGCCCTGATCGGCAAGGAATTCATGGATGGTTTTCAGTGAACGGTTGGTAAACCATACAAAGGGATTGAACCACTGGAAGATCGTCAGTAATTCAACGACCAAAAGATCCATTGAATGCATCTGGCGGATGTGAACCTGTTCATGTTCGAGAATGGTCTGCAGATCCTCTTTCTTTTCCGGGGCATTTATAAAGATGATATTGAAGAAGGAGAAAGGGGAATAATTCCTGTCGACAAAGACCAGGTTCATTCCATTCGTCCGGCTGATGCCATAATGCCTTGCAAGCAGGAGGATCTGGATCAGCTGGAAGATGAAACGTGAAAGAAAAATGATCACCCCGGTCGTATAAACGATGCCGGCAATTGTCAACCAGTTGAAGGGACTGGCCGCTGCATTCCCGATCGTATCCGGGGTGATGATGATCGGGTCAAGATAGATCATTATCGTGCGTACAGGCCCCAGGCTGGCCAGATCGATCTTCAGGAGCGGGACCAGGGCTGACAGGAACGCAGTGAGGACAAGGTAAAACCGGTTTACCATGTGGAAGGTATCCTTTCGCAGGAAGATCCAGTAAACCCCGTATAAAATCCCCATGCAGGCGGAGGACTGGAGCAGGTATATAAGAAAATGGCTCATTTTTTTTGTTTTTTTTGTTTATTGATCTCATTCTCCATGATCTTCCGGATCTCTTCCAGCTCGCTGATGCTGAGGTTTTCTTCACTGGTAAAAAAGGAAGCAAGCGACCGGTAAGAGTTCCCGAAATAATTGACCACAAGATTCCTGAAATGCGATTTTGTATAAACGGTCCTGCTGATAAGCGGAAAATATTCATGTGACCGTCCGTAGGCCTTATGCCCTACAAATCCTTTTTGCTCAAGGATACGGATGATGGTGGAAACGGTATTGTATGCGGGTTTTGGTTCGGGCAGCCGTTCAAGCAGGTCATTGACCATCGCCCGTTCAAGGTCCCAGAGGAGCTGCATGATCTGCTCTTCGGCCCGGGTCAGCTCCCGGATGGATTTGTTGTTCGGATCATCCTTTTTCATGACGGTTTGATTTTTTTCAATACAAATATACAACTAAAAACTTAGTTTGTCAACTAAAAAGTTAATTGAAATATGCAACTTGCATTCCCCCTGATAAATCTTCACCACAGATTTCCACAGAAAATCACGGATTAGTCACAGATTTGATGGGACGGGGGGTGGGGTCATCATCAAAAATAAAAAAGCCGGGCAAAACGATCTGCCCGGCTTTTTCACGAATTAATCTGAATATTATTCGATGATCAGCTTTTCTGTCCTGATGCCATCATTGGTTTGAATCCTGACAAAGTAGATTCCTTTTCCAAGTACGGACAGGTCCATCCTGTAGTTTACCGGGGTAACCGAAACAGAGATGGTTTCGGTCGAAACTGTTTTCCCATTCAGATCCGTCACCCGGATGACCATATCCCCGGATGCTGCATTGGAGCTGTAGATAGTAAAAATTCCGGTTGAAGGATTCGGACGGAGCGAGAAGGTAAAACCATTTCCTGCCTGGTTATGAATACCTACCGGGCAATCAATAAAGGTGATATTCCTTATGCTGGATGCGGCATTGGTACAGGGTGACTGCGGTGAAGCAGTAAGTGTAAGATGCACCAGGTGGTTGCTCTTGTCGTTGGCGCCCGGGAAATAGGAGCTGTTTAGATTGGAGGCATTGCTGAAAGTTCCGTCGCCACTAGTAGTCCACAACGCCGATGCAGAACCCGAAGCCGTGCCATGAAGCGGGATCTCTGCAATGGTTGCACAATAGGTGGTATCAGTTCCGGCAGATGCTGTTGGCGGGTTGGTGACATCGACCTGTGTATTGTCGCTTGTGTTGTTGGTTCCGTCATTGACCTGTACAATGTATTGTGTTGATGCGGTCGGGGAAACAACAGGGTTCTGAAGCGTTGAGGTAAATCCTGCAGGAACAGAAGTCCATGAATAGGTGTAAAGACCTGAACCACCTGACGCGATCACATTAAGCTGTGAACTGTTACCGGAACAAATCGTACCGGGAGTTGCACTTGCAGTGCAGGAAAGTGGGCCGGCGGTCACGGTAACTGTTGTGTTAGCCGAGGAAACCTGGTATCCGTCGTTTGCCTGGACGATGTACTGTGTGGTTACGGTCGGATAAACCACCGGGTTCTGCTGGGTGGAGGTATACCCCGCAGGAATGGATGTCCAGGAATAGGTAAAAGTTCCGGAGCCCCCCGTTGCACTGGAGTTAAGCTGTGATGACTGTCCGCTGGTGATGCTGGCGGGACTTGCATTGGCAGTAACAGCAAGGTTATTTGGGATGACGGTCACCGTTGTATTGCCGTTGGCGCTGCCCGATCCGTCATTTACAGTTACGGTATATATGGTGGTTGCGGTAGGAGAAACAGAAGGATTCTGTTGCGTAGAAGTAAATCCCGCAGGGTTTGAAACCCATGAATAGGTGTAAATTCCCGACCCGCCGGTTGCGGTTGCATTCAGCTGGGATGTGCTTCCTGACAGGATCGTGGAAGGTGTGGCTGATGCCGTTACGCCGAGGGGAAGAACGCCTTCATTTACAACAAGTGTGGAAAGCTTGGTTACCGGTTTCGTTATGGTGAAAGCGCCATAGAAGGTAACGGTACCGGTACCGACGGCTGGAGCCGTCCAGGTGAAATTCCAGGTGGCTGAAGAGCCTCCGACTGCACTGCTGTGAGTGCAATATTTTCCGCTTCCTACAAGCTTGCTTCCCGATCCGGCAGTAAGGGTTCCGAGCAATGTACCGCTGATATTCTGCGGAGAAACCTCAAATCCTTTCTGTCCGCTTCCTGAGAGGGTAACGGTGATCGTATAAGCTGTTCCCGGAATGTATCCCGATCCGGGAATGGTGGAAGTAATTATCCCGGCCTGTGTCGTCGCAGTGCCGTTATGGCAGGAAGTGCAATTTTGCCCGTCGCCGGGAGATCCGGTATTACCGGCGGGTGCACCAGAGGGGTAATCAGAGTTACCACCGTCGCCTCCGAAAGCCGTTAACAGGACAGCTGTGATAATGAGAATGAATGGAAAAAAGTAAATTTTTTTCTTCATGGGTTCTTTTTTGGTTAATTAATTCACAACAAAAATATAAAAAATAACATATGTAAAGAATGGTATAGTGAATTTTTAACATATTTTAAGAATTTCATGTCTGATGATCAGGAAACCGGTCCTGGAAATACGAAAAGCCATATAATTCTGAACACGGAAGACACGGAATAAACGGAAAATAATAATCCGTTTATCCGCGTAATCCGTGTTCAAAAAAGGTTCGTTTTTTTAATGCAATGGTGGGACGGTGGGATATTTTTCTTCCCTGTGCTTTGCGCATTTTTCTTCGATCTCGTGGACCGACAGGTTCTGGTCACAGCAGAAGGCGCTGTCCTCCTGGTGCTCGGCGCAGAAGCTGATCTTGCGATAGGCGATGCGCTGGATGTTCAGGAGGTGTTTAACGGAGATGTTATCGGTGGTGAAATTCTTGCCTCCTGAGCCGCAGGCGAGGGTCATCGAAGGCGTAAGGCCGTTGTAGAGTCCGCCAAGGGCACCCTGTGAAGACGGTGTATTGACTACGATCCGGCCGGCATTGAGGGATTGGGCAAAGTAGCGGATCTTCTCATCATCATTGGAAAAAATGCTCACAGTATGACCGAGTCCGCCATGTTCATTGATCTTCCTGCACATGGCGATCCCCTCATCAAAGGATTGAACTTCATAAAATCCCAGGATCGGGGCAAGGATCTCGAGGGAAAGCGGCCATTCGATCCCAACCTGGTGCTTCTCCATTTCGGCGATTAAAAGTGTTGTCGTTTCGGGTACCCTGATCCCGGCGAGTTCCGCAATGAAGGTCGCCGGTTTCCCGATCACTTCCGGGCTCATCGACCGCTGTGTCTTGTTGAAAGCGATCTTCCCGACAGCTTCAATTTCGTCAGGAGAAAGAAAATGAGCGCCCCTTTTTTTAAATTCTTCTCTGACCGCATCAGCGTTGTAACGCGAAACCACCACGGCCTGCTCGCTGGCGCAGATGGTGCCGTTGTCGAACAGTTTCGAAAGCAGGATCTGATCCACGGCAAACTCAACGTCGGCGCTCTTGCCAATGTATACCGGAACATTACCAGGGCCAACTCCAATGGCCGGGTTGCCGGAGGTATATGCAGCCCTTACCAGGCTTACCGATCCCGTGGCCAGCACCAGTGCGATCCGCTTATGGCCCATGAACTGCAGCACCTGCTCACGTGTCACACGCGGGATCCACTGGATGCAGTTCTCCGGGGCGCCTGCAGCCAGTGCAGCGTCGTAGCAAAGCCGTGCTGCCTCAACCGTACATTTCTTTGCCGCACCGTGAGGATAGATGATAATGGGATTGCGGCTCTTCATGGCGATCAGGATCTTGAACAAGGCAGTCGAGGTGGGATTAGTGACCGGCGTCACCGCAAAGATCGGCCCCATCGGGCGCGCGATCTCGACTACCTGGTTTTCAAGGTCTTCGTTTATGATCCCGACCGTTTTCTGAAGGCTGATATCACGGTAAACAAAACGTGTGGCAATGATGTTCTTGATCATCTTGTCGCGGATGTTCCCGATCCCTGTTTCCCGGTGGGCCATTTCGGCCAGTTTCCACCGGTTGTTGAATCCGACCTCATAGATGGAACGGACGATCCTGTCGGTCTGTTCCTGGTCCAGTTTCCCCAGGGCATGGCCGGCGCTCAATGCCTTCTGCAGGGTTTCTTCCACAAATTGATCTGTCTGTTTTTCCATTTTATTAGTTTCCTGACGCTTGCAAATATAATTCATTCACTGACTAAAATATTTTATTATAGCGTGAATGAAAAAATAGTATATTTAAGCCGATTTTTTATGGTGTTGTTTTATCTTTGTATTGCTGCCGGAGTAAAACATAAAGGTTTGGAAAAACGCCAATGAGCATTCAAATATATATTAGCTACTTCATTCATTGTAGTTGATCCTATATCTTGTTTTAAACAATAAACCAAAAACCAAAACCCATGAAGAAATTTTACAAGTTCTTATTATTCTTTGCCTTTGCGCTGTTCTCAACAGGAGCGATGGCACAATATTGTAACCCAACTTACAGTACGGGTTGTACCTATGGTGACGGGCTAACCCTGTTCCAGCTTGGCACCATCAACCAACCCATCACATGCAGTTCCTGGTACCATGATTATACGGCATCTTCAACGAACATGACGATCGGTAATGCCTATACCATTACTGTACAGGGAGGTTACGCCGGCACCTATGTGAATGTTTACATTGACTACAACCATAACAATACGTTTGATGCCGGTGAGTTGATCGGCCAGGTCAACTGTGCTGCCTCAGCAACCAACTACACCATTCCCTTTACCGTACCCGGCACAGCCCTTACAGGCAACACCCGCCTGAGGGCACTTACCGAATGGTACGCCTATCCGAGCGGCCCCTGCACGGCACAGACCTACGGGAACTGCGAGGATTTTACCGTTAACCTGGCATCTGCAGGGCCTTGCCTGCCAACCTTTTCGACAGGTTGCAGTTATGGAGACGGACTGACCCTTTTCAACCTCAATACCATTAACCAGGCTGTTGCCTGCAACGGGTCACCGAATACCTGGTATCATGACTGGACGGGAACCTCTACAACCCTGATGCTGAACACCAACTATACGCTGACAGTTCAGGTTGGATTTCCTTCTCAATATGTTTGCGTATGGATCGATTACAATAACGACAACACATTTGCTGCCACTGAAAGAGTTGTTACCGATCTTTACTGTACCAGTAGTGCTACGAATTTCACCGCCACAATCAACATTCCGAACGGAACGCCGACGGGCAACCACCGGATGCGGTTTGTGTGTAATTATGCCTCCTCCTCTCAGAATCCATGCGGGGCTTATACCTATGGGAATTGCGGGGATTTCACGGCCAACCTGATCCTGTTTGCAGGTGGCCCGCCGGTTGTCGTGACAACAGTGGCCACATCTATCGCCGGCACAATCGCCACGCTGAACGGCACGGTAAATGCCAACAATTCTGCGACGACTACATCCTTTGATTATGGACTGACAACAGCATACGGCACCAATGTTACCGGGGTTCCTCTGACCGTTAATGGAACTACCGTTACAGGAGTGAGTGCCGGCATTGTTGGTCTTATCCCGAATACCCTTTATCATTTCAGGATCAATGGTGTGAATACTTACGGGACCTCCAACGGGGGCGATCTGACCTTTACAACGGCTACCGTGGCGCCGGTTATCACAACCCTGGCGGCAACCGGTGTGACAAATGCGGTCGCTACCCTGAACGGATCCTGCGTGGCCAACAATTCATCCACGACAGTTTCTTTCGAATATGGTTTAACAACAACATACGGAAGCACTGCAGCAGGAATTCCGTCACCGATTGCCGGTATGGCCTCAACAAACTTTAGCGCAAATATTGGCGGCCTCACCTCTAATCAAACGTATCATTTCAGGGCTAAAGGCGTTAACGCAGGAGGTACTTCCTATGGCACCGACCAGACCTTCTTTACCGTTTGCCTTACTGCCGGTGCAGCCGGCCCGATCACGGGTCCCGGCCAGGTTTGCAACGGAGGATCAGGGTATGTTTACACTGTAGCTGCCATCACCAATGCCACTGGTTATACCTGGTCGGTTCCTTTCGGCGCCACCATCACGGCCGGGGCGAATACCAATACCATTACAGTCTCCTTCCCGAATCCATCATTTTCCGGGAACGTATCTGTTTACGGGGTCGGATGTGCCGGGAACGGAACGCCATCATACATGCCCTTGTATGTGAATGCTGCGGCCACGCCAACACTGACCGGGCCAACAGCCGCATGTGTCAACGTAGCCGGCAATTTATACACAACCCAGGCTGGTATGACAGGTTATGCCTGGACAATCACCGGCGGTACGGCCACAGCAGGCGGAACTGCAACCAGTAATACCGCTACCGTCACCTGGACATCGGCCGGAGCAAGGACCATCTCGGTGAATTATAACAATGCCAACGGCTGTGCCGGAATTACACCTGCCACCGTAAACGTGACAGTAAACGCATTGCCGACACCTATTATAACAGGAGATGCCAATCCGTGCTCAGGCTTTACGACTGTCTATTCTACCCAGGCAGGCATGACCGGTTATAACTGGACACTCTCGCCGGGCGGCACCATCCAGTCAGGGGCAGGAACCAATGCAATTACAGTTCTCTGGTCGGGCACAGGTGCACAAAGCGTAAACGTGGTCTATGCCAATGCTAACGGTTGCGCGAATACTGTTCCGACAGCCTATAATGTCACCGTCAAGGGGGGGCCTTCTCCAACGATCACAGGGCCCGGAGCGGTATGCATCAACTCGGGATACCAGACTTATACCACACAGGCTAGTATGACCGGTTATAATTGGACAATTTCTGCCGGTGGAACAATCAATTTCGGCGGAACCACAAATACGGTGACCGTGACATGGAATACAGCCGGAAGTCAGTCACTCAGCGTAAATTATTCGAATGCTGCAGGATGTACTTCCGCAACACCGGGGACGATACCCGTGACCATTGTTCCACTGCCGGGAGCAGCCGGTTCCATTACCGGTCCTTCCAATATCTGTGACGGCGAAACAGGTAAAACCTATTCTGTTGCAACGATCCCTTATGCCCACTCGTATATCTGGACATTACCGGCCGGAGCTAACATCGTTTCAGGACTCTATTCAAATACCATTACCGTTGATTATCCTGCCGGTGCTTTATCAGGCAACATCACGGTTTATGCAAACAGCACCTGCGGCAACGGGGCAACTTCACCTCCGTTAGCAGTTACCGTGACTGCAGTGCCTACACCGGTGATCACCGTAGCCGGGCTGACGCTTTCAAGCGATGCCCCAACCGGCAACCAGTGGTATCTTGACGGATCACCCATTTCCGGGGCAACCGGCCAGACTTATGTTGCAACACTTCCCGGAGTTTATTCGGATATTGTCACCATCAACGGATGCGTTTCCGGAGAGTCGAACCATATTACCATCACGGTTGGTGTCAATTCCCCAAGCGGATCCGGCATTTCGATCTATCCTGTTCCGAACGACGGACAGTTCAAGGTCTCCATCACAAGTTCTTCAAGTGAATCATTTACGCTCAGCGTGCTTAACAACCTGGGCGTTACGATTTACCAGCAGAAGGATATCCAGGTGAAGGGAACGGTAGAAAAGATCGTCGATCTGCGTCCGATTTCTTCGGGTATCTACACCGTGATCCTCCGCAACAGCGAAAACCAGGTTGTGAGGAAGATTCTTGTGAATAAATAGCGAAAAGCGAAAAGCGAAATAGCGAAAGCCCTGCCCGAAATGGCAGGGCTTTTTTATTATCTGCGCCGGGAGATCCGGTCTGTATTCCGGTATCATCACAAGGATGTTATTAGGTGCATTCTCAGGTATTCAGGAAATATTTTGTTGCTCTATATAAGAAAAAATTGTATATTTAATGCCGGTTTTTCACGGTGTTGTTTTATATTTGTTTTGCTGCCAAATAAAACATGAAGGTTCAGAAAATGAAAATCAGCATTCATATATAATTAGCTACTTCATTTTTTGTAGTTGATCCTATATCTTGTATTTAATAATAAACCAAAAACCAAAAACCATGAAGAAACTTTACAAGATCTTTTCCGTATTTATATTGATGCTTTTCTGCAGTGGTGCGATGGCACAATATTGCACTCCGACCAGTACTTACGGATGTTCTTACGGAGACGGGCTGACCCTTTTCCAGCTTGGCACCATTAACCAGACGATCACCTGCACTGCCTTCTACCATGATTATACGGCATCATCCACCAACCTGACCATTGGGAGTGCTTATTCTGTAACGGTACAGGCTGGCTATCCCAATACATATGTCAATCTTTACATCGACTACAACCACAACAATTCTTTTGCTGATGCCGGGGAAATGGTCGGGCAGGTTATCTGTGCCGCTTCCGCAACCAACTACGCCATCCCCTTTACTGTTCCCGGTGCCGCACTGTCTGGCGCTACCCGCATGAGGGCGATTACTGAATATTATGGCTACCCCACCGGTCCCTGCGGCCCGGTGACCTTCGGAAATTGTGAGGATTTTACCGTTAACCTGGCATCTGCCGGGCCTTGCCTGCCAACCTTTTCGACAGGTTGCAGTTATGGAGACGGACTGACCCTTTTCAACCTCAATACTATAAACCAGGTCGTTGCCTGCAACGGGGTTCCTAATCCCTGGTACCATGACTGGACAACGACCTCCACAACCCTCATGCTGAACACCAACTATACACTGACAGTTCAGGTCGGATTTCCTTCTCAATATGTTTGCGTATGGATCGATTACAACAACGACAACACTTTTGCTGCCACTGAAAGGGTTGTTACCGATCTTTACTGCTCCAGTAGCGCTACGAATTTCACCGCCACGATCAACATTCCGCTGGGGACTACGACAGGCAGCCACCGGATGCGGTTTGTGTGTAATTATGCCTCCTCCTCGCAGAATCCATGCGGGGCTTATACCTATGGGAATTGCGGGGATTTCACAGCCAACCTGATCCCGTTTGCCGGGGGACCACCGGTTGTGGTGACAACAGCGGCCGTTGCTATTACCGGCACCACCGCAACGCTGAACGGAACAGTCAATGCCAACAATGCCGCCACGACTACTTCCTTTGATTACGGACTGACAACGGCTTACGGCACCAATGTTCCCGGGGTTCCCCTGACCGTTAACGGAACTACCGTGACGGCCGTGAACGCCGGCATTATCGGCCTGCTCCCGAACACCCTCTATCATTTCAGGATCAATGGTGTGAACACTTACGGAACCTCCAACGGGGGCGATCTGACCTTTACCACAGCGACTATTGCACCTCTTATCACAACCCTGGCGGCAACCGGTGTAACAAATGCGGCCGCTACTCTGAACGGATCCTGTGTGGCCAACAATTCATCCACAACGGTTTCTTTCGAATATGGTTTGACAACAGCCTACGGAAGCACTGCACCTGGAATTCCGTCACCAATTGCCGGTATGATCTCAACAAACTTCAGCGCCAACATTGCCGGCCTCACTTCCAACCAGACTTATCATTTCCGGGCTAAAGGAGTTAATACTGCAGGGACCAGCTATGGAGGCGACCTGACCTTCTTCACAGTTTGCCTTACTGCCGGTGCTGCAGGAGCGATCACAGGGCCCAGCCAGGTTTGTAACGGAGGATCAGGGTATGTTTACACTGTAGCTGCAATCGCCAATGCCACAGGTTACACCTGGTCGGTTCCTTTCGGCGCCACCATCACGGCCGGAGCGAATACCAACACCATCACGGTTTCCTTCCCGAATCCCTCATTTTCCGGGAACGTATCTGTTTACGGGGTCGGATGTGCCGGGAACGGAACCCCATCTTACATGCCCTTATATGTAAATGCAGCGGCCACGCCTACGCTTACCGGGCCGACAGCCGCATGTGTCAACGTTGCCGGCAATGTATACACAACCCAGGCTGGTATGACAGGCTATGCCTGGATAATCACTGGGGGAACTGCAACTGCAGGAGGAATTGCAACCAGTAATACTGCAACTGTCACCTGGACATCGGCCGGAGCAAGGACCATCTCTGTAAATTATAACAATGCCAATGGATGCGCCGGACTTACCCCGGCCTCTGTAAACGTTACCGTCAACCCGTTGCCGGTGCCGGTCATTGCAGGGGATGCCAACCCCTGTTCAGGGCTGACAACCGTTTATACAACTCAGGGAGGGATGACCGGATATAATTGGACAACTTCTGCAGGTGGTACGATCCAGACGGGCCAGGGTACCAACTCGGTAACGGTACTCTGGACTGCATCCGGGGCACAAAGTGCCAATGTGGTCTATACCAATGCCAATGGTTGTACAAGTTCAGCGCCATCAGCATATCCGGTTACGGTGAAGCAAGGTCCTTCTCCCAGTATCAGCGGACCAGGCGTGGTTTGTGTCAATTCAGGATACCAGACCTATACCACACAGGCCAGCATGACGGGTTATAACTGGACGATATCATCCGGAGGAACCATCAACTTCGGCGGGACTACAAACACGGCAACCGTATCCTGGAACAGCAGCGGTCCTCAGACCATCAGCGTTAATTATACCAATGGGGCCGGTTGTGCGTCCCCGGCACCCTTTACATTACCTGTCTCTGTTCTTGGTTTACCGGGAGCGGCAGGTTCCATTACGGGTCCTTCCAACATCTGTGACGGCGAAACTGGTAAAACCTATTCTGTTGCAACGATCCCGAATGCCCACTCCTATATCTGGACATTACCGGCCGGAGCTAACATCGTTTCAGGACTATATTCAAATACCATTACAGTTGATTATCCTGCTGGTGCATCATCAGGTAACATCACGGTTTATGCAAACAGCACCTGCGGCAACGGGGCAACTTCACCTCCGTTAGCAGTTACCGTGACCGCAGTGCCTACCCCGGTGATCACCGTATCCGGGCTGACGCTTTCAAGCGATGCCCCAACCGGCAACCAGTGGTATCTTGACGGATCGGCCATTACAGGGGCTACAGGACAGACCTACGTTGCAACCCTGCCTGGAGTTTATTCGGATATTGTCACCATCAACGGATGCGTTTCCGGAGAGTCGAACCATATTACCATCACGGTTGGTGTCAATTCCCCAAGCGGATCCGGCATTTCGATCTATCCTGTACCGAACGACGGACAGTTCAAGGTCTCCATTACGAGTTCTTCAAGTGAATCATTCACACTCAGCGTGCTTAACAACCTGGGAGTAACGATTTACCAGCAGAAGGATATCCAGGTGAAGGGAACTGTTGAAAAGGTCGTTGACCTGCGTCCGATTCCTTCGGGTATCTACACCGTGATCCTCCGCAACGCCGATAACCAGGTGGTGAGGAAGATACTTGTAAATAAATAGCGAAAAGCGAAAAGCGAAATAGCGAAAGCCCTGCCCGAAACGGCGGGGCTTTTTTATTGTGGCATTCCGAGCCTTACCCAGATCTGGAAAAGGGAGATCTCGCAGGAAGAAAGATGGCTGCCCTTTGGCATGGGATAATATCCGTAATCCTGCTGGATGGCGCCCATCAGCCGGCCGCCGTTGACGCTGGCCTTGACCTGGTCGTAGGTAGTGAGGTCTAATCCGTTAGAAGGATTCGAGGTTCCGTGGCATCCGGTGCACCAGGAATTTACAATGGGGCCGATGGTGGCGGTATAGGTAACGTTCGAGGAATCGCATCCGGCCGGTTCACAGCGGTTATCCAGTGCTCCCTTCAGGATCCAGTAATAGATGATCCCATCTTCATTGACTGTGAACTTTCCTTTTCGCGGCATGTGCTTATCCCCTTCTGCGAAAAGCGTGGTATAGAGTTTACTGGCTGTGGGTGCCCCGGGAGTCACAATCTGCATGATTGTGGAGTAGCTTTCGAGTGTAAAATCCCCTTCGCTGCTGCCCTGTCCGTGACACCCTGATTTTGCACAACTGTAGATGATCAGCGGAAGAACGGTGTTCTGGAAATAAACGGTATCCGGCGAACACGAATGGCTGGTGGCTACATCCGGGAAGGGTGGCGCAACAGAGAGATCAGCCTTGTTATGACAACCCGTGAGGCCAATGGTTACCAGAAAAAGAAATGCGGGAACAATAAATCTTTTCATACGACATGGATAATAGTGCAATATTACTGAAAAATTTATCATAATGCAGGAAGCCATTGAATCGTTCATGACCAGCTTTTCATTATACGAACTCCTGAAGAAGGCTTTTTTTTGATCACAAAATGTGCAGATTTACAAATCCGTCCGACCATTATTTTACATGTGGGTTTTCAAAGCATATTTTTGTCCGAAATCATTACTGAAGAAAATGAATCAGCTCAAGAAAACATTGCTCAAGATCATCCTCCCCGTTCTTTTTACACTTCCGGCAAACCAGAATTTGTACTGCCAGATAAGCATAAATACCGATGGCTCTCTACCTGATCAAAGTTCTGCCATTGATGTCAAATCCACGCAAAAAGGGATGCTGACGCCGCGGATGACAGCAGCCCAGCGAACAGCTATTGCTTCACCGGCAGCCGGACTGCTGGTCTACCAGACGGATGCCACCACCGGATTTTATTATTATTCCGGCACTGCATGGACCGCGCTGGGAACGGCTGAAGGAATCTCAATGCATGTTGCCGATATCGAAGGAAACATATACCGGACGGTAAAAATCGGCAACCAGTTATGGATGGCTGAGAACCTGAAGACCACACATTACCGGAACGGGGACGCCATCCCGAACGTAACGGACAATTCCTCATGGATCAACCTCACTTCAGGCGCTTACTGCTGGTACAATAACGCAATCAGTAATAAAAGCCTGTACGGCGCCCTCTATAACTGGTACGCCATTACCGACAGCAGGAACCTTTGCCCTTCAGGGTGGCATGCTGCCACGGCTGCTGATTTCACCGCACTGAATAATTACCTCGGGGGAGCCGTCGGTTGGGCTGGGGCCAGGATGATGGCAGCATCATCGACAAATTTCGGGATGAACACTACGGGGTTTTCCGGCCGGCCGGGCGGACTGCGCTATGATTCCAACGGAAGCTTTTATTATATGGGAGAGGATGCTTACTGGGGCACGCCCAACCTGAGATACGACAATATGGTTATCGTTTACAATTTTGATGGCTCCTATTCCGGACTGTACATGTATTATCCGTCCAGAGTTTCAGGACTATCCGTACGGTGCGTCCGTGATTGAGATACTCACTTTCCTGATTCAAAAACTGCAATAAAAAACGATAGAAATGAAGAAACGACTTTTCCCTCTGACGCTGATCATTGTGTTCATAATGAATTTTGTACTTTCCGGCTCCGGTCAGGTAGCCATTAACACCGACAATTCCAACCCCGATGCCAGCGCCATGCTGGATGTGAAATCGACTTCGAAAGGTTTGCTGATCCCGCGGATGAGCGCCTCCCAGCGGACCGGCATCAGCTCCCCGGCAGCCGGCCTGATCGTTTACCAGAACGAAGTACCGACCGGGTTTTATGTTTATAACGGCACGGCATGGGTTTACCTGGGAACAAACCAAGGCGGTGGCGGACACATGATCGATGCCGACGGGAATGCCTATACCACTGTGAAGATCGGCGAACAGGAATGGATGGCCGAAAACCTGAAGACGACACATTTCTTTGATGGTTCGGCCGTCAGCAATGTGACCGATAATACGGCCTGGGGCAACCTTGCCACAGCCGGTTATTGCTATTATGCCAATGATCCATCTACTTATAAAAACATCTATGGAGCACTTTATAACTGGTATGCCGTTACCGATAGCCGGAAAATCTGTGCACCCGGGTGGCATGTCCCGACTTACGATGATTTCAATACACTGATAAGTTACCTCGGCGGAGCAGGTACTGGTGGCGGTAAAGCCAAAGCTCTTCTGAACTGGACTGCCCCTAATAATTCTGCAACCAATACAAGCGGCTTCTCCGGTTTCGGAGGCGGTTACAGGCTCTACAACGGAACATGGTGGTCAAACGGTGATTACGGACTCTGGTGGACGACAACGGCTTATGACGGCACGATGTCCTATGAAGGTTATCTTTTTAGGTCCGATGCCACTTTTGTTCTTGATATCGGCGATAAGCGCAACGGAATGTCAGTGAGATGCATCCGCGACTGATAATAAAAAATTGGCGGATTGTTTGATTACACGATCCGCCAATTTTATTCGTACTTCGTACTTCGTCGTTCGTACTTTGTCTATGGTCGCATGACTACCTGAACTACATTCCCTTGGGTCAGAACCTTCTTCGCAAACTCATGAACCGCTTTCGTATCAAGCGCTTTCACCAGATCTTCATAACCGGTCAGGAAATTCATCCCATAGAAATAATAGTCATCCATCGTGCTAAGCCACCAGCTGTTCTCCTTCATGTCTTCGGGCCGCTGCTTGAGGAAATATTCCTTTGCCTTCTGCAGATCGGCATCCGAAGGTCCGTTCTCGACCATTTTGTTTGCTACCTTATGAATGATGGAGACCAGTTTGTCGGCCTTGACGGGATCGGTCTCAAATGTGACGATCATATTATAAGAAGGAACCGGCAGTTTGTTAAGGCTGAATTGCACCCTTACGCTGTAGGCCCCGCCTTCGTCCTCACGGATCGATTCAACGTAGCGCAGCTCCAGGATGTGCCTGAGCGCAGCGCCCAGCAGCCGGTCGCTGACAGTATAGTTGCAGCTACCAGTGAAATTTACATACACAGATGTACGCGGAGTTTTCGATTCATGACTGAAATCCCGGTTAACTTCCCCCTTCGGAGGACGGATGCCATTGTCTTTATAAACCTGGGAGCGATTTACAGTCGGCAGGGAGGCCAGGTATTTTTCAATAAGCGGCTTTACTTTTTCGGGATCGATCTTTCCTGCAAATTCCAAAGTGAAATTTCCCGGATCGCAGAAACGGTCCTTGTAGATCGCCTGAATCTTTTCAAGCGAGACCTTGTCAAGAAGCTTGTAGCTCATCGGAACGACCCGCGGGTGATGGTTGGCCATCAGCAGGGTGATCGTATCACGGAAGGCCTTGCGCGGATCGGATTCAGCGTTGATGTAGTTGGCTCTCATCTTTTCCATCCAGGTCTTGTAGTCGGTCGCATTCCAGCGGGGCTTTGTAAATTGCAGGTAGATCAGCTGCAGGGCTGTTTCAAGGTCTTTTGGGGAAAGCCTCCCCGAAATACCGTCGCGCTCATCAGAGGAATAAAACCGTAGATTCACACGCTTTCCCGACATCATCTTTTCAAGATCTGTGGTCGAGAAATCACCAACACCCATCTGGGATACTGCATAATCAAGTACCCGCGCCGAAGGTAGATCTTCATCCTTCAGCAGGGAAGTACCGCCTTCGCGGTATCCTACAATCAGCAGTTCATCCTCCTTGATATCACTGGGGCGGAAGATCACCTTCATGCCGTTCGAAAGGGTCCATTCGGTGACGCTGAATTCCTTGTTGAGTGAAGTCTTGACGACTTTCCCCGGAACCGGCTCTTTCTCGATCAGTTTTTTCCCGGCGAGCAGATCAACATAGGGGCCGATCTTGGCCTTCTTATAAGAGACCAGAACATCCTTTATCTCCTTTTCGGTGGGGATGGTGATGCCTTCCTTCTCCGGTCCGGTAACAGTAACGATCATGTTCTGATCGGTGACATATTTCTTTGCTTCGGCATTCACCTCATTGAGCGTGATGCCCGGGACCATGGAAGTTGCAAATGCATAGTCGTATTCAATTCCCGGGTTCGGGTTGTTGGTCAGGAAATTTGAAATGTTCGGGCGCACCAGCTCGCGGTTCTTGCGCTTATCGCGGTCCATGTACTGCGATTCGTAATTTTTCAGAAGATCGGCTTTGGCGCGCTCAAACTCGATGTCGAGAAATCCATACTGCTTCATCCGTTCCATTTCGGTCAGAAGTGCCGTAAGCGCCTTGATGGCTTCGTTGTTGGCGGCCTGGGCTGTTCCTGAGAATGCATCTTTGGTGTGTGTAAATCCTCCATAATAGCTGTATGCCATAATGAATGGCGGATTCTCTTTCCGTGAAAGCTCGCTCATCCTTTTCCCGAACATGTTGTTGATCAGGTTCCGGATCAGCTGGAGGCGCATATAAACAAGGTTTTTATCAGCATCTTTCACTACATCGTGCTTATAGGCGACATCGACACTGGTTGAAGTGGCCTCTTTGTCGGTGGCAGTACCGATCAGCGGTTCGACGTTATCCGGAAGCGGGTAGTCCTCTTTCGGTGCCGGGTTCTGAACTTTCGGAATATCACTGAACAGCGTTTTGATCTTGGCCTCAACCACATTCTCATCGAAATCACCCACGATGATCAGCGCCTGAAGATCGGGCCTGTACCATTTATGGTAGAAATTCCTGATGGTTTCATAGCTGAAATGCTTCAGGATGGCGGTATCGCCGATCACATTCCGCGTTGCATATTTTGATCCCTTGTAGATGACGGGGGCCAGCTTGTTGTTCATGCGTTCATCGGCCGTACCGTACATCCGCCATTCCTCAACAATAACACCGCGCTCCAGATCGATCTCATGATCTTCCAGGGAAACAAAATGCGACCAGTCGTGCAGTACCATAAGGGCCGAATCCAGGATCCCGTCACGCTTCAGCGGCACATTGGATACATTGTAAACGGTTTGCTCAAGACTGGTCCCGGCATTGACATTCGTGCCGAACTTTACGCCGATCGTGGCCAGGTAATCGAGGATTCCCTTTTTGGGGAAATGAGCTGTCCCGTTGAACGACATGTGCTCTGTAAAGTGGGCGAGCCCGTTCTGGTCGTCGTCTTCCTGGATTGCACCGACGTTGTTGGCAATATAAAATTCTCCCCTGTTTGCAGGGATCTTGTTTGCCCGGATGTAATAATGCATGCCATTGTCAAGGACGCCGGTTTTCACCTTCGGATCCAGTGGGGGCATCGATTTCAGGTCGTACTTTTGCGGTTGAGCCAGCAGATTTACTGCAAGAAGTACAAAAAAGCTGAATGCAGCGGAAAGGAGGATTTTTTTCATAGGGTGTTTTTTTTATTAGATCTCATCCGGCACACGTCAGAGACTTGCGCCTGCAAAAAGAGAAAGGTTATTCTTTTATTCTACAAACCTACAAAATAAAAGAACACCGGAATAACAATGAATTCAAACAATATCGGGATAAAAATTTTATACATGATTTAAAAAATTTCATAACAGATATCCGGAAAATGCCGCATATTATTGCATCGTGAAAAGCAAAATTTAAGACAGTACCGGATAATCATATCCAAAACACAAGTTTTTGTTCTAAACGGCATCCAACACTAAACATTAACATCTAATCCAGGTAAATATGCAAACAAAATCTCCCAAACCAGGAAAACAGTTTTTTCCTTCTTTCAGAGGTATCTTTTTAATGTTGGTACTCTTCGCATCAATGGCTTCCGCATCGGGACAGTCGTATGACGGATATACATTTTACTTTCCCCAGAATGGTACGAAGGCGTACCTCATTGATCTGAGCGGGAGCACCTATCATCAATGGACATTTTCATCCCAGACCACCTATGCTTCTTACCTGCTTTCCGGCGGTGTGGTCTTAAGAACCGTAAATCATCCAGGAAATTCATTTAACGGCGGTCCAATCTCGGGGGAGGTTCAGAAAGTGGACTACAACGGGAATATCTTATGGGATTTTGTTTATTCAACCACGAATTATTGCACACACCATGATATTTGTGCGATGCCCAACGGCAATGTATTGCTGATCGCTTATGAACGCAAGACACCTGCCGAAGTGACACAGGCAGGATGTTCACAAAGCATAGAGATGTGGCCGGATAAAATTGTCGAGATCCAGCCTTCGGGAACCAACGGCGGCACGGTCGTCTGGGAATGGCATGCCTGGGATCACCTCGTACAGGAATATGATGTCTCCAAGAACAATTACGGGGCCGTCGCAACCCATCCGGAATTGCTTAACATTAATTACATTACAACGAAGGATTGGATGCATGTAAACGGGATCGACTTCAACGAGCAACTCAACCAGATCACGTTCAGTTCCCACAGCCTGAACGAGGTCTATGTGATTGATCACAGCACGACCACCGCGCAGGCGGCCAGTCATGCGGGCGGAAATTCAGGCAAAGGCGGCGATTTCCTTTACCGGTGGGGGAATCCCCAGGCCTACCAGGCACCGGGAAGCGCTGATTTCAATGTGGTTCATGATGCGCACTGGGTTCCGATGAGCAGTCCCCGTTTTCCGAACTCTCTTTGCGGATACAACAATAAGGGTGGTGCAGGAAACAAGACCTGCATTGATATCTTCACGCCGCCATACAACGGGTACAATTACCTTTACACACCGGGCAATGCCTATGCCCCGTCAACCTATAACTGGCGGCATACCTATTCCGGCAACCAGCAGCCGGACAACGGGAATTCACAGCAGCTGCCCAACGGAAATACCCTGGTATGCGCCGGGATGAATGGGTTCATCTATGAGATCGATTCCAACCAGATCCAGGTCTGGTCGAAGACTGTAGGAGGTACGATTGCGCAATCGTTCAGGTATCCTCCCTGCTATGTTACCGGCACCTATTCCGCCACTGCCAGTGCTACTCCATCCTCTCTCTGTTACGGAGGAGGTTCCTCCCAGCTGGATGTCTCCATCACCGGCGGTGTTGCTTATACCTGGTCCTGGACATCGGTTCCTGCCGGGTTTACATCAACCATCCATAATCCCGTGGTATCTCCGCTGGTCACGACCACCTATATTGTAACAGTTACCAATGGCCCGTGTTCAGCTACAGATTCCGTTACCGTTATCGTATCGCCTCAATTCATGGCGGGCTCCATCTCCGGCACCCAGACCGTCTGCTCCGGGATCACGCCGGCCCAACTCACCGGTACAGCCCCGGCTGGAGGAATCACACCCTATACTTACCAGTGGCAGAAATGGAATTCAACAGCATCCGCATGGGAAGATATCAGCGGAGCAACCGGACTGAATTACCAGCCGCCTGCCCTGACGGAAACTACCCGATACCGCCAGCAACAGATCTCCGGTGGCAGCTGCGGCACCGTTACCACTAACGAAGTGACCATCACCGTAAATCCGGCCCCGGCCACTCCAACCGTAACAAAAACGGGCGATTCACTGGTTTCGAGTGCCCCGGCCGGCAACCAGTGGTTCCTCGACGGGAACCTGATCACAGGCGCTACCGGGCAGTACTATGTGCCTTCACAGGCAGGATCGTACCAGGTTCAGGTCACAGTAAATGGATGCTCTTCGGCATTATCTGCGCCCGTAGTGATCACCGGAGTAGTTGAAAATACGAAGGAATCCATCCTGATCTATCCTAATCCGACGTCCGGGATCATCCATGTAAAAGCACAGAAAATTAACGGTTACCGGGTGAAGGTATCCGATATCTGCGGAAAAATCCTGCTTCAGTCTGAAAACAGTTCACAGGTCGATTTATCCGGATTTAATGCAGGCATCTATTATCTTATCATCTCGACAGATTCCAATGTTCTCTTCACGCGAAAAATTATTCTTACCAAATAACCCCCGGATTATGAAATCACTTTTCATCAGCATCTTTGTTATTTCTGCCTTGACCCTCGGGGCGCAGACATTCACCAACTTCAGGACCGGCAACGGACTTCCCTCCAACACCGTTAATGGTGTTGCGATCGATAACGACAACAACAAATGGTTCGGCACACAACTTGGTGTGGCAAAATTCACCGATTCTACATGGGTTTATTACACCACGGCCGACGGGCTGATCGATAATTACATCAACTGCATCGCCGTTGATAAAAACAACAACATCTGGGTCGGGACCGACTTCGGGGTAAGCAAATTCAACGGTACGGCATGGACTTCCTATACAACCGCCAATGGTCTTGTCAACAGCATGATCAACTACATTGCAGGCGATATTGACGGGAGTGTCTGGATTGGGACGAATGGAGGATTATCTAAGTTCGACGGTTCTGTATGGACCAATTTTACCAGTGCAAACGGGTTGCCCAACGACCTGGTCAGTTATATAAAGGTTGATCCTTCGGGAATCAAATGGATCGGCACATGGATCGGAGGACTTGCCAGGTATGACAACTCCACGTTTACCACCTTCACGACGGCCGACAGCCTGCCCGACAATAACATCATGTCGGTTGCCATCGATTCCAAAGGAAAAAAATGGATCGGAACCCTCAGCGGCATCTCAGTTTTTGACAGCAACGACCATTGGATGGTTAATTATTCCACCGTTGACGGACTGTACAACGACTTCGTCCGGGATCTTGCCTTTGATTCAAAGGATGTACTCTGGGCAGGATTGTACAATGATTACCTCCAGGACGGAGGCATCACAAGGTTCACCGGCACGGCCTGGACCTCTTTTACCATGGCCGATTCGCTGGTGAACAACCTCGTAAAGCGAGTGGCCGTCGATCAGCAGAATAATGCCTGGGTTGCTACAGGGAACGGCGTCTCAAAAGTGACCATGAACAATTCCGGAACAGCTCTTTATCAGGATGATTCAGACATTGCTGTTTACCCGAATCCTGCATCAACCTGTATTAACATAACCAATTTGGAAAACAAGGCCCGGCTTGTCCTTGTTGACATGACAGGCCAGATTCGCCTCAGCCGGTCCTCCAGCGGGGGTATGGAGACGATCGGTACCGAAACATTGACACCGGGCCTTTACTTTTTACAGATCAGCCAGGGAAATCAGACAATTTCCAGGAAAATAGTGATCCGGTGATCTGAATAGCCTTATTTTGCCTTTAAGAACGGATCAAAGACCCCCTCAATTGATCACTGTGAAAAAAACGTTCATCCTGCTGGTACTTTTATTGACATTCACGGGCCTCCACGCCCAGGATGATCTTTATGATATCAACCGGATCCCGGAGATCCGGATCACATTCAGGGATAAAAACTGGAAACACCTTCTCGACAGCCTGATCTTTACCGGCGACGGCACCGGACGCATTTTGGGGGATGTGACCATCGACGGGAAAACCATTGCCGGCGCCGGGATCCGATATAAAGGATACAGCTCGGTGAACACGGATGAAATGAAAAATCCGTTCAACATCGACCTGCAGTATTCGCAGAATAACCGAAACTATCAGGGTTACACCAACCTGAAGCTGAGCAATGTGATCGATGATCCCTCTTTTGTCAGGGAGGCGCTCTCATACGAGATCGCCCGGAAATACATGCCTGCATCCCATGCGAATTTCGCGAACCTCTACATCAACGATACGCTGACAGGTCTTTATACCAATGTTGAATCGGTGAACAGGAAATTCATCCTGGACTATTTTCCTTCAAACGGAAACGCCTTTTTCAAAGGATCGCCGCAGCACCTCGTTTATCCGTTCGGCCAGAATGCAAACCTGGCTTATACACACGGAACAGACACTACCGGCTATATGCCCTATTATGAAGCGGAATCCGATTACGGATGGAAAGAGCTGCTGGACTTTATCTATATATTGAATGAAATGCCCGACAGTGTCGAATCCGTTCTGAACACCGACCGGGCCCTTTGGATGCATGCGTTCAATTTCGCCCTGCTGAACCTTGACAGCTACATCGGCTATTCCCAGAATTACTATATCTACAAAGACGATAACGGCCGCTTCAACCCGATCCTGTGGGACATGAACATGTCGTTCGGAAGCTTCCGGAATTCCGACGGCTCTTCACATTTTACCGGCCTCACGATCGATGAGGAAAAAGTGCTGGATCCCTTGGAGCACCTCAACTTCTGCGTTTCACCCCGTCCGCTGATGGTCAACCTGTTCAGGAATGATACTTACAGGAAAAAATACCTGGCACATATTCGTACGATCATCGATGAAAATTTCAAGACCAATGAATATTACAACCGGGGAGAGGAGATCCAGGAGTTCATCGATGCCAGCGTGCAGCAGGATCCGAATAAATTCTATTCCTATGCTGATTTCAAACATAACCTCGATTCCACGGTAGGAGGCACGGGAACGATGCTTAAATACCCGGGGCTGAAGGACCTGGTGGAAGCAAGGATAGCCTACCTCGACACCTACCCGGGGATCCGTGGTGCTCCTTCAATTACTGACATAAGCCATCAGCCCGATGCACCACGAAAAGGAGAAGAGACATGGATCACAGCTACGGTGCAGAATGCCGCAAAGGTGGTTCTTTCATACAGGGAAAAAAGCTATGACATCTTCCGGAACGTAATAATGTTTGATGACGGAAACCACCATGACGGCGCCGCCGGTGATGGTGGTTTCGGAGCTTCCGTCATTCCTTCAGGTCATGTTCTTCACTATTATCTCTGGGCCGAAAATGACAGTGCCGGGGCATTTTCCCCTGCACGGGCCGAATATGAATATTATTCGATCCAGCCGCTGATCGGAAAAGCCGATGTTGCGATCAATGAATTTGAGGTGCTGAATACTACCATCGCGAACGAGGAGGGCAATTACAGCAGCTGGATCGAACTCTGCAACAATACCCGCGAAGAGCTGAACCTGAAAGGCGTTTGTCTTTCGGATGGTATGGATCCCTGCAAATGGGAATTCCCCGATACTGTGATCAGCACAGGGAAATACATTATCGTTTGGGCTGACTATGATACATTGCATAAAGGCCTGCATGCAGGTTATCTGCTGAATCAAAGCGGAGGAAAGATCCTGCTTTCAAATCCTTCCGGGATCATTATGGATTCTGTTATATTTGGAAATCAGGTGAAGGGAAAATCACTTGGCAGATACCCGAACGGATACGGTTCTTTCGTCTTCATGCATCCTTCTTTTTCTGCATATAATTATTACGGGACCACCCCTGAAAGCGACATTCTGCTCTATCCCAATCCTGCAAAAGAGATCATCCACATCGAAATGGAGAACAACACGACTCCGATTTCCCTCGCTGTTTATGATGCCTGCGGGCGGCAGATGGTGAATGAAGAGCGCTCATTCGACAAGGAACAGGTTCCTGTTATTAACGAAGACCTGGACGTATCGGTGTTCCCTGCAGGAGCCTATGTTCTGAAGGTACTCTGCAGCGACAGGGTCATCACCCGGACGTTCATCAAATATTAGTATGTTATCAAACCGACTGAAAACAATATTTTGCGCCATGAATAAAAAAATCCTGACACCCGTTCTGTTGCTCCTGCTCTGTGCCGTGCTTTTTTCCTGCAAAAAAGAGCCCGGTCCCGGTGGAAAATCGACCATCTACGGAAAGGTTTTTTGTAAGGACTACAATGCAACCTTTACTGTTCTTGAGCAGGAATATTACGCCCCCGAAACCTGGGTCTACATAATTTACGGTGATGACCGCGATTATGGCGACCGTGTACGGACAAATTATGACGGTACATACGAATTCAGGTACATGCGGCCCGGCTCCTATCATGTCTATGCTTACTCGAAGGATTCAACCTTGCAGTCTGTCGCCGACATTGCGGTGATCAAGGAGGTTTCCGTCCCCAAAAACAAAAAAGCCGACATCGAAGTGCCGGATATCGTCATCTTTAATTAATCCTGACATGAAAAAAATCATCATCATCCTCGCCAGCCTTGTCATAGTCTTTTCGGTACAGGCTCAATCGAAAAAGGAAGCGAAAAAGTCAAAGATCAAATCAGCTACTGAGTGGCAAACGGTTTATGAGAACGGAAAGGCATCGACCTACAAATTCTCTTATGAAGAGTATGACCGGAACGGCAACACCCTGACAAAGATTGAATACGGGCCGGATGGCACCATCCTGAAAAAGGAAACGGCGAAATACGACAGTTACCAGAACAAGACCGAAGAGACCGAATTCAACGTGGCAAAGAAAAAAACGATCATCCGTACCTTTAAATACAATGCTTTCAGGGACAAGACAGAGGAGGTTGAATACAACGGCTCGGGAACGGTTATGAAGAAAACGGTTTTTACCTATGACGCCAATGGGAACAAGGCTTCTGAAACAATCTCCGATGGATCCGGGATGATTACTAAAAAAACCACCTATACCTATAACGCAAAGAACCTTAAGACAGGCAAAAAGGTCGTTTCGGGGACGAATATTCCTGAATCCGAAAAGAAATATGAATACGAATATTTTTAATCCTGTTGCACCGGATGACGGAAATTCATGATATACTCGGTTCATTCAACCCCATCACGCTGGAAGAGATGGATGCTGTGAAACTGCTTGACCGGGTTGACAGGAAGTATGTGTTTCCGGTCGCGAAGCTGTTTCCTCTTCTCAGGGACCTGGATGGAAATTACCGGATCCTTGAGATCAATGGAATCAGGCTCAACCGTTATGAGACCCTTTATTTCGACACGGAGGATCATCGCCTTTACCTGCATCATCACAACGGAAAACTTAACCGGTTTAAGGTTCGCAGCAGATCTTACCTTGATTCGGGCCAGAGTTTCTTTGAGGTCAAGTTCAAAAACAACAAGGGAAGAACGGTCAAAAACAGGATCAAACGGAAAGAGATCAAAGAGGAGATCAGCGGGAAAGCACTGAAATTACTTGCCGGGCACACACCGCTGGATCCGGAATCGCTGAAACCGGCCCTCCGTGTTTACTTCTCGCGGATCACCCTTGTGAACAGTAACCTTACGGAACGGATCACCCTGGATATCGACCTTCATTTCCTCCATAACGGAACTGAAAAGAAGTATCCCGGTCTTGTCGTTGCTGAACTGAAACAGGCCCGGTCGCAGCAATCTCCGTTTCATCTCCTGCTCCGGGAACATCACATTACCCCGTTTTCGATCAGTAAATATTGCCTCGGCATCTGCAGTCTCAACAAGGAGATCAAGCAGAATAATTTCAAACAGAAACTCATTCACATTAATCATATCAACCATGAAGCCCTTTAAAAGCATTCTTGTTGTTTTCCTTTTTCTCTATCTGGCTCTGCCGGTAAAGGTTTGTATTGCACAGCAGTCGGAAACGGAGCTGCTGCAAACCGATGAAACTACAACTGTTGAAGCGAAACCGGCAAAAAAGAAAAAAGTCTTCGAGCTTGATGAAAAGTTCTTTATCAGCCTGGCCATCAACATGGCGGCCGTGGCGCTGATCATCAGCCTGATCTATTACCCGAATTACCGGAAGCTGGATTACATCTTCACCTTCATCATGTTCAATCTGATCATATTCCTGCTGACCTTCACGCTTAAATATATCAAACTCTCAATGGGGGCCGTCTTCGGCCTGTTTGCGGTCTTTTCCATCCTGCGTTACAGGACTGCCGGGATCTCCATGAAAGACATGACCTACCTGTTCCTCTTTATTGCGATGGGACTGATAAGCGCCATCCAGCTTGATTATTACGAGCTGGCGATCCTGGATGCTGTGATCTTTGGCGTAGCCTTCTGCCTCGACGGGAACCTGCTTTTCAGGCAAGAGTTGTCGAAGACGATCCAGTATGAGAACATTGAAATGATAAAGCCTGAAAACAGCGAGCTGCTGATCGAAGACCTGAAGAAAAGAACCGGGCTTGACATTCACAGGATTGCGATCAGCAGGATCGATTTCCTGAAGGATTCTGCACGGGTCAGGATTTATTACTATGCAAAAAGATTCGGGAAGAACCACAGAAAGATCATTAATTAAATGAAGTTTCAGTACGGACATAAAAGAAAAAGTTGCGGGATGCGAAAAGTCATCCCGGCGGTTTTCTTATTTCTCTGTCTGCTGTTTCCTCAGAAGGGGATCTTCGCACAGGTGAACGATGCGCAATTGTGGACGAGCCTGAATATTGAGAAAAAGATCACCCCTGTTCTTTCCGCCCATTTCACGGAAGAGGTGAGGCTGAACGAAAACATCACCGAAGTCGGCACAATATTCAGCGATTTCAGCCTTTCATACCGGCTTGGAAAACGGTTCAAGATAGCTGCAGGGTATCGTTTCTCAAACCAGCGGAATGTGGATGATTCGTATGATAAGCGTCACCGGTACTATTTTGACCTGGGCTATAGGGAAAAGGTAAAACCGGTTACATTCCTGCTCAGGACAAGGTTCCAGTCTGAATACAGCAACATCTATTCATCGGAAGACGGGTTTGTTCCCGACAATCATGCAAGGGTAAAGCTGACGCTGAAATTCGATCTTAACCGGAAATTCGTGCCGTATATTGAAGGCGAATCTTTCTTCCGGCTAAACAGGATTGTTTATGGTTCGTTCGACCAGCTGAGGCTTTGCGGAGGGATTGAATATACCTTCAACCGGATGCACATGGTGGATGTTCATTATCTTTTCAGGAAAGAATACAACGTGAAGCACCCGGAAACGGATTATGTGGTCGGGATTTCGTATTACTTTACGTTCTAATAATTCACCACAGATTTCACAGATTACACAGAGGTTTTCCATCCTCCATTTTCCGACCTCTGAACTCTGACCTCCGTTTTTCAGTCCTCAATCAGAACCAACCCATCCTCAATCAGCTTCCTGAAGATTTCGCTTTCGGCGGAACGTTTCTGCAGGAAATCATTGATCTCCTTGTATAGAGGATCTTCTTTCCGGTCTTTCAGCAGTTCCAGGATCTCCAGTGCGCAAAGCCAGTCGCCGGGATGGTCTTTATTCAGAGCTTCCCAAACTCCGGAAAGATCAACCGAAGTATCGGTCTGTTCCCTGAGATCCCTGACCTTCTGATAAAGGGAAAAAAGTTTGATTGCTTTTTCTGTGTGTTCGATCTTATGTGTTTTTTCTGAAGGAACGGGGTAATTCAACCCGAAGGCCACCGGGTCGGCGGGGCCGCTGAAGCAGGAAACAATGCTGCTGCCAACGGCCATGTCAAAAGGACCCCATTCCAGCTGGTAAAGCGTCGTCCCCTCAAAAGTAACTTCACATTCCGAAAAGCTGAGGAGAATGAGTTTTCCTTCTTTCCGCAATGCACGCTGAAAAATTCCCCGGACCTTCAGTCCCGATTCAAATTCAAATTCAACACTCTTTCCTGCACTGAATCCGAGCCGTGAAAGATCATCATCAGTAGCATCTTCGGGAGGAGCGGTTAGTCCCATGATCCAGCCAACGGGTGAGCTGAAGCCGTGCCTGTGATATTGTTTGTCATGACCGGGGATTTCCTTCCCGGAAAAATTCAGGTTTGTCAGGCCGGTTGTACGGATGTAGACAGGTTCGCCATTCTTTTCAATGACATCGGTGAATGTTCCCGAAACCTGCAGCCCGGAGCTGTAAACAGAGGTCCCGGTGTTTTCCGAACGGATGGCCTTGCGGATCCCGTCCACCCCTCCCTTTGAAAGGGCCATGGTTCTTGTAAATTCATCCAGCACGCTGTTCAGGGTTTCGAAGTCGGGCGTCACGAAAAGCTGCGGCTGGGGTTCGGTGATGTCAAAACTGTAATTGACCGCATCCAGCGAATAGGGGATTTTCTTCACCTTTGGCTGCATGCAATAATAGCTTTCGGCGATGGAAGAAAGAAGTCCTGCGCCGTAGATCTGCGGATTTGAAAGCTCCCCGATCAGTCCGTATTCAACGGTCCACCAGTGAAGGTTGCGGATCTGCGCCAGTTCGGAGGGTTCCCCGAGATTTTTCCCGAGAAGTTCAATCGCCTTTTCAGCCTCTTCAATCATCTGTGCGTTGGAATAAGGATCTGCTTTCAGGATGGAAAGGTGGCGGATGGCTTCGTACATCCTGTAATCGTTTCCGGAGGGAAACGCCTTGCAGCCGATCTCCCCGAACCGTCTTAGGTAACCGGCATAAACAGGATCAGCGATGATCGGGGCATGTCCTGCCGCCTCATGAATGATGTCGGGTGCAGAAGTATATCCTATCTGGTCGATGGGACGGATATCGGCAGCGATGACCAGCACATTGTACGCCTGGAACTCCATGAATGCAGACGGGGGAATGAAACCGTCAACCGCCACGGCAGCCCACCCGATCTCGCGCAGGATGCGGTTCATCCCGTACATCATGGGGATCCGGTCCAGGCTGATGCCGGTTTTCCGGAGGCCGTCCAGGTAAGAACCATGGGCAACCTTGCTTAGGTACCGTACATTCTGCCTCATCACATAGCGCCAGAGTGCATGGTCCTGGACCGTATAGGAGTTATAGGGCTGGTCGATGACAAGGCTGAGGAGATGCTTCGGCAGCCTCTCCAGTATTTCGTTCATTTCCATAATCAATCCGGTTTTTTAACCTCAAACAATGCATTGCCCGAGGCTCTCACATAATGATTTCCGCCAAGGCGTCCCACAAGATCGATTTTATTCTGATCGATCAGCCCGTTCTCGTCCAGGATTGCGGGATCAACATGCATTTTCAGGATCTCGCAGATCACAAGATTGCCGGCGGCATTCTTCAATCCGGTCTCGATCACCTGCAGTACCTTGCATTCCAGCTGGACAGGGGATTCCTTAACCCGGAAAGGCCTGACAAGGTCGGATGGCTCCATGGTAAATCCAACCATCTCAAACTCATTGACACCTTTCGGGAAATCGGCGCTGGCATCGCTCACCTGCTGAACCATTGCATAGTTCACCACGTTGATCACCACCTCGGGAACTTCCTTTACATTTTCGTAAGTATGCTTGGTGGTATTATCTTTTCCGCGTCGTGATGGAGAGAAGATCAGTACTGGTGGATTTGCCCCGAAAACGTTGAAAAAGCTGAAGGGGGAGAGATTAGGATGCCCGTCTTTATCGATGGTACTGGCAAATGCGATCGGGCGCGGCGCCACGGCACCGAGCATCAGCTTATGAAACAGGGGAACCGGGGTTTCCCGGGGATCGAAATGGATGAATTCTTTGGTCATATAGCAGCTAATATCTTTGTTACGACTTCTCCGAAACCGATCCTTAATCCATCCTTTTCACAGAAGCCCTTCATGATAATGGTATCGTTATCGTTGATGAAGGTTCGTGTCGTTCCATCTGCCATCGTCAC
The DNA here is from genome assembly GCA_026391805.1 of Bacteroidota bacterium. Classification (GTDB taxonomy): domain Bacteria; phylum Bacteroidota; class Bacteroidia; order Bacteroidales; family FEN-979; genus FEN-979. Next base: position 129,127 of record JAPLDJ010000015.1, on the reverse strand, counting down.
CGGTTTTGTCCCTTTCCATGCAATTTCAAGCATTGAACCGAATGAATCAGATGTGGGTCCGCTGATGGTTCCGGAACCATACATATCACCGACGTTGATGTTGCACCCGTTGACGGTCTGGTGTGCCAGCTGCTGCGCCATGTTCCAGTACATGTATCTGAAGTTGGAACGGCAGACCCTCGCCGGATCAGCTCCTTCAGGCTGAATGAGCACGTCCAGTGTAATGTCGAAATTCTTATCACCGCTGAATTTCAGGTAGGGAAGAACAGCAGGCTCCTGTACAGGTCCGGGAACCCGGAAGGGCTCCAGCGCTTCGAGGGTAACGATCCATGGTGAAACAACCGAACCGAAATTCTTTGACAGGAAGGGCCCCAGCGGTACATATTCCCACCGCTGGATATCCCGTGCCGAAAGATCGTTGAAAAGAAGAAGCCCGAAAACATGGTCTTCTGCTTCTGCTGTGGACACTGAACTTCCGAGCGGTGTTGCCTGCCCTGTGATGAAAGCCATCTCGAGTTCGAAATCAAATTCTTTGGTCGGGCCGAAGACAGGCTCGTTGTTCCCCGGGTTTGTCTGCCCTTTTGGCCTGTGGATGGGTGTTCCGGAAACGACAATGGAAGAGCTTCTCCCATGGTAGCCAACCGGAATATGGCGCCAGTTCGGCAAAAGTGCATTGGCAGGATCACGGAACATGATCCCGACATTTGTCGCGTGCTCAATGCTGGAATAAAAATCAGTGTAATCGCCCACCTTCACCGGCATCATCATTTCAACATCCTGAACCGGGGAAAGAATATCCTCGGTGTTCTGAATGTAATCACGCATCAGGAGATTCTCAGCCCGAAATATTTCCGAAAGACTTTCTCTCAGTCCATGCCATGCAGGTTTACCCAGGGCGATAAAATCATTCAGCTCCGGTTTGTTGAATACTTCCTGATCGATCCCTGTTTTTTCGAAAAAGCACCTTTTGGCAAGGGAATAAAGGGAGATCACCGTATCCCCGATCCTGGTTGCGGCAGAAGGGGCTTTCCCCGGAACACTGAAAATTCCCAGCGGAAGGTTCTGGATCGGGAAATCACTTCCGGGTTCAACGTTTATCCAGGATGTACGATTATTATTCATCGGATTTTATTTCCATTTAATTATTTGGTTCCGGTATTATGTTTCACGCAGAGAACGCAAAGTTTGCGCAAAGGACGCAAAGAACTTAGAATAATAAACTCAGTTCTTTGCGCTCTTTGCGATTTTCCTTAGCGGCCTTTGCGTGACACATTTTTTAATCAAGTTTCATAAAGTGGTACTATAACGTTCCGCGTTTTCCCTGTTCAATCTCGATCGATTCGAACAGCGCCTTGAAATTGCCTTTCCCGAATGATTTTGCGCCTTTCCGCTGAATGATCTCGTAAAATACTGTTGGGCGGTCCTCCACCGGCCGGGAGAAGATCTGCAGAAGGTATCCGTCTTCATCCCGGTCGACCAGGATACCAAGATCCTTCAATGGAGCGATGGTCTCGTCGATCTTTCCAACCCTGTTCAACAGTGTGTCATAATAGGCATCCGGAACCCGGAGAAACTCAACGCCGCGGTCACGCAGGGCCGTTACGGTTTTCAGGATGTCGTTGGTCGCCATGGCCACGTGCTGAACCCCGGAACCGTGGTAAAAATCGATGAACTCTTCGATCTGCGATTTCTTCTTCCCGTGCGCCGGTTCATTGATCGGGAATTTGATGTAAAGGTTGCTGTTGGCCATCACCTTGCTCATCAGCGCGGTGTATTCTGTTGAAATGTCGGTATCGTCAAAGGAGATCAGCTGATCAAATCCCATCACCTCACGATAAAAATCACACCATTTATCCATTTCACCCCAATCCGTGTTCCCAACCATATGATCGACATAGAGCAATCCGACAGGTTCCGGCTTATAAAGAGGTTCCCATTTGACAAAGCCGGGCAGGAAGAGACCTTTGTAATTCTTTCGTTCAACAAAAAGATGAACCGTCTCGCCATAAGTGTGTATTCCGGAAATGACCACTTCCCCGTCCTTGTCCTGCATAACGGCAGGTTCCATGTAAGCTTTCCCGCCCCGTTTCGTGGTCTCTTCAAACGATTTCCTTGCATCATCCACCCATAAGGCAACCACCTTAACACCATCACCATGAAGCTTGCAATGTTCTGCAATGGGTGAATCAGGTTCAAGGGCGGTGGTTAGAACAAAAATGATCTTTCCCTGTCTGAGCACATATGAGGTCCGGTCTTTGAGTCCCGTCTCAAGCCCGGCATAGGCCAGCGGCTGAAACCCGAATGCGGTCTGGTAATAGTGTGCGGCCTGTTTTGCATTCCCGACATAAAATTCTACAAAGTCGGTCCCGTTGATCGGCAGGAAATCGTTCTGCCTGGTGTTTTGGTTTTCCATATTGTTTGTGTGTTCTGTTATATTAAATGTTGTTTGTTTGATGACCTTTCCCCCAATGCAAGGGGAGGGCTATTCCATCCAGGATCTGTAATAATCTTTATCCTCGATCTTCATCGCCTCTTCTGTAAGCTTTAACGGCCGGAAGGTATCGACCATCACAGCCAGTTCGTTGGTTTCTTTCGCGCCGATCCCTTTTTCCACGGCACCGGGTTGCGGTCCGTGGACAATTCCTTTGGGATGAAGGGTGATCTGTCCTTTCTGAACGTTCTTCCGGCTCATAAATTCGCCTTCAACGTAATAGAGCACTTCATCAGAATCCACATTGCTGTGGTTGTAAGGAACCGTGATGGCATCCGGGTGATAGTCGTACAGACGCGGCACGAATGCGCAGATCACAAATGCGGATGTTTCAAAGGTCTGGTGAACAGGAGGCGGCTGGTGAACCCTTCCGGTGATCGGCTCAAAGTCGTGGATCGAGAATGCATACGGATAATGGCAACCATCCCATCCAATAAGATCGAAGGGATGTGTTTCAAAATGATACGGCCAGACCCGGTCGTCGCGCTTGATCAGGACAAGAAAATCGCCTTTCTCCTCGTGTGTTTCCAGCTCCTGTGGCTTGCGAATGTCGCGTTCACAAAAAGGCGAATGTTCCAGCAGCTGCCCCGAACGGTTCATGTACCGCTTCGGGAAATTGATTGGAGAAAACGATTCAATGATCAGAAACCGGTTGTCTTCGTCCCTGAATTCAAGCTGGTAGGCTGTTCCCCTCGGGATCACCAGGTGATCGCCGTACGAGAACGGGATCCTGCCATACATCGTTTTCAGAACACCTTCGCCCCTGTGGACAAAAATAATTTCATCGGCTCCCGAATTTTTAAAGAAATAGCCGGTCATCGATTTCCGGGGCGCAGCAAGGCTCAGGTAAACATCGCTGTTCACCAGGACGGGCATCCGGCTTTCGAGGTAATCATCCTGCGGAGGAATGCCAAATCCCAGGAAACTGCGGTGCTGCATGTTCTGTTCAACAGCGATCTTCGGGGCTACGGGATAATCCTTTCCGATCTCCAGCACCCGGGTGGGAGGATTGCAATGGTAGACCAGAGAATAATTGTCTGAAAAGCCTTCAGTCGAGACCAGCTGTTCAGCATACAAACCTCCGTCGGGCCGGCGGAAGATCGTATGCCGCTTGTGCGGGATTTTTCCCAGTGAAAAATAATGTGGCATAACCTGTTACAAATTACGATACGAAGTTACGAAATATTTTATTTATTTAGATTGAATTCAAATTAATTTTTTGAAAAACAGAAAAAAATTCCATTCCGGACAAATGCTACCGGAATTATTACCTTTGTTAGTCACTCGCTTATTTAATTGGTCCTTTTTCCTACCAGATCAAAAGCGGCAAAATCTTTTTACATGGGGACGAATTCTACAGATTTAATCACACTTTTTGCAAAGGCTATCCGGGATAACTGGGAATTCCGGTCGCTTTCCGATTACGGGGGCGATACCTTCACCTACCGGGAAGTCGGTGAAAAGATCTTGAATGTCCACAGCCTGTTCCGGCAGAACGGAATAAAAAAAGGAGACAAAATTGCGCTCCTGGGCAAAAATTCCTCGAACTGGTGCATCATCTACCTTGCCACCGTCACTTATGGCGCCGTGATCGTTCCAATACTGCCGGATTTTAAGCCTGCCGATGTTCATCACATTGTCACACATTCGGATTCTGTGCTTCTTTTCTCGGAAGATTCACTCTTCAAAACGTTGAATCCGGAGGCGATGGTATTGATCGGAATGGTATTCAGGATCCGGGACCTCTCTGTTCTGTTCGTACGGAACGGTTCACAGGTATCGGCTCTTCCGGAACCCTTGCCGGATGTGATTACCCCCGCAATGATTGATTTTCCCCCTTCAGAAAATGAAGATATTGCCGTGATCAGTTATACTTCCGGCACGACCGGTTTTTCAAAAGGCGTGATCATCCAGCACAAGAGCCTTCTTGGCAACATTCTTTATGCCCACCGGAATATGCCGCTGGAAGCCAAGGACAAGATCCTTTCATTCCTGCCGCTGGCGCATACCTATGGATGTGCGTTCGAATTTTTATTTCCGTTCACACTCGGATGCGACATCACCTTCCTTACAAAAACACCCTCTCCGAAGATCATCATGCAGGCCTTCCAGGAGATCCGCCCGGCGCTGATCCTGTCGGTACCGCTGGTGATCGAAAAAATTTATAAGTCACAGCTGATCCCGGCGCTCCGGAAACCGGCCGTGAAGATCCTCTCTAAAATACCATTGATCAACCTTTTGATTTTCGCGAAGATCAGGAAAAAAATGGTGGACGTATTCGGGGGAAATTTCACAGAAGTTGTGATTGGCGGCGCTCCCTTCAACAGCCAGGCCGAACGGTTCTTCCGGAAGATCCGCTTCCCCTTTACCGTTGGCTATGGAATGACGGAATGCGGTCCGCTGATCTCCTATGCCTCATGGAAGACAACACAGCTTGGAGCTTCGGGAAGGATCGTGGATGAACTGGAGGTTAAAATCGATTCAGCAAACCCGCAAAAAATTGCCGGTGAGATCATGGTGAGGGGAAGTCATGTAATGCTCGGATATTACAAGAACGAGGAGGCCACCGGTGCCGTGCTTGAAAAGGACGGATGGCTGCATACCGGCGATCTCGGGATCATCGATCCGAAAGGCAACATCCATATCAGGGGCCGCAGCAAAAGCATGATCCTCGGACCATCCGGGAAGAACATCTACCCCGAAGAGATCGAATCGATCCTGAACAACCGGTTCATGGTGATGGAGTCGGTTGTGACCGATCGCGCCGAATCACTGATCGCGTTGATCTACCCGGATTATGATGCCGTGGAAAAAGCCGGGGTCGCCAAAGAAAATCTCCCTGATATCTTCAAGGGCTACATTCACGACCTGAACCACCGCCTTCCAAAATACATGCACGTTTCCGGGTTCGAGATCGTGGAAACGGAATTTGAAAAAACACCGAAGCGAAGCATTAAGCGGTACCTGTATCAGTGAGTTGAAGAGCTGAGGAGCTGACGAGTTCTTAAGGCAGTAATAATCTTTCGTGGAATTTCGTGTCTTCTTCGTGGAATTTCGTGTACTTAAACAGAAGCGAAAAGCGAAAGGCGAAAAGCGAATTAAAATGCACAACTGTTGTATCTGTTGGAAAATATCCTGATCATTCTTCCTGTCGTCCTGTCATTTGTGATCCTGGTCGTTCCCTCACGGGGAAGGTATTATGCTGCATTGCTGATCTCGTTGGGAATTGTACTGGTCACCTCGGTTCCGGCAGTTAACGTTATTTTCGGCAGGGAAACGGCTCCGGTGATCCTTCCTTTTATCACGGGTTTAGGCTCAGTCACACTGACGATCGACGGGCTCAGCGCCTTCTTCATCCTGGTGACCAATTTTACCGCCCTTACCGGCTTACTCTATTCCCATGGATATCTAAACCCTTACCTCGGATTAAAAAGTCCTTCCAGGTTTTCCCTGCATTATTTCAGTTATCTCTGGCTTCACCTTTCGATGCTGGGTGTACTGATGCTGCGCGACGGCATCCCGTTCCTCATCGCCTGGGAGCTGATGGCCGTTTCCTCTTTCATGCTGATCCTGTTTGAAGCCGAAAAACGTGCGACCCTGAAGACCGCGGTGAATTATTTAATCCAGATGCACATCGGCCTTGTTTTGCTGGTGATCGGGTTTCTGCTCTGCGAGGCCGATACCGGCAGGATGAGCTTTGACGCCTTAAAGATTTATTTTTCACATCATCCGAACACGGGGCTTTTCCTTCTGTTTTTTGCCGGATTCGCGATCAAGGCCGGGTTCATTCCTTTTCATACATGGCTCCCGGAAGCCCATCCGGCCGCGCCTTCGCATGTTTCGGGCGTGATGTCGGGCGTGATGATCAAAATGGGGATCTACGGGATCGTAAGGGTTCTGACCTATGTTCAGGCAGACCTGGTCACCATCGGGCTGATCATACTCACGGTTTCTGCCATCTCCGGGATCCTGGGGGTGACGATGGCCATCGTACAGCACGATCTGAAAAAACTGCTGGCCTATCACAGCATCGAGAACATCGGCATCATCGGAATGGGGATCGGGCTGGGTGCGATGGGTCTGGGTATTCATAATCCGCTGCTGGTTTTGCTTGGATTCGGGGGCGGACTGCTTCATGTGCTGAACCATTCCCTCTTTAAATCCCTGCTGTTTTTCAGTGCAGGATCCGTATATCAGTCCTGTCATACAAAAAATATTGAAGAGCTGGGGGGCGTGATTCATAAAATGCCGGTAACGGCAGGACTCTTTCTTACCGGTTCAGTCGCCATCTGCGGATTGCCGCCGTTGAACGGGTTTATTTCTGAAGTCCTGATCTACCTGGGACTTTTCAGCGGATTATCGGGCGGATCGGTCTACCAGTCGCTCTATATGCTGTTGGGGATCATCTCGCTGGCCCTGATCGGAGGACTGGCCATTTTCTGCTTTACCAAAGCCTTCGGGGTGGTTTTCCTCGGAACTCCCAGGTCAGAAACCCATATCGCAACCTCCGAAGCAAGCCGTGAAATGTTGTTTCCCCAATTCCTGGCAGGAGGGATGATCCTTCTCATCGGACTCTTTCCCTTGTTGTTCCTTCAGCCGTTGTCCCATCTCATCTCCGTTCAGTTTCAGATCGGTATTGATCCGGAATGGCAATCAATAACTGAAAGTCTTTCGATGATCGGAAGGATCGGATGCCTGCTGATCGGGATGGTGGCGCTCCTCGCTTTTATCCGTTACAGGATACTGAAGACAAGAATTATCAGGCAAGGCCCGACCTGGGGTTGCGGTTATACTGCCGGGAATGCCCGTCAGCAATATACGGGAAGCTCTTTTGCCGATGCATTGGCCGGACTGGCGGATCCGGTCCTTCATACACAGAAAGAAGAAGTGCCTTTTTCGGAAGAAGAGATCTTTCCCGGTGAACGGAATTTTTCAACCACCCCTGCAGATGTGTTCCGGAAGGGACTAAACCGGCTGGTGGATTTCCTGATGCTGATATTGAAAAAGATGGCACGGTTGCAGACCGGGAATATCCAGCATTACATCCTTTACGCTTTCATTTTTATGATTCTGATATTTTTCCTTTTATACCTGAAGATCGTATGATCGCATTGCTGCTGGCCATCGTTACCGCTTTCTTCTTTCCCGGGATCATTGTCCGGGTGAAGAGCATCGTGAGCGGACGGAAAGGCCCCGGCATTCTTCAGCCCTGGAAAAATATTTTTCTCCTGCTGAGAAAAGGCAGTGTTTTCAGCACAACCACGAGTTATATCTTCCGGATCGCACCGGTCATCTACCTGGCGACACTGATCTGTGCCATTATGCTGCTGCCATTGCCGGGAATCACATCCGGTTTCGGATTTGCGGCCGATTTCGTGCTGCTGGCCTACCTGCTTGCCCTCGGCAAATTTTTCTTTATCATCGGGGCGCTCGATACGGGCAGCAGCTTTGAAGGGATGGGGGCCAACCGTGAAGCGCTCTACTCTATGCTGGCCGAGCCGGCCTTCTTCATCCTGTTTGGAACCCTGGCGCTGCTTACGGGCCATCTTTCCATGCAATCCATCTTTGAACAGTTCCACCTTTCAGGCTATACTTCGATGATCAGCGGGATGATCGCCGTGTATGTCCTGATCCAGATCGCCATGATTGAAAACAGCCGCATGCCGGTGGATGATCCCAAGACGCACCTGGAGCTGACGATGATCCATGAAGTAATGATCCTCGACAACAGCGGTTTCGACCTTGCACTGATCCAGATCGGGACCAACCTGAAATTCGCACTGTATGGCATCCTGATCGCAAACATTCTCATCCCGGTTGCCTGGGCCATCCATTACAGGATCGCATTGTTCTTCGGTATCCAGGCTGCTTTTGCCATGTCGATCGGAATCATGGAATCCTTCAGGGCCCGGAAAAAATTGGTAAAAAATCCCCAGTTCATCGTAACGCTGAGTTCAATTGCACTGCTTGGTTTCATCCTCTCACTTTTAATAATGTATCAACTGATCCTGTAGAATGAATGTATTGCTGGTCATACTGTTTGCCATCACCCTGATCTACCTCAGCATCACCGAGCGTTTCAGGATCTATGCCACGCTGATCGGCCTTCAGGGAGTTTTGCTTTTTGTCCTGGCCTTCCTCGAACTCGAAACCATCACGCTTGGAACCTTGTTGTTTGTAGCCATTGAAACCCTGGTTTTCAAGGTGATCATGGTGCCATACCTCCTGCTCCGCATCATCCGGAAGACCGGCATCGAAAGGGTTCACGAGAAAGCCCTTCCGGGGTTTTATTCGATCTTGTTTGTCTCCGCAGGATTGCTGCTGAGCATCGTGATCTCATTCTCCATGAATACGACGCCCAGGAATATGATCCACTTCATCGTTTCATTCTTTGCCATTTACACCGGGCTCTTCCTGATCATCTCCCACAAAAAGATCTTTGCACACCTCATTGGTTTCCTGGTGATCGAGAATGCAGTGCTGTTGCTTTCTCTCGCCATCGGCAGCCAGATCCCGATGCTGATCAACATGGGGATCCTACTGGATATCTTCGTCAGTGTACTGATACTTGGAATCTTTGTCATGCGGCTGAAACAACATACCCACGAATTAACCATGCTGAAGGATGAATAACGCCGGAACTATCCTGATCCTCTTTTTCGCGCTCTCCTTTCTGGCAGGGTCGGTGGTGATGCTGTTCAGGAACAAGGCACTTACAAGAGCAGTTACTATCCTGTTCGCCGCCGTGCATCTGGGATTTACCCTGTATTGCTGGTACCACCTGGATGAAACCGCGCTCGGTTATTTTACCTTCGACAGGATCGGAGTATTGCTGATGAGCGTCCTTTCCATTCTTACGATAACCACGGTTTATCACGGCTTCATCTATGTGAAGAACGATGCGCCGAAAGCCTATGCCATCTATCATACAGCGCTGATCGCCCTGGTCACAGCGATGTCGGGCGCCTACCTGGCCAACGGGATGACCATCGTCTGGATCTTTGTGGAAGCCACAACCCTGGCCGTAGCCGCACTGATCTACCACGACCGCACCGCCCTCGCGCTGGAAGCCACATGGAAATATGTTTTCGTCTGCTCGGTGGGGATTGCCCTCGCTTACATCGGGATCCTCTTTCTCGGTTTTACTGTTGGTGATGCCCGACTGCTGCATCTTTCCTTTGCTTCGGTCTCCGAGATCGCACGGCTGGCCGATCCCCTCTACCTGAAAATTGCATTTGTGTTTGTCTTGATCGGCTATAGTACAAAAATGGGTTTATTCCCCATGCACACGGTGACCGTGGATGCGCATACTGTTGCTCCTCCGCCGGTCAGCGCATTCATCTCGACGACCCTGATGAACGTTGGTTTCCTGGCGATCTTCCGGATCTACGCACTGTTTTCGGCGACCTCCATCCTGCCATTCATGAATCACGTCCTGATCCTGTCGGGAATGCTTTCCCTGCTGGTCTCTTCCGGTTACATGCTCAAAGCTAAGCACAACAAGCGGATGCTGGCCTATTCCAGCATGGAGAACATGGGAATTGTCGCCATCGCGCTGGGCATCGGCGGTATCGGATACTATGCAGCCATCCTGCACATCGTGTTGCACTCCTTTACCAAGGCCGGCCTTTTTTACCAGATCGGTCAATCGTACAAAGTGATGGGAACCTACCAGCTGGATGAATCCGGCAACTATATGAACCTCTATCCGGCAGGGGCGACGGCATTACTGCTCGGACTGCTCTGCATCACGGCAATTCCTCCATCGGGAATGTTCATTTCAGAAATCCTGCTTCTGAAAGCCATGGTAGTCCGCGGAGACTATTTCTACCTTATTATGACTGCCGCACTGCTTTGCTTTGTGATGTATGCGCTGCTGACAAGGGTTTTGCACATCGTGTATTCACAGCCAAGAGGAATCAAAAGCGAACTGCACGAACGGGTGAATTCCTGGCAGACCGTTTCCCAGTTCATCCTTTTCGGGATCGTGATATTTATCTGTTTTGTTCAACCTGCTCCTTTCAGGCAACTGCTTGAAGGGATTGTGGGAGGATTACCAAAATAAAATGAAGGACGAAAAATACATAGAGCTGATAACCCTGCCCGGGATGGTGAAACTGGATGAAATCCCGGTACTGGACTATGGTGGTTTCAGCGAACTCGTTCTTGGTTTGTTGAGTCTTGAATCAAACCATTGCCTGAACTATTTTGTTGTTCCGTTTCCCGGGAAATACAAATTCATTTGCTGTATCGGATGTGATGAAAGAAAATCCGTCCGGGTCTTTTCACATGAACAGGAAAGGAACGAAAAGCTTATCCTGCCTTCCCTTTCATGCAATCATTTTCCTCTCCATATCTTTGAACGGGAGATCCATGAGAATTTTGGAATTGATTTTTCGGGCCATCCCTGGCTGAAACCGGTACGATATCCCATCGACAGACATGATAAAAACCGGATCATGGATAACTACCCGTTTTACACCATCGGCGGAGAGGAGCTGCATGAAGTTGGCGTCGGGCCGATCCATGCAGGTGTCATCGAACCCGGCCATTTCCGGTTCATCTGCAACGGCGAAAAGGTATTGCACCTCGAGATCCAGCTCGGTTATCAGCACCGCGGGGTCGAAAATTTATTTGTTCAGAATGAACACGGAGTGAAAAAGGCGGTCCTGGCAGAATCCATTGCCGGCGACACTGCGACAGGTCATGCTGTTTGTCATGCAGCACTTATGGAGACACTTGGTAGCATGGCTGTCTCCGGTACGCTGTCACTGGAACGCACCATTGCCCTTGAGTTGGAGCGGATCGCCGTCCACATCGGTGATACAGCCGCACTTTGCACCGACATTGCCTACCAGTTCGGACAGGTCGTCTGTGAAGCCCTTCGCACCGTCGTGATCAATACAACCCAGTCCTGGTGCGGAAACCGTTTCGGGAAGGGACTGATCCGTGCCGGGGGAACCCATTACCCATTGACACCTGAGATCGCAGGTGCGATCCGGAAAAATCTCGAAGAAGTCAGAGAAAGATATAATCAGATCACCGGCCGTATTTTCTCGATGTCAAGTGTGTTGAGCCGGTTCGAGGGAACAGGGAAAGTCACCCGGTACCAGGCATCCCTCATCGGGGCGGTCGGGATGGCAGCAAGAAGCTCGGGGTTGAAAAGGGATATCCGCTGGTCGCATCCATCACCTGCATACGGGCAATTGAATTACGATCCAGTGGTCATTAACAGGGGTGATGTCTGGGCGCGGGCAAAGATAAGGGTACTGGAAGTGGAAAAATCGATGGAGATGGTGTTTCAGTTTCTGGATCTCCTGGATGGGAAAAGTGAAAATACGCTTCCGGTATATAAGTCGGATCTGATGCCAGATGCTTTTGCGATCGCTCTTACCGAAGGATGGAGAGGGGAGATCTGTCACTGTGCAGTTACGGATGAAAAAGGGAAAATCATCCATTATAAAGTAAAAGATCCTTCGCTCCATAACTGGATGGCACTGGCAATTGCAGTAAGAGGGCAGGAAATATCGGATTTCCCGTTGTGCAATAAGAGTTATAATCTGTCATACTGTGGGAATGATTTGTAGACGGATGATAGAGGATGGAAAATGGAGGATGGAAGATATTCTCACAGAAATCCATTCTCTATCCTCTATCTTCCATCCGCAGGATAATAGAACAATAAACATTAGCAAATGTTCCTGGATGAATTCATAATCTACAAACGGCACGGCCGCCAATCGGTTCCGGATCTCCGGTCGGTTGAATTGACGCCGTTGTTCCGCGGTCGCCCGGTGATCTCTGCTGATATTACGACCGAAGAAACCTTGAAGGTCGCCGGGCTTTGTCCAACCGGTGCGATTTCTTCCGCTCCGTGCAGCATCGATCTTAGGAAATGTGTTTTCTGCAAGGAATGCCAGTTTGCCCTTCCGGGGAAGATCGCTTTTACAAACGATTACAAAATGGCAGTAAATTCAAAAGAAGATCTGATCATTCACACCGGACAGGATCATCCCCTGACATTGGATCCCGGCAAGATCCGGAAGGAGATCCGTTCCTTATTCAGGCATGCACTGAAATTACGGCAGGTTTCGGCAGGAGGCGACAACTCCTGCGAGATGGAGCTCAATGCCGCCGGGAATGTAAATTTCGACATGGGACGGTACGGGATTGAGTTTGTCGCATCTCCGCGTCATGCCGACGGGATCGTCATCACCGGGCCCATCACCTCAAACATGGCGGAAGCCTTGCAGATCTGCTACGATGCGGTTCCCGATCCGAAAATCGTGATCCTTGCCGGAACCGACGCCATCAGCGGTGGTGTTTTTGCCGGTTCTCCTGCCCTTGACCGCAAATTCCTTGAAAAGTATCCTGTTGATCTTTATGTGCCCGGGAACCCGGTGCATCCGCTGACGTTTATCAATGGGGTGATGGATCTGATGGGAATTCCGAAAGGATAAGTCCGAAGGACTTACATCTGAATAACCGCTGGTGAAACCGGGGGTTAGAAAGCCCCTAAATCCCGAGAAACCAGTAGTGCGAAAGCATCGTAAAAATGTTGTGAACAAATACCACTGCTAAGCCAGCCATGATTAGCCGGTAACCGATGACCGATCTGTTCCTGATCCGCTCAAGGAAATTCCCGACAAGCAGCGCCACAGAAGGCATGATCTGCAATACATAGGTTGCCTTGATTGTGCAACCGTTCTCAAGGCTGGGAAAGGCGATCAGGAACCAGAAGTAACCGGACAATGTTGCAAGAATGGAAAGAAGAAGGAACACCTTAACCTCTTTCCGGCGCATTCTCAGCAATCCCGTGCTTTTGCGGCGGGAGACGACAAACAATGAAACCATAACTGCCAAAAGGACAAGAACCGTCGGAAACAGGGAAACCAGGTTGACCCGGCCAAGATAGGTCCCTCCCCTGAAATAATCAGCATTCATCCAGGTCAGCGGTTTCCCGGCGATGTAGATCGGATGAAGATCATATCCGTTGACAAATTTCGTGACGTTGGTTCCACTCCCGTAATTGACAAAAAATCCCCAGTAATCTCCCCAAACCTCTGAATAGAATACAGGGAAGAACTGGTTTGAAAATCCTGGATCCACAGGATTGCAGAAAAGCTGGTCAATTCCAGATCCAAAGAAAAATTTCGGCGGCTGGTTACTTAATGTGAAATTGGTCGCCGCAGCTCCTGAAAAAGCAGTATAGGCCCCGTACCGGACTTTCAGGATACAATAGAACCATCCGCAACAGAGCAAACTTACGAGCAGGGCGACCGAAACGGACTTCACAATCTCTTTTCGAAAACGCCGGTATACGAACCATTGTCCTAACCCGAAAAGCATAACTGCAGGGATCAGCAGGATTCCCCATTGCCTTGACAATGCTGCACTACCCATTGCAAGTCCGAGAAGAAGAATATTGGACCGGGTAAACTTTTTCCTGACCAGGATCAGGATTGTGAAATAAAGGATCAGAACTGCAAAAAGTGCGATGTATGGCTCGCCCCTGACAAAAGCAAATGTGCGGTAATAGACGGGTAGAATTCCAAGAAAAGCCAGGGTTCCAATCTTCAGCCAGGGTTTTGAACTTAGAAGGTCGCAGCTCTTCAAAAGAAACCATGTCAGCAGGATGGAAACGACGACGTTCAGCAACTGCGCGAATTTTGCTGCAAGGATCAGCTTGCCGGTGATTGCATAGAAAATTGCAGGCAGGAAATAGGGCAGTGGGGGTGAAAAAAATTCCTGTGATTCGGCAGGGGAGACCAGCCTGAAAGCTGACAATGCTTTAATATAACTGATGTGGGCATTGGCATCGTACCCGATCCAGGGTGCATGGAGGCGGGAATTGAGCAGGACAATCCCGTTGATGAGCAGGAAAATGACGACCAGCGGAATGTTCAACTTACCTTCCGAGCGTAAAGGTTCCGTCAGGTTTCTGCAGAATTGCTTTAACGGGTTTGTCATACTTTCCGGAGCAACCACATGAATGTAATGGTAAAGATAATATAACTTCGGAAAATGCAAAATCAGGGGCTAGCCATTGGCCATTAGGGATTTTGATAAAAATTAAACAGAACGCGGAATACACGGAATGAACGGAAAATCATACTCCGTTTTATCCGTGTTTTCTGTGTTCCAACAGTATAAATTTTAAGTGAACGAACAACGTAGGATAAACGTAGGATAAACGTAGGATAAACGGAAGATAAACGGAAGATAACAATAATCGGAATAGACAAGATTCCTTCCCATGAATTGGAATAAATCATTTCTTCGTGTCCTTCGTGTCTCCTTCGTGAATTTCGTGTAAGAATTTTTTTGTTTCACGAAGGACCACAAAGAATAACACGAAGAACCACGAAGAAAAATGTCCTTCTTATTTAGAATAGATTTAAATTTGCACTCTGATTCAGATGAGATGTCAATTGTCAAAGAAATATATCCTGTGGAAGGAATGTCGTGTGCATCCTGCGCGCTGAGCATACAAACGATGCTGGAAGCGCAGAAGGGCGTGAACACGGCCGTGGTGAACCTGGCCATGGAACAGGTGGTGGTGGAGTACGACCCGGAAGTGATCAATCCGCCGGAAATGAGCAAAGTTGTGGATGGCATCGGATTTAAGCTGATCACCGATAAAACTCTTCTTCAGCAGGATCGTGAAGACGCGCAATCCGAAAGGCTCCGGAAACTGAAATTCAACACCATCATGGCAGGCATTTTTTCCATTCCCGTGCTGCTCATCTCCATGGTATTTCACGATTCTATTCCGCATGCCAACCTGATCATGCTTTTGCTGACCCTTCCTGTACTTGGCTGGTTCGGGAAGGAGTTCTTTTTCATTGCGTGGAAACGGGCACTCCATTTTTCTTCAAATATGGATACCCTGGTTGCGCTCGGAACCGGCACGGCTTTTATTTACAGTACCTTCAACACGCTCTTCCCGGGCTTTCTCCTCCGGCATAATTTCATTCCACATGTTTATTTCGAGGCATCGGTGGTGATTATCTTTTTCATTTTATTGGGAAGATATTTCGAAGAAAGAGCCAAGCAAAGAACCTCCGGCGCCATTAAAAAGCTGATGGGATTAAGTGTAAAAACAGCCCGCGTGATCAGGAACGGTGTGGAAAAAGAGATGCTGATCTCGAAGATCAGGGTGGGCGATATTCTTGTGATCCGTCCCGGGGAAAAGATCCCCACCGACGGAAAGGTCATCGAAGGATCTTCCTTCATCGATGAAAGCATGCTAACAGGCGAATCGGTGCCCGTGGAGAAAAAAAATGGCGATGCCGTGATCGGCGCTACCATCAACCAGACCGGAAGCCTGAAGATCACGGCCGAAAAAGTTGGCAGTGAAACGATCCTTGCCCACATTATAAAGCTTGTCCAGGAAGCGCAGGGTAGCAGGGCGCCGGTGCAGCGACAGGTCGACCGGATCGCCTCCGTCTTTGTCCCGGTGGTGATCGGGATTGCAATTATTACCTTCATCGCCTGGTCGTTTGCGAGTCCCAATGCGGGAAGCCCGATCGCGCTCATCTGCGCCATCACTGTGCTGGTGATCGCCTGCCCGTGCGCACTCGGACTTGCAACTCCTACCGCACTGATCGTTGGGCTGGGCAAAGCCGCCGAACACGGGATCCTGATCCGGGATGCGGAAAGCCTTGAAACGGCCTGTAACCTTGATACCATCGTCCTCGATAAGACCGGCACCATCACTGAAGGAAAACCGGTTGTTGCAGAAACCTTATGGGATGAGAATATGCCTGACCGGACGGCAGATGCAAGGGCCATCATCACCATCGAGTCCAGGTCGGAGCACCCGTTTGCGGCGGCGCTGGTAAATCATCTGAAAAAAGAAGATTACAAACCCATAGAAATTACCGGCTTCGAAAGTTCGACAGGGAAGGGCGTTTCTGCAACCGTCGGGAATGATCTTTATCATATCGGCAGCAGAAGCTATATCCTTGAAACCGGGGGCAAGTTGTCAGACGGATTCACGGAACAGGATGCACGGTTGCGGAAAGAGGCGCAGTCGTTGGTCTATGTTGCAAAGAACCGGGAAGTGGTCGCGCTGTTTGCCGTCACCGACCGGCTGAAACCTTCGTCGGCAGATGCGGTGAGCACCTTGAAAAGCATGGGCGTTGAAGTCCACATGCTGAGCGGCGATACCGTTGCCATTACTTCACACATGGCATTCAAGGCCGGGATCGAACATTTTAAAGGCGAGATGACGCCGGAAGGCAAATCAGATTACATCCGCGGGCTGAAAGAAAAAGGCAAGCATGTTGCCATGGTGGGCGACGGCATCAACGACTCGCCGGCGCTGGCGCTCGCCGACATCGGCATTGCCATGGGCACCGGCACCGACATTGCCATGGAAAGTTCACAGATCACACTGATCCGCGGCGACCTGGGGAAAATTGTCTCTGCCATCAAACTCTCGAAGGAGACGGTTAAAACCATCCGGCAGAACCTTTTCTGGGCATTCTTTTACAACATCATCAGCATTCCCATCGCAGCAGGAATTCTTTATCCTTTTACAGGCTTCCTGCTCAGCCCTATGATCGCAGGAGCCGGTATGGCGTTCAGCTCCGTATCCGTTGTTACCAACAGCTTACGGCTGAAACGGGTGAAGCTCTGAGCGGGTGGTTAATAGCCTTATTCACCACAATAGGCACAGTAGGTCACATTAGATCCTATTGTGATCTATTGTGCCTAATGTGGTGAAAGGGATAATCCGGATAATCTTTCCAATGAAACATCTACCTTTGTAAGGAATCCTTATACCATGCAATGCTTTAGAAAACTCCCGGTCCTGCTGATTTTCCTTCTTCTCGGAAGCTGCAGCACCCTGAAGATCGAACGTCCTCCGGAATCCTACCAGGAGATTAAATATACTCCTCCCGTCTCTTACCTCAGTATTCCCTTCGAGATTGATCTTAAAAAGATGGAACGGCTGGTCAACCAGCAGTTCAAAGGACTGATCTATGCCGATACCAGTTTCGAAGACAACGACAATGATAACCTGATGCTCAAGGCCTGGAAGATGGCCGATATCAAGCTGGCCATGAGCGGGAACCAGCTTTTCTACCAGGTGCCGCTGACCGTCTGGGTCAAAAAAAAGTTCGTGATCGGGGCGCTCGGTTTCGCTGTTTCCCAAGCACAGGAGGTTTCGGGAAACGTGATCCTGAAATTCCGAACCCGGATCGCGGTCAATAAGGACTGGAGCATCTCTTCCACGACCTTCTCAGACGGGTACGAATGGGTCACCACTCCTTCACTGCAGATCGGGGGCATCAGCATCCCGTTGCCGGTGATCTCCGATCTTCTGCTCTCTGCCAACCAGAACATCATCAATTCACAGATCGACAGAGCCTTTCGTTCCTCGATTGATCTCCGGTCGTATTTTGAAAAGATATGGAAGGATATTCAGGAACCAATAAAAATCTCGGATGAATATGCATTATGGGCAAAGATCACCCCGCTGGAGATCAGTACGGTTCCGTTGCAGGGCACCTCAAATCAGATCACCCATACGGTTGGGCTGAAGGCCTGGACAGAGCTGAGTTTTGGTGATAAGCCGGAATACAGGATCAATGAAAACCTGCCAGACCTGAAGATCACCAGCCGGCTCGAAAACAACATCAGCGTCAGCCTTTCCCTCGACATTCCGCTTCCGCGGCTGATCGATGTAGCACGGCAGCAGCTCGTTGGCTATACTTACCGGCAGGGAAAATACACCGTCGAAGTAAAGGATATCTTTCTTTTCGGAAGCGGCGACAAGCTTGTGATGGCGCTGAATGTTACCGGAAGCATTAAGGGAACGATCTACCTTGCAGGGAAACCTGCCTACAACAGGGAAACATCCACCATCGGGGTAAAAGAGCTGCAGTTTGACATCCGGACTTCCAACGTCCTTGTCAGATCAGCCTCATGGCTTTTTCATCATAACCTTGTTGAAACGCTCGAACAGAAACTCTCATTTCCGGTCGGCGACCAGCTTCTCTCAGCTCAAAGCCAACTCCAGTCCTACCTTGATGCAAATAAGAAGATGGAATATTTCCGGGTATCCGGGAACATCGAAAAGCCCGAGATCGGAACGATCTTTATCACACGGGAATCAATCAAAGCGGAGATCGTTTTCAGGGGGGAAATCAACGTTAAACTTGAAGAATAGATTACGAATTACGGATTATGAATCTTTTTTTTGTTTGATGTTGTATTTTTCACCACAATAGACACAATAGGACACAATAGTTTTTATTTACCTTTCGTGGAATTTCGTGTCTTCTTCGTGGAATTTCGTGTGATATAATTTTAACCACGGATTTCACAGATTTCACAGATTTATTTCAGTAATTCCTAATCCGTAATTATTATCCCGATTTCCCTTATTTTTGCCCTCCAATCAATCCTTGATCCATGACCAACGCTACCCTTAATTCCACTGCCGGAAACGCCAGGGCGAATTACATCATCTCCCTTTCGATCATCGGCAGCTTCTTCTTTATTTTCGGATTTGTAACATGGCTGAACGGGATCCTGATCCCCTACCTGAAGATCGCCTGCGAGCTATCGAATTTCCAGGCACTGTTCGTCACCTTTGCCTTTTACATCTCCTATACCGTCATGGCATTGCCGTCGTCCTGGCTGCTGAAACAAACCGGCTTTAAAAAGGGGATGATGGCCGGGCTGCTGGTGATGGCGTTTGGAACGCTGATCTTTATACCTGCTGCATATACCCGGACCTACGGACTGTTCCTGACCGGCCTGTTCATCATGGGAACCGGACTGGCGATCCTGCAGACAGCGTCGAATCCCTACATCACCATATTGGGAAAGCGGGAAACGGCCGCCCGGCGGATCAGCATCATGGGGATCTGCAACAAGCTGGCTGGCGCCATTGCCCCGCTGATCCTCGCCTATTTCATCCTGAGAGACGGGGATGCCTTCGTGGCGTTCCTGAGAGGCATGGATGATGCGGAAAAAGTTATAGCGCTCGACGGCCTGGCTCAGCGGGTGGTGATGCCCTACCTGGTCATGACAATTATCCTTGTATTGCTGGGACTGATGGTCCGTTTTTCGCCCCTGCCCGAAATTGAAGCCGAACCGGAAGAAGAGATGGAAAACCATGAAATTGCAGCCAAGAAGAGCATTTTTGATTTTCCGCAGCTGATCCTCGGCGCCATTGCACTCTTCTTTTATGTAGGGGCGGAGGTCATCGCCGGGGATACCATCATCCGGTACGGGATCTCCAAGGGGATCGCCATTGCCACAGCCAAAGTTTTCACCACCTACACATTGATCGCAATGGTCGCCGGTTACTCACTCGGAATTGCGCTGATCCCGAAAGTTATTTCCCAGCGCATGGCCCTGCTGGTTTCAGCCGTCCTCGGGTTTATCCTGACCTTCGGGGTGATCTTTGCCGACGGGAACACCAGCGTGCTGTTCGTCGCCATCCTCGGTTTTGCCAATGCCATTGTATGGCCGGCCATCTGGCCACTGGCGATCCACGACCTCGGAAAATTCATCAAGACGGGCTCGGCACTGCTCATCATGGCCATTGCGGGTGGCGCACTGCTCCCGCTCGCATGGGGCTGGTGGTCGGATCATTTCAGTTCACAGCAGGCCTACTGGATCCTGTTCCCCTGCTACCTGGTCATCTTCCTCTATGCATCGTGGTGGTATAAGCTCAGATCCTGGAAATAATTACTCAGCCCCACCCCTGACCGTTCCCCTCCAGGGGAGGGGAACATAGATGAGATAAAAACAAAAACCAATATGAAACCAACCTTACTAATCCTTGCTGCCGGCATCGGAAGCCGCTACGGAAGCCTTAAACAGATCGACCCGCTGGGGCCATCGGGCGAAACCATCATTGACTATTCGATTTACGACGCCATCCGGGCCGGGTTCGGAAAAGTTGTGTTTGTGATCAAGGAAAACATCGCCACTGAATTCAAAGAAGTGTTTTCGGACAAGATAAAAGGGAAGATCAGCCTTGATTACGCTTACCAGGAGATCGACAAGGTCCCCGACGGCGTGGTCTGGTCGAAAGATCGCATCAAACCATGGGGGACAGGACATGCTGTGATGATGGCCGCAGATAAGATCCATGAGCCCTTTGCCGTGATCAATGCGGATGATTTTTACGGCAGGAGCGCATACCAGGTATTGTCAGATTTTTACAGGAACAATCCCTGGAAGGAAAACGATTTCTGCATGGTAGGCTTTGAAGTAGGCAGAAGCCTTTCGGAACACGGTACGGTTTCACGCGGCGTCTGCACGGCCGATGAAAACTCTTTTTTGGTCGACGTGACCGAACGCACAAAGATTGCACGGAACGAGAAGGGCATTGCTTACCTCGACGATGAGGACAAACCTGTGCAGATCGCTGAAGATACGATCGTCTCCATGAACTTCTGGGGATTTACCCCTTCCTTTTTTGGTCACCTTCAGTCCGGGTTTCTTGAATTCATCAAACAGAATGCATCTGATCCGAAAGCCGAATTTTACATTCCAACGGTCGTGAACAACCTCATTCAGAGCAGAACGGCCGGCGTAAAGATCCTGAAAAGCTCCGACCAGTGGTTCGGCATGACATACAGGGAAGACCGTGAAATGGTCATATCAAAGATCCGCGGACTCATTGAAACGGGGAATTATCCTGAAAACCTCTGGAAATAATTCCGGAGCAGCTCAATAATCGAAGGGATCGGAACGTTTATAAGAAAAATGAGCTAATTTTGCTTCTTTATAAAAAATCAATCATGATGATGTTCTTTTCAAAACCTTTAAAGAGCTGCTTCCGGATCCTGTTTCTCCTGCTGGCTTTTCTTTATATGATACCGACGGCGCATTCGCAGGTGGTGAACGAAACCACAAAAAAGAAGGTCAGCATTGGCGTCGGCATGTTTACCGACATCTGGCTGAAAGAGCCTGAAGGGATCAGGATGCGTACCATCAACCAGGGCGTGAATGTATTTGCCCTGTACAATGTTCCCTTCGGGAAGAGCCCTGTCGGATTATCCCTGGGGCTCGGCATCCGCGTCCACAATGCATACGGGAATTTCATTGTGGAACAGAGCAAGATCAACGATACCACCAAACTTATCAGGATACCCGATACCGTTGGTTACAAAAGGAGCAAAATGACCATGGTTTACCTGGATGTGCCGGTTGAATTTTTCGTAAAAACAAAAGTTCATGTAAACATGGCGCTCGGGTTCAAACTTGGCATCCTGCTCAGCAGCCATACAAAATATGTCGGCGACGGAAGGATCAAAACCAACCAGTACCAGTTTTATCAGACCGATGAGCTCCGGCTTAAATTGCGGGTAATCCCGAACCTCGAGCAGTTCACCTACGGCCCTTACTTCCGCATTGGCTATAAATGGATCAATGCCGATTGCTTCTACATGCTTTCAACCATCTTCAATACGGCCCGCGGACCAGAGATGTATCCCATCTCGGTCGGACTGGTGCTGATGCCGTTCTGATCAGAGGAAAATAAAGAGAAGAAACAATATACCTGCTCCCACAAGAAATCCGGAATAAACCTCGGAAGGCTTGTGGGAGTTTGATTTTAACCGTGCGAAGCCCAGCATGCCGGCCAGCAGGATCGCAGGGACCAGGAACCAGGTCAGGTCAAGGCCGAGGTTCATCGAAAGGCCCATGAAAAGCCCGATCATACCGCCGATGCCGATCATGTGAAGGCTTATTTTCCTGTAGAAGGAGATGATCAGTGCACAAATGGTCAGAAAGGTCGATCCGAGCATGTAATAGCTGAAGATGAAGGAAACCGGAAACCGTTTCAGGAGATAATAGGTCAGGTAATAAAAGACAGCCGCAACCAGCAGCGGGTAAATCCGTTCCTCTTTTGAAAACAGTTGAAATGACTTTATCAGCTTCACGCGGTAAAACAGGAAAACGATCAGCAGCGGGAAAAGTACAGTGGTCAGGAAGACCAGGCCGATAAGGAGGTATTTGGCTTTTTCGGGAAGTATAAATGAATGATAGAAGTTGCCGAAAATCAGGACCAGCAAAATGTAAAAAGGTATGAAAAGAGGATGAAATAAAATGGTTAACACCCTGGCGATCCGGTCTTCCATGTTTTTTTAAGGTTAGTGGTTATAGCTCTTTCCGCATGCGTGCAACCGGGATACTGAGCTGTTCGCGGTATTTGGCAATGGTCCGGCGGGCGATGTTGTATCCTTTTTCTTTCAGGACGTCAACGAGATGATCATCGGTAAGCGGATCCGACTTGTCTTCGGCCTCAATGCAGTCCTGCAGTATTTTCTTGATCTCCCGCGTCGATACCTCCACGCCTTCGGTATTCTGCATCGATTCTGAGAAGAAGCTTTTCAGCAGGAAGGTCCCGAACGGTGTTTGCACGTATTTGCTGTTGGCCACGCGCGAAACCGTCGAAATATCCATCCTGATGATGGTAGCGATGTCTTTCAGGATCATCGGTTTCAGCTTGGTTTCATCGCCGGTCATGAAATACTCCTTCTGGTACTCCATGATGGCCATCATGGTGATGTAGAGGGTTTCCTGCCGCTGCCTGATGGCGTCGATGAAACCCCGCGCTGCATCCAGCTTCTGGCGGATAAACATGGCCGCGTCTTTGGTTGATTTGGTGGCATTCTTCCCGGCAGCGGAATATTCCCGGAGCATATCAATGTAGGTCCGGTTCGGGATCAGGTCGGGAACATTGCGTGAATTGAGGCTCAGCTCGAGTTCCCCGTCGCTGTTGGTGATCGTGAAATCGGGAATGATGTAATTTCCTTCCCGTGAGATATCACTGATGGAAACGCCCGGTTTTGGGTTCAGTTTCTGGATCTCTACGATGGCCTCTTTCAGTGAAGATTCGGAGGCCCGGGTCTTCAGCATGATCTTGTCGTAATGCTTCTTGCTGAATTCTGTGAAATGTTCCCGGATGATCACCTTGGCCAGGGCAATGCCATCGGATCTGTCGGGCAGCCGTTCGATCTGCAGTGAAAGGCATTCCTGGAGATTCCGGGCTGCAATGCCGGGCGGGTCAAAGCTCTGGATGATCTTCAGCACTTCGGCAACTTCCTCTTCGGTCGCTTCGATCCCGTGGTTGAATGCAAGATCATCGACCATGGCGGGAATTTCCCGGTGAAGGTATCCTGATTCGTCGATGTTCCCGATAATGGTCGATGCGATGATGTACTGCTTGTCGGTCACCCGGTGCATGCCCAGCTGGCTGAGAAGATGCTCCTGGAAACTGACGCCGGAGGCCAGCGGGGACTCCCTTACTTCATCGTCAGGACTGGAATTATTGGTATACAGCCTGTATTCAGGGATCTCGTCTTCTGCCAGATAATCCTCAAAATCAAAATCGTCCTCTGCGCTCTTGGTAATTTCTTCCGGCTCCTCGTCGTGGAATTCATCCTCATCCGATTCCACTGAATCAACCGGTGTATCGTCGATGATTTCTGTTTCCGCCTGTTCTTCTTCCGGGCCTGCTTCTTCAAGGGCCGGGTTTTCTTCGATCTCCTGCTTGATCCGCTGCTCAAGGGCCAGCAACGGTTCCTGCAAAAGCCGCATCACCAGTACCTGCTGGGGTGAGAGTTTCTGAATCAGCCGCTGTTGTAATTTCTGGTTAAGCATAGAGAACAAATATACCACATTCTGCTATTTTCTATCAATGAAACGGTACAGAAATGGGTATTATTTTAATGACCCCACCCCCATCCCCCTCCCCTTGAAGGGGAGGGGGCGAAGGGGGAGGGGTGAAGGGGTAAGTTTTTAATCGGAACTCTCCTCCTTTTTGTCGTCATTATCAGCTTGCTGGTCTAAATTGCCTGCCCGAAGGATTCATTTCGGTTATCTTTGCAGCCAAACCACAACTTGATGCAACGACCTTCAGGCAATCTTTCCAGGTTTTATACCATCGCCATTCATATCCTCATCTGGGGTGGTTTGTTCATGATCCCGTTCATCGATGACAACCGGCACATAACACCTCATTTCATCTGGAGAAACGCCATTCTCTTCGTTTTACTCATGGCGTTCTATTATTTCAATACCTATTTCCTGATCCGGAAATTTTACCTGCCGGGGAGAATGTTGTATTATTTCCTGGCCATCATCGGATGCCTGGTCCTGATCGCCAGCCTGAACCTGCTGTCGCTGGAGATACTGGATAACTATATTTCTCCTGATTTTCACCGTCCCAGTCACCTCCACCGGTTTTTCTTCCCGGTATTCCCGTCGCTGTTCGTTTTCGCCATCAGCACCGCCATAAGGATCACCAACGAATGGTTTAAAGCAGAGAAACAAAAAAAAGAGATGGAGAATGAAAAGCTCAATTCCGAGCTGGCTTTCCTGAAATCGCAGGTAAATCCGCATTTTCTCTTTAACATCCTGAACAACATCTGTTCGCTGGCACGAAAAAAATCCGATCATACGGAAGATGCCATCATCAAGCTTTCCCAGCTCATGCGGTACATGCTGTATGAATCGAAGGACGAAAAAGTAAGCCTTGAAAAGGAGGTGGAATACCTGCAGAATTACATTGAACTCCAGCGGCTGAGGATCTCCGAGAGCGTGGTGATTCAGTTTGTCATCAATGGAAAGCCGGAAACAAAAGTGATCGAACCCATGCTGCTGATACCCTTCGTTGAAAATGCCTTCAAGCACGGGGTCAGCTACCTTGAGGATTCGCAGATCGATATCCGCCTTGACATCACGAACGATCATCTTCAGTTCCATATCGAAAATAACATGATCAGGAAGAGCGATGACCCTGTGCAGCAGGAATCAGGGATCGGGCTGAAAAATGTGCTCCGCAGGCTGGAACTGATCTATCCCGGACAGCATTCGATCCGGATTGACGATCGCGGGACAAAATACAGGGTTGATCTTGAAATCAGGTTTATATAATGATACGCTGCATTGCCATCGATGATGAAAAACTGGCCCTTGACCTGATCGAGGACGATATCCGGAAAGTTCCTTTCCTGGAACTGGTGAAAACCTGCAGGAGCGGGTTCGAGGCCCTCGATGTGCTTCAGAACGAAAAGATCGACCTGCTTTTTCTGGATATCCAGATGCCGGATATTTCCGGGATCCAGTTCCTGAAAAGCCTGAACAATAAACCTCTGGTGATCTTTACGACCGCCTATGAGAAATATGCCCTCGAAGGATTCGAGCTCGATGTGATCGATTATCTCCTGAAACCTTACTCCTTTGAGCGGTTCCTGAAGGCCGTGAACAAGGCACAGGAATACCTTATCAATACAGGGAATATTCAGCTTCCGGAAACTGCAGGGGCGACTTCCCCGGAAGGAAACTTTTTCTTCGTGAAATCGGATTACAAGCTGGTGAAAATCGAGATCAGCGAGATCCTCTACATTGAAAGCCTGAAGGATTATGTAAAGATTTACACCGGAGGAAAGCCCATACTGACCCTTTCGAGCATGAAGGCCATTGAAGAACGGCTGCCCTCCTCCGATTTTATCCGGGTGCACCGCGGCTTTATCGTGAACATCCGGAAGATCCGGTACATCCAGCGGAATTCTATCATGGTGGAAAACAAGGAGATCCCGATCGGCGAGAATTACAAAGAAGCATTCCTGAATGCGATTAACCAGAATAAAATGATTGAATAGCATGAACAGAAAACTGATCCTGATCATTACTGCCAGCCTGTTGTTTTCCTATGCAGAAGCGCAAAACCGTGTCTGGACTTTCCAGCAATGCCTTGATACTGCGCTCCAGCGGAACATCTCAATGAACCAGAGCCGGCTGAACATTGAGCTTGGCAAGATAACGCTGAATCTTTCAAAAGCCAGCCGATATCCTGATGTCAGCGCGAGTGTAAGAGATAATGTCGGTTTTGGAAAAAGCATCAACCAGAACACCAACGAGTATATCTATGAAACTTCTAATTCTGCAAGTTTCGGGATCAGCTCAGGCATGACCATATTCAACGGATTCCAGATCTCCCGGACGATCCTGCAAAATAAAATGGACCTTGATGCGGTAAAAACCGACCTGGAAAATATAAAAAACCAGGTCACGCTGAACATTACCACCGCCTATCTCCAGGTGCTTTTCTATTATGAGATCCTGAAAACTGCAAAAAGCCAGGCGGAAGCCACCGCGGTCCAGGTGGACCAGACGGAGAAAATGGTCCATGCGGGAAAATTACCTGAGAGCAACCTTTTTACGATAAAGTCGCAACAGGCAACCGATAATCTTTCCGTTGTAAATGCGCAGGGACAGCTTGACATGGCCAGGGTAACGCTGGAACAATTGATGGAAATCCCGGTAGAGGACGGCTTCGAGATCCAGGTTCCCGAGCTGGCCGAACCGGCCATCCTGCTTGAGCAGACGAACAAGGAAATTTACAGCAAGGCCCTGTTGGTCCAGCCACAAATCGCGGGGGCTTCGATACGGACCCAGAGTGCCATGATGGGGATCAGGATAAGCGAAAGTTCCCGATGGCCAACCATCAACCTGAGCAGCGGGGTGAATACGAATTATTCGGTTTACAGCGGATCCAGGAGTTCAAGCAATTTCATTGACGATGTCTGGAATAACCTCGGTGCGTCCATCGGGCTGAACCTTTCCATTCCCATTTACAGCAACCGGCAGATCAAATCGAACATCGAGCGGGCAAAGGTCAATGCTCGCAGCGCCCAGCTCGACGAACAGAATTCAAAATTGCAATTGCGGAAGACCATCGAACAATCCTATACCGACCTCCGGAATTCCATTAAAAAATATGAAGCTACACAACTGCAGATCAGCGCTGCCGAACTTTCCTACAAAAACATGGAACGGAAATACAACGTAGGCATGTCAACCGCCATCGATTACCTGATCGAGAAGAACAATTATTTTCAGGCGCAATCGAACGTCATCCAGGCAAAATACGATTGCGTATTCAAATTCAAAATACTCGATTTTTACCAGGGGAAACCCATCCAGTTCTAACGAACCATCAAAAACAAAACATAAATGAAAAGGATTTATTGGATAATCATCATTATCATCGTTGTCGGGGCGGCCATCGGCGCCTGGTTCATCTTCGGCAAGAAAACAACCGCAGCCATACAGTGGCGTACCGGTAAAGTCGAAACAGGGGACCTGAGGATCGTGGTGACCGCTACGGGAACCCTGAATGCGGATACAACAGTCCAGGTGGGAACACAGGTTTCAGGGATCATCGACAAAATCCTGGTCGATTTCAATTCGGTTGTTAAAAAAGGACAGGTTGTCGCGCTGCTGGATACAACCTACCTGGCCGCCTCCGTTGAAGATGCCTCTTCCTCCATGTACCGGGCACAGGTACAGGTGAACCTGACCAAACGCAATTATGACCGGAACAAAGAGCTTTTCGATGAGAAGGTGATCTCACAATCGGATTATGACCAGTCGCTTTCGGATTATGAAACGGCACTGGCCGGTGCCCGGTCGGCAAAATCAGCACTTACAAGGGCGAAGATCAACCTCAAATATGCCACGATCGTGGCCCCGGTCTCCGGAGTAGTAATCTCTCGGAATGTTGACCGCGGACAAACCGTTGCCGCCAGCTTCAGCACACCCACCCTTTTCGCAATTGCCAACGACCTGACGAAGATGCAGGTTCAGGCCAGCATCGATGAGGCTGATATCGGAAAAATCCAGGTGGGACAAGAGGTCACCTTTACCGTTGATGCCTACCCGGATATGACCTTCAACGGAAGTGTCAGACAGGTCAGGTTGCAGCCCGTAACCTTGCAGAATGTCGTCAATTATACGGTCATCATCGATGTTCCCAATCCGGAACTGAAACTGATGCCGGGAATGACTGCCAACATAACCGTTAAGATCCAGGAAGCATTGGGTGTTACAAAGATCCCGGCCAGCGCGCTGAAATTCTGGCCACCGCAGGATTACCTCGATAAGGCCATCAATGAAATGCCCGATTCGGTGAAGAAAATGATCGAACGGATCATGGCTTTCCGCCAGCGGATGAATTCAGCAGGCGGACAAACAGGACAGAGTCTTCAGGGGGGACAGAGCGGACAAGGCGGACAAACCAGGCAGGGCGGACAAGCTGGTTATGGCGGGGGTGAAGGACGAAGCCAGGGAATGAATGGCCAGGGGATGAGAAGTCGTGCTGGTGAAGGATCGCACAGCGGGCGCAGTCGTGGGCTGGTTTGGGTAAAAACAGCCGATAACAAGCTTATTCCTTACAGGGTTAAACCCGGCTTAAGCGACGGAAGCTATACCGCCATCGAAGGAAATCTGAAAGAGGGAGACGAAGTGGTCATCGGCATGATCAACACCCAGAGCACAACAACAACAACCCAGACTCAGCAAAGTCCTTTTCAGCCGCAGATGCCGAGGCCGACAGGAAGCAGGGGAGGACGGTAACATGAGTGACATCATCATCTCAACACAGCACCTTGTCAAGATCTACAAAATGGGAGATCTTGAAGTTCATGCCCTGCGCGGCATCGACATGGACATTCGGAAGAGCGATTTTGTGGCCATCATGGGAAAAAGCGGTTCGGGGAAATCAACCTTCATGAACATCGTCGGTTGCCTGGATGTGCCGACCCGCGGAAAATATTCGATCGACGGGGTGGATGTCGGAAAACTGGACAAAGATCAGCTTGCACAGCTGAGGAATAAAAAGATCGGGTTCGTTTTCCAGTCGTTCAACCTTCTTTCGCGCACATCTGCGCTTGAAAACGTAGAGCTGCCATTGATGTACAACAGCAAGATCAGCTCTCAGGAAATGCGGGCAAAGGCGCTGAAAGCCCTCGATTCCGTGGGACTGCTCGATCGTTCGCACCACCTTCCCAACCAGCTTTCCGGTGGCGAACAGCAGCGGGTGGCCATTGCCCGGGCCCTGGTGAACGACCCGGTGGTGATCCTGGCCGATGAACCTACCGGGAACCTCGACACCCGGACCAGTGTGGAGGTAATGGATATATTTCAACAGCTGAACAAGATCGGCATCACGGTGGTGATTGTGACCCATGAGCCCGATATTGCCGGCTATACAAACAGGAATGTTACATTCCGTGACGGAAGGATCCTGAAAGACGTCAAAGTTGAACGTCCGCGGGTGGCAAGTGATGAACTTCTCCTGCTCCCGGCAATTGTAGAGGAGGAGACGATATGAAGCTGAAAAACCAGTTACGCGCAGCCGTTCGCTCGCTGTCGAAAAACAAGATGCGCACCTTCCTCACCATGCTGGGGATCATCATCGGCGTGGCCTCGGTCATCGCCATGCTGGCCATCGGGCAGGGTTCGAAGGAGAGCATCCAGGCACAGATCTCAAACCTCGGAACCAACCTGCTGACCATCTACCCGTCTGCGAGTATGACAGGCGGCGTGCGAATGGAAGCCGGATCTTCGGTAAGGCTGACCTTAGATGATTACAAAGCCGTTGCGAGCCGGTGCCCGGCCGTGATGTATTCCACGCCCGTTGTCAGGACCAGCGGCCAGCTGATTGCCAGCGGGCAGAACTGGAGGACATCCGTCTGGGGCGTTCTTCCCGATTATTTCTCCATCCGGAACCTGGATGCGCAGTTCGGAGCATTGTTTACTTCTGCCGAAGACCGCACCGCACAGAAAGTCTGCGTGATCGGCGCCACCGTTACCAAATACCTCTTTGGCGAAGGAGCAGATCCTTCCGGAAAACTAATAAGGATCAACAAGATCCCCTTTATGGTCGTAGGACAGATCTCGCCCAAAGGACAAAATGCCTGGGGACAGGACCAGGATGATATTGTCATCGCACCCTTCACTACGGTTCAGCAACGGATGATGACGGTAACCTACATCAACAGCATCATGGTTTCCGCCACAGCGGAAAAAGTGATCCCGGAGGCGACGGATGAGATCACCCAGGTATTGAAGGAAAGGCATCATTTAGGTGCATCGGAGGATCCCGATTTTACGATCCGTTCGCAGGCCGACATCGCCACGGCCGCCACGGCCACATCCGGCATTCTTACCGTTCTGCTGGCCAGCATTGCCAGCATATCCCTGCTGGTCGGCGGCATCGGCATCATGAACATCATGCTCGTTTCCGTGACAGAACGTACCCGCGAGATCGGAATCCGGATGGGCGTAGGGGCACGCGGTCGCGATGTCCTGCTCCAGTTCCTGATCGAAGCCCTGATGATCAGCCTGATCGGCGGTATCTTCGGCGTAGGCCTTGGCATCCTTGCATCAGGCATCATCGCCAGCCTCATGCACTGGCCGGTCACGATCACGGTCCAGTCGATCCTGCTCTCGTTTCTTTTCTCAACCGCCATCGGGATCTTCTTCGGCTGGTATCCGGCCAGGAAGGCAGCCAACCTGAACCCGATCGACGCCCTGCGTTATGAATGATCTTTTTTCGTAATTTTATCACGTGATCCTGAACGTTAAGCGAATCAGGATCCCCGGGTTAATAAAGTTATATTTTTGAACTATGAAAAAGATCATCCTCTTTTGCCTTTCAGCCATTGTGCTGTCGATGGTATCGAGTTCCTGTAGCAAGGACAATTCAGGCGACGACCTCAACATATACGTAATACCTTCCAAAGTTGTGTCGCAATACCTCGCACTGGCATTCAGCAATGCTTCTTCAGGGATCAACTGGCATCTGGAAAACATATCAGGTATTGCAGCTTCTGGTGCAGTGAGTTTTGATTCAACCTATACCCTGCTGAAAACCGATTCCTCCTCCGCAGTCAATTTCCATTATGTGGTCGATTCACATTATTTCAGGGGCCCAACCAATCCTCCGGAGGTCACTTATGATTACACGGCTTCCGGCTCTTTTAACTCCGCGACGATCTATTCAGCGGATCAGCACCAGGTCAACTGGGCGATCACCGGCCTTGACCAGTCCCAGGTTACCTTCAGCGGTACCGGCGGCATCGGCGGGCAGCAACATTCGTATGGTGAAAACGCCAATTTTACTTCACATGTGAGTTATACTTTCCATGATGTGATGACAGATAAACTTACATCAAAGGTAAAATCCGGAACCGCCACCATTTCGGTAACCGGCATGGGCCCGGGGGGCGTTAATTTTGCCTATTCCGGAACCCTGACCTTTCTTGGCAACCGGCAGGCCACGCTTGTATTTGAAGGTTCAACCTACAACTTCAGCCTCGATACTGGCGTCATACAGTTACAAATGTAAAATGGTAAGATCTGAAATGGTAAAATAAATTCAGAATTTGCCATTTTGGTCTTTACATTTCATACTTCATACTTCAGACCTCTGACCTCCGACTTCATACTTCAGACCTTTTCGTCAAAAGTATTCATATCTTTGCAGTTCCATATGAAACCTTAAAAGGATTGATTTATTCATTCAGGGTTTCTTTATTTAGTGCATGAAAATTCTGTTAATAGCGCCCTGCCCTGAGAATGAGCAGCGTCCGAACACAATGGACATACCGCAACTCACATTGTCGTTGATAGCGGGTATGACCCCTTCCCGGCATGAGGTTTCGGTCTGTGAAGAAGTGTATGGCGAAAAAGTTGATTTTGATGGTGATTACGACCTGATCGGGATCACGTTAATGACCCAGACCTGTATCCGGGGGTATACGGTTGCCAACGAATTCAGAAAGAGAGGGAAAATTATTGTTTTCGGGGGAATCCATGCCACCTGCCTTCCGGAGGAAGCCATTCTGTACGGTGATGCAGTTGTAATAGGAGAAGCAGAAGGCGGGCTGTGGGAAGAAGTGCTGGAAGACGCGGAAAAGCATAAACTTCGTAAGTTTTATAAGCTTGAAAAGCTGCCTGATCTGCAGCATCATGTTTTCCCCCGTCGTGACCTTATTAAATGTTCATCCGGAAAATTATCCGTTGCTCCGATAGAGACAACAAGGGGATGTCCCTATAATTGTGATTTCTGCACGGTTTCAAGGTTTTTTGGTACCCGGCAGCGTCACAAGCTTATAAAAAACATCATTGCGGAAGCGGAATCCTGTCCTCAGCGCTACCTGTTCTTTCTCGATGACAACATTACATTTGATAAGGAATTTGCAAAAAACCTGTTCAGGGAATTGACTCATCTGAAAAAGGGCTGGGTGGGCCAGGCTTCAATCAATGTTGCAAAAGATGAAGAGCTGATGAAACTGGCTCATAAGTCGGGCTGCAGAGCACTGCTTATTGGGTTTGAATCGATGGGGGAAATCGGGATCAACAAATACAGGAAATCCCTGAAGACACTTGATGAAAATGTCCAGGCTGTCAGAAGGCTTCAGAGTAACGGGATTCTGACAATGGCGTCACTTATTTTTGGTCTTGATTCCGACACACAGGAGGCGTTTGACATGGGCTATGAGTTCCTTTCAAAATCAAAAGCCGCTTTTTTCCAGGCCTGTGCAATGACACCATATCCCGGAACACCTGTTTTTGAAAAGCTGAAGAGCGAGGGAAGGATCCTGACCGATGACTGGAGCAAATTCGACGCAACAAAGGTGATTGTTTCCCCGAAAAACATGACGCCCGAAAAAATGCTTGAAAGTTTCGATCAGATCAAGCATGCGATTTACGGAAAAATGTCGATCCTGAAGCGTGCCTTGCCTAACATCACGCTCAGCTTTGAACAGGCCGTGTTTTACTTTGCATTAAACAGTGGTTATCATAAAAAGAATAATCCTTCCCTGAAATCACATATTTACAGGAATCCGGAAGGTGTCGCGGTTGATTTTAATGTGCAGAAATACGTTCCAACGGTTTCTGTTTAAACATTGGTTCTTTGATCATGCTGATTCATCTTGCTATTAAAAAACATAAACAATCCATACTGCAACACTTTTCTTTTTTGGGCTGAAGCCCGGATTTGTATCCAATGAATTAGGGGTTGACTAAAAAGAAAAAGTAAGCAGAATATTTTCCTTTGTGGGACTTTGTGTGTACTTTGAGTCCTTTGTGGTTCAATCACTTAAAATTTAACCACAAAGGCCACAAAGGTCTTCACAAAGGCAAATAAGGACTTATTAGTCAACCCTCAACTGAAAACCGTCCGTTTATGGACTTTAGTCCAAAATAATAGAATTTTTGGAGCAGGCTCAATTTTTACATTGATGGAACAGTCCTTTGGAATTCCCGGATCATCATCCTTCGGCAGCACAGAACAGATGCCTGTGCTGTTCATCGGTCATGGCAGCCCCATGAATGCCATTGAGGAAAATGAATTTACAGAAGGGTGGAGGTTAATAGGGCGAACGCTTCCAAAGCCGAATGCTGTTTTATGTGTTTCGGCCCATTGGGAAACCCGCGGGACGCAGGTAACTGCCATGGAAAAACCCAGGACCATTCATGATTTTGGAGGATTTCCGCAGGAACTGTTCGAGGTTCAGTACCCGGCGCCCGGAAGTCCGGATCTTGCAAAAGAAACCAGAGAGATCATCCATAAAGCCGAAGTCAGCCTGGATGAGCGTTGGGGCCTTGACCACGGTTGCTGGAGTGTGTTAAAACGGATGTACCCTGCTGCCGATGTTCCGGTCATCCAGCTAAGCCTCGATTATACCAGGGATGCACAATTCCATTATGACCTCGGAAAGGAGCTTTCAGCACTTCGTAAAAAGGGAATTCTGATCATCGGCAGCGGAAACCTGGTCCACAACCTCCGGTTGGTTGACTGGAACAGGATGTATGAAACCGGATTCGGTCTTGATTGGGCCATCGAAGCCAACGAGAAGATGAAAAAATTCATCCTTGCGAACGAACACAAATCGCTAATCGATTTCCGTTCGCAGGGAAAGGCATTTGATCTTGCCATCCCGACGCCCGAACATTTCCTGCCTTTGCTCTATGTTCTCGGGTTGAAAGAAGAAAACGAGAAGATCGAACTCTTCAACGACAAGCCTGTCATGGGGTCACTTACGATGACGTCGGTAAAGATTGGTTAATTCTCCTTTGTGAGGTGAAAAGTCCATTTTCCATCCTCAATTTATAACCACAGATTTCACAGATTACACAGAAATCTGCTTCCCGACATCTGTTCTCTGACTTCTGACCTCGGTTATTTCTTGTTATACGTTCCGGGAACCATCTGGTACCGGCCGTCACAGATATCGGAAACAAGAGTAAGGACAAGGACATTGTTCGCCAGGGTGTAGGAATAATGGCCCTGGTTGCTGCATTCCTGATCCTGAACCGTGAAGGTGTTTCCGGAAAGAGTATAAATTCCGGTGGGCAGCGATATCGGGCCCCATGTTCCTGAATATGTGGCATCCGCATTAATGACGATTGTCATGGTTTGTCCCTGGTACATCCTTGTCCATATTCCGACCAGAGTGCTTGGAGTTGAAGAGCTGTCATCGCTCGATTTCTTGCTGCAGGCAAAGATGCCTGCCGCGATAATAGCGACCAGGATAATTACGATTGATTTTTTCATTCGGGGAAGTTTTAATTAGGATTTGATGTGTAATTGAGCTTGGTAAATGTATTAAATAATCCGATTTCACCTGGGGAAAAAACTCTGTGTAACTCTGTGCTTCTCTGTGAACCTCTCTGAAACAAAAAGGTATTACACGGAGTTACAAGGAGGCTCACAGAGAAAAAGTCGTTAGTAAACCACCAGCTTCTTCATCAGCACCTTCTCATCCGTTTTAACCCGGATGAAATAAATGCCGGATGAGTAGCCACTAAGGTCGACCTGTTTTGAGACAGGTTGGAACGATGCGGAAATTTCTTCTGAGAACAGGATCTCACCTTTCACATTTGTCAGTGTCAGCAGGGCTGTTTTGCCTGCCAGTCCGCTAATTCCGATCGTTGCCGATCCCCTCGCCGGGTTTGGATGCACGCTGACATTCAGGTTATCAGCAGCTGCGTTTGCAATTCCGGTGCAGGGATCAATAGCTACACTTCGTGTTCCCACAGTCCTCATCGGGCAGGGACTGTTTCCAAACAAGACCAGGTAAAGGTCAACCGAGTCAACCTGGTAATCGTGAATGCCAAAGTGATAAACCGGGTTGAGTGAAAAACGGTTGTCAAATGCCCCGTCTCCGGATGTACCCCACTGGAAGGATTTGTAATTGGCGACC
Organism: Bacteroidota bacterium; assembly: GCA_026391805.1. Classification (GTDB taxonomy): domain Bacteria; phylum Bacteroidota; class Bacteroidia; order Bacteroidales; family FEN-979; genus FEN-979. The sequence continues at coordinate 93,598 of JAPLDJ010000015.1, read as the reverse complement.
TGTCCATGAAGCTGAATCGATTTTACATATTCACAAACGGTCGTATCGTTGCCCGCAAACGCAACCGGGGCTGGAACCACCGAAACTCTGGTGGTATCATGATGTGTTTGGACCCCGTCGCTGACGGTAACAACATACATGGTTGTATCTGTTGGTGTCACCGTAGGGTTTTTTAATGTCGACGTGAACCCGGCCGGGATCGATGTCCATGAATAGGAATAATTACCTGTTCCGCCATAGGCCATTGAATTCAGCTGCGAGGATTCACCACCGCAGAGGGTTCCCGGAAAGGAAGCAGCATAGCTTGAAAAAGCATTTCCGAAGGTAAACGAGCCGACCCTTGTTTGCCAGCTGCTGGAAGAGGAGAGTGAATAATATTCGGTGGTATACCAGAAGGTCGTCGGAGCGATGGGATCGACCGTCATGGCGCTGTAGTCGCCCCAGCGCTGGGAGTTGTGTGTCTGGCAGCCTCCGCCGTTGATGATCCCTTTTTCGGCGATGGCCATCTGGTTCAGCGGGTCTGCTTTCAGCCGGCCGGTATACCGGATCGAAGGATAAAGATCGGTTCCGGCAACAGAGTAGCCGAGGGCAATGGTTCCGGCGGTATCCATTGCAAGACTGGCCATCCACCTGGAATTGTTGTCGGAGGGTGCATAGGTGGCCTGCTGGTAAATCGACCAGGCCCCGGTGGTCTTGCGCAGTTCATACCATCTTACGCCTGCAGTGCCGGAACCTGCATTCACGGTGTGGTTGCAGACCATCGCCCAGTGGTCATTGAACTTGCGGAACTGGAGGCGGTACATGAGGCGGTCGCTCAGCGCTTCCAGGGGTATGGTGGTCCCTTTCTGCGTGATTCCCGGTCCGAGATCCGAATTAAAACTTGTGACCGGGAGTGAAAGCAGGTTTCCGAAGGTGGAACTCGACGGGGTTGTAAAGTTGGCGTGAAATTCAAGGATACCGAGGTGCTGGGGACCGCTCCAGTCACAGATGTAGGTGAAATAGTTGGGTGTTCCTGCCGGCGCTAGTGTCCCGTCGCAATCGGAGGGCAGCATGCTGGCTGCCTCGTTGCTGTTCGGAAGCGAAAAATAGATCATCGTTGCATTCGGATCCCCTGCCAGCATCTTTGCACGATCGAAGGCTGCAGCCCCTACGCCGTTCCATCCAAGGGAGCCTGCTGAAAAGTTGTTGCACGACATGTAGTAACCATCCTGCCATACACCGAATTTCGGGTAGTCGGGCATGTCCTCAAAGGAATACTCATAGCGGTACCAGCTACCGGTCGGATCGGGAGTTTGCGAAACAGCAATCATCTGGTAAAAAGGGCCGTAAGGGAAATTGGTCAGGGAGAACTGGGAGAACAGCCAGCGGTTGGCCGTTTCGTCATAAACAACAACCGCATCGCCGCTGTTGGTATTGTTCGGCAAACCATTCCACACCGTACTGTTGGGCAGCGGCCCCAAGAGCTTTTGGCCGGTTTTATTGTAGACGGCATAAGAGGCATTGACCACCTGGAAATAGTGTTCGGGGCCAACTTCGCCATAGGTGTCGGGGGGAATGTATGCACCGCTTCCAAGACCTTCGAAGTTCTCGATGGTGGTATCGGTAACAGTCTTTCCGAATTGATCCTGGAGAACCGGATCAGTGAATTTTTGCATGACCGGAACCTTTTTGTTATGAGGCCGGTTGAACTGATTTTTAACGACGCCGTCTTTCCAGCTTTGATCAGCTGTAACAGACTGCGCAGCCATATCACGCAGGGGAGGTGAAACATCGAACCATACCGGCTTGCAAACTACCGGTTTTGGGGCAACCTGCTGCTGGGCAAATAATGATATTCCGCTAAGAATAAGGAGGAGGGATAAAATGTTTCTCATGTGTGTAGGATTTCTGGCAGCAAAGGTAACTGATTCAGCGATATCCTTCATTGGTTCGAAGAGAAATTAATGACATGAGGTCAAATGTCGGAAGTCGGAGGTCCGAGGAAATGTGATCAATGGCCACAGTGGAAATTTCTATTGTGACCCATTGTTGTCAAAAGGGAATGTTTTCTCTTTCCCGGCCACTTTTTTTATAAATTTGTTCTTAAGAACCAACCCCGGTTGAAAACCATCCTGAAAATATCCGGCCTGCTCTGCCTGGTAATGTTATCCCAGGCATTATTCTCCCAGGAGAGGTGGGAAAAGATAACCGTTCCCAGCCGCCAGTTCCTGCGTTCGGTCTGTTTCACCGACAGCCTGTACGGTTGGGTGGCCGGAGATTCCGGAACGATTCTTCATACCTCAAATGGCGGGAAGGACTGGATCATCCAGGAAACCAACACGCTCAATGATGTCATGGCCGTTTTTTTCCTCGACCGGCAGAAGGGATGGGCCGCGGCCTGGAATTTTTCGGTTCATCCTTACGGAACGGTGCTGCTGAAAACCACCGACGGTGGGTCCGTCTGGATTCCGGTCAGCTATCCCGACAGCAACATTTTCATGAACTGCATCCTTTATTTCGATTCGCTCACCGGATGGATGGGGGGAGAGCCCCATGCCATCGTAAAAACGACAGACGGGGGGACCACATGGACGCAGGCAGTGATTGAATCTTCCGTCCTTGCATTTTTCCCGGTGATTAACATCACATTCTACGACAGGAAACACGGCTGGGCCAGCGGAGGCATGTTCGATATTGCGGGCGTGATCTGGCGCACCCACGACGGTGGCGACACCTGGTACGCCATGGATCCCGCACAGGCCCCGGCCGATGAAGTTTACGGCATCCACCCTTTTGATTCGCTCAACGTTCTCGCCGCAGGCGGCGACCAGGACTTCGGATATGGCGTTGGCATGCTGCGAACCCACGATGGAGGAACGAACTGGGATTACAGCGAACTGGGCATCCAGGGCAATGCCTTCGACCTCGATTTCCGCACGGAAACAGATGCCTGGGCACCGCTGGGACAACGCCTGCAGCTTATCCGTAGCAAAGATGCCGGCAATACATGGACAGCCGTTCCGACGCCGGATTCAACGGCCATTTACAAGATGACTTTTCCCGATTCGTTGCACGGGTATGCGGTCGGAAAGAACGGGGCCTTCATCAAATATTTCCCGGATCATTCTGGAGGCATAGCCCCTGATCAACAGCTGCCTTACGGAAGGAGCGTTATAGTGAAGAGTGATCCGAATCCCTGTACCGCTAACACAACGGTCAAAATTCTCTCATCCCCTTCCGTTCTGCCTCTGACCGACTGCAGGATCAGCATTTATTCCGTGACGGGCAACAAAGTTTACGGGTTAACATTGGGGAAGATCACCACTGAGGTTTTTAATAAGGTGATCGACCTGTCAGGACTTCCGAAGGGGATGTATGTGTTAAGATTTTCGGCAAACGGCAGGGGTGGAGAAACCATCTTTTCCGAACCGGTTAAAATGATGATAAGCCGGTAAACTTTACCGAACCCAAACCATCTTCCTGCTTTCGGTGCGATTCCCGGTCTGCAACCGGTAAAACCAGATCCCACCGGTCCCGCCGCAGATCTGCCCCGGATCAAATTCCGCTTCATATTTTCCCGGAAGCCGCTCATCATCAACAAGCCGGACGATCTCATTTCCCATGAGATCGTAAACGCTGAGGATAACCTTCCCCTTTTCATGGACGTGGTAAGGTATGACGGTTTTTCCTGTAAAAGGATTTGGCTTATTCTGATCCAGCATCCAGCATCCAGGATCAATATCGTTAGCGATGCCATTCACACTTGCAAAGTCTATCGGTGCCGTCCATACCTGGTAGATCCCGCTGGAATTGTCCATCCAGACCGGCCAGATCTTTGAACCGGTGGAGGTCATGTCGATCACATCTCCCTGGTAACCCTGTCCCAATCCCCCGATGGGTACGGGCCTGAAATGATGGTCGCAGATCTCGTACTCGAACCAGGTATTGCCCCCGTCGAACGACCGTGCCAGGAAGACTCCCGCAGAATCGCCGGATGTGGTGCGGTCATCATAAAAAAGCACATCCACCGCCCCTAACCTGTCGATATGGATGTTCGGAAAATACTGGGTCTTCCCGTTGTTCAGCGGATCCTGGTTGACGCGTATCCCCGATGACCAGGTAGTCCCGCCATCCGCGGAACGGTAAAGAATGATATCCGGGTCGCTCCCGGCGGGAGAAAGGTCTTTCTGGCCTGTCACGATGTAGATCCATCCCCGGCGTGGCCCGGGATTCGTGTCCACCGCAATATTCGGCAAACCGTTCACGCGGATGTTGTTCTTCCCGGGCAGGATGCCCGTTATACCATTCACGGCGAAAGCGTTTTCCGTTATATTCCAGGAGGCGCCTCCGTTGGAGGAAGAGGCAAAGCCAACAGCGATCTCTTTGAAAGGAGAGATCTCTGTTACGGCTGCCCAGCATGCATAAACCTTCCCGTCCGGCCCAACGACGATGTCTCCCCCGGCACAACGGCTGGAAGGATTGTTGACCTGGCGCTGCGTGCTCCATGTCTGCGCACCGTCGTCGGTACAGGCAAACATCAGGGGAAAGGGCTGCGACAGTTTCGTCCATGCCGCATATGTCCTTCCATTATAGATGCTGGTTGAAATAACATCGGATGCCAGTGAGGCACGTTCGAGATCATCGGTTGAAACGGTCTTTTGATAAGACCATGTCGCTCCGTCATCCGCAGAGTAATGTGAAAAAAGGCCGACAAACGGCGCTCTTCCCATCCGGGTCAGAATGAGCGTTCCGTTCTTATCGATGGCGATGCCCGGGTCGCCCCCGTGAAAATTGACCGGTTCTCCGGAACAGGAATCGTGACCCTTCCAGGTACCTCCGGCATCTGTGGAAATATAAATCCCCTCGCTGATAAAAAAAGGAACGAAAGAGATGGCATTGCAGGCAACAAAGAAAGTACCGGTGTCCACAGGGCTTTTTACGATAAAGACCTCGCTTTGCGTTACGTTGCCCGGGTGGATCCTGTAGCTGGGGCCGATTCCCGGCAGAGAGCCCGGATCATACGTGGCCTGGGCTCCTGAGAAGTGCCAGGCAGAAAGAAAAAACAGGGCAAAGATGATGGATCGCATGGCCTGATGGTTTAAAAAAGGTAAGCCAGGTTCAGCATGAGCTGGTAATCCTGCGGGGAACCGGAGCTGTAGAACCGCTTGTCCGCTGAATTCAAATTGACGTAATTCGTATAGACCTTGTCCAGGATATTCTTTACGCCCCCGGCAATCTGGAAATTGAAATGGCCGAAATGCAGGTCGAACCGCAGCAGGAAATTCATAAGGTAATAGCTGTTCGTCTTCCCGGAGTTGGCATCGTTCACCCACATGGCATTTCGTCCGGAGCAGTCAGCTTTTGCCAGGATATCAAGATGTTTCCATGGAGTGATCCTGTAGCTAATGGCAACATCATATGCATGATCGGGAAACCGGGGCTCAGCGTTCCCCGAAAAATCCCGGTCCACCTGGATAAAGTTCCCGGTGCTGTCCTCTTCGATCGATAGTGCGGTGTAAGAGAGATAGCGATAGTTGGAATAGGTGTATAATGCTGATAAAACCAATCCCCTGAGAATTTCGAGACTTCCTTTCGCTGTCATGCCTGTTCGTTCGGATGTTGCTGCATTCCTGTAATAGATATCCCCGAAGACCTCGAACGGAACGATTTCATTCTTCAGCCGGCTCTGGAAGAGCGAAACCGATAAGGATCCTTTCCGGAAAACGGCAGACGAATCCCCGCGTTGCATCTTTGCTTCAATTCCTGCAAATACTTTGTTCGTGTACTGACCTTTGAGGTCGGGATTGAAGAGGTAGAACGGATCCGGGCTTTCCAGCTCTTTATCGGCCGGGTTTTCAAATTCCATGATAAAACCAAGATCTGCACGTAGCCATTTCAGAATATATCCCTCGAGGGATGTGCCCGGAGAAAATGCCCGGAAGATCCGGTGATCCGTACGGGAGGGAAGAGTTTGCTCGGTCAGCTTGTAATCCACATAATCAAGCCTGCCATTGAGGTTATAGATAAGCCGGTCCGGGATGATCTCCAGCCGGTCGGCCAGATAAGCGTCGCAATGGCTGGCCTGCTCGCTGGTCAGCTGCTCGATCATGTCCCCTTTCTGGCCGCTGTAGTTCTCGTAATACTCAGTCCGCTGGGGCTGGATCGAAACATCGCCCCCGGCCGTCAGCTCATTTTCCAGGCTTCCGAAGTGTGCGGTATAAGTATAATCCGCCGACAGTCCCGTGCCAAAACGGCTCACAATACGGTATTCCCTGGATACAATGTCAAAAAAGTCAGTGGTTCCGAACGTCGACAGCCTGAAACGATGGTTCTTCTTTCTGCCAAAACGGACACCATATCCCAGGTCGATCCTGCCATCGCGGAAGACGGTCTGGTAGTTCCTGTTCAATGCACGGGGATCCGCCTGGTAAGGGTCGGAGGCAAATTCGCTTTCGGTAAGGGAACCCGGACTCCAGCGCTTGCCGGCGGCAAAAGAGCCGATGATCTTAACTTCCGAGTTGCCAGAGGGCGTGGTGATAAGCGCTACGGTGGCATCGTGCCGGTACTCTGCGCTGTGTGCGCGAAAACCGTCCCTGTTGGTGTACAGGTACGAGCCGAAGAAAGTATAATTTCCTGTTCTGACCGTGCTTCGGAGGCCGTTGATCCGGGATCCGAACGATCCGAACCGGTTCACTTGCTGGATCCAGGTTCCCATGAACTCGTTCATCTCTTCCAGCGAACCGGACTGAAGGCTTTCTCCTTCATTTTCCTCACCCTCTTCTTCCTTTGACAGTGACGGTACACTGTCCTCTTTCGCCGGCTCCTGACAGGGCGAAACGGCCGGAAGACCGGTCAGCAAAAGGAACAAGAATATCAAATTGATTGTACAAATCCTATCCCGGGACTGCTTCAACATAATAAACGGACTTTGGTGTTCGCAGTTCAAAGATAAAAGATGTTTTGGAAGGAGGTATCAATTTCGATGCGGAATTCGAAGATGGGTGTTTTATATTATAAAATTGGAAGAGGCTGTCTCGATTTTTGAGACAGCCTCTTCATCTTTGTTTCTCACCTTAAAGGTTTGGCGGAACAAGGGTGCCGCCGTTTGTGCTCCCTGTCTTTGCAGGGATGTCAACATTAAAATTACTTAATGTAACAGGTCAAATATACAGTTAAAAACCGGGGACTGTTAATTTTTTAACAAAATTTATGAACTGTGTATTGTGAAAAACCCACATAAAAATAAAAAAACAGGTCATTCATATACAATGACCATGAAATACTTGATTTCCCTTTAAATATTTAATATATTTACCACTGATATCAGCTGCTGTCATTCTTGCTTCGCTTTCATGGTAATTACTCGTCCCGACATTTTCCTTGATCTTTTATCGCTTTGACTGATCATTTCAACGACATAAAGAGCCTTATGAAAAAGTTCTTTACCAGGCGGCATTTGCTGGTTTTGTGACTTTTCCGAACAGGCTTGCTTTTAACCGAAATCTCATCAAAACTCTTTAAACCAGTGGAGGTCAATATGAAAAAACAATTCTGTTTAAGTCTCATTTTTTCAATGATTATTTTCGGTTCTTACGGCCAGATTTCTGTCACTACGGATGGTACGGATCCGGATGCCAGTTCCATGCTGGATGTCAAATCAACAACAAAGGGGTTCCTTGCTCCCCGGATGACGCAGGCGCAGCGAACATCAATCTCAAGCCCAGCGACTGGATTAATGGTCTACCAGACCGACGGTTCCGCGGGTCTTTATTCATACAACGGATCCTCATGGATATGGGTCGGCGGATCGAACCATACAGGGTCGGGAGTCAACGGACAGGCGGCATACTGGACAGGCACAGGATCGCTGTCCGGAAGCAACAATTTTTTCTGGGACAACAGCAACAGCAGGCTCGGGATCGGGACAACCACTCCCGGACAGAAACTCACAGTAGAAGGTACACTAGGGGTCCTGGAAGGAGGAAGCGTTCCGACATATCATACCATCTTCCAGGGAGGGGATCAGTCAGCAAATATTACTTACACCCTGCCTGTGAACGCAGGAACAAGCAGCCAGGTGATGACTACTGATGGCAGCGGGGTTTTGAGCTGGAGCACCGTTGGAACATTGAGCGGTTCCGGAACAGCCACACGGGTTGCCTTCTGGTCGGGTTCTTCGGCATTGAGCTCCAATTCAAATTTATACTGGGATAACTCCAATTCAAGATTAGGGATTGGAACGGCATCACCTGTCCAGCAACTCGAAATTACGGGTTCCCTGAGAATACCCACCACGACCAGCAGCACAACGGGTGTCATTTACAAAGGGGCATCATCTTTCCAGCATAATTATCCGGGCGGACTTGCTTATAATGTTTTTCTCGGGGAGAACGCGGGTAATTTTACATTGACCGGATCACCACCCAGTACAGGTTGTTATAACGTTGGGATTGGTTATCAATCCTTATCTCAACTGACAACCGGACGTTATAATAATTCCGTTGGTCATCAGTCACTTGTCAATAACACAGTTGGTACTTCCAACAACGGATTTGGGTCAGGGACGCTGGGCGCCAACACGTCGGGCAATGTAAACACTGCTATGGGGGTCAATTCGCTGCAAGCTAATACTATCGGCTCTTACAATACAGCATTGGGAGGCATCTCGCTTTACAATAATACAACTGCAAGTTATAATACAGCAATAGGTGAGAGTGCATTATATACACAATCCTATACCAATGGAGGAGTAGAATGGAGCAGCAATAACGTTGCAGTCGGCTTTGCGGCACTCTATCAAAACCAACCTACTTCTACTACAACGGGTTACAGGAATACTGCAGTGGGAGTTAATGCTATGAATACAAATACGACCGGTTATCAAAATACTGCCATCGGTTTTGATGCTGATGTTGGTTCAGCTACGCTTTACAATACCGCTGCTGTCGGCTATAATGCAACTGCAACCGCCAGCAACCAGGTACGACTTGGAGATGCCAATATTACCTCGTTGTATTGCCAGGGCGCTTATGCGACGACTTCGGCTGCTGCTCCAAACCTGGTTACGGATGTCAACGGCCAGATCATGCGGAGTACTGCTTCGGTGCCGACCGGTTCAGGGACCGCTACAAGGGTTGCTTTTTGGGATGGTACCACTTCTTTGAACTCGAATGAAAATCTAAACTGGGATAACACCAATTCAAGGCTTGGGATAGGAACCGCCTCTCCAAATCAGCAACTCGAACTGACGGGAAACCTGAGATTGCCTGCCACCACTGCAACAACCGGCATCATTTATTCCGGGACATTGCCCTATATTCATAATTTCGGATCCAACAATAATTTTATGGGTGGGAATTGTGGTAATCTGACGTTATCAGGCGCTTCTTCCAACTCCGCGATCGGGGACAGCTCTTTGATGAGCATTACAAGTGGTGACAGGAATCTTGCTTTTGGAGAAGCGGCACTGCAATATCTTACATCATCAACCGGGAATATTGCCATCGGCTATCGTGCCGGAAAATACATGACGTCAGCTACGGGATACAATACCATTTTAGGTTACCAGGCAGGGGTGGTAAACAATACCGACCGGAATACGTTCCTGGGGTGTGAAACCGGGTATTCCAATACCACAGGACATTATGATGTATTTGTCGGGCATCAGGCGGGGTACAAAAATACTACCGGACACAATTCGGTGGCCGTCGGGTATCGTGCATTGTATTCCCAAACCGGAAACAGCGGCACCAATGATCTGAACAATACAGCAGTCGGATACCAGGCACTCTATACCGACAATCCCACAAATACAACAAATGGCAGGATGAATGTTGCGGTTGGAAGCCAGTCTTTACAAAATAATTCAACGGGCAGTGACAACACTTCTGTTGGAACCGTGTCAATGATGTTAAATACGACAGGGAATTCAAACACTGCGGTTGGAAGCCAGGCTTTCCAAAATAACACCACGGGCAGTGATAACACTTCTGTCGGAGCCGAGTCAATGATGTCAAATACGACAGGGTTTTTGAATACGGGGGTAGGATACAAATCCATGAACCTGAACACGCTTGGCAATTACAATACGGCGTTGGGAAGCTCTTCGTTGGCAAATAATACAGCTGCGGGCTTTAATACAGCCGTCGGTGAAACTGCACTGTTCACACAATCCTATGACAATTCGGGGACCCCATGGGCCACTTATAACGTTGCAGTCGGTTACCAGGCTATGTATAACAACCAGCCTACTTCCAATTTAAATGGCATGATGAATACAGCCGTTGGCACTGGGGCAATGTATGGAAATGAGACCGGTATGAGCAATATCGCTATCGGGTATATGGCTAACGGCAATGCCCCCGACCTGAATAACTATGTCGCCATTGGACGTTCCGCAATCGCCACTTCCAGCGACCAGGTTCGCCTCGGAGGTTCATCTATTACTTCGTTATTCTGTAGCGGCGCATGGGCAGCAAGTTCCACAAATCCTCCTAATATGGTAACGGATATGTATGGTCAGATCATGAGGAGTACTGCTGTGGTCCCCACCGGATATGGAGGTGCAACTCATGTGGCATTCTGGAATTCTTCAAGTAATCTGACACACAGTTCCAATTTCACATGGGATAACACAAATTACCGTCTCGGGATCGGGACAGACTCACCGGATTATAGGTTACAGGTAAACGGAACGATTGCTCCCACGATTTCCGGCCAGGACCTGGGTGATGCAACTTTGCGATGGGATCTATATGCTTATGCCATCAATGCTACATTACTCGGTACGGGGACGGGTACAGACCTGGTGGTGGATGGAAGCGGGAATGTTTTAAAGAAATCCTCCTCAGCCCGCTATAAAACCAATATCTGTGACCTCCAGGTAAACGCTACGAATGTATTCAATCTCCGCCCGGTTTCATTTACCTGGAAAGAACAGGGCACGCGCGATTTCGGGCTGGTGGCGGAAGAGGTTGCCAAAGTGCTGCCTGAACTGGTCAACTGCGACCGGGACGGCAAGCCGGAATCCGTAAAATATGACCAGCTTTCGGTGTTATTGCTTGTGGAATTGAAAAAGCAAAAAGAGGAGATCGAACTGCTGAAAAAGAAGCTGGCCGAATTGGAAGGGAAATAAGGATTTTCGTTGATAGTTGATAAATGATTTACCTTTACTGAAGGTTGTCCCTGAATTCAGCCGTTTATGGGTATCATCGAAATCGATCATCTTTACAAATCCTATGGCCACTCCCGGGGGATTGATGATCTCACCCTGAGTGTTCAGCAGGGAGATATCTTCGGATTCATCGGGCCCAACGGCGCCGGGAAATCAACCACCATCCGCATTCTGCTGAACCTGATATTTCCGACATCCGGCAGTGCAACCATCTTCGGACTTGATGTTGTGCGGGATTCTAAAAAGATCCGGAACCGCACCGGCTATGTTCCTTCCGATGCCAGCATGTATGACCGGATGACGGTGATCGATTTCCTCAAGTATGGCGCTGCATTCTATGGTGCGGGAAATCACGATGACAGGATCCGATACCTGCTCGGCCTTTTCGACCTCGATCCCGGCCGGAAGATCGCGGAACTTTCCATGGGAAACAAAAAGAAGGTGTCGATCACCCAGGCCCTGATCCACCGGCCTGAACTGCTGATCCTCGATGAACCTACCTCCGGGCTCGACCCGCTGATCCAGTCAAGGTTCTTCGACCTTCTTCACGAAGAAAACCGGCAGGGAACCACCGTCTTTTTTTCATCGCATACCCTCAGCGAGGCCCAGGCATTCTGCAAAACCGTGGCCATCGTTAAGGATGGAAAAATTGTGAACGTGGAGGAGATCGCCTCCCTTTTACTACATGGAAGGAAAACCGTTTCGATTTACGGTTTTCAGCTTTCCGGCCTCCGGCTTCTTTCCATAAATTGATGAATACACGGGTTCTTTGATAACTTTTCTACCTTTGAACCGATAAATAAAATTCTCCAAAACATCATGCATGATAAAAAGTACCCGTAAATTTTTAAGTTTTTTTCTTGTTGTTTTTTTCTTTTCCGGGATTGCACGCCTTTCGGCACAAAGCCCTGCGGTGGCGATCAGCAGCTATTTCAACACAACGGATCCCCGTGATGAGTGGTCGGAGTTGCTCGTGATATCCGACAACGTTGACATGCGAAACTGGACCTTCCGGGATAACAATTCAGCCCAGACGGCCTTCCAGACTCCGATCACCTTCAACAACATTGCCCTCTGGAACAACCTTCGTTCAGGTACAGTGATCATGATCTGGCACCGTGCCGTTGGTTCAACCGGAACCAGTCACTCCATTGACGTCTCGAAACAGGATGGCTACATTGAAGTTTCCGCCAACGATCCTGCTTATTTCACAGGCGGTGACTTCGGAACGGCTCCCCTCTATGCAGGTACCACGCTGAACATTGCCGGCGCCGGTGACATACTGGAAATCATGAACGGATCGGGGACGTTTATCCATGCCCTGGGCCACAGGGCCGCTACCGGCAGCAGCTGGGGACCGCTTCCCACCCCGAAACTTAATTTCCAGGGAAACCTTGCCGACGGGGACGCTGTCTTCGTCTGTCCGGGCAGCTCCACGGATGAATACGGAACCCTTCCGCCGCAGGATGGAACAACATGGGCTTCTTCCGGCAACGTTACTGCAGTGACCTTTGGCCTGCCCAATACCTGCACCTCTTCTTCAACGGCCAATTCCGATTTCTGGCGCGGGATCAGGCAGCCTGGATGGTCATCACCGTCCCTTACTGGCACGATCAATGCCGGCAATACACAGGTAACACTGAACTGGAATGCCGCAACGGATCCTTTCCCTTCCGACGGCACCCAGGGCTACATGATCCTGAGGAATACAACAAATACCTTCGGCACACCGGCTGACGGACATACCTATACCACCGGTAACGGCATCGGCGGAGCTACTGTGACAGCCCTGATCAGCTCTTCACAAACCGTCACCTGGATTGATAACATCACCGTTCCCTGTGGAACAACATTGTATTACCAGGTTTATACGTACCGTTACACTACAGATGAAGGTCACGGTAACGATTACAGCCTGGCCCGCGGAAGGTCGTACAACGAGACTTCCTTCGGGGCCACATCGGTATCCCGGCTATTACCGGTAGCTCCGGTATCGGCAACCAGCGACAGGGACTACTTTTGTGAAAGTGATCCGGGCAGCATTACCCTTTCCGCTACGGGCGGATCCGGCACCACCCTGAACTGGTTCACGGTAAACTGCGGCGGGACGCTCCTTGGCCCCGGCAGCGGAACGAACAACAGCATTACGATTTCATCCCCGGCCGTCACGACAACCTATTATGCACGGTGGGAGAATGAGTGCGGTGTTTCCACCTGCGCCGATGTGACCGTAACAGTTCTTCCTGACCTGCCGGTCAGCGTTTCAATCGTGGCCAGCCAGAACCCGGTTTGTGCAGGGATCCCGGTCACCTTTACAGCCACCCCGGTTAACCCGGGTACAGCACCGGTGTACCAGTGGAAAGTCAACGGCGCTGATGCAGGCACGAACAGCCCGGTCTTTACCTATGCTCCGGCCAACGGGGATATTGTCAGTGTTGTCCTCTCTTCCAGCGAATCCTGCACTACCGGCAATCCGGCAGCATCGAACCCCGTTTCAATGAATGTAACAGCCACTCCGCCTGCGCCGGTCATCACACTTAACGGATATCTCCTCACCAGCTCCGCCCCGGCAGGCAACCAGTGGTACCTTGACGGCACACCGATCGCAGGCGCTACGGGACAAACATGGACCGCAACCGTTCCCGGTGAGTACTGGGTGGTGGTGACACTCAACGGATGCCCCTCAGCCGAATCCAATCACATTACCATTTTGCAGGTTGGCATCAGTGATATAACCAACGGCACTTTCGACGTCTACCCGGTGCCTAACGACGGACGTTTCACCGCAACAATCACTTCCGGAGCCAGGGGGATTTTCAACATAAAAGTTTACAATACCCTTGGTAATATCATCTGTGAATCGAACGGTATCGAAGTCACAGGAACGGCTTCCCGCCTGATCGACCTGAGACCAGTTCCGGCAGGTGTTTACACGGTCATTTTTGAAACTGAAGGTAAACGGGTGGTGAGAAAAGTGCTGGTAAGGTAACTGGGGTCAGGCAATAGTTATTGGGGAGTCAATAAATCGGGTTCCAAAAACAAGTTACCGCCATCATTGAAACTTGCCTGTTTCTTATTATATTGCAGATGAATTCTTAAAGTTTGATCTGCATGAAAACAAAACATTCTTTCCTCCCCGTTATCCTTTTCGTTCTATCAGGGATTTTTCTTCTGATTTTCACATCCTGCAAAAAGGATAAAACCGATTCATCTTCCGGATCCGGAACCGTGAAAGATATTGATGGTAATGTTTACCATACCATAACCATCGGCACACAAGTATGGATGATTGAAAACCTGAGGGTCACAAAATACAGTAACGGAGATCCAATCGGCACTACAAATCCTCCCGATAAGAATATTTTTGGAGAAACTGAGCCCAAATATCAATGGGCTTACGACGGCGATGAAAGTAATGCTGCTATTTATGGCCGGTTGTATACCTGGTATATTCTCACCGACGGGAGGGGTATTTGTCCTGATGGCTGGCATGTACCCTCAGATGACGAATGGCAAACCCTCGTCGATTATCTGGGAGGCTCGAGTTTTGCTGGGGGGAAGCTGAAAGCCCGCGATACGACCTACTGGAAGCCGAACGGTCCGTTCGGCTGGCATGCGAATGAAGGTGCCACAAATGAAAGCGGTTTTACAGCCCTTCCCGGGGGCTACAGGTGGCAAGGCGGCTTTTTTTATAAAAACTATTACGGATACTGGTGGACCAGAACAGAGTATGATACTGACCGCGCCTATGAAAGAAGCATGGGTTATGATGACGGCGGTACCGGACGGTACGAAAACCCGAAAAATTATGGAGATGCTGTACGTTGCATAAAAAATAAAAGTACGGCAAAGAACAGGAGCGAATTAAAAAGGTCATTGTGATAAGATAACTTTCCAGGGATGGGAAGGCTGTGGTCATACGTCATAAGTAATTGATACTTACCCGGCATTATTCATTACTCATTTCGCCGGCGGACGCTCTTCTCTTACATTATCTTTTATTACTGGTTAATCCTTCAGGCACCTTACGGAAAAGGCATTCGACCTCGAGGAAGGGTACAATGAAACGCTGGGGTCGTAATCGTTCAGCCCGTGTGCCCAGGCTTTGGATGAACCATGGGAAGTGGATGACCAGAAAAAGGCTGCAAAATTCTGGAAGTCCCATTGCACATTCAGATGACCGGCGCCGGATAGGATGGCATTGAATCCGGAAAACCCGGAATATTTCAGGGGTGAACCCGCAAACCCGTTGTTCGTCCAGTTTGCGAAAAGGAGGTTCCATTCGGCTTCCGTCGGCACATGCCAGCCCGGGGGACAGAGCCCCTGCAGCCCGGGCGTATCATCGTACCGCATGAGTTCGTCCCATTGGTACGCAGATGCGGGATTGTTGTACTTTTCAGCAATACAGTTGTCTCTTTGATTTTGCGTGAAGAAAATCTCCGTGCCATAATTCAGGTTTGCGGCAAACCAGCACTGGGTTCCGATCTGAACCGTAGGGTATACCTTGTTATCCCGGATGTCGGTAAGGTTGTTCCCACAGGTAAAGGCCGGGTTGGATTGAACGGTGATCGTCCTTGTTTTCCCGGCGCTGCACAGGGCGACATTGGTGTATGTGTAGGTGATTGTCTTTGTGCCTGTCCCTGCTGATGAAGGGGTGAAAACGCCTGTCGCAGAATTCACGCCCGCCCCTGAATAGATGCCACCCAGTGGAACTCCTCCCTTCAGTTTAATGGTTTTAGCGTTCAGGGTGGTGATGGAATCGAAGCATGAAGTGAAGGAGACCGGCGGGGCCAGTGTTCCGTTGAGGATAATTTTACTTGAACTTACAGGATTGTTTGTAACACAGGCGAGGTTGGATGTCAGAACACACCGCACACTGTCGTTGTCCAGCGGGCTGAAGGTGAAGGAAGATGAGTTCGTTCCGGCATTGATGCCGTTCACTTTCCATTGGTAGGAAGGTGATGCTCCCCCGTTTGCCGGTGTTGCAGTGAATGTAACGGAATTTCCCGGGCAGAATGGATTCTGGCCCGCGCTGATGGATATGCCGGCAGGAAGAACAGGCAGGACCGTCATGGTGACCGGGGAGCTTGTTGCCGGGTTACCGGAGGTGCAGGGCGCGGAGGAGGTAAGTATACAGGTAACAACATCGCCGTTTACCGGAATATAGGTATAGACCGGGCTGCTGGTTCCGGCATTGCTTCCATTGACCTTCCACTGGTAGGTGGGGCTGGTTCCGCCGTTTGACGGGGCTGCCGTGAAGGTGACGGAAGTACCGGCGCAAACATTATTTGCCGATGGAGAAACCGAAACTCCCACGGCCAGTATGCTATTTACAACCATTGATAGTTGGTTCCCGGATGCCGGATTGCCGGATGTACAGGGTTCCGACGATGTAAGTGTGCAGGAAATGAGATCGCCGTTTGCAGGAGCATACGTATAGACCGGGCTGTTGGCTCCGGCATTGCCGCCATTGACTTTCCACTGGTAGGTGGGGCTGGTTCCGCCGTTTGAAGGTGTTGCGGTGAAGGTAACGGAAGTGCCCGCACAAACATTATTTGCAGAAGGGGACACGGAAACGCCAACAGGCAAAATACTGTTAACAACCATTACGATCGGGCTGCTGGATGCCGGATTGCCGGATGTACAGGGTTCCGAAGATGTAAGTATGCAGGAAACAACATCGCCGTTGATCGGGACATAGGTATATACGGGGCTGTTGGTTCCGGCATTGCCGCCATTGACCTTCCACTGGTACGTCGGGCTGGTTCCGCCGTTTGAAGGTGTTGCGGTGAAGGTAACGGAAGTGCCCGCACAAACATTATTTGCAGAAAGGGACACGGAAACGGCAACAGACAAAATACTGTTAACAACCATTACGATTGGGCTGCTCGATGCAGGATTGCCGGATGTACAGGATTCCGACGATGTAAGTGTGCAGGTGACAATGTCATTGTTCAGGGGCGTATAGCTGAACACAGTACTGTTGGCTCCGGCGTTCAGCCCGTTCACTTTCCACTGGCAGGCAGGTGTTGTTCCGCCGTTGACGGGAGTGGCCGTGAAGGTGACCGGGGTGCCTGCGCAGACCGTGGAGGCCGTTGCTGAGATGCTTACGGAAACCGGAAGCTGGGGGATGAAAGTCATCTGAAGCACATTTGACGAAGCTGCCGTGTTCCAGTGGCCGGTACAGGAAACCCGTGCGAGCCGCCTGTACCAGGTTGTCTGCGAGATGCTGCCGGGAACATAATCCGGGGAATTGCTGCCGGCAATGTCGGTGAAGCCGGAGCTTCCGCTCACGGTCGATTGCTGCCATTTGTATTCAAGGGTTCCCTGGTACCCTGTCGGTAGGATTGTGCCTGACAGGAGCGCGGGTGTGTAGCTTCCGCACCCCGATTGGTCCGCTGCGATCGTTCCTCCGCTGGTCGGGTCATCGCAATAGT
This sequence comes from Bacteroidota bacterium, assembly GCA_026391805.1. Classification (GTDB taxonomy): domain Bacteria; phylum Bacteroidota; class Bacteroidia; order Bacteroidales; family FEN-979; genus FEN-979. Next base: position 76,009 of record JAPLDJ010000015.1, on the reverse strand, counting down.
AGGTCCAGTAAACAACGGAAGTGTCCGAAAGAATGCCGAAAGATTCTGCGTATATATGGTCAACCCCCGAAGCTATTCCGGTTTGTGTGTAGCAGTATTGTGCGTCACCGGAGGCATCAGTATAATTGCTGCCGACTATCGGGTTGATCCCACTTACGTAAAAATTGACCAGCACTCCCACAACGGGATTATTATAAGTATCCGTAACATGGGCGGTGAGGCAGATATTGGTGACGTTCAGTTCGCCGTAAAGGGTATCCGGCGACAGCGAAATACTGTCGATGGTTCCCACCGGTGACATGGATCCGCCGCCGGGATAACCGTAGGAATCGACGGTTCTCCATCCGTATACGGAAACCCCGAACGGAAAGGTGCTGTTAAAGGTGTGTCCCCCCGCCCCCACCGACCGCTGGGCGCCATAATAGTTGGTGGTGCCGATCTGCACGAAGGCGCTGCCCGGGATCAGGAGGCCATCCTCGTAGATCGAGTTGATGGCATAATCGGGCGCGACAAGGTTCACCCAGTGGGAGTTGAAAGGCGTCACCCCTGCAACACTGATGATGGTGTAGTTTTTCAGGTATTGTTCTCTCGGGAGAATAAGCATCATAAAGGGATCTCCCAGCAGGCCGCCGGCGCACGTCTCCCCCTTTGCAAACTGTGCCAGCAGGGTGGCTTTGGATGTGCTGATGGCGTTGTAGCCGGTCATCAGGGTATCGTAATGATCCCCGGCATTGATCGTGGTAACCAGGGTCCCGTTGATCAGGATATCGGTCCCGTTATCGGCCGCCACGATCCTGAAGATATCCCCGGTTGCATCCCGGCCGGCCAGTGGCACGGTGACAAAATTCTTGCCCCATGAATTGCAGGGGAACATCTCTTCGACAATATGGTCTCCGTAGCTGCAGTTGACCGGGACCTTGGCCAGATCGACCGATCCGTAAACCGCTACGGGGTAATTCGACTGAACCCGTGATCCGGTCAGGTCCTCATTGGCTCCCGGGGCCTCAAGATGATAGGTCTGCCCGGCATTCAGGTTGATGGTGGCCGTGCCGCTGGTCTGATGGTTGAAGATTGTCAGCGTGGTTCCGTCCTGCGTTGCGACCACGCTGAGGCAGGAACCATTGTTGGGAAATGCTGTCTGATACGTCATGATCCTGTAATCCAGGCCAAGGGAATTGACCGGAAGGGCCAGGAATGCATCGGTGGTGGCGGTCTGGTTGTTGAGCCCGTACACGGCGATCGGATCGTTTGCGACGATATGGATGCCTTTGTCCTCCGTTCCTCCCGAGAGCACAACGCCTGAAGGCAGGGGGAGCAAGGTCACGATCCCGGGGAACACCGAAAAGCTTTGGTTTACTCCGGGATACGCGGATGAGATCGTTCCCGAAGTGGCAACTTCGGACGAAATGTAGAGATGGATCACGGCACTAATGCCCTGGTTCGGGGGAAACGCAACCCAGAATTCGGTGCCCACATTCGTATTTGTCTGTGAAACCCCTTCGGTCCAAAAGAAAATGATGAACAATATGACGAATCCGAATCGTTTCATAGCTTGTGAGTAAACTCACCCACGGCAAGTTACAAAAAGTTTTTTATCCGTAGGAAATTCAATATTTTTACCGCCGGTGATCTCAACAAATGTTCTTACATCCGACAGGCGTTATATTGATTAACATTCAGGTTACTTTATGGTTAAGAATGATAAAAACAGAAGGGCTAAAACAGTAAGCAAAACAGCGTCGCCCTCCAAAAAAACCGCACCACCAGTACCGGCAAAAGATCAGGGCAAATGGGTATGGTTTGCTTTGGCAATTGTTCTGATTACAACATTTGAAATTTACTCCAAAGTCCTGAAATTTGATTTCCTTCTGAACTGGGATGATTACCTGTATGTGACGGAAAACAGCCATGTAAAAGATCTTTCCTGGTCGAATATCCAGCTGTTTTTTACAAATTATTATGCCAATAATTACCAGCCGGTCACCATGTTATTCTATGCTGTTGAGTATAAGATCGGCGCCGGGAATGCTTCGCTGTTCCATTTCACTAATATTCTGTTCCATCTGCTGAATACGTACCTCGTTTTTATACTGATCAGAAGAATTTCTCCGAAGAATGCCATCGTTGCATTAATTACAGCTGCTTTTTTTGCCGTTCATCCCATGCACGTCGAATCGGTTGCCTGGGTGTCCGAGCTGAAAGATGTCCTCTACTCTTTTTTCTTCCTGGTCTCGCTGATCATGTACATCCGGTATCTTGCATCACAAAAAATAAAGCACCTGGCATACGTGCTTCTCTTTTTTGTGCTGTCGTGCCTGAGCAAGTCGGCAGCTGTTATATTGCCACTGGTCATGCTTCTCCTGGATTATTACTCCGGGCGTAAATTCGGCTGGAAATTGATCGTTGAAAAACTTCCCTTTTTTATTGTCTCGCTTATTTTCGGAATTGTTGCCCTCAATTCCCAGAAAGGAGCCGTTCAGGACCTGGCGCCGGTCCTGTCGGTAATTGAGCATGTTTCAGTCGTCGCGTTTTCGTTTATGAATTATTTATTTAAAGCCGTAGTCCCGGTTAACCTGTCAGCGATCTATCCTTACCCGGCTGAACTGGGAAGCCTGCTTCCGGTTATCTATTATCTTTCAATTTTGTTCATCGCAGTGTTATTGTTTTTTGTGTGGTATTCGCGCAGGTGGGGGAAAGATAGTATTTTCGGATTCCTGTTTTTCATCCTGACGATCATTCTCGTTCTCCAGATCATCCCGGTGGGAGGCACTTCGATGGCTGAGCGCTATACCTACATACCATACATTGGCTTGTTTTTTATCGCCGGGAAGCTTTATGAATATGTTTCAGATAAATTCAACGCAGGAAATAGAAAGTACGACAATTACTTGTTAGCACTGTTTCTTATTGGTTTTATCATTTTCTCAATCGTGAGTTTCGACCGGGTAAAAGTGTGGGAAGATGGTGATTTGCTTTTTTCCGATGTGGTAAATAAATACCCGGAATCAAGTATTTCCTACCGTGTCAGGGGGGATCACTATATGTGTTATTACACTAAAAAAACAGACGTTGACGACAAACCAACAAGGGCATTGTATCTGAACAAGTCGATTTCGGATTTTGAAAAATCGCTGACCTTCCCGTTAAACGACTATGACAAGGACCGTGTTAATTACAGTCTTCAGATCGCATACAACAACAGGGCCTATGAAGAATATGTTTCGAAAGATTATGAAGGCGCACTGAAAGATTACAGCCGGGAGATCGAAATGAACCCGGCCGACGCCAACGCCTACTACAACAGGGGCTCAATTAAAAAGGAGATCAGGGATTATACCGGTGCAATCAACGATTTTGACAAGGTGATATCCATAGATCCGAATTATTATAAAGCCTATAACAACAGGGGCAACGTTAAGTCTTTACTAAAAGATTATGAAGCGGCGATTGAAGATTATACTAAGGCCATTGAATTAAACCCGCAGTATGCTGATGCAATTCGTAACAGGGAAAGGGCGCAGTCGTTTTTGAAAAAGTCGAAAAAATAGTCTCAGGTAAAGCCCCTTTACAGGAGAGGAAACCCTTTTCGTCATCGAACTCCCGGATATTTGTAATTAATAATTACAGATTTATTGAATTAAACAATTACTCATTAATCATTCAAAAATCATGACAACCTGTCACAATCCGGGTGTTATCCAGCGGACGAAGCTACAACGAACACACGACGAAGGATCGACGAAGGATCAATGGATGTAAAATTGGCAGGGTCGGGGATATCTGAGGTAGCCAGAATTGAGAATTCTGATTTGTTCCAACCGGCATTACAAATTCGCTTAGCATGGAAGAAGAAGTGAGGAATAAAGCCATACGACCAAAATGCGAAATGTAAAGTGCGAAGTATTTTACATTTCGCATTTAACATCTCGCATTTGTCGTGGTAGCCCCGGCAGGAATCGAACCTGCATTTAAAGTTTAGGAAACTTCCGTTCTATCCATTGAACTACGGGGCCAACTCAAATTACGATTTACGATTTAATCAGACTTCCGACATCGGACCTCTGAATTCCGTTTGCAAAGAGCCAAAGAGGTTCATTGAATCAAGGGCACAAAGATAAGAAAATAATTTCAGTTTGCCCGTATTCCTTTCATACAGATGCATTAACACCGCCACTGCCGGAGCTTTCGGCGCGATTTGTAAAAATTACTAAAAATATTTTAAGTTAAGTTAGACCAAATCCAAATAACAGGTTATATATTTGTGCGGAATTATCTGCAGGAATATTAATGGTTGGGAAATCATATCTGCAGGTGCAAAAAAAAATCAGGAATTTCACAGTTAATCTTCGGAGGAAAAAAGATGATAAAAGGAATGAGAACAACAGTTTTGATTATATCAATCATGCTCATTGGAAGCGGGTTCAGCACCTTGTCAGCACAGGAATGGACCCCGGTTCAGAAAGAGGTCTGGAAGAACGTAAACGATTACTGGACCGTTATGTCAAAGGGAGATATCAAGGGATTTATGGAATATGTCCACCAGGATTATATCGGATGGGATTATGATTCTCCCGTCCCGATGGGGAAAGCTGACTCACAGAAATGGCTGGAGTTTTATACGCAGGGGATGAAGATTCCTTTCTGGGATATCAGGCCATTAGCCATTAAGGTTTACGGCGATGTTGCCTTTGTCCATTATTTATACTCCCGTGTTATGGAAGGTGCCGACGGAAAGAAATCCACGGAGAATGGCCGCTGGACCGATATCCTGCTCAAGCAGGGCGGCAAGTGGATCCTGATCGGCGACCACGGCGGAAGTGAAAAAGCGAAATAAAAAAACAAGGGAAGCTGCATACTCTGTTCTGATTACTTCTTAGTTCACGAAAACGTACCCCGCCAGGGGGAAATATATAGAACCTGAGTTTTTAATCAGCCGGCACAGGTGGATAAAACGGTTAGCGGAATTAACCGGATTCACCTGTGCTTTTTTTGGGTCGCTATTTGATACTGCTCCCATTCTCACTTCCTTCCTCCGGCGTCACAAAGAAGAGTTTCCCGTCAGGGTTCTCGGCCATGAGGATCATACCCTGAGATTCAATTCCCTTCAGGTTTTTCGGGGCGAGGTTGACCAGGATGCTGACCTTCTTCCCTATGATGTCGGCTGGTTCGAAATATTCGGCAATGCCGGAAACAACCGTTCTTACATCGATGCCGGTATCGATCTTCAGCCGAAGGAGTTTTTTGGTCTTCGCCACCTTCTCGGCTTCAAGGATGGTCCCGGTACGGATGTCCATCTTCGAGAAATCATCGTATTCGATGACCGGTTTCATCGGGGATGTGGGGGTTTCCTGTGCTTCATTTGCTTTTTTTGTATCCATGAGCCGCTGCACCTGTGCTTCGATCGCTTTGTCGTCGATCTTCTCAAACACATAATCTGCCGGGTTGAGCTGATGACCGGCCGGAAGCCATTCAAGCCTTGTTGCATCGGCCCAGTCGGTGGCCGCAAGGTTCAGCATCTTCCGGATCTTATCTGCCGAGAAGGGCAGGAACGGTTCAGCCACGATGGAGAGCTGTGCACAGATCTGCAGTGAAATGTTCAGGATCGTGCCGGTGCGTTCAGTATCTGCTGGAAACAGCTTCCATGGCTCATTCTCCGTCAGGTATTTATTGCCAAGCCGGGCAAGGTTCATCATTTCTGCCAGCGACTCGCGGAAACGGAAATTCCGGAGGCTCGTGGCGATCCGGTTCGGGAATCCTGACATGGAATTCAACGCTTCTTTGTCGCCTTCATTCAGGGCTCCTTTTTCCGGGACGATCCCGTTAAAGAACTTATGTGTGAGGACCATGGTGCGGTTCACGAAATTCCCGAGAATAGCGACCAGCTCGCTGTTGTTCTTCAGCTGGAAATCTTTCCAGGTAAAATCGTTGTCTTTTGTTTCCGGTGCATTTGAAGTGAGCACATAGCGGAGCACATCCTGCTTGCCAGGGAAATCCTGCAGGTATTCATGCAGCCAGACGGCCCAGTTGCGGGAGGTGGAGATCTTGTCGCCTTCCAGGTTCAGGAATTCAAATGCCGGGACATTGTCGGGAAGGATGTAGGTGCCTTCAGCCTTGAGCATGGACGGGAAAATGATGCAGTGGAAAACAATGTTGTCCTTCCCGATAAAATGGATCATCCGTGTCTCGGGGTCTTTCCAGTATTTTTCCCAGTCGGGTGTCAGCTCGCGGGTGGCGGAGATGTAACCGATCGGCGCATCAAACCAGACGTAGAGTACTTTCCCGTCGGCGCCTTCCACCGGCACCTGCACGCCCCAGTTGAGGTCGCGGGTCACGGCGCGGGGTTGCAGCCCCTGGTCGAGCCACGACTTGCACTGCCCGTAAACATTGATTTTCCAGTCATCTTTGTGACCTTGGAGGATCCATTCCTTCAGCCAGGGTTCGTACTGATCGAGCGGGAGAAACCAGTGACGGGTGTCCTTCAGCACGGGTGAGTTCCCGCTGAGTACCGACACCGGGTTGATCAGGTCGGTGGCATTCAGGGAGGTGCCGCACTTTTCACACTGGTCGCCATAGGCTTTTTCATAATTGCAATGGGGACAGGTACCGATGATGTACCGGTCGGCCAGGAACTGCCCGGTTTGCTCATCATAATATTGCTGGCTCACCTTTTCGATGAACTGCCCGGCATCGTACATCTTGCGGAAAAACTGCGATGCCGTTTCATGGTGGATCTTGTTGGAAGTGCGTGAATAGATATCGAATGAAATGCCAAAATCCTCAAACGATTTTTTGATGATCGTATGGTACCGGTCGACGATCTCCTGCGGTGTGACTCCTTCCTGCAATGCTTTGATCGTTATGGGAACACCGTGTTCATCCGAACCCCCTATGAAGATGACATCTTCGCCGTTCATTCGCAGGAAACGCACATAGATATCGGCAGGTATGTAAACCCCGGCCAGATGGCCGATGTGGATCGGTCCGTTGGCATAGGGCAGGGCGGAGGTGACGAGCGAACGTTTAAATTTTTTTTCTTCGGACGGTTGTTCCATATAAAAATTGTAATTTTATACAAAGATAGAAAATTGTGAGAAGTGAGAAGTGAGAGGTCAAGGGTGAAGGGAATATTGAATATTGATCAACGAATATTGAAATACGAACAGGCAAATAAAAGATGATTACACCTCCATACCTTACCAAAGACGACAAGATCGGCATCATTGCGCCGGCGCGATGCATCAATTTCGATGAGGTACATCCCAGCATCCGGGTTTTCCAGAAATGGGGGCTTGAGGTGGTGCTCGGTACGAACATCTTCCGGAAGTGCAACCAGTTTGCCGGCAAAGATGAGTTCCGGCTGGCCGATCTCCAGCAAATGCTCGACGATGATTCCATGCGGGCCATCATCTGCGCACGGGGCGGATACGGCACTGTACGGATCGTGGACCAGATCGACTGGACGGCCTTCCGGAGGAACCCAAAATGGATCGTGGGTTACAGCGATGCAACGGTGCTGCATTCACACATTCACCGGCACCTGGGCATCGAAACGTTGCATGCCATCATGCCGATCAACATCACCGGCGATGACGGTGCGAATGATGCGCTGAATACGTTAAAGAATGCACTGTTCGGGAAGATCAAAAGCTATTCTTACGAAGTAACTCCCCTGGCCCGGCCGGGTGAAGCAGAAGGAATCCTGACCGGCGGCAACCTCTCCATTCTTTATTCGTTGATGGGTTCCGACTCCGAGGCCGATACTACAGGCAAGATCCTTTTCATTGAAGATGTGGATGAATACCTTTACCACATCGACCGGATGATGATGAACCTGAAACGGGCAGGCAAGCTGGACAAACTGGCCGGCCTCATCGTCGGCGGCATGGACAGGATGAACGACAACACCATACCGTACGGAAGGTCCGTCAATGAGATTATTTCAGATGCTGTGGTTGAATACAATTACCCGGTTTGCTTCGACTTCCCCTCGGGGCATGGGGAGAATAACCTGGCGTTGATTCTTGGCAGAAATGTTAAACTGAAGGTAGGGGAGGAAGTTGAACTTATTTTTAACTAGCGAACTGGCGAACTCTTGACTTGCGAGTTGTCGAACTAGAGAATTGACGAGTAAATATATTTAAGCAGTGAATTGTTGAATGTTTTATTAACTCACCAGTTCACGAGTTCACAAATTAAACAAGATGGCAGATCACAACGAATTCGGAAGAAAGGGAGAAGAGATCGCACGGGATTACCTCGCTGGCAAGGGGTATCAGATCCTGGAGACGAACTGGGTATCGGGAAAGAATGAGATCGATATCATTGCCCGGGAAGGGAAATACATTATCGTGGTGGAGGTGAAGGCCCGACATTCAAATTATGCCGGGGAACCTGAAACAGCGGTGACACGGGAAAAGCAGAAATCACTGATCCGGGCAGCCAATTCCTATGTAAGGAAAATGAACATCGACCTTGAGGTCCGGTTCGATATCATTTCCATTCTTGTGGTGAAGGGAAAGGAGCAGATCAACCACATCGAGGATGCCTTCTACCCGACGTTATTCTAGACTTTTATGACCCCTCCACCTGCAGGGGTTGACTGAAAAGAAAAAGTATGCAGAATATTTTCCTTTGTGCGACTTTGTGTGTACTTCGTGTCCTTTGTGGTTCAATCACTTAAAATTTAACCACAAAGGTCACAAAGGTCTTCTCAAAGGCGAATAAGGACTTTTTAGTCACCCCCACGGGGGTGGGGTTTTTGCTCTGATCACACTCTCATTTTCTTCCGAAATCAGCAGGAACCTCTCCCCAATACCTTGTTTCCCATTTTAAGACGGGATTTTTCCAGGAATTTTCCTTCAGCCAGATCAGCGCCCGGTCGACCAGCGCAAAAAGCTGAGCGCTTTGCGCTGAGCGCTTAAGGTTTGTTTTAATGGACTTTGTTGTAACCCATTTGATGGCTGTTTTTGAATCGGAATAGATGGGCCAGTCGGAATCGATCTTTTTCAACAGGGCCAAAGCGTGTACAATGGCCAGAAACTCCCCGATGTTTATGGTCCCCTCCGGGAACGGTCCCTGTCGGAAAAGCTGGGCGCCGGATTTGGTATCCACGCCGCGGTACTCAAGGATCCCGGGATTTCCCTTGCAGGCTGCATCAACGGAGATACTGTCAGGATCCGGTATACCGATGCGCGGATCAGAGCAGACAATTTTCTTCGGGCCTGAAAGATCTTTCTTCATGTGGATCTCATGGTCGTCGTGAAATGCAGCTTCGGCTAATTCTTTCGTGGCAAAACCCTTGTACTTCGCACCTTCGTAACCTTCCACCTGGGCCTTGCAATCATCCCAGCTGCTGTAAATACCCGGTTTTTTCCCGATCCATACGACGTAAAATTTCGATTTTGCCATGTTGCAAAAGTAGTTAAATGGTTGATGTCGGAGGTCGGAGATCCGAAGTCGGAAAATGGAGGACGGAGGATGAAATAGAATTGATCTATCCTCTCGCCGGATAAGGCATTTTAAATTTATCCTTTGAACTTTCATTTTGGGGACTCAGCTTCAGATCACCGGATGATCTTAATTTCTGATCCCAAAACATTATCAACCCGGCCGTGATTTTTAACCTGTCTCTTAAGAATCAATTGAACATCAGTAAAATCATATACTAAATTAATAGTACCATCACCTTTATCATTCACATTTTTGGACGATTTGTCAGTTCTATCGTCGATAAATTTTATAGTCTTTTTTGGAAAAATTCCTTGCAAGAATCGTTCTTGTGATTTTAGAGCCGCATCATGAGCATTTGAAAAATCCGACTTTTTTCTTTTTGAATAATCTTGTAGTGAAAAGCGTTCCACAATCAAATGTAACAGACAATTTTTAAAAACGAGACACGACATCCCTAACATATCATCAACATCCACCGTTCCGTTATCAAAACTGTCGACAAACACATCATCAGATTTATCAATTAAATCAAGTTTGACCGTTTGCCCGGCATTTGTTGCCGGACATGGGCCAGTTCATGTCCGATCAGTTCTTTGCCTTTCGGAGAATCGGGATCATACTGACCCGGGGCAAAATGGATCTCATTTCCCTGGGTGAAGGCGAGCGCATGCAGTTCCGTTGCCCGCGGCGAATTCAGGTGCATCCTTACACCCGGGAAATCCCGTGTGGCCGAAATGGCAGCATCCGGTTGAAAGTGATTGGGGGGGAGTGCGATTTTCTTCCTCTGAACCGGACCGGGGCGACTGAACGAAAGCGAAGAGGAATGGAAGTTTATCGCCCTGCCTTCTTTTTCTGAGTATTCTTGCATGGATTGCTATTGGTTGTTTATCAGCTAAGCACTGCAGGGAATCCTCTTTATGGGGCTTCCCTATGAAAAATGGTTAGTTCAACCATGAGTTGTTTATGGCTTTCCTCCGGCCATATCGGAACCCCTGACGGGGCGTAACATCCCACATGCAATCAGGTTGGTAAAATTAATATTCCCCAGGGTAAAAGTCAAGATTCAACGGATTTTTTACTGGAACAAAACAGCTTGCGGGGTTTTCATAAATCCATTTTATTCCAGGAGTAGCAGAAATGAGGAAGGGGTGGGGCGGAAAAGGAAGTCAGAAATCTGAAATCCAAAGTCTGAAATGCAAAATGGTAAAATACTTTATCTTTGCCGTAATGCTAACCAGATGATGCACCCACTTAAGCGTCTTGCCGGCCAGACAGCCATATACGGCATTCCGAGCATTCTCGGCCGGATCCTCGGGTACTTCCTGGTTCCGTTGTACACACGGTTGTTCATGCCCGGGGAGTACGGGACCGTTAACGTCTTCTATGCCTATGCATCCTTCCTGATGGTGATCCTGACCTACGGGATGGAGACTGCCTTCTTCCGGTTTAACGAAGAAGAAAAAGACAAAGAGCGCGTGTTTAGCTCCGGCATGATCTCCCTGATCGTTACCTCGCTGATCTTTCTTTTCCTGGCTTCGGTCTTTGCACAACCGATCGCCAACTGGATCGAATACCCTGAACACAAAGAATACATTTTATGGTTCGCCTGGATGCTTGCGCTGGATGCACTTGCGGCCATACCATTCGCACGCTTGCGCGCACAGTTCAAGGCAAAGCGCTTTGTCTTCATCAAATTCAGCAACATCTCCATTAACATCGGGCTGAACCTGTTTTTTCTCCTGCTCTGCCCGTATCTTTTTCAAAACCTGGAAGAGGGCCGTGCAAGAAACCTCCTTGAACTCATTTACCGTGACGACTGGACGATCGAATACATCTTCATTTCCAACCTCATTGCCAGCGCAGCAACCCTGCTGATGCTGTTCCCGCAATTCATGGGGCTGAAATGGAAGCTGGATATGAAGCTCTGGAAGCGGATGATCGTTTATGCATTTCCATTATTGTTTGCGGGAATGGCAGGAATGGTGAATGAGACATTCGACCGGCTGCTGCTCCGCTACCTTCTTCCGCCGGACATCTCCTCTTACCAGGTTGGCGTTTACAGCGCCTGCTACAAGATATCCATCCTCATGACGATCTTCATACAGGCCTACCGCTATGCGGCCGAACCCTTCTTTTTTGCCCAGGCCAAGGAAAAAGATGCAAAACAGGTCTATGCAAAGATCATGGATTATTTCATCATCGTGGTGTCGCTGATCTTCCTGGTGACCATGCTTTACCTGGATGATTTTGTCCTCCGGATACTGGTCGGGAAAAAGAACTACTGGGAAGGCAAAGGTGTCATACCGGTGCTGATGATGGCAAACCTGTTCCTCGGCGTATATTACAACCTTTCGATCTGGTACAAGCTGACCTCAAAGACCATCTGGGGCGCCTGGCTTTCGGTGATCGGCGCCGTGATCACGCTGGCCCTTAATTTCTGGTGGATCCCGCTCAGTGCGGACCACCTTATTTACGGATACTACGGATCTGCCTGGGCCACCTTCATCTGCTACGGCTCGATGATGATCATCTCCTACCTGGTGGGGCAGAAATATTTTCCTGTTCCCTATAACCTGCTGAAATTTTTCGGCTACCTGGGACTTTCGGTTCTCCTTTATTTCATCAGCGTCCTGGTTACCTTTGAACCTGCGGTTCTGCGGATCGTGTTCCATACGTTCCTGCTGCTGGTCTTCGCCGGGGTGGTCCTGCTGGTCGAAAAGCCGCGTCTTTCAAAGCTCTTCTGATCAAATAATTTTACTAATTTTGCGTTTCATTTCCCTGTGATGAAAATCAGGATTGTAAACCGTTCCGGGCATCCGCTGCCTTCTTATGAAACCCTTGCTTCGGCAGGGATGGACCTGCGGGCGAACCTTTCACAGGAGATCCTGCTCAGGCCGCTTGAACGGGCGCTCATTCCGACCGGATTGTTCGTCGAACTGCCGGTAGGTTTTGAGGCACAGGTAAGGTCGAGAAGCGGACTGGCCATTACAAAGGGGATCACGGCGCTGAATACGCCGGGGACCATCGATGCCGATTACCGGGGTGAGGTGATGGTGCCCATCGTGAACCTTTCATCAGAGGATTATGTGATGAAAGACGGGGAACGGATCGCACAGATGATCATCTCCAGGCATGAAAAGGCGGATTGGGAGGAAGTGGATGAATTGGAGGAAACCAAGAGAGGGGCTGGGGGGTTCGGACATACAGGAATCAAATAGCGAAAAGCGAAAAGCGAAAAGCGAAAAGCGAAATAAGTAAAAATACTATTATACCATTGAACACCGCAGGTGTGACATTTTTGTAGCGAAAAGCGCTTGGCGCTTGGCGCTTAGCGCACAGCGCTGAAAAAACAAAAGACAAAGTGAAGAAAACAGGTAGTATTATTCTGAGTGTGTTGTTGATTGCAGGGATTGCTTTGACTACGTTCGGGGCTGACGGGCAGAGGGATAAGAAAAAGCATAAAACGGATCAGGATGGCCAGCAGAAGGTTGCATCAAATGTCCCGATGCTGATCGATGCCAAGAGGAATGAGCTGACCGGCAATGATGAAAAGGCAGAAGAGCAGTTCAGGCAATACATCGATAAGTACCCGGATGACGCCGTAGCCTATTTTGAACTGGCACGGATCCTCGAAAATAAAAAACAGAACCATGAAGCCGTTGAACTGGCAGGAAAAGCAGTAAAACTGGCCCCGGGCAATACCTGGTATAAATTATTTTATGCCGAAGTGCTTCAGCTCGATGAAAAGTACAAGGAGGCCATTGGCGTTTATGAAGAGATCACCATCCTCCATCCTGAAAATCTTGATTATTTATACCAGCTGGCCGCCCTTTACCTGATGGTCGAAAAATACCCGGAAGCCATCAGGGTTTACGACAGGATCGAGGCCCAGGCAGGAATTTCAGAGGAGATCAGCATCCAGAAAGAGAAGATCTACCTGCTCCTCAATCAGCCTGCAAAAGCGCAGCAAGAGCTGGAAGCACTCGTTGCAGCTTATCCCGACGAGGTCAGGTACCTTTCGATCCTTGCGGAATTTTACATAAACAGCAAGATGCCGGAAAAAGGGCTGGAGACCTACAAAAAGATCCTGGAAGCCGATCCCGGTGATCCTTATGTTCACATGTCGATGGCCGATTACTACCGTAAAACCGGTAACAAGCAAAAAGCCTACGAAGAGCTGCAGCTGGGTTTTGCCAACCCGAACCTTGATATTGATTCCAAAGTAAACATCCTGCTCAGCTTTTACGACATCAGCAAACTTCCCGAAGATTCAAAGACCATGGTACTGGAACTGGCAAAGACCCTGGTCGCTGTTCATCCCAACGATCCCAAGGCACATTCCATCTACGGAGATCTTCTTGTTGAGGATAAAAAAAACGAAGAGGCACGGAACGAATTCCTGAAAGTGATCACCCTCGACAGCAGCAAATTCCTTGTCTGGCAGGAGGTGCTTCGCCTGGATGTGATGCTTGAGAAATTTGATCACCTTGCCGAATACGGGAAAAGGGCCATTGAACTGTTCCCCGACCAGCCGGTGCTTTACCTCTTTTCCGGCCTGGGTTCTTATCAGCAGAAAAATTACACGGAGGCATTAAAATCCTTCAGATCAGGCGCAAAACTGGTCGTGAACAACGATGAACTCGAAGCCGAGTTTTACATGTACCTGGGCGACACCTATCATTCCCTGAAGGATACAACCGAATCGGACAAGGCCTATCAGAAATCGTTGCAGATCAAAGGCGACAATGCCTATGTTCTGAATAATTATGCCTATTACCTCACGCTTCGCAACAAGGAACTGGAGAAAGCGGAATCGATGGCAAAGAAAGCTGTAACGCTTGACCCGGAGAATGCTTCCTTCCAGGATACTTACGGGTGGGTGCTTTACAAACTCGGACGTTACAGCGATGCCAAGATTTGGGTCGGCAAAGCCCTGAATGATAAAGACGGCGTCAGCGCCGAAGTCATGGAGCATTACGGGGATATCCTTTTCAAACTTGGTGATCCCGTCCAGGCACTCGAATACTGGCAGAAAGCAAAAACCAAAGGGCCCGGATCCGCCATCCTGGACAAAAAAATCACGGAGAAACAATTGTATGAATAAAAACCGATACCACTTCCTGCTTCTTTCTGCCTTTCTCTTTTTTTCCGTTTTCTTCTATTCCTGCAGCCCTTCGCGCAAGATTATCAAAGCACCGCTCAAGGAAGAAGGCGCAGAATACCTGTTCAAGAAACTCAAGGAACATGAGCTGAATTATACCTGGCTCACGGCCAAATTTTCGGCTGAATATACCAACAAAGGCCAGTCGAATTCCTTTAACGGACAGGTCCGTATCCAGAAGGACAGTGTGATCTGGCTTTCATTTTCTCCGGCTTTGGGTATAGAGGTTTTCCGTTTGATGGCCACCCAGGACTCCGTCAGGTTCATTAACCGGATGAACAATACCTACTTCAGGGGAGATTACACCTATGTGAACCAGTACCTGAACACGAACATTGATTTCGATCTCCTTCAGTCGCTGCTGACGGGAAATGACCTTTCGTTCTATGAAAACGGCAAATTCAAAGCCACCGTGGAGAATGGCGCCTATAAGCTCTCTACTGCAGAACGAAAAAAACTGAAGAAATTTGTCCGCAACAGCCAGGAGAACCTGCGTGTCCTGATCCAGAACATCTGGATCGATCCTGAAACGTTCAAGATCAGGGAGGCCGATGTCAAGGAGATCCGGGCACCAAACATCAAAGTGGAGGCCTATTATTCATCGTTGGAAAAAATCGGGGAACAACTCTTTCCGAAAGAAATGATATTCAATATATTTGCTGAAAACAACCTGCATGTTGATGTCAGTTTCAGCAAGATCGTGATCAATGCAGAACAGTCATTCCCGTTTAAAATACCCCCAAGCTACAAACCGGTAAAATAAGCACGGGTCAGGAAACCGATGACCGACTATGATGAAGTTCCCGCATACCACAAGGCAGACTGTTCACGGCTTCATCCTGATGCTTATCCTGGCATTCCTGATCCCTCCTACAATATCTTCCCAGGACACAAAGGAGAAACTCCAGAAATCAAAAAAACAGCTGGAGGATGAGATCCGGTACACTTCAAAGCTGCTGGAAGAGACTCACCGGACAAAAGAAAATTCACTCAACAAGGTCATCCTGCTGAACCGGCAGATCGAAAAAAGGCAGACGCTGATCAGTACCATTTCCGGTGAACTAGACCAGATCCAGGGACAGATGTCGCTCCAGCAGCAGCATCTCTCTTCTCTTTCGTCAGAGTTAAGGAAGATGAAGAACGAATATGCAAAAATGATCTATTATGCCTACAAGAACCTGAATGCGTACAACCGGCTGCTGTTTATTTTTTCCGCGGAAGATTTTAACCAGGCCTACCACCGGTTATTGTACTACCAGCAATACAGTGCCTACCGGAGAACCCAGGCAGAGCTGATCCGTGATGCCCAGATGACAATTAACCGTAAACAGCGGGAACTCCAGGAGACCCGGCAGGAGAAAATGACCCTGGCGCGTTCGCAGGAATCTGAAAAGAACCAGCTGACGCAGGAAAAGGATGAGAAAGACAAAACTGTAAAACAGTTAAGCCAGAAAGAAAAAGAGCTCGAAGCGGCATTACGGGAGAAGCAGAAGGCAGCACAAAAACTTACTTCTGAAATTGAGAAGCTGATTGCTGCCGAGATCAAGGCTGCTGCAGAACGGGCGAAAAAGACCACCGGCCATGATGCCAAAACAAAGATGACGACCACCGCCACCGAGATCATGCTTACAAATGATGAGCAGGCTCTTTCCAGCTCCTTCGCTACCAATAAAGGAAGGCTGCCCTGGCCGTCGGAACATGGCGTGATCACAGGAAGATTCGGCGAGCATCCCCACCCGGTGCTGAAGTATGTGAAGGTAAAAAACAATGGAATTGATATCTCCACCGAAAAAGGCGCCTCCGTGCGGTCGGTTTTTGACGGGAAGGTAAGCCGGGTCATGTCATTTCCGAATCTCAATAAAGTCGTGATCATCCGGCACGGCGAGTACCTGACCGTTTACTCGAACCTGGACGAGGTCAATGTCAAAGACGGGCAGAATGTGACAACCCGGCAGGTGATCGGGAAGATCCATACCAACCCGGAAGATTCCCGTACCGATCTGCATTTTGAAATCTGGCTGGGGAAAACGATCCAGGACCCGCAGGAGTGGCTTTCCGGCACCAATTAACGCTGAAGGATGAGACACGCCGGAGAAATAGCTGCCCTGATCACGGCCATGTTCTGGACGATCACTGCCCTTTCATTTGAGGCGGCCAGCAAAAGGATCGGATCGATGGTGGTCAACCTGCTGAGGCTGATCGTCGGTTTTGTATTTCTCAGCATCTTTGCCTGGATCTATCGAGGTTACCTCTTCCCTGTGGATGCCACCCCGCAAACCTGGATGATCCTTATCATCTCGGGGCTGATCGGTTTCACCTTCGGCGATCTCTGCCTGTTCCAGTCGTTCGTTGTGATCGGCGCCCGTATCTCCATGCTTCTGATGGCACTGGCCCCTCCGTTTGCTGCGGTGATCAGCTGGTTCTTCCTGGGAGAAAAGATGACCACCCTGGGCCTGGTCGGAATGATGGTTACCATCACAGGGATTGCCCTGGTCGTGCTTAAGCGGGAAGACCACCCGGTGGAACTCAACGGCCGCAGGAAAGTCAGGTTCAATTATCCGATCTGGGGAATCCTTCTCGGCCTGGGTGGCGCCCTCGGACAGTCGACCGGGCTTGTCCTCAGCAAATACGGAATGAAGGATTACGATGCTTTTGCATCAGCACAGATCCGTGTCATCGCAGGGATCGCAGGTTTTGTTGTCCTGTTTTTCATCCTTGGTTTGTGGAAAAATACTTACAAGGCCTTGTCAAACACCAGGGCACTCGGGCAACTCTCGCTGGGCGCATTTTTCGGCCCTTTTCTCGGGGTTTCTTTTTCGCTGATTGCCGTTCAGCATGCCAACATGGGCATTGCCGCCACCATCATGGCCATCGTGCCGGTGCTCATCATCCCTCCGTCCGTTATCCTGTTCAAGGAAAAGGTAACGGTAAAAGAAGTAGCAGGCGCCATACTTGCCGTGGGTGGAGTTGCGTTGTTTTTTCTGTAAATTTGTTTAAATTTTCTTGTTATGAAAGCGGATCAAACTGTTGTTCCCATGGAACCGGGAAATCCGGGGCCAAGGCTGTATACAGGATTAGGCGTGCTGGTCCTTTCTTTCTTTATGCTCCCGACCGGAATATTTTTACAGCAATACGTCCATACTCATCTCCTGAAAAATCTCATCATCGGGATTTTCTGGATCAGCGCCCCGGCAATGAAGATCACCAGCGTGGCGATCCTCGGAAAGCCCACATATCTCTGGATAAAGGCAAAATTCATGCACCATTATCACCGGGTGATAAAACCGTACCATGAAAGCCGCCTCCGGTACAATATCGGCCTGATCCTTTTTTGCGCCCCGGCGGTCCCGACTTATATCATGGCCTACGCGCCCCAGATGGTCTCCGATAATTTTTACCTGCGGCTGATCCTGAACATCTCCGTAGATGTCATTTTCATCACCAGCCTCTTCGTGCTCGGAGGCGATTTCTGGGATAAGCTGAAAGCGCTGTTTGTCTTCTCGGCAAAGGTGAAATTCCCTGAGGAGGAGTCAGAGAAATAAAATCACCCCCTGTAGCTGCCACGACTTCCTTAGCTGGGCGGCATTTGAAATGCCGCCCAACAAGTGTCAGGTTCTGCCATGTTATAAGCGGAATTTCAAATTCCGCTTAGCCCGGGGTGAGTTTTTAACCTAAAACCTCAATCTCAGACTTGCAAAGAATTCCCTGCCGGGTGCGGGCTGATAAGAGTTGTAGTCAGGCCCGTTGTTCGGTTCAGTAAAACCAAAATAATGCTCATCAAACAGGTTCTTGGCAAAAAGGCTGATCTCGCTGTCAAGGCCACCCAACCTGAAATGATAGGCAAGGCTGGCGTTGTAGATGTTGAACCCATTCACCCATGAATTGCGCTTGACCCCGTTTTCCGTGTACTGGTTGTAAATGGAATCGTCGGTCTGAATGTACCATTTCGACTGGTACTGTGTTGCGAGTGCCAGGGTAAAATGTTTCAGGAATTTGAAGGCAACCTCCGCTGCCAGCACATGTTCAGGGCACTGCGGGATAAAGTGTCCGCTTACGCTGTCGGGTGAGGTATACTGGCAATTTGCATAGGTGTATGCAACATCGAACCGGAGGAAATCAAAAGGTGCGTACGATAACGAAGTCTCAACCCCGTACCGCCTGCTTGCCCCGATGTTCCCGAAGAATGCAGTGTTGTTTCCGCGTCCGGGAATGCTGTACCGGTAGAATTCATCTTTCGAGTTGACCAGGAACCCTGCGACATCATAGTAGAATTTTTTCCCGACATCACCCCTGATGCCCAACTCCCCGCCATACATTTTGGATGGCTTGATGGTTTCGTTGAAACCACCCCAGTGGGCCGGGTTGTTGTACAGTTCATCCTCTGTCGGCACCAGGAAGCCCGTTCCGTAATTTGCATAGATATTAAGGAACTTTGCAGCACTGTAAGTAAGTCCGAAACGGAAGGATGGACTATCAAATGACCGATTCCCGGAAGGCGGCACAACCGAATCCGGCAGCGGGATGTTGTTGACCAGTTCATTGTAGATATAATCATAGCGGATGTTCAGCGTCGCAAACAACTTCCTGGCAATGTCCAGCTTGTCGATGAGGAAGACCCCTGCGCTTCTTTGTTTGATGACCTGGTTGATCAGGATGGTATCAAGGTCAAAGACCTCTTCGCTGAAATAACTGTCGACCCTGTTTTTATCAATGTGAGCTCCGTCAGGGACCCCGAATTCTATTTCGGTCATCGTCTTGGACGAATAATCTGCACCAACACTGATGTGATTTTTCAGGTTTTCCTTGCCGAAATGAAGGTCATACTGAGCCGAGACCCCTGCCTGGTTGAAAGGTTTATGATCGTCGCCATTGTTGGATGTTTCCTGGTACTTGTTCATTCTTGCAAATACTTTAACCTGGATATCCTGGTTGTTGCAGAAGTCAAACTTGCCCAGAAGTGCCCCGGTCAGACGCTGGGTTTTATGGAACTCATTGTAAGGAACGGCATCGGTATTGGCAGCCCTCGGACCTACCGTGTCGTACCGGCCCAGGTTGATGCCTTCGGAGTTCTGGTTGAAATAATTGGTATATGAAAGAAGCTGGGTGATCTTTATCTTCGGCGTGGGCGTCCAGTTCAGTTTTTCATTAAAGATATCCCCCCGGAAAGCCTGGTGTTCGCGGTAGCCGTGACCCTGTGTATGCGAATAGGACACACGGTAATTGATATTGCCCTCGGTGCCGTCAACCTGGCCCAGGACCTTCCAGAATCCATAGGAACCGGCCGACATATAGAGCAGTCCGTTCACGGGTTTTTTTCCGCCGTCCATGGTATTGATGTTAAGTACGCCACTGGTTGTACCGGCGCCATAAAGGGAAGCAGCCAGTCCCTTTACGATCTCCACATTGGAAACGGTAGCCCAGTCGACATCATACAGATCGGGGGCAAAGCCGGCCGGATCGTTCAGTGGAATACCGTCCAGCATTACGCCGATCCCCCTGAACCCGCTTTCGGTCAGGACGCCCTGTCCGCGGATGTAGAGATGCACCCTGGAACCACCGGTGCCGTTGTCGACCCTTACTCCCGGAACAAGCCGCAAAGCTTCATCGGTGGCAATGGTTTTTGACATCGTTGTCAGCTGATCTGAATTTACAATCGAAATTGAAGCAGGGATCTCTTTCAAAGGAACTTTGGATCTTACGGCAGTGACAACAACTTCGTTCAGATCCTTTATCAGAAGTGTGTCGGGTATAGCTGTTTTCTGTGCATTTTCCTTTTGCGCTGTTGAAAAGAAGGAGATCAGTGAAAAGCAAAGGAACAGAAGAATATATTTTGGTTTCATAAAAGCAGCTTTTAATTATGAATTATGAAATATGAATTATGAGATATGAATTATAAATCAGGAATGAGGAGAAATCTTCATTCTGTTAATTCTTCAGGGAAAGGGGAATCAGATGATTTCCGGCGGGGGAGAGAATGGTTTCAGGCTGATGGAATTCAGCTTTGCAGTGGGATCGATCCATTCGACATTGCGAAAAGAATCTGCTGTTGGAATTAGGGAATGATGGGGTGGAAAAGCATGCTTGATGATGTGGTAGGCCATGGCCTGGCTGGTCCTGCTTTTCCCCGGCGAATTCAGCCCGGCCGACCAGGTGATATAATTATGACACTGTGCAACCAGCTTTTCCTCTTTTGTATCGTTGATGCAGATATAGGTTACCGAATTACCGGAGACTTTAGAAGAAACGATATCGTACAATTTTCCGCGGTAACGGATCTCATTCTTGTCGAGAATCGTGAGGTCCCTGTTGCCCGCCGGATCGGAAATGGTAATCTCTTCGTATTCGTTCCGGAAGAATCCATTCCTGATCAATCCTTTCATTTCATTCTTAACCCGCAACTGTTCGCATTGGAAAACGAAGAAATAACCGCAAAGGTTAAAAAGGATCAACCCGGCAAAAAGGAAGGAAAAAAGTTTGCGGATCATTGGTTGTTTTTGTGCACCGGTTGCCGCAAAGTTATATAATACTTGTGAATATGTAACAAAAAACGACCTATAAACCAATTACCTGAAATAAAGCTTTCATAGAACACGGATAACACGAAATAAACGGAGCATGATATTCCCCGCCTGCGGCAGGCAGGCGTTTTATCCGTGGATTCCGTGTTCCAACCTGTTATGGCTGAGAGACGCGCACTTGCTATCGAACAACTATCTTCATGTTCTCTCTATCTTTCCCGTTTTGCAGCGAAAGAATGTAGATTCCCGGAGGTAGCTGGCCAAGTTCAAAGTTTTTAATGAATGTGCCTGCTACATCAATATTCTTTTCTTCCAGGATCAATAAACCAAGTGGGTTTTGCAGGCGCATATCCAGGTGACAGTGAGTGCGGGAGGTGATCTTCAGTGTAAATGTGCCATTGTTCGGATTCGGGAACACTTCACACTGAATCGCTTCTTCCATGACAGGAATTCCTGTACAATCCCTGAAGGTGATCCTTGCAGAATCAGAAGACGAACAATTGTTCAGCGTCGTGATCCTGAGCCGGAACCAGTACGAGCCCAATCCACCGGTGATGGAAGTATCGACAAGGATATCCGGTGTGGTGAATCCGCCGGGCGTCCAGAGGTAGGAACCGCCCTGGACGGGATCGGCAGTAAGATGGGCGGTCATATCACCACACAAAGTGTCATTTGGCAAAACGGTGATATGAACAACCGGCTTACTAACGATGGTGAGTGTCATCCCTGATGCAGAACATCCGTTCACTCCCCAGGCTTTCAGGCGGAGGTTTACTGCACCTGCACTGAGATCTCCGGGACCCGGCGTGTAAACCGGATCCGGAATGGTTTCATCCGAGAAGAGCCCATCGCCGAAGGTTGTCCAGCGAAGGGAATCGGATGCTGAAACAGTACCGTGAAGCTGAATGGGCTGCGCGGCACAGACCGAAGTGTCGTTTCCTGCATTGACAACCGGCAGGGGAGGCGGAGGAAATGCTATGTTATCGAGCCATGCGGCGTTGCTGCCCAACAGCTGGAATACATCCGTCGAATAGATCCATTTAAAGGTATGTGTACCGGCAGCGACCGGGTATGCAATCCTTTTCCAGTCCTCTTCCCCCGACCATTGTCCCTGCAGGATCCCGTCGATGTAAAACCGCAGGTAATCATATCCCGGTTCCGAGGATACTTTCCGGTAGAATGAGATGCTGTCGTCGGCGCCGCAGAGATAGCCGACCTGCAGCCATGAAGCCTCCATGTCAGAGATCTCTCCCGACCGTGCGCTGTAGGTTCCTTCATAATGCACGGTATCGATGAACCATTGCGCATTTCCGCCGGTAACCCACGGAAATGTGGTGAAGTTGCCGCTCTCCCAGTCTTCCATGATCACCCCGATGGTTTCCGTAACATGCTTCCTTGCACTGTAAAGTCCTGAGCGTGCAAGAAAATCGAGGTTGGCGGCAGCATGCTGGCAGGCATCGGAGGCTACGTCCAGTTTAAAGGTTACCACTTTATTATGAAGCGGCAGTAAGGTATCTAGAAAAACGGAATCGATAGTGAAGTTCAGGTAATCGGAAGGGGATGATATCCTGATCCAGGCACCCGGGCAGAGGAAGTCACCTGAATTTGCTACCGTAGCCAGTACATCTGCGCTTTCGCCGGGGTCGAAGCGCCCGTTGTCATTTCCGTATACAGAATCGCGGATCATGATCCTTGAAATAGTAAGTCCCGGAGCATGGGCTTCGATCCGGAAATTGCTGTACCAGGCAGTATCTGCAGTAACGGCCCTGACATAGAATTTCACCCTCAGCCCGTCGGGGATGGTATCCGAAACCCTGAATGAATAACCATGCTGGACCGAGCGCACCTCGCCGGCAGCAAAATCCCCGTAATTCTCAATGCTGTCGGTGATGGTGATGTAGGGCGAATCGGTCGAAAGGTAAGCTGTAACATTGACAGCCGGCTGGTCGCCGACATTTTTCAGGCCAAGGTTCAGGTAGAGCGAATCGCCGTAATTCATGTTCTGCAGGAGATTTTTTTGTATGGAATTCAGGCTGTATGAATCATAGATCACATAAGGCTGACCAGGAGCAGGACCAAGATTGACCGGGGAAACATAAGTAAGGGCAGCGCCGGTCCGGTTGTCGGTCCAGATAGGGTAAGCCATCATGTCGCGTGAAGCCACCCCGAGGTAATCCCCGAAATAATCGTAGGCAAGTCCGGCGATCGGCACCGGTGTAAAGGAGACATCGCTGACCTTCATGTCGGTCCAGGTATCTCCCGCATTGTAGGAATATGAGATCCATGTTTCACATGCGGAAGAGCCTACATTCCTGTCGTCATAATAGATCACGCAGAGATTTCCGGTCACCGGGTCACAGGATATCCATGGGAGGAAATGTTGCTTTCCGAGACCCGCCGCATCCTGGTTCACCCTAATAGGTGCCATCCAGGTGCTTCCCTGGTCAGTCGAACGCATGAAATAAACATTGATATCGCTTCCGGCATTGATGCCGGGATAACCGATGTTGGCCCAGACCAGGTAAATGTTCCCCTTGTTCGGACCATTGCTGTTATCCACCGTCATGGAAGGATATGAATTCACCCTCATGTTCTTTGAGGTCAGGCTGGTCCGTATTCCTTTGATGTTGCTGATGATCCTGGTGGCAGGAGTAAAAACGGATCCGCCATTTAGCGATTTGGCAAACCCGATGGCCGATTCGTCGGCAGGCCAGGCATCATAAATGATGAATGCTCCGTAAAGTTCCCCGTTCGGGCCGGTCTGAAGATTGATCCCCTGGCACATGTACCCGGAAGTAACTCCCGCGCTGATGTTGATGGGCGAAGACCAGGTCATCCCCTGATCTTCCGATCTTGAAATTTCAATCTGGCGGAGGTTTCCCGAACTGTTCACAAAATTGGTCCAGCCGTCGTAAAGCCTTCCCTGGAAAGGACTCGTGGAAGAATTATCGATCCAGAGATGGTTCTTGTCGAGCACATCCGAACCGGGGAACGGGACCGAGGAGACGATGACATCGTGCCAGGTCTTTCCCTGGTCGGTTGAATACGCGACTGATTGTCCGAAATCATTGTTGATCTTTCCTGCATACCACCAGCCGTTCCGCCCGATGACCACCGAAGGGTCGCCCTGGTTAATATTCCCGGCTGCTTCGATCTCGCCTGCCCAGCCGTTACCCCCGTCTTCCGAATAGCGGTCATTTACGCCAAACAGCACATAGGCATAGGTCCCGTCCCAATCGGTTGAATTGTTTGAATTCAGGAGTTCATCTTCATTCTCAGGATTGATGAATAGAGAATTCTCGCTCTGGGTTGTACTTTCGGCACCGGTTACGCAACGGTCGGGTGAGTCCTGGACCCGGATCCCCTTTGCACGGATCATGCTCCCGGTGAAAACAGGCGGAGGAACAGGCATCGCAGCGTTTGGCCTGACATATCCCAGCCTGACCATCCGCTGCCAGTATCCCATGTTATCGATCGCTGTATTGACCTTCCCTTTTCCAGCAGGGGTGATGTTCGGAGAAACCCTGACTGACTGTGCTTGCAGATGGAACGACAGAAGAAGGATCACGACAACAAGGAACGTCCTGGAATTTTGCATGGGAAAAGAATTTGTAGTACAAAGATACGGAATCAGAAGGCCTGACAGGAGCGAATTCCCGTAAAATAAAAAGACCACCCGGAAATGAACCGGATGGTCTTTTTGACAGGCTTAGTATCTTACTTGCGGATCACCAGCTTCCGGACAATCGTACCGGAACCGGTTTCCACCTTCAGGTAGTAAATGCCGGCTGAAAGCGATGAAAGATCAATGTTCCGGATCAGTTTTCCGGCGACCTTCACATCGTTCATAGTGTAAACGCTGGATCCGAGTTCATTCACGATCCTGATGTTCACAATGGCATCGGGGCCGCGGAATTCAACGGAGAACTTCCCGGATGTCGGGTTCGGGTAAATTTCGAATCCGAACTGGTTGTTTTCAGCAATACCAAGCGTATTCTTTACAACAACATCTTTATGGTCGGAAGTGAGTCCCGGGCCGCAGTTGTCAACGCCTTTCACGGTAATGGTCGCCAGTGGTCCCCTGAACTGTGTACTCCAGGTAACGGTTCCGGTCATGCCGGTTCCCGTGATCGTACCTGCGTTGGCAGGAGTGATAAACCAGGTATAGTCTGTAATCGAGGGAACACCGGTTGTTATGAAATCGGAAACGGGCACAAATTCAATGTTTACCGTATCAGCACCGGTGGGTTTTTCAGGAGCGGCAGCAGGCACTTTAATGGTGACATTAAAGGCGGAAGAAACCGTTCCTGAACCGCAGTCATTAACACCGCTTACAGTAATGCTTGCCGTTCCGGTGTAGGTTGCAGATGCATCAAATGTGGCTGTGGTGGTCGTTCCTGTAACTGTACCGGCTTCGGCGGGTGAAACTTCCCATAAATAGGAGTTTGCATACTGGGCGCCCAGTGTCGTAAAGGTGTTTCCGGTTGAACCGGGGCAAACTTCTGCAGGGCCTGAAGGCTGTGCGGCAGGATTCGGACTCCTTCCGACAACCACCTGTTTGGTAACCGCGTTGTCGCAGGTGCCGTTATTCTTAACGGTCAGCGTTACATTAAAGGTACCGGCATAGGTAAAGGTATGCAGCGGATTCTGGGTGGATGCGCCTGAAGTGCCGTCGCCGAAGTCCCACATCCAGTCTGTAATCGTTCCTCCGTTTGAGGCGGAAAGATCAGAGAAGATGGTTGCATCGTTCATACAGGATGCATTGAGGGTAGTAAAATCTGCCGTCGGTGTCGGATATACGTGGATGTATTCAGTCTTCGTGATGGAATCGGATGTTGTACTCCGTGTTACGCGCAGTTTGACAGAATAATCACCGGGTGCACTGTAAACGATTCCTACAGGGTTCTTGTCCGCTGAGGTTGATGGTGTTCCGCCGTCGAATGTCCATGCCCATGCAGTTGCTCCGCCGGTGGATACATCGGTAAAATTAACGCTGGTTCCGGGGCAGAGGTTGGTGGCACTGGCGCTGAAATTGGCAATCAGCTGGCCGTTGGTGACGGGTACAAAGTCCTGGTAACGCAGGTAATTCTGTTTTGTGACCGTTACAAGTACCATTGTTCCTGCACTCTGAGCCGGAATCGTGATAACCACGGGACCACTTGCGCTTCCAAGACCGGTAGCAATGATCACGTTGTTGACGGTCAGCGCGATGTCAGCACTGTCATTGGCTGTAATGTTGAATGTGGTGGCTCCTTCAGGGATTTCCGCATCGTGTGTCACGGTCAGATTCTGCGGCAGTTCTGCGAACAATCTGAAGAAAGCATCCCCGTGCATGTGGAACAGGTAATAGGTGATCTTTTTATCACCCGTGTTGTAAGGCCAGTTCGACTGCTTGAGGAAATACTTTCCGGCAACCATTCCGAATGCGGGATCAACGCCACGTGAAGCCGGCTGGGTTCCATAGGTAGGCATGAAATCAGGCCACATATTGTCGTACATGCCCCAAACGAAGGTATCATTGACGAATGAATAGGAAACTTCAGAGGGACAAACAAGTCCGAGAGCTCCCGAATTCTGTCCGTTGTAAAGATGCTTGAGGAACCGTTCAGCAAAGCAGTCATAGCTCAGGTTATACTTTCCGGTGAGGCAGTTGATCGACATTACAAATGTCGGTTTGACATTCTGCAAAGCGTCCACACTGTTGTTATTATAAGAGGGTTCTCCCCAGCCGGTTTCCATCCCATGATCGCGGTGCTGAAGCATGAATGATCCGTCCTCAATGGCTGCATTCACCTGTGCTGCATTTCCACCATTCCAGCAGCAGGGCATTTCAGCAGGGGTTTGCGGGATATACCCGGTACCGGCAGGACCGAAATAACTTACAACCGAATTGGTATTGGAAGCCGACGACCAGATCGATCCCGGTGTTCCCTGGTAAATGGCATTGATCCTGACAGGATGTTTCCCCATTTTAGTTCTGAAATATCCTCCGACAACCTCGGAACAAAGCTGGAACCAGCGTTCCGTCTGCCATCCGAGGGCTGTGATCGGGTGCTGGTAATAGCTTGTATCCATCGGCGGATTCCGCTCATAATTCAGGATCTTGGAGCACATGGTTGTCAACTGTGCATTGTTGTTCGCAACGATGCGGCTGAAAACGATCTCGGCCATGTCATCTGCATTGACATCAGCATAGATATGATCAGAAGGGAAAGTTTCACCCGCCAGTGTTTTCAGCGGAGAGATCACATTGCTCTGCTGATCGGAACCATAATCCCCGAGCAGGAGACATGCAGCCGGTTTGATTGTCCAGTTGTTGTATGCGTCATCAATGAAAGTTTCAATGGCAGTGGTCGTGTTACCGCCCACATCGGTCAGGGTGAAAACATGTGTCAGGATCCCTTGCTGGTTGCGGAAATTTGCAATGGAATCTGCCCAGCGGACAAAGTCGGAACCATCCGGGGAGATGATGATGTATTCGCACTCATCGGTGACGGCTTTCTTTGAATATGACTGCAAACGATTGTTGTAATCAATCACCGGGAGGGAAGCATGGTTAAGAAGTGCGTCATCGAGGATGGGATCCCAGAAACGGTTGCGGAAGGCATCATCACCGAAGTGGCCGTTTCCGCCTTCAAAATCGATCTGGATTTTGATGTCACGGTAAACGATCAGGTCTTTTGTAATCGGGTTATACTGGAACGGAGTGATACCCAGCATCACCACATCCACGCCGCGGATCTGCTCATGACCGGAGATCTTCACCGGTTGTGAAGGGTACAAGGCATTTTTCGAATAAACCGATGGGTTTTTAACATATTTAAGTGGACGGTCGTCGTTCTCTGCCGGAATGTTGTGGGCCGGACAGATATCAACATTGTGCAGGACTTCAGTCCGCTGGGAAATGATCTTTAATTTGGCGACAGCTCCCTGCGGCATGGCAATGTAACGTCCCTGCCCCGGGAGGTTAGGCATGCCTTCGTCGTTTAAGAGGAAAGCCCCGGGTAAATTTAAATTTTTCAGCGATTGCCCGTTGACGGAAAATTCCTCTAACCCGAACTGGGGAATGGAATAAACGACTTCAACAGACCCGGATTTGGAATTAACCAGGTTAAACCCGGCTTTTCCCCAGGAATCAGAATAGGAGAAATTCTGCGCCTGTATTCCTGATAGTACCCATAAAAGGGAGATGGAAAGAAGTA
Organism: Bacteroidota bacterium; assembly: GCA_026391805.1. Lineage (GTDB taxonomy): Bacteria > Bacteroidota > Bacteroidia > Bacteroidales > FEN-979 > FEN-979. Next base: position 47,678 of record JAPLDJ010000015.1, on the reverse strand, counting down.
AACTTTTTCTCATGGTGGATGGGGATTAATGAATAAACATCAGATGATTATCTGTCACAAAGTTAGATAAATTTCGTAACATACAAAGGATCAATAAAAAAAAGCAAGACAGTTTACCGGATGATCACCAGTTTCTTTGTCTGGATGCCGTTATCTGTTGAAAACCTGCAATAATAAATTCCTGCAGGCAATGATGAAACATCAACAGTGTACCGGTGGCTGACCCCGGCTTCTGCTTTCCATGAATGAACCCCGGCGACCTGCTGCCCGGTGGCATCCAGTATCTGCAACGTAACAACCGAAGTTTCCGGTATGGAATAATCAACCTGGACCATTCCGTGCGATGGATTGGGATAAAGCGCAATATTCATTGAATTCTTTACGACCGGGATCCCGATGACAGGATCATGTGTCCAGATGTGGAGGGCCGGATCGCCAAGCAGTGTGCAGTCGTACATTGTCCAACGCTGGGCACCGGGCTCGAATTCGCCGGGCAATCCTACCCATGGAGCGGTCTTGATCTTCGAGATCATATGAACTGTGCCGATATGGTCTTCCGGTTGCGTATCTGTATACATGGCACTCACAAATTCACGTTGCAGGTGTTGCGAGGGGCCATCCGTCGTACCCTGGTTGAACCACCCGTAGCGTGTATTGAAGATGCCTGCAACCACAAAATTGTCAATGGCCATGCTTTTTGTCGCAATGCAGTATGGCATGTCGAAACTTCCATCGTCACAGCCCTGGGTGTAAAGCAGAGCATAGTTGTGCCTGATGCCGTCCACTGCCCAGAAGTTCGGATTGTTGATCTGGGAGTAATCAAGGCACAGCATGTAGGATGTGGCGGCATGGCCGAGGTGATGAATGAATGAGGTTCCCCTGTTGATCTTGGCAAGCAAGGTATCCGTGCTCCAATGCCAGTAATTGTATGGAGGCGGATTACCGGTCAGTGTATCGTACAGCCTCTCAATATGGTTTGATGCAGAAGGAATACCATGGGTGAAATAACCGTTATCGTTGTGGTCATCGATCAGGAGATTCATGTAATCGCCTCCCAGCGTAACAGGAGTGTCGTAAAGATATTCGCCGATGAACAACGGACGGTCGTACTCCCCGAGAACAGGATTTTCCTGGTATGAAACGGTTTTGTGCACCATGGAAGCAAGATCTGCACTGGTGCTGAACGGGAAACGGCCAACGGCCACATCGGGCAGCAGGTCGGTGCTGTCGGCCTCTTCACCGTAAATGTGGTTTCCGTTAAGGTCGTCGGTACCATCAATGGCGGAATAATAAATATCGGCCGGGATGTCGTACGTTTCAGCCTCAACGCCACCCGTCCCGTAATAAACGATACAATAGAATTTCCGTGACGGCACCCACTCCTCGCTTCCGCCAAGGAGAACATATTCGATCCCGTTGTTCTGGTATTCCTGTTTGATAAAATTCCGAATCTTCTCCTGTTGATCAAAACCAGTGAATCCTGCATTGATGTCTTCCGTGCTTTCAATATGGGTCGTCAGTCCCTTTGCACTGTAATAGTTCACAAGATCCGTGAACCCGTCTTCAAAAGCAAAGGGGGTGATGATGAGCATCTGGTAGGAAGACTTTTTCTTTGCCGGGGCCGGGTACTGATCGATCATTTCTGTATTCTGTGCCAGCAATCGGACGCGGTTAAGAACCGGCTGTGATGCTGAAAGATTATTCAGTGAAGCTTCCGCTTCCGGATCTTTCTGTGTTTTTATCCGCACTGTAACATCGCGGAAATAGGAGAGTTGTCCCGTTGATGGATTATAATTTACCGGAGTGAAGGTTGAAAGGGCAAAGGAAAACCCGTTCAGGTACTGGGACAAAAGTTTTCCACCGGCATATGCAGGATAATTCCCGTTCATCCTGTAAACGGATTCCTTCATACGGAATTCACCGGACTGTTTTTTAGAGATGGGCACGACATCCTGCTCCGGAAAGAGCAGGTATGAACCCGGAAGTACGGTCTCATTTTCACGAATGATCTCGATGGATACGGCCGATTCTCCCGGGGGCAGCATCAGGGAAACCGCAAGGTAAGGGAGAGAAGGTTCACCCGGTATGCCCGACAGTTTTGCATTGTCGAACGAGATCGTCTGGTATGCGCCGACCGTTTTCAGTGAATAATTTCCAATGTGAAACTGTTTCTCAATCGTACCTGAGAAAAGCTGAACTGAAAGAAAACCAAAAAGGAGAAGAAAAGATATTTTTTTCATCAGAAAGGATTTTATCGGTCAGACAAAGGTACCTTTATTTTAGTTGCCTGAAAATGCGGAAAATGAAATTCAGGTTTTAAAAAAAAGAGGCAATCGTACGACTGCCTCTTTTGGATTGAACAAGGTTACTTATTTCACCAATATTTTCTCAACCACTTTTTTGCCTGATCCCTGGACGGCTACATAGTAGACGCCGGAGGCAGCATTCTTCAATGTTATTGTTTTTGTCGACTTCCCGCTGATGGGGATTCCCTTTTCTGCATAAACTTTCATGCCCATTGAGTTCATGACTTCGATGGTTACGTTCTGTGCGCTCAGCGAATTCATCTCAATGTTAAAGGTGCCGGAGTTCGGGTTCGGATACAGTGAAACACCCAGGTCGCCATTCTTTACGCCAATGCCAGTGCAGTCATCGAAAAAGATATTTTCGATCATATACTGCTCACAACCGTCCGGAGTGCTGACGGTTACAGCGTACATATGTGATCCAAGTCCCACTGTTGCAGCATTTACAGTGATGGTCGGTGTGGTTTCGCCACCCGGAGCCCAGAGGTATGTTGCATTCGGGGTTGTTGCATCCAGTGTAATCGGCGTGTAGTTGCATGCTGTATCATTGGGGCTGATGAGAACATTGACGACAGGGCCAACCTGGATATATTTCACCTTTGTCACTGTGTCGATCTGGCCACCGCGGTTAACGATCAGCTGAACATCGTGAGTTCCGCATTCGGAATAAACTACCGTCGGGTTTTCATCGGTGGAGCTATATGGAGTTCCGCCGGGGAATGACCAGAGGTAAGTTTCAGATGTTCCGATATAGCCGCCGGTTGTATTATTTGTAAAGTTCACCGTGCCGCCTTTTGCAACGTTGGTCTGGTTTGCAGCAAAATCAACGTTCAGATCAATAACACCACGTTTGATCGAGTTGTAAACAACCCATTTTTTAACACCACCCGTTGTGCCCTGTCCTGCATCTTTATTCTGAAGGAAGCAGATGAATTCACAGTCGGCCAGTGGCCATGCAGCATCCATGGTGAAATTCAGGGTTACGGTCTGGGTGGTTCCTGAAGTGAAATCAACGGTGGTTCCGTTCTCATCAGGAACCATCAGCCGGTTGACATGCTCAAGATGGGTCTGACCCTGCCAGTTTTGCATGATGTTCGACTGGGTTACAAAGAAAAACAGTTTATTACTTACTGAAGTGATCGTTCCGACCTTTTCGAGCGTAACCACGACAGTGTAGTTAAGACCGGTGTTTGAAATCTCCCATGATAAGGTAACAGGAGAGGTTATTGCAATCGACTGGTTGTACTTCGGAAGGTACGAAGTATAGAGGGATGTGGTATGGTTTCCGCCTACAAGTGCGAGGTTTCCGTCAAAGGTAACCGTGGGATATCCGGTGATCCCCCACATGCTATTCCTGTTATTGGAGTAATTGTTGGCATAACTGTCGCCATTGTGGTTTGCTATGACTGCAACAAAACAGCCATGGGAGAGAAGATCGTCGCAACCCATTGCAGCGCCGGGACAATACTGGCACCATGTACCAGTTCCGTCTTCGACTGCGACCATGGTACGGGGAACCTGTGCCATGCTGAACAGCACAGCAAACAGGAAAATTGAAGAAAGTACGAATTTTTTCATTTTTTTCTTTTTAGGATTTGAACTGAAATGGACATGCAAAATTAAAAAAAATTCATATTAGTATACAGATTATTAAATATTTATTCCGATTTAATTTTTTTCGTTTTTCTGATCTGAAAGGTCAATACTGAAATTGTTTCTGCAAAGATAATTCACAAAAAGGGCATTGTGCCCGCCGGATGAAATTATTTATTCTTATCCAGCATCTGAAGTGCAAACGCATAAGCGCCGATGGAAACGGCGTTGGATGTTCCAAGCCTGGAAATCCCGACCCCGGTTTTCTTGACGGGATCATAAAGTGCTTTATTTCCGCTGAACGGCACACCGATCTCGACTGCGGAGACTTCAAGGAATTTTGCAAGGCTTTTTTCATCCTTCAGGTTGAATGCCGTGATCTCCAGCCGTTCGAGCGGCTGACCGGATACAGTATTGAACGGCCGGTTCATCTCTTCAACCAAACCGGGAAGGAACAACGGATAAGCGCCTGACAAACCGCCTCCGATCACCACCAACCCGTCGACAAGGGTAATGGCATTGGCAATGGCATCGCCTGCGGCAACTGCAAATGAGCGAAAAGCATCAATTGCAGCCTCCCGGTTGCCGGGTTTGTTCCCCATGCCGATCTCAAAGATCTCTTTCGGTTCAGGGCAACTGGCGACGTTGATCCCGGTGTAATTCGAATATTCGCGCCGGATGCCCCGGATGCTGACGCTCTCCTCTGCATCGAACTGCTTGAAGAAACCGTTCCTCACCCGGTTGATCTCACCCTGTGCAGAATTGTCGCCGAAAAACAATTTCCCCCGCGTCACAATACCGCCCCCGAAGCCTGTACCGAACGTAACCCCGAGCAGGTTCTGGTAACGTTTCGGGTTTCCAGCCGCTTCCAGTTTCCGGTTGATGTCGGGAAGCAGTCCGGAGATGGCTTCACCATATGCAAAAAGATCTCCGTCATTATTAATGAAAACCGGAATCCCGAAGATCTCCTGCAGCATGGGTCCCAGGGCTACACCGCCCCGGAATGCCGGGAGGTTCTGCAGATCACCGATGATGCCGTTCTCGTAATCGGCAGGACCGGGAAAGGCAAAGCTGATGGCCACCGGTTCATCACTGATCTTCGCTTTGACAAGCCTGAAGCCTTCAATGATGTTTTTCAAAATCACTTCCAGCGAATCTCCGGTTGCAGAAAGGATCACCGGCTCGATGATCTCCGATTCCGCCCTGACCGCCGAAAAAACAAAATTCGTCCCACCGGCATCCAAGGTCATTACGATACGGTTGTCATTATTATAGCTCATAATTCAGTGAAAAGTGAATGGTGAAAAGTGAATAGTTGTTATAATCGTAATCCATAATGCGTAATTATCAATGCGCTTCCAACCAATTTTCCCCTGTGCTGATCTCAACTTCTATCGGAACATCCATCGGAATGGCGTGTTTCATCCTGTCCTCCACAACCGCTTTCACCCGGTCAACCTCACTTCTATGAACATCGAGAACAAGTTCATCGTGAACCTGCAGGATCATCCTGCTTTTCAGGTTCAGTGACTGAAGTTCGTGGTAGATGCTGATCATGGCGATCTTGATCAGGTCGGCTGCCGTTCCCTGGATCGGGGCATTGATCGCATTCCGTTCAGCAAACCCGCGCACCGTGGCATTGCCGCTGTTGATGTCGCGCAGGTAACGCCTGCGCTTCATCATGGTCTCGACATAACCGTTCTTCTTTGCCGACTGGATGGTCTGGTCCATGTATTTCCGGATCCCCGAGTACCTGGAGAAGTATTGCTGGATGATATCGGCCGCCTCTTTCCGTGGAATGGCGAGCCGTTCGGATAATCCGAAGGCAGACATCCCGTAAATGATTCCGAAATTCACAGCCTTGGCGTTCCGTCTCATTTCCCTTGTCACATCTTCCAGTTTTACGCCATAGACCTTTGCAGCGGTGGCTGAGTGAATGTCGAGGCCTGCACGGAAATCGGCGATCATCTCGGCATCACCGCTCAGGTGGGCAATGATCCGCAGCTCCACCTGGGAATAGTCTGCGGAAAGCAAGGTGAAATTCTCATTCCTCGGAACAAACGCTTTCCGGATCTCCCTTCCCTTTTCCGTCCGTATCGGGATGTTCTGGAGGTTCGGGTTGTTCGAGCTCAGCCTTCCGGTCGCTGCCACGGCCTGGTTGTAAGAGGTGTGGATCCGCCCGTCCCGTTTGCTGACCAGTGTCGGCAGTACATCAACGTAGGTGGATTTGAGCTTTGTCAGTGAACGGTAATCCAGTATTTTCTGGATGATCGGATGTTTGTTCACCAGCTTAACAAGAATGTCTTCCCCGGTGGAATATTGCTTGGTGGCGGTTTGTTTCGGATTCTCGACAATCTTCATCCTGTCGAAAAGGATCTCCCCGAGCTGCTTTGGCGATGCAATGTTAAAGGTGGTGCCGGAATCCTCAAAAATACCGGCCTCCAGCAGTTTTACTTCTTTCAGCAACTCGGCAGAATAATCATGCAGGACGGACGAATCCAGCTTAATGCCTTCGGCTTCCATCGAAGCCAGCACCGGCACCAGCGGAACTTCGATCCGGTCAAAAAGCTCACGGGTATCCGTGGCCGCCAGCATCGGTTCAAAGAGCTGCTTAAGCTGAAGGGTGACATCTGCATCTTCCGCCGCATATTCCTTGATGACCTCATGGTCAACCGCCCGCATGCTGAGTTGCTTCGGCCCTTTTTTCCCGATCAGCGCTTCAATGGAAACCGGTTTATAGTTCAGGAACGATTCAGCCAGGAAATCCATGTTGTGCCGCTGGTCGGGCTGAAGCAGGTAATGCGCCAGCATCGTGTCGAACAATTTTCCCTTTACCTCGATGTCGTACCATTTCAGCATGGAAATATCGAACTTCATGTTCTGCCCAACCTTTTCGATCTTTTCATCCTCAAAAAAAGGCCTGAACTCACTGACGATCGCGTGGGAATCATTGTAATTGTCAGGTAAAGGAACGTACCAGGCTTCGTGCGGCCGGAAAGCAAATGACATGCCCACCAGCTCAGCTTCATGGGTATCGAGACCAGTGGTTTCGGTGTCAAAACAAACCGTTTTTTGCTGCATTAACTGTTTAATAAGATCCGACCGTTTTTCAGGAGTATCTGCAAGATGGTAGGTGTGTTCAATTGTTTCAATAGTTTCAAACGATCCGCTGGTTACAGAAGCAGGAAGATCGAACATCGAAAGCTGTTGCTGACCGGATTCCTGTGTTACAGGACCGGGTTCAGTTGCCGGTCGCGTACCCTCCGGCTGTTTTGCTGAAAGAGGATCGAGGGAAAGCCAGGTAAATACCCGTTGTGCAAACGTGCGGAACTCCAGTTCGTCGAACAGTTTTTTCAGCCGCTCGCGATCGGGAGGATCCATGATCAGCTTTTCTTCTTCGAATTCAAGTGGCACATCCAGGATGATGGTGGCGAGCTGTTTCGAAAGCAATGCCTGCGCTCTCCCGTTTTCAACCTTCTCGCGCAGCTTTTCATTCTTGATCTCACCGGCACGGGCGATCAGGTTTTCCACGGTACCGAATTCAGCGATCAGTTTTTTTGCGCCGACTTCGCCGATGCCATAGATCCCCGGAATATTATCGGAAACATCGCCCCAGATCCCGAGGATATCAATCACCTGATCAGGCCGTTCAATTCCGAACTTTTCGCATACCTCCTTCGGCCCCCAGATCTCGGCCGGATTGCCGAATTTGGCAGGCTTGTAGATCAGTGTCCGTTCGCTCACCAGTTGCCCGAAATCCTTGTCGGAAGTCATCATGTAAGTAAGGAAACCATTGGCCTCGGCTTTTTTTGCCAGTGTTCCGATGATATCATCGGCCTCATAACCGGGAAGGATCAGCGTGGGAATATTAAATGCCTCGATCAGCTCGTGAATGTATGGGAGAGAAGCGATCAGGTCTTCCGGGGCCTCTTCACGGTGAGCCTTATAGGCAGTAAAATCAACATGCCGCTGCGTCGGTGCAGCGGTGTCAAAGGCGACTCCGATGTGGGTCGGTTTTTCGTTCTTCAAAACATCAAAAAGGGTATTGGCAAATCCAAGGATGGCCGAAGTATTCAGTCCCTTTGAATTGACGCGCGGGTTCTTGTTCAATGCATAAAAAGCCCGGTAAATCAGGGCCATTGCATCGAGGAGGAATAATTTTTTTTCAGGCATATAAAATTTTAACAATATCCCCGGGAATGGTTTTTATTTTCTAAGACCATTTTCCCGTTTTTTTCACAGTGAGGCTGTCTCAAAAGTTGGTTTCTCGCTAAGAACGCAAAGAGTTAATATCAGGAACTAAACCCTTTGCGATCTTTGCGTTTCATCTTTGCGGCATTTTCGTGAACGATTTTTAACCTTTTGATCCAACCTCCATTGTCGAATATCTTCCAAAGGGACAAAGATAACGCGAATATCCGATTCTTCAGAGCAGATCAGGAAGTGAACACCCACCTGTTTATATCTTGATGCAGTAACCGGTCTTATGCGGCTTTTCTCCGGTTACATTTGAAAAAACAAACGCCGCCTATGGGAAAAGCTAAGTCCGCCGAGAAAAAAATATTCGTCCTGGACACATCGGTTATTCTGTATAACCACGACGCCCTGAACAGTTTCGAGGATAACAATATTGCCATCCCGATCACCGTTCTGGAGGAGCTCGATAACTTCAAAAAGGGCAATGATAACATCAACTTTGAAGCACGTGAGTTTATCCGGATCATGGATAAGCTCTCCGACAAATCCACGCTGACCGACTGGATCCAGCTTAATCATCCCAAGGCAGGCAAATTCAAAGTGGTGATGAATGAGCAAAGTAAGCTGGATGCGATCAAGGTATTTGGGGAGGACAAGCCCGACCACCGCATCCTGAATGCTGCTCTCATTATGATCGCCGAAAATCCGGGGAAAAAGGTCATTCTTGTCACCAAGGATATCAACCTGAGGTTAAAGGCAAAATCACTGGACATCCCGGCAGAAGATTTTGAAACGGGAAAGATCAAGGATGTCGAAGGACTCTATTCCGGCAAAACCATGATCGAGGGGATCGACAAGAGTGTTATCGACATGGTTTATGCCGACGGCTCCATTCCTCCCGAATATGTCGGCATCAAAAACCCGGTGCCCAATCATTATTTTATCCTGAAGAACGGGAAGACATCGGCCCTCACTTTTTATAATCCCGAAACGGAAAGGATCGAGAAGATTGAAAAACATTCCTGCTACAAAATTACTCCACGGAATGCAGAGCAGGTCTTCGCCTTCCATGCCATCCTGAATCCGAATGTAAAGCTGGTTACGCTGCAGGGGATCGCCGGAACGGGTAAAACCCTGTTGGCGCTGGCAGGCGCGCTCGAACAGAAGCGGAATTTCAAGCAGATCTACCTGGCCCGGCCGATCGTGCCCCTGAGCAATAAAGACATCGGTTACCTTCCCGGAGACATAAAATCCAAGCTGAATCCATACATGGAACCGCTCTGGGACAACCTTAAGTTCATCCAGAACCAGTACAGTGAACGCGACAAGGAATACAAGGTCATTACCGATTCGCTGGAGAATGAAAAGCTGGTGATCACCCCTCTGGCCTACATCCGTGGCCGCAGCATTTCCAATGTCTGCTTTATCGTGGATGAAGCCCAGAACCTGACGCCGCACGAAATAAAAACCATTATCACCCGGGCCGGTGAAAATACCAAGATCATATTTACCGGGGATATCTTCCAGATCGATACGCCTTACCTTGATGCACAGAGTAACGGACTTTCAACCCTGATCGACAAGATCAAGAAACATCCGCTCTATGCGCATGTGAGGCTGGAAAAGGGGGAACGCTCAGAGCTGGCAAACCTGGCCAACGAACTGCTGTAAACAGCGGTTACTGTTCGGTTTCTATAACTTTCAAAAGGGTTGTTCCGACCACTTTCAACGTGGTCCGGTCAATGGAATTGATATCGTCCTTCGTAGTATGCCAGTAAGGATAGAAACCCGTTTTGCTGTTCCGGTCGAGGTGGATGATGTCGATGGTCGGAATGGAAAGTATCTTGTTGATGGGAACATGATCATCTGTGATCGTACCGCCTTCCTCAAAAATGAAGTAATCCGAATATCCCAGTTTCAGCCCAGTGCTCCATACCGATTTGACCACGGCCGGCGCATAGTTCATGGAAAAGCCTTCCTGCAGGAACGTTGCATTGGGCGCCCCGACCATATCGAGCAGGATACCGTATTTGGCGAAATAATTTGCCTTGTGGGGATTTTTTGCCCAATACTGTGCACCGAGCGCCCACCAGTCGGTAGTCTCTTCCTCCTGCTTTTTGTCTTCCGGGGGACCGTAATCTTCAGCATCAAGAAAAATGATATCGACACCTATAAGAGGCTTTGAGATGCTTAACTGACGGGCAACCTCAAGCAGGATGCCGACGCCGCTGGCACCATCGTTCGCCCCGTCGATGGGGGTGTTGTGTTTTGCCGGATCAGGATCATGGTCGGCCCAGGGACGGGAATCCCAGTGCGAGCAAAGGAAAATGCGGTTGTTGGTTTCGGGATTGAAAGAGGCGACGTAGTTTTTAAAGTTCAGCATTGTCCCGTTGTAGGCTTTTACCTGTCCCTTCTGAACGATCACATTTGGGCAGAATTCCCTTAATTTCTTCTCCAGGAAATCGCCGCATTTTTCATGTGCTTTCGTATTGCAAACGCGCGGACCGAAATCCACCTGTTTTTTTACATATTGATAAGCAGAATCTGCATTGAATGAGGGGATCGTGACCGGTGCTTCCGGCTTCTTCTCTTCACTTTCCGAAGTTGTTTTTTTCTGGTTGAACATGTTGCATGACGAAGCAATCAGTAATAAAAACAATGGAATGAAAATATATTGCCGGAAATTCATTTCAAATGTTGTTTTAGTTTCATATTGGAGTAAACTTCGAAAAGTGTTTGTGTTTTGTTTTGGGCTAAAGCCCTTGTTATTTTTGTTATGACTTGCCCCGGCCTTAAGGCCGGGGTAATTGAAAGTCTTCGTTCTAAGGACTTTAGTCCAAAATAATTAAATTTTTCGATCAGAATCAGATTCTTTTACTTATAAAGAGTTTTTTTTCTTCTGAAAAAATGAAACAGAACAGCAAGGACAAAAATAATTCCCCCGCAGCCACTGGCGATCCGTGCGATGTAATCCCCGTGCCGGACGTAAAACGTGAGTTTGTCATTGGCGTTGACAGTTCCCTTTATCGCCGCAGGAACCCAGTAACCTGTTGCCTGGTGCGGATCGCCGCGCTGGTCGATGAACGCCGAGATCCCTGTATTGGCCGAACGGGCAATACTCCTGCGTGTCTCAATCGCCCGCAATGAAGCAAATGAATTGTGCTGCCGGTGGCCGGGGCTGTTCCCCCACCATCCGTCGTTGGTGATGATGATCATGACCTGTGCCCCGTTCTTCACAAACTCACCGAAAAATTCTCCAAAGATCGATTCATAACAGATGGCCGGGGAAACTTTGATGGTGTTGACAGTCGTGTATACTTTCCTGATCCTGTCGGTTCCCAGGCTTCCTACGGTACCTCCAAGATTGATAGCCAGGCTTTCGAGTAATTTGAAGTGTTTGTAGGTCGGCAATACTTCGACGCCGGGAGTCAGTTTTGATTTATGATAGAGCTGAAGTCCGTCGCGGACATTCACCATGATGGCTGTGTTGTATGCATCATAATAGATGTCGGCATCGGTGTATTTCCGGGCGGTATTGGAGATCTCTTCCCCTGGCTCAAATTCATGAGAGGTCGATCCTCCGACAAGAATGTTCAGGTTGGGGTATTTTTTCAGGATATCCTTCAGCAATCCTATGCTTCTGAAAGTATTGATATCGTTTTCCAGCATCGGTTCCTGGAGGGCCGACTCGGGGGCTACCAGGAAATTGGTTGTACTATCGAGCAGAGGATTGGCAAGTTCCATGATCTTACCTACGACTTCGACCGGCGGAATGATATATTGTTCCTTGTAGGGATCCAGGTTCGGCTGGACCACGACAAAACTGACCGGCCACGGTTTTTCCTTGTAGTTACTGTAGATTGTATACGAGATCCCGATGGGTAGAACAATCCATAAAACAATCCCGGCTAAAAAGAAAAGATCCTTTTTCTTCAGTGAATAGAGCCAGGTATTCATCTCTTTCAGGTGCTTCAGCAGACTGGTTTGCGAGATGAAGACGGCCAGCAGAATGTTTGCGACTAAAATCCACAATGTGCCGCCTAAAGCGCCGGTGTACTCATACCATTCAACCCACCTGTACCAGGAAGAGAATCCATTCCCGAGGTTCAGCCAGGGCCAGTTGAGGTCCCAGTTGAGGTGAAGGTATTCAAAGGCGATCCAGTAAAACACAAGGCTGGCATATGCAGCAACATCGTTATTCAGTTTCTTCCTTGTAAAATGAAACGCATTGAAGACGATTACCATGAAAAGGGCGTTCACGGCAATGGCAATGATGGCGCCGACGCCGGTGGAGTTGTAGATCCACCATGTGGTCAGCGCGTTCCAGACAATGAATGCCGGATAGGAATAAAATAATAAGCTGAATTTGATGAATTTTTCAGGATGGCGGAAGATGTAATCTTCCACCAGCAGCACCGGGACAAGCCCGATGAACAGCAATCCCGGGAAACCCCGCGCAGGCCATCCGGCTGCCAGCAGGATCCCGGAAAGGAGGGACAATAAGAGCAGGTGATATTTTTTCATCCGGTGTTCAATGATTAGAATGGCTGTTCAGCAAAGGTAAAAGTAATTTGGATTCGGAGATTTCTTTTGGGCAACACTGGGTTCACGCAAAGAGCGCAAAGAAATAAGCTAAGAACGCCAAGAGATAAATTCATCTTGTAAATCTTCGCGGCCTTTGCGAAAAACTTTGCGTTCTTTGCGTGAAAGAAAACCAAGTAATAATTAAAGGGTCAGGGAGGGATAGCGGATCCTGCGGATCTTCAGGACCTCATCGTAGATCAGCTTTTTGAGATCATCCACATTCAGCTTTTCGGTGGCCGAAATGAAAATCGACGGCAGGTGCGATTTTGCCATCCAGGTTTTTTCAAGTTCAGCCAGGCTGAGGTTCTCTTTTTCAAGCGGCGTGAGGTCATCCTCTTCCTTGATGACGTGGGAATACTGGTCGATTTTGTTGAAAAGCATGAGGGTGGGCTTGTCGGATGCCCCGATGTCGGTGAGGGTCTGGTTCACCACGTCGATCTGTTCTTCAAATGCCGGGTGTGAAATGTCGACGACATGGATCAGGAGGTCTGCTTCGCGCACCTCGTCCAGCGTCGATTTGAAGGATTCCACCAGCGTATGCGGCAGTTTCCGGATAAATCCCACCGTATCCGTGATTAAAAAGGGCAGGTTCCCGATCACCATCTTGCGGACGGTTGTATCCAGCGTGGCGAAAAGCTTGTTCTCTGCAAAGATGTCGGATTTGCTGAGGAGGTTCATAATCGTGGATTTCCCCACGTTGGTATATCCAACCAGCGCCACACGAACCATTTGCCTGCGGTTCTTGCGCTGCGTTGCTTTCTGTTTGTCGATTTCTTCCAGCTTCTTCTTCAGCAGCGAGATCCTGTAACGGAGGATCCGGCGGTCGGTCTCGATCTCCTGCTCTCCCGGGCCCCTGAGCCCGATCCCTCCGCGCTGCTTCTCCAGGTGGGTCCACATGCGCGTGAGACGTGGAAGCAGGTATTCGCACTGCGCCAGTTCGACCTGCGTACGTGCATGGGCCGTGCGTGCCCTCCGTGCAAAAATATCAAGGATCAGGTTGTTCCGGTCGAGGATACGGCATTTCAGCTCCCGTTCGATGTTGCGGATCTGTGCCGGGGTAAGTTCATCGTCGAAAACGGCAATGTCGACGGGATTTTCGGAAATGAATGAAAGGATCTCTTCCAGTTTCCCTTTACCGACATAGGTTCTCGGATCGGGATATTCCAGCCGCTGCATGAACTTTTTCACAGGCACACCGCCGGCGGTATCCACCAGAAACGCAAGCTCCTCAAGATACTCTTCCTCGATGACACGATCCTGCCTCGGCGTCGCAACACCAATGAGGATGGCGGTTTCTTTTGTGGAATTAGTATCGACCATTTTGTTGTTCGAAATGCGCCTGGCGCCTGGCGCTTAGCGCTAAGCGCTTAGAAAAGTAAAATTATGGCTAGAAACTTTTAAACCCAATGATCTCCCTCACCTCCCGAATGGTCTTCTGCGCACTGATGCGGGCTTTTTCGGCACCCATCTCAACGACTTTCCGCAGGTACTCTTCGTTGGAGGAAAGCTCAAGGATCTTTTCGCGGAAGGGTTCGGTAAACCTGACCACATCTTCGGCCAGCTGCTTTTTCATGTCACCATACCGGATCTGGCAGGAGTTGTAAAGCGCATTGAAATGATCGTATGTTTCAGCATCAGAAAGGACCTTCATCAGGCTGAAGAGGTTTTCGATGGCTTGTGGCTTGGGTTGATTGGGTTCGGTGGGTCCGGCATCGGTCACTGCACGCATCACCTTTTTCCGGATCACTTCCGGCGGATCGGCAAGAAATATCGCACTGTTCTCGTTTTCCGACTTTGACATCTTCAGACTGCCATCGAGGCCGGGGATCTTGACAAGGTTCTCCTCAAAAGTATAGGCAACCGGTTCGGGGAAATATTCTATGTTGTACAGGCGGTTGAAACGGTTTGCAAAGGTGCGTGTCATCTCCAGGTGCTGTTCCTGGTCCTTCCCTACCGGGACTTTGTGCGCCCTGTGTATGATGATATCGGCAGCCATCAGCGTCGGGTAGGTCAGCAGTCCGGCATTTACATTCTGCGGTTGCTGGCGGATCTTCTCCTTGAAGGAGGTGCACCGTTCGAGCTCGCCGACATAGGCATTCATGTTAAGCAGCAGGTAAAGCTCGGCCGTTTCCGGAAGATCGCTCTGAACATAAAGTGTGGCTTTTTCAGGATCGAGCCCGCAGGCGAGGAATTCCACCAGCACGTTTTTTACATTGCCGTGAAGGTCAGCAGGCGTGGGATGGGTGGTTAGCGAATGGTAATCGGCGATGAAGAAGAAGCACTGATTCTCCTCCTGCATCCGGATAAAGCTCTTTAACGCCCCGAAATAATTTCCGAGGTGTAAATTCCCTGTTGGCCGTATTCCACTAACTACAATGTTCATCTTACAATAATGTCACACCTGCGGTGTTCAATGGTATTTTTAATTTTTTCAATCTACAATAATGGAACACCTATGGTGTTCAATTGTATTTTTTCTTTTTGATTTTGCTACTTCGCTATTTAAATCTTGATCTCGTCTCCCGCCTTATTAAAGAAGTGGTACTCCAGCAGATGGTAAGATGCCATTGATTCGATCCTGATCTTTTGCTTGTATTTGGAACGCCATTTCCGACATATGCTGCTGAAGAAACCTTTTGTAAGGTATGCGTAGATGTATGGGTGAACGCACAGTAAAAGGTTTTTCTCATTCTGCTCGCGGATCAGGTAGCTGACGTTATTTTCAATGTCGTCAGTCACAAGGATGCTGGGACGGATCTCGCCGGTACCGTCGCAGGAAGGGCATTTTTCCAGGATCTGTACATTCATTTCCGGCCGTACGCGCTGGCGCGTGATCTGAACCAGTCCGAATTTGCTCGGCGGAAGGATGGAATGCTTGGCGCGGTCTTTCTTCATCTCGTCCTTAAGCCGGTCATAAAGTTTCCGGCGGTTCAGCCCCTGGTTCATGTCGATGAAATCGATCACGATGATCCCGCCCATGTCGCGCAGCCTTAACTGCCGTGCGACTTCGGTAGCAGCTTCAAGGTTTACATCCAGGGCATTCGACTCCTGGTTCTGTTCCGAGTTCACCCGGTGACCGCTGTTGATATCAATCACATGCAGAGCCTCGGTATGCTCGATGATCAGGTAGGTGCCGCTTTTTATGGTGATGGTTTTTCCAAATGATGCCTTGATCTGCTTGTCGATTCCGAAATGCTCGAAGATCGATCCCTTCGAAGAATGAAGCTTGACAATGCCGATCTTCTGGGGAGCGATCTTCTGGATGTAGCTCCTGATCTCTTCGTGCAAAGCGGGATCGTTAACGATGATGTTGTTGAAATCTTCATTCAAAACATCCCTGAGGATGGCCGAGGTCCGGTCGATCTCTCCGATGATCTTCATCGGCGCCTTCGCGGAAGGCAGCTTCTGAGCAGTGATCTCCCATTTCTTGTGAAGGCTTCGCAGGTCGCTGTCGAGGTCGGCAACCAGCTTTCCGTCGGCTACCGTACGGATGATCACGCCGCAGTTCCGGGGCTTGATGCTCGCAATGAGACGTTTCAGCCGGTTACGCTCTTCCGGGCTCTTGATCTTCTGTGATACGGAGATCTTGTCGGAAAAAGGGATGAGTACAACATACCGTCCCGCAAAGGAGAGCTCGGAGGTCACCCTGGGACCCTTAGTTGAAATTGGTTCCTTGGCAACCTGTACCAGGATCTGCTGGTTGGGCTTCAATACATTGGTGATCCGGCCCGATTTCTGGATATCCTCTTCCATCTTGAAATCGGAAAGGGTCAGTCCGTGTGTATTGGAAAGGCCGGCCTTGATGAATTTCATCAGCGAATTGATCTGCGGACCAAGGTCAAGGTAATGGAGAAATGCATCCTTGCCATACCCGACGTCGACGAAGGCGGCATTCAACCCGGGCATGATCTTTTTGACCCGGCCAAGATAAATGTCACCAACCGCAAATTCGCTGTTGGATTTTTCTTTATTTAATTCGACGAGAAGTTTATCTTCAAGAAGGGCAATTTCAACCTCGTTCGGTGTCGAATTGATGATTAATTCCTTATTCACTCTTCAAATTTTTATATTCCTGACGCCTGGTGCTAAACCAGTGGAGTCGATGATTTAAGGAATTGTAGCAGGCAATCGGGGAGGAGAGAAAAACCGGTCCCGGGATCAGGCATGCAAAACAGCCTGATGCCGGGATCAGTTGTTTACTTTTTCTTGTGTCTGTTCTTACGCAAGCGTTTTTTCCGCTTGTGCGTCGCCATCTTGTGTCTCTTTCTTTTTTTTCCGCTTGGCATGTTTGCTGGGTTTGAAGGTTACTTGGCTTTTACTGAAGATTTAACCTTGTTCACGAAGGTCTTGGCTGGTTTGAATGCCGGAATGTTGTGGGCGGGAATGATGATGGTCGTGTTTTTGGAAATGTTCCTACCGGTCTTCTCGGCCCTTTTCTTGATGATAAAACTTCCGAAACCCCTTAAATAAACGTTTTGTCCGTTGATCATTGAGTTCTTCAAGGTTTCCATGAATGCTTCAACAGTTGCCTGAACAGCTACTTTTTCAATGCCAGTTTTATTAGCAATGTCTGCTACAATTTCTGCTTTTGTCATTTTGATTAATATTAGTTATACTGTTAATAATGAATGTTTTTTCTTGGTCAAAACGGGGGTGCAAATATAGAATATTTTTAATTATCAAGGAAATAAATTCAATTTTTAGTTCAGAAGTACATCACTTTGCATGAAAACGAGGTCGGAAATCCGAAGCTGGAGGGCTGATTCACCTCACCCCCCGGCCCCCTCTCCTGAAGGCGAGGGGGAGGAAAAATATCTGTGTAATCTGTGAAATCCGTGGTTAATATTAACTTGCGAAAAGCGAAATAGAGAGATAGCGAAATAATCTGTGACTAATCAGTGATAATCTGCGGACATCTGTGGTGAATAATATAAAGGGAAGATAGAGAATAGAGAATTGATCAGACTTTATTGCTTCACGAATTTTCCAGTGGCTACATTGGACTTGTTTGTAAGCCGCACAAAATAAATACCGCTGGGCAGGTTGCTTATGTCTATTTGAGTTTTGGGTTTTATGAGACTGCGTGTCAGAACTTCTTCCCCGTTCAGGTTCAAAATTGATAGTTGGCTTAGGGCCTGGCCTTCTGCGATTTTAATTGTTATTTTATCTGTGGCAGGATTTGGGAAAACCATAATACCGGGTGAATTTTTTAGTTCAGGGAAGCCTGAACTACTGTTTACCGTTGCCAGAAACATATCATATTGACCGCTTTTTGTCAACGTATCGGATCCGAAGATAAGGTTAGAACTCCCAAGGGTACCGGCTATATAGATACACCCTGAATGATCCACAGCAACAGAATTTGAATAATCATCCGCTGTGCCACCCGCACCTTTTGCCCAAAGTACATTTCCGTTTGTATCATATTTTGCAAGAAAGATATTATAGATGCCAAGATTTGTTAATGTATCAATGCCGAAAATGAGGTTAGGACTTGAGTAGTATCCGGTTATATATGGATTTCCTGAAACATCCAGTGCAAGGGAAGTTCCATATTCACTCAATATTCCACCAGCGCTTTTTGCCCAGAGCACATTCCCGGAGGCATCGTACTTCACAAGAAAAATATCATAGTGATGGTCATTGAAAGCATTTGTCAATGTAATGGAATCAAAAGTAATCGAGGTACTTTGAAAAACACCTGTCATGTAAATATTCCCTGAAACATCTCCTGCAACAGCAACCCCTTCAACATCATAGATCCTCTCTGGTGCAGCACCGCTTTTTGCCCAAAGCACATTTCCATCTGCATCATATCTGATAAGCAATGTATTCCCACCATTTTTTAACGTATCGGAACCAACGATGATGGTGTAACTCGTATAGAACCCGGTAACACAAGGGCCTCCGGTATTATCCAGTGTAACGGAATTCCCCATTTCATCATAGATACCTCCCTCGCTTTTTGCCCATACTACATTTCCGTTGGCATCATATTTCACAAGAAACAGATCAAAACTACCGATATACATGGTACCAGCATTTGTTAAAATATAAGAGCCAAAGGTCAGGGTAGAACTGCTGAACATCCCTGTTACATAAGAATTCCCTGAAGAATCAACGGCAATGCTAGTCATACCTAAGGGATATGTTCCCCCTACGCTCCTGGCCCAGAGAGCATTTCCACCGGCATCGTATTTTGCGACAAATACATTATATTGATATCCATTCCATATTGTATCCGTACCAAAAATAAGATAACCGCTTTTGGAAGTACCTACTATATAAGCATTACCGTTATGATCCACTGTTAGAAAAACTCCATAGGCATCAGCCGTACCACCCGCACTTTTAGCCCAGACTACATTTCCATCGGCGTCGTATTTTACAACAAACATTCCATCTGGATTCGGCGTCGTTAAAGTATAGGAACCAAAAGTAATTGTAGCACTAAACGCACCAGTAACATAAGAATTCCCTGAACGATCCACGGCAACAGAAAATGAAGCATCATCCCCACTGCCACCCGCACTTTTTGCCCATGTCCATTTTGGAGATTGAGGGTAAGATGGATTGCTTAAAAAGCAAATAGCGCTGATCGTGAGAAGTAAAAATGATTTTTTCATACAAACTCTACTCCGGTTGATTTCCTGATTTACCCGACCGCTATCTCTTGAGCTTCATTTTTTTATTCCTCCCAAATATACGCCGTATAATTAATTTAAGCAACAAAGAAGGCCAGAGTGTGAACTTTGAACAGAATAGAACACGGAAAATCTGTTTGGATGACGGTGGGGTATGGAGGTTGCTTCGGCCGCCTGCGGCGTCCTCGCAATGACAACGGCAATATTATAGCTAAGGGAGATTGCTTCGTCCCGAAAAAATCGGGACTCGCAATCAGATAATCATTGTCTGTGACAAATCTGTGTAAATCCGTGTACATCTGTGGTGAATAATGAAGATGGAGAATGGAGGATAGAAGGATTTATTACTTTTGACCACGATGAATTTTGAAAATATATTAGCTGCCTGGTACAAAAAGAACAAGCGCGATCTTCCCTGGAGAAAAACCAAAGAGCCTTATCCCGTCTGGATCTCCGAGATCATCCTGCAGCAAACCCGCATCGACCAGGGAACCGCCTATTACCATCGTTTCCTGGAACGGTTCCCCGGAATCCGCGAGCTGGCGGACGCGGACGAAGAGGCGGTTCTGAAACTCTGGCAGGGGCTCGGCTACTATTCCCGTGCCCGGAATCTTCATGCAGCTTCAAAAGAGATCATGACCCGGCATGATGGGATTTTTCCTTCCGGTTATGAAGATATCCGCAAGCTGAAAGGGGTCGGCGATTACACGGCCGCAGCCATTGCATCCATATCCTTCGGATTACCGTATCCCGTGATCGATGGGAATGTTCTCCGGTTCTTTTCACGCTATTTCGGAATCAGCGATCCGGTCGATACGCAAAAAGGGAAAGCAGCCGTTCTGAAAAAGGCACAGGAGTTCATTAATAAGGATGATCCGGGCGACTTCAACCAGGCGGTGATGGAATTAGGTGCACTGCAGTGCCGGCCCGGGATCCCGGATTGTACAGTATGCCCGTTTAACAAAGATTGCTTTGCCTTCTCACATAATTCCATTGCTGATTTCCCTGTAAAATCTAAAACACAAGCTCAACGAACCCGGTATTTCCATTACCTCGTTATTACAACAAAATCAAAAAAGGATACATCCATCTTCCTGAAAAAAAGAACCGGCAATGATATCTGGAAAAACCTCTTCGACTTCCCGCTGATCGAAACAACAAAAGCGGTAAATCTTAAAAAGCTGGTACTATCTGCCGAATGGAAAGAAATTACCGGCCCTTCTTATAAAGTCATTTCTGAATCGAAAGTGCACCGGCATATCCTTTCGCACCAGGTCATTTTGGCGAAGTTTTATATCCTTGAAGTCCCTGCCGGAACGAAGTTTCCTTATTATAAGGTATCGCTGAAGGAACCTGACAAATATCCTGTGCCGCGGCTGATCGAGATCTTCCTGAAAAGTAATTCTCTGTGAGCCTCTGTGTCTTCTCTGTGTAACTCCGTGAAATAAATATTTTGTTACACAGAGGTTCACAGAGGACCACGGAGGTTCACAGAGAAAAATCGTAGATCGTTCTTCACTTATCCCTGTTGACAAAAAATGAATTTTCTTCCCCCTCAGCAAAGAAAAAATTTTACCTTTGCCGCGAAATCATTGAATTACCACAAAATGGACGACGGACCGGCGAGACGATATACAAACACAAACCTCCTCTCCGAAAGGACGTCCGGCCTGCCATAGTTGCAAGTGGCCGCCCTCCGGAGAGCAAAACGAAGGAAGGAGGCACCGATGACTTTGCAAACCACTTTCTACTTAAGCCAGATCCTTGGGAAGAATTTCTTTTCACCCGGAGGAAAGATCCTAGGGACGATAAAGGATTTCCTGATCGACATAACCCCGAATACAGGCCCTGAACCCGAACCCTTACGGCCGCATGTCATTGCAGTAAAGGCGGTTTCCGGCAAGGAAACAAAGATCTACGACTTTGCCACCTTTGAGGTAAAAAAATTCAAGCAGAAGCTTCAGGTGACCTGCTATGAAATGCACGAGACGTCGGAAGATTTTTGCACCTCCTGCCTCTGGCTGGCCGGGAATATCCTCGACAAGCAGATCGTGGATATCAACGGAAGAAAGCTTGTCCGCGTGAATGATGTCAGGATGGTGATGATCCCGTCGGGGACCTATGCCATCGCCGTGGATGTTGGCATTGAAGGTCTCCTGCGCCGGATCGGCGTCGGCCGTTTTATTCAGAAAGCCCTCGATCCTGTTAGTGTCACCATCCCCGGGAAGATGATCCTCTGGGACGACATTGAAACCGTTGATTTCTCAAATTCAAGCATAAAGCTTTCCAAAGCATCTTCAAAACTTCATACACTGCATCCTTCCGACCTGGCCGATATCATTGAAGACCTCGACAGGGCCACACGCACCTCGGTCTTCGCATCGCTCGATGAAGAACAGGCTGCCGATGTGCTGGAAGAACTTGAACCCCGCGCCCAGATCGAAATTGCCGAAAGCCTGCCGGTAGAAAAAATGGCCGACCTGCTCGAAAAGATGCCGGCCGACGAAGCGGCCGACCTGCTGGATGTTTTGGAAGAGGGAAAAGCCATCAAGATCCTGGATGAAATGGAGAAGGAATCTTCGGAAGAGGTTCGTGAACTGCTGGAATATCCTGACAAAGTGGTCGGTTCGATCATGTCGACCGATTTCCACACCTTTACTGAAGAGATGACCGTAGGAGGAGTGCTCGATGAGATCCGGCGGCTGCATCCCGAGCCTTCAAACATCTATTCCATTTTCGTTACTGATAAAAATAACAAGCTCGTTTCCGCCATTTCCCTGATGGAGCTTGTCATTGCCGATCCTTCCCTGAAGCTGAAAAAATTCACGAAACACAAACCCGTCACGGTTTTCGACGATGACAAAGTGGATTCCCTTGCCGAGCTCGTCTCCAAATACAACCTGCTGGCCGTTCCGGTAATCAACCGTGAGATGGAGCTCGAAGGCGTTGTGGTTGTTGAAGATATTGTAGAGGACCTCCTGAACCGCAGAAAAACCAGGTAAAATTTACAGCGACTCATCATGCCCGGTTTAAAAATAGGAAGAAGGCCGATCTGGCGGAACCTTGCCATTTTCATGGCCATTCTCGGTCCGGGGATCATCACCGGCAGTGTGGATAACGACGCCGGCGGGATCACCACCTATTCCGTGGCCGGGGCGCTCTACGGCTATAACCTTATCTGGACGCTGATCCCTTCGTTCCTCGTGCTGGTCATCATCCAGGAGATGAATGCCCGGATGGGGATCGTCACCGGGAAAGGCCTTGCAGACCTGATCCGCGAAAATGCAGGCGTCAAGATCACCTTCTTCATTTTCATCGGACTGCTCATTGCCGACATTGGGAATACAACCACCGAATTTGCAGGCGTTGCCGGAAGCCTCAGCATCTTCGGCGTGAGCAAATACATTTCGGTGCCGCTTGTGGCGGTAATGGTATGGGTGCTGGTGGTGAAGGGAAATTACAAGATCGCAGAGCGGATCTTCATCGTCTTCAGCCTCGCATTGCTGATGTATGTTGTATCAGCATTGATGGGCAAGCCGCACTGGCATGAAATCGGTCATGCGGTCATTCACCCCGACTTTCCGGTAAACTCCCGTTCGCTGGCAGTGGTAATCGGGATAATCGGTACTACGATTGCTCCATGGATGCAGTTTTACATGCAGTCGACCGTGATCGAAAAAGGTCTGAAGATGCGGCAGTATAAATATGTGCTGGTCGATGTCATCATCGGGTGCCTCGCAACGGTCATCGTCGCCTTTTTCATCATGGTGGCCTGTGCATCCACGCTGCATGTGAACAACGTGGTGATCAATGAAGCGAGGGATGCCGCGATGGCCCTGAAACCGCTGGCCGGGGAGATCTCTTCGGAGGTGTTTGCGTTCGGCCTGTTCATCGCCTCGATCTTCTCCGCCACCATCCTGCCGCTCGCAACGGCCTTCTACGTTTGTGAAGCCTTCGGCTTCGAGGCCGGCATCGACAAAAAATGGAAGGAAGCGCCGGAATTTTATTGGCTTTATTCCGGGATCATCGTCCTCGGCGTGATCATCATCCTGATCCCCAATGCCCCGCTGATCGCCATCACCCTCTGGTCGCAGATCATCAACGGGCTCCTGCTGCCGGTCGTGCTGGTCTGCATGATCCTTCTTGTAAATAATAAAAAGATCATGGGAACGCATGTAAATAAGCCCTTTCAGAACATCATCGGCTGGAGTTCCATTGCAGTCCTCGTCGGGCTGTCCCTGATGCTGATCCTGATGCCGCTTTTCAAGGGGTAAAAATAGACCGCTTCCGAAAAAAATTTCCTGATACCGTATTACCTTTTCATTTTTGACCGATTAATGTAAAAATAATGGATCCGGCCGGACATTATTTGTACTTTTGTTCACGGAGTATTTATTAAAAAAAGAAAAACATGGCAACAGGAATCAACAAAGTCATCCTGATCGGGAACCTGGGGAAAGACCCGGATATCGTGCGGATGGAGAGCGGGGTGAAAAAAGCCGCATTTTCACTGGCAACAACGGAAGTTTTCAAGAACAAGGAAGGGGTAAAGACGGAGCATACCGAATGGCATAACATCGTGTTGTGGAGAGGTCTTGCAGAGATCGCCGAAAGTTACCTGAAAAAGGGAAATACGATCTACCTTGAAGGCAAGATCCGCAGGCGGGAATACGAGGACAAGGAAGGCCAGAAGAAGTTCATCTATGAAATCATCGGCGATAACATGACGATGCTCGGCGGCCCGAAACGCGAAGGCGGCCACGAAGAACATCCTTCGGCGCCCGTCGAGAAAGAAAACGGCAATAGCGAAGCACCCCTGCCGGAGGACGATCTTCCATTTTAGTAACTGGCGGACTGGTGAACTGGTGAAATGGTGAGTTAGGAATTATCTTTGACTCGCCAATTCGCCAGTTCGCCAATTCACCAGTTTAAAAGCTGATGCGTACAAAAAATTTAAAATTTCCGTGGTTAATTCTAGCGGCGGTAATGCTTGTCATCGCATATTCCTGCCAGAACAGCTATGTCCCCAAGCCGCGGGGTTATTACCGGATTGATCTTCCTGCAAAGGAGTACCGTTCGTTTGATACGACGTTCCCGTTTACGTTTGAATATCCTGTTTATTCAAAGATCTATCCCGACAGTTCCAGGATGGCGGAACCTTATTGGTTCAATATTTACTACCTGCCATTTCATGCGCAGCTTCACATCAGCTACAAACCAATTAAAAACAACCTTGCCCAGTACCTGGATGACGCACACACCTTGGTGAACAAGCACATCCCGAAAGCGAATGCCATCAGCCAGCGGGAGTATGTCGACGCCGCTGAAAAAGTATTCGGGCTTGTCTATGAGATCCGCGGTTCGGATGCAGCATCCACTTACCAGTTTTACCTCACCGACAGCACCACCCATTTTGTCCGCGGCGCCCTTTACTTCGATCTTATCCCCAACAACGATTCCCTTTCCCCCGTCATCGATTTCCTCAAACAGGACATCGAGCACATGGTGATGACGTTCCGGTGGAAGAAAGTAGCGAAGTAGCTAATCTTTCAAACATCTCACCGAAAACGCATTCACGCGTGAGGATGGATAGTACGCCACACTCGGATCAAAATCATTCATTGCATGTGACCAGGCTTTATAAGGACCGTGAGAGGTTGATGACCAATAAAATGTTGCAAAGCCTGCATAATCCAATTGCACATTCATATGACCGGCGCCATTCAGCAGTGTGTTGAAGCCGGAATAGCCGGAATATTTCAGCGGAGATCCGGCGAAGGCGTTGTTGACCCAGTTTGTGAAAAGGGTGTTCCATTCGTTTTCCGTTGGAATGTGCCAGCCGGGAGGACAGAGGCCCTGGCTTGCCGGGCTGTCGTCGTAGCGCATGAGCTCGTCCCATTGGTAAACCGATGCTGGATGCTGGATGCTGGATGCTGGATTGTGATACTTTTCTGCAATGCAGTTGTCTCTTTGATTCTGCGTGAACAGGATTTCCGAGCCATAATTAAGGTCTTCGGCCATCCAGCATTGGGATCCGATCTGGATGGTCGTATAGACTTTGTTATCCCGGATATCAATCAAGTTGTTTCCACATGTAAATGGTGAACTGGTGAACTGGTGAATTCGTGAGTTCTTGGAGGCCGTGCAAAGTGACACATTCGTATAGCTGTAAGTGATTACGTGGGTTCCCGGACCTGCGATGTTCGGGTAATAATAACCGCCAGAAACACCGGTTCCGAAATAGGTTCCGCCTAAAGGAATACCTCCCTTGAGTTTAATAGGCTTTGCGTTGATGGTTGTGATGGTATCAAAACAGGCCGTAAAAGAAACAGGGGGTGCCAGGGTACCGCTCAGGATGATCTTGTTGGATGAGGCAGGATTTCCGGAAACGCAGGGCAGGTTCGAGGTCATCACACACCTTATGCTGTCGCCATCAATTGGATTGTAGGAAAAGGCCGGACTATTTATTCCTGCATTAATTCCATTGACCTTCCATTGATATGACGGACCTGCTCCGCCGTTCACGGGCGTGGCTGTGAAGGAGACTGTCGATCCCGGGCAGAAGGGATTGGATGATGCTGCGATAGATACACCGGCAGGGAAACTGGTGATGGCAGTCATCAGAAGCTGGATGCTGGATGCTGGATTATTGGTCACGCAGGGAGCAGAGGATGTGAGTGTGCAGGTAACAAGATCACCTGACACAGGGTTGTACGAAAAGGTTGGACTGTTCGTCCCTGTGTTCACTCCGTTAACTTTCCACTGGTAGGATGGGGTTGCTCCTCCGTTTGACGGGGTTGCTGTGAAGTTGACCGATGCCCCGATGCAGAAAGGATTCTGGGAAGCCGTGATGGAAACGCTGACCGGCAGGTTCGGGTTGACGGTTACTGGATACTGGATGCTGGATGCTGGATTATTTGAGGTGCAGGTTTCTGAAGATGTCAGTACGCATGATACAAGATCTCCGTTGACCGGAATGTATGTATAAACCGGGTTGTTGGTCCCGACATTTCCGCCGTTCACTTTCCATTGATAAGAGGGGGTGTTGCCTCCGTTTGTCGGTGTTGCAGTGAATGTAACGGATGTTCCTGTGCAGACAGGATTGGCCGAGGCAGAAACAGACACGCTGACCGGCAGGTTTGGAAGAACAGATACTGGATACTGGTTGCTGGATGCTGGATTGTTTGTCGTGCAGGTCAGGGAAGATGTTAGTGTGCAGGAAACAATGTCACCAATAGCAGGTACATAGGTATAATTAGGACTGTTGGTCCCTACATTGCCGCCATTCACTTTCCATTGATAGACAGGTATTGTTCCCGGGTTTGTTGGCGTTGCAGTGAATGTGACAGAAGTACCTGCACAGACATTATTCGCCGATGCGGAAACGGATACGCTCACAAGCAATGGACTATTGACAACCATTAATAACGAATTGCTTGTCGCCGGGGTATTGTATGTGCAGACGGTATTCGATGAGGTAAGTACGCACGTAACCAGATTGCCATTCGTGGGAACATACGTGAAAACAGGACTGTTGGTTCCCACATTTCCACCGTTCACTTTCCATTGATAGGACGGATTGGCCCCGCCGTTTGTCGGGGTGGCGGTGAATGTCACAGAAGTTCCCGCACAGACATTATTGGCAGAAGGTACAATGGTGACCTTCACGGAATCCCCGGGATTAACAGTCAACTGGTAATCGACAGCAGTTCCGGCACAGCTTCCGATCTTCGGGGTAATGTGATACGTAACCAGGCCCGCAGTTGCTAGCGGGTTTGTAAGTACCTGGTTAATCACCAGGCCGGAATCTGCACTAAAACCGGTGACAGTTCCCGAAGTAAGGCTGGCTGTCCAGTGAAAATTTGTCCCCGGAACAGTAGATGTTAATGCAATGTTGGTTGACTGGCCGGTACAGATGGTTTTGGAAAGCGGGTTGTTGGTCACATCCGGGATCGGATTTACGGTAACGTGAACGGTATCCTTTCCCGAACACCCATTCGTATTGGTTACAGTGACCCGGTAATCCCCGCTGGTCGTTGCCCAATAACTTTGTGCATTTGAAATATTCATCTGTGATGTAGTGAGATTATCCCAGGAATAGATGCAACCTGCACAGACTCCTGCATCGAGCAGAACGGAATCACCGGCACAGATGCTTTTATCAGGTCCCAAAGCCGGAATAGGACTTTGCAGGATTGTGATGGTCTGCCAGGATGTATCGGTTCGGTTATCGATATGCCTTACATATAACTCTACGGTGTAAATTCCCGGGACATTATAAATATGAAAAGGATTTGCAAGGTTTGAAGTATTTGCCCCTCCTGAAGCCGGGTCACCGAAATTCCAGCGGATGGTA
Organism: Bacteroidota bacterium; assembly: GCA_026391805.1. Lineage (GTDB taxonomy): Bacteria > Bacteroidota > Bacteroidia > Bacteroidales > FEN-979 > FEN-979. The sequence goes on along the minus strand of JAPLDJ010000015.1, from coordinate 19,998 downwards.
TCAGGCGGCGGCCAGATATCGGAAGTAAAATGAACAGTATCATACTGGCACTGACCCGAGGATTGGATGTAGGCTTTGTATTTTTGAATGAATTGAGGCAGGCCGTAGATACCTATGTGTTTATTCAAGTATATTGCATTTTTTTGAAGATTACAGCCGATTCCCTGAATGTTTGGATTATGAATGATGCTAAGAGAATCTACCTGGTAATTGCAACTATATATTTTTCCATCTCTACCAAGTTGCATCCCTTCAAATAGAGCCCCAATAACCCAGTTACAAGAATCAATTATTACCTCGCTCTGCATGAATTGCAGTGAATCGGTTAGAGTTGCATCAAACTGGTATAAGATGCTCTTGGGAAAATTTGTTTGGAGAGGATCAAATGAATTAGCGCCTATATAAATGACTTTTGAATTTTGGGAGAACTCACATGCGACGGGTGCATACTTATGACCCCTGTATTTTGTATGGAACTTGAAATGGGGTACAACTGTTCCTGACAGGTTATTAAAAGTACAAATTCACTGACAGTATCATCATAAGTGTGATACACTGAGACAAGTCGTTTGCCGTCCTGACTGATTTTTGTTGTTACAGTCCCGGGGTTTAAGTTATTCATTTGATGTATTACACAACTTGGACTTGTCACAGGAATAGGATTAAAACCCGAAGAAGAGATCAGGTATGAGTAATAAGCCTGAGGATATTGATTTCTTAGTACAAGCCAGGCATCCTTATTATTCTTATGCCTGGTACCAGTCATTGCATAGTCGACACTGTCGGTTCCAGGAACGAAAATATTTTTATTACCCGGGATGATTCCGCCCAGCCCTCCGTCAAGATTCATATTTATTTTGGAATAGAACAATCCTGGAGCATGAGGAAATATATCAGTCCATAACCGAATTGTAAAAAGAAAATAAATACTATCAGAGGCGAGTTCTTTAATTGAATAAACACCCTGGGTAACATATCCTCCATATAAACCGGAACCATTTTGCATGATGACATTATTCCGGTTCCATACAGTAGCTCCGTTGGAATAAAATAAAAGATTACCCAGGGAATCTGAGATACTCACAGGGTATTCTAGAGCACCCATGGCACTCCCATTGACAACAACAGGCGGTAAAGTATTAAAATCAAGTCCTGCATTAAAACCAAAACGCCATTGGTTCCATTCCCCCTGAGAAAATCCAAAGAAAGGCAGAGAAAGTAATAATCCGAAGAGGAAAAGATGTTTCACATCTTAATGCTGGTATGTAAAGATACTCATAAATAAAACGACCGGCAAGTGCGACATTTTAAATGGCACCCGCCTGTGTTAATGAGTTCATTCTGAAAGACAATAGAAATCGGCATTGGTTGTCCGGAAATATTTGCGGAATACTGACCGGACTGATTCCGTGATTAATTATCAATGCCCGGTTTGTTTCCTTGAACGAGATTATGAAATGGCACCTTTCCCTTACCCGGGGGAGATCGTTCGTCCTGTCGCAGTGGGTATGGCTAAGGCGGGGGAATAGGGATCGATAAGTTTAATCAGGAACAAATTCTTTAACCCTGCAAAAAATACCTCCAGGTGAACGGCTGGGCCATCTATTGTTTATAGACTTTATAGGAAAAGGTCAAGGGTTCTTCTGGTCTCGAGGATAGAATACCAGGTTGAAACTATCGATCGTGGGTCTTTTTGGGAGATTGTTTGCAAATTGTTTTCAAATGAAAAAGGGTCCCGGAAGTTGACCTTCCGAAACCCTTGATTTTACTGGTGGGAGTTACTGGATTCGAACCAGTGACCCTCTGCTTGTAAGGCAGATATAATACTGTTTCTTTATTGGTTGTTTGCTTCCCGTATATTAATCAATAAACTTGTAAATCAATAAGATAAGATAATCATAGTGTATAAATATTATTTGTATATTATATGATTATTAACCGAGTTGTGGTTACATTTGTGGTTACATTTTTTTAAATTGTAACCATGAGTAAAGGTAATGTATTATCTTATTTCCCCATACTTGAGAACAGGACAAAAAAAAATGGTTTGTTCCCGGTATGCCTGGTCATCTATTTTAATGGAGCAAAAAGGCGTTATCGGACTAATGTCGACCTGACGGAAGACCAATGGAAAAAAATTAAATCCCCAAAACTGAGGGATGAGAAACTCAAAGAAAAGCGATCTGAAATTCAGAGCTTCGTCAGAAAGGCAGAGAATGCCGGAAAAAAACTGCAGGAATTTACCTTTGAGGCATTTGAAGAAGAATTTTTTAAAAAGAAGAAAATTAACACAGTTGATATCAGTTTTAAAGACTGTGCCCGGGAATTTATGGATGAAAAAGCAAATGAATGGAGCGTAAAGACAACCATCATGTATGAGACGATCCTGGCATCCGTTGGTAAATTTCAGTCAAGCCTCAAGATGAAAGGGATTACTCCTGATTTTCTCAGGCACTATGAGAATCACTTGGCCTCAGAGAATAAATCAATCTCGACCATTGGTATCTATTTGCGACAGGTCAGGGCAGTCTGCAACTATGCGATCAAAATGAAGTACATCACCCGGGAGAAATATCCTTTCAGCAACTATACTGTACCGGCAGCACAAAAGAACAAGCGTGCCCTGAGCAATGATGAAATTAAAACATTGATTGAATATAAAACTGAAAAGCCAGAGGAGCAGAAAGCCATCGATTTCTGGACATTCAGCTATCTTGGAAACGGGATGAATTTTAAGGATATCGCGATATTACGTTATTCCAATATCCTGGGGGATAATATCAGGTTCTACAGGAGTAAAACGAAAAAGACCAACAAAGGAGAACAGAAAGAGATAAACATCTATATTCTACCTCGGATGCTTGAAATAATCAAGCGATGGGGAAACCCAAACAAGACCGGTAAAGAATATATTTTCCCGGTTCTTCAGGAAGGAATGAGTCCAAGGGTGGAAAATGCAGTCATTGAACAATTCATCAAAACAACCAATAAATATTTAAAGCACGTGACGAATGCATTGGAATGGGGCGATAAAGTGACCACATATTACGCCAGGCATTCCTTTGCAACACGCCTTAAGAGAGCAGGAGTCCCTATCGCTTACATTAGTGATAGTCTTGGCCATGTCAACATTTCAACGACCGAAAATTATCTTTCAAGTTTTACAGATGAAACGGTCAAGAGCAATGCCGGATTATTATTGGATCTATAAAAGAAAAAGGTGAGACTTTAACCATTGAAATCTTCACATCAATTTTATTGTTGAAATCCAGTGCCGGGGATAACGTCACATTAACACATTTCAATGTAAAAATTGACCAATATCGTAAATCAATTATTAATGACCCCAAGCCACAGATAGAGAAAAGAAATATTATACAATTCATACAAGAATCGACTCAGAAAGAGAATGAATCGAAAGCGTAAAGAGGAACATTTGTCAGCCATGATTCTTTCCTGTAATCGGCCATGGATGTCCTGATGGAAATGGGGGGCGAAAACTTCTGATGAAATGATTTCAAGCTTTTAGCCTGCAGGTTTTCTTCTGCTTTCACTTCTATTGGAATTATTTTCCCGTTCCATTGAATGACAAAATCCACCTCTGCCGTGGCTGTGTCTGATGACCAGTAAAATATTTGTACGTCTTTCAGGCTCTTCAGATGTTGCAATACGTATTGCTCAGTCAGGGCTCCCTTGAATTCATTGAATATCGAGTTCCCCATGAGAAGCGTTTGTTTGGTCAGGTCTCCCATCGCAGAGAGCAGCCCGACATCCAGGACAAAAAGCTTAAAAGCGGTCAAATCCAAATATGAAATTAATGGGATGGATGGTTTTGAAATTCTGTGGATTTTATGCACCAATCCGCAATCAGTCAGCCAGGTCAAAGCCAGTTCAAATTCTTTTGCTCTTCCTCCCTGTTTTACCATACCGTAAATGAATTTCTTATTTTCTTTTGATAATTGAGATGGGATCGACTGCCAGAGCATTTTTATCCTTGGGACGATCTCCTGGGGAGCATGTTTTGAAAAATCATGTTCATAGGCTGATAAAATATTTTTCTGGATTGTTCTTACCAGATCGAAATCATTTTCATTGATGAATGAATTAACCGCCTCAGGCATTCCCCCAACGAAATAATAGTGACGTAGATGATCCATCAGCTTTGATTTAAAGCCGGTAATCATTGGCCAATCATTACTTTGTAGCAGTTCAAATAATGACTTTTGTCCCGAAGCAAGTAAAAACTCGCCGAAAGACATTGGGTAAAGGGTTAGAAAATCAACCTTCCCAACAGGAAAGGATGTCTGCTGATGCAGGGTAATCCCAAGGAATGAACCGGCTGCAATAATATGGTACTCGGGTGCATTCTCGTAAAAATATTTTAGTGAAGTAATGCCCCTTTCCGCTTCCTGGATTTCATCCAATATGAGCAAAGTACTATCAGCCTTGATTGTTATGCCTGTTTCAATCTGTAAGGCGGTGATCAACCGGTTTATGTCAAAATCATCCCGGAAAAGTGATTTCAGAAATATTGAAGATTCAAAGTTTATATAAGCTACTTGTTTATATTCTCTTTTCCCGAACTCCTTCATAAGCCAGGTTTTTCCCACTTGTCGGGCACCCTGTATGATCAAAGGTTTCCTGCGTTTTGATCTTTTCCATTTTTTTAATTCTGCCAATGCAAATCGTTCCATACAAGTAAAATTTATACAAATATACAAATTATCGCACGTCTTTTCGTAAATCATTACAATTTATCGCACGACTATTTGTAAATTATTTTATGGATTCAGTTGCAGGGGTAGGACAAATTATATTTAAGAGAAGAAGGAGAGCGATTAATCCTTCAAACATCTGACCGAAAACGCATTCACCCTTGATGACGGATAGAACGATACACTCGGATCAAAATCATTCATCGCATGCGACCAGGCTTTATAGGGACCGTGGGAGGTGGATGACCAGAAAAAGGTTGCAAATCCTGCATAATCCCACTGTACATTCAAATGACCTGCACCGTTTAACAATGCATTGAACCCGGAATAACCTGAGTATTTCAGCGGAGATCCGGCAAAGGCGTTGTTAACCCAGTTCGTGAAAAGCGTATTCCATTCGTTTTCCGTTGGAATGTGCCAGCCGGGAGGACAGAGACCTTGCTGTGCCTGTGTGTCGTCGTAACGCATTATTTCATCCCATTGGTAAAGGCCTCCCTGGTTTGAACAATTTGCCGGATTGTTATTATAACAATATTTTTCCGGCACACAGTTGTCTCTTTGATGCAATGTAGATGAGATTGTTATCCCGAAATTCAGATTTCGGGCCAGCCAGCACTGTGTGCCGATCTGCACCGTGGGATAACTCTTTCCGTCACGGATATCTGTCATGTTGTTCCCGCAGGTGAATGCAGGTGTTGACAAAACGGTGATTGTTCTTGTTTTGGCTGCTGTGCAAAGGGAGACGTTCGTATAGGTGTACGTAATCGTATGCGTTCCTGCACCTGCCAGTGATGGGGTGAAAATGCAGGTCAGTGAATTTACTCCCGGTCCTGAATAGGTGCCGCCCAGTGGGATCCCCCCCCTTAGTTTGATGGGTTTGGCAATCAGGGTTGTGACGGTATCAAAGCATGATGTGAATGTCACAACAGGCGGTGAAGCGACATTCATTGTGATCGTGTTGGAGACGGCTGGGTTACCGGTCGGACAAATGATGTTAGAGGTCAGGATGCATTGCACCTGGTCGCCGGATGCGGGATTGTAAGTATAGGATGATGAGTTTGTGCCGGAATTTACCCCGTTGACTTTCCATTGATAAGCCGGTGTTGATCCTCCATTTGTTGGACTGGCCGTGAAAGTTACTGCAACTCCGGAACAGATGGGATTTGCGGAAGCGGTTATGGCGACGCTGACCGGCATGTTGGGGTTAACAGATACTGGATACTGGATGCTGGATGCTGGATTATTTGTGGCGCAAATTGCAGAAGATGTCACTGTGCAACTGACAAGATCTCCGTTATTCGGATTATAGGAATAGACCGGATTATTCGTTCCAACCGGAACGCTGTTTACAAACCACTGGTATGAAGGAGATATGCCGCCATTCACCGGGGCCGCCGTAAAAATCACTGTTGTTCCCGCACAAACAGGGTTGGCAGAAGCCGAAACGGAGATACTGACAGGCAGGTTAGGGTTGACGGTCATGGTTACAGAATTGGATGTAGCCGGGTTCCCGCTTGCACATGCTGCATTAGACGTAAGTGTGCAGGTTATGACATCGCCATTAACCGGGATATACGTGTATGTTGTACTGTTTGTCCCGACATTTATACCATTGCGCTTCCATTGATAGACCGGTGTAGCGCCGCCATTGACCGGCGTTGCAGTGAAGGTGACGGAAGTACCGGCGCAGACCGGGTTGGATGAAGCTGCAATTGAAACGCTGACCGGAACAGAATTGTTCTGAATCATCGTAAGGACGTTTGAATTGGCCGGATTCCCTATCGGACATGCAATATTTGAATTCAGAACACAGTTAACAATATCGCCATTGTTTGGAATATAGGAATAGGATGAGTTGTTTGTGCCAGCATTGATCCCGTTCACCTTCCATTGATAGGCTGGCGTTGACCCGCCATTTGTGGGCACAGCATTGAAAGTGACAGTCGATCCCTGGCAAAAAGGATTTGAAGAAGCTGAAATCGAAACGCTGACCGGCAGGTTCGGGTTGACGGATACCGGATACTGGATGCTGGATGCTGGATTGTTTGTGGCGCAAATTTCAGAAGAGGTCAATGTACAACTGACAAGATCTCCGTTATTTGGAATATAGGAATAGACAGGATTGTTTGTCCCGACCGGTAAACCGTTTACCTTCCACTGGTATACCGGTGATGATCCGCCATTGACCGGTGTCGCTGTAAAAGTTACAGAAGTTCCTGAACAGACCGGATTAGCGGAAGCTGAAATAGTGACAGAAACCGGCAGAGCCGGGTTGACAATCATCGTAATGGCATTGGAAGTGGCAGGGTTGTTCGAAATGCAGACGGTCAGCGAAGATGTAAGCTCGCAGGTTACTACATCATTGTTTAATGGAGTATAAATGAAAGATGTTGAATTCGTGCCTGAGTTTACCCCATTGACTTTCCATTGATAAACAGGAGTTGTTCCCGGATTTGTCGGAGTTGCAGTAAAGGTGACAGAGGTGCCTGCGCAAACATTATTATTGGATGCGGCGATTGAAACTTTCACCGAATCCCCGGGATTAACAGTAACAGGAAAATTCACTGTATCGCCTGCACAATTACCGATTTTCGCAAAGATATGGTATGTGACACTCCCGGAGGTCGAGAGTGGATTTACCAGGACCTGGTTAATAACCAGACCGGAATCAGCACTGAACCCTGTGACGGTTCCGGAAGAAAGGCTTGCAGTCCAATGGAAATTTGCACCCGGGACTGATGAAATCAGTGAAATGTTCGTGGATTCGCCGGAACAGATGGATTTGCTAAGAGGGCTGTTCATGACCTGCGGCACAGGCGTGAAGGTGACCAGAACGGTATCCTTGCCGCTACAGCCGTTGCCATCAGTGACCGTGACCATGTAGTTTCCGTCCGTCTTCACCGTGAACGTCTGATTACTTCCTATTCCGTACTGGCTGGTTGCAAGGTTATCCCATGAATAGGTACATCCTGCGCAGGCCCCGGCATCAAGGATTATCGAATCACCCAGGCATAATAATCTGTCCAGGCCAAGATTAGGCTGAGGAGAAGGCAATATGGTTATGGTTTGCCAGACCGTATCCCTGCGATGATCATTGTACCGGATATAAAACTCTACCAAATAATTCCCGGGATTGTCATAGATGTGGAAAGGATAAGGTAGTGTAGAGAAATTTTGACTTCCGGACGAAGGATCGCCAAAATTCCAACGTATACTATCCTCGGCAGGATAATAAGTTGGCGTAAATCCAACCAGACTCCCCTGACAACTTCCAGTATGAGAAAAGTATGCATAATATTTCTGAATATATTGCGGGAAACCATTATAGCAGAAGTTGGTCGGCAAAAGGCAGATTGCATCAAGCTGGAAGTTACAAGCCGCACCCTGTCCCGTTGGGTTGTGAATTACATTTACAGAATCTGAATTACCTTCAGTAGTATATATTTTATTATCAACCGCCCGCTGAAGTGCGTACTCAAAAGGCAATGACCCTTGTGTCAGATAAATTTCCTGTCCGCTTTGCACAAAACTTGCCGAATCTGTTTTTGTCGCATCATATTGTGTAATAAAACTGCTGTTAAAATAATTACACCCTACATATACAAATTTAGAATCAATAGAAAATTCCGCTTGTTGGCTATCATAATTCGAGAGTGGGCCCATCCTGTTGAACATAAATAAAGGGGTAATAATACCGGTTGTATCATTGAACCGGCAATACTCGCAAATGGTATCATAAACAACAAGCAACCGGGTCCCGTCAGGTGAAAATCTCGCCATATGCGTATTGTTCGAGCCGGCAGTACCTCCACCGGGGTAAATCGTGATGGGTACAGTGCTGTGACTGATTGCCGGTGGTGTATTAATCCCGGAATTCGTCACCAGGAAAGATAAATAATTATAATTCGTATAGTCCCTTGTAATGACCCAGGCATCATGCAGGTTATTATGACGCGTTCCGGTCACCATACAGCTCGTATGTTCACCGCCCGGAATTACTACATTTTTTTGACCGGCAGGGATATCTCCCAATCCGCCATTTAAATTCATATCGATGATCCAGTATCTTAATCCCCTGGGGTTTGGGTTTACTGGTGTTGCCGTATTGTCATTTGTAAAAAGATAATACTTGCTGTTATCCGTTAGATTCTTCAAGGGCAGCATGGGTTGGTATAAATGAACATTCAGTCCATTTCCGTTTGGCATGACAGTATGATTCCTGGTGTAAATTCGTTGATCATCCGTATAGAACAGCAGATTTCCCAAAGAGTCAGAAACTGTTGCATTTGTGTACCCAGCTGTAAAAAGGGGAGAACAGTTGGTCAGAACAACGGGTGATCCGGAAGAAAAATTCAATCCGGCATGGTGGCCAAAGTACCAATTGTCGAATTCTCCCTGAGAAAATAAAAAGTGGGGTAGAAAAAGAAAACTAAATGCCTGAAAGATGATATGTAGACATATCCCATTCAAGGATTTCATATTACCCCACCTTCTTCTCACGTTTTAGCGTTTGTCTGAGTAATCAGATTATTGTAGAGTAAAATTTAGCGTTTGTTCGGTTCCATAATAATTATTCAATTGACCAGGATATAGCCAACCTGTTAGCTCAGTATCTGTGCATCCAGTGTTGTTTTGCCTCCACATTTTAGCAACAATACGATAATGTTGTTCATCTTCCTGTACGAAATCGCAACCTGTATAATCTACATAAGATGATGATGCTGTAAGATTACAATCAGTCCAGGTGCAAACAACATCTGTATTATGATAAATCCATACCTGAATACAATAATTCCCCGTATAAGGTTGTGGCTTGCAGTTATCAGCAATTGAAATATGAAAATATATATATGGGGCACCAAATGTGACTTTTGGAATTGCAATAATTGCAATGACAAAAAGGAGAATTGTAATAAATATCTTTTTCATGGCTTGTTGTTTTATGAATTCTGCAATATTATATTAAAATATTGATTTTGATATGATTCCTTGAATAGTTGAATTCAAAGAAGTATTATTTAGAAAAACATTTGTTGTTTATGATCATTGGCATACCTCCTTCTTTTTTAATCATTTTCCCTTATAAAGATTACTATAAAGAAGTCCTTATTAAGGCAAAATGTTCTTTTAATCATAAAGCCATAAAGATAATGAAAAATAATTTACTTTCAAACAATTACGACCTAATTTATTGATCACTTTTGGGTAAAAATGATTTGACGGTGGAGAAAAATTCTGTATATATGAGAATGCTAACTAATCCCGTAGACCTCACCCCGAACGCATTCGACCTCAGCGAAGGATACTTCGCCACGCTTGGGTCAAAATCGTTCATGGCATGCGTTCTGGCTTTATAAGGACCTTGCGAGGTGGATGATCAGTAAAATCTACAAAATGTTTGTGAGACTGTAAGTAAAAACATGCCTTCTCTCCGAGCCATTACGACCATAAAAAAATGGTGTTCAGGCCTAAGCCTGAACACCAAGATCATTGAATTTAGAAAGACTCAGAAGTTGATCTCATCTTCGACTTCCCTGATACTGCCTTCAAATGCGCCCTTGAGGTAATCCAGGACTTTCTTGATCCCGGGGGTGAACGATGTGGTGAAGACGTTCCCGTCCGAGTCGTTCAGCCGCATGCTGCAGTTGAAGTCACTGGAAGCTGTCTTGAACCGGTCAAGTTCTGCCCGGGTCTGAACCAGTTTGGTCCGTTTTTCAACCAGAAGCTGAAGTGTCTCGATCTTGATGATCTTTTCAGCCATGGTCAGCTCTTTGGCCGGTTCAGGAACAGGAAGAGCCTTCTGTACTTCGGCTTTCTTCTCGGTTGAAGGATTGAGAACTTCCTTGACAACATCAGCAACAGCTTTCGTTGCAGTGGATGATCCATTGGTTGCCTTGGCAACGGGTGCGGTAATCTTTGTCATTTTGTTTTGCTCCTGCCCTGAAGACTTATATAGGCATCTGGCACGCCTGGTTTATGAAGAAATTGATGCCCGTTAAAAAACCGGAATGAAAATTCCGGAACAAAGATTCAGGTCATGATTTTCCGTCAGTAATGAGTGTCATGGATCCACTTCCGACCGAAGGAAAATCTGAACGAACCCAACGGGCAACAGTGCCAAAGGGCGGTTGTCTTTCGAGACGGATATTTTCATGAGGTTAACTTTGCATCCCATTTCGAGTAAATGTGCAGAAGGTTTTAGCTTTTCATATGTTATTTTATGGATCTTTGATAAAAGAATCCATGTTTTAAAAACTCTTCCTTAGATGAACTTTTGATTGAAAGTCGATCTGCAACAGCAACAGATGCAAGAGCTATTCATAAACTGTCTCGTCGGAAGCCCATCAAAAGCCACATTTTTTATTCACCGCAAAACAACACATGTGAATATTTTAAATTTGTCTTGCATAACGGGTTATGCTTTACTATCTTTAGAGGTCGGTTTTATTTTGATTTTCACCTAAAGACCCACCTCCATGAAATCAATTAAGAATCGCATAGAGCAAACAGTAATGACAACACTGTTTTTTTTGTTACTTGGCCTTTCAGGCTCTGTTTATTGTCAGGAGATCGTGATCAATCAGACATTTTCGTCCGATACAATTATTTCGCCCTTTGAATCGGGGACGACCGTTTACAGCATTAAAGTGACCGGAAGCATCACCCTTATCAGTGATAGCAGCCTCGCGAGAATCATAGTGGTTGACCATGCAGGCAATCATTTTTTACTTTACGAAGCCTATCCTTTGATCGATACGGCAAATACATTTTCTTTTGCCGCTGCATGTGATGAAACCTGCTTCCTTGATGGCATTTATCCTGATTCAATCAGGATAGATATAATAAATGCCCTCGTTTCCCTTGATACATTAATCTATTCCAGAGATGAAATTTCCAACGCAGAAAAATTGCAGGCAGGTGAAAAAGCGAAAATTGATTCAATGAAAGTGAAAATAATGAACCGAAGAATTGTTGAGGAAAACATGTATTGGAGGGCTGGGAAGACAAACATATCAAATCTTGCATATCAAGAAAAAGAGAATCTTTATACAAAAAAATTCAATCTTGAAGGATTTGATTATTATATCGGAGGCATCTATCATAGATCATCACTTCATAGACTAAATCCCTCCCCATCAAATTATGTCGATTTTGATTGGCGTAATCGGCATAATTCTGATATTCCTCCTCAAAACAACAACCCATCACCGTACTATAATGACAATGGAGTTGGATGGGTGACAAAAAAAACATACAATCAATCTGGTAACACCTGCTAGGCTTTTGCTCCTATTTTTCTTACACAATCATATGCTAATTTATTCTATAACAATAATATTGGACCAGGTCAATCTATTCATCCTGAACACAAGCACCAGGTTAATATGGATTTATCAATAATGCAGCTGATAAGCTGCCCTACGTGGGCTCCGCTTGATTGTTCTATATACGGCCCCCTCGCAAATAGTGTTTTTGAATTCATGAAAACAAATTTAATATATGATGAGAATTGTTTTCCATATAATTGTAATCCGGTACCAGCTTGTCCTATTCCTCTCTGTTCTAATCCAGCCGATAATATTTTAATCACAAGCTATCATTCGGTAGCGAATTATCCTGTTGATGAATTTCAAAAAGAATTAATACAATATGGCCCGATTTGTTGTCATTATACCGCTCCTGGATATTCTCATGAAATGGTTTTCGTAGCTTATGGTTCAAATAAATCGGGAGATGTTGTTTATTCTGGAACGGGATATAATGACCCCCCGATCGTAATAGATAATACTTGTAGTATACTTGGAGGTATTAGATACACGCTCGAGGATAGTAATAAACCCGCTGATAATCCATTTTTAACAATTGAAGAGACCGATTTTTCTGCACATATTGGTGCAAATTATGGTGAATGTTTCTTTTTATATGATGATCTCAACCGTCCAATTAATCCAACTGGAATTATATGTTCGGATGAAGACGGCGATGGTTACTACTGGTGGGGATTACATTGGAAAGATGATAATGGTAATATTGTTCAAGTTTCACCACAAGACTGCGGATGCCCACCCTGGGTTAAGGCAGAAGATGAGGATTGCAACGATGACGATGTCTTTTCAGGGCCGTACAATCCGATCACCTTTGAATGTCAGCAAAATCCCTGCTCTACCCTTCAGGACACGATTAATATTGGTACGAACGGCAGTACAATTTATTGGAATACGGATCGGCATATCAATAAAAACATATACATTGGTTCAAGTAATAAGTTGGTAATTTCTGCTAATGTGTACATGTCTAAAGATACCAGGATCATTGTGTGTCCTGGAGGGGAACTTGAAATAACGGATCAGGTCATAAATTCAACAACCGTTCCGGGCCGGATTACAAGTGGCTGCCATGAATTATGGAGTGGGATCGAACTTCACGGCAATCCAGCCTTGTCACAGACACAACAGAACCAGGGAAAGATAAAAATTACGAACGGAATCATTGAAAATGCCTGGTGCGGAATCAAAACGTTCAATCCGGGGTGGATACCAGATAACGCCTCCGGAGGGAAGCCGGTTCCGGAACCCGGATATCCATCGGGAGGAATAATCGAAGCCGATCATGCAACCTTTAAAAACAACTATATCGGGGTTGAATTTTATCCCTACCATAACGGAACAAGCGCGAATAAGAGCTATTTCAGCAATTGTATTTTTATAACGGATGCGGAACTCTTGTCCGGTGTCAAACCGCAGTACTTGTTGAAAATTAATGGAGTAAGAACAGTGCCGATAACAGGTTGTGTATTTCAGAATACAATCGAGAACACTCATGTACCGGTTCAATACTATGACCGGGGGAAAGGAATTTACTGCAATAATTCAGATCTAAATTTAAATAATTCTGGCTCAGTTAGAACTGAATTTCACAATCTCCAATATGGAATATATTCTATGATGAACGGACTGGCCGATGCCAAGGTTTCGATTGAAAATGCAATTTTCAACGGAAATAAAAGTGGCGCCTACTTCAGCGGTTATACCGAAGTGAATGATTTTGAGATTCACAATTGCACATTTACCCTTGACAAAAATTTTGGCACAGCAATAGACTCTCTTTACGGGTTATATCTCAATAACTGCTCCGGTTATAAAGTTCATCAGGATATTCTTCATCCGCAATATGGTTTTCATGGTACTGATCCCACGACGACAACCGGATGGACAAACGTAAACCAGTTTGGAATCATAATTAATAATTCTGGAACAAATAACAATTTCATATATAACAATAACTTTTCAAATCTGACATATGCACTCCAAGGGCAAAATATCAACAAGTTTACGGGAGCATTGCCTGAAAATATATATCCTAACCCTGTATATATCACAACTGGCCTATGCTTTGTATGTAATGATTTTACAAATTGTAAAAATGATTTTGTTATTAATCAGAATCAGACCACACCTAACCTTGGGATAAAGTATTATCAACGAAATATCCCAAATCCACCAGCGCCATGTCAAAAACCCGCCGGTAATACCTTTTCACCAGACCATGGAAATCAGAATCCAAGTGAACCAAACTCCTGGACAAGGTTTGATGTTAACATTGATAATTATGTTGGGGATATTCAGTACATGTATCATAAAGCCGGATCGTTATTCGAAAGATTAGAGCCGATTTTCATTACAAATACTTCAAAGGTTTATAAGCAAAAGGATAATTCTGACTATACAAAAAATTACTCATGTCCAGATAACTTTTATCCTCAGGGATCATTTACTGAATTAAAAGCTCTTGTTAATTTAGCTGATGTAAAGATCGATAGTATTTCATCACTATTAAGCTTATTGATAGATCTTGGTTCCTCCGACTCTCTAAATTCAATTGTCAATTCCAGTAATTCAAGCCAATCTTATGATCTTTATCAGTCCTTAATGATGGCATCTCCATATATCTCTGATACTGTCATGAAATCATCAATTATCAAAGAAGATGTTCTTCCGAATGCAATGATACGTGATGTTATGGTACATAATCCACACGCGGCTAAAAACGAAGATCTCCTAAACACCTTGGATAGCAGAGTGAATTCAGTACCTGATTCGATGTGGGCCGAGATATTACAAGGGAAGGATACTATCGGTTCCATGGAGAGATTGGAATCAGAGCTAAGTAGCTGGATACATGCAAGAACCCTTTACTTGAATGAACTTATTATAAGAGCAAAACAAGATACATTGCCAGGAGTTATGGACTCACTGGTTTCATTTCTCCAGGATGATTATTTTCTGTCTTCGAATTATGACCTTGTTTTTCTTTACTTATGTGATCATAAATTCTCCTCAGCCGAGTCCCTTCTGGAGAATATACCCAATAAATTTGATCTTTCCGAAAATGAATTTATTACATACCAAAAATTTATAATCCTTGTTCCATTGCTTGAACTACTTGTTAACGATTCTCTTGGATACAATTATCCTGATAGTCTGACAATTATTTCATTACAAACACTGGCAGAAGAAGATAATGATCCGCCCGGGGCATTTGCGAGAAATACTCTTATTTCCACTGGATTACTGAATTACCAGGAACCGATCATTTTGGAGTCAAATTTGAAATCAATTAAAAATCCTAAACAATATGGAAGAAAGAAACAAATAAGCCCGACTTTTACTGCATATCCAAATCCTTGTAATGATTTTATCATTATTGAATTTCAAAGAGGACAATCGACTGAAAGTTCCGAATTGAGACTTTATAATTCAAGAGGCATTTGTATTGCTAATTATACTTACGAAAGACCGATTAATCAATTAGTAGTTCCATTTCCAAATTCCCCTCCCGGAATTTATTTTGTCCAACTTAAAGTGAACGGGGTTAATAAAGGTTCCAGAAAAATACTTAAGCATAATTAATCTGAAATGAAAATAAGGTTTATTCTGATTGTTTTTATTCTATTTATCATTCCAAGATTGATTCTGGGTCAGACCTGGATAAAAATCTACTGCGACAATATGCATGTCTGTTGCTATAGAATTCATGAACAATATGATCATGGATTTCTTCTGACCGGATACCAAAATTCAGGGTGGACAAGTTATGGCTTGGCAAAAAAAATTAATATCAATGGAGATGAACTTTGGACGATGCTTTATGGGAAGATTGGTGAATATAATCAATTTAATGCTTCTTGTAAATTGATAGGGGGGAAAATGATTTATTGCGGAAGCACAAATAAATTAAACTCAAACTGTTATGATCCCATGATTGTCAAAGTAAATGCATGTGGAGAAAAAGAATGGTGTAAAATCTATAACTCCTCTTTTTGTAGCTCCTTTTGTATTGATATTAAAAGCACTTTTGATGGGGGATTTATGATTTTACTTCAGCAATGGATCAGCCCTTCTGATGTATGGCTCTTTCGAACAGATTCCCTTGGGGAAATTCAATGGGTTCAAGAATATGTCTCAAATTCAGCAGTTTATAATAGTCCTGACGCTCGTGCTTTACTTTACACATCTGATTCTTGTTTCGTTATTACCGGTGACGCTTATTCCCCCGATTCACTTATGCCAGGATACTGGATATTGAAGATATTTCATGTCAAAGTTAAAAATACAGGTGAAATTATTTTCGAATATCCATGGGGAATGAACAATGCAACAATAAGCGATTATCCGAATACTCCGGTTGAAGATAACAAGCATCACCTTTATACTCCAGGCAGGTTAGCAAGGAATGTTCCTCCTTATGGAGACGGCCCATGTTTATTTAAAACCGGGGTTAATGGATATCCCGAGTTTTATAAGGATCTTATTGGCAATTCCTATTCGGGTGGTGCTGGTACTATAAACTGGTTTACTGATTCAACTCTTGTTTTTAATGCAGCATGGTCTGTCAATACTGGTATATCAGATACTACCGCTGCACTTAAGACAGATAGAAACGGAAATTTATTAAAGGAGAAAGTACTTTTTACCAATACCCCTACTATATTCTTAACCAACTCTGAAATAACACATAATAATCGTGTTATTTTCACTGGTTTTTTAGAAACTGTTCCATCGTCTGGGGCGTTATGCGCATTTGCTGCGAAGCTCAATTCAGAGCTTGAATTCGATAGTAGTTATTTAACTCCTCTGAGATATGATAGTCTTTGCCCTCATCCAGTCGTTTCTGATACAGTTTCCTTGGATGATTGCGCCGTGGTAACATCTGTTTATAATTTTCATAAGGAACCAGAAAAGTCAAAGCTGCATATTTACCCAGATCCTGCAAAAGAATTTGTTACCATCGAATTGCCCCAGTATCTTGTCGCTCAAACCCAATCAATCGGAATCAAAGTAACGACTGCATACCAGCAATGGACCGGGGCACTTCTCCAGATCTATGATATCTACGACAAGCTGCTATTTTCTGAAATTGTAAACCAGTCGACGAAAACCGTGAAACCGGATATCACATCATGGCATGCAGGAATATATGTTGCCAGGCTGGTGTTTCAGAAAGAAACTGTTTCACGAGAAAAGTTCATTATAGAGAAGTAGAACTTCAACAGATCTCTTTTTCGAAACCAGAAATGTCTTCTGCTATTATGCGACCATAAAAAAAACAGAAAGCAACGCTTTCTGCTCAATTAAGTTGAAAAGCCTTTCAGTCTTCAACACCGGCCAGCTGGCCGGCCAGTTCCTTAAGTTCCCATTCGAACTTAACGGGATCTGATTCCATCAGTTCCTCGGCGTAGCCAGGATAATAGATTGAGTCGAGCTGTTCAGCGACGATGTCTACTAAGTTCTGATCCTGAGTGTTTTTGTGAAGCTTTGTCATGACGTAAGGATTTAAAAGGTTAAACAAAATTTTTACGCCAAAGGCAATCACTGAGAACATTAAATAATGTCATGGGTAAGGGTCATTGCGTGAAACGGAATGAATTTATCGAAGACGATACTGCCATCAAAAGCAGATCGCCCTTGACAGTTTTAAGCTTTCTGCAGATGTTCGCAAGTAACTTTGTGGGAAATTTTGAGCAACCAAAGGCCCCACCGGGGCACCGCTTTGCCAGCAAACCAGGATTCATTTTAACCTTTTTTTTACCATTGACCGGGTATTCTCTTTCCCGGTCCATTCAACAAAAAGAAAAAGCTGACCTTTTGGGCCAGCTTTCAGGGAAAATCATCTTCGATTTAGAAGGGGATATCACTGGAGGGAATCAGCTCGGTGGATTTCTTTGATTTCTTGGCGCCTTTTTTGGAAGTGGCTTTCTTGGGTTCATCCTCTTCCAGGACACTTACATAAGCGGTGTAATCACGTCCGAACTTATCTGGTTCCTTGAGTTTTGCAATTTCGACGGTGATGTAGTCTTCATTATTGTATTTGTGCGCGAATTGAAGCAGGTCTGCAATTTTGAAATTCATTTTAACTATCTGGAGGCCTTCGATTTTCTTTCCTTTCCCGATGTAGTTTTTTACGAATGTTTTCATGGCTTTGAGTTTTTAGGGTTAAGTATATGCAAGTGTAAAAAAGGGCATGGAGGGGCACTCAAGTTGGAACTGGAATACCGGAAAGCAGTGAGGATATGCCGGGAAAATTCTTGAATGAGTGGAACTGTACCCTGGAATGAACGTTTAGCTTAGCATAGGATATAACACTCCTTTTGACTCGAATCCACGATATTTGTTAACTACCATTAGTGGAAATGTGAAAAAATGGAATAAACAGATGTTCATCAACATCAAAGGCCAAATACAACTTTAAATGACGACGGACAAGGTCAGCATGGAAAGAGCCGATCAGCATCATAGTTCATTTGAATACCCTTATTATTATCGAAATCCGCAAACCCAAATAAGATGGTCAGATCAGGAAAAGCAAAACGAAAACAGCGAAGGTGATTTCCAGGAGGATCAAGCAAGTTGATATCTGGCACTATTTAATGATTCTATATGATTTGTGAACAATGCCTACAATCTATTGCTTAATAACCTTCCATGTCTCCATCCGTTTATCAAGGGTTATAGTAAAGATGTAACTTCCTGGAGGAAAATTGCTAATATCAATATTCGTTACAGACAACGCAGTTTTCTTTCTCAGTAACTCTTGGCCAGTCAATGAGACAAAAACAAATTCCGCAGTTTTGCCTTCCTGCATATCAGTGATCCTAAGATCCAGCAGGCCCTGAGTGGGGTTAGGGTAGAGCGAAATATTCTGGTCCATATTATTCCCCGCATTCCTGTTAAAGCTTTTAATAATTGTATCCTGGTGGAGGGAATCGGCACTATCAACTTTAGCTATTTTTTCAATGGTAACCCATCGTTGAAAACGATTACCGTTTGCGTCATATGAGAAGTGAACGGTAGGGGTTGCCGGGTTGTTTTGTGCTGAAATTCCCAAAGTGTGCAATATCAAAAGAACGAGGATTAGATGTATTTGGATTTTCATTTTTCAGGTTTATTAGAAAAATATTATTTGAGGGTATCTTCGTCTTTACAAGCATTCTATGGATATGAAATAGTGAAATTCTGTTTTTTTATGTCATCAAGGGTTATTAAATAATGTTTTAAAACCGTATTTTTAATTTCGATGGAATCGCAATCATATACAATAAACGGGGGGTTAAAATGTTTAGGATCTACAATGAATATCTCCCAAGTCTTTCCCCCGGCAAGGATGTCCTCCCAACAATCACGGCGTTTAAGTTCCCAAGTTTCTCCGGGATAGAATTCAGAACCGTCTAATTTACATAAAGTGGTTCCTGATACGTTTTCATAACCTTTCTGAGCAAGAATGACTGTATCGGACGTTGAATTAATAATATTAATAATTCTATGACATTCAGTTTTCCTGCAACTTTCAAAAGGAATGAGCAGTACAATCAGATATGCAAATACTGAGTATTTCATGAAAGTAATATTTTAATTGGCATTTAATTATCGAATAACTTTAATTGATCCTTTATTTTTCAATAAATTAGAAAATATAAACCTAATACGATCCATTATAGTACAAGGCATTCATCAAACCAGCATGTAAAGGTCCGATTAGGCACGGCCAAGTAACAAACCAACTTATATAGTCATTAAAACTGGCTGACATTTTAAGAGAATTTAATTTTTCAGATAATGTCCCCATTTCCGATTCTTTTAGATAATCAATGTATTGTCCTGATGTATTATAATGTAACCTTTTTTTAGGACAGGGCGTTAAGGTGGAATACAAACACTAAAACAACCCTGAACGATGGAACAAAAACCCAGACGCAAATTCAGTCCCGAATTTAAGGCAAAAGTTG
>JAPLDJ010000012.1 GCA_026391805.1 Bacteroidota bacterium | reverse complement strand
CGGAAAAATCGACAACCGGCGCGGAGTGATACATATCGGAACCCCACAGTCCCCGTCCGTAGGTGCATCCCCGGATGGCATCGCTTGAAACGCTGTCGTTGTCATAATAGATCTCCAGTTCAGTGATCTTGGAGTTGGCCGGAAGTCCATGGCTGTATGCAATCCAGGTTGTCATCGTGGCATTCTTATAGAACACACCGGCATCGGAACCTAAATAAAGTCCCTCTGCATCATTTTTATAATATGCGATGCTGTTCAGATGAATTGCCGGCAGGTTAAGGCTGATGTCAGTCCATGTCTGTCCCTTATCCGTAGATTTATAGACCTTGTTACCAACGGTGATGTAAACGATATTGGGATCGGTCGGGTGTGCTGCAATGTCGGTCGGAGTAGAGGCCACCGGGAGGGAGGTGGTAAGATCGATCCAGGTCGGGGCAAGATCCATGCTGTTATCGGTCCGGAACAACCGGTTATCAGAACGGGCTGCATAGAAGATATTGGGATCAGCTTTTGAATTTTCAACCACCGACATATCGCTGCCGTTTCCGCCGGCAAGGTTGTCTGAGATCTTCGTCCAGGTCGGATGTGTATTATGGATATTCGGGCTTCTCCAGATGTTCTTGTAACCGATAAACATCGTGTTCGGATCGGTTGAATGCAGGGTGAAAGGCGTCACCCAGCCGCCGCTTTCCGTAATGCCGTTGGTTCCGTTTCCTGCGATATGATTTTCATTGTTATTATTATACCGCCTGTAAATATCGCCGTAATAGATGGTGTGATAGGTATAGGCATCATTCGCATAATCGATGGTGCATTCCATGCCATCGCCACCGCCTGTTGCGACCCAGCCTGCAGGTGTAATGGTATAGGTACCGTTATCCTGGAAGCCATTGATGACATGATTCTTTGAAAGCTGGGCCTGACCCAGTTTGTAGATCTGTCCGACCGTAACGCCGGTCATGAGCCAGTTCCATGTCGTTCCCCCGTCGGCAGTGGCAAAGGTTCCGCCGTCGTTTCCGGCATACAGGTGTCCGTCAACGGGATTAAATCCAAGGAAGTGACAGTCGGCGTGCACGGAAGGCACACTGCATCCGCCGTACCAGTGAGAATTGATGTTCCAGTTAATGCCTCCGTCGGTTGATTTCCATACATTGACGCCGCCGACATAGATCGTGTTGGCATTTGCAGGATCAGCAGCCAGGGCAAGGTCATACCAGCCCTGTCCCCCAGTACCGCTTCCGTCGCAACTCCAGTCAATGATGTTCGGAGAGGTGGACCGCATGGAGAATGAAAGTCCTGAATCGGTTGAACGGTATACTCCGCCATAACCATTATCACCTGCGGCATAGAGAAGATAAACATAAGCAGGATTTGCAGCAGTAACAGCAATTGTCGACCGCTGGCCCCCGGGGAGCCCTGAAGAAATACTTGTAAAACTGACACCGTTGTTGGATGAACGGTAGAATGTGGAACTGCCGGCGGCATAAACCACAGTATGATCGCCCGGTTTGAAGGCGATATTCTTGAAATTGCCTGTCTGGGTCTGGGTCCAGTTGGCGCCTCCGTCAGTGGAACGATAGATCCCGCCATTGGTGGCTGCAAGAAGAAGGGAAGCGTTTGAAGGATCCTGGATCATGTGTCCGATAACCTTATCACCCATGCCTGTTTTTGAGGGTGCCCAGGTAAGACCCCCGTTCGTGCTTTTGTAAACGCCAAGCCCGGCTGCATCTCCTGCATCACGGTCGCCGGTGCCAAGATAAAGCGTGTTCGGATTGGAAAAATCGACGATAATGGCGGAAACGCCCAATGTCGGCATCGTATCGGTATGTGTCACCCAGTTCAAGCCGCCATCTGTGGTCTGCCACATCCCGCCGGAAGGCGAGCCGATGAAAATCTTATTAGGGTCGCTCGGATGAAATGCAACCGTATTGATCCTGCCCAGTCCTTCATAACCTGCGGGTCCGGGTGCCGGGATCGTTGCAGGACCAAGGGAAATCCAGTTACCGGTGGAGGACCTGTTGCTTCTCAGGAACTGTTCATAGGCATTTTCTGCAAGTTCAGGTGCGGGACGGTCGCCGTTCGGCAGCACACGGCTCTGCATCATGTATTCCCACCGCTTGAAGACCTTCCATCCGCACCCTTTGGTGATCGGCCGGTTTTGCCAGTAGATGTTGAAGGCGCGCTGAACCTTGAAAAAATTCACCGACGGATCCTGCATCATCTGCACCCAATAGGGATATTGAGCAGTATCGTTAGGAACGTTCTGCATGGTACCAGTTGTCTGGGATCTTCCGGCGATGGATGCAAGGCAGAAGAAAAGGGCAAGAATGAACAGCTTTTTCATTTTGATTTTATTTGATTTTATCTGACCACAGAATAATGGAAAAGGATCATTTAAGGTTTGAAAGAATAGGTTTCAGACGGATATTTCATGAAGGAAATGAATTCCTGATGATTTCGGGATGCAAAGTTACACAATTTCAATTCAGAAAACACCCGGAAATTATCATTTTCAGTACAACAACCGTTCAATGACGAGGAGCCCCAGAACGAGAAGAAGAAAACCGTTCATGGATGCGAAAAGAAGGCGGTAGTGGAGATTTTTTGCATAGTACAATTGACCAAATACCATTACCAACAATAAAATATTCATGCACATGATCAGGAGCGACGGAAGAAGGAATTTCCAGAACCCGTATCCAACCAGCAGGAGGGAGGTGCCGGTGGCGCCGATGAACCAGGCCATGATGATATTCCGGAACTGTGAATTGCTGAACGTTTCCGTCATGACGGGGAACCCGGCCGAACGGTATTCGCCATCATATTTCAGCATGAGCAGCCAGAAGTGGGGGATCTGCCACATGAACAGAAAGAGGGCCAGCATCAGCAAGGTGTGATCGGAGACTGAACCTCCGCCTGCTGTCCAGCCGATCATGACAGGGATAACACCCGTCAGGGCTCCGGGAACGACTGCAAAAGCTGTTTTCCTTTTCAGCCAGGTATAAAATCCATTGTACCAGGCAACGTTCAGCAATCCGAAAAGAAAGCAGATAAGGGGGGACTCAATGGCAAGTACGATAAAACCTGATAAAAGCAGTATCCCGGCCAGGATCAGGGCCTGAAGTGATGTGATCTTTCCTGAAGGAATCGGACGTGATCTTGTCCTGAACATTTTCGCATCCTGTTCTTTTTCCTGGACCTGGTTGAGCGCAGAGGCTCCTGAAGCAAGAAGAAAAATGGCAAGGACAGGAAGGATGGCTTCCGTGGTGACCTTTCCGGATGCAACGACCCATGAAGCAAATGCAGACAGCGTAACAGCCAGTGAAACGTTTATACGGATCAGCCCGGGGATGCTTCGGATCGGGAAGGAGTGCAAAATTATTTAAGGGTTTTCAGGTATTCAATGATCATTTTTGCTTCGTCTTCCTTGACGATGCCTTTGTAGCTCTTCATGATTCCTTTGGAGTATCCGGAAACGAGGTCCTTGTCAGGTTCATAGATCGAAGTGGTGATGTATTCATCGTCCACCTTCACTTTCCGTTCGGTTCCGTTGGTCACAACAGTCTCGGTTTTTCCATACAATCCTTTGAACGAAGCGCTGACCAGCTTTGAACCGTCGAGCGAATGACACCCGGTGCATGCATTTTTCTTCAGTACCTGGAGTCCCCCGGGTTCTTCTGATGCAACCTTCACCGAGGCCAGCCATTGATCGTACTGACGGGGAGTAACCACCCTGACTTTTGTTCCCATGTAAGAATGACGAACGCCGCAATAAGCAGTACAGAAGATCTCAAAATTGCCTGTCTGCTGGGGCGTGAACCACATGTAGTTGTTCTTCCCCGGAACCACATCCTCCTTGACCCTGAATGCAGGAATGGAGAAACCATGGATGACATCCACTGAAACCAGGTCCAGCTTAACAGGCCTGTTCAGGGGAAGTACGAGTGTATCTGCCACCTTGTTGCCGGGGTACTCAAAACTCCATTGCCACATCTTCCCGATCACCTTTACCTTCATGGCATCCTTCGGAACCCAGATCATGGGCTGGAATGCGGAAAATCCATAGTAGAACAGGAACAGAACGATGATCACGGGGATGGTGATCCAGGTGATCTCCAGTGCCATGTTATCCTTGATCTGGACAGCTTTCGGATGCCTTTTCCGGTTGTAACGGATGACAAAAAAGATCATCATCGCAGTGATCACGATCAGAAAGAAAGCACTGATCCCGAAAAGCAGCTTAAAAACCCAATCTACTCCTTCAACAAAATTTGATGCGCCGGTATTCATATAGGGAGAATTATGATTTACGATTATTTAATTATTCACCACAGATTTTCACAAATTTTCACAGATTAGTCACAGAAAATTTACTTCGACTATTTACTTATGACGTATGACGTATGACATATGACTCTTCACAATTTCGCTATCTCGCTATTTCGCTTTTCGCTATTTATTTTATCTGAAAACGTAATCCGCAAACGTCAGCAGGATGACCGAAGCATAGATCCCCAGCACCATGATCACAAGGATCCTGAGCAGGAGGTTTTCCATTTTAAGGTGCATGAAATAAGTCATGACAATTCCCGCCTTTGTTGAGGCAAGTAAAAGGGCGATCAACACGGTTGCCGCAGTAAGATTCAGCGACGGGATGACAATGGTCAGGATTGTCAGCACCAGCAATACAATTAATACCTTTCCGTAGACCGGATATCCTGTGATATGTTTTACTTCTGAATCCACCATTTCTTTACGATTTACGATTTTTTATTTTTCACCACAGATTTCACAGATTACACAGATTTGTCACAGAAAATATACTACGACTACTGACTTATGACCTATGACATATGAAATATGACTTTTCAAAGTTTCGCTACTCGCTTTTCGCTTTTCGATACTTATTATTATGTAACAAGATAAAGCAGAGGGAACAGGAAGATCCATATCAGATCCACCAGGTGCCAGTAAAGCGCTCCGTTTTCGAGCAGCATGTAACTGCCTTCATTGATCAGTCCCATCCTTACCTTGACCAGTGCAACAATGAGTATTACCGCACCGACCACCAGGTGAAGCATGTGCAGGCCGGTCATGAAAAAATAGAGGCTGAAAAAGAGAACATATCCGTGACTCAGTTCTTTCATCAGGTCGGTTCCCGGGTAGAGGGAAATGGATATCTTATGGCCCCATTCAAAATATTTGTTGACGAGGAAGATCACGGCGCAGAGCAGCGTAATGCTGATGAGGATCGTCGCCATGCGCTTGTCTTTCTTCTGAACGGCGGATATCGACATCGCAATTGACATACTGCTTGCCAGCAGCACGACTGTATTCAGCGCCCCTATAAATGTATTGAGCTGCTGAGAGGCATGGTGAAAATCGTCAGGATTCCTCTGCCGCATCACCGCATATACAAGAAATAAGCCGCCGAACAGGAGGATCTCTGTAAAGATAAAGATCCACATCCCGAGTTTAGCGCCTTCATCGTCCCTTGGAATAGATATTTGATTCATATTTACGATTTACGGTTTACGATTTATTTCGTGACCTTCGTGTCTTCCTGCCTGCCGGCAGGCAGGCGTCGTGGATTTTCGTGTAATTTTTTTTACCACAGATTTACACGGATTTTCACGGATTTTTCACAGAATAACAGTTTTCCATTTTCCATTCTCCATCTTCATTTTCGCTACTTCGCTATTTGTTTTTACCACAGATTTCACACCTGCCTGCCTGCCTCGCCGGCAGGCGGGCCGCAGGCAGGGATTACACAGAATTATATCAGTCCTCTGACCTCAGACCTCCGACCTCTGACCTCTGACCTCTAACTAATCATAGTTGTACGGCTTCTCCGGCACCACCGGCGGAGTGGTAAAATTCTCCATCGGCGGGGGTGAGGGCAGTGTCCATTCCAGGGTTTTTCCTCCCCATGGGTTTGCTGTTGCTTTTTCTCCCTTCTTGCGGAAAAGGTTTACAATCATGATGATCATTCCGATCGCTAGAATATAACCACCCCATGTTGAGATCTGCTGAGCGGTAGTGAATTGGGGCAGGTAATCAAAATACCTCCGCGGCATTCCTTCGAGCCCGATGATGAACTGCGGAAAATACAGCAGGTTGAAGCCGGCGAACAGAAAGCCCCAGGCGATGTTGGCAATCCGGTTGCTGTACATCCTGCCGAACATTTTCGGGTACCAGTAATGGATGGCCCCCAGGAATGCAAACCCGACGCCCCCGAAGATGATGTAATGGAAATGGGCTACAATAAAGGCTGTGTCGTGCACCTGGATATCGGTGGCCAGCGCTCCCTGCACGAGACCGGTAAATCCACCGATCATGAAGAGGAAAATAAAGGCAATGGCGTAAAGCAGCGGCGGTTTCAGGTCGATGGATCCTTTGTACATCGTGGCCACCCAGTTGAAAACCTTGATGGCGCTCGGAACAGCAACGAGGAAAGTGAGGATGGAGAAAAGCCAGATGGCTTCCTTGCTCATTCCTGATGTGAACATGTGATGACCCCATACAAAATATCCGACGCCTGCAATGGCAAGGCTCGAGATCGCAATGGCTTTATACCCGTAGATCTGCTTCTGGCAGAAGGTTGGGATGATCTCGGTAATGACGCCCATGGCCGGGAGGATCATGATGTACACGGCCGGGTGGGAGTAGATCCAGAACAGGTGCTGGTAAAGGACCGGATCCCCGCCCAGTGCAGGATCAAAGAAGCCGATGTGGAAGGTCCGTTCTGCAATGATCATCAGCAGGGTGATGCCGATCACCGGTGTGGCAAGGATCTGGATCCAGGCGGTGGCATAAATGGCCCAGGGAAGCAGGGGAGTTTGCGTACTGTAGGGCGCGTAAAAAGTCCAGCCGGTATCGGGAGGCCCGTCACCGGTAAACTGGGAGACGACCACGATCGCTGCCCCAAGGATGTACAGGTACCAGGTGAACAGGTTCAGCCTTGGAAACGCCACGTCGTTGGCGCCGATCATGATCGGCATGACGAAGTTGCCGAATACGACGGTCAGCCCCGGGATCACGATCAGGAAGATCATGATCAGCCCGTGCAGGGTAAAGATGGCATTGTAGGTCTGTGGACCGTAAAACTGCTGGCCGGGCTTGTACAGCTCGGTACGCATGGTCTCGCCGAGGATCCCTCCGACAATAAAAAATACCATGATGGACCAGAGGTAGAGCAGTGCAATCCGCTTGTGGTCGATCGTTGTAAGCCAGGCGAGGATTCCCTTCCGTTTTCCTGTATCTACCAGGTAGCTGGGTTCTTCATGAAGATGTGTGTTCTCACTCATGGATGGAATATAGTATTAATTGTGGTATGGATCAGCTGATTTCTTTGATTTTGATTTTTTCCTTGATGATCGGATCAATAAAGAGATAAATAATACGAGTGCAAGAAAAATGATGATGGTGCCGGCGACTTGTGTAACGGCAAGCGTATAGCGCCTTCCCGCAGGGTCGTAGGAGAAGCAGAAATCAAGCACCCGGTTGATGGTGGGACGTGAAAGTCCTTTCTGTGCCTCGATCAGCGCCATCTTAACATCAAACGGCAGGTAGACCGTTCCATAAAGATACCGGGTTATCTTCCGTTCCGGACTGAGGATGATGATGCAGCTCGGATGGATGAAATCATTTCCTGCACGGATGAACTTATAACCCGCGGCATTCGTCAGGGCATGGATGTTTGCGCTGTCGCCGGTCAGGTATGACCAGTATTGCGCATAGGGTTTGCTTTTCTCATCAAGGAAGGCATTCTTTTTATCCATGGCCTTCTCAGGAGTATCCTGCTCATTAAAACTGACCGTTACGACCTGGTATTCCCGTCCGAGCTGCATGTTCAGCTTCTTTACTGAATTTGCCACGCTGGAAAGGATTGCCGGACAGATCCCCGGGCAGTCGAAATAGACCAGTGAAAGGATGGTCGGCTTATGGATCAGATCATTCAGGTTCACCAGCTTGTTGGCCTCATCCCTGAAAGTAAGTCCGCCGGGGATAATGCTGTCGAGGTGTTCAACAATCCCCACCGCAACCGTGTCGGCAACACCCTGTGCCTTACTCTTCATTCCGGCTGATCCCAGCATTCCTGCCAGGAGTATCAGCATGATCAGTTTGAGTCGCATAATAATATACAATTTTAATTCAGATCAGGATGAATATTTCAGTTTCCGCAATGCGAGAAGAATGTAAATGATAAAGCCCCAGACGGTGATGAGCGTGAGCGAGAAGGTCAGGATCAGCCATACAGGCGCTTTTGAGCGAACCGACCACATGGCCCTCGCATCGGTCAGCCTCTTCAGTACAACCGGTTTTCCGATGGCCAGTTTTGCATTTGCATCGGAGGAAAAGAGCAGCCCGGATTCATCTTTTACCCGGGCGGTAAGATCAATGATCCCGTGGGTGCCCCCGGGAAGATCGGCCGGAAAGTCATACATGACAAAACCGGAGGCGTTCGTAGTTTTTGGATCGCCGAGCTTAAGGGTGCCGAAATACCGTTTGACGTTCAACTGGATCTCAATTCCTTTTGCCGGGATCTCCTTTTTTTCTTTCGTGATCTCGTTGCAGAGAACATAAAGTTTTTTCAGCTTATAATTTGGGTAGATATAAAGCTTCAGTTTTTTTGCCCCTGCTGCCATACTTATCAACGGTGCAGGCTGGGTATAATTGGGATTGAAGCTCCTGACATAGGAGATCACCTGCCACCGTTCTTCATCCGACAGAATATTCCCGAACTGCGGCATTGGTGCCCTGCCGGTTTTGATCCTGTAGAACATCTCCCCGTCGGTCTGAACCTGGAAATTGGCGGATGCCGGATCACCCGGGGGAGGAGTGATCTTCGCCCAGTTCTGCTTCCCCGGATCTCCGTGACAGGATTTACAGGTGCGCTGAAACACACTTTCACCAATCTTTACTGTCTCAGGAGTGAATTTAAAGGGAGCGACCTTTTCTTTTGCCTCTTCCGGAACAACCCAGGGTGTTGATGTTTGCGCAAAACTGCCAATCCTTCCTGCAAAAAGAAATAAAAACAGAACAACAAAGTATCTTTTCATCATATTGAATAATTATCCATTTCTAATCCTGCATGCTGCATTTTGCATTTCTTTATTCTTCAATAAGTCCTCTCTCCACCGCAGTTTCCCTGATCGGTATCACCGGGAAAAATTTCGACACCAGCGTAATGATGATCAGCGCCATGAAAAATGAGGAGAGCGTGATCGCGATCTCAAGCAGGGTGGGTGTATAGAATTTGAAGTTATAAGGGACATACTGAATCGGGAGAAAGGGATGTTCCTGTGTTGGAACGACAATGATGTACCGCTTGAACCAGGCGCCAATGAAGACGGCCAGGGCGATGAACAGCATCGGCAACGGCTTTCGCATCCTGTTGAACAGGAGCAGGATGATCGGAAGGATCAGGCCGCCGATCTGAACAAACCAGAACATGATGGCAAACCTTCCTGCAAAAAGTTCGTGCAGGTGGGTCGCGTCAGCTGTTTTCAGCTTATAGCCGGGTACAAGGAATTCGTTGATGTTAACGTACAGGTAAACGAGCATCACCAGTCCCAGGAGGATCCCCATCTTACTAAAATGCTTATCAGTAATATAATTGTGCAGTTTGTAATTCTTCCTGAAGAAGTACATTGCGATGATCACTGCGGAAGATCCCGAAACAAAGGCACCGGTCACAAAGTAGGGGCCGAAAAGAGTGCTGTCCCAGCCGGCTCGGGTGGTCATTGCGAAAAGCCAGGATGTGACGGTATGTATAGCCAGGGCTGAAGGGATGATCAGGATGAGCAGGATCCTGACGCACCGTTGGATGATCTTGTTTTTCTCCGGTGTGTCGGTCCAGTTGAGCGAAAGTATACTGTATGTCTTTTTCAGCCAGCCGGGGAGGTGATCCGTTTTCCGGTTCACCCATGCGATGTCGGGGATCAGGGGAATGAACAGGAGCAATGCGCTAAGGACGAAATAGGTTGTAACCACGCTTACATCCCAGAGGATGGGTGATTGGAACCGGCCATAGATAAACACGTTGGCAAGACGGTCGGGACGCCCCATGTCCATGATGATGACCAATCCGGCCAGCGCTGCAAAGGCGACGGCAATGGTTTCTGCGATCCTTGCCAGCGGGGTAATCCATTTGATCCCGATGAGTCCCAGCACACCGCTGATCAGCATCCCGATGAGGCTGGTCGCAACAAAGAAGACAAAATTGGAAAGGTAGAGACCCCAGCTCACATAATCACGGATCCCGGCAACACCCAATCCGAAGCGGAGCTGCTGCAGGTAGGCGTAAAGGCAAATACAAAGCCCGATGATGAGGAATCCCATCCAGATCACGAATCCACGGTTGATCCGGATGTGGGAGGTGAGGTCTTCGGTTAATTTCTCCAGCGTAACATTCTTTTCATCCATGCCGTTCATATTTTTTTCGGTTCTGCATCCTTTGAAGGTTCAAACGGGAATAGCCTGTTCTTCGGGGGAAGGTAATAGACCCTTGGCTTTGTGCCGAGATCCTCCATCAATTGGTAGGCCCCGTTGTCGCGAAGCAATGTGCTGAGCCTGACCGTCTCCTTGGTCGTTCCGTTGGTCACTGCATCCTCATTCTCATCCCCGAAATAATAGACACCGTTGGGACAGGCAGACACACAATAGGGAAGTTTCCCTTCGCGCAGCCGGTCGGAGCTCATGAGGCATTTCGTGATCGTGCCGATGCGTTGCGGAATATTCAATTCGATATTATATGGCAGCTCCTTATCCTTGTCATCATCCTTTGGCTTGATCCAGTTAAAGGATCGGGCCGAGTAAGGACATGCCGCAATGCAGAAGCGGCAGCCGATGCACCGTTCATTGTCGATGAGCACGGGGCCGTCGGGACGCTTGAACGTTGCATCCACCGGGCAGACCGACACGCAGGGAGGATTGTCGCAATGCTGGCAGGGCTTGGGCATGTGATAGGGCGCGGTATGCTGATTCTCCTGCATCTCCAGGGTATTGATGTGGAACTGCTCGGGGCGGAGGTGATGGGCAGACTGGCAGGCAGTGATGCACTGACGGGCATTGCGGCACTTTGAAAGATCGATCACAAAAATCCACCGGCGGCCGGGGATCCCTTCACGCCCCCTGAATTGCATCTGCTCTTCTGGGGATTTCTCCAGGGCCTTCATCTCCAGTGAATCAACCTCGACAAGTTTGTTGTCCTGGGTAAGAAGTACGGCTTTTTTTCCACCTTTTTTCTTGGCTTTCTCAAAAATATCCGCTGAAAACAGGGCACCGGCGCCTGCCACGGCACCTGCCCCGATCAGGCCGATGTTTTTCATGAATTTTCGCCGCGAAGTCTGTTTCGGTTGTTCCCCCTCGGGGTTCTGTGCATTCTCCTTTTTATCCATGTTTTCTTCAGGCTTCGGATGTTCTTCCATAGTTCAGACCTATTCCGTTTATCTTATATGCAAATATAAAAAAATTATAATATGACGCATTTATCTTTAAAATAAGGAAAAAAAAGAAGCCGCCCTTTTGGGACGGCTTCTCCTGAACTCATCGGAATATAGGCCATTCCGGAGCTGAGCGTGTTATTGAATGACAATCTTGGTGTTAACCGTGCCTTTTTCATTCACAGTTGTCAGGTTATAAATGCCCGAAGTCAGTCCGCTCGTATTAACGGTGACTGATTTAGCCTGGCAGGTCTGTGTGAGCACAACCTGTCCGGCAATATTGTAAATACGGATCTCACGGATGGTACTACCGGACTGAACGGTCATGACATTTTTCACCGGATTCGGGAAAACGGTCACCTGATTCTGGCTGAGCTCATTGATGCCAACGCCGCCTACATAAACATAACTGGTCTTGGTCATTGTGTTGGTGCCAAAATCATTTGTGACGGTCAGGGCAACGTCATGCCAGCCGGGGACACTATAGGTGACCGGCGGCGGGTTTTTCACATTGGATGATGGCGGTGTGCCGCCCTGGAAAGTCCAATGGTAGGTGGTCGGATTACCGGTCGATTCGTCGGTGAAAGTAGCTGAACCTCCCAGCTCAAGCAGCGTGTCGGGTGATGAGAAGGCTGCAACGGGCGGTTCCAGCGGGCCACCGACCCACCTGTACATTCCTCCGGTTGCTGCATCTGTATTGAATGCGCCTGCCCATCCGATGGAGCTGCTGTACCAGCGGGTGGCCAGGAACTGAGTTCCGATCGTGGAAGCAAAATCGTTCCATGTATGTCCGCCGTCAAAGGTATAGGTCACACCGGTTGCGCCGGTTGCTGCACCGGTTGAAACATAGGTGTTGGCTGTGCCGGGAACATCTGTATAATCGTTGGTAAAGACGTTTCCTGTAGGTGTAATGGCAGCCCATGTGGCGCCACCGTCATGCGATTCAACCAGAGCGCCGGTAGTGGCTGCACTCTTGTCCTGTGCGATGCCATTGGTTTTGTCAATGAATCTCACATCAACATATTTGGCGTTCCATCCTGTGACAGGGATCGCAGCAACGGTCCAGTTGAAACCCTTGTCGATACTCTTGTAAATGCGGCCTTTGTTGGTTCCGAACCAGATCGTATCATTCACATTGTCATAATAGCCAACCACTCCGAATTCGCCGGAAACCGGGTTCGGGATATTGGCTCCGGGAACAACAGTCCATGTCGTTCCGCCGTCCGGAGTAGTGTACATTTCAAAATCTCCGCTGATCGGGTCTCCCATGCACCAGCCATTGTTGGCATCAAAGAAATGAATACAGTCCGGGAACGAAGATCCGTTGCTGAACAATGCCGTGGTCTGGCGGGTCCATGTTAATCCGCCGTCGGTTGTAACATAGATTCCCTGCGGATTGGTTCCGGTCTGCCTGTACATTGGGCAATAAGCCTTCAGTCCGCTGATTGCAAAGATCATGGCGGGTTCCATTCCGGAACAGGCATTGATCACCCCGGGGGTCCATAAGGCACCGCCATTGAGTGTCTTTGTGAATTCCTGGATGTAGTTTGTGGTGGTCACACCATCATAGGCTGTAGCCCAGACAATGCTGGAGTCAACCACATTCATGTACTTGATACCCCTTGAAGGATTGGTGAACCCGGTTGCCTGTTCAACCCATTGGGCATTGGCATAAAAGGATAATGCCACGAAGGCAACAATGAAAAGTAACGCTTTTTTCATAATGATTTTTTTAGATGAATAATGAATGTTTTCACAAACTTACATGATATTTCTGAAATAAATCATGAGGTGTGAAAAAAAAAGCAAAAAAATTTTTCTGGCGGTTGATTTTTTTTGGGCAAAAAAAGAAGCTGTCCGCAAAGGACAGCTTCCTGAAATTCCGCCTAGGAATTTCATTCCCTCCTATCAGAGGTTATTCGATAACGATCTTCTTATTAATCGTGCTGTTTCCGGTCACAGCTTTCAGGTTATAAACACCGGAACTGAGTCCGGAAGTATTCACCGTGGCTGATTTTGCATTGACCTGCTGGCGAAGCACGACCTGTCCTGCAATGTTGATCAGCTGTATTTCGCTGATATCACTGGCAGACTGAATCGTCATTGCATCTTTTACCGGGTTCGGGAAGATGCTTATACCGCCGGTCTTTTGTTCATCAACGCCTACGCCACCCACATAGATGTAGTTTGTTTTTGTAAGTGTTGTAGTTCCAAATGTGCCTGTAGCCGCCAGGGTCACATCATAGGTGCCGGGAAAATTCCATGTAACACCGGTCGGGTTTGGATTTGTTGATGTCGGAGGAATGGCATTCTCGAAAGTCCAGAGGTAGGTGGTGGCGCCTGTGCAGCTGTTGGTAAAATCAACCGAACCGCCAAGGGCGATAGCAGTTGAACTTGCTGAAAAATCAACCGTTGGGGGAGAAAAACCAGCGCCGTTATAAATGTACATCCCTCCGGTTGACATCGGGGATTTCGTGGTTGCATATGCACCTGCCCAGCCTGTGGTACCATTGACCCATGCATTGGCAAGGAACCCGGAATCGGCAGTTATTACGCTCCAGTTATGTCCTCCATCACTGCTGACAGAGATACCCATACCGTTCGTTGCATCGGCAGAGGAGCCCACGTAGGTGTGCGTCCCGGGGATATGCGAGAAGAAACGGGCGTACATCGTACCGGAGACATCCACAGAATTGAAGGTAACCCCTCCATCTGTAGTAATATTCAGCGTGGGCTCTATTCCCATGTTCAGGTAAGAACGGTAAGCGATCCCGTTCACTGAGTCAGCAAATTCAGGTGCAATTACTTCTACATTTCCAAAGGGCGTAAGCGTTACTGCCCAGGTCAATCCTTTATCGGTTGACCGGAAGATCCTTCCTTCATTGGTGCCGAACCAGACAAATTTGCTGCCGAAACCGCTGATATCCCCTGTAATTCCATATTCTCCTGTAGAGGAAGGATTAGGAATATTGGCTCCGGGAACAACGTTCCATGTTGTTCCGCCATCTGAGGTAGTGTAGATTTCAAACTCACCGGCAACCGGGTCTCCCACAGCAACACCATGATTGATATCGAAGAAATGGAGGGCATCGGCAAAGGATGATGATCCGAATGCGGTACCTTGCTTGGCCCAGGAGGTTCCGCCGTTGGTGGTTTTATAGATACCCTGGCTGGCTCCGGTGTTGAAAACAGCAAAGCAGGTGTTTTCGTCAATGGCAAATAATTGTGACAATCCTGTACCTGCACTGAAGGTCCCATCGGTCCATGTCAGGCCACCATCGGTTGATTTTGTATATGCATCCACGATGTTTCCGGCAGCATTGATCGCAAGTGCCCAGAGTGCATCCGGGTTGTTCATGCCGATGGAAATCTGTCCGACACCCTGGCCGGAAGCAAAGTTTGAATTAACCGGGAGCCAGGTCTGAGCAAACGTGCCCAGTGAAAACCCCAGGATGACCGTAAAAGTGAGTAGCGCTTTTTTCATAATTTTCTTTTTTAATTAATAATGAATGTTTAGACAAAACTACATGATTTTCTTTAGAAAAAAAATAATCATAAAATATAATACAATCCTGAATGGACTTTTCAAGTTATCAAAGATGATAAATGAAATTCCAATACAAAATGCACATCTGAATTCGGGAATAAATATACGAATAAAATGAACTGCTTGTAAAACTTTTTTAATTTATCTGGGTGAAATCTAACCTTAACGGTACATTTTATCCTCCCTGCCAATTCGGAAAGGATGCACAGCAGAACCGATTAATTTCGTATTTTTGCACCTAGTAAAATTGATGATAAAATTATTATAGGAGAAGACTATGTTTGAAGGATTGACCGACAAACTCGACAGGGCATTCAAAG
Source organism: Bacteroidota bacterium (assembly GCA_026391805.1). Classification (GTDB taxonomy): domain Bacteria; phylum Bacteroidota; class Bacteroidia; order Bacteroidales; family FEN-979; genus FEN-979. The sequence continues at coordinate 262,828 of JAPLDJ010000012.1, read as the reverse complement.
TTCTGAAAGGCCAGGGGCATATCACGGAGATCAATGTGGCCGAAACCCTGAAAGATGTCAGGAAGGCATTGCTCGATGCCGACGTCAGCTTTAAGATTGCAAAACAGTTTACCGACCAGGTCAAGGAGAAAGCCCTGGGGCAGAATGTGCTTACTGCGGTTTCCCCGGCACAGCTTATGGTGAAGATCGTGCACGATGAACTGACCGGCCTGATGGGCGGTATGAAGACCGACCTTAACCTTAAAGGCGATCCTGCCGTCATCCTGATCGCGGGGTTGCAGGGTTCCGGAAAGACCACCTTTTCAGCAAAACTTGCCAATTATCTGAAGACCAAGAAGGGAAAAAGCCCGATGCTGGTGGCAGGCGATATCTATCGTCCGGCTGCCATCGAACAGCTCAGGGTGCTTGGAGAACAGATCGGTGTTGAAGTTTATACGGAAGAAGAGAGCAAGGATCCAGTGAAGATCGCCAAACATGCCCTTTCCAGCGCAAAAGACCGCGGCTTCAATGTTGTGATCATCGATACCGCCGGACGCCTTGCCATCGACGAGGAGATGATGAATGAGATCGCAGCCATCAAAAAAGCTGTGAACCCTCATGAAACGCTGTTCGTGGTCGATTCCATGACGGGCCAGGATGCAGTTAATACTGCCAAAGCGTTCAACGAACGGCTGGATTACGAAGGTGTGATCCTTACCAAGCTGGATGGAGATACAAGGGGAGGAGCTGCGCTTACAATAAAGGCAGTTGTAGATAAACCGATAAAATTTGTCGGCATCGGAGAAAAAATGGAGGCCATCGATGTCTTCTACCCCGAGCGAATGGCCGACCGGATCCTGGGCATGGGCGACATCGTTTCGCTCGTGGAACGGGCACAGGAGCAATTCGATGAGGTGGAAGCGCAAAAGCTTCAGAAAAAGATCGCCAAGAACCAGTTCAACTTCAATGATTTTCTTTCCCAGATAAAACAGATCAAGAAAATGGGGAATGTCAAGGACCTGATGGGGATGCTTCCCGGAATGGGAAAGGCCATCAAAGACCTCGACATCGACGACAATGCATTCAAAGGCATCGAGGCAATCATCCATTCAATGACGCCGGAAGAACGTGACAACCCCGTGATCATCAATGGGAGCCGCAGGAAGCGCATCGCTTCCGGCAGCGGAACCACCATCCAGGAAGTCAACCGCCTCATCAAACAATTTGACGATACGCGCCGCATGATGAAAATGGTCACTGCCAGCAAAGGCAGGGGAATGGCGAATGTAATGCGGAACATGAGAACTATGAATTAACCGAAGAAACCATGCAGCTTCTCGATGGAAAGTTGACCGCGGAAAAGATCAAAGCCCGGATTGCGGCTGAAGTCAAAACAACGATGCTGGATGCAGGCAAAAACACGCCTCACCTGGCTGCGGTGCTTGTCGGGGAAGATCCTGCAAGCCAGACCTATGTGGCATCCAAGGAAAAAGACTGCAAGGAGGTCGGATTCATTTCCTCCGTTTATAAATACGAAGAATCCATTTCCCAGCGCAAACTTCTTGAGGTGATCCGGTTTCTGAATGAAGATCCGGAGGTCGACGGGTTTATCGTCCAGCTGCCGCTTCCGAAGCACATTGATGAAAGGGCGATCATCGAAAGCATTGATCCGGCCAAGGATGTGGATGGATTTCATCCCGTGAATGTGGGCCGGATGGTGCTGAACATGCCTTCCTACCTGCCTGCAACGCCTTACGGGATCGTTACGCTGCTGGAAGAATACGGCATCGGGACGGAAGGAAAACATTGTGTGGTCCTCGGCAGGAGCAACATCGTCGGAACCCCGGTCAGCATCCTTCTTTCCCGGAAAAACAAGACCGGGAATGCAACCGTTACCCTTTGCCACAGCTATACTCCGGATATCAAAGCGGTTGCTGCCTCGGCAGATATCCTCATAGTGGCCATGGGCAAACAGGGATTTGTTACCGCAGACATGGTCAAAAAGGATGCAGTGGTTGTGGATGTAGGTATTCACCGCATCCCGAGCACGGAAACGAAAACAGGATACAGGCTGATCGGAGACGTAAAGTTTGACGAGGTAGCCAAAAAATGTAGTTTCATCACGCCGGTTCCCGGCGGTATCGGTCCGATGACCCGTGTTTCGCTTCTTCTGAATACACTCAGGGCTGCAAAGAAAGAAATTCAATACTGACAATTGGACCGCGAACAGGAAATACTGTTGAATGACGGGAAACTGCTTCCCCTCATGGAGGAATTCTATTCACTCCAGGGCGAAGGTTTTCATACCGGCAAGGCTGCCTGGTTTGCCCGGATCGGCGGTTGTGATGTAGGCTGCCACTGGTGCGACATCAAGGAATCGTGGAACGCGGATAAGTTTCCACTTGTTTCTGCCGATGAGATTATCCGCAATGCCGCTGCCTGTGTTGCCAAATCGATCGTGATAACAGGCGGAGAACCCCTTCTCTATAACCTTGATTATTTATGCGACGGACTTCACCGGGAAGGGATCAGTACATTCCTGGAAACATCAGGATCATCAACGCTCAGCGGGACATGGGACTGGATCTGCCTTTCGCCGAAGATAGATGCTGCGCCGCTTCCTGAGATCCTCCTGCTGGCAAATGAACTGAAAGTAATCGTCGAAGATCCGGAAGATTTCAGCTGGGCGGAAGAAAATGCAAGCCAGGTATCTTCAGGCTGCATCCTTTTTCTTCAGCCCGAATGGAGCCGGCGCGAGGTCATGATCCCGGCCATCGTTGAATATATTCAGCATCATCCGCAGTGGAGAATCTCGTTGCAGAGCCATAAATATATGCGAATTCCGTGACTTCTGTGAATCGGAGGTCTGAGATCGGAAGACGGAGAATGGAGGATGGAGAATCGAAAAGCACTCCCCTTCTCCTTCAGGAGAAGGGGCCGGGGGATGAGGTGGATTGACCGCAAATTCGGAAAATATTAATCTGTGCCTTAATCTGTGCAATCTGTGAAATCCCTGCCTGCGGCCCGCCTGCCGGCGAGGCAGGCAGGCAGGTGTGAAATCTGTGGCGAATAAAAGAAAAAGGAAAGTGGAGAATGGAAAATGGAAAACATGATACGTGAAAAAACATAGATTATAGGTAATTTTAATCCAGCATCCAGCATCCAGCATCAGAACCGATGAAAACGAAATATATCTTTCTGGTCACTTTTCTGCTTCTTTTCCTGTTTAACGGAGCCACCATCGCCCAGTTTGCCCCGCTTTCCACGAAGTCTAAGAAAGCCGTTGCGATGTTCAACGATGCTTCAGATCTTTACCAGAAGAGAGAATTTGAGAAAGCCCTCAGGCTCCTGGACCGTGCCACTGAGGAAGATCATTTTTTCGTTGAAGCCTATATCCTGAAAGGGGATATCCAGTCGGAACAACAGCGCCCCCAGGAAGCTATTGTCCAGTACAAAAAAGCCATCGAAGCCAACCCGGATTACTCCCCGAACTTATATTTCATTGTTGCCAGTGTGGAACTGATCAGCGGCCGCTATGCCGATGCGAAGAACGACTACGGGAAATACCTGGAATACCCTGATCAGCCGAAAGAGAAACAGGCAAAGGCAAAACGGAACATTCAGTCCTGTGTTTTCGGGATTCATGCCCTGGCCAACCCGGTGCCGTTCAAACCCGTAAATCTCGGCGACAGCATCAATTCACCCTATGATGATTATGTGAATGCCATCACAGCCGACGAGCAGCAACTCTATTTTACGCGGAAGCTTCCCAGGTCGAAAAACCCGGAAGGTCATTATACCGAATTCAATGAAGATTTTTACCGTGCTGTAAAGATTGACAGCACCTGGAATAAAGCGAAAAACCTGGGACCTCCTGTCAACACGATCGACAATGAGGGGGCGCTGTGCATTTCACCCGACGGGAAGTACATCTTTTTTGCCGCCTGCAACCGGGAAGATGGCCAGGGCAGCTGCGACATCTACTGGTCAAGGAATACGGGAGGCACCTGGTCGGAGCCGGAAAACCTGGGTGCTACTGTAAATTCAGGCACCTGGGATTCACAGCCATCCTTTTCCTCAGACGGAAAAACCCTCTACTTTGCAAGTAAGAGACCGGGAGGAAAAGGCAGTTCCGATATCTGGAGAACAGAGCTCCAGCATGATGGTACCTGGTCTGTTCCTGTAAATCTTGGCGATTCCGTCAATTCCCCGCTGGAAGAAATGGCTCCGTTCATCCATCCCGATAACCGCACCTTGTATTTCTCGTCGAGAGGGCACCAGGGAATGGGCGGATTTGATCTTTATTTTTCCAGGAACGATCCGGATGGCAACTGGTCAAAGGCAGTGGATATGGGTTACCCGATCAATTCTTACGCCGATGAGATCACACTTGTTGTGAATGCGCGGGGCGACATGGCCTATATCTCGAGCGACAAGCTGGGCGGAAAAGGCGGGATGGATATCTATGCCTTCAAATTATACAAAGAGGCGCAGCCGGTCATGGTCACCTATTTTAAAGGTATTGTCTTCGATAAGGAGACCAGCAAACGGCTTGAAGCCACATTTGAACTGGTTGACCTTTCTTCCGGTAAAATCGTTTCCAGGTCTGCCTCAGACCCTGTAACAGGAGAGTTCCTTCTTTCCCTTCCGACAGAAAAAGAATATGGATTGAATGTCTCCCGGCCGGGTTACCTCTTCTATTCCGATCACTTTGAGCTGCGCGGGGAACATTCAAAGTCGAAACCCTTTATCTACAATGTTCCCCTGCAGCCCATCAGGGTGGGGGAGACCGTCATCCTGAAGAACATCTTCTTTGATACCGATAAATTTGATCTCAAACCGGAATCGATGACAGAGCTTGCAAAACTCCTGCAGTTGTTAAAGAATAATCCTGCGATCCTTATTGAGATCAGCGGCCATACCGACAACCAGGGGACTGCCGAACACAACCTGATGCTGTCAAAAAACCGTGCGCTGGCGGTGTATGATTACCTCATCCAGAACGGGATCGCAAAAGAGCGACTGACCTATGCAGGGTTCGGTCTTACCCGCCCCATCGACACCAACGAGACCGAACAAGGCCGCGCCAACAACCGCCGGACGGAGTTCAAGGTTGTTGCGCAGTAGTTCCCGGATCGGACAATTCACATAATAAGATGTCATAAGTCATAAGACATACGACATACGTTTTGGATATGTCTTATGACGTATGACCTATGACGTATGACCTATGACGTATGACGTATTACTTTTTTTGTCAGTCTGATTTGTAATCATTACCTTTGCACCCCTAAATTTTCAGGAGATACAGAGGATGATCAACATAACGCTACCCGATGGTTCTGTAAGACAATACCCCGAAGGCATTACCGGGATGGGAATCGCTAAAAGCATCAGCGAAGGACTTGCGCGAAACGTACTTTCAGTTCTTGTCAGCGGTGAGGTATGGGATGCAACACGCCCGATCAATGCTGATGCAACGGTGAAACTGCTTACATGGAACGATGAAGACGGCAAAGGCACATTCTGGCATTCGTCCGCTCACCTCATGGCCGAAGCCATCGAATTGCTATATCCCGGTGCGAAGTTCGGCATCGGTCCGCACATCGAGAACGGATTCTATTACGATATCGATTTTGGCGACAATTCCATCTCTTCGGATGATTTTCCAAAGATTGAAAACAAAATGCTGGAACTTGCAAAGGAAAGCCAGCCATTTGTAAGGAAGGAAGTACCGAAGGCGGAAGCCATCAACTATTTTACGGATAAAAAAGACGAATACAAGGTTGAACTGTTACAGGACCTCGAAGACGGGCAGATCACCTTTTATGAATCCGGCCATTTCACGGATCTTTGCCGTGGCCCGCACCTGCCTGATACTTCCACGATCAAGGCCATCAAGTTGCTGAATACAGCCGGTGCTTACTGGCGTGGAGACGAAACCCGCAAGCAGTTGACTCGTATTTATGGCATCACTTTCCCGAAACAGAAAGAGCTGACCGATTACCTTTTCCTGCTGGAGGAAGCAAAGAAGCGCGACCACCGGAAGATCGGGAAGGAACTGGAATTGTTTACATTTTCCCAGAAAGTGGGTGCGGGGCTGCCGTTGTGGCTCCCGAAAGGAGCCGAGCTCCGGGAACGCCTTGAAATGTTCCTGAAAAAGGTTCAGAAGAAAGCGGGTTACCAGCAGGTGATCTGTCCTCATATCGGCAATGTGGAGTTGTACAAGACTTCCGGTCATTACCAGAAATATGGTGAAAGCTCCTTCCGGCCGATCACCACGCCGGTTCCGGGAGAGGAATTTTTCCTGAAGCCGATGAATTGCCCGCATCATTGCGAGATCTATACTTCCAAACCGAGGTCTTATAAGGAGCTTCCGATAAGGATTGCAGAGTTCGGAACGGTTTACCGTTATGAACAGAGCGGCGAGCTTCACGGACTCACGCGGGTGCGCGGGTTTACGCAGGATGATGCGCACATCTTCTGCACCCCCGACCAGGTAAAAGATGAGTTCAAGGGTGTGATCGACATCGTGATGCTGATCTTCAAAGCACTTGATTTCAAGGATTTCGTCACACAGATCTCCTTGCGCGATAAAAATAACAAAGAGAAATACATCGGTACCGATGAGAACTGGGACAAGGCTGAACAGGCCATCCTGGAAGTGGCCGAGGAGCGCAAGCTCAATTATGTGGTTGTGCCCGGGGAAGCTGCGTTTTACGGCCCGAAGATGGATTTCATGGTGAAGGATGCCCTTGGCAGAAAATGGCAGCTGGGGACCATCCAGGTGGATTATAACCTTCCCGACCGCTTCGAACTGGAATACATCGGAAGCGACAATCAGAAGCACCGCCCGGTGATGATCCACCGCGCACCCTTCGGATCGATGGAACGGTTCGTTGCCGTGCTCATCGAGCATACAGCCGGACAGTTCCCGCTGTGGCTTACTCCTGATCAGGCTATCATATTGCCAATCAGTGAAAAATATCAGAATTATGCAGAAAAAGTTTTACAATTCCTGAATAATTCCGATATTCGCGCCCGGATTGACGACCGGAACGAAAAAGCCGGCAAGAAAATCCGGGATGCAGAACTGGCCAAGATTCCTTATATGCTCGTTGTGGGAGAGCGTGAAGAACAGGAGGGAACCGTTTCTGTGAGGAAACATGGTCAGGGCGATCTGGGTCCGCAAAAGCTGGAAGAGTTTGCAAAATTTCTTCGCGATACAGTTGAGAACGAACTCGGAGAGCTCTATGAGTAATTAGTAGTTTGTAGTTTGTAATTTGAAAATCGTAAATCGTAAATCGTAAATCGTAAATCGTAAATAATAGGAGGACTAACCCATAGCAATACCGTACAACACCAGTAGCAACAGGTTTGGAGGAGGTCGCCGGCCCTTTCAGAAGAAGGAAGATCCGCACAAAATCAACCAGAATATCAAAGCCACCGTCGTTCGCGTCGTGGGTGAAAATGTCGAACCGGGTATCTATAACCTGCGGGAAGCATTGATCATGGCTGAAAACCTTGGTCTTGACCTGGTAGAGATTTCCCCGACGGCCAATCCCCCGGTTTGTAAAGTGATCGACTATAAAAAGTTCCTTTATGAACTGAAGCGGAAACAGAAAGAGATGAAGGCGAAAACCGCCAAGATCATTGTAAAGGAGATCCGCCTTGGACCGAATACCGATGACCATGATTTCAATTTCAAGCTGAATCATGCCATCAAGTTTCTGAAAGACGGCGCCAAGGTAAAGGTGGATGTGTTCTTTAAAGGACGGTCGATCATCTACAAGGAACAGGGCGAACTGATCCTGCTGAAATTCGCCCAGAACATCGTGGAGTATGGCAAGATCGAACAAATGCCGAGGCTGGAGGGGAAGCGGATGATCATGATAATTGCTCCCAAGAAATAGCGCTTAGCGCAAAGCGCCTGGCGAAAAATAAAATCGTAAATCGTAAACCTTAAATCACAAATAGAAAAAAAATGCCAAAAATGAAATCGAAATCCGGCGCCAAAAAAAGATTTGACGTTACCGGCACCGGAAAGATCAAACGGAAGCATGCTTACAAAAGCCACATCCTGACGAAGAAATCAACCAAGCGGAAGCGTAATCTTACTTATTCCACACTGGTAGATAAAGCCGATGAGGCCAATGTGAGAGTGATGATCCAGAAGTAAATCATTCAATGTTGAACTTACCCGAAGCTTTAAGGACCCGAAGGGGACGCTCTGGTAAAAAATTGGAAATATGCCAAGATCAGTAAATGCAGTAGCTTCAAGAGCAAGAAGGAAGAAGCTGCTCAAGCAGACAAAAGGGCAGTTCGGTCGGAGGAAAAACGTTCTGACCGTCGCCAAAAATTCCCTCGAAAAAGGATTAACCTACGCCTACCGCGACAGAAGGACCAAGAAAAGGAACTTCCGTGGATTATGGATCACCCGCATCAATGCAGGTGTACGTGAGCACGGGATGTCCTATTCGGTCTTCATGGGAAAACTCCTCGAAAAGAATATCGGCCTCAACCGGAAAACCCTGGCGGACCTCGCCATGAACCATCCCGAAGCCTTTAAGGCCGTGGTGGAAGCAGTGAAGGATTAATTCCTTCATAACGGGTTCCGGGTCACCTGCTGACGTTTAAAGGAAATATGGAAGAACCCTCCTTTCTTCACAGAGAGGAGGATTCTGTGTTTGGGGGAAATGCCCGCCTTTTTATAACTCATTGCTACACGAGCTATCAACAGCCTGACCAAATTCTTTTTTTTATTAAATTCAAAAATCTATATTTGCAAAAAAATTAAAATCCCTCCCTATGAAAAGAATCATTACTGTTATTGCAGCTATTTTAATGTTTGCCAGCATCCAGGCAACCGCGCAAAAAGATGCACAAAAAAACGCGCAAAAAGGATGGTACTTCGGGTTAGCCGGTTCGGCGCAATCCACATGGATCACGAACCAGAACAATTATGGTCTGCCTGAAATGGATTACGACAAAGTATTTCATGGTGCCGGAAACCTCAATGTAGGCTATGAATTCACCAATCACCTCGGGGCTAAAATGGAGATTGGTTATGGTACCTACGGCCAGAAATACAAGGATACCTGGGGCGTTAATAAAGACTCCATCATAGGCCGTGACATTAAAATGAACTATCTTATGATCCCGCTCATGTTCAAGTACAGGATTGGTGGGGAGGTGGCAAAATTCTACGTGGCCATCGGACCCCAGTTCGACTTCCTGATGTCGGCAACCCAGGTTTATACAATGAATGGCAATCCTTACGTGGATACGCTTGCAACAGTTTCCGGGCAACCATTTGCTGTAGGACAGGAAGATATCAAGGAAAGATACAACTCGATGGATATAAAGGTCCGGATGGATCTCGGACTTGATCTTACCGTTGCCAAGCATCTCCTTATCGAATTCGGCCTGAAATTAGGCTACGGACTGATCGATATCAATGCATCCGATTACCACCTGAAAGATCATTCAGATAATAATACAGGAGCTTATCACCCGTCACACAGTATTTTCGGCGGACTTATGCTCGGACTTAATTATAAGCTTTAGCAGATCGCCAGGAATTTTAAAAGGCTGCCCCGGTGCCCTGAATTCAGGAACCGGAACAGCCTTTTTCTTTTGCCATGAAGGGAACCCGAATCAGTGGGGACCAGTCCTGATATAATTTTTCAGGAACGGCAGCATCTGTTCAGCGCCCAGCCGTTTTGCAATGATCTCCTTCCTGTTGTTCAGGATGTAAATTACCGGCGTCTGGATGACGTCGTACAGATCATGGTAGTTCCCGGTAAGGGATCGCGGACCATCCACATTGATCCAGTCCATCTTTTTCTTCCGGATGGCAGTTTTCCATTTCGCCACTGAGGTATCGGAACAAACGGAAAAGATCTTTACTCCCAGCGAATCCTTCTGCTTATCATAAAAATCCTTGATCTTCGGGATTTCCTGCTCGCAATGCCCGCAATCGGGATCCCAGAACAAGAGGATCAGGATGTCCGATTTGATGCTGTACATCGAAACCGGCTGGTCGTTCGTATCGAGCATGATCATGTTTGGCGGTACCTCGCCGATCAGCAAGGGCCTGAGCCGATTGGCTTTTTTGATCAGTTTCTCCACTACCTTCGGTTGCTCCCATGTAGCCTGGTGGGTGAGGTAATAGGTGTCGACCACGTGTACAAACACCCGGTCGAATCCCATGATCTCTGAGTTTTCAGAATGATACGTCGAGAACCAGACCATGTATTTGAACATTTCCGGGTTGGGGCGCGCTTTTTCGATCAGGATGTCGGTCTCCCTGATAATGGTGTCGGGATTCTGGATAAGGATCTTGTCGATGAATTTTTTCAGTTTGTTGTCGAAGACCGGTGTCCTGAGGAGACGGTCGTCGGTAAAGTCGGTGCCGTCCCAGAAATGCGCCAGCACATACCGGTAGACGAAGGATGAATCTTTCCTTCCGTTTGGCAGTACCGGGATTTCCGGTACCTCCGGTTCCTTCATGGCATTGACCAGGAAGGCCATGAAAGAAGCAGGGTACTTTGCAGCCAGGTCGAGCTTGTACTTGATGATCTCCTTATTGATGGTTTCACACTTCTCGTTGATCTTCCGGATGGAATCCTTCCCTGCCGTTCCCTGCCTGGCAATTTTCTGCAGCGACTGGATCTCGCCGAAACGTGCCTTGTTATACTTTAGATAATCATAAAACAGCTGGTTTTCCTGGGAACCGGTCACAACCATCTTCCCGGCCAGATCTGACCGGTCGGTCGTCATGCTAAATTTCCGGTCGTTGTTGATGATAAATTCGAAATAGCTCTTGTCGCTGATCACCAGAAGGTAAATGCCTTTCGGATAATCTGCATTTGCCCTGAAGGTGATCTTGCCTGCGGCATCCGCTTTCAGTGTATCCTTCACGTACGTGCCGTTCCCGTAATAGGTTGCGATCATGCAGGTGGTATCTTTTATTCCCTTAACCTGGAATTTGATAACGTATCCTTCCTTTTCAGCGCTCAGCGCAAAACAGGTAGAAATGAACCCAAGGAAAAGTAGCAGGAGAATGTGTTTTTTCAAAAAAATGGATCTATTGATGTTCATCGCGTAAGAGATCATTGATGGTTTTAACCGGGTTGAAGGTAATGAGCGGGACTTCTGCAAAAACCGTGATCCAGCGGGCCATTGAGCCGTTCCAGAGACCCGGCAGCTCCTGTGCTTTCAGGGTCTTTCCGCCGCTCGATTTCAGCGAGATGAATCCGGTTTCGGTATCCACAAAGTCATGCAGGTTAAACGCGTTTCCTTTATAGTCTGTTGTGCAGCAGACGAGATCAACGGGATTAAAATGCGTCGAAGCGTTGAATATTTTCGATTGAGCCGGATCCTTCAGGTTCACCTGTGAGGATTCTACGATCTGGAGCGTTGCCCTGCCGTCCTTTTCCTTTACCCAGAAAGGCCCTCCGCCCGGTTCTCCAGCATTCTTAACCATCCCGCAAACCCTGATCGGGCGGTTCAGTTCATGCCGGAGGATGCTGATTTGCTGTTCAGCCGGCAGCAGATCGATTTCCGGTGGAAGCGCGACCAGGTTGCGTGTCCTTACAAATCCGATCATCTCTTCGATCCCGGGTTGGGTGATGGTTCCTGCATCGGCGCTTTTCAGGAAATCGAAAATTTTCTTCCGGATGCGCAGGAGGTATCCCCCGATCAGTTTTTTATGATCGACGGTGTGAGGTTTCAGCCGGTCGGGAACTATATTGTCGATGTTCTTGATAAAGATGATGTCGGCCCTGAGATCATTGAGGTTCTCCAGGAGGGCGCCATGACCAGCAGGGCGGAACAGCAGCGACCCGTCCGGATTCCTGAACGGAAGGTTCTCTTCGTCAACAGCAATAATGTCGGTGGATGATTTCTGGACTGAGTGTCCGGTGTCGAGACGGGTTTCATAGAACTCTTCATACTTCTTCCTCACCGCGGCTATCTTCTTATTGAATTTTCCGATATGGTCGGGAGAGACTGTAAAGTGGATGCCGGACCGGTTATTACTGCCCCGGGCATAAAGTGCCGCCTCCACCAGGTGCTCTTCCATCGCGGTGCGGGCGCCGTCCGGATAGTTGTGGAATTCCAGCAGCGCCTTCGGGAGCGAGGCATAATCCAACCCTTTTTCCGTAAGGAGGTAATCCAGGAGGGTTCCGTGCTTCCTGTCAGCGATTAACTGATCGATCGTCGTACGTTCTTTTTTAAGGGAAAGCTGAAGATCATGGTAAAATGCAAATTTCCCGATGTTCCGGAAAAAGTAGTTGACAGAGTTGAAACCGGTGTCGGATAAGTAGCTTACAGGAATCCCGCCCATGGTTGAAAGCGCTTCCCTGAATTCAAAGAGATGCCTGAACATCCTGCTGGCAGCTCCTGAAGCCGGTACAAATTTGATGACATTCAAAGTTGGCAGCTGCTGTTCAAAAAGATGAATCAGTTCCTTCTTCTTTGTTTCCCCGAATTGAAGTATGCCATCGCCAGCAGTGGCGGGCCGCAGCAGGCCGATGAACGGAAACCCGTGCATGAAATGATCCAGTTGAATGTTCAGCGCCTGCAGCCCGATTCCTTTTTTTTCTATCTGTTTCTTATCTTCATTCGTGAACATACTTGAAATATTTCATAACTTTGGCAAAATTATCTTAAAAAATGAGACAAATCCTTTCACTTGCATTATTTTTCGTTGTATTCAGCGGATTTGCGCAGATACCCCAGAAGTATTTTGTCGCCTTCACCGATAAAAACGGTACACCTTATACCATAGGGAATCCGGGTGCTTTCCTCACCCAGCGGGCCCTCGACCGCCGGGCAGCCCAGGGCATAGCAATAACTGAGGAAGACCTTCCCGTAACACCTTCCTATGTCAACCAGGTGGCTGCCATCGGAGTTCAGGTTTTTACACGGTGCAAATGGTTTAATGGAATCACCATCAGGGTGACAGATACCATCGTCCTGTCTTCGATCCGTGCATTACCTTTTGTTCAGAGTGTGACAAGGATTTCTTCCTACAATTCCAAGAAATCCGGGTATGGCGATGGTAAATTCAGAAGGGAAATGGAACTGGGAAATGCTGGTGGAACTATTCATCCCCAGGCTCCGGGTTCAGTCCAAAGCTACGATTATGGCCCCTCTTACAATCAGATCCATATGATGAACGGGGATCTGCTCCACAATCTTGGATACAGGGGTCAGGGGAAGGTGATTGCCGTGCTGGATGCCGGGTTTCTGAATGCTGACGTGGATGCGGTTTTCGACAGCCTCAGGACCAACCTCCAGATCCTCGGAACGCGTGATCTCGTAAACCCAGGGGGCAATGTTTACCTGGAGCACTATCATGGTGCTGCAGTTCTTTCCACCATGGGCGGAAATGTTCCGGGACAACTGATCGGAACGGCTCCCAAAGCTTCATACTGGCTGATCCGTACGGAAGATGCCAACACAGAAAACATTGTTGAAGAATATACCTGGGTTGTAGGCGCTGAAATGGCCGACAGCGTTGGCGCCGATGTGATCAATTCCTCGCTCGGTTATACACTGTTCGACAACGGCTGGATGGATCACACATGCGCAGATATGAACGGAACCACAAACCCGTCCTCAAGGGGCGCCAACATTGCCGCGAGTAAAGGCATGGCATTGAGCATCAGTGCCGGGAATGAAGGAAACAGTGGCTGCGTCAGTTCTCCTTCCGATGCGCTCTATGCGCTGAGCATCGGCGCAGTGGATGAGAATGGGAACTATGCATACTTCAGTTCAACCGGTATTGTCAATGGTTCTTATGTAAAACCGAACATCGCCACCCAGGGACAGAATGCTTATGTAGGTTATCCGGGTGGGAGCTTTGGCTACGGAAACGGAACCTCCTTTGCATCACCGATTAATGCCGGGATGATGGCCTGTTTATGGCAGGCAATACCCGCTGCCGGCCAGGATCAGTTGCGGAATGCGATCCAGGAAAGCGCCAGCCAATATACCAATCCCGATCCGATGCTCGGTTACGGCATTCCTGATTACAACAAGGCCCTGATGATCCTTACGGTAAGCAAACCCGGACAAACCTTTATCAAGGCTTATCCGAATCCCTTTAAGGATGTCTTTACCTTGTCATTTGATACAAACATGACGGGCAAGGTGGAGTTAAGCATGGTCACGATCAGCGGCACCGTGGTCATGGCAAAAGAAATTTACCTGGCACCTGGCGGCGGGAAAACCTATGCTATAAAGGATGTTGCAGCGCTTTCGCCGGGAATGTACATCCTGAAGATCACCTCCGGGAACGTATCGGAGAATATCCGGATCGTAAAGACGGGGAAATAGGGGAATCCATTCAATCTTACCATAATCCAGAGAGGCCTTAGCAATAAGGTCTCTTTTTTTTGCTGGAATTTTGGGTTTATCGCTAAAAGTGGTCCCGCACCCAGGGCTTGATATGAGCTTCTTTAAAAGGGTGGTAGGATTTTAATGTTTTGGACTAAAGTCCATAAGTATTCTATTATCATTGCCCCCGGCCTAAAGGCCAGGGTAATTCAATGGCTATAAAAACTTTTAAGTACTCTGACCTCAAGGCTGGAGTAAGCATCTAGTTGCTTACATAGCGTTGGCCCCAAATAAAAACAGTATACTGTTTTTTGGAGTAGGTTAAGCGTTTTACCACAGACCTCAGTCTGGGTGCGTAATTGATCCTAAACTTTAATAAACTCATCACGTGAACCTCTTTTTTTAAAAATGAAGAGGGTGTGGTTGGGTGAGATTAGTTTTTTTGATAATCCTCCATCTTTGAATTACCCCGGTCTTCAGACCGGGGGTGGTCAGGGATTTACAAAATGGGCTTTAGCCCAAAACTTTAATCTAGCAAGGTTGCAAGAATTCCTTTCGTGACCTTCTTGTCTTCTTCGTGGATCTTCGTGTGATAAAAAAATGTCTGAGATAGGGGAGGATCTTCTAACAAGGAACATGAATATTGAGTTCGAAAATTCCTCCTGGACTGGCTCCAAATCTTTCCTGGATAAAGCTGCATTCCTCTCAAAAAAATCCTGATGAAGCAAACTAAATTCCCATTGGAAATGAAATTAATCCATGTTTACAGTTGTCATTTGTAAACAAGGCAAGAATACAATTATAAGCATAAAAATATTAGTATATATATCTGTTTATTAATGATTAAAAAATGCTATAATCTATTATGTTTACACATGGATACACAGAAGTAAACAAGATAATTGGATGGAAATTCATGTGAAACTCATACTTCATCAACGTTATTTTGTTATAATTCAGATATATAACAAATATAAAATGATAGATTAAAGCATTGAGGGGAATTAACTTTCCTGGCCTTTATCCCTGAATATATTGCTGACATATTCATATTATTCAGAAATACAGCGTTTTAAATTTGTAAATCAACGAATGTTTCGGATGTAAACAACAATTAATAAAAATTACCAATGATCACTATTCCAGCATATAAGTAATTTTATTTGATGTAACACTTTAAGTGATAAATTTTGTTCACAAATTTCAATGTAAACATTCATTTCAGACTGTTTTTTGTTACTTTTGTAATTCATAGTTTTGAGAAAATGCTCGACCGGATCCTTGCCATTTTGAATTATTTCCAGATGTCCCCTTCCCGTTTTGCGGAAGCGATCGGTGTCCAGCGGTCAGGTATTTCTCATCTGATTTCGGGAAGGAACAAACCCAGCCTGGAATTTATTCAAAAGATACTTGCACGCTTCCCGGAGGTCGATCCTTCATGGTTGCTGACAGGAAATGGTGAGATGCTGGCCGGTGGAAATCCCGTAAAGGTCATTCCCGGTCCACAGGAACAAATCAAGGATAAGGCAGAAGAGAAACAGGAAGATCCCGTGAAACCAGAACCTGTCAGGCCAATTGTTCGGAAAAGACCAACGGATACGGCAGAAAACCCTGTCGAAAAGGTTGTTTACTTATACAGGGATAAGACATTCCGGGAATACTATCCCGGGCAGGATGCCTAAAACTGTTCCAGTCCTGAGAAGAAGAAACTCCCCTCAATCATCGCATTTTCATCGCTGTCAGATCCGTGTATGGCATTTTCCTGCAGATTCTTTGCAAAAAGTTTACGGATGGTCCCTTCAGCTGCTTTAGCGGGATCAGTAGCGCCGATCAGAGTGCGGAAATCCTCAACGGCATTCTCCTTTTCAAGGATAACAGCCACAACCGGCCCGGACGACATAAAGGCAATAAGATCATGATAAAACGGCCGCTCCCTGTGAACCAGGTAGAAGATACCTGCCTGGTGCAGTGATAATTGCGTAAGCTTCAATGCAACGATCCTGAACCCGGCTTCCTGTATCCTGGCAAGGATAGCTCCTGCAACACCGTCGCTGACCGTGCTGGGCTTTATCATCGTAAAAGTTCTGTTTCCCGACATGCGAATAGTTTTAATTTTATTTCTGAGGCGGCAAAATTACGAAATCGATTTGAATTCTTTAACTTTGCAGCTTCACTTGAAACCCACATTCTTTGCAACGATCTGATATAAAAGAAATTATAGCCCTTCTTGCCACCCCGTGCAAGATCCTGATCACCACCCATACCAACCCCGACGGCGATGCCATAGGGGCAAGTCTTGCCCTGTTTGGCTATTTATCGAAAAAAGGTCATGAGGTTGCTGTTGTTATCCCCGATCAGGATCCTGAATTTCTGAAATGGATGCCATTTCATGAAAACATCCTCGTATTCCGTGAGCAGCCTGAGCTTTGTCAGCAGGCCATCAGCGGGGCGGAGCTGATATTCAGCGTGGATTATAACGGGCTGCACCGGTTGAACAAAATGGAATCAGTGGTTCGTGCAGCAACGGCCAAAAAGATACTGATCGACCATCACCGGGAACCTGCAGATGATTTCGACCACAAAGTCTCGGTCATCGAGACCTCTTCGACCTGCGAACTTATTTACGATTTCATCGCAGCCTGCGGCGATGTTGATCTGATCGACCGGGATATCGCTTCCTGCATCTATACCGGGATTATCACGGATACCGGCTCTTTCAGCTATTCGTGTAATTATGAGAAAACCTACCTTATCACAGCCGATCTGTACCGGCGCGGCATTGATGGAGAGCACATCCACCGCCTTGTTTATGACACATACTCGGAAAGCCGGCTGCGGTTGCTCGGTTTTTCGATCAGCGAAAAGCTCTTTGTGCACCAGGAGTTCCATGCTGCATACATTGCCCTTTCATCCGACGACCTGACCAGGTTCAATTACCAGGTGGGCGATACCGAAGACATTGTAAACTATGCTCTTTCCATCGCCGGCATCAACCTTGCCGCGCTCTTCTCCGAACGGGATGGTGTGGTGAGGGTTTCGCTTCGGTCAAAAGGAAATTTTTCTGTAAATGAAATTGCGAGGAAATATTTCGACGGGGGCGGCCATGTTAATGCAGCCGGAGCAAACAGCTACCATTCGCTGGAAGAAACCGTCAGGATCTTCGTCGAAATGCTGCCCGAATACCGCGAAAAATTAGAATCCGTTTATTGATGACCGCTTCCAGGAACTTTATTCTTTGTTTCAAGGCTTCGCTTCTCATTGCGATCCCGGTCTTCCTGGGCTCGTGTGGCAATGAGCCCCGGCCGGCGCAATCCACACGTCACCTGAGCATGCTTGACGACAGCCTTGTAAACTACAACAGGGGAGTTGTCCTTACCGAGGAGCAGCAGATTGAGGATTTTATTGCCCGTTATGGCTGGAAGATGAATAAGACCCCGACCGGCCTTCGTTATATGTTCATAAAGAAAGGCAACGGTCAAAAGACAGAAAAGAACAAGATTGCAGGCCTTCGTTACACACTCCGCCTGCTGAACGGGAATCTTTGCTATAGTTCCGACCAGGACGGAATGAAAGAATTCAAGATCGGTTACGGAGGTGTGGAAAGTGGTCTGGAAGAAGGAATTTTGTTGATGCGGGTGGGTGACCGAGTGAAATTTATTGTACCTTCGCACCTCGCTTTCGGATTGCTGGGCGATCAGAACAGGATTCCGCAAAATGCTACGCTTGTGTATGATATCGAACTGGTAACTTTAAAATAATCTAAACAAAACAATCATTGAATTATGAAAAAATCATTTTTTAAACTGGCGGCTTTGGTAATGATGGTTGCAATCGCTGCAGCCTGTACTTCAAAGTATCCAGGGTTCACAAAGTCGGATTCAGGCCTTTATTACAAATTGTATAAGGTCAGCAAGGACACGGTAAAACCAAAGGACAAGGATTGGATAACGATGAATTACCAATTGGTTGTCAAATATAAAGGGAAAGACAGTGTCTTTATCGACAGCAAGAAGACCCAGCAAGGTCCGCTGCGCATGCAGCTTCCTGCCTCTGATTATAAAGGAGATATTTATGAGGGTATGCGGATGTTATCACCGGGCGACAGTGGTGAGTTCATTGTAAGTGCAGATTCCCTCTTCAAGAAAACATTCCGCCAGGGTTCACGTCCCGCGTATGTTGACTCGAACAGCGTGGCCCGTTTCAGCATTCAGATGATTGCAGTGGAAGCACCGGAGGCTATGATGAAGAAGGAAAAGGAAGCCCTCCGGAAATTCATCGCAGATAATAAGATTACCGTACCACCTTCCCCGACAGGTCTTTATTATGTGGAAGAGGTTGCCGGTAAAGGAATGGCGATTGATTCAGGTTGCCAGGTTGTTTATAATGTCAAGATCTCCATGCTGAACGGAAAACAGGTATTCGCCCAGGACAGCATGAAATTCGTTTACGGAAAACGTCCGGATATGTCTGGATTCCTGGAAGGGATCAAGATGATGAAAAAGGGTAGTAAGGCCCGCCTGATCCTTCCTTCGGAAATTGCTTTCGGCGAGCGCGGATACAGGGATATTCCGCCCTACACAACGATCATCTATGATGTCCTGGTAGTGGATGTAAAATCAAAGGCTGATTATGAAAAGCAGCAGAAGGCCGAACAGAAGAAGAAAGAAGAGAAGAAAGCCAATGCCAGGAAGGCCGAAGGAGTAGCCCTGCAGAAATATCTTAAAGACAATAAAATCACTGTAAAACCGACCGCCAGCGGACTCTATTATATTGAGAAGGTAAAAGGAACCGGACCAAAGGTTAAAGTCGGCAACAAAGCAAGTGTTCATTATACAGGCACACTGCTCAACGGGACAAAATTTGATTCTTCACGCGACAAGGGCGGCAAACCCTATGAAGTGGAGGTCGGTAAAGGCAATGTGATCAAGGCATGGGATGAAGCGCTTCAACTGATGTCCAAAGGTAGCAAGGCCATCATCATTTGTCCGTCTTCAATTGCTTACGGCGAGCAGGATATGGGCACCATCCCTGCATTCTCACCGCTGGTATTTGACCTTGAAGTGGTGGATGTAAAATAATTCTCAGGAATCTTTTTTAGACTCCAGCAGCTTATCCAGGGCAAAGAGCTCGTCTCTGAACCTGGCAGCCTCCAGAAAATCCAGCTCCTTAACGGCAGCTTCCATGGATTTCCGGGTTTTGGCAACAAGCTTCTGGAGTTTTTCTTTTGTCATGTAGCGGATGACCGGATCGGCTGCAACATCGATTGTATCCTTTTCGATGTAAACAGAAGGCGTTTTACCTTTCGAATCAACAACCGTTGTTTGCCCAAGGATCTCGCCCAGGGACTTGACGATCTGAGTGGGTGTGATGTTATTTGCGAGATTATAATTCATCTGTTTCTCCCTCCGGCGGTTGGTTTCATTGATCATCCGCTGCATCGAATCCGTGGTCTTGTCGGCATACATGATCACCTTGCTGTTGATGTTCCGTGCAGCCCTTCCTGCTGTCTGCGTGAGTGACCGTTCCGACCGGAGAAACCCTTCCTTGTCGGCATCCAGGATGGCAACCAGCGATACCTCCGGCAGGTCAAGGCCTTCGCGGAGCAGGTTCACACCCACGAGCACATCAAATACTCCCATGCGCAGGTCGCGGAGGATCTCAACACGTTCGATCGTATCCACGTCGGAATGGATGTACCGGCACTTCACCTCCATGCGCGCGAAATAGCCGGCCAGCTCTTCGGCCATCCTTTTTGTAAGCGTTGTGACGAGCGTCCTTTCATTCTTTTTAACCCGCTGATCGATTTCATCCATCAGGTCATCGATCTGGTTCAGGCTGGGCCTGATCTCTACGATCGGATCCAGCAGGCCGGTAGGACGTATTACCTGCTCCACGACCACTCCCTGGCATTTCGACAGTTCGTAATCGGCCGGTGTTGCACTCACAAACAGGGCCTGGCTGACCATCACCTCGAATTCGTCGAATTTCAGGGGACGGTTATCCATGCAGGAGGGAAGCCGGAACCCGTATTCCACAAGGTTGTGTTTCCGTGAGCGGTCGCCGCCATACATGGCGCGGATCTGCGGAACCGTAACATGGCTCTCATCAATGATCATCAGGTAATCGTCAGGGAAATAATCGAGCAGGCAGAAGGGACGTGAACCCGAAGCACGGCCGTCAAAATACCGTGAATAATTCTCGATGCCGGAACAATAGCCGAGCTCCCGCATCATCTCAATGTCATAACTGACCCGCTCTTCCAGCCTTTTTGCTTCATATTCCTTCCCGATCTCACGGAAAAAGGAAACCTGCTTCTGCATGTCATCCTGGATATCATAGATGGCCGTTTTCATCTTCTCTTTCGAGGTGACGAAGATGTTTGCAGGATAAATCGAGAGGGAGACCGTGGTTTCAATCCGCAGGCCGTTCAAAGGATCGATTGACTCGATCGATTCGATCTCATCGCCCAGGAAGATGATGCGGAAGGCATAATCGAGGTAAGCCGGGAAGACATCAACCGTATCGCCTTTCACCCTGAACCTTCCGCGGGTAAATTCTGTCTCTGTCCGGGAATAAAGGCTGTCAACAAGGGCATGCAGCAGCTTGTTCCTGCTGATGCGCTCGCCGGTGCGGATCTTTATTATGTTTTGAGAAAAATCATCCGGGTTGCCGATGCCATAGATGCAGGAGACCGAAGATACCACGATCACATCCCGCCTTCCCGATAACAGGGAGGAAGAGGCGCTGAGCCTGAGCTTTTCAATTTCTTCATTGATCGAAAGGTCCTTCTCGATGTAGGTGTTTGTCACCGGGATGTAAGCTTCCGGCTGGTAATAATCATAATAGGATACAAAGAATTCGACGGCATTTTCCGGGAAGAACTGTTTGAATTCCCCGTAAAGCTGTGCTGCCAGAGTTTTGTTGTGGCTCAGCACCAGGGCCGGCCGCTGGACCTGCTGAAGCACATTCGCAATGGTGAAGGTTTTGCCGGAGCCTGTCACCCCGACCAGGACCTGAGCAGGATCGCCGCGATCAACACCTTCAACGAGCTGACGGATGGCTTCCGGCTGGTCGCCGGTGGGCAGAAAATCGGACGTAAGGCGCAGTTCCATCTGAAACGTTTATTCTTTCACGGATCGTTTCAGGAACACCTGAACGGGGTAATGATCAGAAAGATTTACATTGATCTTGCTGTAATTGAAAGCTGTAAAGGCATCGTCATAGAGGATGTAATCGATCCTGAACGAAGGAAAATTCCCGGTATAAGTATTACCAAAGATGCCGCTACCCGCCCTGCGGAACGAATCATGCATTCCCCGGGTCATCTCATGATACGTATAGGAGGCCGGCGTATCATTGAAGTCTCCGCAAATAATGACAGGATACGGTGAATTGGCGATGTCCTTTTTCAGGAGATCCACTTGGTTGGCACGGATGACAAAGGCCTTCCTTAATTTTGAAAAGATTTTGAAGGAGCCGCTCTTCAGGCTGAATTTGTCATCCTGTTCACTGTTCTGGTCGGTCAGCTGGGCATAGAAAGAATAATCATCCTTCCCGAAGCGGATCGATTCCAGGTGGATGTTATAGACCCTGACGGTTTCGTTACCGATGATCAGATCCGTATAGGTTGCAAAGGTATTGCGGTCCTTCAGCCGGAGGGTTCCGACTCCTGAAATGGGATAGCGTGAAAAAGTGGCCAGGGCGAAGATCCTTTTTCTTCCGCTCATGTCCCTGTAATTTTTCAGGAAATAATGTGATGCATTCAGTCCCCCGGTAAATTTCTGCAACACCTTCAGGCTGTCTTCGCTCCGAAGGTAAAATTCCTGGATGCAGAGGATATCCGGTTTCTGCTGGATCAGGAAATCGGTGACCTTTGACAGCATCATACCTTTTTTACCTGTCTTCTGGATTTCGTAGAGGCTGTGAACATTGTAGGAGAGGATCTTCAGCGCTCCCTGCGGATGACCCTGGGCATCCTGCTTCCGGTATTGAACCATTGAAAGAAGCTGGTTATATCCCAGTAAAACAGCAAGGATAGAGATAAAGATGAACTTTTTCCAGGACAGGAGCCAGAGCAGGATGAAGAATAAATTTAAAAGAAGGATGTAGGGATAAGCGAGCCCGCAGAAGGCAAAGAACCAGTAGCGGGCAGGACTGATGTAAGCGGCTGCATAGGCGCAGAGCAGCGCAGCCACAGCCAGGATGTTGATGACCAGCATCAGCCGCCGGAAAAATGGATGTCCTTTGCCTTTTTTCTTTGCTGTCATGATCAGTTTTTCTTTCCGGATGACCTGAAAAGAAGCTCTTTTTCTTCCTTTGTCAGGCTGTCGTAGCCACCTCTTGATATCTTTTCCAGGATCCGGTCGATCCGCTCCTGGTTCATTCGCTTCTCAACATTATACTCATCATCGGTCTTTGCCCTGCCCTGGTCAGGCGATGGCTGCGAAACCCTGAGCCTGGGCCTGAAAAGATTTCTTACCTTCATGAAAAGGCTAGTGAATACACCTTGTCCATATGAATATTTTGTTTTCCTGATCCAGAGGGAGAAAAAGTATCCGAAAAGGGCGCCGCCAATATGGGCCAGGTGCCCGCCTGAGTTACCTGTCGGGATTGCAAAAAAGTCGAATACGAATAAGATGATCGCCAGGTACAGTATCCGGATTCGGCCGATGAATAACAGCTGGATCGAATAATCCGGAACATAGAATGCGATGGCTGTGACGATGGCCATCACGGATGCCGATGCTCCGAGCGCCACGCTCACCGGCAGGCTGGCCTGGAACACGGGGAAAATGTTAAATGCGGCGAAGTAGAGCAATCCTCCTGCAATTCCTCCGAAGATATAGGTGAAAAGCAACTGCCGTGAATTCAGGTACTCCATGAAGATCCGGGCAAACCAGAAGAGCCAGAGCATGTTGAAAAGGATGTGCCAGAAGTCGAGGTGAAGGAACATGTAGCTCAGCAGCGTCCATGGCCTCGATGCAAATTCCGGGGCAGAAGCCGGCAGCGCAAAATAATGCAGGATCCAGCTGTCGGCAACAGCAGTATCCGGATGATTGAAAAGGAAAAAGATCACATAAACGGCTTTCGTCAGGATCCATACGCCTACGTTGACCAGGATCAGGATAGCGGGCATGGAACCACTCCGGAAGTAGTTCTTCAGATAGTCCAACGGGTTTCGCGCAGTGTACATCTTCTAAAATTGTG
The DNA here is from genome assembly GCA_026391805.1 of Bacteroidota bacterium. Classification (GTDB taxonomy): domain Bacteria; phylum Bacteroidota; class Bacteroidia; order Bacteroidales; family FEN-979; genus FEN-979. Next base: position 239,296 of record JAPLDJ010000012.1, on the reverse strand, counting down.
GCTTTTTGGAAAACGGTCTTTTCTTCCAGTATAGTATAAGCAGGAGTCCGAATAACATTCCGCCCAGGTGGGCAAAGTGCGCAACATTATCAGTCTGGTTGTTACGAATCCCCGAAAAAAGTTCAAAAGCGCCAAAGCCAATTACCACCCACTTTGCTTTAATTGGGACTAAAAAATACAAGTAAACCAGCATGTTGGGGAACATCATCCCAAAGGCAAGGAGAATGCCGTATACAGCCCCGGAGGCGCCCACCGTCGGCGTTGCAAGATAAAGGTTCTGGAGCTGCGCAATGTATGCGTACGATTGCTGAACATACCCCGGATCGGTCGCATGCCGTTGCCAGGTATTGATGAATCCAGAAAGGGAGTCATAATACTGGGGAAACTGGGACTTGACAAAATCTGCGAATGCGATGGGAGAAGGATGTTGCACGATCTGCTCGGCTGCAGCCTGTATGGAGGAATAATCCCACCAGTGAATCAGTGTTTGTGTAATGGCGGCCCCGATCCCGGTAAACATGTAGAAGATCAGGAAGCGCTTGGAGCCCCATACGTTCTCCAGAAGGTAGCCGAACATCCACAAGGCAAAAAGATTGAAAAAGATATGAGCCACGTTGGCATGCACAAACATATAGGTGACAAACTGGTAGGGCCTGAAACTCGGGGATGCCACATAGTAGAGCCCGAACATTTTTTCAATGTCGATGCCATAGTAGTTGAGCGAAAAGGTCGCAAGGAAAAAGAGCCCGTTGATGATCAACAGGTTCTTAACCACGGGAGGCAGAAGAGTAAAACCGGCAGGGCTGTATTGCTGTTCGTTCATGAGGTCACGATTATTTGAATTTCTTGTTCAGCTCATCAAAACCGATGAGCATGAGGATTGGTTTTCCGTCCGGAGCCAAGTCGGGTACACTGCATGCAAACAGTTGTTCAACCAGCGCTTCCATCTCTTTTGGCTGGAGTTTCTGGCGCCCGGAGGCCGACATGCTTTTCGCCAGCGACAGGATCACCCGTGTCTGAAGTTTGGTCTTCCCGTCATCGGTACCTGATTTCAGGCCTTCCAGGATGCTTTCAAACAGGCCGGTCATATTGCCTTCTTCGCAATCCGCCGGGATGGCATCCACTACGATCGTATTTTTTCCGAAGGACCGGTAATCGAAGCCTGCCTTGAAAAAAGATTCTTTCATATCCATCACCAGCTCAAAATCCTCCGGGGCAAGCTGGATCGTCTGCGGATGAAGCTGATGCTGCATCGGAGGCCGATTTTGTTCCAGCGTGGAAAGCAGCCGTTCATAAAAGATCCGTTCACGTGCTCTCTGCGGATCAATGATGACCACGCCGCTTTTTGTCGCGCCGACAATGTACCTGTTCAGCGCCTGGAATGGCAGAATGGTTCCCCGGGCTTCGTGTTCCGTGTCCCAGTCAGCCAGTACATGCTGTCGGCTCTTTTCTTCCTGAGGTTCAGGCCCGGCTTTGAAGTGAATATCCTTCAGCGGGTCGTAAAGCCCTTTCCACTGTTCTTCGTTTCCTTTTGACCGCGGCGGCAGCGGGATCTCGAACTGCGGTCTCACCTTCTTTTCAAACGGGTTGTATTCCGGATCAACGGTTATTGTAGGCTGACGAACGGTTCCGCCTTCAGGCAACGGAGGGATCTCCATGCTGGGTTCCGTTTCAAAATCAAGGGTAGGAGTGATGTTGAATTTCCCGATCGACTGCCGTATCGCAGCATGAAGAATGGCATAAATGCTCCGGATGTCCTGGAAGTTGATTTCCGTCTTTGTCGGATGGATGTTGACATCGATCGTTTGAGGATCTACGGTCATGTAGATAAAGTACGTCGGAAATGCATCTTTCGGGATCAGCTGCTGGAAGGCATTTTCGATGGCATGATGCAGGTAAGGATTCTTGATGAACCGGCCATTCGTAAAGAAATACTGCTCGCCGCGTGTCTTCTTCGCAAATTCAGGTTTCCCGATGAAACCGTGGATGTTCACGATCCCGGTTTCCTGGTCGACCGGGATCAGGCGCTGGTTGTAATTATTACCGAGCAGGGCGACAAGGCGTTGCTTCAGGTTGGATGCAGGTACCTGGTGAAGGATCCTCTCCTGGTTGTAAAAGGTGAATACAATCTCCGGGTTCACCAGTGCCACACGGAGAAATTCCTCTACGATGTATTTCAGCTCAAGGGTGTTCGACTTGAGGAAATTCCGGCGGGCCGGGACGTTGAAAAATAGGTTCTTTATGGAAATGCTGGTTCCGTCGGGCGTACTTACCGGCGACTGGCCCTTAAACTCGGAACCTTCAATGATGATGCTGGTACCGATCTCGTCTTCGGTTCGTTTGGACCTGAGTTCTGTCTGTGCGATGGAGGCGACCGATGCCAGGGCTTCACCCCGGAACCCGAGGGTATGGATACTAAGCAGGTCATTTGCAGTCTCGATCTTCGATGTGGCATGGCGTTCAAAGCACATACGGGCATCCCGCTCCGACATTCCGCATCCATTATCGATTACCTGGATCAGCGATTTACCGGCATCTTTGATGATCAGCTTGATCTGTGTGGCGCCTGCATCGACGGCATTCTCCAGCAGTTCCTTGACAGCCGAAGCTGGCCGCTGGATCACCTCCCCGGCAGCGATCTGGTTTGCAACAGAATCCGGTAAAAGCCTTATCAGATCAGACAATTTTATTTACGATTTACGATTTCAGTTTATACAGTTCTATTGTGATTTTAGTTCACCACATTAGGCACATTAGGTCACAATAGAATTCACAGTTTATTAATCCCCGTATTCCTATTGTGTCCTATTGTGTCTATGTGGTAATTTTATTTTCACAAATGCACCATTTAATTAACTCATCAGCTCATCAGCTGCAAAAATACCGATTTTTCCCGTACCTCGCGACGAGGTGGATGAAATGCGAAAAGGGAAGGAGGAGCAGATAAAAAACATACCCTTGCTGGCAAAAGCAGGCCATACTGCCATCTTCCTGCAGAAAGGCGCAATCGGGATCATTTTCAATGAAGAGAGGTACTGTATTGTTCCTCAGAATTCCATTCTGCTGCTGGAGCGCGACGAGGCCTTGTTTGACTAAAGGCGTGTCTTGTCCAGAACAGGGAAACGCATTTCAGTAAGATAGAATGCACCGTAGAATACCGCGCTGTAGAACAACGTTCCGATCACATCGTTCAGGAAAAAGGAAATTCCCTGAGTAGTATCACGGAAAAATGCCAGCCCCATGGTATAACATTCAAGCAAACCAGCGAAGGTCTGAGGGTACATCGGGTGCGGATACAACCGGTCGACGAGCCATGCGGAAAAGTTGGTGACCAGGAAAAAGATCACGGCTGATGACAATGAAGCCATGATCACGGTTCCTACATTCACTCTTTTTCGGATAGCCATACCCACAAGTACGGTGATGGCAAAACCCACGTAAACGGCGAGGATATTTGCATGAAGACCAATAATGATGTCGCTCGCAAACATTGCGGCGAGTGGAATAGCAAAAGCATATTGCTTTTTATCAATATAGGTCCCTGCAAACAGAGCCATGGCCGCGATCGGGGTCAGGTTGGGCCAATGGGGCAACAAGCGCAGCAAGGCTGCAACAACAATTACTGAAAGAGCAACAAAAAACCTCGGAGTAAAGGTTTTATATTTCATTATATATTTTGTATTAACTTCAACAAAAATAGTAAATGATTTTAATTTTACCAAATTATTCAAAAATGTTTTTTCCGGCCGTACATGCATATAATCTCCTGGATCATGAAAAAACCTGTCGCTTGTATCCTAATTTCTCTTTTTATTGTATCAGAATCCTGCGCCCAGATGAAAACAAAAGCCGACCTTATCCTCACCAATGGAAAAGTATTTACGGTTGATCCCAAATCAAGGATTGCCGAAGCATTTGCCATAAAGGGCGGGGTGTTCTATGCCATCGGCACAACTGAACAGATCCTGCGGCGCTTTGAGTCGGATTCGGTCATCGATGCGGGCGGAAAATTTATTTTTCCGGGGTTCATCGATGCCCATTGTCATTTCTTCGGATATGCAATGGGTATCAATGAAATGGATCTCACAGGAATCCGTTCGTTCGAGGAAATAACGGATCTGATCTCAAAAAAGAAAGATGAATCATCCGGTGAATGGATCATCGGCAGGGGCTGGGACCAGAATTTATGGACGAAAAAAGAGTTTCCGGACCGGATGCAGCTCGATATCCTGTTCCCTGATCGTCCGGTTGTCCTGATCCGGGTCGACGGACATGCACTCCTGGCGAACGGGGAAGCGCTTAAAAGGGCAGGGATCAATAATCCGGACGGGTATAAACCAGGGGAAGTTGAGGTGAAAAACGGACGTCTTACAGGCATCCTGAGTGAAGATGCGGCTGACCGGATGCGGAACAGTATTCCTATGCCTTCCCGGAAAAATCAATCCATCCTCCTTGAAAAAGCACAGGCAAATTGTTTTGCTGCCGGGCTTACCGGTGTTGCCGATGCAGGCATTGACTTTTCCGATGTCAATTTCATCGATTCATTGCAGCAGCAAAGGATACTAAAGATAAGGATCTACGCTATGCTGAACCCGACGGAAGTGAACATTAAGAATTTTGTCCAGGAAGGTCAGTATATTACCCCGTACCTTACAGTACGTTCAATAAAGCTTTATGCCGACGGGAGCCTCGGATCGCGCACCGCTCTGCTGAGATCGCCTTATACTGATGACCCCTCAAAATCAGGGATCCAGGTGACAACATCGGGAAGATTGCGGGAACTGTGCGAAATTGCTTTTGAACACGGGTACCAGGTCAATACACATGCCATTGGCGATTCCGCGGTCGGGCTGGTCCTCGGGATCTATTCAGCGGTGCTGAAAGGGAAGAATGATCTCCGCTGGCGGATCGAGCATGCCCAGGTGGTCGATCCCAGGGAGATCTCACTGTTCGGGGATTATTCTGTCATCCCATCCATCCAGGCGACACACGCCACATCCGATATGTACTGGGCAGCCGACCGGCTGGGAAAGAGGAGGATAAAATGGGCCTATGCCTATAAGAATTTACTGGACCAGAACGGATGGCTGGCCAATGGTACTGATTTCCCGGTTGAAATGATCAGTCCTCTTCTTACCTTTTATGCCGCCGTAGCCCGGCAGGATCTGAAGGGATTTCCTCCGAACGGTTTCCAGCCGGAGAATGCCATTAGCCGCGACGAAGCCCTGAAATCAATCACGATCTGGGCTGCAAAAGCCGGCTTCAACGAGAACTCACGGGGAAGCATCGAACAGGGCAAAATGGCGGATTTTGTCGTCCTGGATCGTGACATCATGAACTGCCCGGTAAAGGAGATCCCCGAAACGAAGGTTATTACCACGGTTGTCGGGGGAGAGAAAGTACATTAAAAGAAAAGAGGCTGACTCAAAAGTTGGTTTCTCGCAAAGAACGCAAAGATTTTCGCAAAGGACGCTAAGAGTAAATATCAGAAATTAAACCCTTTGCGAATTTTGCGTTTCATCTTTGCGGCCTTTGCGTGAAACATTTTCCGGCTTTTGAGACAACCTCTTCGATTTGTATTTCCTGAGGATTGGTTCTCTATTTCGATAAATTCTTCACGAGAAAAGCCCCAAGGTGTTCCCCGGCCCTGTCGTAGGCACTCTGAATTCTTGAGCCGGTATCATAATCATATCCCATCATGTTGATGCTGTCTTCCCTTTTCATTTCAATGCTGGCCAGCACGGTCCCCGGATTGGCGGTTTCAACAAGGTCAACCTCCATCTTGATATAAGCATTCTGACGTGTGATCCCGACGTTGAATCCCGGTTCTGTAAAGGTGGTCCGGATGATCAGGGTGTATTTTGCATCCGTGGCGTTTTCCTTGCCCGTAGCACTCACCTTTGAAAGTTTTTCGTTGAGGTTTTTCTCAAGCATCGGCTGGAACTTTGATGACCTGTCGTTTTTCCATGCTTCTGCCCAGCGGTCGCCGTCACCCGGTTTCTTCTTATTCATGTCTTCCGTCCGCTTGGCAACATATTCGGCTTCATCTTTATATTTACCAACGCCCATCTTGGAATAATCATATTGCAGGTTAATGACACTCTGACCTTTCAATACGCTTACATTACCTGAAGTCAGCTTGCATTGCGCGAACAATGTAACACCCGGAAGCAGAAATGCAACCAGTACTATAAGTGTGCTTAATCGTTTCATAAGAATCGGTTTTTAATGTTAGACCAAATAAATTTTGTGATGCAAAAATATTGCATAAACGCAAAAAATTCCAAGAAAAGATCAATTATTTTTTGACTTGTCCCTGTTGTCGATGAATTTCACGATCTTCCGGCTGGCTTCGGGTGCCTGGATCCGGTGGATATTTTCTGCGGTATCAAACCGGATCAGGGGCGCCACGCGGAGTTTCGCCCGGAAATGGTCTTTGATGTCCTTTTCCCTGTCGCTGACGGACTTCCTGCTTCCGACATGGATCAGGATCTCGTCGGTGCCGATCTCGCTGGTAAAAACTTCCACGACATAATTGGAGATGTATTCGATGTTGTCGAGGATATCATACAGCGAAGGCGGGTAAAGGGTTGTTCCTTTGTATTTGATCATCTGGTTCTTTCTGCCGATCACCGGGCCGAGGCGCATGGAGGTGCGCCCGCATTTGCAGGGTTCCGTATAATGGTAACAGACATCGCCGGTCTTGAAACGGAGCAGCGGCATTCCTTCAACCCCGAGGGTGGTGATGGTAACTTCGCCGCATTCACCTTCTTTCACATTCCTGTTCTCATTATCGAGAAATTCAACGATGATGAGTTCAGGGTGATGATGCCCGCCGAGGCCTTCGCCGCATTCGGTAAAGGAAGTTCCCATTTCGGTGGAGGCATAGGTTGAAAACAGTTTGATGGGCCATTTTTCGGTGATCCTCCGCCCCAGCGTGTTCAGTGTGAAATCGGTATTCCTGAGCGGTTCACCAATGCAGACGGCTTTCCGGATGCTGCTGTTCCTGTAATCGATCCGGTGCGCTTCGGCATATTCAACAATCTTAAGGATGAAAGAAGGCACTGCAACGATCGCGGTCGGGTTGATCCTCCGGATGGTATCCCACTGGAATTCCGGGATACCGTTGCCGACCCTGACCACACCCGCACCCATCCGCCGGATTCCCATGAAATAGGCGAGCCCGGCCATGAACCGCCGGTCAATGGTGGTCATCAGCTGGTAGATATCCGCAGGCGAACCATCGGCACAGGTGAACGAGATGGCTTCATTGTATGCCAGCCGTTCAAGGTCCGCATCGGTCATGGCAAAGGTCACCGGATCGCCGGCGGTACCGGATGTGGTGATATAATCGATGATCTTCTCCTTCGGGACACAGATAAAATCATCATTCCGTTCCTGGAGATCTTCTTTCGTTGTCGGGGGAATAATTTCCAGGTCACCGAGCGTTTTAACCCGGCTTATGTCGATCTTGTGTTTCCTGAAATGATCCGAATAGAATTTCGAGTTTGCCCGCAGGTATTCCAGCTGCTTCTGCAGCTTTATTTCCTGGAATTTCCCGATCTCACTGATTTTATTTCTTTCTATACCGGGAAAAAAGGGGGGATCTTCACGCTGTAATTTCACCGCCAAGAATTAGAATTTGAACCCGATCATGAATCTGAACGTGGAGTTGTCAACATAATGGGATGGCTTGTTAGAGTCAAAATCGTTGTACTTCACCTGTCCGAAATTATATTGGAATGAAATCAGCGTAAACCAATACCGGATGGTCATGCTGAGCTCGCTCTGTGTTGCGTTGTAACCCCATTCATCATTCATACTTCCATACATATAATGATGAAGATAGGCCACAAAAGCATTTATTTTATACGACAGGTCAATCACAAGCTTGTCGACCGGACAAATGGATATCACCGGGCCGAATTTCTGGCCCCCATAGAAATACCAGTACTGTGTTTTCGGACTTGAAAGTGAATCCGACGATATTGAATTGAACCAAAATGTCAAAAAAGTCGCATCAATCCCTGCCCGGAGATGTTGATTTGCGAATTTGGGGCCGATGTAAATAATAAAGCCCAGGTCCATTGCAGCACCGGTCTTTGCGGGGAAATAAACGGAGGGTTTATAATAATGTGTCTCGTCATAAATATACTGGGTGTTGCTATAATTCCCAACCGGGAATGTCGGACCGATCTTTATGTAGAATCCGGATTTGAGCAATTTGAATTCATCTCCATGTTGCTTTTTTGCCGGGGGGCGGAGGGTGTCCTGCTGCTTTACAGCCTCCGACTTTGCCAGGGAATCCGGTTTCTGGGCAAATGCAACAAACGGTAGGAGCGAAGTTGCAAGGATGATGATTAAATATTTTTTCATGGTCGTTTTATTTGCAGATACAAGAAATATGATTTTCAAAAATAGCAAAAAAAACGGAACTTTCAAAAATAACCGTAAAATTGCATGTGATGATCTAATCGTTCACGGATGTATTGCTTATCCTCATCGCTTAGAAAGAATTTATTTTTACGGTAACCTTTCAGTTCCCCGGTGAAATTTTCCATTTCCTGGCTTAGATTGATGTCGAATGGAAGGTTGAACCAGGAATACAGTTTCCTGATCTCTGAAACGGGGTCGGATTCCAGCTTCTCAAATTTCATGTTATATACCCGGTTCTCAGGAATAAGGGGCAGATCACGCCGGATGGCTGTCAGGATCCGGTCAAGTCCTTCAGTCACTTCGGGAACTCCGGGGTAAAGGCTTTTCCGGTTCAGTTTGTTCTGGTGCTGGACGATCTTCCACATGTGAATGGAGGAAGGGATCACGTCGAATGGATGCCTGCTCAGGTGGATGAACCGTGCTTTTGGGAACATCCTGTTCAGTTCCTGAATGCGCAGTGAATTGAACGGGTTTTTCGAGATGATTGTTTTCCCATGGAAAAAGGTAAGTTTCCGGAAGAAACCGGCAAGCTGCTCTTCCCATTTTTTCTTTTCAACTTCTCCCTGCGGGAGGAAGGAGGGCGTATCCGTGATAAAATACCCCGGACCCTTTGGAAACACCATGTGCTCGATGGGCGAGAAATCGGTGATCCTGTAGATGGCATATTCATCTTCCTGGGGCTCATTTATCCCGATACGTACATTGTCCATCGGCCTTGTTTTCGGCATCAGCAGGCTGAATACCGGCCTGTAGTACTGGTAAAAACTGATGAAGCACCCGGGTTCCGCGACCTGGAACAGGGTAGGGGCAGCGAGGTTCGGATCGAGGTTCATAAGCTGATGCAGCAGCGTGGTTCCGGCCCTCCAGTGACCGATAATGAAGATGGGATCTTCGGGGACGGGTGTTGCTGCGATCTGTTTTCCGAATCGTTTTCTTTCCAGGTAAGTGAAAATATCCGTCCAGACTGAACTTTGAGCCAGGAACAACAGCCGGAAAATGTATTTCGGATGAAAGGAAACCCGGTTCCTGCGCACGAGCCGGACCAGTCGACTGAAACCGATGCCGGCTGTCAGGTAGTTTTCCAATGGATACGGTTTACGGGTTATTCTTTTCCTGCTCGGTGAGGATGAATTCAGCAATACTGTTGACCGATCGGATCACATAACGGGCAAGTCCCTGGTCATGAATGCGGATCCCGTATGTCCGCTGAAGCGCCATGATGATCTCGATGGCATCGACCGAATCAAGGGTAAGTGCATTATCACTTCCGAAAAGCGGTTTTTCGTCGTCCACTGCAGCCGGGTCTACATCGGTGATATTCAGCGTATCGATGATCAGTTTCTTGATCTGCATTTTCAATTCCGGCGACGGTTCTTTTGTCATATTGAGGTTTCGTATTTACAATGATTTTTTCAGTCGTTTAAAGAAACGTTCCTCCGCAGCGGCCCTGCCAGCGAGCATTGCGCCCAGCTCTTTCATCCGGTCCTGCCCGAGGTCACGGTTCTTCCCGATCCGCGAAGCAAAAAGGGATATCTCCCTCCAGCCATCGCCGATCTCCATCATTTCTTTCGACAATTTGCTCCATTCATAATTGTTCAGCATTCCTGAGGCCTGCTGCAGGAAGGTGGCATACATGAACCTGAACCCCGCTCCACCCGTGCCCTGGTCTTCAAGAAGCACATTGATCTTCATGATCTCATGGGAAAGGTGTTCGGTATCCCTGGCCAGTGAGGGCCATAAAACAATCTTCTTCGCAAACTTGCGGATCCCTTTGATGCCAAGGAAAGGGATCGGGATCTTCAGCATGTAAAAGCAGGTTTTCTTTGTTCCTTTGATGATGGCCTGCCTGTAATCAATATTTTTCGGAATGGATTCCGGGTAAAAGAGAAATCCTTTCGGTGACATGCTTCCCCCGGCGAATCTTGCCTTCCGCAGCGATTCCGATTCGAGCTCGACAAGTTTGGGAAAATAGCTGTCGGATACGATGTACTTTGATCCCTTCCTGCCAACCACGACAATGAAATGAACATTGATGTGAACCCGTTCCCATTCCGGGAGGTAATCCATGTAGAAAAAGTCAACCTGAACGGCGACCGGGATCTTCTTTTCAAGCAGTTCATCCAGCCTTCGCATTCCATCTTCGTGTGAGCGGAACTTCTCAGTATGGAACTTTATTCCAAGCCGCTTTGCAAGGTTGCTCCGCATGGATCCGGGTTTGTTCCGGACGATGAAGGTCGGGAAGGTGAACGATTTCATCTTGTGGAAGTACCCGAAGAAGATCCCGCTGGAGATCCCGAAAACCATGGGTTCGGTGATATCAAGCCCGGCATTGTTCAGAAGCGAGGTCACTGCCCCTGATTCACAATGTGCCGCCATTTGATGTTTGAACGGGAGGGTCTCCATCAGGCTTCAGGATTTAGTTTCGTCGGATCATCGGGAGGAGCAGTGGAAAGCTGAAGGAGTTCCTGTACGTTGATGTTGAATACATCGGCATAGGCCTGTAGTGTTTCCTGTTGCAGGGATTTAAAATATCCTGGTTCGAGGTGTTTTTTGACCTTTCCTTTCCGGATGCCGGCGCGTGCAGCAAGTTCGGAAAGTGTAAGCTCTTCCAGTACCATGAAATAATAGACCGGGCTGACTTCTCCTGCAAGAACCTGTTTTTTCAGGGATTCCTCAAGATGTTTGCGCTTCAGCTCATAATCATCAAGATAATTCTTGGTGATGTAGGAACCGGTCTGGATGGGCGTGTAGGTTCCATCTTCCTTCTCCACATAGAGGATCACCTGCTGCTGGGGGCAATCGATGTAACCGTCTTTTTCTTTCATGGAATTGATGTGCCGGAATCTGAATTATTTCCGTCTTGCAAAAATAGCAATGGAAATGATCATAGCAAAAACAAAAAACAGGACAAGCAGCAGAATGTTCGGAAATATCATGCTGATCGTGCCTTCCCGGATAAAAATAGCGAGGTAGTTATCAATTCCCCAGCGGATGGGGGAGATCATGCTGAGTGTCTGGATCGGCTTTGGCATCAGGTACACGGGAAGAAACGTGCCGCTGATCACTCCCAGGATCACCACCATCACGGAACCGAAAAGTGCAGCCTGCCCGGGAGAAGACGCCAGCGCCCCGACCACCAGGCCGAACCCGATGGCCGCGAGGGCTGCGGCAACTGTTGCAACGACGATGGCAAAGTAATGGGATCCGAGTTGTAGCGCCGGCATCCCGAAAAATACCGGTAAGATCCAGGTCCCGACAAGGAGCATAAGGCAGAACTGAACAAGGCAGACGATGAGAAAAAGGACCACCTTCGAGGAGAGGAGGATGGAAACCCTGACCGGCAGGGTTCGCAGACGTCCGAAGGATCCTTCATTCTTTTCCGTGATCATGCTTCCCGACAATGGAATTACTATGAAGAACATGGCGAAAAGGATGAATCCCGGAACATTGTTCTGGATGATGGAGGGCCTGATTGCAGAATTTTCCCTGGTTGCATAGATTTCTGTAACCGGCGGCATGCTCTTCATCACCGATCCGATCATGGCATTCAGCCCTGAGGCCATCGAAGGATTCATCGTAGCGAAGAGGTTCTCGATCGCCATCCGGCTCTGCGCACCCTTTATAAAATAAGTTAGTGATCCGGCCAGTGAATTTTTATAGGCTGTCTGCAGGCCCGGATCGACGATCAGCCGGATGGAAGTATCCTGCTTTGAGATCGCAAGGCCGATGGGATAGTCCCCGTTGCTGATCAGTTCCTTTGCCTGACTCAGTTCCAGCGGTTTTCCGTGTTCCTTCAGGATCAGCCTGAAAAGCCCCGAACTGTCGAGGTTCTGTTTCAGCAAGGCGGAAAAGGAAGAGTGCGACTGGTCAATAAAGAGAATCTCTGTTTTCGATTCCTTCGAGGTCTTCAGTGCATTCTGCTGGGCCAGTGTAACGATCATGATCAGCAATACCGGCATGATAAAAAGGATCGCCAGTCCGGGAATATCCCGGATCAGGATCAGGAATTCTTTCCTAAAGGCTGATAAGAAACGTAGCATCACGACAAAGGTAAAAAAGAAAACGAAGTCAGAGGTCGGAGGTCGGATGTCGGATGTCGGATGTCAGATGTCAGATGTCAGATGTCAGATGTCAGATGTCATACGACATAAGTCATATGTAATAAGTCATAAGTAATTATAACGGGAAATACCCTTCTCTATCCTCCATCCTCCATTTTCTGACCTCTGACCTCTGACCTCTGATCTCAGTCCTCAGACCTCGGTCCTGACCGCTTCAATCATACTGATCGGTGCAATGGTAGGAAAAATACGGCTGATCTTCAGCCCGGCCTGGGCGAGAAGCGACTCGAATTCCTTCCGGGTGCGTTCTTTTCCGCTTTCCATGAAAACCAGCATCTGCAGGTCGATCAGCTTTCCGAAAGAGGCTTTGTTCCCTTCATCGAGGATCATCTCCAGGATCAGGATCCTGCCGTTTTCGGGCATAGCTTTCCGGATGTTGTTCAGGATGGTGACACACTCTTCTTCGCTCCAGTTATGAAGAACATTTTTCAGCAGGTAGGCATCTGCCCCTTCCGGCGCGGTTTTGAAGAAATCGCCCGGGACGAGACTGACCCTGTCGGCAACTCCGAACCTGTTAAGAACGGTTCCTGCTTCTGTCATTCCTTCCGGGAGATCGAAAAGGATTCCATTCGTGTTCCTGGTTTTGCAAAGGATGCTGGAGAGAAGCAACCCTTCGCCTCCCCCGATATCAGCAATAACATGATATCTGCTGAAATTAATAGCATTCAGGATCGGTTCAATGGCGATTTCCGTCAGGTTGGTCATCGACCGGTCAAACAGCACAGACTCCTGGGGATGTTCAGAGAGGTACTCATAGACACTTTTTCCGAAAACCTTCGAGAAGGCATCCTTCCCGGTTCTGATTGAATATGAGAATTCGTTCAAACCGCTCCAGTTCAGGTTTCCGAGATGCTGCATGATCATATAACGAAGGGAACCCTTCCCGTCGATGAGGACTTTTGAAAGACGGGTATTTTCATATAATCCGTCTTTCCTCTTTTTAAAGATGTCCTGGCTCGCCAGAGAACGCATCATGCGAAAGAGAGCTTCCGGATCCGAACCGGTCCGCTTTGCTATGTCTTCAATTGATCTGGGTCCTTCGGCCAGGATCCCTGCAATATCCAGTTCTGCGGCGACCCGGATGGCCGGAAGAAACCATAAGTTGGTAAACCGCTCGTAAAGCACGATGTTGGCGGGGTATGATTTTCTGTGCAGCCATAGTAACATGGAGCGGTACGATCGTAACAGACAGAGAATCCAGTAGGGGGGCAGTTTCCGGATCGGGACTTCATTTTTCATCAGCATGCCTTTTCATTCGGCTAAAATACAAATATCATTTCAGGAAGGGTTATGAAAAAGTAAATCATCAGAATTGAATTCTCCATGTAGCCATCGGGAAGAAACCCATGCTGAAGAAGTTCCGGATCTCGCCGGTTTTCGGGTTTATCCGCTGAAGATACACATTGGTGTAATTGGTCCTGTATTGCAGATCAAGCATGAATTCAAGGTTGAATCCAGGCAGATTGCGTTTCAGGCCGAACCTTACGGAGAGCCTTTTGTATTCAGGATAGCTGGATTGATAGGAATTTTGCCAGTCAGGCATGGGTTCACCATTCTTCACGGTTGCGTCGACATCATAAGGGACATAAGGGTTACCACCGGCGAACGTAGCCCTGAGTCCGAATGACATCACACCCCATTTCCTTTTCCCGATAACCAATTCATAACCTCCTGCGGCATTGAGGGCATATTTCACATCGAAGGCAGTGCTGCGCCCGACACCATCATAACCGCCATAAACGGAATTGAAGAACGAGGAGGTGAAAAGAAAATAGTAATGTTTATGAAGGAAGCGCTCAAATGTGAATTCCAGTCCGTAATTTTCGCCGCTTCCAAGGTTGACGAGGCTGTCGCTGTATTGCCGGTCGAGGAAAAATTCATGCCCCTGGTTGATGAGCGAATAGGTTGGAATGGAATATTTCACGGGGATGTCATAGAGGTGCTGGTAATAGAGCTCTGTCTTAAAATGAAGAAATTCAGTCGGTAAGAAATTGTATCCCAGCGCCACCTGCCAGCATCGTGAGAAATCAAGGTTGCGGTTTGACTGAACGATCGTTCCGTCCGGCAGACGGGATTGAATGAAATAGATGACATGCGGTTGAACCTGGCTGAACATGCCGCCGCCGGCAGTGATGGAATGGCTTGAATTGATCAGCCATTCAAGTCCGAGCCGCGGTTCAACAGCCCAGGTGTTGTTCAGGAAAAGACGGGAGCCATAGATCCCTACCGTCGCCCGGAACTGATCCGAAAACCGGTGCTGCCACTGCCCGTAACCCCGCAGGAAAATCATCGATTCCCTGCTGCCGGTATGAACCTGGAATTGTCCTTTCCACAGCATGCTGTCGGCAAAGCTCATGTCGAAATAATCCAGGGTAACTCCAGTCTCCAGCGAATTCTTTGCAGAAAATTTCTTGAATACCTGGAGATCGTAGGAAAACTTGTTTTCAGATGACTGTTCACCGGCCCATAGGGTAGGATGAACGGGAACCGTTGAAAACGAGTCGATCCTTGTGTTGACCTTCGAAGCTACAAAATAGAGCTGGTTTTTAATGCGGAGTGAAGGGTCATGGAAGATCTGGTGGGAAATTCCGCCGGCAAAGAGGTTCGATCCGTTTGAAAGATTTTCGCCATAGTCGGGGAACATCCAGTCCGACCGGCCTTTCCTGCTGTCGAAGAGCTCGATATAGCTCAATCCGCCGATCCCTTCTAGGGTGAAAACACCTGCTTTCTTCGTCGGGATAACAAATTTGAAATTGAGATCCTGGTAAAAGGGAACAGCATCAAACTTAAATCCGAAATAGCTGAGCACAGCCAGCAGTGAGTATCGGTACGAAAACATGTAGGAGGCTTTCGACTTTTTTGAAAATGGACCCTCTGCCCCGAATTCCAGTCCGTTCCAGCCGATCCCGAACCAGTATTCATGTTTTTCATTGTTCCCGGTCCGCATCCGCATGTCGAACACACCTGAAAGCGCATTCCCGTAACTGGCAGGAAAAGCGCCGGTGAAAAAATCGGAATTTGTAAGCAGGTTGTTGTTCAGTACAGTAACGGGGCCGCCGGTGGTTCCTACGGCTGCAAAGTGATTCGGATTCGGGATCTCCATCCCGTCGATCCGCCACTGCAGGCCGATGGGAGAATTTCCCCTGACGATGATGTCGTTGCGGTTGTCGACGCCGGAAGTCACCCCTGCAAAATTGGCCGCCATCCTTGCCGGATCGTTGTAGCTGCCGGCAAAACGAAACGTTTCATCGACGCTGAAAGGCCGGACGCTTACGGTCGCCATTTTATTGATGGCCCCGTATTTTTTGTAATCCCCTTTGATCTCAACCTCGCCGGCGGAAATAACGGTTTCCTGCATTGTGATCGTAACATCGGTCTCCTTGCCGCTGCTTACCGTTATTTCATCCGACACGTACGGGACATAACCGACATAGGTGACTTTTATCCGCTGTTTCCCGATCGGGATGCCATTGAGATTGAAATGCCCGTTGGCATCGGCATTAGTTCCGATCTGGGGATTGGAGTCCAGGAGAAGGACCGTCGCACCGGGAAGCGGGGAGAGGGTTTGCCGGTCAACAACGGTGCCTTTGACCGAAGAACGGAGAACCGGTTGGGCTGGTAAGGTCCCGGAGAAAAGAATAAGAAACGTGAAAAGGGTTATTCCTGTGAAGAGTTGATGCCAAAGGAGGGAGGAAGGAAGAAAAGTTATTCTTCCATCAGCAGGTCGACTTCTTCCCGGTTCAGGCGTTTCCATTTGGGATTGTTGAATTTATTCCCGTCCCGGTCAAAAGTTACAAGGTCAAACGTCTCGCCGTAAAAGGTCAACTTGCTCTTCAGATCGGGTGTATGTTCGACAAAGATAAAGTTTTCAGGATTCAGGCCAAATTCGTGAAGGATCTGGCTGGCGATGGGTGCAACCCATTCTGTTACCGGGGTTCCGGGGTTTTGCCTGTAGATCTCGGTTGCAATGGCCAGTGTCTTGCCGTCCTTCCGCCTGACGATCTTCAATCCGCATTTCGAAGGACTGTCCCATTGTCCCTTGTATTCGAAATAGCGGTCCATGTAGCGGGTAAATTCAGGGTTGGTCTCCATGTTAGCTGATAAGCTGATGAGCTGATGAGTTGATGAGTACTGGTTGAACTTTTTATTTTTTATGCGACCGGGTTGATTTCTTTTCCGAAGCTCTGATCCAGGAGGTCGCGGCGTCGCGGCTTGTAGGTGCCGTCTTCGGTTTCCCGCTGGATGACCGTTGAAAGCAGGTTGAACATCTTCTGTGTCTGGGGTTCATCTTTGTAAAAGGTATCCCAGGCATAATGGTAAAGTTCCTGCAGCCGTTCGGCCGTCATGTGCTTCGGATGATAAACAACCTTCCCGGCATTGTAATGATCCCAGTCATGATCAAAGATCCGTCCCTGCTTCAGCAGATCGCTGTACGCCTTTGTATGCGGGAATGGTGCCAGCACCGTGAATTCTGCAAGATCAAGTTCGATCTCGAGAAGAAAATCGATCAGCCGTTTGATGTCATCCTCGGTCTGGTTATCAAGACCGAGAAGGATGGTTCCTTCCACGCCGATCCCGTAATCATGGTATTGCTTGATGCGGTTCCGGATGTAATCGGAAGTGTCGAAAACGGCCTGGTACACATACCATGCACCCGCCTGTGCGGCGAGGTCAAGCACTTCATCCTTGTCTTCAATCGTATGGCTGACCCATTTTTTCTTCAGCGGGATCATGGCCTTGAACAGCTCTTTTTCCCATTTGGTATCCAGGGCGAGGGAATTGTCAACGATGAAAAGCCGGTTGTTTTCCATCTGCGAAAGCTCTTCAACCACACGGTCGATGGGACGGGGGCGAAACCCGCGGCCGCCGAGGTAGCGGACAGCGCAAGGGTAGCAGTCGTAGATACAGCCGCGCGAGGCATGGAAGAGGTCGACCATACGGAATCCCTTATGGTAATAGAGATCTTCCTTCAGGATGTCACGCCTGGCCGGACCGATCAGGTTCATGTCGGGCGGCTTGCTCAGGAAATTATAGACCTTCTTCAGTTCATTCTTCCGGAAATCATCAAACACATCAGCCAGTCTTCCTTCAACTTCTCCGAGGAATACAGAATCGGCGTGAAGCATAGTCTCTTCGGCATGGAGCATCGTGGATATCCCGCCAAAAATGACCTTTTTGCCCAATTTCCGGTACTGGTCGGCGATGGCCCAGCCACGTTTGACCTGGGTGGTCAGCATCATCGAGATCCCGATTAGATCAGGCGTTTCGTCGATTACCAGCTCTTCTACATTCTCATCGGTGAAATCCACTTCCACATGGGAAGGGAGATCGGCCGCCATGACGACAGGTCCGTGGGGCGGCAGGTAAAAGATGGTTTGTCCTTCAAGTTTTTCCCAGCGCGGGTATATCAGTTTGAATTTCATGTTTTTTTCTTTTTCAGTTGAACGAGGCACTCAGCAAGCTTTTCAATGATCTTCTGCCGTTCGTTCTCCCTCGGGATCACTTTTCCAAGGGCTTTCTTATAATAGAAAACAGCACTGTCGGGACGGTTCTTCGAGAAAAAATAATCGCCTGAAAGGGAATAGGCCTCAAAAAAGTCAGGGTTGGTGCTGATCAATTCACGAATTAAAGAACACTGGAGACTTTCATTGCTCCCGGAACTGCTCATCGTCTTTACCTCTTTCCTAAGCTCCCGGAAGCGGATGAACCGCTTGTAATCTTCTGATCCCAGGAAGCTGTCGGGAGGAATTAATTTGTCCTGTTCCGAAATTTCCGTCCGCCGATGTAACCCGGCAAAGTTATGAAATATTTTATATGTGTTATAACAGGTATATCCTCCAATCTGCCATGGACCATTTGAAACCCAGACAAGATGGCGGGCAGGATCGAAAATGATGGAATGGTGTGCAATAAGCTGGTTGATGGCTTTTTCATTGCCCATGCCGATGGATGCTCCGTTTAGTCCTGACCGGTCGCTGAGGATTGTGGCAATACCTGAGGCATCCACAGGACTGTCGTTTGTAATAT
The DNA here is from genome assembly GCA_026391805.1 of Bacteroidota bacterium. Taxonomy (GTDB): domain Bacteria; phylum Bacteroidota; class Bacteroidia; order Bacteroidales; family FEN-979; genus FEN-979. Next base: position 220,712 of record JAPLDJ010000012.1, on the reverse strand, counting down.
CCTGGAGAACTCTTTTATACCGGTAGAGTGAAGCATTATCCTTAATGTCCTTAAGGTTCTTCGGATCCGACATAAAGGTCGCCGACCTGAAATGGTTGGCGGAGACGATGTAATTCTCCTGTGTCTCAACGAGCGATATTTTGAAAGGAGATTTTTCAATGATCACCGCTTTCCCGTCAGCGACAGAACCAACCAGGATCGATTCGGAAACGAAGGTCTTCCTCTTTTCTGCGATCAGATATGCTTCCCTGATGTTTTTGGCATACTGCAGGATCTCACGGGTAAGGATCGAGATCGGTGTTCTTGACGACCAGGGAATGTCCGATTTTGCAGCGTTGATGGTGACGGTAAGGCCCTGCTCGTTCATTCCTGAAACAGCTCCCGCCATCCCGCCCCAGGTGATCATCATGAACGGATAGCCCTGATCAGGCTTTTCAAAACATACGATCTTGTTCTCCGCAAATTTATCGCCCACATAAAAATCGAAATTCCTGCCGATCAGCAGCGATCCGTCTTTCGACCGGTCGCCCCAAACGCCGAACGAGGTGCATCCGACCATGTGAAGATCTTGCAGGGCATGACCGATGTCATGGGCCGAATGATAATTCAGCAATCGCTGGTAATTGGTGCCGATAAAGGAAAATTTATCCGAAGCCGATAATGAGATGCCATAGATTTCTTTCCTGTATTCTTCAGGAATATAGTCCTCAAGATCACGGTTGAACCAGTAAATGAAATATTTCAGGAACTTCAGGTAGGAAGGGGAGGGGATCAGTTCCGCAATCTGGCTGATGAAGGCCTGTTCCTGTTTTTCGATCAGCCCCTTGGTGAGTTTCCCCTCAATGACTCCCCGCTCAAAGGGTTTGCCTTCGATATAAAGTTCCCACAACCCTGAATTACCGTGCTGGATCCAGTTTTTTCCGCAGGTATAAAAATCCTGATCCGGGTTTTCCACACGGAGTTCAGTGGCGCTCAGGTCGGCTGGCACAGGCGGATGTACCCGTGTATCGATTTGAAACCATACAGTCAGAATAACCACAATAAAGAAAAGGATCAGCACAACAACAAACAACTTTTTCAATGCCTTTCTCATCATCATAATCCTTTTATTTTTTTCAGAAGAAAATCAAGTCCCACGATCGCACCGCAGGTCTGAACGGCGCCGATCGTCACGCCGAGGACACCGTGGAGGTTGATGTTCTGCCCGGTGAAATAGAAACCGGGAACCTTGGTGACAGGTAAAATGTTCGTGACCGGCGGATTATTGTAATCCCGCTCGATACCGTACATCGATCCTTCCGGGGTGCCGGTATAATCGTGCCAGGTAAGCGGTGTGGAAATTTCCATAAAACTGATCCCAGACCGTAACCCCGCAAACCGTTTTTCAACAAGATCCAGCAGCCGTTCGGCGATTTCCTGCTTAAATGCGTCGTACTCCTCGCCACGCCGGCCGGTGGTGGTCTTTTCCCAGCGGCTGAACAAGCTGTAAGGAATTGGCGAGAGGATCACCATGCTCTTAGCGAAGCCATCTTCCGTGGCAGGCGCTTGTGTCGTCAGCATGTAACCCGAAGGCCATCCCGCCTCCATGGCCTCATCCCAGACATTCTCATCCTTATGAAAATAATAGTTATGATCCAGGTATGGAAATGAATGTTCTTTCATGACAAGGTAGAGCGCAAAAGAAGAATATGTATTTCTGAGACCTGTGATCCTGGCTGAGGTTGACTTTCTGAAAAGCGGTGATTCCAGCAGCTCCAAGGTACGGGCCGGGTGAATGGCCGAGATAAAATTCTTCGCACGGAAATGATTTCCGTTCCTGGTTCTGACTGTAAACAGCGGGGGTGAAGATCCGATCCCGGTAACTTCGGAATCCAGGTGAACCTCACCACCCGATTCCCGGATCTTTTGCAGAAGGCTGGATACAATTGATCCGCTGCCGCCGACAGGTTTCCATGCGCTGGATATGAATGAATGGTTGATCAGTGCAGGGATGTGAAGCGGTGTGCGTTCGCGGCTTCCGGCATAGAGCAGGTTGTTGCCTGACAGTACCGATAAGATCCTGCTGCGGAATGCCGGGTTCACTGCTTCCTGCGAAAGAGTGTAATAAAAATCAAATGCGCTTTTTCCCCGGTATTGCTCTTCCGGATCACCCGCCGGCAGTTCAAGGTTGTAAAGGGAAAAGGACTTCCTGATCTCCTCCAGCTCATCCATGTATTTTTCCAGTATCTTCTTTTCCCCTGGAAAACAGTCATGGAGACATTCAATGAAGTGATCACTCCCCATGGCCAATGGATATTCCCGGTCTTCAAATCCGATCACGTCAAACCCGTCAGGATTCATGCGTTCCATCGGGACAGAACCGGCAAGTCCGATATAGTCCCAGTAATGGTGAAGCGGTTGTCCCGGATCCATGGAACCGAAATAATGAACCCCTGTATCGAAATCGATGCCTTTCCGGTGGAAGGTAGATAAGCATCCGCCGGCTTTCCCGCTCTGTTCGAGAATACAGACACGCATCCCTTCCTTCGCCAGGAGGACTCCGCAAAGAAGACCGCCCAGGCCGCTGCCGGCGATGATCACATCGTATCTGTTTTCTTCTGCTGTCATTATTTCCGGATGATCATCAGTACGTTTGAAGTATGTTTTGCCGTATGTACGACCTCCACTTTCAGACCGCGCTGCTCAACAATGCTGCGGATGTTTTCTCTGGATGTGAAGTGCAATTCTTTCAGATCGCCTGCCGTTTTATTGAAACCTACAATCTGTGTGGATAAAAGTTCTGTCAGTTTTGTTCTCCTGTGTTCCTTCATGACATCCGAATCGGCCTCCCGGATCAGGATCATTCCTCCGGGACGAAGATTGTCAATGCAGCGGTTTAACAGCGCTTCCTGTTTTTCTTCCGGAAGATAATGAAGTACATCGCTGAGCACAATGGCATCTTTACTGCTGAAGGAATACTTTGTAATATCGTCGCAAATAAATTCAAGATTATCATTTTTTAAATACCCGTTCAGGGCAACACGGATCTTCTCTGCATCATAGTCCACCCCGGTGATCTTCCGCAGGGGGGAAGTTAAGGAGAGCATGTAGCTCATGAATCCGTAACCGCAACCCAGGTCGAGGATCTCGCCTTCCCTTGGAAGAAGTTCATTGTAGGGCTGGTAGTAGTTCTCGATCCTCAATTTTACCCTCAGGTACCACTCGAGCACAGGTCCTTTATAGGTGAAATTCAGAAGGAGCTTCTTTCTCCAGTATCTCCCGGTTCCTTCTGCTGCCATCAATGTTGAATATTCCTTGCCTAAGAATTTGCGGAAACGCTTCGAGCGTTCCGAATAGCCAGTTCCCATGCGGGTATCACCCGGACCAACCCGCTGAAGGATCTTCATCCTGACTCCTGAAAAGCGTCCCCAGAAAATACCACGTCCTAAAAAATCACCGGTACCGAAAACAACGATGGGCAGAAGATCGATCTGCAGCTTCTCTGCCAGGTAAAATGCACCCCTGTGAAACCGGTGTACCCGGTAATCGTTGTACCTGTGCGCTTCCGGGAAGATGAGGATGGAATATCCTTTACTGACCATTTCCTGCAACTGGCCGAGGATACTGTCGATGCCATTTTCGGCGTTGAAAAAACTGGCCATCCTGGCAACAGGTCCCCACAAAGGTGAACGCCAGACCCATTCATTGGTCAGGATCAGGATCTTTGGGTGAAGCCGGAGAAATAAGGGTGTTTCGATCAGTGACTGATGATTGGCGATAATAACAGCCGGCTTCGAAAAATCTTCACCATAGGGATTGTAGAATTTCCTGTTGGTTGGAAAGGTGATAAAAATGTATGCTTTGCAAAGCTGGCTGAACATCCAGTGGAAAACGTACTGTTTTGTCTTTTTCGGAACAGGGGCAAGGAGAAAGATCAGTCCGCCCAGGACGACCTGATGGATCGCAATCAGGACGATGTTTCCCCATGTGATGAAGGTTTTAATGAAGATCCGCAGGGTGATGGGGTGTTTGTGTACCGACAGGCGGTTTATCAGGAACCATCGGAGAAGGAGGGGCTGGAATGTATAAGATACCAGCACTACGGCAACAATCCCGAAAACAGAAATGGCGGCAATGGAATTGAGTGCAGGGTGTAAAGCAAAAAACAAGGCCCCAACCCCGAACAGTGTGGTCAGGGAAGAAAGAAGGATGGACGTTTTATAAGAGGCAATTTCTTTGGTTCCGTAAGTATATTCAAAAAGAAGTCCCCGCATCATCAGGATGCTGTAATCCACGCCAAGACCGAATATAAAGGAGGAAACAATGATGTTGAAGATGTTGAAGCGGATGCCTGTGATGCCCATGAATCCAAGGGTCATCAGCCAGCTTAAATACATGGGAAGAGCTGCAACCAGGCCGGTTTCGATCCGTCCAAACGAGAGAAGCAGCAACAATGTGACAAAAATCATTGAAAGACGGACCAGCAGATCGAAATCCTGTTTGACATTTGCAACGAAAGCATTTGCAAGAAGCTGTTTGTCGAAAACCACGAGGTTCGGCTTTCCTTTGAGGGTACGATAGAGTTGTTCTTTATCCTCCTGCTTTACTTTCGCCACTGAAGTGACCATCGCCAGGTCACTAGTTTCAGTGATATAATCAGAGAGAAGGCCTGTAGTGACCTGTGAGATCTCCCGGGCATCCATCACGTTGAAATCTTTTACCGGAAGCTCAAGGAATTCATCAAATGCAGTATCCCGGAACCTGAATTCCTTTGCTGCCGACCGTATATTTTGTTCCAGCAGGTTTCTGCGCTGCGGATTCCAGAAAGCAGCCCATTGCCTGATCTTCGCTATCTGGACCGAATCCGAGAAAAGTAGCTGCCGGCAACCTGAGATTGAACGGATGACGCCTGAATGCAGAAGCCCGTCAATCTCCTGAGCTTTCCTTTCACCGGCCAGCAATGCTTCATTCAGGTCTTTTCCTGTCGAGACAATATAAACCGTTTTGAAGGCAGCGTTTGTGATCCGGTCGAGCTCCTTCTCCATGTTCTTCAGCTTGTCAGGAACAAAATTCAGCGCCATCATGTCGTCTTCGAATTTTACCCTTGAAACAAAGAATATTGCGCCGACAGAAATTATTACAAGGAGACCGATGAAGACAGGACTTTTTTCAAACGCAAAAGAACCCATCCGGTTGACCGGGTTTTTAGGACTGGCAGAGGCTTTCAGGTCTTTTTCTCCCAGGAAATGAGGAAGGATAACCAGTGAAAAAAATGCTGCTCCGGCTACACTTAGCGCAGCAAACCAGCCCAGGTCATGGAGCACGGCCGAACGGAGAAAGATCAGGCAGAGAAAGGCGCCGGCTGTTGTGAGGCTGCAAAGGACGATGGTTAATGTCATCTCTTTAAGCACGACAACCATGTCGCCTTTTTTCCGGAAATGATTGATGATGTAAAGGGCGTAATCGACAATCAATCCCAGGATAACCGATCCGATTCCAAGGGCGATTGCTGAAACGGTTCCTTTAATGAGATATAGGATCGCCAGTGCAAGACCTCCGCCAAACAGGGCAGGGAGAAATCCCAGGAGGGGGATCTTCCAGCTTTTGAAATACCAGCCGATCAGGGCCAGGATCAGCGTAAGGGCGATGATCAGCGTCAGATAGATATCCTTCTTGATCTGACGTGCATTACCGGTAGCAAAGGCAATCGCACCGAAGTACTGGCCCCGGACCAGATGATTATAGTTCCCGTTGACCTTTCCCAGGAGTTCATCGATGCCATCGACGAGTTTCTGGTTGCGGTTTGTCTCGCTGGCCGGATTTGCAGGCGTGACGAAGAGAAGCAGGTTCTTCATGTCCTTCGTCAGAATGAAACCATCCACGATGTCAAATTGTTCCCCGGCCTGGAGTGACTTCAGCTTTTTCATGGCCAGGTAAGTCAGACCGAGCGGGTCGCGGAGGATGTTCTTTTTCAATCCGAACCCTGCAGGGGTGAGAAGGTTCCTGTAATCCCTTTCAATGGCCGAATGGATGGCACCGGCGTTGAGCATGCTGTCGATATGACTGTAATCGTTGTCGTCAAGGTAGATCGGCAGGTGGCCGTAGAGGAGTTCAATGGAAGAGGAAAGGGCGGAATCAGTCACATTTCCGATGATCGATTTTATATAGGATGAATCGAAACGGCGGGAAAGACTGTCTGAAAAGTCATGCGCAAAACGGGTCAGCAGTTCAGGATTTGCCCTTGCAGAAGTATCGGCAAGGGAGAGCCTGACAATCAGCTTATCTGAAAACTTGATCCGGCTGACAACATATTCCAAACCGCCTTTTTTCAGATCCGAACCGGTCATGCCGGAAATGTTTTCCTCGACTCTTATCCTGGAAGCAAAAAACAGGATGAGGCATAGCAGGAATGCCAGAAAAATGAAAAAACTTCTTTTTCGCTCCCTGAAAAAAAAATAGAGTCTTATAAAGAGAGATGACATCGCTTCAAAACTAGATCTGCTTTAACGTGCTGCTTTGACTTTCCTGCGGAAATGGTTTGCGGAAGATCTTTAACAGGAAAAATGCTACGGTGCCGAGAAAAATGGCGAGGATAATGCCGAAGACAATGCTTCCGACAAGGTACTGGACCAGGTTTGCCTCCAACCATTTAAGATTGATCCCGTTTGAATACCCGGGCGTATGGTCGCTGTTGCCCGTTATAATGCCGCCGGTGATGTATGAAAGGAAAAGGATAAAGGGCAGCATGGGAGGGATGCTGATGTTGGAGGCGGCTACCGCAACGAATCTGTTCAGCCGGAGGAGATAGGCAGCTCCGAAAGCAACCAGCATCTGGAAACCCCAGACAGGAATAACACCAATGAATGATCCTACGGCGACGGAAAAAGAAATTTTCAGGTTGGAATCTAAACTGTTGATGATGTATTCCTGGATGAATTGCCTGATTGATTTCTTACGTAATGCCTTGATAAACCGGAAGGGATTGACCCACAAGAGGGCCGCAAAGACCAGCATGCTGTTGGCAATACTGACGCGGGTGAAATCCCTGAACTTCCTGAAATGGGACACCCGCTCTCCTTTGGGAGCATAATAGACCTTTACTGGTACCGAAAGAACATTGATGTTTTTCCATGCAAGTTTGACCAGAACTTCAACCTCGAACTCATATTTTCGTCCGAAGAACTTCATCTTTTTCAACGGTTCGAGGGGGTAGAGCCGGAAGCCTGACTGGATGTCGGGAACCCTCAGCCCGGTCTCTAAGCGAAACCAGAAGATCGAAAATTTATGCCCGAAGCTGCTTGTTCCCGGAACGGAATTTTGATCCATGTTCCGTGCACCGATAATGACGGAACCGGGTTCCTGTTCAATTTTATCAATAAACTTAAAAATGTCTTCAGGATAATGCTGGCCGTCCGAATCAATCGTGATGGCATAGCGGAAACCTTTTTCAATGGCATTTCTGAACCCGGTCCGCAGTGCCCATACTTTTCCTTTGTTTGCCGGGATGTTCAGCACGGTATACTGCGGAAATTTCTGAAGGATCTCCGGCGAATCATCCGTGCAGCCATCATTGACAATGATGAGTGACGAAGTATAATTCCCTGCTTCCGTGATCACTTTTTCGAGTGTCCGGCCATTGTTATAGGTAGGTATAATGATACAGCACCTCAGATCATCGAACCTTCTCCTGATCGTTATTAAATCGTCCATCCGGCTAATAAGGGAATATTACTCTATAAGCAAAAGTACATTTTTTTATCGTACAACCTTCCTCCATCTCGTCAACTCATCAGCTCATCAGCTCATCAGCTGAAATTTCTATCTTTGCACGTCAACTCCACTCAATCCTGCATGAAAATCCTGCTGATCAATCCTCCCCGAAGCCCGGAGAACAATATCCTTCGTTTTGCACCCGAAGAAGCCAGGCGTTTTATCCATAAAAAACTGATCGGGCCTCCCTTGGGATTGCTTACGATAGCAGCTGCTGTTAAGGACTTTGATGTTACGGTTTTTGATACGAAAGGAGAATACGACCTTGATTCATCCACGCCGCCACTGGAGGCGCTTGTCCTTGACCTTCTTGAAAAGCACCGGCCGGACATTGTTGGTGTCACTGTTATTACTTCGGAATTTGATTATTCCATGGATATCCTGCGAGTCGCAAAGCTGTTCAACCCGGCCATTCTTACTGTGGCAGGAGGTCTCCATGCGACCCTCTGTCCGAAAGATTTTGCGGGGACTGATGCAGATGTGGTGATCCCGGGCCAGTGCCCGCACATCTTCAGGGAGGTGGTGATCGCCAGGGAAAAAGGCCAGCGGCTGGAACCGGTCCCCGGAATCTACCTGAATAATGCTTCCGGTTATAAGAAAACACAGGGCGTTCCGAAGGTATGGGATGCTGTGAATGCCGACTACCTGATGCCCGACCGCAGGCACCTCGACCGCTGGATAAGTACGTATAAAGTAGGCAACAGCCCTTATCCGAGCACCTATGTCTATACTTCGCTGGGCTGTCCCTATAAATGTATCTTCTGTTCGATCTGGACGCAGTTCAAAGGGAAATATTACCAGCGCACGGTCGAAAGCCTGATCACCGAGCTGAAATCCATCGATGAATATCCTGTGGTCCGTTTTGCGGATGCCAATACTGTGGTGGATCATGAGTTCATGAACCTTCTTTTTGACAGGATCAGGGAGGAAGGGATCCGTAAGACCTTTGTCATGGATATCCGCGCTGATGTTGCCGCCCGCTATCCTGAGATCATTGAGAAGCTGGCCCGGGGAGGATTAAAAGTTGTTATCTGCGGCTTTGAATCGTTCCGCGATGACGAACTGAAAAAGTACAAAAAGGAATCACCCGCCATCGATAACCAGGAAGCGATTAAGGTTTTTGAGCGGAATGACATTATGGTACGCGGCAATTATGTGATCCCGAACGATTATTCCGAGGATGATTTCAAGGCGCTGGCAGACTATTCTAACATGAACCGGGTTGTTTATGCAGGTTATACCGTTCTGACCCCGATGCCCGGAACAGTCTACTACAAACAGGTTAAGGATCAGATCATCGATCATGATTACCGGAAATACAATTTTTTCAATTCAGTGATGAAAACCAGGCTGCCTCATGACCGGTTTCATGAGGAGATCGGGAAACTATGGCTGATCAAGAAAGGAACGGATGTTATTTGATAATGATGTCAGAGGTCGGAGGTCAGATATCCGAATATAGAAGATGGAGAATGGAATATGGATAATCTGTGACTAATCAGTGAAAATCCCTGCCTGCGGCAGGCAGGTGTGTAATCTGTGGTGAAAAGATTTTTACACGAAGACCCACGAAGAAGACACGAAAATCCACGAAAAAGAATTAGCGATAGGCAAATGGTGAAATCCAATGACTAAAATCCTGCTGGTAAATACAAACACTGAAAAACTCCCTTACCCGGTGCCGCCGCTGGGATTGTGCCTGCTTGCATCGTGGCTTGATGAAAGGTATGAGGTCAGCATCTATGATGGCATGTTCGGTGATACTGCAGGGCTTGTCGAACATGTCCTTCAGTTCGCGCCGGATTACATCGGTTTCAGCATCCGGAACATCGACAGCACCATGTCAGACAACCCGGTCTATTATGTCGACGATCTGATCGCTCAATTCATACGGCCTGTCAGGGAAATTTCAGCTGCAAAGATCATTCTTGGCGGAAGCGGCTTTAGCATCTATGCCGGAGAACTGATGGAGATTACAGGAGCTGATTATGGCATCATCGGTGAAGCTGAAGCATCACTGCCGGGGCTAATCGATGCCCTGGAAAGAGGCGAGGAGGTCCGGTCGGGGAGAAACCTGCTGGTAAAAGCAGGCACGGACGGTAAAAAAGTCCTGCATATCACCGAACGGATGATGATCAAGGAACGTTTCTCCGAGATCGACCGCAGGATCGATTTCAGTCCCTATAAACAGCGCGGGGCCTATGCCATCCAGACCAAGCGCGGCTGCTCGCACGGCTGCATCTATTGCACCTACCCGGTCATTGAAGGACGTACATTCAGGACCCGGAACCCGGCTGCGATTGCGGAAGAGATCGAACAGGCCTGTGAACGGCTGGGGGACGTCATGTTCGAATTTGTGGATTCCACCTTCAATGACCCGGCGGGCCATGCCGAGGCCATCTGCCGGGAGATTATCCGCCGGAAACTTAAGGTCAGGCTGAGAACCATGGGGATCAATCCCATGAACACCAGCGAAGAACTTTTTCACCTCATGATGGAAGCCGGGTTTGTGCAGATCGATGCCACACCCGACAGTGCATCCCCGGCAATGCTTGCAAGCCTTGGAAAAGGATTCACACTTCCTGAGATCGAAAAGATGGCCGCGTTGATACGGAAATTCGACCTTCCGACCATGTGGTTCTTCCTTTTCGGCGGACCGGGTGAGAATGAACGGACTTTTAATGAAACCGTTGATTTCATTGACCGGCATATCAATCCTGCCGACCTTGTCTACATGGCATCCGGACTCCGGATCTATCCGGGCACACCACTTGAAAAGGTGGCATTGAAAGAGCAGGTGATCCTTCCGGGGGAATCCCTGCTTTATCCGCCTCTTTTCTATTTTTCAAAAGAAATATCCAGGGATCGTCTGAATGAAATGATGCTTGATGTATCCTCACTGCGGCACAATTGCATCCACTCTGCCGAAACGAAGCCATCACCGGAAATGATGCAGGAAGCACAAAAACTGAGGGCGGAACTGAACCTGAACGAGCCGATGTTCAGGACACTGCTGAGGTTGAGGAAAAAAGCGAAATAGCGCTGGGCGCTATGCGCCTGGCGCATTGATTAAAGCTGGATTGTTGTCTTTGGTTTCAGCTCTTTTTCAAGACACCATTCTGTGCAAGTTCCACAACGTAAACGGTAGACAGCCATGTATTTTAATCCATACTGCTCCACCCATGGGGCAATAAAAGGCCGGGCTTCCAGGATCTCTTTCTTGAGTTCCAGATCCTTGTCAAGGTTTTCAACCTGTCCGCTGACCCTTACCTGGCAGTTTCCCTTGTGAAAACAAATCTCAATATAGGGATTTACAGAAAGCTGGCGATAAACATCTTTGAATTTTCCCACCATGAAATAGATACCTGTTTCATCTGCCTTGTGAAGCATCAGCATACGTACGTGAGGGAATGTACCATCGTTGGTAGCCAGTGCAAAAGACGGATTGTCTTTCATGAATTGAAAAATCTCCCTTTTTGTCATAATCTGTAGATCAATTATTAAGTGTTGATGAAAAGGAATTTGCATTCATTGAAACCGCATCACCCTCGATGAACCTGGCATTCTTCACCAGGCCTTTCCCAGAGCCGCATTCAATAAACCGGTTGACGCCCAGTTCCTGGAGGTACAACTGCGTCTGGTACCAGTTCAACGGCGTGAAAAGATTCCGAACCACCTCCTGTTTGAGCAGGTCTTCTTCGAGAAGGATCTCCTGGTCTACCAGTGAAACGATCGGCATCTTTGGCCCCCTGAACTGCATCTGCGCGATAAATTCACTGAAACCGGCTCCCAGATCTTTGAGATATATGGAATGATATGGTATGCTTACGTTCAGTATACGCGTATTCAGCGCTCCCTCTTTCTGAGCCGATTCAGTAAATTTTAAAAGATCTTCCGACCGGCCTGATATTGAAAAGGAACATACACTGTTCTGAATGGCGATCTGCAGGTCGAGGTTTTCCTTCCGGGTCAGTTCTTCGATATCGTCCCTGTTAAATCCGATAATGACGCACATTCCAAAGCCGTTTTCCGGAATCACTTTCCTGATCTCCTTATAGGCCTGGCGGATCAGTACAAGTCCATCCAGAAAAGAAATCACTTCCGACTGGTATAGAGCAGCATAGATCCCCATGCTGTACCCTGCGCTATAACCCGGAACGACTCCTTTTTCCCTGAACCAGGATATCAGCGAACAGGCCTGGATGTAAGCGATGTACTGGGTCTTCAACTCGTCGTCCAGGAAGGGATTTTTGGAATAATCAAACCGGATCAGTTCAGGATCAGCAAACTCTGCAGCCCTTGAAAGGAATTTCCGGAAATGTTCATCAAAGCCTGTAAGATTTGAGAACGGATCTTCAGGATAATCGCTGGCGAACGGTGGGAATATGAATGCTAGTTTCTTCTGTGACAATGAACATCCTCATTTATTGATCCAGTTCAAGCAGTTTGTTCTCATGTTCAATGATCAGCATCTGCATGTCGATCAGCTGGCCGATGGTTTGAACAGGGTGTTTGACGGCATATTTGCCAATGGTTTTTAATTCGATCTCAAGGGTGTACTTCTTCTTGAAGATCTCAATAAGCTCGAGAAACATGAGGGAATCCCCGTCGATGTCTTTTATGATGTTTGTATCAGCATGAAGATCTTTGATATCAACCTCGCACTCATCCGCAAAAAAATTGTAAACGATATCCGTTACTTCTTTTCTGGTGTTTTCAGTAATCAGTGCCATTTCGGTATTAATTTTTAGAGATAGTCTGCAAAAGTAGAATTTTTTTCCATATCCCTCTCTTTTTACCCGGCGTATTTCCGGAAAACAATGGTCGCATTGTGTCCGCCGAAACCAAATGAATTTGAAAGTGCGACATTTACCTCCTGTTCCCTTGACTGATTGGGAATATAATCAAGATCCAGGTCGGGATCGGGATGATCCAGGTTGATGGTGGGGGTGAGGATGCTGTTTTTGATGGAAAGCACGGTAATGACGCCTTCGATGGCCCCGGCCGCGCCGATGGTGTGCCCGATCATTGATTTTGAGGAAGAAACCGGAATCCTGTATGCAAGATCCCCGAACACGCGCTTGATGGCCATGGTCTCGTACCGGTCGTTCAGTTCTGTGGAAGTACCGTGTGCGTTGATATAATCGACCTCTTCCTTGTAGATGCCTGCGTCGCGGATGGCCTTCTCCATGGTAAGGGCCATGCCTTCCCCATCCTTCATCGGCGCCATGATGTTGTACCCCTCGCTGCTGAAGCCGTATCCTGCGACCTCTGCATGGATGACGGCATTTCGTGCTTTTGCTGATTTCTCCGATTCCAGGATCAGGATCCCTGCGCCTTCCCCGATCACAAAACCGTCACGGTCTTTTGAGAAGGGTTTGCTGGCCTTCTCCGGCGGATCATTCTCAACCGAGAGTGCGTACAGTGAGTTGAACCCTTCGATCTCTTCAAAATTGATGATCGAATCAGCTCCTCCGACGATCACAAGGTCGGACTGGCCGCTCCGGATCATCTCATACCCGAGGCCGATGGCATAAGCGGATGATGCGCATGCCGTATTGACAACGAAATTCGGCCCCATCAGCTGGTACTCGAGCGATATCCAGGCAGAGAGTGAATTCGTCATGCTTTTGAAGATCGTATTCTGGGTCGTTGTCTCTTTCTCTGTACTCGAATTCCCCGAATTGACCACGCCCAGGATCACCGAGCAGCGGGTCCTGTCCATCTGGTCGAAACTGATCCCGCTCATTTCAACGGCTTCTTTGGCGCAGGTGACACACATCCGTGTGACGCGCGTCATCTGGCTGCCGGCGCGCTTTTTGATGTATTTTTTTGAAAGTTCTTCAAAGTCGGCAGAAACTTCGGCAGCAATACGGGTAACATTCTTCGAGGCGTCAAACAACGTGATCGGTTTTACACCACTCTTCCCTGCAACAAGGTTTTTCCAGTTTGTCTCTAAATCAAGTCCCAGGGATGAAATGATGTTCATCCCGGTAATAACAACTTTTTCCGCCATCGTTGAGTTATGGGAAGTAAGAAAACTGATTATTATTTATTGAGTGCCTTTGCCCAGTTGCAGATGGTTGTAACCTGGGCCTGGGTGGGAACTGCATCCGGGTGGCTTTCACAGAATTTCTTCGGAGGCATCCCCCTCTTAGTCAGCTCCTTGCAAATTGCATTGGCCTTTGAAGCCTGCTTATCCGCATTGTAAGTTGTCCATTTTGAAAAATTGACACGGGAACTTGCCATCCCGTTTCCGCCGTCAGCATGGCAGTCCATGCAGGCGTTTTTGACGATGTTCATCACGCTGTCGGCCAGCGGCTGGCCATCGTCAGCGGAAATAAAAATATCAGATGTTCTTGTTGAATGCGGTGTGGCAACGATGGTGACGGTCATAGTGACCATGAAAAGGCTAATCAGGATAAAAAAGAATGTCTTCATGATTTTTTTTGTTTGACTCGGTTCGTGAAAAGGATGCACAAAATTAACAAATTATGCACCGTAAAACAAGGGATTTTATTTTATCCGGGGAAGTCAGGATAAAGCCGGCGTATCGGCGCCGAAATACTCATCCATGGCGGTTTTGATCTCAGCGGGGGGAATCCCGGAAGATGAGCAGAATTTCCTGAAGGAGGCAAAATACGATTCCCGCAGGATCCCTGCGATTTCGTCATCGGATTCAGGGTTACCCGGATCCCGGGGCTGATCTTCAGCGTAAAATCCTTCCCGGGTCTTCATTCCAAGTTTTCCTGCCGAAACAAGCTCATCCAGTTTCCGGATGAGCGAAAGAAACCGTTCCCGGTCAGCATCCTGTTCCGCATAATTCTTAACGGAAGCCAGCATGACATCAAGTCCGACACTGTCAAAGAATTCAAACACGCCCAGCGGGAAAAACCGGTCGCGGACAATTCTGTCAACCTGGTGAAGGGTAGCCTTCTTCTCCTGCACCATCAGGAATGCTTCATTCTGAAAATCGAGAAAGATCCTGTTCAGGATGAAGCTGTCTTTTTCTCTTAAAACAAGAAATTTCCGCCGGATCGAATGGAGGAAAGCCCTGATCTTTTCAAGGGTTTCCGGTGATGTTTCTTCTGTCACGATGATCTCAGCAATATCCTTCAGTGCGACAGGGTAGAAGAAATGCAGTCCTGCAAATTGCTTTTTTCTTTCTTCGGAAGGGATCAGTTTTGAAGGATGTATGGAGGAAGAGTTCGAAGTAAAGATGCATCCGGGGTTTGCAATTGAATCCAACTTGCGGAAAAGATTTTTCTTTGCTTCCAGCTCTTCGATAATGGTTTCGATGATCAGGTCGCAGGTGGAGATATCGTTCAGGTCGCTTGAAATCCTGACCCGGATGAGGATGTCCTGAAAGCGTTCCTCGTCGAACAAGCCGGCATCCAGTGATCGTTCCAACCGTTTCCTGAAATGCTTCCGGATTTTCTCCAGATCCGCCTCAGGGCTGCATATCCATGTCAGGCTGAAATGCATGTCAAGCAAATAATACAGCAGGTTCGTGCCCATCTTGCCTTCACCGATAATGCCAATGTTGTCCATCCGGTATCCTGTTCTTAATTCAGATTTCGTTGATCGATTAATCAATTGTTCACCGCAGATTTGCACAGATTTACACAAATTGATTCACAGATTCTTCGTGTCTTTCGTGTCTCCTTCGTGGATTTTTGTGTAACATTTTTTTACCACAGATTTCACACCTGCCTGCCGCAGGCAGGGATTACACAGAAATAATTATCAATTTTCAATTTCCAATTTTCTTCCATTCGCGGAAGGCCGGCTTGGAGTACTCCATCACCAGCTTCCTATACTCGTTCATATTTTTCTTATGCTGTTCGATCTGCAGGTATGAACTTAACATTGAGAGAAGATAGCTGAAACCTTTGTCGATGGCGATCTTTTTTGTCCGGATAAGTCCGAAGATGAATCCGAACAGTTTTCTCCGGTCCGGGTCGGTGGTCAGGATAAATTCTTTGAAGATGATCCAGGAAAGGCGTGCTTTCATGGTTGCAGGGATATCCACGCCTTTGCGGATGAAGCCTCCGCCGGAGAAAAGTTTCTCCGCCTTTTTCAGGGCCGTATCGAAAGAATAGAGTCTGCTGATCGTCTCCATGTACCGGTCGAAAAGTTCGATCTGCGACATGTTCATGTAGTGCAGTGTAGGAAAATGGCCGGCACCGAACTCAGGTTTGCAGGCCGCCAGCCGTCCCTCTTCCTTGTATTTCTTATGGATCTCGCTTCCCGGCGGAGCGGCCAGCAGGTGCAGGTTCACACTCGGCATGCCTGTTCGCATGGAGAAATCGAAAATATTGTCAAATTCCTGCAGGGTATCATTGTCGAATCCAACCACAAACGAGGCATTGATATGAATGCCGTAGGAGTGGATCTTCCGGATGGCCGGCTCATAGATGGTTGCAGCTTTGTTATGCAGCTTGTTTGTTTCGTCAAGACTGGCAGGGTTGAGCGATTCAAAGCCGATCAGGATGTTGAAACAGCCGGCTTCCGCCATCAGGCGCAGGAGTTCGTCATCGGTGGCCACGTCGATGCTGCACATGCATCCCCATGAAATCCCCAGCGGGATGATGGCCCTCATCAGCTCTTTCGCATATTTTTTATTGATGGTCAGGTTATCGTCGACAAAGAATAAGTATTTCGATGGAGCAGCCTTGATCTCTTCGACCACATTCTCAATTTCCCGGTAACGCATCTTCCTGCCAAACATTTTTGAGACCAGGCAGAAATCACAGTTGAAAGGGCATCCGCGCGAAGTCTGGATGGCAACCTGGAAGAACTTGCTCTTCGGGATCAGGTCCCTGTGGCCCTGGACTCATCTGCCAGCTCATAGGCGCGTGAAATGGTTGCCGCAAGTGTGGTTATTCCCACAATATCAGGTACGAAGTTTTTTGGCAACGGACCTACATCCTCGTCATAGATCTGAATGTCGTAATGATCCGGCGTCAGCCGTGCAACCGTCGGCAGTGCAAGCGGTATCATCAGGCGCTTCTTCCCGAACATCTTCGCCAGCTCAACATGCGCCGGGTAGTTGATGTACTTCTGGTGCGGGCTGATCAGGAAAAGCGTATATCTTTTATTTTTTTTCAACTTCAGAATTCGTTAATCGTTGTTCGTTATTCGATATTCGTAATAACATACCCAGCTTGCATAAACTTACTCACCTCGGTTACAAAACTAAGTATTGTATCACCATTATTCAGTTTCTCTTCTTTCCTGATTTTATCCAGGCACAAAAGCGCCATCGGTGGGCCGATGTAACCCATTGTCGCCATCTTCGAATAGAGCGTATCCCTTGGGATGCCCAGTGATTCGCACTCTTCCATGACCAGTTCGGTAATGTGCTTTGATGGAAAATTGACCTGGAAGTACCGGAGGTTTGACAGGTCGATGGAATATTTACTGATCATCCTTCTCAATCCTTTCAAAAAGACTGACCCGTCGGTATCATGAAAATTGGCGCGAAGCTCTTCCTGGAACAACTGTGCAAGGTGATGATAACCTTTTTCAAATTCCTCTTTCGGGTTCATCCAGTAGGAGGGACGCCTGTTCCCCATGGCGGATGGCTTTTTACCTCCGATTGATTCCATGTATACATGATCCACGAACAACCCGTTGCTTTTCTGGTCTTCGGCCGTCAGCACCAGCGCTGCAGCGCCGTCGCTGAGAAAATACCGCAGAAAAAGTTCTTCCTTTGTCACCAGTGGCTGGTTATAATATTCCGCAACAAGTTCGGAAGATGAGATGCTCGATGAAATGACCAGTGCGTTCCTGTACCGGCCGTTCCTGATCATGTCGTAACCCAATAACAGGGCTTTATAGGCTGAAGTACAATTGGCATGAACCGAGATCTCCCCGCATTGCTCGATGCCCAGCATCTCCTGGATTCGTACCGATGCCGTCGGCATCTGGTCCTGGTGGGCGCTGCCGTAAACGATGAGTTCGATTTCTTCCGGTACAAGTCCAGCATCCGAAATGGCCTGCCGGGCAGCCTTTACCGACATCGTGACGTTGTCTTCCGTGAACTGGCGGGTTACAGGATCGACCGCAAAATGATAGAACTCGATGTCGAGCATCTCCTTCATCAGGGGACGGATCCGTTCAAGCCATCGTTTGACCTTCCGCGGTGCGTCCGTCAGTTCTCCCAGGTAGAGATCAACCTCTTCCGGGGGAATGGGTTTTCCGGGAAGAAAGCTTCCTGATCCCGCTAATCTGACATATGGTCCACGGTCAGTTGAGTTGGAGGTCATCCGAATGAATTTTTTGAATGTATAACGGAGTTTTCTGCTTCCGGTAATCCTCTTTGATCTTTGCTGCGAATGCCAGCGCAAATTCCACCACCCGGCGCTTCGGAACGATCCGGTCGACAAGCTGGTATTTCAGCGCTTCTTCTGCCCCGAAGGTACTGCCTTTCAGCACCAGTTCGATCGCTTTGGCGCTTCCGCAGCGTGCCGCCATCCTTGAAATTCCGCCGATGCCGGGCATCAGGTTAAAGGTTGTTTCCGGCAACCCGAACACCGCATCTTCCCCGCAAAAGCGGAAATGGCTGAAAAGCGCCAATTCGAAGGCAGATCCGATGCAGACGCCGCGGATGGCTGAGATAACAGGTATTTCAGTTTCTTCCAGGAAAAGAAAAGATCTGGAATTCATAATAAGCATTTCCTCATTTCCTTCATACCTCATTTCCTCATTATTGACAAGCCCGATCAAACCGTCCAGCTCAGCCCCGGACGAATAGTGCCGGCCGCTGCCGCTTATGACAATGGCCTTCAACTCTTTCATTGTTTTCAGGTCGTCCACCAGCCGGTTAAATTCCGAAAAGAATCCGACCGTCATGGCATTTCCCGGCGGTTGGTTGAGAACCACATGGCCAATGCCGTTGGTGAGGGTGAAGGATATGGTTTTATAGCCAGTGGTCATAAGTCAGACGACATAAAATTTTCGCCGTTCGCTATTTATTTTTTCGTGTCTTTCGTGTCTTCTTCGTGGATTTTCGTGTAAATAATTTTTCACCACAGATTACACAGATTTTCACAGATTAGTCACAGATTTTCCATTTTCCGATTTCATACCTCCGGCCTCCGACTTCGGTTTTTCGCTTCCTGTCTGGCAAGCTCAGCAAACATCCTCGTTTCCTCCTTCAAAGCATCTTCAGGTGGTAGCTCTTTTGCATTTTTCAGCGCCTGCATCACATAATGAATGATGATAAGCGAGCGCCCCTCAGTAATTTTTTTAAGAAATCCCAGTGAATAATCCACCGGATCCGACGCTTTAATAATTGAATCCACAATCTTCATTGAAAGCGCCTCTTCCGCATTGATCATGTCACCACCGAGGATCATCTTCAGTGATTCAGGAAACGGAAGCCGTTCTCCCAACATGACCGTTCCTCCTAAACCCGGCATAAGTCCGTGGTTTGACTCGGGGAAAGCGAACAGTGCATTTTCAGTGCAAAAGCGGATGTGACAGGCCAGCGCTATTTCCAATCCGCCGCCAAAGCAAACCCCGTTGATGGCAGCAATAACCGGGATGTTGAGTTCCCTGATGCAACTGAGCAGGTTTTTCCCCTTTTCCATTTCCACCTCCATCGGAGCTTCCGCTTCAGCCATGGAAAAAATGTCTTCCAGCCTTGCTCCTCCGGAAAAATGCCTTCCGGCGCCGGCAATGACCAATCCCTTAAGCTCGTCAGCCCTGATCCATTCGTCAAGTACCTGCCGGGAGATGAATTCAGGTTCCATCAGGTAATTCTGAGGAGGATTCTTAAGTGTGAGAATTCCGATCCCCTCTTTGTTTACCCGTTCCGTATATTTGTCTTCTGTCATGAATTTTTACGAATCAGTTCAAGGATAAACCCGGGGATATCAAGCGGCATTCTTTTGTCATCAACGAATATTGTCTTGATAACGGCTCTCGCCACAGTCATCCCGGTTTTGTTATTCAGGATCTTCTGCCGGAATACCAGGTAAGGTTTGCTCTCAGCCATTGCTGTTTCCACAACCAGTTCGTCAAAAAGATTGGATTCGCGGACATAACGGATCTGAGTCTCCACCACCACAACAAACAACCCCTCTGCATTGACCTGTTCCAGCAACCCCTGGTCCTTCATGAATTGCCAGCGCGCATGCTCCAGGTATTGCAGGTAAACTGCATTGTTGACATGACCGTAAGAGTCAAGTTCATAGCCCCTGACCGATAATGTCGTCCTATGTTTCTCTTTTCCTGTCATTCCCTAATTCCGTCATTCGTTCCTGAAAGTCCCTTTGAACTTGATAAAAACCACCTCCACGCTTTGCAGTGTAGCATTTACGGGGATATCGCCGGTACCGGAATCGCGTACCGAAAGACCGGCGTTTATCATGCGGTTTTTACCCGGAACCATTAATGTCATGAATTTTATATTATCTGCATGAACCAGTCGCACAGGATACCCTTTGATCAGGGAAAGAAGCTCACAGATCATCTGAACCTGGCAGACGCCCGGAACAACCGGATTCCCTGGAAAATGTCCTTCATAAACCGGATGATCCGGATTAAGTTCCAAAGAAAAGCTGTACTTCTCAACCGGAATTCCGGCAGTTGAAACTTCCGTCTCCGGCCCCGTTCTCTTCAGAACTTTATAGAAATCCTTTAATACCATAATTCAGTTTCCAGTCAGCAGTCGGCAGTCGGCAGTTTCCAGTCGGCAGTCTGCAGTCGGCAGTTTCCAGTCGGCAGTCTGCAGTCGGCAGTCTTCAGTCTTCAGTCTCCAGCATCCAACATCCAGCATCCAGCATCCAGCATCCAGCATCCAGCATCCAGCATCCAGCATCCAGCATCTAATGAAGGTGTAAAATTACGAAAAAATCGTTGAGGGAAAACGATTTACCGAAGTGGTTAATTGCTCAGGAAAGTAAGCTTGATGTGAAGACGGATCGTAGGATTGTAAAGGTAGATCTTATTGGGAGCCGTGCCCTTGTCGCCATACAGGCGCAGGTCGGCCCTGCCGATGATGGAATGCGAAGACTGCATCCTCCGGATCTTTCCTGAATCATGATCATAGGTATAGTGAAATGAGCCCCTTGCTGACTTCACCCCGAAAATGACCAGCTCGGGGTCTTTTGAACCGAGCCGCTTCATCCTTGTCACAGTAGTATCAGGAACCAGCAGGAGCCGGAAATCGCTCTCCAGTATTTTCGGCAGCGAATGCTTTTCAAACGAGGGGTAGCAGTAATGGACAATGAATTCATCGCCTCTGTACTCAAAATCAAAAAAGGTCATGCCGAATTCATTGGAAAAAACGATGCGGATGGAATTGCTTGCCGAACGTTTGATCATGAAGAGTCCGGTCAGATGGGTTTTGGAGATGTCGAAAGTGCCTTTGTAAAGCGCTTTTACGAAGGAAGAATCGAAAACGGCAGTGGTCCAGGGACCCTTTCCCGGAACATATCCTTTCGACTGACACACCGCGGGCGATGACAGTCCGGTCCATAACAGAAGGATAAGCAAAAGGCTACGGGATGAGGAATTTTTCATCTGGAATAACTGCATTGATTTTTTTACCGGTGAAATCGATCTTTGTGTAATCACCCGAAGGTTCATGCATTTCGAGTCGGGCGACGGAAATATCCACGGCGTCGAAAAAGATCCATATTTCTTTCAGGAACTCTTTCATATTTGGCGTCAGCGGTTTCAGCTTCACAAGATAACTGCTTTTGGCTTCAAAGAATGAGGTGCTGAATTTCTTTTCGTCATTGAACAGGTTCCCCTGCACACTTCCGATGATGATCGCGTTGATCTCCGCAAACATCTTGTTGTTGCGCACATCAAGCGTATTTTGTTTCTCATCATCCCGGATAAGGATCTTTCCGTTATTCAGGATGATCAGGTAACGGAAGGGATCGGTATACTCCCAGCGGAGCATATTCTCCTTCCTGAATAAAAAATGACCTTTTGTAATAATTTTTTCTGAAAGGACGCTCATGTTCTTTTCCTGGATAAACCCGGCTTCGATCGTGTTTATCTTCTGTGCTGAGGCGGTAAATTTTTCTCTGAATAGTGCAGGATTCTTCATTTCAGCATAATTCCCCTGGCACCAGGATGAAGACAGGACGCTGAACATAAGAATACCGGTGAGGAGCGATCTAATCTTCATACGCATTGATGTTCAGGAGCTGGTCAAGTGGAACGATCGTATAACCAGATTGGAACGCAAATTCAGCAAACTCTTTTACAATCCTTGTGTTGGATGCAACCGTGTCGTGGAGGAGGACAACATCACCGGGCTTCAGCTTCTTTTTCAGCCGTTCCAGGACGACGTTTTCATTGCGGCTCGAGGTATCCCACACCCGGTTGCTGAAGCCGATTACATAAAAATCTGTTTCATTCAGTGCACTCTTTACCATTGGGTTTATCACGCCGTAAGGAGGACGGAACAGTAACGGATTCTTTCCTGTTGCTTCAGTAATCAGCCTGCTGGTCTGATCAAACTCTTTCTTCATCCGCCGGGAAGAATAAAAATCGAACCAGTTTGAATGAGAAAAACTGTGCATCCCGATAAGATGTCCTTCAGCATTCATTCGGTGAAGGATATCTTGATTCCCTTTGATCTTTCTGCCGATGCAGAAAAATGTGGCAGGAATATTCAGCTCCTTTAGGACATCCAGCAGGAGGGGGGTATGTTCCCTGTCGGGACCATCATCGAAGGTGATGGCAAAAACCTTTTCCTCTGTTTCGGCAAAGCAGAGCGCTTTCATGTGGTATTCTGACCGGATGAAAAATGACATGCTGAAAGAAACAGCCAGGTAGGCCGCAACAAGCAGGATGTAATACCAATAGTGCACCGGGACTCCGCTGAATTCCATGATGTTCAGGGCGAACACCAGGATGAAGAATGCGATGGTGGTGGAACGGAATGTAAACATTTATATGGAGCTGACAAGCATCAGTGAATGATCAAGATCATGGTAATGATTGTAGAGAAGGATGTTCCGGACCGTTCCCGGGATTATTCCTGGAAGCCTGGCGGGCGCAGGGACCTGTCCCGTTTTCAGTATCATCGCCGCAAGCCAGAGCCCGAACGCGGATGCGGTCTCGTATTCGCCGCAAAGATGTTTGTAGGCAGCCTGTGCCTTATCTTGAAAAAGGTTGTGCATGACCTCATCATAAACCTTGTCATTGGCCGGATCTCCGTTCACCCCCGGGATCACAAGATCGATGTCGTTCTGGTTCTTCCCGTTCCGTTCAAGGAATTGAAGCATGCGTGACGGGATTGAACCCTTATCCGGCCTGTAAATAGTATCCAGATCTTCGATCCTTGCATAATTTTTTCCTCCCGGCTTGTTTGCAACAAAGAAAAACGCAGCCCCTTCGCCGGCGATGGCTCCGCGCGACGGCTCCCTGAAAATGTTCAGGTTATTGACCGGCTTCTGTTTGTATTGTCCCAGCCGCTGAAGGATGGTAAAGGTGTTTGCAGTCATCTCATCCATGCCCCCTAAAAGAACTGTTGCTGCCTCTCCGGAACCGATGCGGACAAAACTGTCGAGCAGGGCGCTTTCAAATGAAAAGCCACGGTGGACATAGGTGAAATTGTAGTTATGGCATTTCAGCAGCAGCGCGATTTGTGCGCTGACGGTATTGTGTGTTGACTGAATGAACGCAGTGGGGGTGAGGAACTCCTCGTTGTTCCGGATCATGTTCGAAAGGAACTTCTCCGTATCCTCGATGCAACCGAGCCCGGTCCCGGTGATGATCGCATCCGGAATCAGTGGTTCAGGTCCCTGGGCTGCGTCGGCGAGGCAGATTTTCCCCGCAGCAACACCCATCTTGATGATCCTGCTCATCCTACGGACCATATCGCCTGCGATGTATTCCTTGTAATTCGGATCCAGGGACTTCAGCATATTGGTCTCAACTTCCGCGACCTCATCAAGGAAATGGCTGTTGTCATAACTCTTCTGCGGAGAAACGTTGCCAATGCCTTGTATGTAAAGCGGCTTCATCATGACCTGGAAAGGATAAGTGTGGAATTGTTACCTCCGAAACCAAACGAATTCGAAAGAACATGCCGGATTTCAATTCCTTTTGTAACCCTGGTTATGGGAGAGATGTTGAGTTCCTTCATAGGGGTTTCAAACCTCAGGTTCGGGAAGAGTATCCCATGTTGCATTGCGAGAATGGAGATCACCGCCTCAACGGCACCTGCTGCGCCGAGGGTATGTCCCGTGTAGGTTTTCGTGGAACTGAAGGGAGGAATTTTTCCTTCGAAGATCTTTTTCAGGGCAATTCCTTCAGACAGATCGTTGTTCTGCGTACCGGTTCCATGAACGTTCACATATCCGATCTCTTCAGGCCTGAGTCCGCTAAGCTTCAAGGCTGCCTGCATGGCAAGGAATGCTCCTGTTCCTTCCGGTGAAGAGGCTGTCTGGTGGTAGGCATCGTTGGCATTTCCGTAACCGGACAAGGTTGCCAATACGGTTTTAGACCGGGCCATGACAGATGCCTCCGACTCCAGAACCACGAATGCAGCGCCTTCCCCCAGCGACAGTCCCTGCCGGTTTTCATCAAACGGACGGCAGCTCTCCTTGTCGAGGATCATCAGCGTATTGAAGCCGTTGAGGGTGAATTTTGTTACGGAATCTGTACCTCCCGCAATTACGCGGTCAAGAAATCCTGCCTTGATGAGCTGGGCGCCGAACATGATAGAATTAGCCGAAGATGAACAGGCCGTGCTGATGGTCGTCATGTAATCCATGATGCCGGTATAATCAGCGATTCGCTCCGTGCTGTCACCACAGTCATGATTGACGATGTCGATCAGACGTCCTTTTTTAGGATCGGCAAGAAATTCTTTATAGAAGTTCTCGCTCCGGTCCATGCCCCCGACGGTGGTTGCGGAGATAAGCCCTGTAAGGCATTCTGAAATATTTTCAATCCCGGCCGACCGGATCGCTTCACGTGCGGCGATCATCCCGAGCAGTGTGGTACGCGTCAGGTTTTTTCTTCCGCTTACCCCTGCATGATCAAGCAATTCCCGGGTGGTCATCTTTACCTCGGCCAGGGGCAGTTTGTCCTTCAGGTTCGTCTCCAGCAGGGTGATCCTGCCGATGCCGCACTTTTCTTCCAGCAGGGAATTGAATGTCGATCCGACATCATTCCCGATAGAGGATATAATTCCCATTCCCGTTATGTAAACCTTCTGCGGCATCTGTCTGAAAAATCAGGATTGCAAAGGTAAGAGAAAAGTTGAATTCAGAAGTCAGAGATCTGAGGTCAGAGGTCAGAAGTTGGAGAATGGATGATGGAGGATAGAATTTTCTCTGTGAACCTTTGTGTCTACTCTGTGAACCTCTGTGAAACAAGTTTTATTCACGAATATCCATAATCCGTTTTATCCGTGTTTTCCGTGTTCTGAAAAAATAATATCCAAATACCTAACCAGTTTACCTTCTGCTTATTCTTTCAACAGTTTCACCACTTCCACCGGTTTCTCACCAGTCATCCTGATAAAATATACTCCTGCAGGAAAGGTACTGATATCGATCTGAACCGAAGGCTCGCTGATCTCACGTTCCGTCATCACCTGACCGTTAACATTCAGGATTGAAAGGCGCTTGTTACCATTTATCATCGTGGTCTCAACAGTAATCTTATCATTTGATGGATTCGGATACACTTTAATCCCGGAAGCAGTGTTCCTTATGGGTTCCAAATGGGTAAGAATGTTTTGCGGACAACCTGCA
This sequence comes from Bacteroidota bacterium, assembly GCA_026391805.1. Lineage (GTDB taxonomy): Bacteria > Bacteroidota > Bacteroidia > Bacteroidales > FEN-979 > FEN-979. Next base: position 195,225 of record JAPLDJ010000012.1, on the reverse strand, counting down.
AGGGCTATTGAATCGGCATAGACAGGACTATAATAGACAACGGAAATACTCCCGTTGTCAAAGAAATCATAGATCCTCGCATCCATGGTTGTAATTCCGTACCAGTAATTATCCATCGCAGGAACATTGACGGTTCCGGCAGGATTCTCATTATAGATCTCGTATTCTGTATCATTGATGAAATTATTCTGATTGATGTGGCCGTTAAAGGTAGAGAGTTCGAATGTGGTGAATCCTGTATTCGACCTTATTGTGTTGTATTTGACGTCGTAGATATCAGTATTGATACCTCCCTTCATATAAATAACAGCATTCCCTGAGGACGCAGTATTACTGCAGATACTGTTGCTGGAAAGCTCAACCAGCGTGGTGTAAGAGGTGTAGAACATCAGATAGATCACATCACCAGACCAGGATGTATTGTTGTGTATATCGTTGTAGCTGATCCTGATGTCATAAGGATTGTACCCCATGTACAGGTAGATCGCACTTCCGTTATTGCCGGTATTATGGCTTATCGTGTTGCAGAAAATGTTGATGTCAAACCCTCCGTTGATATAGATCCCTGCACCCTTGTCAGCAGAGTTGTCAGCAATCGTATCGGAAATGATGTTGATGGTTCCGGAACCGCTGCCGCCATTAGAGTTGATATAAATCCCGTTCCCTGAATTCCCTGTCAGGGCGCAACTTTTTATTGAGATAAACTTTGAATACATATCCGCGACATAGATTCCGCTTCCGCCATTACTGAATATCCTGGTTGAATAGATTTCAGTGCCGCTATATATGCCGGTTACGGTTGAATAAATCCCTGAGCCGGAATTATTCGATATCTGACAGTGATGGATCTTTGAATAACCTTTTTTCAGGTAGATCCCGTCGCAGCTGCTATACTGAACCGAACAAAAGACAATGTAAGGGGCGGTATTGTCAATCTCCAGCATGCCAAGACCCAGTTGTCCGCCGTACATCAGATCACAATACTGCATGATGGAGCCGCTGGCATAGGTGCCATCGCCGTTAAAGGTGGCGGGAGGCGAAGTGGAAGAAAAATGTATGTTGTTCCAGTGACCCGGCGAAGGATTGGTTGATGCCGATGTGAAAAGGATATGATTTGAAGCGTCGCCCTGGGCATCCAGTTCCCCGTCGATGAGAAGCGTCGTATTATCTGAAAATTTTACAGTCACACCTGCTTCAACGATGATTTTAACTCCGGACTGGATCAATGTGTTTCCGTCAATAATATAGGGGGAACCGGCAACGTTCCAGGTGGCATTGGCAGCAATCAGCCCGCTGATGTGGGTTTGTGAAGATGCAGCAAAACCGCATAAAATAAGGATTACAAAAAGCACAGGAGTTTTTTTCATAAAAATCATGTTAGTCAAACGGTGAGTGCCATCCTTTGCAAAATTGATCTCCTCCCGATCTTTTGAACCATTATATTTTTTTTCATTGTAATCATACGATGCGTTACACATCACCTGTCACTCGACTTTCGTAAAGTTCATCGCATCCTCAAACTGCGGCTGGACAATGAACTTTCCCGATTTATCAATATAACCCCATTTACCGCGCTGACTTACCGGGGCGAGCCCTCCGCAGAAATCAAGCGCATCATCAAACATGGCTGAAATGATCATAGTGCCATTCTTGTCAATGAATCCCCATTTCTTGCCCGATTTTACTGCAGCCATCCCTTCCTTGAAATCCCTTGCATTATCATAGGACATTCTGATGACAAACTGTCCGCTGCCATTGACAAAACCGCAAAGATCCTTTTTTACCCTTCCCATGCCTTCAGATAATGGTTGGGCATGTTCATATATTGCCGGAATGAACTCTTTTCCGGTCTTGTCTATGTATCCCCAGCCGTTTTTTCCTTTCGCCGGCGCCACTCCTTCGCGCATATCCCGGAGGTTCTCGTAATTGGTTCTCAGGACCCAGTTGCCCTTTGGATCAATAAACCCGTAGGTTTCATCCTGCTTTACACGCGCCATTCCGTCGATGAACATTTCAGCATGCTCAAATTTATCCGGGATCACAAACTGGCCTGTTTTATCGATGTATCCCCATTCCTTCTGATCCCGGGCGCCGGCAAGGCCTTCATGGAAATTCTGACAGTTCGCGAACCGGGCATTGATGGCTGGCTTCCCGTCCTTTGTGAGATAACCCCATTTCCCTTCCTGCTTAAAGAGAACGCGCCCCAATCCTTCTGAAAAATTCTCTGCCCGTTTGTAAACCGGGTTAATGACCCATTTACCGGTCATGTCAATGTAGCCCCAGTCGCCATTCTGTTTGACTCCTGCAAGCCCTTCAGAGAACTCCTCAACAGCCTCAAACTGCGGTTGAACGACCCATTTTCCGGAAGGATCAATAAAACCCCATTTTTCATTTACCTGCACACCGGCCAGGTACTGTTGTGCAGAAGTTCTTAAACTGAACCCCAAGGTCACAGCAAGAACAAAAACCAGCGTTTTGATGATTGTTTTCATACTGAAGTTTTTGATGGATTTGTCAGTTATAAAAGATGAAAATCTACCGTAAATATAAGAAATTTTCTCGAAATTGTATTGATAATGATGTCGGAGGTCGGATGTCTGAGGTCTGAGGATTGAAGATGTAGAATCTGTGACGAATCTGTGAAAATGAAATAGCGAAAAAACAATGTCGTATGACTTATGTCTTATGTCTTAGGACTTATGCCGTATGTCGCGTTTCGCGTCACGCGTCACGAGCATCAGCGAATGATTCACATTGTAATACTGGTTGTAGATGAGAACATTATGCGGAAGATCGCAGGGGATTTGATCCAGGCGGATGACGGAGGGAACTGATTGCCTCTTCAGAATGTTTGCTGCCAGCCAGAGGGCAAAACCGGTAGAGGTATGGTACTCCCCGCACAGTTGCTTGTAAAAGGCGACGGGAGTATCGGGAAAAAGGGATGAAGAAAAATCACGATAGAACCCGTCATTCCGGTTGTCGCCGTTGATCCCGAGGATAACCAGGCTGATATCTTTAATGTCAAGACCGGATGCTGTCACGAGATCCTGCAGATGACGTTCAATAATACCGGGGTTTGCAGGTTTATAGATGGTCTTCACGCTAAGGAGCTGTGCATAGGTTGTTTCAGATCTTTCAGCAGAAAGAAGAAAATAGGATGCTCCTTCACCTGCCAGCGCACCCGGTGAATCCCAGGTCAGCATTTCAAGGTTTTTTACCGGACTCATCTTCCAGTGTCCCGGTCGTCTTGTTATATTAAGGTGGTTGAGCGTCATCTCATCGATGCCTCCCGCCAGGATATTCCTGCCGGTTCCTTCAGCGATCTGCAGCAATGCATCCTGAATGCTGCTTTCGAAAGAGAAGGTCCTGTGAACGTATGTTGAGTTATAATTGTGGCACTTCAGCTGGATTGCAATCTGTGAGCTGATCGTATTGTAGGTCGATTGCATGAAGGGAGTCGGGTTCAGGAAAGGCTGATCGAGGTGGATGGTGCCGAGGATCTTTTCAGTATCCTCCACGCTTCCGAGGCCCGTGCCTGTGATGATCGCATCGGGCATCGTGCATCCTGCTTCGTTCAGGCACATCTTTGCAGAGGCGATCCCCATCTTGATGAGCCTGCTCATCCGCCGCGACTGGATCGGATCGATATAAGGCTTATAACTGGCAGGTTCAATGCATTTCAGGTAATCGGCATCGTATTCCATCACCTCCTGCAGGAAATCCGTCGTCTCCGCAGTTTTTTGAGGTGAAATCAATCCGATACCGTTGATGAAAGCCATTTAGTTTATAAAGTTTTTAAAGTTCATAAAGTTGTTTTTCACTTTCCTTTCATTGCGAGCCCCGCAAAAGCGGGATAAACTCCGCGACACAATCTCCTTTTTTTTAAATCAACCTTGTCATTGCGAGTCCGCCGCAGGCGGACGAAGCAACCTCCATCTTCAAATTTTACCACAGATTACACAGATTACCCAGAACTTTTCCATCCTCCATCTTCAATTTTCAGATCTCCGACCTCCGACCTCACTTTCAAGAACCGTACTAAATATCAAACTCGTATCATTCCCACCAAACCCGAACGAATTCGTCATCACATGGCGGAGGTCGACATTCTTCATTAATTCTTTTACCGGAGTAAAGTTCAGTTCCTTCATTGGCTCCGAGAAGTTCAGGTTCGGCCAGATCACATGCTCAAGTAAACAGAGGATCGAAATGATCGCTTCTGTTGCACCGGCAGCGCTTGTGGTGTGACCGGTATAGGGTTTTGTGGAGCTCACAGGAGGAACTGAGGTTCCAAAGAGCTTCTCAATGGCCCTTCCTTCCGAAATATCATTGTTGTCGGTTCCTGTTCCATGGGCATTGATATAGCCGATGTCGCCGGTACCGAGTCCGCTTATCTCCAGCGCTTTTTTCATCGCGAGATAGGCGCCTGTGCCTTCAGGCGACGAGGCTGTTTGGTGAAAGGCTTCACAGGCATTGCCCCAGCCGGTAAGTTCGCAGATCACCGGTTTGCCGGATTGCCTGACGGCTTCTTCCGATTCAAGAACCAGGTATGCCGCGCCTTCCCCGAGGTTGATCCCGTTCCGCCTCTCATCGAAAGGTTTGGAAGGTTCCTTGTCAAGGATCTTTAATGCATTGAATCCGTTGAGATGAAATTTGGTCAGCGATTCTGTCCCGCCGGCAATGACGCGGTCAAGATCACCATTCCGGATGAGGCGTGCGCCGAACTGGATCGAATTGGCGGAAGAGGAACAGGCGGTGCTGATGGTGGTGAGGTAGTCGCTTATGCCAAGCACATCCGCGATCTTTTCAGTGCTGTCGGCACAATCATACGAATCGATGTAGATGTTCCGGCTGTCATTGTCCAGAAAATCCTGGTAGTACATTTCACACTGATCCATCCCCCCGACGGTAGTGGCAGAGATCAGTCCTGTCCGCAGCCCCGGCAGATCATTGATCCCGGCATCTTTGTATGCATCCTTAGCTGCAATGATCCCCATCAGGACATTCCGCGAATATCCTTCCTGGTAAGAGATTCCTACCAGATGAAAAAGCTCTTCCAGGGAAAATTTAACCTCCGACACGGGAATCTCATCCCTGAGGTCTGTATCGAGGAACCGGATCTTTCCGATCCCTGACCGTTGATGAAAAAGGGAATCTTTTGTTTCTGCGAGGTTCTTCCCGATGCCGGTGATGATACCCATTCCGGTAACAAAGATCCGTCGCGGCATCGGTCAGGCTTTTTTGTGCTCCGTTATGTATTCAGCCATGGTCCTGATGGAATGGAATATTTTCTTCCCGTCCTTCGGGTCTTCTATCTTTATTCCGTAATTCTTTTCCAGCAGCACGATCAGTTCAAGGGCATCGATGGAATCAAGCCCCAGGCCTTCTCCGAACAGAGGCGAATCCGCATCGATGTCGTCGGCTGAAATATCTTCAAGGTTCAGTTGCTGTATAACTTCCTGCTTTAATTTCTCAATGAGTTCTTCCATAGGATCTTTACTTGTTTTCGTAGAAATTTACCAAATGTTCGGAGGTAAAAGGGACAAATCCGTCTTGCACCCCCTGTTCCTTTAACCTGTTTTCCTTCCCGACGAAGAAGAGCAGAGCCTCAAACCGGTCGGCCAGCACTTCCACCCATCCGCAGAGGCAGGCCTGCGCCCGCTCTTTGTCCATGATCAGTTCCACGCCATCGATGATCCTTTCCGGGTCAAACTTCTCCGAAACAAGAAATGCATTTTCGCCGTTTATCTTGTTACGGATGCAGATCTCGCCGATCAGGATGTTGGGCAGGGTATAGACAAAAACAGACGGGCTTGGAAAGTAGTTGGACCTGTCTTTAATCGTCTCATTGTATGCCAGGTCAGTGTCGAGACTTGAACTGGAGTTCATGATCACGATTCCGATCTCTTTTCTGTCGTAACGGTCAAGGAACGTATTTTCTTTAAAAAGGAGCTCTGCCGCCAGGAAGCCCAGTTTACTGAGGTTATCCATCTTATAGAACTTCGGATAACTTACCGTTTCCTTCTTGTAGAGGGCCTTGATAAAGGCTGCAAAATTAACAAAATTTTCTGTAACGGATTCAACTTTATCATTTCGCACGATCCGGTCTTTACGGATGATGCACCAGCCTGTTATAAGATAAGGTTCTTTCATTTTTTTCAGTGGATCATGACTTCCTGAAGACTATGGCTGCATTGCAACCCCCGAATCCTGACGCAATTTTAAGACAATTCTGAACAGAAGCATCCGCATTTTTACGGATCACATTCAGGGGAACCGGTACCCCGGGCTCGCTGAAACCCGCTGATCGGTAAAGACGGTTGTTTTTCATTGAACGGATCGTGGCGATCGATTCGATCACCCCTGCAGCGCCCAGCGTATGTCCCCAGTAACCTTTGAAACTGTTCACGGGAACTTCCTGTAAACCTGCAATTCCCAGCGCTTTTGATTCCATCTCGTCGTTGTAGATCGTGGCGGTTCCGTGTGCCGAAATGAAACTGATGTCACCTGCTCCCGTCACTGCTTCTTTCATGGCTTCACCGATCGCCATGGCCAGCTCCTCACCGGTGCGTGATGGTCCCGAAATGTGGTTCGCATCATTGCTGGTCGCTGAACCGCTGATCATAATGGGAGCCGCAATTCCGGGATCCGATGTCAGGATAACGGTTCCGCATCCCTCGCCAAGCGAAAGGCCGTCCCTCGAAAGATCAAAAGGCCTGCAGGGCTGAGGGCTGAGCGCCTGGAACGAAAGAAATCCGGAGATCACAAACTCAGACAGGATATCGCCTCCTGCAACCACGATGTGCTTATACCGGCCTGTATCGATCATCCGTTCAGCCATGGTGAGTGCAAGGACACCTGAAATGCAAGCATTCGAGATCACCAGCGGGCGGTTCGCAAATCCGAAGAATGAACCGATGAAGTCAGCCATCTTCCAGAGGTAGATCCTCCCGGGATCAATAAAATCTTTTTTATTCTCTTCAAGGAGATCAATGTTCCCTTTTGTGGTGGAGATGACCAGCAGGGTTTCCGGTCCGCAGGTATCTGCAGGGAATTTCGACAGGGCATCATGGATGGAAACGATGAACATCTTCTCCATCCGTGTGAAATGCCCAGGGATGATCTCCGGGTGACGGGCAGCCAGGATGGAACGGAATGTTGTTTCCAGAAGTTCAGAATTAACAAGGGAAAGCGGAAGGGGAGAAGGCGTCAGTGAACGGTCGTCGTACCTTCTGAAACCGGTCGAATCTGATTCCATGCAATGGATCACTTCATCGGTTGAAAGACCCATGGAATTGACGATATTGTCTGAGGCTACGTAAACAGGTGTCATGATCGATTCGCTTACAACAATCCCCATTTCTTTTTCCACCCGATGAAGAATTCCGGGAAGGTAAGCAGCAGCTCTTTTTCGGGTGTAAGGAAGACTTGCGTTGAACTGCCCGTGGCCATTAGCTCCATATCGGATTTCCGGTAGATCGAATAGGCAAACTGGATCTTGGCGGCCTCCGAATCGATGAACCTGGTTTCAACGATCGCTGTATCCCCGTATATCAGCGGTTTCTTGAAATCGCATGCCACCTTCACGATGGGGATCATGATGTCGTATTTATGGACATCGAGGTAACCGAGATTGTATTTTACACCGAACGACTCGCGGCCGTCTTCAAAGTATTTCAGGTAATTTCCATGCCAAACGATGGCCATGGAATCGACTTCTCCAAACCTTACGGTGATCTCCTTTCTGTCGGTGAGTTCCATATCAGTTATTAATGGGGCTTTTTATTTTCCTGTAAATGTAGGTGATCAGGACCGAAACAAGGAAGAAAGAAAATAATTTCAGGACAGAAGGAAGGATGGCTGCAATCCCTGCCTGTCGCAGGAAAATGTTGTAAAACCCGGTCATTCCCCAATTCAGCGGGCTGACCGGAGCTACATGCTGCATGATCCGCGGCATCAGGTAGGTCGGAACCCACACTCCGCCGATTGCGGCCAGGATGATGATCGATACCGCTCCGAATGCCGCAGCCTGCTGGTGGGTATTCGCGATGCTTCCTACAAGAATTCCGTATCCAAGCGCTGCGAGGGCCGTAACGATGGTCATGGCAATGATTGCAGCGAGGTGGTTCCCGATCACCAGCGGGGGGATCTGGAAAAGAGGAAGGATGTAAATTCCCGAGAGGATCATAAGGAGGGTCTGGAACAGGCAAACGATAAAATAGACGGAAACTTTTGCAAGCAGCAGTTCAATGTAGGAGACCGGCATCGACATCAGCCGTGAAAGGCTTCCTTCTTCACGTTCTTTTATCATGCTTCCGGTAAGCGGAATGATGATGAAGAACATGGCAAAGATGGCCCATGCCGGAACATTATGCTGAACGGTGGTCGGGACCTCTTCTTCCTCTTTATAATTAGGAAAAACTTCCCTGAACTCAAGGGATTCCCTGTAATCGGTCGCCGGGGGCTTAAAATCCGGGAATTGCTTTGCGATCTCCTGGTTGAACGACCGGAAGATCATCCCGGTCTCACTGCGGTAGTTGAATTCCTTTATGGAGCTTACCACAGCGCCCTTGAAGGCTTTCTTGATGGTGGGGTCGAAAAAGAGGGTGATGGTATCGGCTCCCCGCTGCGCAAGGCTGTTTACCAGCCTGGGATTGATCAGACCAAACCCTGCCAGGGTCTTGGCAACCGCAATCCGGACATTGCCGCGCAAGGTTTTCGTAACTCCCTCCGGAACCACAACTGCAATCAGGTAATCGCCTTTTTTAACGGCAGCTCTCGCCGATTCAACGGTAGCTGGCTTGCCATAAACCGAGTCGGTGACATTGAAGTAGCCTGAATTGCGCAACCCGTTTCCCATGTTGATCCCGATGCTGTCATGATCGTTGTCCACAAACAGCACATTGACCTTAGGCTCCTTTGCAAGAGCATTCCAGCCTGTTTCCTGCATCAGCGACATGATCACGATCAGCACCATGGGCATCGCGAAAAGAATGATAATTCCCGCTATATCCCTTGATAAGAGGAGGTATTCCTTCCTGACCGCTGAGAAAAATCTAAACATTCAAACTTCTTTATTTACCACAGATTACACAGATTACACTGATTCTTTAACCTTGTCATTGCGAGGAGCGAAGCGACGAAGCAACCCCCTTTCTTAAACCCAACCTTGTCATTGCGAGCCCCGCAAAAGCGGGATAAACTCCGCGAAGCAATCTCCATCATCCATTCTCCATCTTCATTTTTCGGTCCTCCGACCTCTGACTTCTGACCTCAGTCTCTAAGATCCTTCCCTGTCAACGCCAGGAACAGGTTTTCAAGGTTCTTAAACTCCGGATGTTCGGCGACAAGTTCCTTGGGGTTGCCGGTTGAAACGATCCTTCCGCGGTCAAGAATGGATACCCGCGAGCAAAGATTCTCAGCCTCTTCCATATAATGGGACGTGTAGATGATCGTGGTGCCTTTCCGGTTGATCTCATGAAGGAATTCAAGGATGACGATCTTCGACTGGACATCGATCCCTGCCGTGGGCTCGTCGAGGAACAGGATTTTCGGGCTGTGCAGCAACCCTGCGATCAGGTTCACCCTCCGTTTCATACCGCCCGAGAAAGTGGAAATCTTTTTCTTTGCAAAACGTTCCAGTCCGAAAAACTTCATCTTCTCCATGATCTGGTCATGAAGAGCTTTTCCTTTCAGCCCATACATGTTTCCGTAGAAGGTAAGGTTTTCAAGAGCCGTCAGGGTAGGGTAGAGGGCAATGTCCTGGGGCACCACCCCGATCACTTGTTTGATCTGATCCAGCTGATCTTTCAGGCGGAACCCGTCGATCATAACCTCGCCGCTCGTCGGTTTAAAAAGACCGCACAGGATGGAAATGGTCGTGGTCTTTCCTGCCCCGTTTGGCCCCAGGAGCCCAAAGATCTCATTTGGATAGATGTCCAGCGAGATGTCATTTAACGCAGGTTCATCCGATCCTTTGTATCGCTTACTCAGATTCCTGATCTCAATGATGGGTTGGACTGACATTTATACCTTTATTTTATCAAGCTTTATGTACACGGCTTTCTCCAGCTCTGCGATCTCATGCAGCATATCGCTGAGCTTTCCGTAATCCTCTTCAGGTTTTGAACGGTTTTTGCAATTGCGCGCGCCGATGTAGGTAAATTCCCTCCACTTGTTGGCAGCGTTGCCCATCATGACAGAAGCAGCCAGCAATTCAGGATTGTTGAACCGTTCGCCGGTCTCCTTCAGGAAAGCGCCATAGATGTAACGGAACCCGGCCCCGCCGGTACCGAAATCCTCCGACATGCGGATGATCTGACCCAGGTAAAAAGAGGCGGTCTCATTCCCGTGTTTCTTCGGCCATTTCTTCAGATCCTTTGCCAGCCAGTGGATTCCCTTCACACCAATCAGGGGAAAAGGAACCTTGATCATCTCGTAAACCGTCTTTTTGATCCCTTTCTCAACAGCCGATTTAATATCCAGGTCGGGTTTAATGGTATTGATCCAGTACATTTTTCCTTTCGGAGCAAAGGCTCCTTTCGCCCAGCGCACCCGCTGCAGGTCTTCATGAGAGATCTTCTGGGGAAACTCCATCACCGTATCGCTCACCCAGTAATCGTTTCCTTCCTTTCCATAGGCGACAAGATTGTGCATATTGTAATGCATCCTGTATTCCGGCGGAAAGAAGGTAAGGTTGAACACCCCAACCTGCATACCCGTTGGGATTCCCTTTTCAAGGTTACGGTCAAGGGCATCCATCGATTCTTTCTGATCCGAAAACTTCTTGATCACAGTGGCATCTACCCCCAGGTATTTCATCGAACGGTGAAAAACGGTGTTGGGAAGGTTGCGGAACGACATCATTGGGGCATACTGCAGCTTCAGGAAGGGAAGGTAGCTGAAATAAAGGCCGTTCCCGATCCCGAACGCCATGGGTTCCGACATGCCTACGCCATAAAAATTAAAGAGGTTTGATGTCGCGCCGCTTTCGCAATGTCCTGCCTGGCGGTGCTTATAATCGATCATTATAGTTTCTTTTGTCATTAGTCAGGGTTTGGTTTATTGGACATTTTTTAATTGATCAATGGTAACATTGAAGGCCGCGGCATACTTTTTCAGGGTCTTCTCGCTGAGCCGGTTGAAAACGTTGGGCTTCAGGTGGCGTTTTACCCTCCATACCATGATGCCGGCGTGCATCGAAAGATCCATCGGTGTGACCAGTGTCTTTTCCATGTAATAGAGGATCGGGCTTGCTTTTCCTGCGATCACCTTCTGGCGGGCCTCTTCAATGCGGTCGTTGAAAAGGTCCCATGCCTGCTGAAGCGTGACCCTGTCGGATTCACCATGAAAACCGACGCTCTTTTCAAACTGGCCGTCCGGACCATAGGAATAGAACAATTCCCTGTACTGGCCATATTCCTTGTTTTTATAAACCGGGTTGGGGTTTTCTTCCATAGCAGATGAATTTGTATTACACGTATCTAATTAAATATAAGATTGCGAATTTAACAAAAAACCTATTTGAGGAGGAATATCTTTAATTCGCATTCAGCAATGCAGCGCTCTTTCAGGAATACCTTTCCGTTTACAACGGTAGCATCAAAAACTTCATGTTCCACAGTGACTTCGGTGACAATTTCATCCCCGATCCCGGGGAAATCATCGATCCGGAGATTCCGCAGGCCGCCGATAAAACCAACCGGGGGTTCTTTCTGATCTTTCCGCGCAAGGTATCCGACCCCTGCTGCAGCTGTCTGGGCCATGTTCTCGATCAGTCCCGGTTCACGGAAAAGCCCGTCCGAACAAAAAATATTGTCCTCTGTGATCCTCAGCGAAGTCACGGTTCTCTTCCCTTCAGCTTCCAGGAGTTTCCCGATCATCACCATGGGTGGTTTTTGCGGGAGATAGCCCAGGATCTCCGTTTCGTTCGCAATTATTTTTTCAGATGGTGCCATAGCATTCCTTTCCGTTGTCTTGCCCGCATCTTGTTCATGGCGGTCACAACATCCTCATCCGGGAAGACAAACCTCCGCCCGGTCTTTTCCGCCCTCTCTTTCAGCGTATCATAATTGATCCCCGGGGCAAGGTAATAGGCCGGTTTCAGCAGCTTGTCACCGGCCGGAACAACACCCTCTTTAACGGCATATTCATAAAGCTTTGTCCCCGGGTAGATCCTCATCCCGATGTAGGGGAAAAAGACCGTGTTGGCAAACCGTTTTGAATTTTCAAAGCCTTCGTTTATGGTCTCCTCCGTTTCGCCATAGCCGCCCAGGATCAGGAAATGCGAAAAGTAGATGTTGAGATCATTGCAGAGATCAGAAACCTCAACAACTTCATCGACCGTAAAGTGCTTGCCGTAATTTTTCAGCGTCGTATCCGAAAGCGATTCGGTCCCGAATTCAATGTGGGTCAGTCCGGCGTCTGCAAAGAGCGATAAGGTCTCCCTGTCCAGCCCGTGGGGCGAGAAATATGCACCCCATTTGATCTTTAGCTTGTGTTTGATCATTTTCTGCGCGAGCTCAATATTGAACTGATTGCTGATGTTGAAGACCGAATCGGTGAAGAAAACATAATCGATTCCTTTGTTGAAATAAAGTTCCGACAGGGTTTCGATGATCTTGTCGGAGTTCAGCGTCCTGACATTCCTCCCTTCAATCAGCGGATAGGTGCAGTAGATGCATTTATGCGGACACCCCCGTTTGGACTGAATGTTGAGCATCCCGCTTTTCCCCCAGTAGAAATCCAGCAGTTCCGGATCGAATGAGAGATCAAGCTGACGGATGAATTCGGTTCTCGGGTTAACCTGTATCCCTTGGTTGTTGCGGTAAACAAGTCCCTGGATCGAACCGGGATCCGTTTTGTTTTCAAGGCATTGTAACAACTGATAAAGGCTTTCTTCTCCCTCACCATGGATACCGAACTCCGGTTCAAAGAACTCAAACAATTCGACCGGAAAAATGGAGAAGGCAGATCCGCCAATGATGATACGGGTATTCACAGTTTTCTTTACCATTTCAACGACTTCCCGGTAGCCGTGGATGAACCAGGTCTTGCTGATGGAATCTACATCATCAATGTTCCTTAATGAGATACCGGTATAATCCGGTTTATAATCAAGCAGGTATTCCCTGAAGGATTCAAGGGTGTGAAAATTGAAATCGAAGATCCGGATATCGAACTGCGGCATTCGTTCCGAAAGGTACGACTGCAGATAGGAAAGCCCGATCGGGTAAACAGGGTAGGGGACCGCAAATTTGTTGGCGGAAACGAGCAGCAGCTTCTTTTTATTTACCGGGGATTTCGTTTCAGGCGGCTTATGCTTCGTTTCCGGGATGTTCCAGAAATCATAATAATTAAACCACTGAAGGGGATACTTCTTCACGATCCGTTCAAAAGCGGAAACATACGCTTCCACCGCTTCCCTCAGGATGACCTCCCTTTTTTTCAGGTTGGTTGAAAATACAACCTGCCTGAGTGGCGTTGCATAGAAATGATAATGTTTTCGCGTTTCCTTGACGGCAAAAACATAGGAAACCGGAACGCCGAAACGGGCCGCAAGGTTTACGGGCCCGGTCGGGAACAGGGCAGGCTTTCCAAGAAAATTTATGGTCAGTACCTTGTTTCCTTCAATGAAACGGTCGCCGTGCATGGCAACGATCTCGCCACGGTCAAGTGCTTCGTGGATCTCCTTCAGGTGTGAATAATCTTCCTTGATGACGATAAAATTGACACTGCGGTTCGTATAGACATCGCTCAGGTATTTTTTTATCTGTTCATGCTCGGCATCAAAAAGGATGATATTGACCTTCTTCTCCAGCCGGTTAAGCAGCTGGCCGGCAATCTCCCAGTTCCCGATGTGACCGCTGATAAGAAGACCTCCTTTGTCCATCTGGCGCAGGTATTCTTCCCCTTCGAAATCAAACGTGAATTTTGTCTTCACGCCGGATAGCATGGCTCCCTTGTCAACCAGGATCTGGCCAAAAATGTGGTAATTCCGGTAAACGCCGGCCAGTGAACGGAAAAATCCGAACCCGACCGACCTGCGAAAATAACGGTAAATCCAGCCAAAAGCTTTGGGTGAAGCGAAGATGAAGTAAGTTACAACGAAATAGAGAAGAAAATAGGCAAAGGATAAACCAAAATTCTGTAAGGTCCAGACAAAAATCTTATACCCCAGTACACCGCCCCGTGTTTTGCCTTTCCATGATGACATTCCGGTTAATTTCTTTGAACCCGCAGGATAACGTAATTGTAAAAATCCTGGAGTTTTTTAACGTCCGACATTTCCTCGGCTTTCATCTTAAAGCCGAAGTTGTTCTCAATGATCACGAAGAGATCAACAAAATCAAGGCTGTCGATTCCAAGGTCACGTTTCAGATCTGCATCGGGGCTGATCTGGGCTTCGTCGATCTCAATTTCCTCAATTAGTAAGTTGTTGATTTTCTTTATGATCTCCTCGTTTTGCATGGATTTGCTGCCATTGATTTGCCGCAAAAGTACGATAATTTCGCGAATCACCCATAAAATTTTCTCACGACGAGGGCGGAATTGGTACCGCCAAAACCAAAGGAATTGGAGAGGAAGGAGTTTATTTCCGTGTCGATGGTCTTTCCGGCAATATTCAGCCGTACGGAAGCATCGTCAGGATTTTCAAAGTTGATGTTGGGCGCTACAAAATTGTTGTTCATCATCAGGGTGGAATAGATGACTTCGCTGGCTCCGCCCATCCACATTTCATGTCCCGTCATAGATTTGGTGCTTGATATGAGCGGGCGTGATTTCCCAAAGATATGATCGAGGGCCCTGGCTTCATTTTCGTCGCCGGAAGGTGTGGAGGTCGCATGTGCGTTGATGTAATCGATCTCGCCGGCATCCATGCCCGCTTCTTTGAGCGACATCTGCATGGCAGTTACAGGGCCGTCGACATTCGGCAATGAAATATGTTCTCCGTTCGAGGAGAATCCGTAACCCATGACCTCACCAAGGATCACGGCGCCTCTTTTTACAGCCGACTCATAGCTTTCGAGCACGATGGTCGCGGCTCCGCCACTGGGAACCAATCCGTCGCGGTCGCGGTCAAAAGGCCGGGAGGCTTTCTGAGGCTCCGCTTCACGCGTCGAGAAAGCATTCAGTGCATCAAAACTGGCGGTCGATTCCGGGTTGATCTCCTGGGCGCCACCGCAGATGATCACATCCTGTAATCCCTGCCGGATCAGCAGGTAACCAATGCCGATCGCGTGCGAACCGCTGGCGCAGGCGCCGCTGATCGTGAAATTGATCCCACGGAGCTTGAAGATCACCGACAGGTTCATCGATACCGTCGAGTTCATCGACTGGAAAATGTATCCTGAACCGATCATCAGGCTGTCTTTCTTCTGACGGAGAATATCTACCGATTCCACCACGGGAAGAGCGGAACTGTCATTCCCGTAGATGATCCCAACCGCATTTTTTGCCAGGAACGGCTCATCGATACCTGCATTCTTTAACGCTTCAATTGTTGCGATGTAGGCATATTCCCCCTGGACCGGAAGACCAACACGCATCCTGCGGTCGAGAATACCCTTCAGTACCGGGCGCTCCACCATCCCGGTAAGGGCCGACCGGAACCCCATGGCTTTTCGTACCGGGTCAAAAATGATCCCCGACCTGCCATTGTAAAGCGAGTTCTTTACTTCATCAAGATTCTTCCCGATGACAGAGTAAATGCCCATTCCGGTGATAACTACACGATTCAATTTTGTAATTTGTAGTTCGTAATTTGTAATTTGTTATCTCTTCTTCGTGGTTCTTCGTGTCTTCTTCGTGGTTCTTCGTGTAATAAATTATTTAACCACAAAGAGCACTATATTTTGCACAAAGTACACAAAACAATTTTTTACGACTGCCGACTTCCGACTTGAATTTGTCATTTGTCATTTGTCAGTTGTCAGTTGTCATTAAGTATACAGTCCCCCATTCACATTAATAACAGCTCCTGTAATGTAAGAGGCTTCCTCAGAGGCAAGAAAAGCAACCACACTCGCCACCTCTTCCGGCTTCCCGAAACGGTTCATCGGGATCATTGATTTTAGCTGTGCCTCGTCCAGGTCTTTTGTCATGTCAGATTTGATAAATCCCGGGGCTACGGCATTTACAGTGACGTTCTTTTTCGCCACTTCCTGTGCCAGCGCCTTGGTTGAGCCGATCACACCGGCTTTTGCGGCGGAATAATTCGCCTGTCCGGGTAATCCTTTCAATCCCGATAAGGATACCACATTGATGATCCTTCCGAATTTGGAGATCAGCATATCTTTAATGAGGAAGCGTGTAGTGTAGAAAAAGCCATCGAGGTTTGTCCGGAGCACATCGTGCCATTCCTCATTCTTCATCCACATCACCAGTGCATCTTTCCGTATTCCGGCGTTATTGACCAGCACCTGGATGACCTTTCCTTCATTTTTCATCTGCCAGTAACTGATGGACCGTTCCACCTCCTCCTGCGAGGAAACATCGAACTGCAGGAGTTCCCCGTCACTGCCTTTCTCTTTCACCAGTTTCAGTGTGTTTTCAGCTTCGGCAGGGCTTGAATTGTAATTGATCAGCACATAATACCCCATCTCCGCAAGCCGGGTGCAGATGGCTCTGCCGATCCCTCTTGAACCTCCTGTAACAAGCGCATATTTCATCTGAAGAGCAGTATTTTGATTAGGGGCTTGGTTATTCTTCAACTTCAAACCGAGGCTTATTTTCCATGATATACTGTTCAATGTTCTGTATATCCTTGTATTTGATCGTGTCTTCCGTGAATTTCGGCACGATCTGCCGTAAGTCATTGTATTTGCTGATCGCATAGGATGATAAGCGATCCTTGATCTCAAGGAAATCAATAGCCTGCAGAATGGCGATCATTTCGATGGCCAGAACCTGGTAGGTGTTATCGATGATCTTTTTTGCGATCAGGGCGGCATTCGTACCCATGCTGACAATATCCTGGTTGTCGTTGTTGTTGGTGATGCTGTGGATATACATGGGGAAGGCGAGGGTCTGGTTCTCGGCAACCGTCGAAACGGCCGTGAACTGTACGCCCTGCATGCCGAGGTTGAGCCCGAGCTTGCCGAGGTTGACGAACGGGGGAAGCTTTTCGTTCAGCTTCGGGTTCATCAGGTAATTCAGCTGCCGTTCTGCCAGCATCGAAAGCTTCACAATGGCAATTTTCAGCTTGTCCATTTCAAGGGAGACATAATCGCCATGAAAATTTCCCCCATGGTAGACGTTGTGATGTTCGCCGTCGATGATGGGATTATCGCTCGTCGAATTTACCTCGTTCATAAGGACATGCATCGAATACAAGATTGTGTCGAGGACAGGACCGAGGATCTGCGGAACACACCGGAGTGAATAATATTCCTGCACCTTGTGCTTGAATACCTCCACATCAGCATTTTTGTCATTATTATAGAGGTGATCGGCACGGCGGCGGATCAGCTTGCTGTCTTTCAGGATAAACTTCATGGTACGCGCCACCTGGCGCTGCCCGTGATGCGACTTGGCACGGTTCAGCCCGTCGGAAAAATGGTCGTCGTACGATTCCACCACCTCCGTGATCATCGAAGAGGCCAGTGTCGACCAGTCGAGCAGGTTCCGGGCATGAATGGCATTGATCATCCCGATCCCGGTCATGGCCGATGTTCCGTTGATCAGCCCGAGCCCTTCACGGATGTGCATCTTGATGGGCGTCAGCCCTTCTTCCTGGAAAACTTCCGCAGTAGTCCTGCATATACCTTTGTAGAAAACTTCTCCCTCACCGATCAGGTTGAGGGCCAGGTGCGCAAGTTGTACAAGATCGCCGCTGGCGCCAACGCCGCCGTGCTCCGGAATATAAGGGTTGATATCACGGTTGATCAGTTCTATGAGAAGATCCACCACTTCGGGGTGTATCCCTGATTTTGCCTGTATAAGGGTGTTGAGCCGGGCCAGCATGGTGGCCTTGGCAAGGATCTCAGGCAATGGTGCGCCGCATCCTGCCGCATGGCTGCGGATCAGGTTGTACTGGAGTTCCAGCTCGCGGTTGTTGTTGATCTTGAACTGGGCCATCGGTCCCAGCCCGGTGTTGATCCCGTAAATTACTTTTCCTTTCGCAAATTCCTTCAGGAACTCAAAATCTTCCTCAACTTTTTGCCTGGATTCTATATCGATTTCGACCTTCTCTCCCTCAAACAGCACCTTGAAAAAGTCGCCGACTGTCAGTTTCCTGTTTCCAATAACGATCATCACACCTGCCTTTATCTAATAACCGGAAAATCAATTCATCGTCCTCGACCGGACGTAGTTAATCTGCAAAGGTAGTTTTTTTTTCGGAAAAAGAAAATTCGGTTCACCGTTCACGATTCACGGTTCACGATGCACGATACAAGTAATAAGTCATACGTCATAAGTTGTGTGTGTTTCGTGTAGCGTATGTCGTATGTCTTATGTCTTATGACTCATGACGTGTTTTTCGCTTAGAGGAACATAGTCAGCATTTCATTTTGCCATCGTTTAAAAAAGTTCTAACTTTGCCCCCGTTAATCCGGCTCCGTAGCTCAACTGAATACCTGCCTGCCGGCAGGCAGGGAGCATCTGACTACGGATCATAGGTATAGAAAAAATTGGCTCCGTAGCTCAACTGAATAGAGCATCTGACTACGGATCAGAAGGTTGGGGGTTTGAATCCCTCCGGAGTCACCAGATCAAGTGTGAAATGTGAAGTGCAAAATGCGAAATCTTCGTCATTTTGCATTTTTTTTATGTTTCTGTTGAGCATCCGGCACTCAGCTTTGATTTCCGCAGGAAATCCATTTTTGTAGTTAGGAAGAGAAAAACCATAATCAAATTTCCGTAGGAAATTCATTATAGGATATCTGGATAATGTATCCCCTCCGGGGATGAGATGATATTGGTCAACTTTTTTTTTACAATAATGGATCCCCGATGGGGATCACCGGAATGTGGTTCATCAGTAGTCCCGATTTTTTGGACGAAACAACCCTTTGCCGAGCGGCCAGAAGTTTCGGGACCGCTCAGCGGGAATACCGATCATTACCTGTAAAAATAATGTGCTTCATAAACACGGGAATCATCCGTAGATTGTGCATTTGCAACAGCAGATACCGGGTACTTGTCTGCATCATACGTGTAGGAGATGTGAACCTCATATTTCGTGTTACCCGATAAATCCTTGAATATAATACCATTGATATTATTGTAGGGTAATAGCTGCCGGGCTTTAATGATAGATTGTCCATGTACCCCGAAATTTAAACTCACACGATCCATGACATCAATGATTTTTGCTGCCTTAAGTGTGTAAAAAAAAGGATTTGGATTCGGATCATACGTGATCTCCCCAACCAGGGGATCCGCATAATAGCCATCTTCAAACCATTCAATTCTTACCGGATTCCCTTTATTATCATAATCCAGGACATTCCCGGTTTCAAAAGCATCATACGGCGATTGATAAAGGTCACTGACGTTTAACGTCTCTCCCTCATCAGTTACCGAAACCAGGCTGTTATTTGAATTGTACGTGAAAAAATGAGATACAGTGCCATCTGTCACACTGCTTACACGGTTTTGGTTGTCATAGTTAACATAAATGGTTACATTTTCAGAGGAAACACTTGAGCTGATTTCTAAACGTTTAAGGTATTTCTCTGCTACATCGCCATTCGCAGAATTAAATCCCTCTTCCGTCGACTTCTGGCAACCGGATAAAATCATTATCACAGCCAAAAGTGTAAAAATGGTCGTGAAAATTTTTTTCATAGGATCTTTTTTAAAGTGATTAATTACAGAATTATCGAATTACATAATTACGCATTTCCCGGCATTATTCATCCAATAATTATGACAAACTGGCACAAACCGGTCAAAAAACTGTGGACTAAGCTACGAAGAACGCATGACGAAGGATCGACGAAGGATCAGTGAAGGAAAAGCAGGTGAAAAATTGGCAGTTTTAGGGTAAGACAGGGCGATAAAGAAAGAATGGCCAGGATAACATACGAGACTACCACAAGGCTGTTCAAACCTCCCTCTTGTTACCATCCAGGCTACTCTTTTTGTGTTTCTAAGAACACGGTACAAATTTATAACTTTTAATCAGCAAAACTGATAAATGAGGGAATTTAGTTAAATACTATCTGTGACAAATCTGTCTGTTTCTGTGATAATCTGTGGTGAAAAACTTGTTACACGAAAATCCATGAAGAAGAGACGAAGGACCACGAAAAAAATTGTACATCCTATTGTGTCCTAATGTGTCTGATGTGGTGAAAAAGGTGGACAAGGCAGGGCGGTTGCTTCGTCCCGAAAAAAATCGGGACTCGCAATGACAAGGGCGGTCATAAGAAAAGGAGATTGCTTCAGCACTTCGTGCTTCGCAATGAAATAGAAGATTTTATCCCCCATCTTTTTTACTTTTCAAATTTCGCGACATCGCCTTTCGTTATTTAACATTGCGAGGAGCGAATCGACGAAGCAACCCCCGGCATTAATCATCTCTCTTTTAGTTCCACAGCAAGCTTTCGTCGCTGACTTGGCCTCAGGATCATTATTAATTCAAATGAAAATAATGTAACCCTAATTCTAATCTTACAAAAAATTATGCAGAAATATATTAATATTACTTATATTATTAGGTTTATGAAAAAATTATGCATATTTTTCCATCCCTAATAAAAACCTATTATGAAAAAATTGATGTTACTTTCCGCAGTAATCAGTTCTTTATGTTTTTTCAGCAATTTATCCTATGCCCAAACGCCTGATTGGCTCTGGGCAAAAGGCGCAGGAGGAACTGATAACGATATTCCACAATCCGTCGCAGTGGATGCTTCGGGGAATCCTTATATGGCAGGATGGTTTAAAAGTCCCACCATTACCTTTGGCTCTTATACATTGACAAATACAGGCGGTGAAGATGTATTTCTTGTGAAGTACGATGCCGGCGGAGATGTGCTGTGGGCAAAAAGCGCAGTGGGAACTGTTAGTGATTATGCGCATTCCATTGCGGTGGATGCTTCGGGAAATGCTTATGTGGCCGGAAGGTTTACCAGTCCTACGATTACTTTTGGCTCCTTTACACTGACGAATGCGGGTGGTTTGGATTGTTATAATATTTTTCTTGTAAAATACGATGCCAATGGAAATGTGCTTTGGGCAAAAAGCGCAGGGGGAGGGGGTAATGATTATGCATATGCCGTGGCGGTGGATGTTTCGGGGAATGCTTATGTGACCGGATTTTTTAAGAGCCCCGCCATTACCTTTGGATCCACTACTTTGACGAATACAGGCAGTGAAGATTTTTTTCTTACGAAATACGATGCCAACGGAAATGTGCTCTGGGCAAAATGTGCAGTGGGAACTGCTCCTGATGGTGGATATACCGTTGCGGTGGATGCTTCGGGGAATCCTTATGTGGCAGGATGGTTTGATAGCCCCACCATTACATTTGGAACCATTACTTTAACGAATGTAGGTAATAATGATATGTTTCTTGTAAAGTACGATGCCAATGGAAATGTGCTCTGGGCAAAAGGCGCAGGGGGAACTACCGATGATTATTCACTTTCCGTTGCGGTGGATGCTTCGGGGAATTCTTTTGTGACAGGATGGTTTGATAGTCCCACCATTACCTTTGGTACCTCTACACTTACGAATGCGGGCAATAATGATATGTTTCTTGTAAAGTACGATGCCAATGGAAATGTGCTCTGGGCAAAAAGCGCAGGGGGTACGGCTGATGATTTTCCCATGTCCGTTACTGTGGATGCTTCGGGGAATCCATATGTGGCAGGAGATTTTGTAAGTCCCACCATTACCTTTGGCTCCACTACTTTATCAAATAATGGAATGGCTGATATGTTTCTTGCGAAATATGATGCCAGTGGAAATGGTCTCTGGGCAATAAGCACAGGGGGAACGGCTGGAGATTGTGCTTGGTCTGTTGCGTTGGATGCTTGGGGAATTCCATATGTGGCAGGATCGTATTATAGTTCCACCATTACTTTTGGCTCCACTACATTGACAAATACGGGTGGGGGGGGTGATATCTTTCTTGCAAAATTAGAAAGCAGCACTACCGGAATGATTGAGTTGAGCAATCCATTAAACATTTCGGTTTTTCCCAATCCGGCAAAGGACATTCTAACCGTCGAAACTCTCACCAAAGGCTCCTTTTCCATCTTGAACCTTAATGGTCAGGAACTCATCAACATCCAGGTCACCGAGCCCAAAATACAAATTGACATTACCGGTCTGTCCAGTGGGGTTTACTTTGTGCGACTGAAAAATGATAAGACGGTGGAGGTGGGGAGGTTCATTAAGGAATAGATCCAGCGAAATAAATCCATTGATTAATATAAAAGTGGAGTCCGGAAACCACTCCAAAAAACGGGGCGTTACCGATAAGCCTTATGACAGGTGAGTTAAAATTTTTATAAGATGAAAAAAGCAATACTTTTTGCAATTCTAACATTATCAGTGAATGTTCTTGCACAAAACAACCTGCAAATCACTAAAATGGTGCATCCAACATCAAATGGGATTGAAAAATTATCTGATGGGAATTGGATTGAAGGTATGAAAACTCCGGGAACCTCCCTGGAAAAGAGTCCAGGACTTCCTCTCAAATACCCGGGGCCTGATCAATACTCATTTGTCCAAATAATTGATAGCGTCTACGGTTGGCAATGGGATACGCTTACATCTGCATGGGGAGTTCGTGTCAGAGACATTAATATGGTTTACGATGCCAATAATAATCTGATAGGTTTGACACAACAATTTATGGACGGAACTACCTGGTTGAATTTAGACAAATACACCTATACTTATGATGCCAACCATAATCAGATAAATTCGTTTTTTCAAGAATGGAACGGAAGTATCTGGGTGAATTCCCACTCATATACCTATACCTACGATGCCAACAATAACAAGTTAAGTGAATTATGGCAGGTCTGGTTGAACAATGGCTGGGTGAATTGGCATCAAATCACTTATTCTTACGATGCAAACAATAATATGACAAGTGACATATACTATACCTGGAGCGTCAGTACCTGGTTATATGAAGAAAGACACACCTATACCTATGACGCCAACAATAACAGGTTAAGTGAATTATTCGAAACCGGTGGTTCGGGTGCCGTTTGGGGAAATTATGCACAGAATTTTTATACCTATGATGCCAACAATAATAGGGTAATTGATTTACATCAACACTGGAATAGCAGTACTACCCTCTGGGGGAATTCCAATCAACACCTCTATACCTATGATGCCAACAATAATAAGCTAAGTGATTTATACCAAACCTGGAATAATAGTGGAAGCGCCTGGGATAATAACTCGCAATATATTTATACCTATGATGCAAACAACAATAAATCAATTGAATTATACCAAACCTGGGGCAGCAATGTGTGGGTAAATAACTATGAAACCACCTCTACCTACGATCCAAACCATAATGTCATAAGTGGTTTAACGAAAGCCTGGAACCTAAACTCTTGGGTGAATTACTGGAAATGGGATTATACATATGATGCCAACAATAATTGTACAAGTTGGCTAGGACAAAGATGGGACATCAGTACGTGGGTGAATGCAGAGATAACTAGCGAAACATATGATGCCAACAATTTTAAAATAAGCAGTACAGGTAAAAGTTGGAATAGCGCAGGCATTAAGATAATACGTGGTGATAGCACCTACTATTATTCTCATACCGTTGTTGGAATCACTAACCTGAAAGTGCAAGAGAAAAGTATTACTGTTTATCCCAATCCATCTTCGGATAAAATCACCATCGAAACTCTCATCAAAGGCTCCTTCTCCATCTTGAACCTGAACGGTCAGGAACTCATCTACATCCAGATCACCGGACCCAAAACACAAATTGACATCAGCAGTCTGTCAAGCGGGGTTTACTTTGTGCGACTGACGGGTGAAAGGACGGTGCAGGTAGGGAAGTTCATAAAACAATAGCTTTAATCTCTGAGGACTCAACGGAATTAATAGTTATAAATGCCTGAAAATGAGTAATGAATAATTGCCGAATTATCGAATTATTTAATTACCCAAAACTCATTTCCCCCACTCCTTCAGGAGAGTCTGCCTTGCCGCCAGGCAGGGAGCCATGGTGAGGTGTTTAATATTTTTTGCTGCGGGATGAGTTGTTTTTATTATATTTATCCCGTTGTGCAGAAGTTTACCTTTTATTCAGTTATCTGTTACCGGCAACATGAAATCCTCCCTTATATGAACCAAAAACCAGGCATCATGAAAAAACAAATTCTGCTTAACGCCATACTCTTAACGGTGTTCCTTTGGGGTACGGTTTCATCCTTCAGTCAGAATTTTTCGGTTGGTGATGTGTTAGGAATGGACTTTTCATCCTATTCGAATTTCTCGAAGGTTAAATCTGAAGCCGAAGCTGCCGGGGCAACAGTGAAACGCAACCCCCATGTAGGTTTCCGGTTAGGGATCATGGGTGCTTATTCCTTCAATAAATACATCGGGCTTCAGACTGAAATCGTATTTGACCGTGAAGGGGAAAAATATACTGTAACTTCACCTACTCCTGATGGTGAATTCAAAGGTGTATACACCATCGGCGTTACCTACCTGACGATCCCGATACTTTTCAAAGCCGGCTCAGAGATCGGGGATTTTAAGATTTACGGACTGCTGGGACCATACATTTCTGTCGGCCTGGCTGGCAGGGATAAAGGGACAAGCAACATGGAGAACCTCAATCCTTCTTTCAGCAGATCCGTATCATTTGAGCAGGAGCCTCAAAACGGTGATGATCAAAAACATCTGAAACGGCTTGATGTTGGCCTGACCATTGGGGTTGAACCGTCTTATAAGGTTGGACCCGGTGACATTTACCTGGATTTACGGTATAGCTTTGGATTCCTCGATGTTCAGAACCCATATGAAAAGGGCGAAAACTATTATGCGCGCTACAACCGCTGTTTCGGGTTTTCGGTAGGATATATATACACCTTCGGGGATTAAGAGCCCCGGCTGCAGGGCAGGGGAGATCAGAACTTCTTATCATTCTGCAACCACTGCCGGAATGCCGGCATTGCGCGCAAATATGATTGCTGAAACGAACGAGATAATCCCTGTCAGCGTGACCACCAGCACGAGCATTACAAACAGTCCCGGGTCCGGGTTGGGGATGGCTAGGTACACGCCGAACACCGCAGCGATATTGCGCGTGCACATTCCCAGCGACATCGCGCTCCGCTGTTTCTGTTTCAGGCCGAATCCTATCTTATACGATGCGATGGTCATTATAATGAGGAACAAGGCCTCTGCGCCGACGGCATAGCTGCCCATTGCGCTGAGCATTTCTCTTCCGTAGAGAGCCACTATAAACACGGCGATGATAAGCGTGAACAGGATGCCGGTCTGCTTAATGAACGGGAAAAGCTTGTCTGCAAAAGACGGATTGTAAAGCCGGAGGACAAGTCCGGTCATAAGCGGCAGCAGCACCATGATGAGGAGTGGTTTAGCGATCGCCCATGCGTTCACCGTGAGCCCCTTGTTCATCAGCGGCACCATAATTGGCATGAATGCCACCGTACCGACTGTAGCCAGCAGTATTAAGGCAGCAGCGAAGTCCATGTCGCCGTGGGCTCTTCTCACTACCAGGGGATAGAATGGAGCGGTAGGCGCCATGCTGGCGAGAATGAATCCTGCTGCCTGTGACTCCTGCATTGGAATGATCCTGGTGATCAGCCAGGCGAGGGCAGGCCCTGCAACCCAGCCCCAGGCAAGGGTCAGCACGATGAACCGGGTGCTCCTCAGCGTCCTGATCGCTTCCCTCGGGTTGCTCTCGAGGCCCATGGCCACCAGGTTTGAAACGGTGAAGATCACCACCGATATTCTGAAAAAGTCCTGTACGTTCATCGTTTATCCGCTGGCCACAAAAGCAACTATTCCGGCTGCTTTATTTCTTCACCTGAATTAACCCATCCGATGTATAATTTATAGCCCAGCGAAAACACGATGGCCCCGGTAAAGAGCCCGATAAAGCCGGATAATATGAACCCGCCGATCACACCGATGAAGATCACCAGCATGGGAACCGGTGCCCCCTTTCCAAGCAGTATCGGCCTGAGAATGTTGTCTGAGAAACCGACCAGCACCAGGGCTACAGACCATAATATCGCTGCTCCTATACCTTTCATTGCAAACAGATAGATCACGATGGGCAGGGTTACAAAGAAAAGCGGGATCTGAAGCACCCCTAAAATAAATATCAGCAATGTCCATATTCCTGCGTAGGGTACACCTGCCAGCATCAGGACGATCCCGTTCAGCAAGGCCAGGATGAGGGCTACACCGAGAATTCCTTTTACTACATTGCCGACGGTCTTGAGGGTCATGTCGGCAAATTCATCCCCCCGGTCACCCGCCAGCTTCCGGAAAAACTTTCGGATCCCTTCACCTGTTCCGCCAAAGGCTACCAGTATCCCTGCAATGATAAGCGCAGCCATGATCTGTATTACACTGCCAAAAGCACTCAGTATTCCCATCGCTACTTTTTTCCCGACACCGAGAAGCTGGTCTTTATACTTAATGACGAGTTGCTCCAGGTCAACAGACGCGGCGTTCCAGGTGTCATAAAGTTTTTCTCCGACAACCGGCCATGTTTTTACCTTTTCTGAAGGAGGCGGGATGGTCAGCGTACCGTTTTCATAACTTACCTTGAGCGCCTTGACCTCATTAAAAAGTTTATCGATCAGCAGCCATGTGGGAAGAATGACAATGGCAAGGATGACAACAACGATGATAACCGAAGCCAGTTTCGGTCTTCCTCCCATCTTTTTGGCCAGCATAGTATGGAGCGGGTAAATTGCCAGGGCGAGAATAAGGCTCCACAATATGATGCTGACAAAAGGATACATGATCATCAGGCACCAGCCGATGATCAGCAAAACGACGAACAACCGGATCGTTGTGTCATAAATTGAATAGGGTGGAGTTTGTTTATTCATGGCCGTATAATTTAATGTTTCTGTTAGAAAAAATACTTAACTGCTTTCAGTTCCTGAGTTTGCCTAAAAGAATTTCAGATCATGATTCAGATCAGTTCCTGAAAGTGTAAATATATTAAAAAAGTTTCAGGATTGTGTTTTAACCCTTTTTTGCTTTTTTATAGATCGAAGGATCCTTAAATCTTTTTGGAAGAATGATCCTTATTCCAATGTCAAATCCATAAAAAACAGCCTGAAGGCCGACATACCTGTCCTTGTCGGATTTGGACTGATAGTCGAAACCATACAGGTTGAATCCGGCCAGCAGGTCAATCTGGGGAGAAACCGAGTACCCGCCATTGAATGCGACGGTCCATGACAAATATGACCCGACGCCGAAGCCACCGACATCCGCCCTAAGAGACAACGGGACACGCGGATGCGGAAAGTAATTTGCACGGAGTCCCATCACAGGATCCCAGAAATCGCTTGTTTCATTGACGGTCGTACTGTCCAGTTTTCCTTCCGCATCAACTTCAACCTTGAAATTATTATAACGGCAGCCCAGGTAAGGCTCAAGGTCGAATTTTTTATTTACAGGAAGAGTCACTCCGGTAATAAGCTCGGCAATGTTCATGGTCAGCTGCTTTGCCGCCACCAGTGCGTCTTCGCCTTTTTTATCGGTACGGACTACCTGCTCCGAGCTCACCCTGTTGTAGATGTAAGTAGGGGAGATAAAGAATTTTCCTTTTGACAATTCCGCATTGACCATAAAGGCCATCTCAACGTTTTTAAGAAGATCGATGGCCGGTTTATTAAAATTTGCAGAAATGTAGGATGAAGTAATACTTCCGTTTGACCAGGGAATCCAGAAGAAAGGGGTCAGCGAGACATTCCATTTATCCGGGTTGCCCTTTGGATAATAGGTTGCATCCTGGGCCGAAGTTTTTTCAAGGGAAGAAATGAGAACAGCCAGTAAGGCTGCAATGAAGATGATTTTTCGTCCAGGTTTGTTCATGTTAAGGAAGTAATGTTATTACAGTTATTGAATCTTTTTAAGTGAGCATTTTCACGGGGCTGACTAAAAAGTTCATTTTGTTCTCGCAGACCTGACTGCCGTCAGGCAGGTTTTCGCAGATTAATCGCAAATTTTCGCAGATGGCTCATTACCAAGCATCTATTTCTGCGTGAATCTGCGCAAAATCAGCGTGAATCTGCGAGATATATTAAATTTTAACTTATTAGTCAGTCCCCCGGGGGATAAGGTGCATTCTTTTTAACCGGACGTTTCCTCCTGTTTCTTAAAAAACCTGTCCCGGACCTTATCGCCGCCAAGAACCCGCGACAGTTCCTTGAAAGCAAAGAAGGGAATGAAGGAAACGAAAATTACCAATACAGCTCCAAGCCAGACAACGTTCACCCTGTCTTTCAGCGCGGCATAAGCGTCGGCCAGGACGGGGCTGTGAATAAATCCGCCGATAAGGACCTCGAGCATGTCGAACACCATCACCCATATCGTGAACAGTACCGCTTTGTAAAGCGCCGGAATAATCAGTGGCTTATGCTCAAATTTGCGGCTGATCCGGAGAAAAGCACCGATCATAACTACCTTTGCTATAACCGCCGCTTTGATAACGCCGGCAAAATAATCTTCAACGATAATTCCATGCTGAGCCAGTACCAGTCGCCTGTAAAGCACAACGGCACTGAAAAAAATGGCCATGTAAACAAAATTGACCAGGTACTCGCTGAACTCACGGAACAGCTTCTGTTTCCAGTTTCGTTTAGGTTTCTGATTTTCCATTTTCCGGTTACCGCTTGATTAATTTCTTGCTTTTTCCAGGGTTTTTTTTGCCAGATCAGGATCAATGCTGTAAACTGCATCATAATGCGTAAAATGAATCCTGCCCTTAAGTTCCTGGTAGAATTGTGTTTTTTTCAGGTGATCCATGATCGGACCCTTAACTTCGGAAAGGTGAAATGCAATTCCTCCGTCTTTCAGTCTTTGGTTAATGGCTTTCAGGCTTTCCAGCCCTGAAGCGTCGATGGTATTGACCGCCGAACAATTGAGGATAAAATGGCGTATCTCCGGGTTTTTGGCCACAATCTCACTTACGCTGTTCTCCAGGAACCGCGCGTTAGGGAAATAGAGGCTTTCGTCGACGCGCATCGAAACGATCCCGGAAATCGTTACAACCTCGTGGCGTTCTATATTTCTGAAATGCTGTGTTCCGGGGATCTGGCCGACGATGGCCACATGAGGCCTGGATGTACGATAGAGGTGCATTACAAGTGAAATCCCGATGCCCGCGATAAGCCCTGCAATAACTCCTAATGTCAGGGTAAGAATGATCGTCAGCGCCATTGCGATGGCATCTGTTCGTGAAAAGGCCCAGGTTTGTTTTACTGCCTTGAAATTGACCAGCGAAAGAACCGCCACCATGATGGTTGCCCCGAGTGTTGCGCTGGGCAGGAAATACAGCAGTGGTGTGAGGAAAAGTGCGACAAGCGCAATCCCGACCGCAGTATAGGCGCCGGCGGCAGGTGTTTCTGCACCGGCTTCGAAGTTGACAATGGACCGTGAAAACCCGCCTGCAACAGGAAAACCACCGGACAGGGAAGCTCCGATGTTAGCGGCTCCCAAAGCTACCAGCTCCTGGTTGGGATCAATATGCTGCCTTTTTTTGGAGGCCAGCGTCTGTGCCACCGAGATCGATGCGACGTAAGCAATAATTGCAATCAGCAATGCGGGGGTTGCAAGCTGGCTCCAGAGCTTAAAATCGAAGGGTGGCAGTGATATGCTCGGAAGTCCGGAAGGAACTGTGCCCACTATTTTCACCCCTTTGTCAGCAAGCCCAAATCCTGATACAAATAAAATGGTAATGACGATGGCAAAAACAGGTCCCATTTTCGAAAGAATGCCTGCGGTTCCTTTACCCATCCCTGCGCGGGTTAAAAGGTTTGCAAGGTTCTTACGCACCAGCAACAGAAAGATGAAAGCCGGCACCCCGATGGCTGCAGTATAGATATTGATCTGACCACAGTTTTGTACCAGCGAAATGATCTGCGAAAGAAAGGTGCCTCCTTTAGACGGAATACCAAGGACCGGTGTGAGCTGGCCTGTGGCAATCTGGATCCCGACGGCAGTGCCGAGTCCCGACATGACCGGAAAGCTCATGAAATTCGAGAGAAACCCAAGTTTCAGGAATCCGAGTATAATGAGAATCAAACCCGTCAGCATGGCGAGTGCCATTGCAGCCCCCTGATATTCGGGAGTTCCCTGGGCAACGATCGGGGAAACTGCTGCAAGTGTCATAAGACTTGTTACAGCAACAGGCCCTACGGAAAGAGAGCGTGACGTTCCGAAGATGGCATATAATAAAAGGGGTGCCATCGAGGCATAGAGGCCGACTTCCGGAGGCAATCCCGCAAGCTGGGCGTACGCCAGCGATTGCGGGATCAGCATAATGGAAACAATAATCGAAACGACGAGGTCGTTTACGAGGGTTTTGCTACTGTATTCCTTTCCCCATTCAATGATGGGAAAGTAAGACCGCAACACTCCGGATATTTTATTCATGAAACTTTATTTAAGCAGAAGTTAATCAAATAAAACCAATCGCAAGCCTGAAATTCCCGGCTTATTCCTGGTCATTGCTGTAATCCAGCATGGTATTCTGAGCCCGAGACAACATTCCACCCGAAACATTCTTAGCCTTGAATCCATTCTGCAGCAGGATGCGGGTCGCCATGTATGCACGCTGGCCGGAACGGCAGATCACATGAATTTCACGATCGCGGGGAAGTTCTCCGAGCCGCGATCGAAGTTGTCCCAGCGGGATGTTGGCGGCGCCGGGCACATTTTCCACAGCAAGTTCAAATGGTTCGCGCACATCGAGGATAAAACCTGCCATTGCTTCCTTCCAGTGACTGATTGGCTGATCGCCCCTGAGCACATCGGCCGCAATCATCCCGGCAAAGTTCACCGGGTCTTTAGCGCTGCCAAACTGTGGAGCGTAGCAGAGTTCAGCTTCCTCAAGATCATAGATTGTTGCTCCCATTTGCAGCAAAGCAGCAAAAGCGCTGATCCGTTTATCCACTCCATCCAGTCCGAGCGCCTGGGCGCCGAGCAGTTTTCCGTCGGATTTCCGGAATATAACTTTCATGGCAATGGGCTTGGCGCCGGGATAATAACCTGCATGTGAATTCGGGTAGAGGTAGATCTTTTCATAATCTGCATCACCGATCCGGTTCAGCGTTGTTTCGCTCACGCCCGTCCATGCGGCAGTCGCCCCGAAAAGCCCGATAATGGCGGTTCCCTGCGTGCCGCGGTAGCGTGAATCACGACCTGCAATGACATCCGCAGCGATGCGTCCCTGACGGTTTGCCGGACCTGCAAGGGCAATCAGGCTCCATTCGCCCGTAATATAATCCTTCACCTCAACTGCATCCCCGACAGCGAAAATATCAGGGTCGCTGGTGCACATATGCTCATCAACCCGGATTCCTCCGCGATCGCCAATCTGCAGCCCTGCCGATTTTGCAAGCGTGGTGTCGGGGCGTACACCGATGGCCAGGATCACAATGTCGGCCGGGTAGATCTTGCCGGATTTGGTCTCTACGTCAACACCCCCGTTTGTTGCCTGTTTGAACCCTACCACTGCATCGCCCAGGGCAATGCGGACGCCATTCCGCTGCAGGAAGGCCTCGACAATTGCTGAATTCTCCGGATCGAGCGGTGTAAGAACATGACCTGAATTCTGCAGCAGCGTTACTTCAAAGCCCCGGTGGATCAGGTTTTCGGCAGTTTCCAGGCCGATGAACCCGCCGCCGACAACGACAGCGCGAGTCTTTGGCCTCACTGCCTGGAACCCCGAATACCTGAACATGCCTGAAAGGAAGGGATTGCCTTTTTCCAGCCACTCGTTGATCGAATGCGCATCGGGTACTGTCCTTACATGAAATATACCAGGAAGATCAATGCCCGGCAGGGGAGGGTGAACGGCCGCAGCTCCCGGCGCAAGCACCAGTTTGTCGTACGTTTGTGTTGTGACTTCGCCGGTTTTAACATCGCGCAGCTGAATTGTTTTTTCCTTGGGCGAGATCGCAACGGCCTCGCAATTGGTGCGCACATCAATGTTGAACTGAGCCCGGAATACCTGTTCATTTGCAACCAGGAGGCTCGATTCCTTTTGGATCACACCTCCCACATGGTAAGGAAGACCGCAGTTCGCGTAAGAAACATAGGGTCCACGTTCAACCATAAGGATTTCGGCTGTTTCATCCAGCCTGCGAAGGCGTGCCGCACAGGACGCACCTCCGGCTACTCCGCCAACAATGATGACTTTCATAATATTTACGGTTTTAACTGGTAGTGAATAAAAATGAAATAAGAATCAGGGCTTGCGCAAAAACGGAACCTCATGAAGCAATTGCATCCGGATCGCTGTCAGGATATAGTTTTCAATCTGGTAAAACTGGGTGGCGACAATACCGTCGGATATAGCTTTTACCTTGGTATAATAAGCGATGATCAGGTTATCGGTTTTTTTCTGGAGGTCCATAACCTTCTTCGTCCATACATCGGCCTGTTCACTTGTCATCGTAAGGTACTGGTCCGCATATTGCTTTAACAGTTCGATTCTTTCTTTCCCGAGAGCTTTCCGCTGTGTTTCATATTCGTCATACAATTTCCAGAAGGCATCTTTCTGAACGGCAGAAGGTTTAACGAAATCTGCTACAACTGCTTTTTTATCCATCCCGAATGCGGCCTGCATCAGGTCGATCTCTTCTTTATTTGATTGCGTGTAGGCAAATGATGCAAGGAATAATGCAGCAATGATTAAAATGTACTGTTTCATGGTTTCATGGTTTTAGATAAATTGTTGATTATTAAAATATGACTATGGCTTGATTGGTTCAGAGGGTCAAAAGCAAGATTTCAAGGATATTTTTAAATATATCCATGTTTCCACAGATATACTGCTGTTATTCATTTTGACTGGAACAGAACCGGATCATTACTTTATCAGGCCTTTCTGCAACATTTCATTCCTGATGGCTGTAATAATATCATCAAGGGTTTGGTCAAGCTGCGTAGGATTAAGCGTTGAAGTGGTGCCGGACCACATAAGTTTCTTTTGCTCCAGGGAATAGAAGTTTGTTTCAACAAGGAACGTTTTGTCTTCAGAATAATAACCGGGAGAAGAATACCGGTAGCCATACCATCCTCCGTAAGATGTGCCCGGTGTATAAGAAACACTTTTATCAACATCTGTCAAACGAACCAGTATAATGCCGTCAAAACCATCCTTTTTTAACTTTTCTTCCAGCTTGTTCTGATCTGTGTCAGTGGATTGAAGGTAGCTGTAAGATTGCACAACAACAACCTGTTTGACCTTTGAAACTATTTTATCCTCGGCAAGCCTCCTGGATGATTCATCTTTTAATGCGGCAACAACCAGGACTTTTTTAAATGGTAAAACACCACCCGGAACCCATGATGGATCTGTCCAGCTTTTTGTTATCTGGGTTGTTGGAGAGCAGGCAATCATTAACACGATTAAGCCTAATGGTAAAAAGACCTTCATTTTCATAATTTCCTGTTTTTAATTGTAACTATAACCTAATCCTTTGGCCCCCGTTCTCAGGTTGCCTTTGCATAAACATATCTGTCCGGACTAACTTCCTCCGAGCCTCCTCCCGGCTACCCGATCCGGCCACCCGATTTCAGTGTTCCGGCTGTTGCAGGTAGTTTTGCTGTTGATCTTTTCTTCCACTCGTCTTCCAGTAATTCTCTTGCAGCTTGTTCGAGGAATTCCGGTGCTGCCCATTCGTTTACATCAAAATCATTCTTGATGTAACCATGACTTAGCATAAATTCTTTACCGATCGTAACAGCGGCGAGATTCAAAGGTGAAAGGTTGGGCACCAGGTCAACATCTCTGATGCCTTGGTAAGTAGCCTCGATGTCGCGATAGAAGGTTTGCTGGTCGAGAATTTCCGCTGCAGCATACTTGTTCTGATTGGCCCAGCGACCGGCCCGAATCATACCTTTCATAAATGTAACAGCGAGTTCTGGGTGTTCCCTGGCCATGACATCGGTACACGTGATAGCTGCAGGAATGTTAGCCACCTGAAGGCGCCAGTCAGGATAACGAGAGAGGTCCTCGATTGCTGCAAACTTACCCGTCGCCTCGCTGACCTGCTGTAGCGGCTTGGTTTGCATGTACATCGCATCGATGATTCCTTTTTCCAGAGCGGTTTCCAGCGGACGGAAAGCCAGGTCGCGCTTGTGGTCACGCGCCAGCCACAGATCAATCGATTGTTCCATGGTTGCTTTCATCATTTCCGGTAGATTATACCAGTCATCTGCGTATGGAAACTCAACCAATTCAATATCGTCCATCGTCATGCCGTTCATTCGAAGAAACAAATCAATCCCCTGGTGTTCCTGAATGCGCCACCAGTCGTTTTTGATCTGGTTCATACTCTTGGAAATGCCGATCTTTTTGCCTTTTAAATCAGCCATTCGGTAGATATCGTCCTTGGCACGTACCATCATAACGCCGCCTTCGGCCGGCATCTGTGTTACCCCCAGAAGCTTGGTCCGACGAATATCTGCGTGGACTTCGATAGGTGGAAACAAACCACCGAAGCGGATAAGATTTTCCTGATTGTGAATGTAGTGGGGATACCAATCGGTCTCGGGGGTTGAACGCATGTAGGCAAACTTGACCCCGATCTTTTTAAACTCTTTCTTGGTCAGACCCAAGCCTTCATCCACGTTACTGGCGGACACGAGAGGACAATTAGTGTAATACACCTCTTGCCAGTTCAACTTAACCACGTTCAATTTTGTGTTTTCAAAAGTTGTAACTTTAATTTTTTCAGTTCCCATAATTTTATTTATTAAAGGATTAATTTGTATTTTCAATATAATATCAATTTCATTTTGTTCATTTAAAGGTCAGTACCTGCTTTCTTGCATTGGTAATGATTTCGTCCAAGTTTGGACCTGTCCTTCTTACTTCGTTTGCCATAATCATATCATTAAAAGTCAAAACTATTCAGGACTGTGAAATATCAATGAGGTGCAGCTTTTATAAACGCTAAAATTACCTTTAATCGGAAGGATGGACAATACTTATCGCTAAGTATTTTGTCATATCTTTGCTGTATCCATTTACTAATGTGATTCAGAGCAGTTTATGAAGCAGATTCAGCAGGACTAAAGGTTGTTCTACGGCACGAAATTGGCACTCGTATCCGAGTCGTAACCACAAGCCTGGTAGGTACATTGCAGTTCGTCGCGAAGCATCGAGGCCCATCCGTCGCAACATGTCGTATCCAGAACGAGATCCCTGGTGAGCACCTTGGTCTCGAACTTCCATCCATGCGGAAGCTTCAGCTTACTGCCGACTTGATCCAGGTTGTCGATGGTGAGTTCCGGATCCACTTTTTTGCAGTATTCCTGCATGACCCAGGTCGGACCACCCGGCTCGCGCAGCAGATGGACCTTCTTGCCAGCCTTCCATGTCCATTTGGTGAGGCGGTATATGAGGGCGGGAATGTATGCTGGCCCTGTCATCTGACCAAACACGTCTTCTGCAATCATCTCGCCCATCCATGTCAGCCTGACACCATGGAAGTCAACGATGTAGCCGGCCTGAATTTCGCCCTCATCAAAGGTTAAGATGCGTCCGCTGTTAACCGCGACCATGTCCACCTCAAGCTCGCGCGCCAGCCGCACGGCATCGACCACATCCATCGTGTGGGCGTCGGCCTCCTGGATCCCCAAGGTTGCGTGCATATGGGCCCGGGCGTTCTTGCCCTTACCGATAATGACTCCGGCTCCGCCAAAATAGGTGTCGCGTGCATTCTTGAAAGAGACCCTGTTGAATACGTCTGGTCCTGGTTTTGGTAGTTTCATAATCTTTTCTCCTTTACAAGTTTGTAAACATCTATTGATTTATCATTCTTGTCTATTTTGATTTTCCTTAATATTAGCAGTCATCACATTTTTGAAGAAAAATTCCCGAAATAGATACCCAGGGCTCCCGCAATCTTCAGGAATTCACTATCGGCAGAGACTGTTCTGACTTTGTTGATTACATCTTCCAATGGCACGTATTTGATATCCGGTGGAACAAAGGAGACCATTACGCCGTTTTTACTTGCCCGCAGCGTTTTTACAGCCCAGGCGCCATATGCTATCCCAAGCTGGTGATCCGTTGCAGTGGGGTTGCCGCCCCGGGCCCATGGGCCAATAGAAAGCGGGTAGATTTCGGTGTCGATCATTTTTTGCAGTGCCGTTGCTACTGAAACGGCAACCTTACCTGCTCCAATTGGTGGCACAATCGGTTTGACGGGATCGACAAATTGACCTTTCGGGGAATCATCGAACTTTGCCCCTTCGGCAACAACCACCAGCCCATAAGGACGTCTTGGTGATATTTTATCTTTCAATCTCGATGCAACATTTTTCAGATCGCAGGGGATCTCGGTAATCAACACCACATCGGCACGCACGGCAATACCAGCCTGCAGCGCGATCCATCCGGCATGTTCTCCCGGAACCTCCACCACAGCAATTTTACTTGCTGACCGTGCTGCCTGGTAAGCTTTGCTGAGCATATCGATGGTGATGCTGAGGGCGCTGTTGAATCCAAATGATACAGCCGTAGAAGCAATGTCATTCTCGATTGACCTTGGAATACACACCGTATGAAACCCTTTTAAATGAATCTTATGGAGAATTCCGAGCCCCTGTCCTCCCACAATGGAAATCAACCCATCGATCCCTTTTTCATTCAACCTTTTCAGCAATTCTAGGGGTAAATCCTCTTCCTTTCTGTTTTTATCTGCATTGGCTACCTGTTCATATAAGGGGTCAGTCCAGGGCGCCTGGCCAAGTATGCCTCCTGTTGAAGGATCGAGATTCTCGATTAGCCCGGGATCGAGCGTTATCAGGCCGCCATCAGGATAACGTTCAGGATGAAGCAGCCCCTCAAACCCGTCACGGATACCTGTCATCTCCCATCCCAGCCTGTTACCGGCAATGGCCGCACCCATAACAATAGCATTGGTTCCAGGGACAAAGCCTGCCCCTGTATTTACTGCTACATGTCTTAGCATACCCGCATGTCCGACATCTATAATCATAATGTTTTTTATTATTGTTTAATTATCAGTGCTTCCCGGTTTCGGATTTCTTCTCTTTTGCAAGATACTCCAGCCTCATCTCCTCCCATTCTTCAAAATTGTTGGGAACGCGGACCCATTCTTCTTCAGATACAGGCTCGAGGTGAAGTGCGCCCGATTTGCATCCCATTCCGCAGGAACCGCATCCCACACACTTGCCCCTGTTATAAACAGACCTCCTGCCATCCTCAGTTTTTTCCCAGGTATGCGCAAAAAATTGGCAACGCCTGATGCACTCCCCGCAGTTAGTACATTTATCATAATCCTTCACTGCGCGGTAGTTCGATCGCAAAGCGCTCTCCTTCAGCCCGGCAAGCATTTGTGAGTTAATGATGCCGCAGCAACAATTGCAGCAGCTGCACGTACCAACAAACTGGGGTTTATCCGCACTCATGGTGAATCCATAGAACGCTGTATGGACCATCGTCCCGTAGGATTCAATTTCATCAAACAGTTTCTTTGCCTCCTCACGGGTGACCACGTTTTCTGATAGCGGGGTTGTTGGGGGCAGACCTACGAAGCCACATCGTCTTACAGGAACATCGCAATGGAATCCGTGCACTCTTTCTTTCAGTTCCATGCACATACAATTAACCACCAGAAAACGTTCATGCCGTTCCCAGTGGGCATCGATATCAAGGTGGGGCTCCCGTGCTATCCATTCCGGTTTGAGTGAGCCCCGGTAAGGAACAACTCCCTGGTTGCCGGGTTGGGGAGACAGGATCCTTTCGCCACCGCCTTCGACCATGTATCGCTCGAAGAGAATATCATACTCCCTCCCCAGCGTTCGTTCATTTCCCTCATACCATCCAACCATGAAGTGTCCGATCCTGTATTTTACATCATCAGCTGCAAGTTCAGCAGCTGATGCCACCATATTCATTGATTTAACTCTCACCATTCGCCTGGGAATCATACCATTTAACAAGGCTGTTACTTCGTCCAGAGGGAGGCCGACACGCTTTGCTATTTCGCCCGCGGTTTCGGGAGTGCGGGTCATATTGCTTGCAACAAGGGCTTCTTCGGGAGAGAATGCCATCCTGAGAAGTTTCATCTCCACACCCGATTCTGTACGAGGGAAACCACCCGGATTTTCTCCCATTACTGTTGCCAGTTTTTCAAAAACATCTGGATTCTTATCTGCTTTGCTCATTGTTACTCTGTTGTTAATTCACGTCCAAAAGCCTTGTCTATCATGGTCTGAAAGCGTTTGACCACTTCATCCGAAGGTGTTTTGTAATCATCGAGTTCATAAATTACACCAAGGGAATCATACTTACCCAGGCCAAAACGGTGATAGGGCAGCAATTCATAATCAATCACATTTTTGTGTGGTTTTATGAATTCGAGTACACCCAGCATATGTTCATCATCGGCATTTACCCCGGGAATGAGCGGTGTACGGGCAATAAAATCAGTGTCAGGAAAAGTTTCGTAAGCTTTTTTTAGGTTGGCTAAGATCCGCTCGTTGCTTACACCTGTCCATTTTTTGTGACGTTCGGAATTCATAAGCTTGATATCGTGCAGCATGGTATCTACGTGTGGCAGTACTTTCTCCAGAAAAGACCAGGGTGCATTACTGGCAGTTTCAATGGCTGTATTAATACCTCTGTTGTGAGCTTCCTGCAGCAGAGCTGCGGCAAAGTCGGGCTGCAACATCACTTCTCCGCCACTTATTGTCATACCTCCGCCGGTATTGCGGTAGATGGAGGTGTCTTTCTCCACTTCATCCATTACTTCACCAACAGTCATTGTTTTACCAAACATTTCAAGTGCACCGGTGGGGCAAAGTGAAACAATTTCCTGGTTAATACCTGCGGCCAACGTCCAGTTGACTTTTACCTTTGAATCATCGCCCTCCACAAAATAAAAACCACCTTCGGGGAATGGAGCTTTCAAACATATGCTGCACTTCTTTCCGTCACATTTATTTGGGTCGTACGATACTTCCGGCTTCATCCGGATACTCTCAGGATTTCCGCACCATTTGCAACGCAAAGAGCAACCTTTAACGAAAACTGTTGTACGGGTGCCGGGGCCATCGTGGCTGCAATAGCGCTGGATATTCAAAACGGTACCTGTGATATCCAATATGTTTTTTGGTTTATCTGTCATGACTATGCCTCCTTATTTCCAACGTAAATACCCAGTGAATCTGCCACCTGAAAAAACATGCTTCCGGTCGGTATCGTTCTTACTTTGTTGATGGCCTCAGCGAGCGGAACAAACTTAACATCAG
Organism: Bacteroidota bacterium; assembly: GCA_026391805.1. GTDB lineage: Bacteria > Bacteroidota > Bacteroidia > Bacteroidales > FEN-979 > FEN-979. The sequence continues at coordinate 155,760 of JAPLDJ010000012.1, read as the reverse complement.
GTGGAACAAACGCCACCATTACCCCGTTACGGCCAGCTTCGAGTGCCTGAATAGCTCCTGCACCGTAAGCCACACCCAATTGACGATCAACGGCCGATGGTGTACCACCCCTGACCCAGGGACCAATCACCATTGGAAACGTTTCTTCGGCTATCCGTAGTTGCAAGCCTTCAGCCACAGCCTGAGCTACCTGACCTGATTTATGAATCACGAATTCACTGTTTGAATCGCTGGTTGCCAATGGCGATAACGAAGCTTTAAGCGTCGATACTTTTTCTTCTGTTTTCCCCGGATTGATAATTTTTGCGCCTTGCGCCACGACGACCAAACCCCAGGATTTTTTGCCAGACATTTTATTTTTTAAGTGTGTTACCACATGTTGCAGATCCACCGGAATTTCGGGAATCAGCACCGCATCGGCAGCAACTGCAATACCAGCCTGTAGGGCAATCCATCCGGCTTCCTCTCCCAGTACCTCAACCACCGCAATTTTCTGAGCAGCCTTGGCCGCCAGACGCGCACGGTCGAGCATTTCGATGGTAAATGTAAGAGCGGTGTTAAATCCAAATGCTACAGAAGTAGATGCAATATCGTTTTCGATGGAACGGGGGACACACACAGCATTCAAGCCTTTTTTGTGAAGCTGGTAAAGAATACTCAGCCCCCTTCCGCCAACGATCGAAATGACAGCGTCAATATTTTCTGCTTTTAATCTTGTCAGTAACTCATCTGACATGTCCACTTCCTCTACCATTCCCAATTCATTAATGGTGCGAACATTAAAGGGGTCGATCCGGGACGACTGGCCAAGAACACTGCCCGTATTCGGGTCGATATTGAATTTCTGAGGATCGATCGGAATTAACCCCCCATTGGGGTACTTTTCGGGATGGAGCAACCCTTCAAAACCATCGAGGATGCCCAGTAACTCCCATCCCAATTTGCCGGCAGCAAGAGAGGCGCCTGCAACAACAGCATTTATTCCGGGAATGTATCCGGCGCCTACCATAATGGCAACGCGTTTTTGTCCTGTATCTGTACTCATAATTATTCTGCTTTTAGTGTTTTCAATAAAATCTTTTTTTATCCGGATCAAAAAGTAAGGCATGACCATCGTCACGCCTTACATGTGTACCTCATCAACTATTAACGATGTTCGAAGCTCTGCAGGGTCCGTTCGATGACCTCGTTCTGAACGCCCACATGCAGTTTGGTGAAGAAAGCGCTGAAGCCGGCTACCCGAACCACCAGGTCACGGTATTTTTCAGGATGCTTCTGCGCATCTCTCAGAATATTGGTATCAAGCACATTGAACTGAATATGATAGCCTTCATTGTCGAAATAGGTTTTAACCAGATTCAGAACGTTTTCTCTTCCTTTGCGTGACTTCAGCTGATCCGGGGGGAGTTTCATATTCATATGGGTTGCGGTATATTTGATGGAATCCTGGCTTTTAGCTGCAGACATCACCAACGCGGTAGGTCCGTTGACATCGGTTCCTGGCATGGCCGACAAACTGCCATCCGTGAGTGCCACCCCGGCTTTTTTACCGGTAGGTAATGCCCCTGTAACCATACCCATCAGGTTGTGGATACTCTTGGTATAAGCATCGGGCGCCGATTTGATGTCTTTGCTGATGTAATTACCGCCTCCTTCAACATTCTGGAATGCCTGATAAATGGAGTTATATACCCTGCGGGTGAAACGGTTCATTTCGGGAATGTCGTTACCATGCTTTGGAGCCTCGTAGCACATCTTACCTATTTTTTCATATTCTCCTTCAAAGTTTGCAGTCAAGGCTTTCTTTAGTTCCGCCATGCTTATTTTTTTATCGTCATAAACCAGTTTTTTAACAGCCATTAATCCATTTGAAGCATCAATGCCACCCACAACAATCTGTGCGACGGTATAGTAATTGGCCCCTCCATTCCACACTTCGGTGCCTTTCTCAATGCAACCTCCGGTAAGAAGTGAGCGCCAGGTAACAGGCAGGTATTCGGCGCACAGAATACTGGCGATCCATGCTTCTCTCCGCAGCGTATCTTCACAGAATTGCAGTTGTTTCTCGAAAGCCGCATACAATTGTTCAAAATCTGTAAATTTCCCGGGATCTCCGGTCTTAGGTCCGATTTGCTTTTTCAGGCGTGGATCGAAGCCATCGTTCAGTGTCAGTTCGAGTACTTTTCCAAGATTGGGTTGTCCTTCAACCGGATGCCCGGTTTCGTATGGAATATAACTTCCTACACAAGCTCCGATGCAGGTGCGCCTAGCTTTTTCGAGGGTAAGCCCTTTTTCGGAATCGGCAAAGAGGTTCATGGCGCGCAACATCATCACATTGCCGTTTACAAACTGGGGCATTCCGATACCGGTGCCTATTAAATCGAGGACCTTTTCCAGGAATTTGCCACTCATCTTTTCGGTGTAAACACAAGTGAGCGGCGGCTGAGGCAAATGAAGATAGTTTGCGGCATCAAGGATATGGAAGTCCATAGCGGCAGTAGCATCTTCACCATCTATGGTATAACCGCCGAGGGAAATACTTTGACCCAGGTCGGCTGAGTTTTGCAGAGCCACTTTTGCTCCGTAATAATAACCTATTTCGTTCAGCTTTATAAAGAGGAGTTTCATCAAATAGATGGCCTCTTCAGGGCCGATTAAACCTGCTTCCAGGTCGCGTTTATAGTAAGGCTCTAAGTTCTGGCCCAGGTAAGCTTCGGAATATCCGCATCCCACCTGTTCGATCTCGGCACAGATGTGACACAGGAAATGGCACTGAATGGCTTCGCGAAGGTTGCGTGCCGGGTGTTCGGGAACCCATTCGCAGGTCTCTGCAATGGCTAACAGTTCTGCTTTGCGGGCTTCGCTCTTCTCTTTTGCCGCCAGTTCGCGCGCCAGTTCAGCATAACGGTGAGCTAAGCGGATAACAGCCTGCATGGTAATAAGACTCGCTTCGTAGAAATAGAACTTTGAAGCATTCGGCAAACGCATGTCGAGGGCCATTTGCCTCTCTTTCACTTCTGCCATCATGCTGGCAAGTCCTTCGTTATAAACCCTTGGGTAATTGAGGTTACCGCCGCCACCCGGCCATGACATAAATTCAGCAACTAGCCCTGCCTGGTAAACAGGATCCGGGTCATACCCGTATTTTTTAATAAAGATTTCGTCGGCACGTGGCCTTAATGCCCACTTATCCCAATATTCAAGTGCCCATTTATTTGCCTTGCGGTCCTCTTCGGTCTTAGAGTTTCCAACGGTATTCTCTTCTTTCATCCATTGCACATTCCATTCCGGATACGTGTAAATTCCATTGACGGTACTAGCCATACTACCCACAATGATATTTTCGTCGATGTACAACTTTTTCTTTTCAATCACCTGCTCGAAGAATTTAGCCCTTCGGAGAATCTGCTGGTAGCCGGCCGTATCTTCGTAAACTTCGGCCATAATCCTGATACGCTCGTTATCAATGGCCTGAGGAGTGCTTAGGAACTGTTCTTTCAATAGATCGATCCGTGCGTCATCGACCATGACCTTACCGGTAGTGATCTCTTTGCCCTGCTTTGCAAGGGGTTTCTTTTCTTCTTTTTCCATTTGATTTTTAATTTAACGTTATGGTTATGATTTTTCGTTATTCTTTGTTTTCAGCTTCCTGAATGGTTACCAGTTTGTGCTTCGCTTCTTCTTTTTTCAGATACAATTCTTTTAACTGATTCTTGTATTCAGACTCCACTTCATTCAATACCTCGTCTGTTAATGATTCAAGTTTCTGTATTTTGCTCTCGAGGACTTTGAGTTTGATAACCAATTTTTCAATGTGCTCTTTTCTGGTATCCATCGGGTACGTATTTATAAATGACGAAATTATACCCATTCAGGATCGAAAACAATACTCATGAAACTGTATTTTATCTACCTTTACGGCTCAATCTGTCAAGGTAGTAGGATATGGGAATTATGACTGACGAATATCTGGATTACAGCATATTTCAGAAGGTTTTCGAAAAGTTTTCGCGGTCGGGTATCGACGGGCTTGATGTTAATGATCCCATGATGGTTGAGCTTGACCGGCTGATGGAAAAGAACAACCAGTTATTTTACATCACGGATGTAATCCTGCTGGACATATTGTATATCAGTAAAAGGGTTTCTGTTATGTTTGGGCTTGAACCTGATAAGGTTTCTCCGGGGTTTTTTCTGACAACCACCCATCCTGACGACCAGAGGAGACATCACCTTATCCGGGCAAAATTGATCAGCATCGCTCAGGAACTATATCTTCAAAAAGGCGGTACCAGGATCATCTCTACGAATGTCAGAACAAAATATCCGGAGGGAAGGGACGCGAACCTTCTGTATCAGTGTTTTTTGTTTTACAGCAAAATTCCATATGAATCGACCTTTCTCATATTGGTTATTACTGATATAACAGGTTTAAAAAGAATTCACAAAGGTTTTCATTTCTATATGGGGGAAGACTATAGTTACTTTCGCTATCCGGACGAGAAACTTTTGATGTCCGGGAATATATTTTCGAATACAGAATTCAGGATCATTGAGCTCATTGAGGAAGGGATGAGTAGCAAAGAAATCGCTGAGAAGCTTTTCAGAAGCATTCATACGATCACAACCCATCGCAGCAATATCATTAAGAAATCCCGGCAGTCCAATATCACGGAGGTGATCCATGAGTTGAAAGCACAAGGATTACTATAGGTATATTTAGATTTATTCCTTGAGAATAAATGGCATGTTCCCTCAATAATCCCTGATTCACCTCTTTATTATTTAGGATGCACATGTGCCTTGTGCAACCGGATCCTTTTATTTGTGAAAGAACTTGTGCCAAAGGCCTTCTCGATGATCGATCCCACAAGCGCCGCCGCACCATTGATCAGCGCCGATTGTGCATCGGTTGCCATATGGGTGTTTGAGTAATTGAAAGCAGATTTATCCCCGGAGTTCTCCGGGTAAAGGTCGATACTGAAATCATCCTCTGTTGTCTCAGCCCATGTACCAGTTCTGTCCCTGATTCGCATGATGCTGACATCACCGGTTTCTGCCTTCGGAGGTAAAACGACGACAGTTGGAAAAATTGATTTATTAAAGTCACAGACTGACACGTCACCGGGTCCGCAAATTTTGAGATTTACCTTGCTCTTTTTTTCCTTTTCCGCCTCTATTCTGAGCCAGGTAATGAAAACCTTCTCTGAACCTGTACAGGTTGTCTGTGCGGTCACAACCTGGATATTCATGAGAAAGAGAAGAAAAAAACCGGGAATTATCCGGATCATCTGATCCTTGCACCACCTCCGGTAATTGAACCTGCATCTCATGATCTGAAAATTTATATCATCCGAATGCTGTTTTTACAAAGAATTCACACATCAAAGATAATCATGCAATCATGGATGTCAAAACGGGTTTATACAACAAAAGTGAAGCTTATGGGAAAAATTGAAAATTTTCAACATTTCATTGCCCATAGTTGCAAAAATCGCAACCAGTCCCTGGGATTTCAGACCGAATTATTTTATATGCAAAAGAATTCCTTTGCCCGGAATTTTTTGTAAAAAATCAGAAATGGTGATTAAAATTTGACTTTCATGGCAAGTAGTTCGTATATTTATATTGAAAATACTAACATACAAATCCATGAAAACTCTCTACAAAATTCTGGCCTGGATCTGCACCGCTTTCGCGGCCGTATTAATGCTACTATCCATCGTTGCTTTTCTTGCCGGCGGAAGAATTTTCAATGCGTACTGGAACACCTATTACTGGTCACTGACAAATTTTTTAATGTTTGCAGTTGTGTTCCTGCTTTTTTACCTGGCTGCCTGCAAAGAGAAAAAAGAGTGAACAAAGAATAAAAACGGGCTGCTTCCTATACGGAAACAGCCCGGCTTACCTGGCTATAATTGAAGTCAACCTTATTTATACACGACTTCCCTCATCAGTTTCTCTCCAAGAATTGTCCGCATGTTTACACGGCTGTCCCTCAGCTTTTCCATCGTGGTCTGGTCACCAACGACCTTTTTGTAAATTGCATCCCACTTGTCATCGTTGTTTTCCATGCTTGCGAGATTCTTATATTCGACCATCAGCAGCATGTCAAAATCATCTTCATTGGCTGAAGAACCTGCCAGGATTTTGTAGGAAAGGATCAGTCCCTGCTTCAAAGCCTCATCCTGAACCGCTTTCCAGGTAGATTTGAGGTTTGTGATGTAGGAATCACCCATTCCGGTTGTGGTCTTGATGATTGACAGATCCCATACGGAACCATCCTTGTATACACGGTCCTGAGAATAAGCTGTTGTACCAGCCATCAGGGCGATCAACAGTACTATTATTTTGAAGGTTGTTTTCATGTTTTATAAATTTAGGTTGAATATTATGGCTCAAAGATAAGACGGGTTTTGTTATTTTGACACGTTCCAAATAAAAATAGTGAAAGGCGAAGCCTTCACGAACACCCTAAAAAGATAAAATGGTTGTGAGTATAAGCGAAATAGCGAAATGATGCTGGATGTCGGAGCGAAACGGAGATCCCGTTTTTGCGGGACCCGATGCTGGATTTCTGTGACTAATCCGTGTCTAATCTGTAAAAATCAGTGTAAATCTGTGGTGAAAAATAATTACACGAAATTCCACGAAGAAGACACGAAAATCCACGAAACCCTATTGTGACCTAATGTGCCTATTGTGGTGAAAAAATAAAATCGTAAATACTTAAAGGTCTTTTTTCGAAAGAACGAAATATACGATCCCGATCATCACGGCGGAATAGATCAGCGGGACGACACAATCGAGCAGGGAAAGCTGTTCCTGGATCCGGAGTCCCATGAAGTTTTTGAGCATCGGGAAATAGGGGTATTCGACTACACGGACGACCGAATTGACAGGAAGGAACTGTGAGATGTTGTTGGGTTGCAGTTTCGGAATTTTCAGGATAAAATAGAGCACCGGTTCGATGATCAGGGCATACAGCGTAAAGATGGCGATGGACAAACCGGTATTCCGCAGGAGAAATCCAAGGAAAAATGCAAAGATCATGAAGGAAAAGATCTGGATGAAAAATCCCCCGGCAAAACTCATCTTCTTAAAGATCATCGCCATGCCCTGGGCATCGGTATTCGAAATTCCCAGGATAAGAATACCGGCGGCAAGAATGAATGTGATGAACAGGGCCATGAAAAAGATCACCTGGAGCTTTGAGAACAGGAACTCGTTCCGGCTCATGCCGTTTACCACGTTCTGCCGGATGGTTTTATTCGTGAATTCGTTGGTGATGAGAATGATGATGACAATGGCAGGAAAGATCAGAATATAGCGGATGCTCGCAAAAAAGGTAAGGTTCTGCCAAATGTCGGGGAAGAAATAAAAACGCACATGCGGGATGGCGATCGGGATGTGCTTGTTCACCTCGTCGACCCAGCTGTTGATGATAAACCCGGCCATCAGGATCCCCAGAATAAGGAACACGAAATACAGCCCCATCAGGATCCAGAAGACCTTGTAGGTAAGGATCTTTTTCAGTTCGATCTTCAGCAGTCTTTTCATGGATCAGCGGTTGTCGTTTAAAAGTTCCAGGAAATGCTGTTCGAGGGTTCGTTTCCGTTCCGAAAGATGCGTCAGCACAATTCCCTTCCGGTGCATGTATTCATTCAGTTCACCGGGCCGGACAGGATTTTTGAAATAGACCAGCCATTTGTCCTCAGAGCGGGTCAGGGATTTGTACTCCGCGTGGCCGGAAATGGCTTCCTTCAGGGCTTCCATGTTCTCCGACGAGACCTCGACAAGCTCAGAAACAGCAAGCACTTCGCTGACTTCCCCGTCAAAAAGTTTTATCCCCTTCCTGAGAACAGCGACATGTGTACAGATTTTCTGAACCTCATCCAGCAGGTGACTGGCCAGCACGATGGTGATCCCTTTTTGGGCGATCATTCGGATCAGGTCGCGCATCTGTGCAATTCCCTGCGGATCCAGTCCATTGGTGGGCTCGTCGAGGATCAGCACATCCGGATTGCCGAGCAGCGCGGAAGCCACAGCCAGACGCTGCTTCATCCCGAAAGAATAGGTCTTGAACCGGTCGTTCCTGCGGTCATAAAGTCCTGTAAGCGTAAGGGCTTCATCAATATCGTCATACGGCTTACCCTTGATATCAGCGACGATCCGGAGATTTCTGACGGCGGAAAGGTAAGGAAAGAAATTCGGGCTTTCGATCACCGATCCGATCCGTTTCCGGCTCTCCTTTGACGGAGGCTCCCCGAACCATTCGAAACTCCCGCTGTCGTTCCTCACAAGATCCAGAAGAATGCTCAGCGTGGTTGTTTTTCCGCTGCCGTTGGGTCCGAGCAAACCAAAGACCTGCCCGCGGCTGATCTCCAGGAAAAGCCCGTTCACGGCCTGGATCCTGCCGTATCGTTTTGAAATACCTTGTATCGAGAGGACTTTTTCCAATATCCGGGGAATAATTGTGTGTAAGACGACAGTTAATTGTTTTCGTTACAAAGATATTGTTCTTTTAAAAGTACATTAAAAATACGGCCGGTTTCTTATTGATATCATTTTTTATCTTTTTCCATTCTTTTACGGACCTGGTGATGATGCTTTCTCCGGGTTCGGTCAGCGAAACAGCGACGCACAGTAAGGTCGATTCATTGCAGGTTTCAAGGATGGATTGCAATAGTTGCTGGTTCCGGTAAGGTGTTTCGATGAAGATCTGTGTCTGGTTGTTCAGTTTCATCGTTTGTTCAATCTCCCTGATCCGTTTTGCCCGGGCAGGTTTATCGATGGGCAGATAACCGTGGAATGCAAACTGCTGACCATTAAATCCGGACGCCATCAGGGCCAGCAGGAGGGAAGAAGGTCCCACCAGCGGAACCACCTGAATCCCGGCTGCGTGTGCCATCCTGACGATTTCAGAGCCGGGATCAGCAACGCAGGGTGTTCCTGCTTCCGAGATAATACCAGTATCATGGCCATTCAGCAATGGTTCCAGGAATGTTTCAGAACCAGTTTTGACGGTATGCTCATTGTAGAGATAAAAGGTAAGGCTGTCGATCTCAATTTCAGGGCATACTTTCTTCAGGAACCTTCTCGCCGTGCGTAGCTCCTCCACGATAAAATGGCTGATCCCTTTTATGATCTGTGCATTAACAGGCGGAAAAACACTTTCTGACGGGCTTTCCCCAAGAAATGATGGTATAAGATATAGTTTTCCTTTTTTCACTTTTCGCTATTCGCTTTTCGAGATTTGTTGTACATCATCTTGCCCACGGTAAATCATCAAGGTCAACATTTCCTCCGGAGATTACCACCCCGACCTTTTTCCCTTTCACGTCGACTTTATGTTCCAGCAGCGCTGCCACGGTTACGGCCGAAGATGTCTCGACGAGGATCTTCATCCGTTCCCAGGTGAAACGCATGGCTGTAATAATCGATTCTTCCGAAACCGTTACAATGTTTTCCACATGATCAAGGATGATAGGGAAGGTGTAACTTCCAAGCGATGTCCGCAGTCCGTCGGCAATGGTTTGCGGATTGACGGAAGGGACAAATTCTTTCCGTGTGAACGACAGCCAGGCATCATTTGCCTTTTCCGGTTCTGCAGCTATAACTTTTGTATGCGGGGAAAAATAATGTACAGCCAGCGCCGTACCGCTTAAAAGTCCGCCCCCGCCCACAGGAGCCAGGAGCAGGCTAAGGGCGCTGACCTCATCCAGCAGCTCCTTTGCCGCTGTAGCCTGACCCGCAATGATGTTCATGTTGTTGTACGGATGTACCTCGATGGCGCCGGTTTCAGCGATGACCTCCTTCAGCGTTTCTTCCCGCGCTGCAAGCGTAGGCTTGCAAAACCGGATGATGCCGCCGTATTCTTTTACTGCATCGACCTTGACCCTGGATGAATTCTCGGGCATAACGATGAAAGCGGGAATGTTTCTCAATGATGCTGCCCATGACAGCGCCTGGGCATGGTTCCCTGAAGAATGCGTTGCCACACCTTTTGAGATCACTGCCTCATCCAGAGAAAGCACAGCATTCGTTGCTCCTCTTGCCTTGAATGCCCCGACCTTCTGGAAATTCTCACACTTGAAAAACACCTCCGCATCGAGGATCCGGTTCAGCGTGCCGGAGGTCATTACAGGTGTCCGGTTGATGAACGGCTTTATCCGTTCATGGGCCTGCAGGATCTCTTCTGCTGATGGAGGATTATGAAGACGGGTTTCCACGGTAATCCGGATCTTTGGTCAGGAATTATTTTAATGAAGTTCCTGCTGTAATTCTTTCTGACAATAGCGTGCATGCCTGGTCGAGCTGAGCATATACCTTTTCAAATGCATTCATGCCGTCGTACCAGGGATCCTTAACAGGTTGATTCATACCGGGATGAATAATATTCATGATGAAATCCACCTTCTCCATGTCCTGATCGGTGCGGGATAACTTGCCAACATTGGCATAATGGAAAGCATCCATCACATAGATCCGGTCGAACCGGTCGAAATCCTCAACTGCAAAAAGCCTGGCCTTATGGTCTGTAATATCAATGCCTTTGCTTTGCATGATCGCGATGGCACGTGCATCAGCAGTATCCCCGATGTGGAACGATTCGAATCCGGCGGAATCGACGGTTCCTGTATAATGAAGCATTTTGAATTTATTCCTGAGAATGCCTTCGGCCATGGGTGACCGGCAGATGTTACCGGTGCAAACAAAAAGGATGTTCACAACTTGATCTTCTTATCCAGTTCCTCGACGAAGGTGCGGAACTGCTTGTCGGTTTCCACCAGGTTATTGACGGTCCTGCATGCATGGAGCACGGTTGCATGGTCCTTGTTCCCGCAATGGAGCCCGATGCTTGCCAGCGATGCCTTGGTGTGCTTCTTCGAGAAGTACATGGAAAGCTGCCGTGCCTGCACGATCTCCCGCTTGCGGGTCTTCGACTGGATCATCTCGATGGGGATGTTGAAATAATCACATACCACTTTCTGGATGTAATCGATTGAGATCTCCCGCGAGGTATTCTTTACGAATTTATCGATCATCTGCCGGGCAAGGTCGAGCGTAATGGTCTTCTTGTTCAGGGAAGACTGTGCCAGCAGTGAGATCAGCGCGCCTTCCAGCTCGCGGATGTTGGTGTTGATGCAATAGGCAAGGTATTCAACAACTTCCTGCGGGATCTCGATCCCGTCGTTATAAAGCTTTTTATGAAGGATGGCGATGCGCGTTTCCAGGTCAGGGATCTGCAGGTCGGCCGAAAGTCCCCATTTAAACCGTGAAAGCAGCCGCGGCTCGATGCCTTTCATTTCCACCGGCGGCTTGTCGGCGGTCAGCACGATCTGGTTGCTCTTCTGGTGAAGGTGGTTGAAAATATGGAAGAAGACATCCATTGTCTTTTCCTTTCCCGCCAGGTTATGAATGTCATCAATGATCAGCACATCGATCATCTGGTAAAAATGAATGAAATCATTCTGGTTGTTGTTCTTTACCGAATCGATGAACTGGTTTATGAACTGGTCGGTCGTGACGTACAGTACGGTCTTGTCAGGAAAATTGTTCTTGACCTGGAGCCCGATGGCATGAGAGAGGTGTGTCTTTCCGAGTCCGGTTCCGCTGTAGATCAGCAGGGGATTAAAAGAAGTCTTTCCCGGGTTGTTGGCCACAGCATATCCGGCCGAGCGTGCCAGCCTGTTGCAGTCGCCTTCCACGAAATTATCAAAGGAGTAGCCTTCGATCAGCTGAGAATTCACCCTGATCTTTTTAAGGCCGGGTATGATAAACGGATTGGGAATCTCTTTCGAATTGCCCTTGTTCAGGTCGATGGGCATGGAAACGGATGGGTTAATAATTGCTTTCTTTTCGCCGGTGGGAACATTCACGGTAAACGGAGCAGGATCCTCGGAATTATCCATGATGATGCTGTACTCCAGGCGGCCTTCGGCGCCAAGTTCTTTCTTGATCGTCTTCTTCAGCAAACCAATGTAATGTTCTTCGAGCCATTCATAGAAAAACTGGCTCGGGACCTGGATGGTCAGAACGTTGTCCTTCAGCTTTACCGGCTTAATAGGAAGGAACCACGTTTTAAAACTCTGGTAATTTATATTGTCCTTTATGATCTTAAGGCAATTTTCCCATACTTCTTCAATGTATTTTTCCATTAACAAATTACCTCCAGAAGTGTAAATATCAAAATCTTATGTATCGCGCTATTTTCAAGGTTTTTGGTTCCATCCACAGGGCAGGAACCGGGGGCATAAAACATGCGGTATTTCAATTAACAAATATTGATAAAAAAAGTGTAAAAAAAAAAATATTTGGCCTTGTTTTTTAAAAATATTTTTTTAAAAATCGCTCAAAGGCCCCGATTTTCGCCGGAACCTAACATTTTTGATTTCGGGCCGGCAACTCATTATACATGAATAGGTTTTTAAATAATATGATCGTTATTTTAACATGTTTTAAATAAGGTTGTTGTTCAGAAACAGATAGTTATAAGGCAGGCCGGGTCGTTGTAATTATTATTCAGTCTCAATAGAAATTTTCAGCATTATGTTAACAACTCTTTTTTCAGTTCATAAAATGATGTTGTGATGCCCTGGATCTTCTGTAACCTGCTAACAATCTTTGTTCCGGAGGATCGGCGTATGGAAAACCTTATCCTGCAAGCGTTTTCAAACTCCTGTTCCATGATGGCAGCATTTTCTTCCTTCAGTATTCTCATTACATCATTCATTGCGGGATATCCGAAGCTTGTTTCGTAGACTTCTTCCACCATCCGGGTCACGATCTCAGCATTTTCAAGTGCATCCTTTGCTGCGGTCCTGTATGCATTTATTAATCCCGGAACCCCCAGTTTAATCCCGCCGAAGTAGCGGATCACCACGATCAGGACATTGGTAAGGTCCTTCGAAAGGATCTGTCCGTGGATCGGCTTTCCTGCCGTACCCGAAGGTTCCCCGTCATCGTTGATGCGCCAGGCCGACCGGTCCGGTCCCAGGCAATAGGCATAACAATGATGGCGCGCATCATGATACTCCTTCCGCAATGCAGACAACTTCTCCTTCACTAAGTCTTCCGAAAAGACCGGAAAAGCATGGGCGATGAATTTGCTGCCTTTTTCTTTGTAGATGCCCCGGGAGGAGGTAGAGATCGTCTGGTACGTATCGTCGAATAGCATTTCTCCAAGGCCGGTTTCACGCTGCGAAGGTAAGTTTTAATTATCTTCGGGGAATGAAAAATATGGACATTCCGGTTAAAAAAATTATAGAGGAGTTCAGGCAGAAGCTTACGGAAACTTATGGTGAAGTAGAAGTGATGCAGTTTGTCTATCTTCTGTTCCATGAATGGAAAGGATGGACCAAAGCGCAGCTTCACCTGCACACTGGAGTGATGCTGGAAGGGGAGGAGGGGGCACGGTTCCTGGATGCCCTCAGAAAGCTTGAAAAGAACACGCCGATACAATATATAATAGGTGCGACCGATTTCCTCGAGGTCCGGCTGAATGTTCATCCCGGAGTACTTATCCCACGGCCGGAAACGGAAGAGCTTGCTGCCCTTGTCATCCGGGAAAACCTCCACAGGCACGGTCGGGATTTATCACTGCTGGATATCGGCACCGGATCGGGATGCCTTGCGATCGCCATTAAAAAGCAGATCCCCGGAATGGCCATCACGGCCATTGATCTTTCTGAGATAGCAGTGAGAACAGCAAAAGAAAATTCCGAAATGAATGGTACCCAGGTGACTGTTCTTAAGGCAAATATTTTGGACCGGGAAGCATGGAAGGATTTTCCGTCCTACTCCATTATAATAAGCAATCCTCCTTATGTTACCAAAAGCGAAAAAACCGTGATGCATCCGAATGTTGTTGATCATGAGCCGCACCAGGCCCTGTTTGTTCCGGATCACGATCCGCTGATCTTCTACAGCGCCATCGGCGCATTCGCCTGCGAACACCTGATCCGTCCGGGTTTATTGTACCTTGAGATCAATGAACGTTTCGGTGAAGAGGTGAAGAACATCCTGCTTTCTGCCGGTTTTGACAGGGCTGAGGTACTGAAAGACATACATGGCAAGGACCGGTTCGTCCATGCTGAAATTGTCCTGAAATGATCTGATATCCTTACCCGGACTGGTTATCGCAACAGTTCCCTGACAGGTCCCCCTGTGACCAGAAGCTCTTTCAGTTCTGCAAAAGGAATAAAAAGGTCAATGGTACCCGAAGCATAAGGAGCGATATCGTACTGGTTATAGTAGAAACCGACCCCTTCACGCGTCAGGTAGAAATTTTCACCAGGTTTTATCGTGTCTGTAAAGAATCCGGCATCTTTCAGGCTTTGCGAAGTCGGGATATGATTCATCACATGGATCTTGTCGGTCAGGAGCTCACTCAGCCGGATCTCTGAATTCTCCCTGAAAACATCCTTCAGCCCGATCTCCCTGCCTGTCCAGAGGCTTACCACCGAGAACTGCCGTGTCTGAAGGCCGTGGGCGCCTCCCGTGAAGGCATAATGGTCGATATAAAAAGTAAGGAGGTGCGCATCATTGAGCAGTACATGCATGAACTTCAGGGATTGCCAGTTAAAGCTGGAACTCCTGGTTTCACTGTAGATGGCTTCGTTGGAGGAAATATAATTTTCCGAATAAACCTGTTTCATTCCCTCCAGCACTTTTACAGGATCTGCAGTCCTGACCTGTTTTCCTGTGAAGGTATTCAGGATGATCCTGTTTATGGAATCTGAAATGAGCGGATTGGCTGACTCGCCGGGCAGGAGCAGCACAAGCTGGATGGTTGCCGATGGCGCCTTCGGTTTTTTTACCAGTGGCGTGATGCCTTTCTGAAAGCAGACATCCATACCTATACTTCCTTCAGGATATTTTTCAACAACTCCGAACGGCAGGGATTTACTGCCTTCTGTTGCTGAATAGAACCCTGAAAGCGTCTGGCTGTTATCAAATTTGCCGGTGAATGAACCTGCACCGGTGGTATTATATTCTTTTATTGAGAAGGCATCAGCAGAAGTCATGCGGCCGGAAAAGGCGATCCCTTTCCCTGAATTTCCTTTTCCAAGCGGGACATTGCCGGGCTGTGAGAAATAATAATCTCCATAGATCGTGTCGTTGATCTTGACCAGGTTCATTTCAACCGGAAATTCCCTGTTGATCTTCCCGACCAGATGGAGGTAACATTTCTTCGGCACAAGCAATTGGGAGTTTCCGCCTATGGAGATTATTATAGAAATTAAAATAACTAATACGTTTCTGAACATCGTTTTTCCTTTAAGTCTTATTATTCCTTTGAAGCTCACTTTTTTCTTCACCACAGATTACACAGATTACACAGATTTGTCACAGATTATCCATTCTCCGACCTCCGACATCTGCCTTCTGACCTCCTTATTTTCCCCCGAAAATCGCCGTCCCGATCCTCACGATCGTGCTTCCTTCCTCAAGGGCTATTTTATAGTCCCCCGACATCCCCATTGAGATCTCATGGAAACACTTGTCATGACTGAAAAATTCAGATTGAAGCGCATAAAAACAGTGTGTCAGCAACCGGAACTCTTTCCTGACCCTTCTTTCATCGGGTGTAAACGTTGCCATTCCCATCACTCCTGCAATCCTGATATTTTTAAAAGTACTGAATGCCGGTGAAGAAAGGATGGCCCTGGCTTCATCAGGGTCGAGGCCGAACTTCGTCTCCTCCGATGCAATGAACATCTCCAGCAGGCAATCGATGACCCGGTTGTTCCGCTTTGCTTCTTTGTCAATCTCTGCCAGTAGCTTAAGACTGTCGACGCTCTGGATCATGCTGACGAAGGGGGCGATGTACTTCACTTTGTTGGATTGCAGATGGCCGATGAAATGCCATGAAATATCATCCGGCAGGAGCGGCTGTTTGGCCGTCATCTCCTGGACTTTATTTTCACCGAATAATCGCTGGCCTGCCTCGTACGCCTCCCTGATCCGTTCCACCGGGTGGGTTTTTGAAACGGCGACAATCTTTACACAGGGAGGGATCTCCCTGTAAAGGGCTTCGAGATTATCCTTGATATGCATGAAATGGAAATCGATGATGAACTCATGCAAAAGTACGAATTTGGCATTTCGACGGGCTGGAGAAAATTTAATTATCCGTGGTTTCACTGATTACTTTTACTTTTGCCGGGTTAGCCGCTATTAATGTTTTACTTAAAGGCAAGTTGAACCCCTTCGGGGTTCTTTATGATGAGTTTTCTATGCCTCCAGTTTCACTGGAGGTTATTTAGATGAAAGTCCTTCGGACTTTTTCTGGAAAAACCCTGAAAGGGTAAAATCTGAATAACCGTCGGTGAAACCGACGGTTTGAAACAAATGCGATCACAGCCCTGAAAGGGCTGAATATCTGTCCAAACAAAAGAAAAGTAAAAAAGTACCCTTAGCATGATAAAAAAGATCCTTTTTTCTTTCTTCCGTCAATTCCTTTTCTGGATTGTCTTCTTCAATTTTACCCGGCTGGTATTCGTTGTATACCATCTCCGGCTGATCCTTGTTGAAAAGATACCCCTCTCCGAGATCCTTCTGATCCCTCTCAATGCCTTTCACCTCGACCTTGCAACGGCCTGTTACATGATGCTGATCCCGTTCCTAATCCTGCTGGTTCAGTCGGTGTACAGTCCGAAATGGATCAACTGGATCAACAAGGTTTATACGGCGATCCTCTGTTTTGCCTATGCGCTTACGGCTGCGGGGGAGATGGGCATCTACAGCGAATGGAAAACCAAGCTGACCTACAAGGTGATCAAGTACCTGAGCCATCCTTCTGAGATCTACAATTCTTCCGAGACGGGGATCTTTTACCTGCTTCTTCTCCTGTTCCTTTTCATGTTCTTGTCGGGATACATCGCCTACCTGAAATTTTTTGCTGTGGAAATCATCCGGGAGAAAAGGAACATCTGGTTCAGTATTATTTTTTTCCTGGTCACGCCTCCGCTGATGTTTATCGGTCTGCGTGGCGGAGTGCAGCAGATCCCGATCAACCAGAGCGAATCTTTTTTTTCAAAGTACAATATTGTAAACGTAACTGCGGTCAACAATTTCTTTAACCTTTACATCAGCATTTTTGAGAACCTGCCGAATTTCAATCATGATCCCTACGTCTTTATGAATCAGGCTAAGGCAAAGAACCTGATCAGGGAAATTTATACGGTAAAAAAAGATACGACCATCTCCATCCTGAAGACACCAAAGCCGAACATCGTGATCCTTATCATGGAAAGCTGGTCGGCTGATCTGATGGAAGATCTCGGCGGGGAACCGGGCATTACACCGGAATTCAAAAAGCTGGAGCGGAACGGCATTCTCTTCGATCAGATCTATGCCCCGGGATCCAGGTCGGAGCAGGGCATGGCCTGTATTTTCAGCGGTTTCCCGGCCCATCCTGTTTCATCGATCACAGTGCAGCCCGATAAATATGTCAAATTGCCAAGCCTGCCAAAGACATTGCAGAAAGACGGCTATTCCACTTCTTTCTATTTCGGGGGACAGCTCATTTACGGCAACATCAAAAGCTATATCTATTTTAATGAATTTGACAAGATCATGGAAGGATCGGATTTCCCATCCTCGATTCCAAGGGGTAAGCTTGGTATCCATGACGAATATACACTCGGGTACCAGCTGGACGAGCTGGGCAAACAGAAGCAGCCATTTTTCTCTGCCCTTTTCACGGTCAGCACGCATTCGCCGTGGGATCAGCCTTTCAAGAAACCGCTGGCCTGGGGCGACAATGAGCATGAATACATCAATGCAGCATATTATACCGATCACTGCCTTGGCGAGTACTTTGAGAAGGCGAGCCAGCAGCCCTGGTTCAACAATACCCTTTTCATCATCGTGGCGGATCACAGCCACAACTCATACCGTAACTGGCATCCCCAGTCGAAGGAGTACCACAAGATCCCGTTGTTGTTTTACGGGAATGTGATCAGGGATGAGTTCAGGGGAAAACGCTGGAACAAGCTGGGCAACCAGCAGGATATTGCCGCAACGCTGCTGGCGCAGCTTGGCATTGATCATAAAAAATTTTCCTGGAGCAAAGATCTTTTCAATCCTTACACTGCTGATTTTGCTTATTATTCAACGGAAGACGGCGCCGGCTGGATCCGCCCCAATGCGTACTTCTCTTTCGACGCCGGACCAAATTATTACCATTTCCTCGAAATTCCTCCGGAGATAAAAGATTCAATCCTTCGTGAAGGAAAAGCTTTCCTGCAGGGAGTTTTTGGGGAGTACCTGGGAGATTAGTTTGATGCTGGATGCGTCTTGGGTAAGGATTAGAAAACGAATATCATGTCCTGGCTCACACTACTCCAGTAGATGAACAACCAGTCCGCTACGAAGCTTCGGCTCAAACCAGGTCGTCTTCGGCGGCATGATGTTGCCTGAATCGGCAATGTCGATAAGCTGTTTCATCGAGACCGGATAGAGCGCAAAAGCTGCTTTCATCTCACCGCTGTCGACCCGTTTTGAGAGTTCTCCAAGTCCGCGGATACCGCCCACGAAATCAATCTTCGTTGAAGTCCGCAGATCCTTGATGTCAAGAATGGGGTCGAGGATCAGACGCGAAAGGATCGTCACATCGAGTACACCGATCGGGTCGCTGTCGTTGTAGGTGCCGGGCTTTGCTGTCAGCGAATACCATTTCCCTTCCATGTAGAGGCTGAAATTATGCAGCCTTTCGGGCTTGTAAACGGCAGCTCCTTTTTCTTCAACGGTAAAGGTTACTGAGAGCTTTGAAAGAAATTCCGAAGCGGATAATCCGTTCAGGTCCTTAACAACCCGGTTGTAATCGATGATGCTGAGCTGGTTGTCGGGAAAATGGACGGCAAGGAAATAATTATATTCTTCGGTTCCCGTATGTCCCGGATTGTTCTGCTTCTTTTCATTCCCAACGAGGGCAGCCGCGGCCGTGCGGTGATGTCCGTCGGCAACATAGGTGAAAGGAATCTTTGCAAAAAGTGCGGTAATCCGGTCGATGGTTTGCTTATCCGTGATCATCCAGAAGTGATGGCCCACTCCGTCAGCAGCAACAAAATCATATTCGGGAGCATTGTTTTTAACGATTCCCGAGACGATGGAATCGATCTCCGGGACGGCAGGGTAGGCAAAAAATACAGGTTCCATGTTGGCATCGGTGATCCTGACATGTTTCATGCGGTCTTCTTCCTTGTCCTTCCGCGTAAGTTCATGCTTACGGATGATGCCGTTCATGTAATCCTCAACCCCGGCACAGCCGACGATCCCGTACTGCGTCTTTCCGTTCATGGTTTGGGCATAAATGTAAAGGTAATCCTCAACATCCTGAACCAGCCAGCCTTTTTTCCGGAACAGGTCAAAGTTCTCTTTTGCCTTGTCATACACAGCCTGGGAATGGATATCCACATCGGCGGGGAGGTCGATTTCCGGTTTGATAATGTGAAGCAGCGAGTAGGGATTTTCCTTTGCTTCAACTCTTGCTTCATCCGAGTTGAGCACGTCATAAGGTCGCGAAGCGAGGTCCTTAGCAATATCTCTCGGAGGTCTGAGACCCCTGAAAGCCTTTAAAATAGCCATAAAATAGTTGTTTAATGAAATTTCATCACAAAAAAAACGCAAGAAAGATTAACCGGAGGAATGAACAGGTCATCCATCACCCTCTTCGTCATCAGAACCAAGTTCCCCCGGTCTGACACTGCGCTGAAGGGAGCCGATCAGGGCGCCGATCATCTTTGTCATCTCCATGAGGTGGTTCTTTGAGCCCTCAAAACCATCGGCCGTGATGAACTTCTGGCTTTGCGCCATGGTAGACAATACCACACATTCCCGCACCGAACTCTTGGCCATTTTCAGGTAATAAACAAACTGGCTCTTGTTCCGGGATGATCCTTCTGCAATGTTTGTCGCAATGCTTGTGGCTGCAGCCAGAAAACGCTCGAAGAAGGAACGGGTATAATAATCATCTTTTGCACTTCTCGCCATCGCATAAATCGAATCGACATATTCAAGTGCCTTATGATAGATTCTCAGGTCTTCAAACCTGAAAAAGGTCGTGGGTCTTTCCATTTCGTTGTCCATGGTTCATCAGTCATAAATGTGAGTACTAAAATCAGAGGACTATATCATAGTAAGGGTTTTCCTGGAATCTGTTTCGATGTACTATTTGTTGACCTGGAAAGTCCGGTCACCATTCTTCAGGAAATTAACGATCTGTTTTGCGGCAGCGATTCCTGCGTTGATGTTTGCCTCTTCCGTCTGTGCACCCATTTTCTTGGGGGTAAAGAAATACCGTCCCTTGAAGTTAGCTTCAAAATCAGCTTTATTTGTGGGTTCCACATCGGAGAGATAGGCAAAATCCTTCCGGTCCTGAAAGAGTTTCAGCAGGTCAGCTTCGTTGATGACCTCGGCCCTGGCGGTGTTCACAAGAACAGCCGGGGCGGGCATCTTTGAGAGCAACGCATAATTGATCGATTGTTTGGTCTGGCTGTTGGCCGGAATGTGCAGTGAAATGTAGTTGCATTTCGCATAGAGCTCTTCTGCCGAAGCAACGGCGGTCACGCCATCTTTTTCGATCTCCTCTTTCGTGATGAAGGGATCGAAGGCACAGATCTTCATTCCGAATCCTTTGGCGATACGGGCCACATTTTTGCCGACATACCCGTAGGCATGGATCCCGAGGGTTTTGTCTTTCAGCTCAAATCCGGATTTCCCGTTATAGAAGTTCCGGGCGGAATAGACCATCATGCCAAGGGCCAGCTCGGCAACTGCATTGGAGTTCTGACCGGGCGTATTCATAGCGCAGATACCTTTCTCGGTGGCGGCCTGGAGGTCGATGTTGTCATAACCGGCTCCGGCACGCACTATGATCTTCAGGTTCTTACCGGCTTCGATCACGGCCTTATCCGCCTTATCGCTCCGTATGATCACGGCGTCCACATCGGCAACCGCTTTGATGAAATCATCCGGACTGGTATAATTTTCAAGCAATACGAGCTCAAACCCGGCTTCTTCGGTTACTTTCCGGATGCCTTGCACCGCAACCGGTGCAAAGGGCTTATCAGTGGCAATAAGTACTTTTGTCATATCGTTCGTCTTTAGTTGTTTCTGTAGAAAAGATCATTATGCATTTGCAGCTTCAAATTCATGCATGCAGTCGATCATCGCCTGAATACTTTCGACCGGGAGTGCATTGTAGGTTGAACAGCGGAATCCACCAACCGAGCGGTGTCCTTTGATTCCGACCATTCCCTTGCCCTTAGCGAATTCCATGAAGGCATCTTCCTTATCCTTATACTGCTCTTTCATGACAAAGCAGATGTTCATGAGTGAACGGGAATCTTTTTCGACCGTACCGACAAACATCTTGCTGTTGTCGATGGCATCATAGAGCAGCTGGGCCTTGGCTTTGTTCATCTCTTCCATTTTTTTCACGCCACCCAGTTCCTTGATCCATCTCAGCGTTTCAAGAACCGTATAAATGGCAAAGCAGGGAGGCGTATTGAACATCGATCCCTCCTTGATATGGGTCGTGTAGTCGAGCATAGTAGGTATGGGACGGCCAGTTTTGCCCAGCACATCTTCACGCAGAATGACGAAGGTGACCCCTGCAGGCCCTAGGTTTTTCTGAGCCCCGCCATAGATCATGGCATACTTGGAAACATCCACCGGGCGGCTGAGGATATCGGATGACATATCGGCCACCAGCGGTACAGGGCTGTCGATGTCATAACGGATCTCCGAACCGTAGATCGTATTGTTCGTGGTGATGTGGAAATAGTCCGCATCGGCCGGGATCGTGAAATTCTTCGGAATGTATGTGAAATTCTTGTCGGCAGAGGAGGCTACAACATCCACCTGTCCGAAAAATTTTCCTTCCTTAATGGCTTTCTTGGCCCAGACGCCGGTTTCAAGGTACGCGGCTTTGGTTTTCATAAGGTTGTAGGGAACCATGCAGAACTGAAGGCTGGCGCCTCCTCCAAGGAAAAGAACATGGTAGTTTTCAGGAATGTTGAGTAATTCCCTGAACAGTGCTACTGCTTCATCGATGATGGCCTGAAAATCCTTGCTTCTGTGAGAGATCTCGAGTAAGGACATGCCGCTGCCATTCAGATCGAGAATGGCTTTTGCTGAATTTTCGATCGCAATTCTTGGCAGGATGGATGGCCCGGCGTTAAAGTTATGCTTCTTCATAGTGGATGTTGTTTAGGAGTTAAATATAAATTTTGTTAGAAGAGTGACAGCAATGTAGGAATGCAACAAAGTTAAAATAAAATGGGTGTCAATATCAAAAAATAAAAGTAAAAAAAAAATCGGGGAAATGCAAGGAAAACGTGGAATTAATTGTTCCTTGCATCCACGCCTTCAATAAAATTCCATTGTCCGTTTTTAAATATGAATCCGTCCCAGATATCTCCGGCAGGCACCAGTAAAGGATTGCTGACTTCATTCTGCTCAAGTGCGACCAGCCTGTCGCAAACGATCATACGGGTTTTTGACCGGCTTTCATCATAGGTCTTTTTCGTGACGTTCCACTTTCTGCTTGTCAGGATGAACTGGTCATCATATTTAACAGCCATCGAAGCCAGGGATGAATACCGGAAGATTACCCGTTTGTTTTCCCCGTCCTTGAATTTGCCGAATACTTTTTTTCCGAAAACCGGTAACTTCAGCTGATTGAATTCCACAACCTCTATGATCTTCTGCATCTGGGATCCGTTGATTCCCTGCCAGCCCAGCAGCGTATAGAGTGTACCTGATGTTGTTTTTTCAGGAATGATCTTGTAATAAAGTGCTCCGAACCAGCTTGCAAAGCTCAGCGTCCGGTGTTCGGGGTCGGTGATGGTATCCGAGCAGTCGTCAAGTTCCAACATGCTGGTGGTTCCGTCACGATCCCCTTCCTGGAACTGAAGGAAGCAGAAATAGCGGTTCGATCCATCCCTCAGCGGCAGGTTCCAGTTGTAGATCCGGAATGACTTGTCGGGCGACGTCAGCTTTGCCAGTTTTTTCAGGCTGTCGAACCGGTAGGTGAACGACCCGGGTAAGCCGATCGCGTTTCGGAGCGTTTGCCTGAAAAGCTGGTTAAGCACCTGCTTCACAGAATCATCGCCGGATGACTGGATCTTCCTGCTGACCGACAGCAGTGAATCTTCAAGTGCCGGCAGGGTAAGCGAAACCTGCGATTTCAAAACAGATCCGGAGTAGATAAGGAGTGTCAGAAGAGTGATCAGCCGCAGCAAATGCATAGTCCGGATTTGAAATGTAACGTTCAAAGGTAAGGCATTATTTTTATTCCGTTAATTTTGCAGCAGGATCGGAATTATGGAACTGAACAGAAGAATAGAAGCCTTTGCATTCCTTGGCGGAATACTGAAAGGTTACCCGGAAAGGAAAGGGGAGGAGAACGGTTCCCTTTATGACATACTCGATGACGCCGTCACCAGGGCCTCAAATGAAAATCCATGGTTCGTAAGGGAATTCATTGAACATACCCTCGGGGACTGGTCGGTGAATCTAGAAAAGGAAAAGATTGTTTCATGGCTCCGGCCTTATGAAAAGCAGCTTAAGGGAAAAGTAATGAAGAAAGATGTTGCCGTGATCATGGCAGGTAATATTCCGCTGGTCGGCTTGCATGATTTTCTTTCCGTACTGATCTCCGGGAACCATTTTACCGGGCGTCTTTCTTCCGGCGATCCTTACCTTCTCCCTACGCTCGCAAAGATCCTGATCCGGTTTGATCCTGGATGGGAAGTCATGATCGCTTTTACGGGTGAAAAGCTTACCGGTTTTGATGCCGTCATCGCCACCGGCAGCAACAATTCTGCAAATTATTTTGAGTATTACTTTTCAAAATACCCGCATATCATACGGAAGAACCGGAACGCGATCGCCATTCTGAACGGCCATGAAACAGAAGATGAACTGGCCGGACTGGCCGATGATGTTTTTCTCTATTTCGGCATGGGCTGCCGGAATGTTTCCAAACTCTATGTTCCCGCAGGTTATGATTTTTCTCCTTTATTCCTATCGTTCCGGAGTTATGAGCGCTTTATCCGCCATCATAAATGGATGAATAATCATGAGTATTACAATTCGGTTTTTCTTCTGAACGGGATCCCTGCGCTGGACAACGGCTTCATGCTGCTGACGGAAAATAAGCTGATCGCCTCACCTCCGGCTGTTCTCTATTACGAATTTTATGAGGATGCAACAGAATTGATGACCCGGCTTTCAGTCCAGCAGGATGAAATCCAGGTTGTCGTATGTACAGCAGGAGCCCCTCTTCCCCATTGTCTTCCGGGACAAGCCCAGTCGCCTGCACTGACGGATTATGCCGATGAAGTGAATACCTTGCAGTTCCTGCTTCAACTTTCCTGAAATTTTCCTCTGTTAGTTGTTGTATATTCAAATAAAAATCTTTACTTTTGCACGCTCAAAATGAAACCCTTATTAAAATGAAGAAAGATATTCATCCGAAGGATTACAGACTGGTTGTCTTCAAGGATATGTCGAACGACTATGCATTCCTTTCAAAATCGACCATTCACACCAAGGAAACCATTGTGTGGGAAGATGGCCTTGAATACCCGCTGATAAAGCTTGAGATCTCCCATACATCGCATCCTTTCTATACCGGAAAAATGAAGCTTATTGATACCGCCGGAAGGGTGGATAAATTCAAGAGCCGTTATGCAAAGCACATCGAAAAGAATACCAATTCGTAGGAGAAAAGAGGTTTGGTACTTAGCCTCCATTTCAATGAAAATGGAGGCTATTTTTTATCCGGATCCGCAATAATTTAAGACATTTGTTGTTTTTCTTGTAATTATCTGGCAGTATCAAAAATTCAAATTTAGTACTCTGATGAATTATATCCTTTTCGAAGAACGTAATGTAAGGACAAATCTGTTGCCGCTAACCTTTATGCGGCCGGTGGGCGATATCAGGATCGGGATCCTGACCATACGTGAAAAATGGGAGAAGCGGCTCGAAGCTAAAACATCAACGTTGACGGAAGCCTACCTTTCGAAGAAGTTTCCCATCCTTAAGGAGGACAGCAATGTACTGATCAACGGGGCGGTTTGTCCGACCGATGAGATCATTGACCTTGTAAAAAAGCTTCATCCAAACCAGACCATCGTTTCCGGGGATACAATCGTTGCTTTTCATGTTACTGCGGAAGAACTTGATAATCCTGTTGATCCTTCTTCGGAAGGTATCGAGGAGATCCAGGTGACTGAAAATCCGGTTATGATAAGTCATTCCTGGGATATTTATAATAAAAATGACATTGCAATCAAAGATGATTTTGAGTTCCTGACGAAGGACCGGAAATCGCAGCCGCTGAGCAAAACCAATGTAGTGCTTGGCGATCATCCTGTTTTTCTGGAGAAGGGCGCAAAAGTTGAATGTGCAGTTTTAAATACTACGAATGGGCCGATCTACATTGGTGAAGATGCTGAAGTGATGGAAGGATCCATGTTACGCGGCCCCATTGCAGTTTGTGCACATGCCCAGATCAAGATGCTGGCTAAAATTTATGGCCCAACTACCATCGGCCCCTATTCACGGGTTGGCGGTGAGGTGAACAATTCTGTCATCTTCTCTTATTCGAATAAAGCGCATGACGGTTTTCTCGGACATTCTGTCATTGCCGAATTGTGCAATCTTGGAGCAGACACCAATACCTCAAACCTCAAAAACACTTATGATTGTGTCAGGCTCTGGAGTTACAACCAGCAGACCTTCATCAATACCCACCTGCTGTTCTGCGGACTGATCATGGGCGATCATTCGAAATGCGCCATCAACACCATGTTCAATACAGGAACGGTAGTCGGGGTTCATGCGAATATCTTTGGCCCGGGGTTCCAGCGTAATTTCATTCCATCATTTACCTGGGGCCCAGGTCATTCAGACTATAAGCTTGACAAAGGCCTCGAGGTGGCTGCTGCAGTTTTCAAACGCCGCGGACTTGAATTCAATGAAACCGAGCGGGAGCTTTTGTCTGAGGTCTACCGCCTGACGCTGAAAAACAAACGCCTGTAGGAATTCCTTCACACGGAACAGCGCATTTTCTTTTGTTTTGGTGATTGGCATAAATGTTGACATTGTGGGTACCTTTTTATCCATGATCCATCAATGACATTTTGACTTTTAAAAAGATGAAGAACATACAAGAACCTTCCCTCTTCTTTTCTGACATACTTGATTCCGAAACTGAGTTCATTCCGCTGTTATCTTCGGAAGATGAGGAGACGATG
Source organism: Bacteroidota bacterium (assembly GCA_026391805.1). Classification (GTDB taxonomy): domain Bacteria; phylum Bacteroidota; class Bacteroidia; order Bacteroidales; family FEN-979; genus FEN-979. The sequence continues at coordinate 129,481 of JAPLDJ010000012.1, read as the reverse complement.
AATTCCGAAGAGATCCCTGAGATCCTTCCCATTTTGCCGCTCCGGAATACGGTACTGTTCCCGGGTGTCGTCATACCTATCACTGTGGGAAGGGATAAATCGATCCGCCTGATCAAAGATTATTATAAAGGCGACCGGATCATCGGCGTTGTTGCACAGAAGGACCCGTCGGTGGAAGATCCGGAATTCAGCGACCTGAACCTGGTCGGCACGGTTGCACACATCCTCAAGATCCTGCAGATGCCGGACGGAAGCAATACGGCCATCATCCAGGGAAAACGTAGGTTCACCATCAGCGAACCGGTACAGACTGAACCCTACATCAAAGCAAGGGTAGTTCCGTTCGACAAATCTGTCTCGCTTCATGAGGATACAAAAGAATTCGGCGCACTCATCTCTTCCCTGAAGGATCTGGCAATACAGATTGTCAACAAATCTCCTAACATACCTTCGGAAGCGGCCTTTGCCATAAAAAATATCGAGAGTCCCGCGTTTGTTGTTCATTTTATCTCCTCCAACCTGAGCATCGAAGTCGCCGAGAAACAGAACCTGCTGGAGATCACCGACCTGACAGAACGCGCCAACAAGGTGCTGACCTACCTGACGCGTGAACTTCAGATGCTGGATCTGAAGCAGCAGATCCAGAGCAAAGTAAAGATCGACCTTGACAAGCAGCAGCGCGATTACCTGCTGAACCAGCAGTTAAAGACCATCCAGGAAGAACTGGGCGGAAATCCCAATGTCCAGGAGGTCAATACGCTGAGGGAGCAGGCGAAGGATAAAAAATGGTCGAAAGAGGTGGGGGAGATGTTCGAGAAAGAGATGAACAAGCTTCAGCGCATGCACCCTGCTGCAGCAGAATATTCCATCCAGGTGAATTACCTGGAAACGCTGGTTCAGCTTCCCTGGGGCGAATTCACCGATGATAACCTCGACCTTCACCATGCCCAGCAGGTTTTGGATGAAGATCATTTCGGCCTCGAGAAGGTTAAGGAACGCATCATCGAGTACCTGGCGGTGATCAAACTGAAACGGGATCTGAAATCCCCGATCCTATGCCTGGTAGGGCCTCCGGGCGTTGGCAAGACCTCGCTCGGACGTTCCATTGCCCGTGCGCTGGGACGGAAGTACACACGCATGTCGCTCGGGGGACTCAGGGATGAATCGGAACTGCGCGGTCACCGGAAAACCTACATCGGCGCCATGCCTGGGCGGATCATCCAGAGCCTTAAAAAAGTAAAATCTTCGAACCCTGTCTTCGTATTGGATGAAATCGACAAGGTGATGGGAATGAACATCAACGGCGATCCCCAGGCAGCGTTGCTCGAAGTGCTGGATCCCGAACAAAATGTGGCTTTTTACGATAATTTCCTGGAAACGGAATACGACCTTTCACGGATCATGTTTATCGCTACAGCAAATACCCTCAGCACCATCCATCCGGCCCTCCGCGACAGGATGGAGGTGATCGAACTGCCCGGCTATCTTATGGAAGAAAAGGTGCAGATCGCGACGCGCCACCTGGTGCCGAAACAGCTTGCAGAACACGGTCTTAAAAAGAGCCAGCTCATTTTCAGCCCGGATTTGTTGCAGGTGGTCATTGATGACTACACCCGTGAGGCGGGCGTTCGCACGCTGGAGAAATCGATTGCAAAAATCATCCGCAACAAGGCCAAGTCAATCGTAACCAACGAGAAGTTTAAAAAGAAGCTTGACCGGGAGGACCTTCACAAGATCATGGGTCCGCCGATCTTCCAGGCCGAAAAATCAATCAATAATAAAATAGCCGGTGTTGTGACCGGTCTTGCATGGACTTCTATCGGAGGTGAGATCCTATTCGTGGAAGTCAGCCTGAGCAAAGGAAAAGGAGAGCTTACCCTTACCGGGAACCTCGGCGATGTGATGAAGGAATCGGCATCCATAGCGCTGGCCTACCTGAAAGCACATGCACCGGCCTTTAACATTGATCCGGAGGTGTTCAGCAAATGGAATGTACACATCCACGTACCCGAAGGCGCTACGCCGAAAGACGGTCCGTCGGCAGGAATCACGATGTTTACTGCACTTGCATCCGCATTTACCCAGCGGAAGGTCAAGGAAAAACTGGCCATGACCGGTGAAATCACATTAAGGGGAAGGGTTCTACCCGTAGGCGGAATCAAGGAAAAGATCCTTGCTGCAAAAAGGGCCGACATCAGGGATGTTATCCTTTCAGTCGACAATAAAAAAGAGATCGAGGACATCAAACCGGAATATATCACCGGCCTCAGATTCCATTATATCGAGGAGATGATAGAGGTGAATAAGCTGGCGCTGCTTGAGGAGAAGGTTGCTAACCCCGTGGACTTTTCAATGTGACAGAGTAACAAAGTGACAGAGTGACAAAGTGAGGTAGAAAATAGCGAAAAGCGAAATTTAAGATAAAAAATTCCTTTAAACCGCGCTGCGGTGAAATTATTCTAGCGAAAAGCGAAATTTAAGATAAAAAATTCCTTTAAACCGCGCAGCGGTGAAATTATTCTAGCGAAAAGCGCAATGCAACTTATCATTTGACGAGAACCATCTTCCTGACCTCATTGAATTTCCCGGCTTCCATCTTACAGAAGTAAACTCCCGGAGCGAGATCTTTGGCACTGATCTGGAAGGAATGTGTTCCGGCAGCATCACTGCTCGTAAATGGTGCAAGCACCTCCTTCCCGTTAGCATCCATGACGGTGATCCTGACAGAAGAGGCCACCGGTAAACGGTATGTGACGGTAGTCGTGTTCCTAAACGGGTTGGGTTCGTTCTGGAAGAGCCGGAATCCTATTTCTGCTTGTTTTTGGTCGATCCCAAGGTTGGTTATGGCTGTCTTCAACAGAATGTTCCGGTTGGGATCAAAGACGATGCCGACTGGCTGTTTTAAGAAGGTGAATTCAAAGAACTGGTGATCTGTATCGTTGATGACCTGGATCAGCGTATCGGTCGAATCTCCGAAGAGAACCTTTACCTGCAAAGGCATTTTGAAGAAGCCGGTGGTGGTTTGTGTCTGCGAGATCAGCAGTTCCAGGTTCCATCTTCCTGAACCGATATCCTGGACGTCATAAAAACTGGAATAAGCAGGATGGTCGGGATGGTACAGCCATTCATCGAAGAACCAGCTCATATCCCTACCGCTGACGGCATTGGTAAGTGCGATAAAATCTTCCGTGACGGCATTCTTATACATGAAACCGGTATCGGTTGCATAGGCCTTCATCACCATGAAAAAAAGCGAGTCGCCCAGCACATACCTGAGCTGGTGCAATACACATGCTCCTTTATCGTACTCCAGTGCGCTGTTGTAAAGGAAATTTGAATTCGGCGTATGGATGGCCCATGACGGGTTGTAGATCGGGATCTTTGGATTGTTCGCCAGGTAATAATCAGCCTGCTGGTTCAGGTGGTTCTTATAGGATGAATATCCGCTTCGGTGCTCGAGCCATAACGATTCACAATAGGTCGCGAAGCTTTCGTTCAGCCAGATATCGGCCCAGGTACCGCAGGTGATGAGGTCGCCGAACCACATGTGGGAGAATTCATGGGAAACAAGTCCTTCCTGCCACCCATTTGCTGTCAGGTTGATCATGGTCTGGTTTTCCATGCCTCCCCATGGGAATGAACCGTTCAGCGTGGCAAAACCGATCTTCTCGAAAGGATATTCGCCAAACAGGGAAGAAAAATAATCCGTCATTTCGCCGATCCTCGCTTCGATGGAATCGGGTACCTGCCACGACTGGTAATAGAACCGTGCAGGGATGCTGTCGGCCGGGTTACCCGGCTTGTGCCGGTAAACGATATCAAGCGAATAATCGATCTTGGAAGCTATGGTAATAAGATAAGTGGAAATCGGGTCGCGGCTGATCCAGTGATAATAAATTGTATCTCCTGTGATGAGCGAATCTGCCAGGCCGCCGTTTGATCCCAGTTTGACATTCAACGGGACCTTTGCCGTGAGATCCAGTAGCGCTTTGTCGGCTGGCCTGTCCCAGCAGGGAAACCATTTCCGGGAACCTTCCGGCGGGGTATCGGTAAAGACAAATCCGCCATTGGTATAAAAAGCATTATCCTTGATGTTCTTATGCTGGTACCAGATCCTGACCTGGACTGTCTCGCCCGGCTGGTAGGTCCGGTCGAGCTGAATAACAAGGGTATCATTGGCATGAGTAAAAGAGATGCCCGGATTCCCGACCGAATCGATCTGGAGGGACGTGTTGACGGCATTGAGCCTGATGAAATTCAGCGCAGAATCGACCCGGACTGTGATGACCTCCGAAGCATGGAAAGCCCACGAATAGGGCGTTTTATAATTATCGTAGATGTCCAGGTTCAGCTCATACTTCTGAACATCGTAAGCATGCTTCATGTAAAAATGCACAGTATCAGCGCTGTTTCCTGCCGGAACATGAGCCGTAAAGGGCTTCTGCGCATAAGATCCTGCAAGAATAAAGATTCCGATCCCTGCAATAAGAAAACGGAATCTTTTTAAAGATACTGATAGAGGGAATTGTTCTCCTGTCATTTCGTGACGACCATCTTTTTCGTTTGCCTGAAGTCACCAGCTTTTAAGGTATAATAATAGAGGCCGGGAGCAAGGGCGGAACAATCAACGTCGACAGATTGCTTACCGCCTGTTTTTGTTTCGTTGACAGGGGTAGAAATGATCTTCCCGCTGATATCCGTTATGTCAAGTCTGACCTGGGCTTCACAACTGAGTTCATAGACGATTTTTGTCGTGTTGGCTGCAGGATTCGGGATATTCTGGTAAAGGTGGAAACCGCCCGTCTGATTAGCTTCGGGTACCCCAAGCGTGGTGGAAGCTGTTTTGAGAACGATCTGGTTCTCCGGATCAAAATAGAACTGGATCGGATGCTTGCTGAAGGTCCAATGGAAAACCTGGTTGTTCACATCGTTCATGGCGCGGAACGTCGTATCTGTGGCATCTGAGAAGATCACCTTGAAATTAAGCATCATCCGGAAGAAAGCAGGGTTTGACTGTACCTGGTTGGCCTGGAAATTCACTTTCCACTGACCACCTCCAAGGTCTTCAAAATTATATTTGTTCTGGTACTGGGGATGGTTCGGCTGGTAGATCCAGTCGGTAAAGTACCAGTCGTAATTGCTGCCTGAGACCTCGTTGACCTTGTTGTTGAAATCCCTGATGGTGGCTGCTTTGAATTTAAAATTCGTATCGGCGCAATAATCCTGCATCATCTGTAAAAAGAGGGGGTCGCCCAGCAGGTAACGCACCTGGTGCAGTGCACAGGCTCCTTTTTCGTAAGTGATCTGGAAATTGAAAAGAACGCCCAGTGGCGGCGTATTGATGGCCCAGTCGGGAACAGAGATGGCCCAGCCCGGGTTTCCTGCCATGTAAGTTGCAGCATCGCCATGGATCTCATTCAGGTACCCTGTATTTCCCTGGTCTTTTTCAATCCAGAATGCTTCCGTCCAGGTGGCAAAGCCTTCATTCAGCCAGATGTCGGCCCAGGTTGAACAGGTGATCATGTCTCCAAACCATTGATGGGCATATTCATGTGAAACAATATTTTCATACCAGCAATTCGGACAAAGGCTTGTCAGGGTCTGGTTTTCCATGCCTCCCCAGGCAAAGTCTCCGTTCAGTGTTGAAAACCCATTTTTCTGAAAAGGATGCTCAATGAAATTCTGTGAAAAATAGGTCGTCATATCGGGAAGGATTCCTTCAATATAATAGGGGCTCTCTCCGGGGTTGTAATAGAACCTCAAAGGGACGCTGTCGGCCGGGTTGCTGAGTTTGTGCCAGTAAACAATATCGAGGTTGTAGTTCAGCCGTGCCGTAAGTACGGTCAGGTATGTGGAAACCGGGTCGGTGCTGATCCAGTGATAGGTAAGCGTGTCTGCGATTATGGTCGAATCAACAAGCGCTCCGTTAGAGCCGCATTTTGCGTTCGACGGAACTGATACGGTGATATCCACAAGGGCTTTGTCGTTTGGCTTATCCCAGCAGGGAAACCATTTCCGCGCGCCTTCCGGTTCACAGTCGGTGAAAACGAATCCGCCGTTGGCATAAAAGGCACCATCAGCTACATCAAGATGATGATAGCAAACCCTTACCTGGAATATTTCCCCGGCATTATAGGTCCGGTTCAGCTGGATCCGGAGGGTATCATTTGAATGAGTGTAAGAAACTCCCGCAAGTCGTACCGAATCGATCACCATCGAACTGTTTACAGCATTCAGTTTGATTGAATTCAGGGTCGAGTCTGCTTTGATCCCTATCGTCGTCTTTGCAGTGTAATTTTTCGGATAAGGGCTGAAGAAGCTGTTGTATAGGTTCAGGCTCATCGTGTAGCTCAGCACGTCATAGCTGTGGGTCGGGCCGACGGTGAAAAAATCTTTCAGAACCTTTAGCGATTGCTGGTTCATGGATGACTTTCTTTTTGAGCAGGAATAGGCGCCGCTTTTACTGGCATCCTGGGAGTGTACAGTGGTTAACGCGAAGATTGCAAGGAGAGAGAGCAGGAAAATCTTTTTCATTTTTGAAGGATGTTGATGGTTTTGGAACGCAAAGGTACATATTAATTTATCACGCAGAAATGTAATCCGGGCCATCGAAAATTCCTACATTTGCCTTCCTCGTTGGTATCCGGATTCACAATGAAAAACATTTTCTATTCCGTTTTGATCCTGCTCATGGTCTTGGGCTGTTCCCGCGGTCCCGGCAAGAATGGAAACAAGACCGTATTCAGGTACAATGAGGCCGCCGGGATCACCTCGCTTGATCCGGCTTATGCCCGCGACCAGGCGAACATCTGGGCGACACACCAGATCTTCAACGGACTGGTCCAGCTTGGCGATCACCTTGAAATCCTGCCCTGCATCGCTAAGGCATGGGCGATCTCTTCAGACGGGAAGGAATATTGTTTTCATCTGAGGCAGGATGTTTATTTCCACAGCACCCCGGTATTTCCGGCAGGGAAGGGGAGGAGGGTTGTGGCAGCCGATGTGCTTTACAGCTTCTCCCGGATCACTGATCCTTCTGTGGCATCTCCGGGTTCATGGATATTCAATTATGTTGAGAAAACCGGTGCTAAATATTCTTTCCTGGCGCCCGATGATTCCACCTTCATCATCCGCCTGAAACAACCGTTTCCTCCATTTCTGGGAATCCTTACGACACTTTATTGTTCAGTCATCCCGCATGAGGCCGTTGAAATGTATGGAACGGATTTCCGGAAGAACCCGGTCGGCACCGGCCCATTTCAGTTCATGATGTGGAAGGAAGGTGTCAAGCTGGTACTCATAAAGAACCCGGCCTATTTTGAATTTGAGAATGGCAGTCGGTTACCGTTCCTCGATGCAGTGGCCATAACATTCCTGGCCGACAAGCAATCAGCCTTTCTTGAATTTGTCAAGGGAAAACTGGATTTCATGTCGGGGATCGATCCGAGCTATAAAGATGAACTACTCACCAGGGACGGTAAGCTTAAACCCGGATTTAACAGCAAGTTCAGGCTGATTGCCGAGCCCTATCTGAATACTGAATACCTGGGTTTCCTCGTGGATCCTGAAGCAAGCACAGTTAAAAAAAATCCTGTAGTGAACAGGAAGGTGCGCCAGGCGATCAACCTTTCCTTCGACCGTGCAAAGATGATTGAGTTCCTGCGGAACAATATAGGCACCCCCGGCCTTTATGGTATGATCCCGAAGGGAATGCCCTCGTTCGATTCCACCACCATTCATTATAACTATGATCCTGAAAAGGCAAGGAAACTTCTTGCCGAAGCAGGGTACCCGGAAGGCCGTGGAATGCCACCGGTGACGCTTTCCACCACATCCGATTACCTGGATATCTGCAAATACCTGCAATACAAGGCAGGGGAGATCGGGATCGAGATCAGGATCGATATCTCGCCGCCGGCTGCACTTAAGGAGATGAAGGCCCAGGCCAAACTGCCTTTCTTCAGGGCCTCCTGGATCGCCGATTATCCTGATGCTGAAAACTATCTTTCCCTTTTTTACGGAAGAAATTTTTCACCGCAGGGCCCGAATTATACTCATTTCAAAAACCCCGGATTTGATCAGCTGTACGAAAAGGCGATGGCGTCTGTCAACGATTCCGTGCGGTTCGGCTATTACCGCCAGATGGAAAAACTGATTATGGAAGATGCCCCGGTGGTGGTGCTTTACTACGACCAGGTGCTTCGTTTTGTTCAGAACAACGTGGAAGGATTGGGCTCAGACCCGATGAATTTGCTGACACTTAAGAAAGTAAAAAAAGTCGTCGTGAACTAAGCCGAGGTCAGAGGCCTGAAGTCGGAAGCCGGAAAAAATCCTTTGCGCGCCTTTGTGATGAACTTATTCGCCTTTGTGGTTAAAATTTCATTACACAAAACCCCACGAAGAAGACGCGAAAGACACGAAGAAATAAATCGTAATCCGTAATTAAATTTCAACAATCAGCCCATCGTAAGCAATTTTTACGAATCCCGGCAACTCCTTCTCAACCTCTTCATGCTTTCCGAGCTGGTCACTGATGTGTGTCAGGTAAGCCTGTTCAGGATTCAGCTTTTCCAGGATGGACAAAGCTTCCTTCAGGTTAAAGTGGGAATAGTGTTTTTTCTTCCGCAGGGCATTGATCACGATCACCCGTGATCCTGCGATCTTTTTCATCTCCCTGTCCGGGATCTCGATGGCATCGGTAATATAGGTCAGATCGCCGATCCTGTATCCGAAAACCGTGCGGTCGCCGAAATGAATGGCTTTTATGGGAAGGATGGATTGGCCGGATATTTCGAACCTGCGGTTGGCGATGGCATGCAGGTTGATCACCGGTACCCCCGGATATTTCTCTTTCCCGAATGCATAGGAGAACTCCTTCCGGATGGCAGAATGAACCTCCCTGGTTGCATAAACATCAGCCGGCCGCTGAAGGAAATAATTAAATGCCCTCACATCATCCAGTCCCCCGATATGGTCCTTGTGTGCATGCGTGATCAGGATGGCATCGATGGACTGAACATTTGCCCGCAGCATCTGCTGACGAAAATCCGGGCCGCAGTCAATAACGATGTTAAGTCCCGCGACCTCTACTATTGCAGATGACCGCAGCCGGTTATCCCTTGGGTCGTCCGACCGGCAAACATCGCAGTGACAGGCCACAACCGGGATTCCCTGTGATGTACCGGTGCCGAGAAAGGTCAGCTTCACGAGTGTTAAGTTTGATATTGGTTTGTAAAGATAGAAAAGAAATAGCGAAGTAGCGAGATAGCGAAAAGTCATACGTCATAAGTCATGTGTGGAAAATATTTTCTGTGACCAATCCATGAAAATCAGTGTCAATCTGTGGTGATAATAAATGCTGAAATTTCTATCCTTGATGAATCGCAACCCCTGCTAAAAAGGATATTCAACAACAGTCTGTTATTAAAAATTGTTAATTATCAAATATATCTGCCCGGTAAACGTTACCTTTGCAGCGTTTTTGAGTAGCAGAGGATTTTTTACTATGTTCAGGAAAATCAGATCGTTAATCGGTTATCACTATTTCAGGAAGGAACTGGAAAAGGCAGGTCGTGACCGGAAAATTACGAACCTGCGGGATGCAAAGAAGATCGGTATACTCTACAACCTGGATGATGTTCCGGATTATGATGTAGTTTCTGAATTCGTCACGCAGTTGCAACACGACCGCAAGGAGGTAAAAGCCCTGGGTTACGTCAAGAACAAAAATCTCGTCAGCAGGTTCCTGCCGAAATTATCCTACGATTTTTTTTCCACCAGGGATATGAACTGGTTTTACAGGCCCGCGAAGGAGAAGGTGATGGATTTCATTCAGAAAGATTTTGATCTCCTGATCGACCTTGACATGAAAGACAGCCTGCCATTAAAATACATTTCCGGCCTTTCCATGTCGCTTTGCCGCATCGGCCGCTATTCCGAAGACAGCACCTCGTGCTACGACCTGATGCTCGATGTAAATCCTTCCACACCGGTAAATGAATTCATCCGGCAGATCACCCATTACCTAACCATCATCAACAATGACGGAAAAGCTGCATGACAAGTTCCGTGGAACCGGGGTTGCCATTGTTACTCCATTCACGCAATCTAGTGCCATCGATTTTCTTGCTTTTGAACGTATCCTGAATCACACGATTACCGGAGGCGTCGATTACATCGTGCTGATGGGAACGACGGGAGAAGCATCCACCTTGTCGAAACAGGAAAAGAAGACCCTTCTTGAATTTGCGGTCGAAAAGATCAATCACCGGGTCCCGTTAGTACTCGGGATGGGAGGGAACAACACCTCCGAACTGGTACTCAGCATTCACGGAACTCAATTTAAGGATGTCGATGCCATACTTTCTGTTTCTCCCTATTACAACAAACCCAACCAGGAAGGGATCTACCAGCATTTCAGGGTCGTTGCAGAGGCCTGTCCGGTTCCTGTGATCCTCTATACTGTTCCCGGCAGGACCGGGAGCAACATTGCCGCTTCCACAACCTTGCGGCTGGCACATGATTTCAAGAACATCATCGGAATCAAGGAAGCATCAGGGAATTTTGACCAGATCTTTCACCTGCTGAAAGAGCGGCCGGAAAATTTCGTTGTGATCTCCGGCGATGATTCCATCACGCTTCCCTTGCTGTCTGCTGGTGCCGACGGCGTAATTTCCGTCATTGCCAATGCCTTTCCGGGGCAATTCTCGAGCATGGTCAGAATGGGGCTGAACGGTGATTTTCCCACGGCCAGGAAATTCCATTTTGAACTGCTGGAGCTGATGAATGCACTCTTTCTCGACGGAAGCCCGGGCGGGATCAAAGCTGCCCTCAACGTACTTCATCTCTGCGAGGAATTCGTTCGCCTTCCCTTGGCACCCGTCAGCAAAGAGGTCCATAAACTCATTAAAAAACTCATCGAACAAATTGAACAATGATGAACCGATTCCGTTTTACTTTTTTCTCTCTTATCTTTTTCTTCACATTTTCATCAGCTTTTTCACAGGAAAACAACCAGAAAATCCTGGATGATCTTTTTAAAACCCATGGTGAAGTTTATTTTACTTTTTCCATTTTCGATCGCAGCGAAATCGGGACACTCACAAAGATCATCTCCCTCGATAATGTGAAAGGCAGTGAGGTATTTGCCTATGCAAACCGTACAGAATTCGGACGGTTCCTCGAACTGGGCTATCAATATACGATCCTGCCTTCACCGGGTTCACTGCTGCAGGAATCTGAGCTCAACATGGGAGGACAGAAGAGGAAGCCCGGAAGTACGGTCGTCTGGAATTTCTATCCAACCTATGATCAGTATGTCAGCTATATGGTCGGATTTGCTGCCAGCCATCCGGATATATGCCGGCTCGACACCATCGGGACAAGTAACCAGGGAAGGCTTATCCTGGCTGTCAAGATCAGCGACAGCGTCAATGTGAACCGCGCGAAACCTGAGTTTTTCTATACATCCTCCATTCATGGCGACGAAACCACCGGGTACATCTGTATGATGCATCTGATTGATTCCATTCTTTCAGGTTACGGAAGTGTTCAAAGGATCACAAATCTTGTTAACAATTACCAGATCTATATAAATCCCCTGGCCAATCCTGACGGAACATACCACGGGGGCAACAGCACCGTAAACGGGGCTCAGCGTTACAATGCAAACTATATCGACCTTAACCGGAACTTCCCTGATCCGAAGGGTGGTCCGCATCCTGACGGCTATGCATGGCAGGTTGAAACAAAAGCCTTCATGCATTACGATTCCATTCATCACTTTGTGATGTCGGCCAATTTTCATGGCGGGGCAGAAGTGATCAACTATCCCTGGGACACCTGGTCGAGGTTTCATCCGGATGATAACTGGATGCAGTTCGTCTCCCGCGAATATGTTGATACCGTTCATCTTTATGCTCCTGCCGGTTACCTGACCGACCTGGACAACGGGATCACCAATGGATATGCATGGTATTCAATTGAAGGCGGCCGCCAGGATTATACCACCTATTTTCATTACGGGCGGGAAATGACGATGGAGATCTCTGCCGTCAAATTAATACCGGCCAATCAGTTGCTTAGTTTCTGGAATTACAACAGGAGGTCATTCCTGAATTACATTGAAGAAAGCAATTACGGGATCAACGGGCAGGTGACCGATACCCTGACAGGCGCTCCGCTCAGGGCCAGGGTCTTTATTACCGGTCACGATGCCGATAATTCATATGAATTTTCCAATGCCAATCATGGATGGTACTTTCGTCCCATTGCACAGGGCAACTGGGACCTGACCTTTACCTGCATTGGATATGTTACGAAAACAGTGCACGCAGTCAATGTAACCAACCGCCATACCACCAGCCTGAATGTAAGGATGGTTCCTGTCAATTATGGTATAGTAGAAGTGAAATCGAAGTCCTCCCTGCTTCTTTATCCAAATCCATCAAAAGGAAATTTCAATATCCAGATTCCTGAATCATCGGCCGGTAATTATCCTTTTGTGATTTACGACCTGACAGGAAACCAAGTTCATTCCGGAACGATATATGGTGTGGGTGGCCAGACTCCGGTTTCACTCGATTTCACATTCCTCCCGAAGGGAATCTACCTGATTAAACTTACCGGCAACCGGGGGGTTTGTCAGGGGAAGATCATCATTCAGTAACCGGAGGCCAGAGGTCTGAAATCGTAAATCGTAAATTACATCCTGATTCCCGCGAAAAAGTAGACCCTGAACAGGATTATTGCTGCAACTGACGCCAGGATCCAGATCCATTTGAACCGGATTTTTCTCGGTTCCTCATCAAAGAAAAGATCATTCATATAACGCGCGCGGATCATCCCCGGAAGGATGAGCAGCAGCATCGAGCTTTCCACCACGAAGTCGAAGTTATTCCTGATCGGCACCTTCATCATGACAATGACGACCGAAGAGATGATGAATGGAAGGAATATCTGTGACGCAAAAAATGGTCTCTGGTTTTCTTTGTCCAGGAAGTTAAAATAGATGTTTCCCGACAACAGCAGGAACCGGGTCAGGAAAATCCCGGCAAGTATCATTCCTAGTAAGATTCCTGAGACGAAAAGCAGGTTGTCGGTATCGGTGTAATAGGAGTATGCAAGAACCCATCCAAAGCCCTGGTTAAGGATCACTCCGAAGATCATATCTCCGAGTGACTGTGAAAGCGCATGAAGGAACGTCCAAAGGAAAAAGAGCCGTATCATCCAGCTTTCGTGCAAGGTCAGTCCATAAAGGGTAAGTGAAATTACCGCTATCAGACCGGTGATCACAGGCCCGGTGCTGTAAATTACCTGGACCATATCGGCAGTCCAGTCGCGGCTCCGGATCAGGAATTCCACATCATAATACATCATCACCGTTTTGACGTGAATGGAATGCGCTGCAACTGAGATCGCCAGCTCTTTCAGGAAGAAAACGACAAGGTACGAAAGGAGAAAGGTAAACGTGGAGTTTATCAGGATCTTAAGATACTTTGCACTCCAGAGGAAAGAAAAGTTCCGGTAGAGGGCATTCAGAAAAGGGAGGAAATTGACCCTGAACAATTCCCCGGTTGTGTATAGGTACCTGAGTTTCCGGTAAGTAGTCCGCGGTTTCTTCTGCACGGTTTTCAGCCGCCTTTTTTTCCTTGTCTGCCGGTAAAGGAATCGCAGTTTTCTGAAAGAACGGTGAATCTTGCTACTGAAAGAATATTTTCTTACCGGTCGTGAAACAGGAGCAACAGGTTCTGCAAGTCTTTCCGGCAATGTCTGACGGCTCAGCGACCGGATCTGTAAAGCCCGGATCTCGGCCTGCAGGATCCGGTTGTATCTTTTAACGGTTGAAGGTCTGAAATTAAAAAAGATGTGCCTCATCCTTCTGCGCCATCTCCGCATGCGTTTAAGCCGCGACGACCGTTTGCACTTCTGCCGGTCCTGCCGGGGAACAGTATGGAAAAGTGTGCCCCTGTGGCGCAGGTAGCGGATCTTACGCCGGGTCCTGTAAAGAAACGAGCTCGATCTTTTTCCCGAACCGGGCTTTCTTCCCATATTGTGTCTGTTGTCAGAACTGTTCTGCTACATCCGGGATATTTCCAGTAGAGTAAACACCGGAATCCAGTTTTTGCTTGATGATTTTGAAGGTATCGATTGTGTAATTAACATCTTCAAGTGTATGAACCGCTGTAGGAATAAGACGGAGCATGAGTAAACCCTTTGGAATGACCGGGTAGATCACGATGGAGCAAAACACTCCGTAGTTCTGCCTGAGGTCGTAAACCATCTGGGTGGCTTCATCAACGCTTCCTTTCAGAAATACCGGTGTTACCGGCGAAGCCGTATTTCCAATGTTGAATCCGTTTTCTTTCAGTCCCGACTGAAGGGCGTTGACGATCGTCCAGAGCTTCTCCCTTAATTCCGGCTTCGTCTTGATCAGTTCAAGCCGTTTCAGTGCGCCGACCACCATTGGCATGGGAAGAGATTTTGCATAGATCTGCGACCGCATTTTATAGGCCAGTGATTTTATAATGGGCTTGTCGCTGGCTACAAATGCACCGATCCCGGCCATGGCTTTGGCGAAGGTCCCGAAATAAACATCCACCTTTTCCATCACCTGCTGATGTTCGCTGGTTCCTTTTCCATGGGAGCCCATGGTGCCAAAACCGTGCGCATCATCGATCAGGAGGCGGAAATTGTATTTCTCTTTAAATGCAAGCATATCCTTTAGGTTGCCGAGGTCACCCGACATCCCGTAAACCCCTTCGGTGATGACAAGGATCCCGCCGCCGGTTTCATCCGTCAGTTTCTTTGCCCTTACCAGCTGCTTTTCAAAGCTCTCCATGTCATTGTGAGGATAGACAAAGCGTTTTCCGATGTGCAGGCGAAGCCCGTCGAGGATGCATGCATGTGCTTCCGAGTCATACACGACCACATCATGGCGGTCGAGCAGCGAGTCGATGATAGAGACCATTCCCATGTAACCGTAATTGAGCAGGTAAGCGGCCTCTTTTCCTTCAAATTCCGCCAGCTGACGCTCCAGTTCGAGGTGATATTCGGTTTGTCCCGACATCATCCGGGCGCCCATCGGGTAGCCCATTCCCCAGTCGGCAGCGCCGCGTGTATCAGCTTCCCTCACTTCAGGGTGATTGGCCAGTCCAAGGTAGTTATTCAGGCTCCATACAATGCATTCTTTTCCCCTGAAAATCATCCTGTTTGAGATCTGTCCTTCCAGTTTCGGGAAAGAATAATACCCATGGCCTGCGTCTGCATATCTTCCGAGCGGCCCTGCGTTTGCAATAATTTTTTCAAAAATATCCACGTAAATCTGATTTTGAGTTTAACGAAAGTTCATAGCACCAGCCGGCAAAAATAGCATTTTCAGAAGGATTAAAAAAAAGTTTTTGAAACACGTTGCTTGTGACGCGTTTGCCGGATTACATAACGATCGTTACCCATCACCTGTCGCCCATCGGGTTACTGGCACCGTTCAATCAGGAAGTCATCAAACAACAGATCTGCCTGGCCTCCGAAAGTATTGCCATTGATGGAGAAAATTTTTCCGGGTACATTGGACCCGGTGTCAGTAGCTGTAATGCTGGCGGTTTCATCCGTATTCAGGTCGATAACTGTCGCAATAATACTGGCTTCATCAATTACAAGGGATAATTTATAGGTATGTCCGGATTGTATTTTATAATAATGCGCGGCGAATCTCTGAGAGGACGTTCCATTGATCCTGAAAATCTGAAGGGTGTCAGCGTTAATACCACCGAAATACCCGGTCTGGCTCATCTGTCCGGGAGATGTCATTCTTCCGCCCAAGCCGAAATTGTAGGGACCCGGTGCGGATGGTACAGTACATTTGATGGTTGAACGGATTTTGCTTCCATCAACATTGGTCAAATACCAGATAGCCCAATAGCATTGATTGGTAGAGACCCGGAGGCTGTTATTGAAGATGTCAGCAAAACCACTTCCGCTTTGGCCATAAACGGAAAGAATAGTGTCCTGGTAATTATTCCCGATAGGACCGTTGATCCTGTTAAAATCATCGGAGAACACTGTAGTCCAGGTACAATTCGAACCGCTGGTTGTGTCGTCGGAAGAACTTTTTTTACTGCATCCTGCAAAAAGCAGAACAAGACAGAGGAGAAGCAAAAATGTAAGTTTTTTCATGTTTTTCTTTGTTAAAATGATTCAGTATTAAATCTGGATGTCGATGTCAAAATCAAGGACGTTTAAGGACGATATTCTTTTTAAGGAATAAAAGTACAATATTATTTCAGGGAAATCAAGGGGAGACTGTGTTCGTAAAGCATCATCCATCATCCGTAACGCGTCACACAATACACGTTACGAGCAAAGACAGTGCAACCTTATTTATACTAACATTCAATTTTTTTCGTTAAAACCAGATTACCGGCCGCAGGATTTTGATCAACATCCTGAGCCATTTAAGACATCTGCTGCGGGGAAATAATTTGTTGTTATTCCCGGAAAAATTGTAATTTTGCACCATGAACTACAGGATTCTCTTCATTTGCTTGTCAATACTGGTTTTTCTGGCTACTTCCTGCAAATTTCAGAAGGTTCTGAAAAGCGACGACTCCGAGAAAAAGTATGCAATGGCGATGAAGCTGT
This sequence comes from Bacteroidota bacterium, assembly GCA_026391805.1. Taxonomy (GTDB): domain Bacteria; phylum Bacteroidota; class Bacteroidia; order Bacteroidales; family FEN-979; genus FEN-979. The sequence goes on along the minus strand of JAPLDJ010000012.1, from coordinate 112,843 downwards.
ACGATGAGAAGGATTATTCGCGTGCGCTTCAGCTGTATGACCAGCTGATGGGGACGATACGTGCGACCGACAAGGCCCAGAAGATTTACTATAACCAGGCATATTGCTATTTCTACTCCAAGGACTGGACGATGGCCGCCTACTATTTCAAACGGTTCAGCTCCAATTTTCCAAACAGCCGCGAAGCAGAAGAGTGCACATACATGAGCGCCTATTGCAACACGCTGCTTTCGCCGGAGTACAGCCTTGACCAGACCTCTACACGTGATGCGATCAAAGAACTGCAGGGCTTCATTAACGCATATCCTGATAGCAAGAGGCTACCCGAATGCAATGAACTCATCGATAAGATGAGGGAGAAACTTGAAACAAAAGATTATCAGATTGCCATGCTCTATTTCAGGATGGAGGATTATCCCGCAGCCATTACCTGTTTCAACAATATCCTGAAGGATTTTCCGGATACGCAGAGAAAGGAAGAGATCCTTTTCCTCATCTACAAATCCAATTACAAATATGCCGTACAAAGCATCGAGTCGAAAAAGAAAGAACGGTTGCTGAAATCATTCACGGCATACAATGATTTTGTAACCCTGTACCCTTCGAGCACATTCACTGCCGAGGCAAGGTATTACAGGGCCAAGGCCCAGAAAGAATTTGATTCACTGGGACAAAAAGGCGGAAAGAAAAAACAGAAAACAAACCAATAATTTTACGATGGATTATAAAAAAGTCAAAACAGACTCCCTTGCTGTAACAAGGAACATTGAAGATTTTACGATGGGAACGAACAACGTTTACGAATCCGTTGCCATTCTGTCGAAGCGTGCAAACCAGATCTCGCTCGAAATGAAGGAAGAGCTGAAACAGAAAATATCTGAATTTACTTCCACTACGGATAACCTGGAAGAAATTTTTGAAAACAGGGAACAGATTGAAATTGCCAAATACTACGAACATCTTCCAAAACCTACCCTGATCGCGATTCACGAATACCTGAACGAAGAAGTGTATTTCAGGAATCCGCACAAGGAAAACCAGGACGACTTCTAATTCCCATCCATAAATGCTCAAAGGCAAAAAGATCGTCATCGGTGTCACCGGGAGCATTGCTGCCTATAAAATTCCGTTTCTGGTCCGCATTCTGGTAAAAGAGGAGGCCCAGGTCAGGGTGATCATGACGCCAGCCGCGACAGCCTTTGTTACTCCGCTTACACTTTCCACACTTTCCCGCGCAACGGTGATCGTCGATCCCTTTAAGGAGACAACCGGCGAATGGAACAATCATGTTGAACTTGGTTCCTGGGCTGACCTGATGCTGTTTGCACCGGTTACGGCAAACACCCTTGGGAAAATGGCCAACGGAATTGCCGATAATTTCCTGGTGACGGCCTACCTTTCAGCCAAATGCCCGGTTTTCATAGCCCCGGCCATGGATCTCGACATGTACAACCATCCATCGACCCAAAAGAACATCCAGGTCCTTCGTTCATACGGGAACACCATCATTGAACCCCAGGTCGGCGAACTTGCCAGCGGACTGTCGGGTCCGGGCAGAATGGAAGAACCCGAAAACATCATGGATCATATCCGGTTTTTTTTTGACCACAAGCTTCAATTTTCCGGAAATAAAATCCTTGTAACTGCCGGCCCCACCCGGGAAGCCATCGACCCAGTCAGGTACATCGGCAACAGGTCTTCCGGCCTGATGGGCATTTCCATTGCCGAAGAAGCCTCCCGCCGTGGCGCGAAAGTGACACTGATCTGCGGGCCGGGTCATATCAGGTCAGAGAATTCTTCCATAAAAAAACTTTATGTCGAATCAGCCGCCGAGATGTACAAGGCCTGCCGGACCAGTTTCTCCTCGGCCGATATTGTTATCATGGCTGCTGCTGTTGCAGATTATACCCCCGAGCAAGTATCGACAGGAAAGATCAAAAAAGGAACCCCGAAACTGACACTGAACCTTGTAAAGACCACCGATATCCTGGAAGAATTAGGGAAACTGAAGAAGAAAGACCAGGTGGTGGTAGGATTCGCACTTGAATCCGGCAACGGGATCGTAAATGCAACTGCAAAACTGAAAAACAAGAACCTTGATCTCATTGTTCTGAACTCACTGGATGATAAAGGGGCAGGATTTGACGTCACAACCAATAAAATTACAATCATCGGCCGGTCAGGGATTCTTCATGCCGGAGAACTGAAAGATAAACGGGAAGTGGCAGGGGATATCCTTGATACCGTTAAAAATCTGCTGGATGGCCGGAAGGCCGTGCGGTCAAAAAAATCATGACACCATGAAGAAGATCCTTATCCTGCTGACTATTCTCTTACTGTCAACCCGGGTTTTCAGCCAGGAGCTCGATTGCCAGATATCCGTTACCTCTCAGCAGGTGTCGGGAACAGACAAACGGGTATATGAATCCATGCAGACCGCCATGTATGAGTTCATGAATAACCGTAAATGGTCCAACTTCAACTTCAGGACAGAAGAACGGATTGAATGCACCATTTTATATACCATTAGCGAGCGTTTGGGAACTGATGATTTTAAAGGATCGCTGAACATTGTTCTCCGGAGACCCGTCTATAATTCAGCCTACAACACAACCATGCTGAACTGGGTTGAAAAAGATTTCCAGGTCCGTTACGTTGAATTTCAGCCGCTCAATTATTCCGAAGGTACCTACGCTGATAACCTTACTTCAACACTGGCCTATTATGCTTATGTTTTCCTGGGCTTATATTTCGATTCCTTTTCGCCGTACGGCGGAACACCTTTCCTTGAAAAGGCCCAGGCTATCGTGAATGCTGCACAGAATGCACAGGAACCGGGATGGAAAGGCTATGAAAGCCAGAAGAATAAGTACTGGCTGGTGGAAAATTTCCTGAATCCTTCCACCAGTGAATTGCGTGACTTCAATTACAAATTCCACCGCCTGGGTCTCGACCAGATGTACGAAAAAGTAGACCAGGGCCGGGCTGCAGTCACGGAAAGCATCGATTATCTCAAGACGCTTTTCGACAAAAAGCCCAATAACTTCGGACTTCAGCTGATCATTGATGCCAAGCGGGATGAATTTGTCAACATCTATTCCGATCAGCGGGTCCCGCCATTGGAAAAGACTTCTGTGGTTAACATCCTGAAAGAAATTGATCCTGCCAACGGATCCAAGTACCAGACGATTTTGTCGGGAAAATGATCCTTTTATCTTATTTTTGTAGCTGTCACCTGTTACAGGGAAATCTATGCTTGTCCGACTAGCAATCGAAAATTATGCACTGATCGATCGGCTGGAAATGGAGCTTTCAGCAGGTTTTTCGATCATTACCGGGGAAACCGGGGCGGGTAAATCAATCCTGCTGGGCGCCCTGTCGCTGATCCTCGGCAACCGCGGCGATGCCTCGGTGCTGCTCGATAAATCGCGGAAGTGCATTGTGGAAGGTGCCTTCCGGATCAAAGGATACCGGCTTGAAGATTTCTTTTCCGGTCATGAACTGGATTATGATGAAACTGCAATTCTTCGCCGTGAGATCCTTCAGAACGGGAAATCACGTGCCTTTATCAATGATACCCCGGTCAACCTTACGCTGATGAAAGAACTGGGCGACCGGCTTGTAAATGTCCATTCACAGTTCTCCATCATTACCCTTAACGATGCAGACTTCCAGCTGGCCGTCCTTGACAACTATTCTGAAAACAACAAAATCATTCCGGGCTACCGCGAAGAGTTTGCGCTGTATACACAGCTTAACCGTGAACTTGATCAGCTTGTACGGCAGGAAACCCGCGCCCGGAGCGACAGGGATTACTACCAGTTTCTCTTCGAAGAATTTGAAACTGCCAGATTGCAAGATGGTGAACAGGAGCAAACCGAACAGCGGCTCGAATTGCTTGCGCATGCCAGTGAGATCAAGAACGCTATATTTCATGCGCTTGAGGTTCTTTCGGAAGGTGAACAGAACGTCCTTGCCCGGATATCGGAGATCGCCGGCACTACGGGAAATCTTTCCCGGTTTCATCCTTCACTGAACGAGATCAGCGAACGGCTCAGGAGCAATAACATTGATCTCCGTGACATCGCCGGCGAGATGGAAAAGATCGGACAGGCTGTCGAATTTGATCCGGCCGAGATCGCAGCACTCACCGCCCGGCTCGACCTGATCTATCACCTGGAGAAAAAGCACAACGTGCCTGATATCGCCGGTTTGCAAAAGATCCAGCGCGAAGTTGAAGATAAACTGAAGGATGTGACATCGCTCGAAGAGCGGATCGGGCTGTTGAAAAAAGAGATCGACCTTCTCAAAGAAAAACTGGAGAATCAGGCAGAAGAACTTTCCGCAAACCGGCACAACGTGACCGGCGATCTTGAGGAGAAAATCCGGCAAACCCTTGTTCTGCTTGGGATGCCGGATGCCCGTATCTCTATCGAACTGAAACGCAGGGATGAACTTACGGCTGATGGAACCGATGCGGTAAGGTTCCTTTTCAGCGCCAACAAAGGCATCGCACTGAACGAGATCGCAAAGATCGCTTCAGGCGGTGAATTGTCGCGTCTTATGCTGACCATAAAATCACTTGTATCTCAAAGGAATTTACTGCCCACGATCATTTTTGATGAAATCGACATGGGCGTATCCGGTGAAGTGGCCGGAAAAGTAGGGGATATCCTGAAGAAAATGGGTCAGACCATGCAGGTGATCGCCATCACTCACCTCCCGCAGATTGCCGGCAAAGGACAATCGCATTACTGGGTATACAAAACCAGCGATGACAAGACTGCAAGAACACTGCTGAAAAAGCTTAATCCGAAAGAACGGGTACATGAAATTGCTAAAATGCTGAGCAATGAAAAGGTCTCCGATGCTGCATTGAAGACGGCGAAAGAGCTGATGGGGAATTAGGTTCAATTAAAACAGAAAACAATGTCATACAATTTATTAAACGGGAAAAAAGGAATCATTTTCGGGGCACTCGACAGTAAATCCATTGCATGGAAGATCGCTGAAAAGGCGCATGATGAAGGGGCCGTTTTTACCTTGTCGAATACCCCGGTGGCCCTCAGATTCGGTGAAATCCAGCTCCTTTCTGAAAAATGCAATGCCGAGGTGATCCCGGCGGATGCCACAAATGTCAGCGACCTTGAAAAGGTATTCACTCGTACCATGGAACTCTTCGGTGGAAAGATCGATTTTGTGCTCCATTCGATCGGCATGTCGATGAACGTCAGGAAAGGCCGTGATTACGACGATCTTGACTATGATTTTTTCCTGAAGACCATTGATGTCTCTGCCTTATCTTTTCATAAGATGCTGCAGGTTGCCAGGAAACTGGATGCCATCAATGATTGGGGTTCGGTCCTGGCCCTTTCCTACATTGCTGCCCAACGTACGCTGGTAGGATACAACGACATGGCCGATGCCAAAGCCCTGCTTGAATCCATTGCCCGCAGTTTCGGCTATATTTATGGACGTGACAAGCACATCAGGATCAATACGATCTCACAATCACCGACACGAACCACAGCAGGAAGCGCCATTAAAGGCATGGACGGCCTGGTGGATTTCACCGACCGGATGTCGCCACTCGGAAACGCTACTGCAGAAGAATGTGCCGATTTCAGCATCGTACTTTTCTCTGACCTGAGCCGGAAAGTCACGATGCAGAACATTTATCACGATGGCGGCTTCTCCAGCATGGCCATGAGTCTCAGGGCCATGACGCAGTACAACAAATCGCTGGATGAGCAATCTTGAGTTGAGATTTCAAGTCAAATTCTTTTATCTTTGCACGCCTGAAGCGAAGCATATTATTTTATTTACCTAAATAGATTACTGAATGAAAATTCTGGTTTGTATAAGCAATGTGCCCGACACGACGACCAAGGTCAAATTTGCCGACAATTTTACAAAGCTGGACACGGCCGGGATCCAGTGGGTCATCAATCCATGGGATGAACTTTCTCTGACCCGTGCCCTGGAACTTAAAGATGATCCTGCAAGCGGCATCACACAGGTGACGGTTGCCCATGTGGGTCTGTGCGGGTCTGATCCTACAATCCGGAAAGCACTGGCCATCGGAGCCGATGATGCGATCCGGGTGAATGCTGATCCGGCGGATGCCTATTTTGTTGCTGCCCAGCTGGCGGAAGTGATCAAGGCCAATCCTTACGATATCATTCTTTGCGGCATCGAATCCAGCGACTTTAACGGGTCGACGGTAGGAGGGATGCTGGCTGAATTTCTTGGAATACCATCCGTTTCTGCCGTTTCATCCATTAAAATCGAAAATGGTGCTGTGGTCATCAATCGGGAGATCGATGGCGGGAAGGAAGTTCTGACGGTTCCTGTTCCGTTTGTTGCCGTTGTTCAGAAAGGTATTGCGAAAGAACCAAGGATTGCTGCTATGCGCGGGATCATGATGGCGCGGACAAAACCAATCAAGCTTGTTGAACCTGCTGCCATCGCAGCCATGACCGAGGTGGTGATGTTTGAGATGCCCAAACCGCATGCAGCCTGCAAATTCATCGATCCCGAACAGCCGAAGCAACTGGTGGAACTCCTCCAGAACGAAGCAAAACTCATCTGATCCTATTCACGAATCAAAAAATACAACATATGTCAGTCTTAGTCTTTACAGAAAATTGGGACGGGAAATTCAAGAAACTCACCTTTGAGCTGGTATCCTATGGATCAAAACTGGCTGAAATGCTGAATACTTCGGTTGTCGCCGTATCGGTCGGGAATGTTGCTTTAGAAGAATTGCAGAAGCTCGGGAAATACGGTGCAGCACTTATCGTTACCGTGACCGGAGAGGAATTCAGCATGCTGGATAACCAGGCCTATGTAAATGCAATTTCGGATATTGCCGGACAGGAAAATGCCTCGGTGATCGTTCTTTCAAATAATAATACAGGGAAAGCCCTGGCCCCGCGCCTCTCAGTCCGGCTGAAAGCAGGTTTGGGTGCAGGCGTCAGCGGACTGCCAAAAAGCATTGATCCCTTTGTCGTTTATAAAAAAGTATTTTCAGGAAATGCTTTTGCTGATGTGAAGATCCTTTCTGAGAATAAGATACTTACCCTCTCTCAGAATTCTTTTGAGCTGATCGAGAAACCGGTTACTCCGGAGATCATCCCTGCATCGGTTACGGTCGATCCGGGAAGCCTGAAGACAAAAGTTACGGATGTCCAGAAACAAACAGGCAAGATCCTCCTGACCGATGCAGAAATAGTCGTTTCCGGCGGAAGGGGTATGAAATCAGCCGAAAACTGGGGCCCGCTGGTCGAGCTTGCAGAGCTGCTTGGTGCCGCAACCGCATGCTCAAGGCCTGTTTCCGACGAAGGCTGGCGTCCACACGAAGAACATACCGGGCAAACCGGAAAGATCATTGCTCCCGACCTCTATTTTGCCATCGGGATCTCCGGCGCCACACAGCACCTTGCAGGTGTCAGCTCTTCCAAATACATTGTCGCCATCAATACCGATAAGGATGCTCCGATCTTCGAGGCTGCCCAGTACGGGATCATCGGCGATGCCGCAAAAGTTCTTCCCAAACTGATTGAAGCGGTAAAAGAGGCTAAAGGAAAGTAATACTGATTTTCGTAACTACTGTGATTTTACTTTAAGACGTTCCCGGGTCAACCTGATTGAACATGATCAAACAATACATCTTTGCTCTTACCGTAATCGTCACACTGGGAATCTTTGCATATACACTGAACCGTCTCATCCGCTTTTTCCTTCTTACGAAACCTGCATTTCCGGTCAGGAATATAGGAAAACGGTTTGGCGTCATGATGAATATTGCCTTCGGGCAGACCCGGATCATGCGCAAGCCGCTGATGGGTCCGCTGCATGCCCTTGTTTTCTGGGGTTTTTGCGTCATTCTCTTCGGATTCATCGAAATGATCATCGATGGCCTCTTCGGAACAGACCACTTCCTTCAGGTTCTGGGAGGTTTCTATGATGTTGTCATCGCCTCAGGAGATATTTTCGCCCTCATCGTCGGATTAGCAATCATTGTATTCCTTTCCCGCAGGCTCTTCATGCATGTCAGAAGGTTTGAAGGGATTGAGATGAAAGCCGTTTCCCATATGGATGCAAAGATCGCCCTGCTCCTGATCCTTTACCTCATGATCTCCCTTCAGGGAATGAATATTGCGTATTATAATATTAAAGTCATAAATCATGAAAGCCTTGCGGGTGTTTACCCGGTAAGCCGTTTCCTGGCAGGATTTTTCCCCGTTTCATCATCTTCCGCTCCGTCATTCTGGTACGAATTCTTCTGGTGGTCACACATCCTGATGATCTTTGCATTTATAAACATTCTCCCGTATTCAAAACATTTCCATGTCATCATGTCGGTTCCGAATGTTTTCCTCTCGCGGCTAGATCCGCTGGGTAAGCTTCCGAACATGGACCAGGTAACCAGGGAGGTGAAGCTGATGATGAACCCTGATACTGTATTTGCAGCGCCGGCAGCGGATGCGCCCATGGAAAGGTTTGGGGTGAAGGATGCCGAGGATATTTCCTGGAAAAATTATCTGGATTCCCTTTCCTGTACCGAATGCGGCCGATGCACAGCAGTTTGTCCGGCCAGCCTGACCGGAAAAAAACTTTCCCCGAGGAAGATCATGATGGATGCCCGGGCACGCATGAAAGAAAAAGGTCCGGGACTGGTGAAGAATGGCAGTTCCTGGTCTGATGACAAGTCGCTGGTCAGGGATTATATCAGTGAAGAAGAACTCTGGGCGTGCACGACCTGCAATGCCTGTGCACGCGAATGTCCCATCAGCATCAATCACCCTGTGCTGATCATCGACATGCGCCGGTACCTGGTTATGGAAGAAGGATCGGCTCCGGGACTGCTGAAAGCAACCTTTAACAACATAGAGAACAACGGCGCCCCATGGCAGTACTCCCCGGAAGACCGCCTCCAGTGGGCCAAGGATCTTGAGATCAGGGTGAACCTGAACTGACTGAGTTGACACAGATAATAATGGAGACCCGTAAAATAGAAGTGCCCGTGATGTCCGATCTTTTCGCCCGGGGCGAAAAACCGGAGTACCTGTTCTGGGTCGGATGCGCTGGCGCCTATGACGACCGTTATAAAAAGGTTGTGCGTGCGTTTGTTAAGATCCTGACCCACCTGGATGTGAGCTATGCTGTTTTGGGGAAGGAAGAATCCTGTACCGGCGATCCTGCGCGCAGGGCGGGGAATGAGATGCTTTACCAGATGCAGGCCTTGCGGAACATCGAGCTCTTTAATAAATACGGGGTGAAGAAGATATTGACCATCTGCCCGCATTGCTTCAACATACTGAAGAATGAATACCCCGATCTCGGCGGCAGCTATGAAGTGATAAACTATACTGAATTCCTCGATCAGTTCATCCGGAACGGAAAACTGAAGATCGATCCTTCGGTTTACGGAAATTGCAGGGTTACGTACCATGATCCCTGTTACCTCGGAAGGGGAAACGGGATCTACGACACGCCAAGGTCACTCCTGAAAAATATGACAGGCCATCTCGTTGAAATGGACAGGAACAGAAGCTTTGCTTTGTGCTGCGGCGGCGGGGGCGGACAGATGTTTAAGGAAGCCGAGAAAGGGAACAAGGAAATATACATGGAACGTACGGAAGACGCCCTTGAAACCAGGGCTGACGTGATTGCCACGGCCTGTCCCTTCTGCATGAACATGCTTACGGACGGAATAAAATACAAGAATAAGGAAGATGAAGTCAGAAACCTCGATATCGCTGAAATGATTGCCCGGTCGCTTAACCTGTGAAAAAAAAATTCAACCTTTATTATAAAAACAACATCAATCTAAACCAGAAACCTAACCAAAATTGAATCAATGGAAAACAGAAAGATCTTAAAAAGCGGTGAATTCCTTGTCGATGAAGTGACCTGCCAGGATGTTTTCATCCCCGAAGAGTTCAACGAAGAACAGTTAATGATCGCCCAGACATGTACCGATTTTCTTGAAGCCGAGGTCTATCCGAATGTCAACCAAACCGATACCGGCGACCGGGAGCTGATGAAGCAGATCCTGAAGAAAGCCGGTGAACTGGGATTGATGGGGATTGCCATTCCTGAAGAGTACGGCGGATTCGGACAATCGTTCCTGACCCAGATGCTCGTTGGCGAAAAGATCGGTGCCGGTTATTCTTTTTCCGTTGCATTCATGGCCCATACCGGGATCGGAACGCTCCCGATCATGTATTACGGGAATGAAGATCAGCGTCAGAAATATGTGACGAAGCTGGCTTCCGGTGAATTGCTGGGTGCCTATTGCCTCACCGAGCCGGGTGCAGGTAGCGACGCAAACTCAGGGAAGACCAATGCAAAGCTTTCGGAAGACGGGAAGCATTATATCCTGAACGGACAGAAAATGTGGATCACGAATGCAGGTTTCTGCGATACCCAGGTTGTATTTGCCAAGATCGACAGAGACCGCGTGCTCAGCGCCTTCATTGTGGAATCATCCATGCCTGGCGTGGTTATCAATCCGGATGAGCACAAAATGGGCATCAAGGGATCATCAACAGCCCAGATTTTTTATAACGACGTGAAAGTTCCTGTCGAAAACCTGATCGGCGCCAGGGGAGAAGGATTCAGGATCGCCCTCAGCATTCTTCACATGGGCCGGCTCAAGCTTGGCGCAAACGTAATCGGGGCCTCCAAAAAAGCCATTAACGATTCAGTGAAATATGCTAACGAACGGAAACAGTTCGGCGTTCTGATCTCTACTTTTGGTTCGATAAAGCATAAGCTGGCAGAACAGGTGATCCGCACCTTTGCCAGCGAATCGGCTGTTTACAGGGTCAGCAAGGATATTGATGATCTTATGGTCAAATATAAAGTGGAATGTCAGGACAAAGGCCGCGCAGCGATCGATGCAATCAGCCACTATGCTGTGGAAGCAGCCATTCTTAAAGTTTACGGGTCCGAAGCTCTTGATTATGTCGTTGATGAAGCCGTTCAGATCCATGGCGGAATGGGTTATTCAGCTGAGATGTCTGTTGATAGAAGTTACCGCGATTCACGCATCAACCGGATCTTTGAAGGGACCAACGAGATCAACCGCCTGCTGGTGGTCGATACCGCGATGAAACGGGCCATGAAGGGCGACTTCGACCTCTTCGGAGAAGGTGCAAAACTCTATGAGAATATGGAAACCATTACGGATGGCAAAACACAAGGGGAGGGCTACTTCAATGAAAAATACAGGTACATCCGGAATTTCAAAAAGGCCATCCTGCTGATCATGCATGGAGCTTCAGCACATTTTGGCAAGAGCCTGATCAGCGAGCAGGAAGTCATGAACAACATGGCCGACATGATGATGGAGACCTATGTCTCCGAAGCCACTGCGCTGAGAGTGCAGAAGCTGGAAGGAATGAAGCCTGATATCACGATGTACAAAGCCATCCTCGATGTCAACATTTACGATGCAGCTGATAAAATCCGGAAAGCAGGATTGGATGCAGTTAACTCTTTTGCCACCCCTGAACTGGCTGTCAAACTTAAAAAAGTGATCGATCTGCTGACATCAACCCACGGCGTCAATATCAAGGAATCCAGAAGGCTGATCGCCAATAAGCTGATCGAGGATAATACTTATAAATTTTAAATTACAATCACCGCATAAGCGGCCTGAGCGCAAAAGAAAAGCCACCCGAATGGATGGCTTTTTTACATAAAGGTAGAATGTCATTTACTCTTGGAAACTTCCTTCGGTGCAGGTTCAGGTTTCACAACCGAAATTTTGATTTCAGCTGCCGTTTCATCAAAATCAATATTGATGATATCGTCCTGGGTCAGCTTCGTCCGGATGATCTCTTCTGCGAGGGCATCCTCGATGTACTTCTGGATGGCCCGTTTCAGCGGCCGTGCACCGAACTGTGCATCCCAGCCCTTCTCACAGATGTAATCTTTTGCCTTTGGAGTCACAACGATCTGGTAACCCATCCCTTTGATACGGTCATACAGATGCGAAAGCTCAATGTCGATGATCTTGTGGATATCCTCACGCTCGAGCGCTTCAAAAATGACTACATCATCGATCCTGTTCAGAAATTCCGGTGCAAAAGATTTTTTCAGCGCATTCTCGATGACGCTGCGTGCATGGTCGGAACTGGCTGCCTGCTTGGCTGCAGTGGCAAACCCGACACCCTGTCCGAAGTCCTTCAGTTGCCTCGAACCGATGTTCGAGGTCATGATCACAATGGTGTTTTTGAAATCGACCCTGCGGCCAAAACTATCGGTAAGCAAACCATCATCCAGCACCTGCAGCAACAGGTGGAAAACGTCGGGATGGGCCTTCTCGATCTCATCGAGGAGAACGATAGAGTAGGGGCGGCGGCGAATCTTTTCCGTCAGCTGCCCGCCTTCTTCATAACCCACATACCCCGGGGGAGCGCCGATCAGCCGTGAAACGGCGAATTTCTCCATGTATTCGCTCATGTCGATCCTCACCAGTGCATCTTCTGTATCAAAAAGATATCTTGCAAGGACCTTGGCCAGGTGGGTCTTTCCGACTCCTGTCGGTCCGAGAAAAATAAAGGAACCGATCGGCTTGTTCGGATCTTTCAGTCCTGCACGGTTCCTGCGGATCGAACGGACAACTTTTTTAATGGCTTCTTCCTGTCCAATGACGGAATGTGCAAGCTCGTCTTCCATGGTCAGCAGGCGGTCGCTCTCATTCTTGGCAATCCGCTGAACCGGGATGCCTGTCATCATGGCAACAACCTCTGCCACATTATCCTCACTCACGGTTTCCCGGTTGATCTGTGACTGCTCTTCCCATCTCTTTTTTTCCTTGTCCAGTGAATCCTGCAGCTTGCGCTCCATATCACGGAGATCTGCTGCCTCCTCAAATTTCTGGCTGGTGATGGCCTGCATCTTCTTCTTCCGTGTCTCTTCGATCTCATTCTCGATGGTGATGATCTCGGCAGGAACATGGATGTTGGAGATGTGGACCCTTGCACCGGATTCGTCAAGCGCATCAATGGCCTTGTCGGGAAGGTAACGGTCGGAAATGTAACGGTTCGTAAGGCTGACGCAGGCTTTTATGGCGTCATCCGTATACCTCACCAAATGGTGGTCTTCATATTTCTCCTTTATATTATTGAGGATCTCAACAGTTTCTTCTGCCGTTGTGGGATCCACGAGAACCTTCTGGAACCTCCGTTCAAGCGCTCCGTCCTTTTCAATGTACTGACGGTACTCGTCGAGGGTGGTGGCGCCGATGCACTGGATCTCTCCGCGGGAAAGGGCCGGCTTGAACATATTCGATGCGTCGAGCGAACCGGATGCATTTCCGGCGCCGACGATGGTATGGATCTCGTCAATGAAAAGGATGATGTTCGGGTTCTTTTCAAGTTCGTTCAGAACCGCCTTCATCCGTTCCTCAAACTGTCCCCGGTATTTTGTCCCTGCAACCAGCGATGCCAGGTCGAGCGAAACAAGGCGCTTGTTGAACAGGGCCCGTGAGACTTTCCGCTGCACGATACGAAGGGCAAGCCCTTCAGCAATGGCTGATTTTCCCACGCCGGGTTCGCCGATCAGGATCGGGTTGTTCTTCTTGCGGCGGCTCAGGATCTGCGCGATCCGTTCAAGTTCTTTCTGCCTGCCTACGATCGGGTCGAGGCGGCCTTCTTCGGCAGCTTTTGTAATATCCCTTCCGAAATTATCCAGGACCGGCGTCTTGGACTTGGATTCGCTGCCCTTTTTTGCTGGGGCGCCGAAGCTTTTTCCGCCTTCTTCCTGTTCATCATCGTCATCGTCCTTTGGAAGGATGTCCAGCGGCTGGGCCGGCAGATCTTCGGATTCACTCGAAAGGATTGACTTTACTTCATTTTTTACAATGTTGTAGGTCACGTCATTTTCCTGCAGCAATTTGGTAACCAGGTTGTTCTCGTCTTTTAATATGGCAAGAAGAAGATGTTCAGTACCGATAAGTTCACTGTTGAACCACTTTGCTTCCAGGTAGGTGATCTTCAGGGCACGTTCCGATTGCTTTATCAGTGGCAGGTTATCCGGGTTCACCGGCTTCTCTTTGTTGCTTGCAACAGCCGATTCGATCTTGCGGCGCACCTCGTTCAGATCGACGCCAAGGGTATTCAGGATTTTTATCGCGAGTCCTTCTCCTTCCCTTATGATCCCGAGCAGGAGATGCTCCAGCCCGATGTAATCATTCCCGAGCCTTACAGCTTCCTCCCGGCTGAAGATCAGGACATCTTTGACTCTCTGAGAAAATTTTGCTTCCATGTTATATGATCGTCTATACTCTATTAACGTATGTGAATTTTATTTATTGAATTTGCCGGTTTTTATAGGCGGTGAGGGGTAGTCAAAAACAGTGCCAACAATAATTTCCCCCCTCCGGAATCCGGAAAAATCAAAAATACAATTGAATGGTTGATAAATGAGTCGAAAGATCAATATTTATTAACAAATCCGTGTTCGTAACGGCTGAAAATAAAGATGAAAAAATGGTAGTTTATCTCGGTTTTTTTTTCTATTTTCGTATCTTCATTTAAGTAATTTTATATAATTGATTTATAGATGATTAACGAAGGCGAAAACAAGTTTGAAGGCGAAAAAATCATCCCGGTGAACATTGAAACCCAGATGAAGTCGGCATACATCGATTATTCGATGTCTGTCATTGTGGCAAGGGCATTACCCGATGTGCGCGACGGACTGAAACCGGTACACCGCAGGGTGTTGTTTGGAATGTATGAACTGGGAAACAGCTCAACCCGTCCGTATAAAAAATCTGCCAGGATCGTAGGGGAGGTGCTGGGTAAGTACCATCCTCACGGAGATACCTCTGTGTATGATGCCATGGTCCGTATGGCGCAGGAATGGTCGTTACGCTACCCGCTCGTTGACGGACAGGGAAACTTTGGTTCAATGGACGGCGATAATGCTGCAGCCATGCGATACACCGAAGCACGTATGCGGAAGATCGCGGAAGAAATGGTGGCTGATATTGATAAGGACACCGTTGATTTCACACTTAATTTTGACGATACCCTTGAAGAGCCGACCGTTATGCCGGCAAGGATCCCGAACCTTCTCCTGAATGGAGCATCCGGGATTGCCGTTGGTATGGCCACCAACATGGCCCCGCATAACCTGAAGGAAGTGGTGGATGGGATCATTGCCTACATAGAAAACCGTGACATCACCATCCCTGAGCTGATGCAGTTCATAAAAGCTCCCGACTTTCCTACGGGTGGTGTGATCTACGGGTACCAAGGGGTGAAAGACGCCTTTGAAACCGGCCGGGGGAGGATCGTCGTCAGGGGCGAGGCTACCATTGAGAGCGATGAAAGCGGAAGGGATGTCATCATTGTGACCTCCATTCCGTACCAGGTGAATAAATCTGAACTGATAAAAAAGACCACAGAGCAGGTCAATGATAAGAAGATCGAAGGAATAACAGAGATCCGTGATGAATCCGATAAGAACGGGGTAAGGATCGTTTATGAGATCCGCAAGGATGCCATTACCAACGTGGTGCTCAACAAGTTGTACCAGTACACACAGCTTCAGAACGCTTTTAATGTCAATAACATAGCGCTTGTAAAGGGACGCCCGCAAACCCTGAACCTGAAGGATCTCATCCACCATTATGTCGATCACCGGCATATTGTGGTCGTTCGCAGAACAAAATTTGAACTGGCAGAAGCGGAGAAAAAAGCGCATGTTCTGGAAGGCCTGCTGATCGCCCTCGATCACCTCGATGAAGTGATCAGCCTGATTCGTGGTTCAAAAACACCGGATGAAGCCAGGACAGGATTGATGACCTCCTTCGGTCTTACGGAGATACAGGCCAAAGCCATCCTCGATCTCAGGCTGCAACGGCTTACCGGGCTTGAGCGTGACAAGATCAGGGAGGAATATGACGAGTTGCAGAAACTCATCACCCACCTGAAAGAACTCCTCGAGAATGAACCGATGCGGATGCAGATCATCAAGGATGAATTGCTGGAGATCAAGGAGAAATACGGTGATGAGCCGAGGACCCAGATCATTTACGATGCCAGCGATTTCAGGATCGAAGATACCATTGCGGATGAGAAGGTGGTGATCACAATCTCCCACCTTGGTTATATAAAACGTACCCCGCTCACCGAATACCGCGTTCAGAACAGGGGAGGAAAAGGCATGAAAGGGTCTGAAGTCAGGGATGAAGACTTCCTGGAACACCTCTTTGTGGCGACAAACCACAACTATATCCTTTTCTTTACCGAGAAAGGCAAATGCTTCTGGCTTCGTGCATTTGAACTGCCGGAAGGAACAAAGGCATCGAAAGGACGGGCCATTCAGAACCTCCTCAGCATTGACCCTGACGACAAGGTCAGGGCCTATATAAATGTGAAGGACCTTAAGGATGAAGAATACACATCCAACAACTTTATAATCCTCGCAACGAAGAAAGGCACCATTAAAAAGACTTCGCTGAAGGCCTATTCCAGGCCGCGTCTGAACGGGATCAATGCCATCACGATCCATGAAGGGGATCAGCTTCTTGAAGCCAAGCTAACCAATGGCGAAGATGAAATGGTGATGGCGCTGAAATCAGGCAGGGCCATCCGGTTCAACGAAAAGACCGTTCGCCCCATGGGCCGGAATGCCGCAGGCGTCAGGGGTATCAGAGTTGTTACTGAATCCGATGAGGTGGTTGGAATGATCTGCATCCCGAAGGAAGCGAAACTCGAAATACTGGTCGTCTCCGAAAACGGATACGGCAAACGATCCGATATTGAAGATTATCGTGTGACAAACAGGGGTGGAAAAGGTGTTAAGACGCTGAATGTCACAGAAAAAACGGGTTCATTGATCGCCATCAAGGAGGTCACTGACAGCGATGACCTTATGATCATCAACCGCTCCGGGATCATTATAAGGATGGCCGTCAGAGACCTCAGGGTCATGGGACGCGCAACTCAGGGTGTGCGGCTCATCAAGATCAACGAAGGTGATGCCATTGCCGCTGTCACCAAAGTAGATGTCGAAGAGGAAGGAAAAGAACTTGAAGAAGGAAACGGGGATGAAATCCAGAATGAAAACGGAGAAGATCAAACAACCGGTATTCCTGCAGAAGAGACCGAAAATTAATTTTTCATATCTGTTTTATAAATAATAAATTACCTAATTTTGCCTCCCGAAAGGCATAACCAACTAACCTACAAAATAAACTTCCCATGAAAAAAATCTTACTTGCCTTGGTTTTGGTCTGCTCCATTTCCATGGCATTTGCCCAGAAAAACGTTCGGCAAACAGCTTCTAACTTTTTGAAAGAAGGAAAGTTAGATAAAGCACTTGAAGCGATTAACCAATGCCTCCAGGATGCCTCCACGGCACAGGATGCAAAAGCATGGTTCATCAAGGGAAACATCTACCTTGAAATCGCAAACACAAAAGAGGAAAAGTATAAAAGCCTGGATGCTGACCCTTTGACAAAAGCACTTGAATCGTACAAGAAAGCAATCGAATACGATCCGAAGAAAGATTATTATGAAGATATCTTCGCAAAACTGAACTGGCAAAGGAATAACTATTTCAACCTGGCAGTCGATAATTACAACAAGAAATCCTATAAGGATGCCATGCTGGGTTTTGAAAATGCTGCAGCAACGCTCGCTTCCGCAAATGTTGCGGATACCGTTTCCTTGTTCTATGCCGCCGCCTGTGCCAACCTTGCAGGAGAGAAAGGCAAACAAAAACAATATTATACCGATCTGCTCAAAGGCGGAGCCAGATCAGTTGTTATATATGCCTCGTTGGCAGACATATACAGGCTTGAGAAAGATTCAGTCAATGCCCTTGGCGTTATCAGGCAGGGGATGAAGGTCCATCCGAATAACCTGCAGCTGGTCCTGTCGGAATCAAATGTCTACATTACCTTTAACAATGTACCCAAGGCTCTCGCCACACTGAACATCGCCTCGCAGAAGGATAGCACAAACTATCTTGTGTTCAATGCAATAGGGATCAATTATCAGAAAATTTACGAAGACACCTTAAAACCTCAGGCTGAGAGGGTTGATGCTTACAAAAGGGCAGAAGCTGCCTACCTGAAGGCAGTGAAACTGAAACCCGATTTCTATGATGTTTTCCTCAACATTGCATCGCTCTATTTTAACAGTGGTGTGCCACTTAGCTTAAAGGCTAACGGGCTGCCGCTCGATCAGGCAGATATGTATTCCAAACTGACCGCGGATGCGAATAAATTCTACTCTCTGGCATTGCCGTATCTTAAGAGGGCCGACGAACTCCAGCCAAACGATCTGAATACACTGAATTCCTTACGGCTGATCTATTCGAGCCTTGGGGATAAAGAAAACCTGAAGATTGTAAATGCGAAAATAGTTGAGCTCAGAAAAAAATAGGGCGTAATATTAATCGTATTTTTAAAATGAAACTGCTCTGGAAACAGGGCAGTTTTTTTTGTAGAAGCTTTTAGGGAAATAATATCAAACAGGGAAGGGTCAGGTGATTAAAGTCGAAGTTAAGGTTTCTATAATAAATATTTGCTATTTAACATAATATTAATTATAAGACAAAAGCATTTTGCCAAAAATATGATTATCAATTAATTGTAGCTTAGAAAAGCAAGGCTCCTCCGGACAATCTCCTCAAATCTCTGTAGATAGATGATCATTCTTTAATAAACTTCTCTACAAGCCTTATCTGTTGATCATCAGTGATCGTTACGCAATAAACACCCGGTAGCAAATCACGGATGTCGATCTTCGCTGTCTTTTTACCGGTAACAGGACTTGTGCAGATCTTTCTTCCATCAATATTATAGATAGCTATTTCACCCTTCATTGCGCTTTGACAATCAATTGTCAAAAAGTCTGAGGCAGGATTTGGAAATAATTTGATCGAATGGCTGACCGGGTTGCCTGAAATGCCTACAGCTCCACCTGTGGTTTTTAGAATAGTCCCGAATTCTCCGCATGCAAATCCTGCATTATCAGGTGTAATACATACAGCATGCAGCGCACGGTTATTCCCCATGGAACGATCAGTCCATGTTGCACCTCCGTCGGTGGTCTGCTGAATGATTCCTATTCCGGGCCAGAAGAGCAGACTGTCCAGCATACCCACAGCATAGCCAGTCATGGCATCCCTGAAACGGACAGAGTAGAAAATATCATTCCCGCCGAAAGAATACTCACTCCATGTAACACCACCATCTGTTGTTTTAATTATCTCCCTGCCAGCTGCATAGCCAATATTCTGGTCAACAAAATCGATGGAATAATAGAAACTAAAGGTCGAGCAGGTCTTTATTGTCGACCAGGTCACTCCTCCGTCTGCTGTCTTAAAGATCGCGCCTCTTGCCGCTATATATGCGGTGGAAGGATCGGCTGCACTGACTCCGTAGAGGTTCTGAAGGGTCCCGGAAACTTGTGACGTCCAGGAATTTCCTCCGTTTTCTGTTTTTATAATTGTTCCTGAATCCCCAACCGCAAAACCTGTAAAATCGTCAATAAAATCAACACCATGGATCTGCTGGTTGGTGCAGGTGGTCAGTACACCCCATGAGATCCCGCCATCGATAGTTTTCAGGATCCGTCCCGATCTTCCCGCCGCATATCCTGTTCCCGAGGACGGAAAATCAACTGCGTTCAGACCAGCTGCATTACCCGTATTGATGATGGACCAGGAACTTCCGCCATCCACTGTCCTTACAATCGTTCCTGAATCTCCGACTGCGACTCCGGTATTGGAGCCAGAAAAACAGACATCTTTCAGGTCATGCAGCGTCCCGGTCAGCATGTTCGAGTAGCTGTTGCCTCCATCCACGCTTTTATACATCCTGCTTTCATACTTATAAGGTAATGCCTTCTGACCGAGAAAAAAGAGGTGATTCATATCTGACCCGCCAACTGAATAAAATCTGCCATCTGTTATCACCGTCCTGGTGGTCCAGGTAACTCCGCCATTGGTTGTTTTCAATACAATTCCACTGTCGCCGGAAGCAAATCCTGTAAGGGCATTGATAAAAAAGACCGAATAGAGATTTTTTGTTGTTCCTGACACCATCGGCTGCCATGTTGAACCACCATTTGTTGTTTTCAGAATGGTTCCGCCGGCGCCCACAACAAACCCTGTCAGGTGGTCAATAAACGAAATTCCTTCCGTGTACTGAATCGTCGTGGATGACCAGCAGGTATTCCATGTCATTCCGCCATCAGTGGTTCTTCTAATTACGCTATATGCACCTGCAGTCATACCCTGACCAGTATAAAACCCGGTATCGGAGGTCATGAAGTATACTTTGAGCGGATTGCCCGATATTGAAAGTTTATTCCATGTATTCCCGCCGTCAGTTGTCTTGTGCATTTCTTCCCCATAATTTCCCCACCCGTCTATGACCGTTTTACAGGTATACCCGGTATCAACGGTAGGAAAATTCACAGCGTAAAAAGGATCATTTGAATTTGATTTTTTTATCCAGCTGTTGCCTGCATCCGTGGTTTTCAGAATGATTCCATTTGCACCGACGGCATACCCGGTATTCGCATTGGGAAAGGAAAGATCATACAGGTCATATAAAATGCCTGAATTAAGAATATTCCATGTATCTCCTCCGTCGTAGGTTTTCATGATTATTCCGCCAGTTCCGACGATGTACCCGGTAGATGGATTAGTAAAATTTATTCCTTCCATGACGTTTCCGCATGGTTTTGGATTTGACCATTCCCAGGTTTGAGCGGAGATTGAAAAGAATATAAAATTTAGAAATAAAAAGAAGTATAAACTTTTCATTGTATCCCCTGTTATAACTTGATTGACAATTCCAGATGCCCTCCAAGACCATCTTTGATAATCCGCTGCAATGTTGAAAACCGGATATCCTTCAAATCCTTTTCAAGTTTTGAAATATAGGATTTATTCGTCCCGGCAAGCTGCGCAACCTCTTCCTGAGTCAACCCTTTCTCCTGCCTTGCTTGCTGAATTAACACCCCAAGCTTGAAAGCTTCGTATTCTGTCTCGAATTTTTCTCTCTTTTTCGTACCCTTGACACCATACTCGTTGTCAACGAAATCGCTGAGACTAGTTAGATTTTTGCTTTTCTTCATAATATTCCTTTCTTATTTTTTCTGCCATTTCTAATTGTCCGTGTGGTATCTTTTGCGTTTTTTTCTGAAATCCATGCCCGATAATGATCAGGCTGTTTTTATCAAAGAAAGAGAAGATCCGGAAGATATCACTTCCTACCTGTACCCGGATTTCGTAGATCCCTTCACTCCCTTCCAGATGCTTGAAATAGACTTCTGGAATTCTATCAACTTCTTCGATCACTTTTAACGTCCAGACAATCTTTTTCTTGACCTTAGGTTTTTGCCCGACATAGAAGTCATGGAAGTAATTCTTAAAAAAGCAGAGCTCGCGCATTTTTTCCACATTGCAAAGATACTTAAAGTAGTCCGATTGGACAACTGTTTTTCAATCTATTTTATTAACAACTCACATTCAAGATTGCCAGACACCCATAATATTCAGTATTTTTATCTGGAAAATTGTGGTAAAGTTAATTTTTATTGGCTAATTTATAGATTTGTAATAGTTTGTGAATAGGTTATATTCAGGTTATTCTTGAACTGTATGATAAACAGGATGTTCCCGTCATAAAAATCAAGTTGCCTCCGGTCTCCCCTACTAAAAATTTGTAACTTACATGCAGTTAATGAGAATATAACCTGTTAACATTCTGAGAATAATTTTTGTAGGAAGGCAAGAAAGAATTATTTGTAATTGGTTAAATATCAGCATACTATTAATTATAGGACAAACATCATGGTGATAACCGGATGTCAAACTGGTTGAAAGTATCGTCAGTTGCTTCGAAATAATACTTATGATCAGGGGTCACTACGGCATCACCGAACGGTGAGGTCCAGGTTGTCCAGCCGGGTCCTCCGACCCACCAGTTGTTGTGAATCCCGTCAGAACCCTGTCCGAAGGTAATTGAATAACTTGAACCGTCAATTGTTATCGTCCCTGTGAAAGCAAAATTGAGGTCCGATGGCCATGGATTGCAACCGCTCGGCCAGTTGCAACAAGTAGCATTGGAACAATTGTTCCTGAACCAGCTTGCACAGCCGCTGGAGTTATGACGGCCAGCTTTTGCGTCAATACCGAAGACACCACCCTGCATGGATGAACTCACCCCCGACCAGGGCTGACCGCTGGTGATGTCGTGGGCGGTTTCCGAATATGTGATCGTAGGATTCGTCAGATAGGGATTCAAATAGACCCAGTTATCGTGCAGTGTGACATCGATGGTTGGGGTTTCTGTGCTGTCATCATTTTTGCTGGAGCAGCCTGAAAAGCCAGCAATCAATGAGAGCGCGAAAATTGCGGTTAATGCCCTTTTAATCATAAAACCTCCTTTTTACATGAATAAGATAAAGAATGATTCTTATTAGACAGAAAGTTCAAATATAAGCAATACATGCTAAATATCTGCCTGGAGGGGTAAGAATTCACTGGTTTCAGGTAATTAACGGTAGGTATAAGCGAAATACATAAACTGCCTAAAAAGGCGTCGCATGGCCAATATAACAATCAATGCCTGCCTTTGTGAAGATGGCCTTTGCCCTCATCAATTCATCTGACGATGGCGGCGGAAAATCCAGGCCTTTGTAATCCATTCCGAGAAACGTATATTTTTCCCGCCCGAGATGATGTACCGGCAGAATATTTATTTCCTTCCACTTTGTTTCAGCAATCATCGCAGCAAGTCCTTCAATATCTTCCTTTTTATCATTGAATCCGGGAACCAGCGGCAACCTGAAAACCATCCTTCCGTTATAGGTTTCGTTCAACTTTCTGATATTGTCAATGATTTTCCTGTTTCCCTGCCCCGTTCCGGTTTTATGCCGCTCCGGGTCAATGTGCTTAAGGTCAAAAAATATCCAGTCGATATAGCCGATTGTTTTCTCGAAGTTCTTCCATGCTACCTGTCCGCAGGTTTCTATTGCCGTATGGATAAATGCATCATGACATTTCTTCAGGATGGAACGTATGAAATCGAGCTGGAGCAAGGGTTCTCCGCCACCAAATGTAACCCCGCCGTTCTCTCCCCAGTAGTGACGATCGCGTTGCAGGATCGTAAAAAGCTCCTCAACGTTTATCGTGCGCCCGCTCATCCGCATGGCGTCGGTATAACAGGTTTCAATACACAACGGGTCTTTGCACTGTTCACAGATGTCCCTGTCAATAATGTGCTTTCCGTCAATTATATGGATGGCATCGTGCTGACATGCAGCAACACAATTCAGGCAGCCGATGCATTTAGAAGCATAATACAATGGAACATCGGATTGACTTATCCCTTCGGGGTTTGAACACCAGAAACAGCTGAGGGAACAGCCTTTAAGAAAGATCAGGCTTCGCGCTCCGGGGCCGTCATGAACAGAAAATCCCTGGATGTCGAAGATCCTGCCGGAGACATTGCTGGTCAGTTCCATGTAAAATCCGCACAGGTGCCTGCTTTCATGTCCGGATAAGCCAGGGTAAGGTTCTTACACTTTCCGGTATAAAGATCATCTTCGGAATAATGGACGCAATGCCTGCATTTTGCAACTTTCTCAAAGTCTTCACAGGCTGGCGCATCAGCAAGGATGGTATCTTTGGTTCGTTTGCAGATGCCGTTGAAGACATCCGTCGCCAGGTAATATTTACAGTCTATATGGTTCATAATCTAATCTTTATCTATTGAACCGATTATATTGTGGTATATTCCGTACGGGCAATGACCTCATCCTGGATCTGCTTTCCAAGCTCGACCCAGTATTGGGTAAACCCTGCCACTCGTACCATCAGTCCCCGGTAGTTCTCAGGATGTTCCTGGGCATCCTTCAGCATCCGCGAGTCAACCACGTTGAACTGAACATGGAATCCTCCTTTGCGCAAGTATGCTTTGATCAGTTCGAGGAATTTCCGTGCGCCTTCCCGTCCCTGGATTGCCGACGGATGGATCTTCATATTCAGCTGCGAATTCTGCGACAATGCATGATTGTAGCACGATGCCGAGGTGAACAACGCATATGGTCCGTTCTTATCGGTTCCGGGATAAGCGGAAACAGAGCCATCGGAGAAAGTAGTCCCGCCAAGCCGGCCATCGGGCGTTGCCATCGTTACGGCACCCATCGGGCCGTGCGTGGAAACCGAAATCTGGCAGGAATACAAAGGTTCATCGTAGATCGACCGGTAATTTTCGCACATGGCGCTGAACCATTCCTGCCATTCCTTAAATATGGAATCAACATACTGATCGCTGTTCCCGTACTTCGGAGCATCCAGGCATTGCTTATGAATTTTAAGCCAGTTCCCGTAATCATTGGTTTTTCTCTGTTCAGTCAGGCTGTAGGAACCTGTCTCAGGCGCAGGGATGTACCCGAAATTCTCCACGATGGCTTTTCTCATCGTATCCAGCGTAAAATTCTGATCCTCAAAAACATTCTTGCGGATGGATGCCAATGAATTGACCAGGTTAACGCCGCCGCAGATCTCCACGTTGAAGGTTCGGTTGTACCGCGATCCTTTACGGCTGATATCTTTTCCCGTCTCGAGGCAATCGGGCTTCAGCATGCTGTTGATGATGGATGGCGAGATCTTGCCCCAGATATCATGCTGGATGTTATTGGTCAGCGTCAGAACTTCAACCGTCAGGCTGAAATACTTCTGAAAGGCTTCCCATACTAGGTCGTACGATTCAAGCTTCAGTCCGTGCGAAGGATAAACCCTCCTGCCGGTCCGCATGTCCAAACCATCGAACAACACGGCTTCGAGAACTTTAGGCAGGGAAATGAAATGCACGCCGACGCTGGTTGCAGGTGCCGATCCCCCGGGAATATAATGAACAACGCCATCGAGTTCGAGCGGCATCCAGCTTCCCGGTGAAGTTTCCAGGCATCCGCCGATCGACCAGGCACGAACCTCTTCCAGTCCCATGCCTTCATTTTTATAATTATTCAGGAGAAAATCCATAGCCACCCGGTTGTTGACCCAGGCAGGATAACCTGTTCCGATCTTGGTGCATTCTATTCCTTTGTAAAGGAATTCATCCGGAAGCTTTTCATCGTACAGCAAGCTCAGCGTGGGTTGCGGGTTATCATTGGTGATGGCCGATTCAAGGATCAGCATCTCCAGTTCGTTGGCAGCGCTGTTTCCGTCTTTCGTGAGTCCGCCGATGCAGAGATTGTTGAAGGTATTACCACTCAGAACGCCGCCGACAACGCCCATCGATGCAAAACAATCCAGTTCAGTGAACTTCATGCGCATGCACTCAAGCAGTTCCAGCGTCCGTTCACGGTTCAGGATCCCATTTTCAACGTCCCGTTTCCAGTATGGATAAAGAACCTGTCCCAGACGCCCGGGTGACAATCCCGAGATCGCATCTTCATTCAAAACGGCAACATGGAAGATCCAGACCAGCTGCAGGGCATCGTGGAAGGTTCGCGGTGGATTCTCTGCAAGCCAATCCAGCCGCCCGGCCATATCAAGGTATTCAGCAGCCTGGGTTTCATCTTTTTCAAGCGATGCCATGAACCTGGCTTCGCCGGCATGATTCCGGATCCACGACTGCAGACCTTCCAGCATGATGTTAATGGCCTTGTAGAAATACATCCGGTCCATGTCAGGATAGCCGGCAGTTTCCTGCATTTTTTCCTTGCAGATCTTCCGGATGCCTTCAATTCCGAATTGCAGCGGATAATAATAATTCATCACCTCCCTGCCCTGCGGCAATGTATAACCGGAGTCGAACATGCAGATGACAGCACGCATGATCTCTTCTTTTTCCTTGTAGCCCGGGACGAGTTGTTCATATTTATGACCAACATCATCCACCGATTTATTGAACCATTTTCTGGCGATCTGCAACAAAACCGGCATTTCTTCTTTCCTGAGTCCGAATTTCCCGGCGATAGAAAGGACATTCCCGGTGCTTTTGGTAACATTGCCCCCACCCTGCCCCATCGTTGTCACCTTGTCGGCGCTGATCTTGCCGGCTTCGAGCGCCTCCTTGTACATTTCATCCTCCTGGGCCATGAAATAAGCTTCAGAAAGCCAGGGCATCGGATAAGATCCCCGCAGGTAATGAGCCTTACCCATAACAAGCAGTTCGCCGGGGAATATGGTTGGGGTAATGTGCGAAAATGCTGATTTCAAGGCTTCCGCCCTTCTCACCATGGTGATTTCTCCGTCCAGCTCTTCCCATTTCCTTGTGTACCAGTAAGGAAATTCAACGGAAGCTGATGACTTCGTGTCAAAATACAACTGGCGCGCCCTGGCAATCCGGGCAGAAGGTTCTCTCTTAACTTCCCTGGGCTGAATTTCACCTTCGGGCCGGGGTCCGAAATAGTTGTATAAAGGCGAATCCATGGAGGTTTGCGGGGATTTCATTTTTATGGTATTTTGAATGAATGATCGGTTAATGGACTTATATGTATCTGATATTCATATAAGAACATCAAAGATCGGAAGTAAATCTGACAATGACAAATATTATTATAAAGATATGTAATGATATTACTAACTGACCGAAAAATAGTTCTCTAAAACCTTTAGCGTATCCTGGTTGGTAGCAAGGTCGTGAACGATCACGCCCTCATGAAGAATGTCAATCCGGTTGCAGACTTCCGTTATATGATTAAGATCATGGCTGGAGATCAGGATGGTGATCTCTTTTTCTTTCTGAAGAGATTTCAGGAGGTTCTTAAGCCGGATCTGTGTTGTCGGGTCGAGGCTGTTAAAGGGTTCATCGAGGACAAGGATCTCAGGATCAGGCATGAGGGCTGCTGCGATGCCGATCTTCTGCCGGTTACCGCTCGAAAGGTTCCGGATCAGTTTTTTCTTCCCAAGGATCTCATTGTTAAAGAAGTCGTCAAATTTCCGGTAAAACTCAACCAGGTCCCCTTCTGATAGCTGATAAACATCCGCAACGAACCTGAAATATTCTTCGGGCGTCAGAAAATCGATCAGGAACCCATCATCAAGGTATGAACCGGTAAATTTCTTCCAGGATTCGTCTGTCGCGACATTTTTATTCTTTATGCAAACGGTTCCTGAATTGGGCCGGATCAGGTCAAGAATGCATCTGAACATGGTCGTCTTGCCAGCACCGTTATTCCCGACCAATCCAAAGCTTTCCCCCTTGTTTATAGTAAGGCTTTGGATATTCAGAACAGTCTGTTTTCCATATATTTTAGTAATGTTATTTAGATCAATCATAGAAGTAAATTTTTAATCTCTTGTCCTGAAACCTGAAGCCATTATATACTTACGCTGATGAAAATTCCGCGTAATCCACCGGAGGATGAATTTCATAAAAACAAGTCCTGTGATGCCAAGCAGAGTTGTAAAAATAAGTCCGAGATCCGGGTGGCCAAGGAAATTAAACAGGAGAAAGATCAGGAACGGAAGAAGAAAGGCAGGAACAACAGCCAGCCAGTTCATGGATCCGATGCCTTGGTAATTGAACATCCCTCCCCTGTTCATGTCGATCCTTTTTTTGTTAAAGGTTGCAAAATAGAGCAGTGTGTATGAAAGGAATCCGATGTTGTAGAAGTACATGGCCGTGTTGATCAGCAGGATCCTCACGCCGTAGAAGAGATACGGGATCGTAAGAATGTAAAAAACGGTCGCGATTAAAACGGCAATGTAGAATTTTACCCGGATATACTGCGAAAAGTCGATGTTCTTGGTCAGTAAAGCATCAAAATAGCAGCTTTCGTATCCAAAGGCATAATTGGCATAGTTGAGCATCATGCCGCCGGTCATGAAAACACCCACGAACATCAGCATTCCTGTTTGATTCAGCACGCCGGGACTATTGTAGATCATCAAACCATATAAAACGAAAATGGGCGCCATGTAAAGGATCGTTTTTGTCCTTTTGTTGCGGATGTACATTTTAAATTCCAGCAGGAGCATGCTTCCGGTCAGTCCGAGCGCTTTCAGGTAGCGGTTTTCCGCCTGGTCACGATACTCTTCCGCTTTCTTTTTCTGTACTTCATCCGGGAAAAGATGTTTCTTCAGGAATTGATAATGAAGATCATAAATGAGAAAAAGGTAGCATAAAATGATCAGAACCCATGCCGGATGGACCTGGATGTAGTGAAAGAACATACCTGAAAATAGTGCAAGTGAGATTACGTTGGTTCTTTCCAGTACGATCAGAGCCAGGAATACAAGGCCTATGACCCCGACAACCGATGGTTTTGCTCCCAGGAGCCGCTTCAGATATGTTGCCAGGAAATTGTTTGATAAGATCATAAGGATCAGCGAGATGATCCATGCCAGGGCCGGAATGTTTCCTGCGTGAGGCTGGACAATTGTAAACGTCACCGGAACAAATACGAGCAACGGAAGCAGGTTGAAGATATCTGCCACGGTCCGTCCCATCATGTAATGAATGATGGCTCCTTTCTTTATCGGCAGATGAAGGTAAGACTCAATGTTCAGCCTCGGCAGGTTCTGCATCATGAACCGTATCATCAGGTCGGCAAAGAAATAATAGATAAGCGCGCCATTGACCAGCTGTAACGGATCTCTTTTTGGCAATAAGTCTTTCAGGATCTGGTCGAGGAACAGACCGAGCATCAGCAGGTAGAGAACCGAAATCAGGATAAAAAAACCAACGATGATATTGAGAACCAGGTTTTTCTGCCACATGGGTGACCGGGTGGTCGTTTTAACCTGGAGTTTCAGGAATCGTAAAAACATAGGATCAGAAAATGGCTGCAATAAAAGTACGAAGAAATAAAAAGCGCCGGGAGATATTTGTCATTTCACGGCGCTTTTAAGAATTTCTTTTCGATTTACTTTACGGGGAACAGGATATCCGTTTGAACCTTCATCGGGTCTTTCTGGGTCATAGGATCGGTTATGTAGATTTCCCAAGGACCTCCTGTGACTACCTTTCCCCTTTCTTTACAATACTGGTCCAGTGCCTTGTATGCACTTGCAGTTTTATCGTATGGACCGAAATAGGTTGCAACAACTGCATTCTGGGCGGGAATTTTTTCAACCCGTATCCGCCCTTTGCCTTTTTCAGCTTTTTCAACTGGAATACAAAGGTCCATTACCGAAAAGAAAGTCACCGAATCCCATTTCAGGTACATGGCAAACGGGGGACCGGTCATTTTCAGCTTGTTGGTTTTGATGTATTCCATGATCTCCATGTAGCCCTTGCCCATGACCTGTGAATAGGTTTTCGGTCCTGCAGAATCTTTGACCAGCAGTGCAATCTGGTCCGGAATTGTTTTTTCGGTGATAACAGGCCAGTCTTTCCGTTCCTCTGCAACTTTTTTCAGCTTGGCAAGACAGTTATCAAAATCTTTCCCCATCTTCTTTCCCATAAAAAGTCCCATGTACCGGCTGTACGGATTTTGACCCAGGTTGCCTTCGTCAACCCATGTGACCTTGCAAGAGTCACCTGCCGTTTCAATCGTCAGTTTGCCTTTAGAATTGAATTTTCCATGCCGGAATGAAAGATCATATCCAACTAATTGATCTGGTACAAGTTCCGATATGGACATTTCACCGTTTCCCATCACCTTGCCATCCCATTTGCGTACGGCGCCAACCTCCCCATCTGTCCCGACCAGCTCAAAAACTGCTGTGGAATCCATCTCTTTTGTCCAGGGAGTCCATACATTCCATCTGTTTAAGTGACTGACAAGATCATAAATAATGGTCTTATCCGATTTTATAAAAGTGCTGCGTTCAACATGGTATGTTCCCGGCAGGAAGAAGGAAATAACTACCAGAAGTACAATCAACGCAACAAGTGCAAAGATGGTTCTCTTTAAAGCTTTCATGTTCCAAAGGTTTTATTTCTACAAAGATAACCTTAATCCGTTAAAAAAGCAAGGAATACAGGTAGCTAAATGCAGCCATAGCCTTATTGGGCGACTTCCTGACCTTTGGAACCTTAGCTTCTTCAGGAACCGGTTCTTCTCTGGGAAGATACCTGTTATAGGGATCATATCTCTTTGCAAAATACTCTATTCGCTTTTGCATAACGGAATAATAATCCAGTTCTGCCATACTTAATTTGCTTAAATATATTTGAGATTATTTCTATGTTTTCGTTTGGAATTCATTCTTCCGAAAACAAAAATATACTAATAATTAGCTAATTAAAAGAGATTTAAGTAATTTCTCATGCTAAATTTTCTGCCTAATTTTCAACGAAAAGAAAACTTAAGCAATTTAAGAAAATAATTAAGCTAAAATTTGCTTAAGTATAAAATTAAGCTTATCTTTGTATCCGATTAAGTGTTTTACAATCCATTGCAGGATACTTTTATACCAGGAACAGACAAGCTGGTTGCCTTACCAAAACAGGAACAAACAACATGAAGAGAGTTTTTTCCTATTCTGAAAAGCCGATTCTTTTCATTCTGAATACGTTGCCTTCGCTCCTGCCGGGCATCGAAAAGGTTATTGCAGTTTATTATTCCAATGAATCCGATGCTTTGACTTCAACGATGGTACGTAATGAGAACGGGGAATATTTGCCCGAATCATTCCGGATTTCAGATACACCATCTGTTTTTAACCGGCTCCGGCTTGATAATGCTCCTTATTCATGGTTGCGAAAAGAAGATCTTTTATTTGAAGTCAAAACGAAAGAAAAGGTTCAACTGGAGATATTCAATGAATTAAGCAACAATATATTATTGGTAAGGATTCCGAACTCATTTGACGGTAAAAACGACCTGTTCTTCATTTACTTCAACCAGGATCTGAGCAATTTCGGAACGGTGAGTCCGAATAAGATTCTGACCACCGACAACAAGACGATCATTGCCCATGTTGTCAGGAATTCAATCCTGACCTTTCTGAACAATCTTCAGTCTGACAAGGAACTCTCGGCCACGCTGAATGAAAATACAAGGGCCATTCTCAGGGAACGGAATTTTCTCAGGGAAGAGCTTGAGATCACCCGGGAAAAATACAGGGACGGTCTGATCCGGTTAAGCAACAGCTATCTTGCTGATCTTTCATCTGCTACGGGAACAACTTACCGGTTTGCGGAAAGCGCTGTTTCAAAGATCAGGGATTACGGGGGCGATATGGATACCCTGAAGCCAGTTATTCTGCAGGCAGTCCGTTATGCAGAGACCATGAACCTGGAAGGAACCAGCGATTTTGTCCTTATTTCTGATTTTCACCTGCTTATAATTGAAAAACCGGTTCAGCGGCAGAAGGAAGCCATCGCAGAAATTGTCGGTGATATTCCTGCAAAATACACCAAGACGGTCATCCTGCTCGATAAGCTTGAAAATGCCGCCCATCATGTAAAATCAAAGAATAAACTCCTGACCGGCGCCAATATCGGAAGTGAGTTCCCGACTCCGGTCAGCCCTCCTGCCATCACGGATGCACTGAAAAAGCATAAACAAAAGATTCTGTACCTGTTCAATGAATACCCGGGTCGCTGGGAGATCATCCGCAGCGAATTTCGCCCGGTCCAGAATATCCTCAATGCCAAGCCTTTCAGGGAACAGCTTTCAGCATAGGTGCATGGTTGAATACTTTCTTGTTCCCGTTTTTGAAAACTTTTTACCTTTGCGCTTTTCTCAGAAAATCTGCTGAAATGATAATTGCAATAACTGGTGCCAACGGACATGTTGGCGTGAACCTCTGCAAAGCGCTTGCAGAACAGGGACATGAAGTGCGCGCCCTGGTGCACGAGCACGCAAGCGGGCTGGAGAAACTCAATGTGACGCTTCATAGAGGAGATCTGCTCGAACGGTCATCCCTGATTCCGTTCATCAAAGGCGCCGAGATTGTTTTCCACCTTGCGGCAAGGATCTCCATCACGGGCGACAAGGAAGGGGGTGTGCGCGCGGTAAATACAGAAGGTACGCGAAACATGGTGGAACTATCGAGGGAATACGGTATCCGGAGGTTCATTCATTTCAGTTCCATTCATGCATTCTGCCATGACCCGCAGAATGAAGAACTGGATGAAACCAGGCCCCTGGTCGGGGATGAAGCATTTGCCTATGACCGGTCGAAAGCAGACGGCGAGCGCATCGTTATGGAGGCTGCCAGGAACGGGTTCGATGCATTTGTCCTGAGCCCTACCGCGATCATCGGGCCCATGGATTTTGAGCCTTCCCTGATGGGAAAAGCTTTCCTTCAGCTTTACCACCACCAGATACCTGCATTGGTCCCGGGTGGTTATAACTGGGTGGATGTCAGGGATGTTGTTCAGGCTTCAATCCTGGCGATTGAAAAGGGACGAACAGGAGAAAAGTACCTTTTATCCGGGAAATGGCATAGCCTGCCCGAAGTCGCAGCACTGATCAGGAAGCATACAGGAAGAAAGATCGTAAGCACGGTCATGCCTTTCTGGCTTGCCTGGACAGGCCTCCCCTTCATTACGCTGTTCAGCCGTATCAGCGGCAGGGTTCCCCTGTATACAAGCGAGTCTCTGAAGATCATCAGTAAGGCCAGCAAGCGGATCAGCCATAAAAAAGCTGTTGCTGAACTCGGTTTTTCACCCAGGAGCCTGGATGAAACAGTTCGTGATACCATGGACTGGTTTAAAAAGAACGGATTTCTAAACTAAATTAAAACCTTACTGATGCTAAGTCCCACGAACTTTCACCTCCTTGTCTATATCTGGATCGCCATTGCAATTCTGATTTTTCCCATTGTCCTAAAGGTTGTCGCCCCATACGGAAGGCATACGACGGCTTCATGGGGCCCTCTGATCAACAACAGGGTCGGCTGGATCGTAATGGAGTCCCCGGCATTGTTCTTCTTTGCCTGGTTTTTTCTCTTCGGAACGAACCATCACAACCTTGTTCCATGGATCTTCTTTTCATTCTGGGTGATCCATTATGTCAACAGAACGCTGATCTTTCCTTTTCGTATACGTACAAAGGGCAAGAAGATGCCGGTGACGATCGTCCTTATGGCGTTTTGCTTCAATCTCATGAACGGGTACATCAATGGATATTTTCTTGGGTCCCTCTCTGAGAAATATGACCTTTCCTGGCTTCTTGATCCGCGATTTATCACCGGAGCCCTCCTGTTCTGTGCTGGACTTATCATCAACTGGCAAACCGATAATATTCTTATCCACCTGAGAAAACCAGGCGAAACCGGTTATAAAATACCTTACGGTGGATTCTTCCGTTTTATCTCCTGTCCGAATCATTTCAGTGAGATCATTGAATGGACCGGGTTTGCTTTGATGACCTGGAGTTTGCCCGGGCTTGCGTTTGCAACATGGACCCTGGTGAACCTGGTGCCAAGAGCATTGCATCACCATAAATGGTATCAGCAAACATTTCCCGATTATCCGGCAAACAGGAAGGCACTTATACCGTTTATCCTTTAGTTCTCTTATTTTTTTTGGATTTTCAGGATATTTATCTATATTTGCAATACTGCATTGATTCAAAAAACGTTTTCTGTCCTCATATCAAACAGACATCAGTCAATAACCCAATTAAACTTTTTTTATCATGAAAAAACTAACTTATTTGTTTACAGCGCTCCTTTTTGCAGGCGCAACTTTTCTGACCTCGTGCAGCAAAAGTTCTGACACAACTACTTCCCCCTCACTTCCGGCCATCCATTTTATTGCTGGTGCTGGTTATATCTCTGTAGACCAGAGTGTTGAGGTCAATACGGCTATCAAGTTCGGGATTTCAGCAACTGCAAACAGCGGGTCACTGAAAAGGTTTTACGTTCACCGGACAATTTCAGGTAAACCAGCCGTCACGGTTTTGGATTCGACATTCACTTCATCCATTACGGTTTATACCAAAGACATTTCCTCAACTGCCCAGGGAGCTGCCGGCTCAGAATTATGGGAGTTTACCATCACTGACAGCAATGGTGGTTCTTCCATGGTCTCCTTAACCATTACAACCACTGTTCCTACCACCTATGGCCCGGTAACCGGTTACTCCAACACAATTCTGGGTTCGTGGAACAATTCATCAATCGGCAGTTCCTTTGCTTCTTCCAACGGTAATGTGTATAAGCTTGCAGAAGCAAAGGCAAATTACACCCTTATTGATTGGCTTTACTATTACGGAGTTACGAACCTTGCCACAATTGCAGCGCCGGATGATCCTGATGCAATTTCTGTATTTTCCGGAACTAATGGTCTCTCAACCTGGAATCACAGAAATGCTACCAAATTCAAAAAAGTGACGACTTCCTTTGACTGGAACATCGTCCAGAATGACAGCCTCATTTTGCTTGAAACACAATCGGGGGTAACACTTACGGGTGTAACGAACCTCGCCGTAAATGACGTTCTTTCCTTTATTACAGAGCCGGGAAAGAAAGGCCTGTTAAAGGTAACTGCAATTACAACGGGTGATGCAGGTTCAATAACATACGATGTAAAAGTTCAGCAATAGAAAAGGTACAGAAACAGAATGTTGACGAAGCTGCTCCGAAAGGGCGGCTTTTTCTTTGGGTGAGGTATAAAAACAAATGGGGACCACATCTGTTAGGAAGAGGTCCCCATCCGACATCCGGCAACCGTAGCCGCCGCATGCGTCAAGTTACTGTTATTATGGCTGATCTACTCGGAAAAGGTCTCCCCTCTCCTTTCTTCCCGGTCACCCTTCCTCTGAAACCTTGCGGCCTCTTCCGATGGGTTCCCCCCTCCTGGAATTGCTCCCGGGTCTCTGCGTACTCTTGTGGAATCTGCATCCTCCGGGCCTGGTCGGCGAGTGCTGTCCCCCTTGCGGGTTCCTGCTTTCCCCTTCCATTTTCCCAAAACGGGCCTTTTATCGCTCGCTTGATGCGTCAAATATACGACCCCCTGTTCTGCGAATGCAAATTTTTTGATGCGGTATTATGCACAAATTACAAACGTAAGTTATTAACAATTGTTAATAACCAGAACATTCCTTATATCACTTGGTATTACCGGGGATTACAATGGGCGATACGGGATTTTTAGCCACGTCCCAGACCTTGTGTCAGTCAACCGCAACGGTCAAACCTCGCCGGGTCAGCTCTTCAGCCATGATTCTCAGGTCATCTGCACCGCCGGATTTGATGGTGCATTTTCCTTTGAAATGGGTGATCAGGGCACATTGTTCCGCCTGCTCGAAATCGTGATTGCACACCTCCACCAGCGATTCGATGACAAACTCGAAGGTATTCACATCGTCGTTGAACAGGATCAGGGCATTCAGGTCGCCTGTGAGCCCTTCTGTACGTCCAACCGGTTTGACTTTATGCTTGACCATTTTGTGAATGAAATTCGTGACAATTATACAGATTTTTCACGATTACAAATCGTAATTTTGTCAACAATATTCCTAAGCTTCCGAAATTCCATGGATTTTAAAGATTTCATTGATAAACTGAGCCTTGAACTCACACTGCCTTTGCCCGGGAAGGACGTTCAGCTAAGGATGACTTCCAACATAAGGATAAGGGAGTTGTTGGATCTGACCAACATGGACATGGACCATGCGATCAAGAGCAGTGTGCTGATCCTGCTCTATCCGGGAGAGGGAAACGGAATTCCTATTTTTGTTGTCACGCTGCGGCCAACGTATGACGGTGTTCACAGCGGGCAGATCAGCCTGCCGGGCGGCCGGTATGAGCACCACGATGAAGACCTCATGCAAACGGCATTGCGTGAGACGGATGAGGAAATCGGCGTGGATCGGGGGAAGGTTTCCGTCATCGGAAAGCTTACAGAGTTATACATCCCCCCAAGCAATTACATCGTTCAGCCGTTTATTGGCTTTACCCCATCCCGCCCGGTATTCAGGCCGCAGCCCGAAGAGGTCGAGCAGATCATCGAGATCCCCGTGCATGAGCTTGTGGATGAGAAGAACAGGATGGAGAAAGAATTTGAGGTCAGGGGGATCCATTTTAAAGCACCTTCCTTTGTCATTGACGGAAAGATCATCTGGGGAGCGACGGCCATGATTCTTAGCGAGTTCAAAGAGATCCTTCAGAAGATCCTGTCATGAATCCATCAACCGGGTATCATCCGGAACTGATCAGGTCAACATAAAAATTAACGAAAAGGCTATTTTTTCTTAGCTGCGGAGGTAAAACAGAAAGATCCCGGGATCCTTCCGGTAGTGAAAGACCTTAGAAGTTTGCCGCTCACCTGGTCATACTGGTAAGCCACTCCATTCTGCACATAATCCTTTGCATCGGAAACATAGATAGTTCCATTAACGGGATCGATGCCCAGTCCGTAGAAAAGATGACTGTCGGCAGGAATCAGCGGTTGAGCAGGAATGGCAGAGGATGTGACCGGCATCTGGCAAACGCCGTTGTTCAGGAAATAGAGTGTATCCTTCTGACTGTTGATGCACAGCCGTGATGGGGTAACTGAAGAACCTGTGAATGTAAAGGTTTTATCCACGATACGAAGAACCGGGTCGATCCTCATCAGTGTTGCAGGTTCATAATGATCATAGCCACCCGTACAAAGTACCCAGATCTTATCCTTTTTATCCATCACCATGCCGATCGGTTCCTTGCCGGTTTTGATGCTGTCGACTATCTGGTCGGATTTGCTGTCGATGACAAGGATCTTGGCATTCCGCTGGGAACTCGGGTCATTCATGTTCCCGATGGCTGAAACGAAAACGTAATTGTTATACTTGATGATGGCTTCGGTCCAGCTTGATGTGGAAATGGATTTCTTTATTGAAAGCGTGTTCAGATCAACGACCGAGATATCCTTCTGCAGGTTGGTCACATAGGCTTTTGTAGAATCAACAATGGCCATAAACCGCGGAGAGTTAAAGCCGGTCATCGATTTAAGCGAGGAAAAATCCTGCAGGGAGACCACTTCCATCCTGTTCGAATTGTTCACAATAATGAATCCCTTGTCGGCAAACACCTGCATGCTTTCTGCCACATCGCCCAGTTGCCGTCCATTATGCAGGTTGAAAACATCCTGCTGGACAGAACTGTCTTTCGTATTGATAAAGGTTATGGAAGCATTTCCCCAGTTGTAATTACCTTCATTAACGATAAAGATCCCGTTCTGGTAAGTAGTATTGTTTACCGGCGGAGGCACAACAGTGGTATCCTCACGTATCGGCTTCTTGCTGCATGAAATTACAGCAGCCAAAAGGAAAAGAAAAGGAATTAACTTATGCAGAGAAAAGGTAAAAGTTCCGGTTTTTCTGATGATCACTCGTTTTAAATGTTTAATGACGCAAAATCACTCTCTGTCGTACTATTTGCTGAAATTGAACTTCAGCGTCAAAGCATAATTGCGCCCGGGCATAGGCCTGTTCGCAATTGACTGATAATCGAGATTAAACAAATTATTTATTTGCAGCTGTAAAGATAGTATAATTTTCGATAAATGAAAATCTTTTCCCAAAATAATATTTGATAAGTTATAACCAGGCATAAAATAGAGGTTGTCAGTACTTGTATACCTCAGGCCAGTATAGGTAAACACATAGGTAAAATAGAATCCCGACAGTGTCAGGGTCAGGATATCATTCAGGGTATTAACCGGTGTGTAGATCAGCTGTTTCCCCACCGAAGCGTCTTCTGCTGATTTTGCCTTTTCATTGGTGGATTTGCAGTAATTATAATTGGTCGTAAATGAAAACCCGAAAGTTTTAATGTTCCAGGAGAGGTTCAGGTGTGCTTCCAGGCCACGGGCATGAACTTCCGCGATGTTGAGAGGTGCCCATTCACCCGATGATTGAGGGATCCATTGGATCAGGTTGATCATCTTCGAATAATAGCCTGTCAGTTCAGCTTCAATGAAAAATCTCTCCTGCTTCGTATGGAAGTTGTAAACTGATCCTCCTTCCACGGTATAGTCGGTTTCCGGATCCAGACCAGGATTGGCGGTAACCCCGAAATAGAGGTCGTTCAGTGTCGGAAGCCTGTAATTCCTGCACATATTTGCAGAGAAGGTAAGGTTAGTCTTCCGGAATGGTTTGTATTCAATTCCGAGCGTGGGAATAAATGGCTGAAACTTACCGTCGACAATATCCTGCCGCATCAGGAGTGAAAACTGCCAGAGGCCTTTCAGTGCGTAACTGACCTCTGCAAAGGCCCCTAAAAGGTTGCGGTTCTTTTCGCCCTGGTAAGCATCGGAACGGACCCAGTCTTCATTGAAATCCAGTCCGGGTTTTATGGTGAGGTTTTTTACCCCGGAATAAACCATCCTGGCCCGGTTGTTCCAGGAATAGGAACGGTGATCCTGGTTCAGCGCAGCCGAATTGTACTGCATATACTCATCTGCAAGGGACGACGTGACCGTCATGAAGTAGTGATTCCCGGTCCTTTTCCATTCGGCCATGCTCCTGATGCACCGGTCCCGCAGTTCCTCCTTAAGCGTATCGTTGATATTGGTTGTGATCGGTGGCAGCTGGTGATAGTTATCACTGTACCATATTCTTGCCGACAGGAGGTCGTTCCCCGACAGTTTCAGAAAGGCTTCCTGGGTGATGCCGCCAAGGATGTACGCGGCATTTGTCATTTTCTCCCGGGTTTTCGTCTGATCATTGTAATAGGGGAAGTTGTTCGTTGCGTTTGAATAATTGAATTTTGTGACCGACTGAATCTTCTTGTTGCCGATGGCGAGATTGGCATTGGTGGTATAGCTTTCAAAGCTTGCGACCGTCTGGGCCAGCAGGAGGTTGACCTGGTTGTTCCAGTCGGGATTGCTGGTAAGATTGATGATCCCGCCGAAAGCGCCGCTCGTTTTGGCGACCGTTGCAGGCCCGTAAAGGATCTCGACACTTTCAAACTGTGAAACAGGGATCTGCGACAGGTCAATTTGTCCAAGCATGGGTGAATTGATCCTGATCCCGTTCCATTCAACCTGGGTATGATTTGCCGAGGTACCGCGCAACGAAGGAGTAGAAAGGCTTCCGTTTCCGTTTGATTTAATGAACAGGGTTGAATATTGTGTGAGTATCGTGGAGAGATCGGCATTCAGGTAATGATTCAGGATGGTCGAATCGATCTTTACCTTTTTAAATCCGTGGTTCCGGAGAGGGAAATTTCCCGAAACCTCAACCTCCGACAGTCGGATGGTATCCTTCAGCCCCTGGGAGAAAAGCAGGGAGCTTTGGATGCAGACTAAAAAAAATAACGCGAAGCTTGTATGTGCGGCTTTTATGACCAACTGTTTAATTTGAATTCTCTTTCCTTGAAATTTCAGCGTTTAATGATCTTCTTCACCTCGGTTGTTCCGTTTTCCATGGTAAAGGTAGCAAAATAAATTCCGGCTGAAAGAAATCCAATTTCCAGTGTGGTATTGGTCATGATCTTTTCCTTCTCCCATACCTTTTTTCCTGAAACATCATGCAGTATGATGTTGAACCATGAACCTGAAAGCAGGTTTACTGTCATTTTATCGACTACAGGATTCGGAAATAAAAAGACTGGATCCTCCTGGGAAGAAGAGGTATGGATAACACCGACGGCATCGAGATCGAAGCCACCGGTATTAAAAGGGGTCGGCCATGGGTCGTTGATAATATTTCCCATTAAATCATGCGTGGCATAAGCAGGTTGAATACAGCCCTCGACATCAATGATCCTGATATGGGTGATCCTGAACACATCGAGGCCCGGAATACCATTGAGTTCCCCGAGGTCAAAAGGAGTGCCGAACAGGATCCTGTATTTTCCAGCCAGGTTGTTGATCTTTGTGGCATCAAGTAGTCCAAAGGTACCGACCTGTGCGATGGTTTGTGTATGGGAAGTGGCGGGAAACCGGAAGAAGTTAATTCCATCCGAGCTGACTTCCACGAACGCAAGTTCAAGGAAGGAATCGTTCAGTCCGTTTTCAAATACAGCGAAATCATAACCGGGACCATCTCCGACCGGCTGGTCGAATGTGAGGATGGCCCAGCCGCCATCACCAAGGCTGACAGTGGATTCGT
The DNA here is from genome assembly GCA_026391805.1 of Bacteroidota bacterium. Classification (GTDB taxonomy): domain Bacteria; phylum Bacteroidota; class Bacteroidia; order Bacteroidales; family FEN-979; genus FEN-979. The sequence goes on along the minus strand of JAPLDJ010000012.1, from coordinate 72,896 downwards.
CAGCTTTTCCAAGTGCTGAGGTATCTGCCCCATAACTGGCTTTATTGTCGCCGTTGTAGGTGAGTGCCGTATCGGAAATTTTAATGTATCCACGGTGGACAGAACAACCGGTTGCCCATCCAATAAAGACAGAACTGTCCTTGAATATTGCAGTTGTTCCGGGTTGTCCGGCAGGCGGGGGAAACTGAGCCTGGCAGACCGACGTAACACAGAAGATTATCAACCCGGTAATGAAGGCGGGTTTTATTTGGATTCTCATTGGATGCGAAAAAATAGTCAGCGGAGATGTATTCCGCTTAGATTCCCGAGGAAACCTACCTCTTTACGAACTTCCTGACCTTCGTTCCCTGATCGGTTGTGAAAGAGATCATATAGATACCGGAAGGATAACCGGAAACGTTGATCCTGATGTTCTTTTCATTGTCCCGGACAGGTCTTGTCAGTACCGTTCTTCCTGTAAGATCATAAATAGTAATTTCCTGCAGGGTGGATTTTGTCCCCACCGTTACACCGATATAATCATCAACAGGATTCGGGAAAACCCTGAGGTCCTGATCCTGGTGTGAATTGCCGGTTCCGGTCGGGGTTCTGAAATCGATTGCACAGGCATCAGCGTTGATGCCGGTTGCATAGGATGTCAGCGAATCTCCTGTAAAACTGAAAACGACCCCGATTCCGAAGGAGGTACGGTTCCCAAGGTCGGTGTAAAGCTTGTTGTTAACGTAATCAACAGCTGCAGAATGGATCTCGATAGAGCCGCCTGCACCGAAATAGCTGAAAAGCGTCGTATCAACGATTTGTTGAGTATCCAGGTCGTAGGTTCCGATGCTGTTATTGATGCCCATGTAGAGGAGGTTATTACTGATCCCGTATCCCACGCCGATCTTAACATTCATGACGTGGGTCGTAAAGGTTTGGTTACCCGGGTCAAACCGTGTGATACTTCCTATATTTCCCCCTCCGTAGGGTGTCCTGTTTACGATAAAGATATATCCGGCATATGGAAAAACACTGTAGCTTCCGATTGCGTCAGCGCCTAAGTCAGCGACGCCTAAAAGGCTCCAGTTGTTTGTATTGACAACGGCCAGGCGTCCCTTGGTTCCCTGGTAGCCACTGTCGCAGGCAATGAATGCATAGTTCTGAAACACGGCAACACCTTCACAATCCCCGGGTATCCCATCAATCAGAGCGATCAGGCTGAGGTTGGTGGCATCGAGCACTTCCGTGAAGAATCTTCCTATCGGATATTGCTTTGTAATGATCAGCTTTCCCTGGGTAAGGGCCATTTTATTAACGCCTGAGTCTGCAACAGCAATTATTCTCTGGAAGGTATCGATGTTATACAGCACAATGGAATCCTGCGCTGTGACGTATGCATGATTTCCGTCGATCAGCACATCCTGGACACTCTGAGTGCCAATGGTGTTGAAAACAGTTACAAGCTGGGTCGCAAGGTTATAAGTTTCAACGGTAACATAGTCTGTATAGGGAGGCACGCTTTCAAACTTGCCGCCATTGCCGATGATGACCTGCCTGACGTCTGTGGTTCTCTGAGCCTGAAGAAAGCTGTTTGCTGCAAGAACAAGGAAAAAAAGCGAAAGGATAAAAAGTAAATTCTTTTTCATGATAAAATGGATTAATAATATGAGATATGTTTTTTAAAATACAGAATGATTGTTTCCTGATACAAAAGTATAAATATTTTTGCCAGGTATCAAGAATAATGATAATTTTACAGACCATATTCAGGATCAGAATTATGAGGTTTTTTTCCGTCCGGTGGACTCTTTTGGTAATGATTCTTCTGTTTGCTTTTTCGGGCATCTCCTGTTCTCACAAGAGCAGCGTGAACTCATGCAGGGAGAGCAACTATCACAACCGCTATGGCACCCAAAAGAATAAAAATAATTATTCAAAGAAATACGGTTATAAGAGCCGGACGGTCAAGAAAGATTATGTAATCAAAAATGGCATTGCACGGTAGATCTTATTTTCCTCTTCTTTTTATCATCCTCCTTTCCTTTGAGTCCTGTCATGTTGCGCGATATGTATATTGGAATTATGCAGATGTAAGCGATTATAAAAAGTTCCCGGCTGATACGATTCGCACCGGTCCGGCTTTTCATACATTTAAAAAATCTGTTAAGACGACCTCCCTCGTCCTGCCGGCCGGTTACCAGGCCGGCGCTGATTCCGCTAGCCTGGATGCATTTCTTGAAAAGAATCAGACACTGGCATTTCTTATAATCAGAAATGACACCCTGATCGTTGAAAACTATTTCAGGGGGTATAACAGAAATTCGGTGATCCCTTCCTTTTCCGTTGCCAAATCTTTTCTTTCAGCCTTGTTTGGCATTGCTCTTTCGGAAGGGTACATCCGTGACATTCACCAACCTGTAACTGACTACCTGCCTGAGCTGAAGGATCCCGGCTTCAGGAAGGTGACACTGGAAGATCTGCTGACGATGCGTTCCGGAGTCAGCTTCAATGAAGGATATAACGATCCTTTCAGCGGGGCTGCGAAATTTTATTATGGACTGAACCTCCGGAAGTATACGCTTGAACTGAAAGTGGTGAGCCCTCCAGACTCAGCCTATGACTATGTGAGCTGCAATGCACAGATCCTTGCGATGGCGCTGGAAAAAGCAACAGGGCGGCGGTTATCGGATTATTTTGAAGAAAAAATATGGAAACCCATGGGGGCCGAACAGCCTGCCACCTGGAGCCTTGACAGTAAGAAAAACCGGGAAGCCAGGGCATTTTGCTGCATCAACGCCGTTCCGGGAGATTTTGCACGCTTCGGGCAACTTTTTCTTGACGATGGAACATCGGATGGCAGGCAGGTCATTCCCGGCTCCTGGGTGAAGGAATCCCTGACCATCCGGAATGACTCAAAAGATTCGCAGGGATATCCTTATGCCTATTACTGGAGGGTTCTGGATGATGGAAGTTTTTTTGCCAAAGGAATCCTTGGCCAGTTCATCTATGTATATCCATCTAAAAAAATCGTGATCGTTCGAATGGGTGAGAAGGCCGGTACTGTCGTCTGGCCGGAGTTCTTCCGCCAGCTTGCAAAACAACTCTGATCAGGCGCCGTTAAAGAACGCCTCTTCCCCGGGATAGAAAAACGACTCCTTTGATACCTTTTCGGAAAATGTATAATAGGTGACGGTTGCTTCCGAGCACAGTTCACCCGATGCGGTATAGATGCCTGAATGGATGTCGGCAAGGTTCCTTCGCATGCCGGTCACTTTCGAACGAAGGATCAGCGGGCCACCATTCAGATAGACCGGCTTATGGTATTTTACATTCATGGATGAGGTAACGCCCGCTCTTTTTAATTTGACATAAACTACCCAGGAGGCAATCTCATCCAGGAGTGTAGCCTGAATTCCCCCATGGAGGACACCATGATAACCCTCAAATTGGGGTTTAGGCTCCCACTCGGCAATGAGTTCATCGTTCTCCTCAACAAACGACAATTGCAAGCCTGAGGGGTGGCTGGGTGAACAGCCAAAACAATTATACCCCTCGCGTTCCCGGAAAGGATTGTTGATTTTTCGCATGATGGATCAGTAAAAACCTGGTACTATTTGCCTACGCCGTTTTTGAATTTGGTCTTCTTGACGGGTTTCCCGGTTTCGTCGTATTCGATCCACTCGCCCTCTTTCATGTTGTTGACATACTGTCCGGTAGCCTTGGGTTTGCCGTTCCGGTAAAACTCCTGGTAAGGACCAGCGTAGTTATTCAGATGATAATTTGCTACCGACTGTAAGGTGTCATTTTCGTAATAGGTCTTCTGAACGCCTTCAAACATGCCGTTGGCATAATTGTATTCGGCCATCACTTTCCCGTTACGGTTGTACCAGCGTGCTATTCCGTCTTTCACCTCATTCTTGAATACAGCGTCTTCCTGTAGTTTCCCGTTATCATAATAGATCTTGGAGGGGCCGTTTTTCTTCCCGTTGAGGTACCAGATCTCATTCAGCGGAAACTCATTATAGTTGCTGTAATTGATGACGATGCCATTCAGCATGCCATTCTTATAATTTTCCTGTGAAAGGAGACGGTTCCTGCGGTCAAACGAAAGGGAGATCCCGTCCTTTTTACCGTTGACATAATTTTCAACTCTCACGAGCAGGTTGCTGGCGAGTTGCGTGACCCAGATCCCGGTCTTGTTGTTGTTCAGATAATAACCTTTAGCGATCTGGTCTGCCATCTGTTCTTCCCAGTATCCCGTTTTCTGCCCCATTGCATTGAGCTTGTTGAGGGTGTCGTTCTTTTGCGGAGTGCCCTGAGAAAAGAGCAAAACAGGAATAATCAGCAAGGCTGAGAGAAGAAATGCGATTCGTTTCATGGATTCAGGTTTTTAATTTCAGCAAAAATAATAAATAAAATCAGTTTATCTGTTCAATCAGTCAGCAATTTCGCCATAAAGATCAAAGGCGTCTGCAGATGTGATCCGTGTATAGTAAAAGTGACCAGTCCGGAGCTTTTTTCCTCTCCTTTCGATCAGTACTTCATTATCGATCTCCGGTGAATCAAATTCAGTTCTGCCAACATAATAGCCGGTTTCCTCCCGTTCGACCAGTACCTTCAGCGTGCTGCCGACCCTTGCTGCATTCAGTTCAAGCGATATTCCCTCCTGCATCTGCATCAGCGTTTCCATCCTTTCCTGCTTGACCCTTGCAGGGACGTTATCCTTCAGTGCAAATGCTCCGGTTCCTTCTTCATGGGAATAGGTAAAAACACCGAGTCGGTCAAACCGGCAACGGATAACAAATTCCTTCAGTTCATCAAAATCCTTTTTTGTTTCTCCCGGATATCCCGTGATGAGTGTGGTCCGGATCACAGCACCGGGCAACTGGCGGCGGATGGATGACACCAGATCAAGGGTCTCTTTTTTCCCGACCCCTCTTTTCATGGATGACAGGACCCTGGTATTTATATGCTGAAGGGGAATATCGATGTATTTGCAAATGTTGCCGTGTCGTTTCATCACCTCCAGTAATTCCATCGGGAACCCGTCAGGATAAGTATAATGCAACCTGATCCATTCCAGCCCGGGAACAACGGCAAGTTTACTGAGCAGGTCGGGAAGTTTTCTTTTTTTATAGAGATCGAGTCCGTAATAGGTCGTATCCTGTGAAATAACGATGAGCTCCTTAACGCCATTGGATGCAAGGAATTCAGCTTCCCTGACAAGTTCGGCCATGGGTCGTGAAATATGTTTGCCACGGATGAGCGGTATCGAACAGAAGGAGCAACGGCGGTCGCAACCTTCCGCGATCTTCAGGTAGGCATAATGCGATGGTGTTGCCAGCATGCGTTCTCCAAGCAGCTCTTTCCTGAACTTCCCTCCCACTCTTTCCACGATTCTGCCAAGTTCATGAACGCCGAAGAATGCATCCACTTCAGGCAACTCTTTTGCAAGCTGTTCACGGTATCTTTCAGAGAGGCATCCCATGACGAAAAGAAATTTTATGCGGCCTTCCTGTTTGGTACGGATGAAGCGGAGTATCATCTCAACCGATTCATTCTTGGCATCGAGGATAAACCCGCAGGTATTAATAATGGCCGTATCGATTTTGATTTTTTCCCCGGGATCAGGGATGATTTTAAAGGATGAAGCATCGAGCTGCTTCATCAGGAGTTCAGAGTCAACAAGGTTTTTGGCACATCCCAGGGATATAATACCGATCTTGTGCGGGCCGGATCTGGTCTTCAAGGGGAAATTATTTAAAGAGGCTGTCAACAAATTCTACCCGGTCAAACAACTGCAGGTCATCGATTTTTTCGCCGACGCCAATGTATTTGACGGGAATCCTGAACTGGTCGGATATCCCTATCACAACGCCTCCTTTGGCGGTGCCGTCGAGCTTGGTGAGTGCGATGGCATTCACTTCCGTTGCTGCAGTAAATTGCCGGGCCTGCTCAATGGCATTCTGGCCGGTGGATGCATCCAGGATCAGGAGGACTTCGTGCGGCGCACCGGGGATGAGCTTCTGGATCACATTCCTGATCTTCGACAGCTCGTTCATCAGGTTGACTTTATTGTGGAGCCGGCCGGCCGTATCGATGATCACCACATCGATGTTCCTGGCTATGGCTGAATTCACGGTATCAAATGCTACAGAAGCAGGATCGGCACCCATGTTTTGTGCGATGATGGGAACATCTGCACGCTGCGCCCAGATCTTCAGCTGGTCGATGGCGGCGGCACGGAAGGTATCGGCAGCGCCAAGAAGCACTGTTTTTCCGGCTTTCCTGAAATTATTGGCCAGCTTTCCGATGGTAGTTGTCTTTCCGACGCCGTTCACGCCGACCACCATTATAATATAGGGCCTTATCCCTGCAGGCAGATCGAACTCCTCTGCATCTTTAATGTTGTTTTCCTGCAGCAGGGATGCGATCTCCTCTTTCAGCAGGCTGTTCAGTTCGCTGGTCCCGATGTATTTGTCTTTTGCCGCCCTGGCCTGCAAACGTTCGATGATCTTCAGCGTGGTTTCCACCCCAACATCGGATGTAATCAGGATCTCTTCAAGCTGGTCAAGGACATCCTCATCCACCCGCGACTTGCCTGCAACAGCCTTTGACAGCCTGCTGAAGATGCTCGTCTTGGTCTTTTCCAGACCTTTGTCGAGGGAGTCCTTGTTTTCTTTTGAGAATTTGGAGAAGAGGCCCATTGAACGATTCCTGAGGTGTGATTTTATAAAAAAAGCTTTTTTCCAGGGAAAAAAGCTTTTTCATGCTGAAGGATGCGGGATTTACTTGTTGGCGCTGGCCAGGAACTCCTTTACTGCATCGTTCGGTACAATGTTTTCTTTGAATACATATGCGCCGGCCTTGCCGGTTTTTGCCATGCGGATCACTTTTGTAAAGTCCTTACTGCCGCTGGTCTGGAATGTTGCAACAACTTTCTTTGCCATGGTATATCTTTATTATTTGATTTCTTTATGAACGGTAACTTTCTTCAGGTAGGAGTTGTATTTTTTCAGCTCCAGTCTTTCCGGAGTATTTTTCTTGTTCTTCATGGTGATGTACCTCGACATTCCGGGCACTCCGCTTGTCTTCTGCTCAGTACATTCCATTATGACCTGAATCCGCTGATCTTTACTCTTCTTCGCCATTTTTACTTCACTTTTTATTTTGGGTCTGCAAAAGTATATCTTTTCTGATTAAAAAACAAAATAATTTCATATTTTTACGGCTTCCAAACCAATATCGAGTTTTGTCAGACTGGTCTTCTTATATCAAGGGATTTAAGGCTTACCTCCAACTGGAAAAGTCATTATCGGGAAATTCCGTTGATGCCTATGTGCATGACGTGAACAAGTTTGTTCAGTATCTTGATGTTGCAGGCCTTAAACTCTCTCCTGAGAAAGTTGAACTTCATCATCTCCAGGAATTCCTTAAGTGGATCACCCTGTTAGGGATGACGGCGCGTTCGCAGGCAAGAATTATTTCTGGACTCAAAGGCTTCTACAAATACCTTCTCCTGGAGAATGTCGTTTTAAAGGACCCTACGGAAATGCTGGAGTCGCCGAAGATCGGCAGGAAGCTTCCCCGCGTCCTGACCGTTGAAGAGATCGACAAGCTGATCGGGGGCATCGACCTGAGCAAATCGGAGGGTGAACGGAACAAAGCCATGCTTGAAACGCTCTATGGATGCGGATTACGTGTTTCAGAGCTGGTCGATCTGAAGGTCTCCAACCTCTATTTCAACGATGGATTTATAAAAGTCATCGGCAAGGGTAACAAGGAGAGGCTCGTTCCTCTTGGCAGCATTGCCGCCAAACACATCATGATCTACATGAAATCGGTCAGGTCGAAAATTATTGTTAAAAAAGGATATGAGGATATTCTCTTTCTTAACCGGAGAGGCTCAAAACTCAGCCGCGTCATGGTCTTCCTGATCATAAAGACACTTGCCCTGAAAACAGGCACCGTAAAAAATATAAGCCCTCACACCTTCCGTCACTCTTTTGCCACTCACCTTGTTGAAGGCGGCGCCGACCTGCGGGCCGTCCAGGAGATGCTCGGGCATGAATCCATTACGACAACCGAAATTTACACCCACCTTGATAAGGAATACCTGAGAAGTACGATACTTCAGTATCATCCGCGATCATGAATACTGGATGCTGGATGCTGGATACAAAATTATTTCGCTTTTCGCTACAATAATGTCACACCTGCAGTGTTCAATGGAACTGTTTTTTTCGCATTTCACATTTCGCATTTTATTTAAACGGTGAGTCCGGTTCCTTAGCCATGTGGTTGTAAACCATCTTATCCATAAATGACGGGAAGAATTTATTCAGGAGCACCGTCATGTTCCCGGTGGTGGTGAGGATAAGGGTTCTTTTTCTTTTTTCAATGGCATCAGCAATCCTTCTGGCGACGGTTTCCGACGGCATCAGTTTCGACTCATCCAGCGGTGTTTCGCCCTGCTGATTTCCGTCCTTTGAAAGGGCAACGTTCCGGATGTTGGAGGAGGTAAATCCCGGTGCTGCGATCAGTACATGTAACCCCTTTTTCATGTTTTCGATCCGGATCACTTCAAGGAGACCATTCATGGCGAATTTGGAGGAGGAATAGCCGGTCCTGCCAGGCAATCCTTTAAAGCCGGCGATGGATGAAACGCCGACCAGGGATCCTTTTGACTGCAGCAGATAAGGCAAAGCATATTTCGAGCAGTACGCTGTTCCCCAGAAATTGGTGTCCATTAATTTTTTAAGAACAGAAAGGTCAACTTCTTCAAAAAGCGCTCGCATGGAGATGCCGGCATTGTTGATCAGAACGTCGATCTGCCCGAACTTTTCGACCGTCTTCCGGATCAGTTCTTTGCAATCCGTTTCTGATACGACATCGGTTTTAACAGGCAATACCGTTATCCCGTTATGCGTCAGGTCCTCTGAAATTTCCATCAGCTTTTCAAGGTTGCGTCCGGATATGACCAGCCGCGCGCCGCGGGAGGCACACTCGTATGCAAGTGCTTTACCGATGCCGGATGTTGCCCCGGTGATGATGATGACTTTGTCCTTCATTGTCTATCGCTTTAATGCTGTAAAAATAGTTATTTCCATGGTTTCTGTTATTAGCCTCTGAAAATCGGTCAGGCATTGATAAAGAAGAGGAATCGGTTTTGCAGGATTTTGTAACTTCGCAAAAATGATCGGACAATTATGACAAACAGGGAATTATTCTTTCGCTACCTTGGACTTCCCTCCTTCCAGCCACTCGGGCTGGAGATCGACCGCGCGGAAGGAATATACCTGTACGATACTGCAGGAAAGCGCTACCTGGACATGGTTGCAGGGATCAGTGTCAACAACCTGGGGCATCGTCACCCGGCGGTCATCAAAGCGATCCATGATCAGCTTGAAAAATACCTCCACCTGAATGTTTACGGAGAGTTTATTCAGTCTCCGCAGGTAAGACTGGCACAGAAACTTTCATCGGTCCTGCCCAAAGGGCTTGATTCGGTATATTTTGTCAATTCAGGCAGCGAGGCCATTGAAGGCGCAATGAAACTGGCAAAGCGGTTTACCGGGCGGACGGAAGTCATTGCATTTAAAAATGGCTATCATGGCAGTACCCAGGGAGCGCTCAGCATCCTTGGAAACGAAGTTCTGAAGAACGCCTTCCGGCCGCTGATACCGGACGTGACGTTTATTCCTTTCAATGATCCGCAGGCGCTTGAAAAGATCACGGGAAGAACGGCCTGTGTCGTTGCAGAAACCATCCAGGCCGAAGCCGGGATCATTCTTCCCGATGAAGGTTTTCTTGAACAGTTAAGGAACGCCTGCAGCAATAGCGAAACACTGCTGATCATTGATGACGTCCAGATGGGATTCGGGCGCACCGGTAAATTATTTTCATATGAACATTACGGCATCCGGCCCGACATACTTGTGCTTGCAAAGGCCATGGGCGGCGGTATGCCGATCGGGGCATTCATCTCCTCAAAAGAGATCATGGATACCCTTGCCAATAATCCTGAACTGGGCCACATCACCACCTTTGGCGGGCACCCGGTTTGTTGTGCGGCTGCACTGGCTGCTCTTGAAGTGCTGACAGAAAATGATCTGATTCTCCAGGCCGATTTAAAAGGAAAGATCCTGGAGGATGCTCTTCAGGGACATCCATTCATAAAGGAGATCCACAGGAAAGGGCTGGTTCTCGGCATCGAGATCAATGACGAAAAGAAGAGAAAAAGACTTACAGAAGCCGCGTTGAATAACGGCATTATCATCGACTGGTTCCTTTTCCATCCGGCAACTTTCAGAATCGCACCGCCGCTGACCATTACCGAAGAAGAATGCAGCCTGGCGTGTGATCTGCTGGTCAGGAGCCTGAATGAATCCTGAAGGCCATGCCCATTTTCCAGTTACCCGACGAGATCCTTTTTCCCGATCCTTCCTATGCGGAAGATGACGGTCTGCTGGCCATTGGCGGCGACCTGAGTGCGGAGCGGTTGCTGGCCGCCTATTCACAGGGGATCTTTCCATGGTATTCAAGCCAGGAGCCAATACTCTGGTGGTCGCCGGACCCGAGGCTTGTCCTTTTTCCTGACCGTTTAAGAATTTCTGCCAGCCTGCAAAGGAAGATCAACAATCATCATTTTAAAGTACGTTTCGACACCGCTTTTGAGCAGGTCATAAGCCATTGTGCGGAAACTGAACGGAAACATGAAGCAGGAACATGGATCACTCCTGAAATGCAGGCTGCTTATAATGAATTACACCGGAAAGGGTTTGCGCATTCTGTCGAAACATATGATCATGGCAAACTTGCCGGAGGTCTTTACGGGGTTTCACTGGGAAGGGCCTTCTTCGGTGAATCGATGTTCCATCTTCAACCCGACGCTTCGAAAGTAGCGCTTTTTTACCTGGTCGAAAAAGCCAAAGAATTCAACTTCCTTTTCATTGATTCGCAGGTTGAAACAAGCCACATGGTCAGCATGGGGGCGGAACTCATTCCTAGGGTTGAATATATGAAGATCCTGAAGGAAGCGATGGGGTTTCCAACTGTGAAGGGGAAGTGGTGTTACTAAAACGAGGTCTGAAGTCGGAGGTCTGAGGTCTGAAGCACCTCACCCCCCGGCCCCCTCTCCTGATGGCGAGGGGGAGAAAAAATCTGTGTAATCTGTGAAATCTGTGGTAAAAAAGGAATGGAATTAATTATTCAAACGGATGTTCTTGCTCGAAATCAGGCCGGTAGTGGTGATGGCTTGAAAGCTCCTGGATCCAGCCATTAGACAGTCCAAGACGCTCCATTTCACCCGTCACCATTGCATATTCCGATGCAGAAACCGTTCTTTTCAGGAACGGATGACAACTGACGGCAGGTGTCGGGTAATATTGCGACATCAGTGAGATGTGAAGGTTCGGAGAAAGTTCACCCGCAATAAAATTCAACACACCAATGCTGTTCTGAACCTGTCCGGGTAAAACCAGGTGACGGATAATGATCCCGGAAACAGCCATACCGTTTTCATCCGTATGAAGCACTGACCCCTTTTGACGGTACATTTCTTTCAATGCCCCCGATGCGATTTCAGGGTAACCGGGAGCATCCGAAAGATCCCTTGCCAGGTCATTGTCCATGTATTTAATGTCCGGAAGATAAACATCAATTGAACCTTCAAGTGAACGGATGATTTCTGCTCTGTCATAGCTATTTGTGTTGTAAACAAAAGTTGGCGAATAACCTATTTCACGCAGGCAGTTTATAATGATCCGGACCTGGGGAATGAAATGCGATGGGGATACAAATCCCACCCTGTTGATCCCGGTATCGAGGATTTTGGTGATCTGCCGCAAAACTTCATCAAGTTCAATTTCCGTTGATCCGGCCGGAATATGATTATCACTGATCTGGTAGTTCTGGCAATATATGCACTGAAGGTTGCAGTGGGTGAAAAAGATGTTGCAGATGCCTTTGCTCCCGCTGATGGCAGGTTCTTCCCCCCGGTGGATACAAATGGAAGAGATGTTGAAGGAAGCGTCGCTTTTACAGTATCCACCCTTTCCTGAGAAGCGGTCGGAATGACAGTTTCTCGGGCAGATGGCGCAATCCCTGAGTTCTTCAAGAGGGTCAAGAAAGGAAGTAAAATCCATCGGGGAATGCGGTTTTTGTGTATTTTTGATGTTCTTTCAACGTCCACAAAAATACTCAAATTGCGAAGATGGAACCTTCAAAATACACACACATCATATGGGACTGGAACGGCACCCTGCTGGATGACGCCTGGCTCTGCGTTGAAGTCATGAACGACATGCTGAGGTTGCGAAACCTGCCGCTGCTGAACCTTGAGCGGTACCGCGATATCTTTGATTTTCCTGTCGTCGATTACTATAAGAAACTGGGATTTGATTTCGAAGAGGAACCCTTTGAAGTTGTCGGAATGGATTTCATGATCCGTTATAACGAACGCCAGGGAGAATGCAAATTGCATGATGAAGCAACGCAGATCCTGGAATGCATCGGTCGTAAGGGTTTTCACCAGTGCATCCTTTCGGCACGTGAACAGAACGAATTGCGCAAGGAAACCGTTGATCTCGGTGTTGCCGGGTTCTTTGAAAAGGTCGACGGACTCGATGATCACTATGCACATGGCAAGACCGATGTCGGTATCCGTCTGCTGCAGGAACTGGGGGTGGATAAAACTAAAATCCTGTTTATCGGTGATACGCTTCATGATGCAGAAGTGGCGAAAGAGCTTGGAATCGACTGCATCCTTATCCCGAACGGACATCATTCCAAAGAAAGATTGGTTACCAGTGAATTTCCCATGATCCGGTCATTAAACGAATTAAGCGCTCGACTATGTTCTCCTACAACCTGAAAACCTTTTTTCTCGTTGCTTCCTGGATGCTGATCTCCTCGCTAAAGAGTACCGCATTGCCTGCTGTCGTGGATACATCCATCCGGATCGCATTTCTTGCAGCAAATCCTTATCCTGAAGCAGATAAAGAAACCCGGGCGGCATTTGATTTCCTGAAAACTGAAAAGAAATTCAATCCTGTTTATATTACGTTCGGGGAGATCCGGAAGAAGCCGAAATTGCTGAACTCATTCCGTCTCGTCTGGTTTCACCGGCAGGATTCTTCTCAGTTTTCATCCAGCGAAACAGACATCAAAGTCCTGGATGCGATCAATGGATTTATTTCAAATGGCGGACGATTGCTGCTAACGCTGGATGCATTTCATTATATAAATGATTTAGGAATTGAACCTGTTTTGCCGAAAGACAGCCTGAAACCTTCAGTTGATGATGGTTATGGACGAAAACTTGGATTTCATTCCTACCTGGATCACCCGGTTTTCGACGGAATGTACGGCGGTTCATATGTCATGATGCCTGTAAAAGACACTGTATTCAGGATGACCGGGTATTTCGGAAATACCCTTCCGCAGAACGGAAAGGTGATCGGTATCGACTGGGATTACATCTTTCTCCGCGAATCTTCGAAGCTGGTGCTGGAATACACGGTTGGCAAGGGGAAGGTGATTGCAGTTGGCGGTTATACCTGTTTTTCGGTTCCCAATTTCAACCGGAACCACCTTGAACTCTTTACCGTGAATGCATTCAATTATCTTCTTTCTGAAGGATCATCCGCCAGGGAACATTACTGGGACTATTCCCCCGTTTCCGTTACAGAATGCCCTCTGAAGATCCAGGATATTGATCGGTTAGTTGCTGCCATTCCTGAAAGCAAAGCATGGGATCATCCGGCTGATCCACTGGCATTGACCAAAAGGTTTGCTGCTGAAAATTATTTTGATGTTGCCGGGGAGCGGATGCTGACCATGGGAAGCGAAACCGGCGGCATCGTAGAGATCTGGGCCCATCCTTTCATGGCCTTCAGGGACTATGAGGTGGGACTGAAGTTTGAATACAGGGATACCATTTACTGGCTGAATGATGAGCGTCCGTCAATTGATGTTCTGCCATATTGCTTTGTCCGGACTTATAAGTTTCCCCGTGCCTATCTTGAAGAGATCATCGCCAATGATCCGCAGGATCCCGCAGGAGTGATTCATTATGAATACAAGGGCGTTTACCCGGCTGAGCTGGTTATCAGGGTGAAAAGCAACCTCAGGCTGATGTGGCCCTATTCTGAAAACGTGGCCAATTCGGTCTGTTACAGGTCTGACCCGGATTATCATACGCTTTTTGTAAAGGATGCATCCGGGACTTTTTCAGCCATGATCGGTGCGAACAGGAAGCCAGCGGAAGAGGTAGCCGGTCAGTTTTCCGGTTTCAGGATCAATAAAGAGAATAAGAAAACAGAAGGTATTCCTTTTTCAGATAAGGTCATAGCAGGATATTTCCGTTACCCGCTGCAAATGACTGACAGGATGGATGTTGTCTATGCCGCAACCAGCCAGGGAGAGAAGACCACGATCAGCAATTTTGATGCAGCGATCAGAGATCCGAAACGGATTCTCGATCGTGCAAAACAGCATACTGACAACCTTCTGGCTCATAATCTTCAGATCACCGGACCTGATGCGAATTTCAATAAAGGATATCGCTGGGCCATGCTCGCCACCGACCGCTTTTTTGTAACCACGCCGGGAATGGGAGGTTCGCTGGTGGCAGGATATTCCACTACAACCAGGGGCTGGGACGGTCAGCACAAGGTGAACGGCCGTCCGGGATATGGCTGGTATTTTGGCCGCGACGGCGAATGGAGCGGGTTTGCCTTGCTTGATTACGGTGATTTTACCAAAGTGAAGAAAGAACTAGAATTCTACATCAGGTACCAGGATCTTTCGGGAAAGATATTCCATGAGGCAACTACATCGGGGGTAATCCATTATGATGCATCTGATGCTACTCCCCTCTTCATTGTCCTGGCAGGAAAATATTTCAGGCACACCAACGACACTGCATTTCTGCAATCATCCTGGCCGGCCATAAAGAAAGCCGTCGATTTCTGCTTTTCCACCGATTCGGATCATGACCACCTGATCGAGAACACAAATGTCGGCCATGGCTGGGTTGAAGGAGGAGAACTATATGGTTCCCATGCCACGCTATACTTGCAGGGATGCTGGATCGCTGCGTTGGACGAAACCGCGAACATGGCTTCCTTCCTGAAGCTTCCGGATGCCGAGAGCTATTCTCTGGAAGCTGCTGCTGTCAAGAACATTGTCAACACTAAATTCTGGAATCCGAAGAAAAAATATTTCTCTTATGGGATGAACAAGGACCTGACCTTCCGTTCTGAAGCTACAGTCTTGCCTGCCGTTCCGCTCGCTTTCAGGATCGGTGATGCCGACAAGGCCCGCCCGGTTCTTGATCAGCTTGCTTCCAATGCATTTTCGACCAACTGGGGAACAAGGATCATCCGGGATGACAGTCCATTCTTTAAACCCACCGGCTATCATTATGGCAGCGTCTGGCCGCTCTTCACAGGATGGACGGCGCTTGCAGAATATGCCTACGGAAATTACCCGCAGGGTTTTTCCCACATCATGAACAACCTGAACCTTTATAAAAACTGGGGGCAGGGCTTTGTTGAAGAGGTGATGAACGGTGCGACCTATGAGCCTTCAGGCGTATGCCCGCACCAGTGCTGGTCGGAGACGATGGTGCTTCAGCCTGCGATTGAAGGCATGCTGGGGTTAAAAGTCAAGGCACAGGAAAACAAGATTGAATTTGCCCCTCATTTCCCTGCTGATTGGGATTCTGCAAGGGTTATCAACATCCGGATGGGGAATGCTTCTTTCGATTTTGAAATGAAAAGGACCTCTGGTCATTACTATTACACCTTTACACCTCACGGGAATTTACCGGTAACTTTGGAATTCATGCCATCCTTTCCTGCCGGGACAAAGCTGAACGGGGTACTGAAAGACGGGAACGAAACGCAATTCACTTCATTCAATGATCCGGGGACTGTTTCCCTTTATACAATCCTGAAGCTGACCGGAAAATGTTCTCTTGATATTGAATTTGACAAAGGGATTGATGTTCTTCCTGCAGTCACAGATCCTAAACCCGGTTCCGGACCTGCAGGCCTCAGGATCATCTCCAGAAGGCTCATCGGCGACAAGTATTTCATCACGGTTGAAGGGGAAAGAAAAACTTCAGATGACATTACTGTTTATATTCATAACCAGGATATTGAAAAAATTGAAAATGGCGTTTTAAAGACACTGAAAGGCGATCTTGCCGTCATGTCCGTTGACTTTGAACCGGGCGGATCACGCTACCTTACAAAGCTTGTTATCATCTGGCTGAAACAGGGCCCGGCCTCCGGTATGCTCATCAAAGATCAGACTGCTTCCGGGCCGTTTCTTTCGAACCTGCATGCCACGCGGTCGGATGCGCTCTTCACCACCTATGCAGCACCGCCGGCCCGTTCGGATTATAAAACCGACCAGGGCTATTCATTTACATGGAATGACGATGAAAACGGGCTGGAATTCAATTCAAAGGACGGTCTGAATTTCGGCCTGGCATTTTCAGAAAAGGGAGAATTGCGTTACCGGTTAAAAGAGTTGTACCAGGAACCCGTAATGACTGTTTCATACAGCGACCTGGCAAAATACTATTATTATCCCCTGCCGGGCGTCCGGGTCGAAATTGTTTTTAATGTTTATTCATCGGAAGAATCCTTTGCTGATATCCGGATCAGGAATGAACGGACCTACCCTGCTGAACTGGCTGTTTTGCCGTATCTCTATTGTCCTTTGGGTGATGAAGCGAATGATATCCTTCACCAGGCGCCGCAGGATCTGTATACATTTTCATTAGAGAAAAAGCGGGACGGCTGGATGAAGGAACATTCAATCCCTCTGACAGAAAAACTCAGGGGCGTCGTTGCCGGAGATCTGCGTTTCGACAGTGTAATGACCTTTGCTGTACCGGAAAGATCAAGCCAGGTGAAAGGAAATATTGATCCTTTCAGAGAAATAAAGGAGCAGTTCCTTATCAATAAAAAGAGAGCAGCGGTCAAAGGATTGATCTTTTCACGGAATCTCCGCATCTATCCGGGGGATGAGGTTCATTTCCGAATGGTTATGGGTGTTGAGGTTGCTAAAAAGCGCATTCCCAAGATTGGCCGGAAGATCCAACCGGTCTTCAGCATTGATCCAAAGCAGCTCATCCTTGAAAATGAAAAGGCGTATGAAAAAATCCCGCAGTTGAAATCCTTTGATTCTTGCGCCTCTATGGATGATTATAGGATGTTGTATTATAGTTGTTTTTCTCTGCTCCGTCAATGCATGATGCCGCCGGAAGGAGCCTGCAAGACAAACTACTACGTGTTTTCCCGCGAACCGAAATGGGGATGGGGTTACGGCGGACAGGTGTTTCATGAAAGCCTCTCCATGCTTGCCTATGCATACATGGACCCGGAAGGCGCCATGAATTCCCAGCGGGTCTATTTCGACCGCCAGCATCCCGATGGATACATCAACTACCGCACAGGTCCATATCTTGATGAAACCATTGAATACAAAGGAAAACTGACCACTTCCGCGCCCTGGTTCAGCTATGAAAATCTTGAGATTTATAAGGTGACGAAAGAACTTCATTTTCTTGAAGAAGCCTACCGGTCGGGAGAAAAGTTTTACCGGTTCTATGTCGCAAACAGGGATTCGAACAGCAACGGCCTCTGCGAATGGGGCGGCGAGGCTTCCCTCGAATCGGTAAGGGATGCAAGGGTGGCCGTGTGGGATAATGTTGGCTGGCCGTCAAATTTCGAAGGTCCCGACCTGAATTCCATGCTGGTGATGGAAGCACGGTCGCTTGCTCAAATGGCGAAGCTTCTCGGCCTGAAAGATGAAGCAATAAAATGGGATGAAGATGCCGGCAAGCGGGCACTGCTCATCAACCAGCATATGTGGGATCCGGTTTCCGGGTTTTATTACAATGTGAACAGGAATGACCAGACTTTCACATATAAAAAGAAAGATGATCTTAAGATCAGGGAGATCATAGGGTTCCTGCCGCTCTGGGCAGGTGTTCCTGGGTTTGAAAAGACGAAAACGCTGATGGAGACGATGAAGAATCCGGATGAATTCTGGCGGCCTTATGGTATCCCGACGCTCAGTGCCAAAGATGGATATTATGATCCGATCGGGTACTGGAACGGACCGGTCTGGGTTCAGTGGGATTACCTGGTTTTCAGAGGGCTTCTGGATCGCGGATACAAAAAGGAAGCAGAAGAGCTTGCAAAGAAAGTCCTTGACAATATGATCTGGCACCTGAAGCAGGATCATGTTTTCTGGGAATTCTACAGCCCGGATGACCGCAAGGCAGGATGGAACAGGACATACATCTGGGCCGGGATTGCGGCGAGGTTCTTCATCGATCTGGAGAAATAGTTTATAAAGTTTGTAAAGTATTTAAAGCTCATAAAGGCTGGAGGTTGGCCAGGTTAGACTGGGTTTTGAGTTGTTTTGCAGGTAGTCGGGTTGAAAAAGGTTATATGAATTACCCCGTGCTTTAGCACGGGGCCAAAGGAAACAGGCTTTATCGGGATTTAGCCCAAAACCTTAAGATCGACAACCTTTTTATTTTGGGCTGAAGCCCCGGAATAATCTTGCTTTCTTAATCCCCGGACTGAAGTCCGGGGTAATTCAAGATAAGGGGTATAGTTTCGGGAGATTGATGTGTTAAACATTATGCAAAAATTATTGTTATGAAAAGAATCCGTTTACTCTTTCTATTGATACTATTGCCGTTCATTTCGCCTTCACAGACCTTACAGGTTCTCGCCGATTATCTGAAGATCAACGCAACGGCGAATGATCCGCTTTACACCACCTATGCAGCGACCATAGCCCGTTCACGGTTGTACGGCGACAAGGCCTACAAGATGGATTATTACTCCGACTGCCGTCCGGTCACCTATTCCAGCGACCATGCCGGAAGCATGTTTGCCTTATGGAAGATCGATGAGGTTGTTGTGATGAATACCGGCGAGTATTTCAAAAAGCCCGTGATCAAATATTCGTTCCCGGATATGATGGTGATGGAATATGAGCCGTTCCGCGGAATCCATGTTACGGAGACTTTCCTTGTATACAGCTCGACGCTTGCCGTTGTTAATATGGAAGTCAGAAATACGGATCGTATTCCACACGAACTGGCTATCTACCCCATCCTGCAGCTCGGAAACGATTCGCTCGAGATCAAAGGATACGATGAGGCACATGACGGATATGTCACGAACAGGTATGAAAGTCCTTACAGGCTCATCAGCAGCCTGAAAACAGATTACCCCTACCTTCTTCATACCCGGGATTTCTTTACCTCAAACCAAAGGGTTTGTTCGTACGGTGGTTATTCCGGTTCCATAACGGATTTTTATGACAGGATCAAGACGGATTATTATTCCGATAAAAAGAATGATTCTTTGAACCATCTGAAGGAAGGTTTCGTTGATTTCATTGCCCTGCAGCTCAAAAAACGGCTTCGTCCCGGGGAGACTGCGGATTTCAGGTATATGCGCGGGGTTCAGTCGCAGAAAGAGCTTCCCGATTCACTTTTTGCAGAGGCATCAAAGATGAAACCGATCTTTCTGAAGACATTCCTGGAAGACAATTTCATGCTCTACAGGAACATTCCGAGGATCACGTTCAGGACTACAGCCGAAAAACTTGTTTACCTCGGATCATTCAACCTTGTAAGGGGATGCATGTACCCGGCGTCAGGTAAGACAAAGTACAATTTTTATTCATTTTCACGGAATCCCCTGTGGGGCTGGGGCCACGGGCACCAGGTCCTCCATGAATCGCTAAGCATGCTTTCGTATGCTTATCTTGATGCACTCTCCGCCGAAGGATCCCAGCGGGTATACATGGAACAGCAGGACAGCAGCGGACTGATCGCCTACCGGCACGGACCTAGGGGAAAGCAGGATTATCCGCACAAAAACATGCCGACGACTTCTGCACCGTTTTTCAGCTGGATCAACTGGGAGGTATATGGTGTTTCGAAAGACAAGCAATTCCTGAAAGAAGCCTATGCTTCAGGGACAAAATATGTTCATTGGCTGATGAAGAACCGGGATGCCAACGGCGACGGCACTTTTGAATGGGGCCCTTATGGGATCATTGAAAATGTGCGCGACTGGTACAATGCGGTCTTCCAGGTTTCTGCAGAACGGTACCTGGATGTGGACAAGGAGGATATCTCGGATGAACTGGAATGCCTTGACCTTACCCTGATGGTGATCAAGGAGGAGAAATGCCTTGCAAAAATGGCTGCTGTCCTCGGAAAAACTGAAGAATCGAGGGAATGGATGAACCTGGCCGAAAAGACTTCCGGTCTGGTGAATAAAAGGATGTGGGATGACTCAACAGGTTTCTATTATTCCGTCAATAAAAAAGATTATTCCTTTAAATTCATGACCCGTGACCTGAAGCGCCAGGAGATCATTGGCTTCCTGGCGTTATGGGCAGGTGTTGCACCAAAGGATCGTGCCGAAAAACTTATTACAGCGCTGACCGATACTACCCGGTTCTGGAGGAAGTATGGTGTGCCTACACTTTCCGCAACGGATCCATGGTACAGTCCGTATGTCGATTACTGCTGCAAATGGAACGGGCCGGTCTGGCTGCTTTGGGATTACATGGTTTACGATGGTCTGAAAGAGTATGGATACAACGACATTTCACATAAACTGGCCGGCAAGATGATCCTCTGTGCATCAACACAACTTTCAAAAAATCATAATTTCTGGGAATCGTTCAGCCCGGATAATGAGGTACTGAATTGTCCCCCCAATTATATCTGGGATTCCATCCTTGCAAAATTGTTGATTGAGGAATACACCGCAAAACCGGAGAAATGATATAATTTTGCACCCGATTCGGGAATTCACAGATTTCCGGTTTATTCTTCACAGAAATGAAAAATCGTTCGTTGGTCATTCTTTGTATGACGGGGCTGCTTGCACTACTTCTGCACTCCTGCACTTCTACCTATAATAAGGCAGATATTGAAAATATCCTGAGCCCGGGATCGTTGCCAAACCTCAAGGAGAGCAAGCTGATCCAGGTTTCGACACATGATACAACCGGCGGAAACCAGGATATGGTCACGATACCGGCCGGAAAGGAAGCCACAATCTTTGATGTTTCAGGGCCGGGGATCATCACACGCATGTGGTTCCAGGTCAATTCCAGCGATCCCTATTACCTCAGGAGGGTACTGCTGAAAATATACTGGGATAATGAGGATGACCCGTCAGTGGAAGTTCCCCTCGGTGATTTCTTTGGAAGCGGCTACGCTTACAGGCAATATGTAACGCCATACCTTGGGATGTCATCCGGTGGTTTTACCTGTTTCTTCCCCATGCCGTTCGAAGACCAGGCAAGAATGGTAGTTGTGAACCAAACGGGTCAGGAATTAAAAGGATTCTATGCGCAGATCGATTACCAGAAGCTTGAAAGTCCGCTCGGAAGAGAGGCGGCCTATTTTCATGCCAGCTGGCACCGGGATGTGCTGACCGATTATGACACCAACTATACTATCCTGAAGACCAAGGGAAAAGGTCATATTGTCGGGGTAAACATGAGCATGCAGTCATACGACGGCGCCTTTAATTACCTGGAGGGCCGGGAATGGGTATTTGTGGATGGAGAGAAGAAACCTTCCATTTACGGTACCGGTACTGAAGATTATTTCTCCAGCGGATGGTATTTCAACAAAGGTGAATATGCAGGTCCGTACAACGGGCTGGTGCTGAAAGATGATTCACTGGGGCGGATCTCCGCTTACCGTTTTCACATCCTGGATCCGATCCCCTTCAAGAAATCGATCGATTTTTCCATCGAGCACGGATATAACAACACGGCGATGGCGGATTACAGCAGTACGGTTTACTGGTACCAGATGGAACCGCATGTGAAGTATCCGCCGAT
Source organism: Bacteroidota bacterium (assembly GCA_026391805.1). Taxonomy (GTDB): domain Bacteria; phylum Bacteroidota; class Bacteroidia; order Bacteroidales; family FEN-979; genus FEN-979. The sequence goes on along the minus strand of JAPLDJ010000012.1, from coordinate 50,999 downwards.
GCTCAAATCCGGTTTCAGGATCCCGCTCAGGATCATTCCGCCAAGGGATATCATGGAAGCAGAAAAACTGAACTTCAATCCTGCAAAAATCCGGACAAAGGTCATGGATATGAGCGATTATGGCGCAGAATGGAGCGGTTCGAAGCAGATGCTGATCGAAACAGGACCGCGTGATCAGTTTTCCCTGAACATTGGCCAGCTCGACGAGAGCGGCTACGATATCTATATTTATTATACAAAGGGACCGGATTACGGGAATGTGGATGTCTTTATGGGATCTGAAAAGGTCGGACAAATCAAAGGATATGCACCCATGATCATGCCGGGGGGCGATATCGTCATACGTAATTTCACCAATCCTTACAATGCACTCACCCTCACATTTGTGAATACCGGCAAGGACAGTCTTTCTTCCGGTTATAACACGGGCCTCGACGGAATAAAGCTCGATCCGAAGCGCTCTTTCATCCCTGTCTGGAAAGTGATCGGTCCTTTTCCGAACCTGAAACGCCGCGACAATTCCTATTCGGGAATGGATTCGATCTACCGGCCTGAAGCTTCCATCGACATGAAGCAGATCATTACCGGTCTTAACGGAAAAACCCTGCACTGGCAGGAAGTAAGACCCGATGCCGACGGGTATGTTTCCTTTGATAAGATGGTAAGGCTCGATCAGCCTGCAATCTTTTATGCGCTTGCCTACATTTATTCACCTGAGCCACGGCTTGCAAGTCTGTTCATCGGATCAGACGATGGCATTAAGGTCTATTACAATTACACTAAAGTGTTCACACAGCGCAGGGGAAAGCTGATGGAACCCGACCAGGGACGGGTCTTCGTAAAGATCAATAAGGGATGGAACAAGCTCCTGCTGAAGATCGAGAACAGGTCGGGCCGGTTCGGATTTTTTGCCCGCATTCCTGACCGCGAGAACATTTTTAAATTTAATTCGTATGAAGAGATGCCTGCTTCTCCTCAGGCCCTAAAACCCGCGAAGAAAAAATGAAGCGAATTGTTATTCTTGCCTTACTTGTCTTTTGCTGTTTTCGGGTCACCCTGACTGCCCAGGTATCGGAAAAACCTGCTGCTGTTGTTCCGGCATCGTTCTGTGTCTCCGTCATGGAAAATAAGCTCTATAACATGATCAATGCCTACCGGCAGCGCTACGACCTTCCTCCCATCCCATTGTCAAAGTCATTGTGTTTTGTGGCGTCGACGCATGTGAAGGATCTTTTCTTTCACCACCCCGACCAGGGATCCTGCAATTCACATTCATGGTCGGACCAGGGCAGCTGGCGGCCATTCTGTTATCCGCGGGACGAGAATAAAAAGAACAGTATCTGGGATAAACCAAAAGAGCTGACGGAATACAGAGGGAAAGGATACGAGATCGTTTACTGGGAAAACAGCCCGGCCGTTATCGACAGCATTATTGTTTTCTGGAAGTCGATGGATTATTTCAACAGTTTCCTGATGAATACCGGTAAATGGCAGGGAAAGCGTTGGAATGCCATCGGAATCGGGATCTATGAGAATTATGCCTGTGCGTGGTTCGGAGAACTGGCTGATCCTGCAGGCGAGCCGTTGATTTGCGGGCAGGAACCTCCAAAGCCCCAGCCCTTAGAAAAACCCGGGACGGTGAAAAATGAGGCCATGAAGAAGGAAGAAACGAAGAGTGAGCCCGTTAAGAAACCTGTGGAGCCTGTAACAAAAGAGAAGAAACCAAAACCTGCACCGGTAAAAGTTGAGAAGACGCCTGTTGTTCCGGTTAATCCGGCTCCATTGGCAGAGGGGAAGGAATATTATTTCATCATCATCAAAGGCGTTGCCCCGGAAAAAGAGCAGCAGCGGTTCCTGAAGGATGTCCAGGCGAAAGGGTATACAACGGCCCGGGTTATTGAAAAGAATGGCAAGCTTCGGGTCTCTGTCATGGAATTCACCGGAAAAACAAAAGCCGACAGCGCCCTGAGGGTGGTTAAGAAAACCTGGCCGGATGCCTGGCTCCTGAAACAGTAGTTCCTCTATTTTGCATCCATTGCAAGCCTGAAACCGACCGTGGCATTCCTGTCGAGGCCGGGCGCCATCAGCAGCAGCATTTCCGGGTGATCAGCAGGCACAGGCCCTCCAGTGACATACCAGGGACTTGAAGCCGGGTGGTAGTAACTTCCTCCCCGGATCATCATATAATAATAACTTCCCACATCGTAATTGTCTGCAGTCATCTGCCAGACGTTCCCGATCAAATCTTCAACTCCAAACGGACTCGCCCCTTGAGGCCAGGCATCGACGGCCGTCGGATGATTGAGGTTATAATTGCATTTCGTACTGTCCATACTGTTTCCCCACGGATATTTCCGCAGGTCGTTCCCCTGGGCTGCATACTGCCATTCCATTTCGGTCGGGAGCCGCTTTCCCGCCCATTTTGCAAAAGCTTTTACATCATCCGGGCCGATATAAACCACGGGAAAGTTCTCCTGTCCTTCCGGAATGTACCCGTTCACCCAGTGCTTCAGGTAATTGGTGGTGTCGTGCGGCTCATAGCGTGTGCGTTTCACGAATACCAGCCATTGCCGGTTTGTTACAGGGTACTTGTCGATGTAAAACTTATGCATTTTCACTTCGACGGTGTCGTGATGATCCGGTAACGTTATAAAGGGATCAGCCGAGCCTTCAGCCCGCCTGGTATAATAACGGAACGTGCCTTCCGGGATCAGTTTCATCATTTCAAAATCACCTTCTGCCAGTTTCGTCTGCTTTAAGCCTGAAATGAGCACAGGAACATCATTCCTGATCTGCAATATGCGCTCGTCAAAAAGTTCATTTCCTCCGAATAGCTGCAGAACAACCTTTTCTGTCGTAATGTCAAAATAATCCTGCCATAGGATCGTATTTCCTTTTGCAGAGAAGGTAAAGGTTTTTGACCGGTAGGTCGGTTCACCTGCTGTCAGCCTGATGCTGTCGCCCTTTTCCGCAGAAAAGACAATGGAATCTCCTTTGAATTCAGCCTTCATCAGCTTCGGAAGCAGGGCGATGCAACCGGCACTTCCTTCCCTTCTGGTACCCAGGAAGGCACGGTCGAAGGGATCGATGGATACAGGAACAAGGATCTTTCTATCCTGATTTATGATATCCGTTTCTGAATGATTCCATAGATCAACGGCATGGTAGCCATCAGGGCCGAAGAGCTTTGCTGCTACCTGCTGAAGTGAAGAAAGTTCGAAAAGGGCTCCGTTGAAACCTTCCGGTTTAAGGCTGTAAATCGTAAAGAGGATTTTATGATCCGACATCCACCGGTTCACATAAATACTATCAGTTAGTGTTTCGATAAGCGGCATCCAATCGGAATTATGGAAGACGGAGTTGTTCTCCCGAAGGATCTTCGTGGTTTTCCCGAGGTATGCATATTCTTCCCTGATCCAGGAAGGGCGGCCGGGCCGCATGGTATTGATCTCCACGCCGTAGCCATTGAAGAAGGAGATCGCCAGTTCGCGGTGAATCCTGTCGTCGGCCAGTTGCAGAACCCTGAAAATTGCAAAATCGGGCTTGATCAGTTTGTTCAGGTTGAGTGGCGGCGGAAGCACCAGTGCATCATGCACCCTTCCGGCAACGATACCGGGCATATCCTTCGGAACGGCCATCCCCTCGCTGTACATGATAATTCCTGGTTTTACCTTATCTGCCGCGGCCTGTAATTCCTTGGAGGAGGATCCCCGCGTATCGAGCACCACGCCGTCGGCATCTGAAGCCCGGAGCAGTTCTTCCATCCCTTTGAGCTGATCTTCTTTGCGAGTATTCTCATCCCATGGGTTGTAGGAAATAAAATATTTCTTTCCCCTGTTATGAAGAAAATCGGCCTGTTTTTTCAGTTCTGCAAGACCACCGGGCAGGTCGCGGTACATGTCCCACTGGTTCCGCTGATCCAGTCCCAGGCGGGGCCAGGTTGGCCAGAGGGTGAAGATGTCATAACCTCCTGTCAGCGAATCGTATTCGGAAAATGAAGTGTAGAAATTGTATTTCTTTGCCCGCGCATCATAAAACTTCTTATCCCATGCAAACTGAAGGAGCATGAGGTAGGTGCTCTTCATCCATTGCAGGTCTTTCCGTTCGAAATATCTGTTATCAAAAGAGGGAAGATCGTAAAGATAGCGGCCGGCGAACATCATCTTCAACCCGTCGTGCCAGTCGCCCGTGTGGATGTCGAACCAGAAGTTGTATTCAACCCATCCGCCGGGCTTCAGTGTTACAGACCACCGGTCGATGGTACTCTTATCCTTGTCGCGCTGATCGCGCCGTGCCAGGGCTGTCAATGACAGCGTATCATTGATCCTGAAATCGGAAAATCCAAGGTGCCAGGCATTATCGGGAAGGATCACGCCAACCGGTCCAAAACCGGGCCTGTAAAGGAGTGAGCGGCATAGGTAATGGGGCCACTCCTTAGTTCCGCCGGCTGTGATATAGACCTTGTCCGTTCCTTCACCCAGCGGCACAAGATTTTCGATTTTGTGGTTTCCTTTGCCGTTATTGGTAAAGCGAACTGTATAACGAATCCCCGGCTGAAATTTCTGATCCGCAGTAATGGTCCCATTGATGCTGTCGGCCAGGACAAACGATATCTCCTTCTTGCCGAAGGTCGTTTTCCCGCAAAAAGAATTGTAGAAATTGCTGTCGATGAGAACGGAAAACAGCGGGAGTCCGTATTTCAGCGGCAGTTCCTGCTTTTTCTGCAGGATGATTCCCTTTACAGATAACGCGCCGGGCTCATCAAACCTGAGCGATTTTATTTGTGCGTAAACAAAAAAATCACTGAATATAAAAAGTGCAGCGAGAGTCGTCCGCAGTATTATTTTCATTTTCAATAATCACTTGTTGTAAAAAAGATCCCGCTGCGCGAATGCGTATTCGTGTTCGAGCAGCCACTTCTTGCGTTTGAGCCCGCCTCCGTACCCGACCAGTTTCCCGTTCATGCCGATCACGCGGTGGCAGGGCACGATGATCGAAACGGGATTTCGTGCATTGGCCCCGCCGACAGCCCGCAAAGCCTTCTCCTCCCCTATCCTTTTGGCCAGGTCGTGGTAAGAGATCGTTTTCCCGAACGGGATCTTCAGCAGTTCATTCCATACCCTGAGCTGGAACGGTGTGCCTTGCAGGTCGAGCGGGATGGTAAACTCCCTCCGCTTTCCTGTAAAATATTCGCGGAGCTGCTCCTTGCAATCTTTCAGGCTGGCTGGTGTACGTTTGATCCTGACGCTGAATTCGATGAATTCAAGTCTCCGTATACCTTTGTCAGAGCAATCAATTTCCACATATCCCAGCGGGGTTTTGAGGAAAGCCCTTTGTTCGCTTTTCATATCAGGTCGTCTTATTTTTATTGGTTTTCCATGCCAGTAGCAGCATCACCAGTCCGAATACCAGCATCCCCGCCCCTGACCAGAGGTTGATGTTGATGCCCAGCGAAGGACGATAGAGTTCCGCATCGGAGGAGGTGAACAGTCCGTATACTGTCAGGATCAAGCCCAAAATCGAAAACATTAAACCAATCGGAAATTTTATATCAATGCCCATTTCTTTTTCTCTTTAGTTTACCAGAATAGAATTGTAAGAACTGTTGCGATGGCCAGCACGAAAATGGCCAGTGTGACCGAGCGCCTGTACCATGGAACATCCTCTGCAAGTGAACGCGGCGTGAGTGAATAGACCAGCCCTTTGAGTTCGTCTGTTGAACGTTTTTGTTTTGTTACCAGCGATAATCCAACGGAAACAATGGCGCTGGTTGAGAAGGCAAAGATGGCCGTCCAGAAGTTCTGGGCCATCTCCACTGGGTACATGTGCAGTTTGGCGATCCATCCGCCCTTGACCAGCGTTGCAGCGCCTTCGGGGTAGGTAAGTCCGTGATGTATCAGTGCAATGAGAAAACCTGCCAGGAGGCCGGTAAAGGCAGCATGTCCGGTGGTTCGCTTCCAGAACATCCCGAGGAAGATCACCGCAAAAAGCGGCGCATTGACCATGGAGAATATCGTTTGCAGGAAATCCATGATGTTGCCGAACAAGCTTGCAAGGTAAGCTGCGGCAATGCTGACAACAACGCCAAAGATGGTGGCCAGCCTGCCGACCTTCAGGTAATGTTTTTCGTCTGCTTCCTTATTGCCTGTCAAAGGTCTTAAGTAGCTCTGATAAATGTCGTAGGTCCATACGGTATTAAATGCCGAGACATTTCCTGCCATTCCCGACATGAACGAAGCCAGCAGGGCGGTGATGCCGAGTCCCAGCACCCCTGCGGGCAGGTACTGTTTAAGCAGCATGATGATCGTATAATCGTAAATAGGCTGGCCGGTAGCATTCAATGGAAGCGAGAATCCCTTTCCCGGTGTATTCAGCAGCACCAGCGCTGCGATGCCCGGAACAATAATCAGGAAAGGAATAAACATCTTGGGAATGGCGCCGATCAGGGGCGTATTGCGCGCAGCCGTCGGCGAATTTGCCGACATGGCACGTTGCACGATCAGGAAGTTGGTGCACCAGTACCCAAAGGAGAGGACAAATCCCAGCCCGGCGGCGATCCCGTACCATTCCACTCCAAGCGGGTTGGCACGGGCTGATCCGGTGTATTTCCAGGTGGTCGTCCAGGTATCGGCAGCATATCCTTTTGCCGAAACGATGGGTGCAAGGTGATCCTGCAGGCCGCTCCAACCACCTAGGTCCTTCAGGCTCAGGAAGACGATCGGCAGCAGGCCGATGACGATGATGAAAAACTGCAGCACCTCGTTGTAGATCGCAGATGAGAGTCCGCCAAGGTAGGTATAGGCCAGCACGATGGCGGCCGAGAGAATGAGACTTAAATGGAAATTCCATCCCAGCACCTTTTCCATCAGGATGGCAAGGGCATACATCGATATCCCGGAGGCCAGGATCGTCATCACGGCAAACATGAGGGCATTCAGTCCGCGGGTTTTCTCATCGTAACGGAGTTTCAGGTATTCCGGTACCGACCGCGCCTTCGATCCGTAATAGAACGGCATCATGAAGAGGGCCAGGAAAACCATGGCAGGAATCGCTCCTATCCAGTAAAAATGGGTGGTCAGCATCCCGTATTTCAGTCCCGAACCGGTCATGCCCATCACCTCGAGCGCACCAAGGTTTGTGGAGATGAAAGCCAGTCCGGCCACCCAGGCCGGCATCGAACGGCCGGCTTCAAGGAATGATTTGGCGTCTTTCATGAACCGCTTCAGGGCCCATCCGATGCCCAGTACAAATGCAAAGTAGATTACCATCACCAGGTAATCGATCCAGTCGAGGGTAAAGTTTGTGTTCAAATCCGGTATTTTTAGTTGATGATAAGGGAATCACAATCAGGTCAAACAACCAATCTTTACAAATTTAGAAATGTTTTACATCAATATTCAAAGAACGGATAAAAATGTCAATTTCTGCACCTCACCCCCCGACCCCCTCTCCTGAAGGCGAGGGGGAGAAAAAGTTTCTGTGTAATCCCTGCCTGCCGACAGGCAGGTGTGAAATCTGTGGTGAAAAATAAATAGCGAGATAGCGAAAAAAGAAGAACACGGATTACACGGATAAAACGGAGTATCAGGTTCCGTTCTTTCCGTGTCTTCCGTGTTCCTTTTGATCAGTTAAGACACAGATGACACGAAGCATTATGCTTCTTTTCTTGAAAGCCTTAACTGGTATATTTTATACATTCCATAAGCCATTGCAATCAGCAAAGGCATCCACAGCGAATCGCTGACCGGTCCGCCAAGCGGGCCACCACCAACCGGTTGACCAACACCGACCGGGGATCCACCGGGCAGCGGTTGTGCCATTAAGGAATTGCTGAAGATGAATGCAAGGAGTGCGGTTATCGTGAAGAGTCTTGTTAATCTATTCATGTTTGCAATGGGATTAAAAAGAATGATATGGCTCATGGCCGATAATAAAAATATATATTTTCAGGTTACCTGATTCTGCAGCTATAACAATAAGGAATGACCTAACAAACAAAAAGAAAATAACAGGAATCACCTGTATTTATTCATCCGATATTTCGTTGTGATTTTTTCTACCGTCAGTGCAAATATACAAACAATGATATAAAATAAAAAAAATGAAAAGATTGTTTGAGTAAGAAACAGATGCTGGAATTAATGGTGAGAAGTGAGAAGTGAGCCGTGAAGAGTGTGGATGCAGGAAATCAGAATATCTGTGTAATCTGTGATAAAAACTGAGGTCGGAAGTCCGAGGTCGGAGGTCGGAAAAAGAAAATAAAGATTGAAGAATGAAGGATGAAGATAAAATAAGAACACGGATTACACGGATAAAACGGAGTATCAGGTTCCGTTCATTCCGTGTCTTCCGTGTTCCTTTTGATCAGTTAAGACACAGATGACACAAAGCTTTATGCTTCTTTCCTTGAAAGCCTTAACTGATAAATTTTATACATGCCATATGCCATCGCAATCAGCAGAGGCAACCACAGCGAGTCGCTGATCGGTCCGCCGAGCGGTCCGTTGTTGAGTGGGTTACCTGACGGAGGCCCCGTTCCGCTACCACCAGGAAGAGGCTGTGCCATCATGTTATTGCTAAAACTGACTAATAACAGGGCAATGAAGGTAAAAAGGCAGATGAATCTTTTCATGTTTGCAAATATATTAAATGATCTGAACCAAATAATTTTTTACTTAATAAAGAATAACCTTCCGTGAAACGATCGTGTTTCCGGTGACTGCCTTAACGATGTACATGCCTGCAGGCATGGAGCTTATGGTCTGTTTTCCCCCTTGCATCTGGCCTGTTGCAAGCAACTGTCCGGTGGTGCTGTAAACATAGAATTTACCATCATAGTTACCGGCATTGTTCAGTACGATCTCTCCATGAGCAGCATAGACAAAGATATTCACAGCTTCCTGCTGTTCGTTGACCCCTGTCGGATAGTGGAACCTCAGCCGGAAGCGGTTTTCGTCATCACCGGGAGCAGCGGTAAAAGTATAAACCGGAGTGTTACGCAGGTAGGTTGAAACCCCGAGTTTCAGGTCGTCCATGTAAATTGGTACAGAGTTGTCAAAGGTTTCCATGCCGTCGGCTGTGATGGTATAGGTTGTATTGGCTCCAACCTTCATGCCTAATGAAACTTCGTTATTTGTTGGAATTGACGGAAGCGCATTGATGGAAAGCACATCGCCTGGAATGATGCTGTATAGCTGGGGTGCCTCGTTTATGCCCGGGAGTTTGTAAGCATCGCCCTGGCTGTCGAAACCAGAAGTTGTGCCTGGTACAAACTGAACGTAAGTGTCATCTTTATAATTATTACCGGCAATATTCAGGTGAAGTGTGTTGGCAGGAGCATCTTTATATAACGACTGGCTGCTGTGCACCCTGGCGGACCATGGAATAGTCATGACGGTACCGTTGACCGTAGTCTTTACAAAGAAGCCATTTTGTGCAGGGATAACGCCACCTGTTAGGGAGCCGGTTGATCCGCTCCATGAGATGTAGTTTGATCCGTTCCATGTGTAGACCGAGCCATTTATACCAGCACCACCATGCCATCCTCCATTATCCCAGTCAATGGCTGCTGTATAGGGATTTCCCAGGAAGTTCCATCCCACAAGGTTTGCATCATTGCCGGGATTAACCTTCGATAGTGTAAATTGAACACCATCATTATTAAATACACCCGAGAAGTTAGCGGTTTGCGGGCTCAGTGTTGCATCGACCCAGATCGAATAGCCAACACCGGGTGTTAGTGTAGTGGCATAGGTTTGATTATTCCATGTTCCGTCGCTTTCCTTATAAGTCTGGGCCCATATTTTATCCTGATTGATGGGGAAAACACTATTGAAAGTTGTGGATGTAACCGGTGATGACAGGTAGTGATAAGTTCCATTTGAAACACTGCGTTCGGCAGTGCCGGAAGGAGTACCAGAAGCATATTTCAGTGAGCCCCCGTTTTTAATAACGATGCCGCTTGTGTTAGCATTCGATAGTGTGCCGTTTACGGTAAGAGCACCACCGGAGTTGATAGTCACAGATGCACCGGAATTTATGGTTACATTATTTGAAACACCTTCAGGTGCTCCGCTTAGTGTGACCGCATGTTTGACGAGGATATCCTCAGTACCCGTCGGAACACCTGATGGATCCCAGGTTGAAGCCGTGTTCCAATCTGCAGCTGTAATACTTTGTTTCAGAAAAGGAGTTGCCGAAATTACATTGGAGTTTGGGCTGGTACTATTCACGCCAATGGCACGGACACGATAGTAATATGTAGTTCCAGTAGTTAGACCGGTTATAGTCCAGGAAAGATTGGTTGAGACATCCTTATTATCATAACCTGGAATAAATGATGGAATTCCGTAGTCATGTGAACCTAAATGGGATGCATCATCTACATTAAATTGATTCCATTCCGTGGATAACGTTGGAAAACCAGAAGAAGGATTAGTTGTCACTCCACCAGTAATACTTGATTTTCTAACAAGTGTTTTATCAAGAGTAGAAAATGAGCCGCTTATCCAGGCAGGACCTGGATTTTCTCCGATTCTGCCAAAGATATCTACATTTGAAGCCGTTGACACTTTATAAAGTGTTATAGCATCATTCCCATTAAATTGGCATACATCATTGTTAGTAGCAGAACCACTATAAATTGTTGCAGAGGAATTTTTATAGACAATTGTAGAATTATTATTCAATGTGCCCGATAATGCCACGTCATAAGTTGGCGAAATACTTGCCCCATTATTGTACGCCCTTAATTTATAGTTACTTAAATCAATGGATACCCCTGTACCGTTATAAATCTCAATGTATTTATTGTTACTTGAGCCTTCTATATATTCAGAAATAAATAGATCAGTCGCATTACTTGCTGTTAAAAAAGTTGGTGAGGTGCTAACATCTAATCTATAGCCTGTTGCACCAGTAACTATACTCCAGTTTGCAACAAAACTGGTGGACGTGACAGTCGTTGCTGCAGTTGCGGTTGGTGCTGAAATATTCGTTGTTGTAAAGTTCACATCATTGCCATAATAGGTTCCGTTACTGTTTACTGCGTATGCCCTGACATGATATGTTGTATTATCAGATAATCCAGAAATGGAACTTGTGTAAGGGCCTGTTCCTGAACCATCCGTAGTTTTCGTATCAGAGGTTGTCGGATTAGATGAAGTACTCCATCAAACGCCTCTTGATGTAATATTAAAACCTCCGTCATTAGTTATATTTCAGCCACTCTGTGCACTTGTCTGAGCAACTGAACTCGCAGCTGTTGTTGTTAAAACAGCAGGCTGGCATGAAACCCTAATTTGGATGTTGCCAACATTGTTTGAATAACCTGCAACCATCATATAATAAGTTGTTCCGGAAGTCAATGTGGCGTTTATTGATGCTAATGCCCCGGTACAGGAAGGACCACCGTTATCATTGCAGGACAATGGAGTTAAAGATCCGCAAGAACCAGAATACAGCGACATAACATCATCAGAAATTGTTGTCGCAGTTTCTGATGAACAAGTGGAAAATGTAAAACCTCCGGAAACAGAGGGAGTAAAAGTATACCAGATGCTATGTCCGAAAAAGCTTTGGCATGATGGAGTTGGATCTCCGGTTGCTGTTGCATTTGTATTATCAACAGTTGTAGTCAGGTAAGGAAATGGCCCTGAAGCAGGAATCACCTGTGCACCTGCACAAAGATCATTGGCTGGAGCCGGTGCAGGAATATTAAACGTTGAGGAGGTCACACCCGTCAGACCTGAAGATGTAAATGAAATAGTTGCACCTGTGACTGCAGCAGGACTGGTGGCAGTCAGATCTGTGTAGGTTGCTGTGCCACTGGCCCCTGCCTTTGATGTGGTTCCGCCAATGGTCCATGTCCCTGCGCCAACTGCCGCAACAACCGTGGCCGTATTTGTAGTGACATTTCCATATTGATCCTGAATGTAAACTTCTGGCTGAGTTGCCAGTGCAGCACCATTTGATGCAGGTGCGGTTGGTTGGGTTTTCATGCCAAGTTTATTGGCAGCGCCCACACCGATTGTTTGGGAAACTGTGGCATTAGAATAACCGGTAGCAATCACTACAATGGTTTTTGTTCCGCTGGATTGAAGCAGAGCAGCAGGTGAAGAAGCGGAAGGAGTAAAAGTGATTTTCCCCGCATTTGTAGTATTATAGCCTACAGTCAGCGTTGTTCCTCCGACGGTTATACTTGTAATGGCAGCCCTCCAGATTGGGTCATCTGTGAATGTAACATCAAAAGGTGAATCAACAGTTGCACCAGAGGCTGCTATTAATGTTGGAGGCGTTAAGGCTCCTCCTGAGGAATATGCATTTAAATTTGTCCATGCGTTTGCACTTGTTGTTCCATAAGCTACCCTAATCCCATCAAAACTACCAGAAGGATTATTGGCAGATCTATTATGCCAGATAAATTGTCCTAAAGATGTCGGATCTGCATCAGAGGTTTTTGATGCATATGCAGAAGATGTATTTGGTTCACTTGAAATAGTGGGATTAACCCATAAATATAATAAATCATTTGTGCTTCCAGTAACACCTGTAAGGCGGAGCAAGACGAGGTAAGTTGTATTTAAACTAAGCACCGTAGCACCAAATGCTGCAGAACCTATCGCTGCTTGACTTGAGATTCCTAATAAGTACCCACTTCCTGAAGTTTTTGCATAAAGTTTAAAGTAGTAATTTGTTCCTCCAGCTGCATCCCCAAGAGAAATGAAATAATCTCCTGTTGCCGTCGTCGAACTTAATTTTAATAAAAAAGAAATATAAAAAGTTCCTGTCGAAACCGTAGTGGTTGTATAACCCTTATATTCTCTACTTGTAGTACTAGAGGCTGATGGCATGGAAACGTACTCCGCTCCTCCACCATTGTAATTTGGATAAGTCAGAGCAGTAGTATTTGCAACAGTTGCGTCTGGACCTGAACCTCCCTTTGTCCAAGAACCTTGCCCCCCTAAATTACCTATAGTATATCCAGTGAAATCATCTACTAAAAGAGATTGTCCTAATCCCAAGATATTGATTCCAAACCCCAAAACCACGAGTAAAAAAATCTTCTTCATATAATTTGTATTAAATGATATTTTGTTTTTTCCGGTTATTTGCTGATCCCGGATGCTGCCAGGATTTTATATTTTGATCGAAAAAAGAAAATTCCGCCGCCATTGGATCTTCTCCACTGTCATAAAACAATTTCCCTGAAAGGATTATTTATGACACTTTTGTCCGCCTGTATCTTCTTATTGGCCCGGCGCTGTTCATCGATGCAGCTAACGACGAGGGGTTCAGCCTGGAGGCCAATTCATAAGAAATAAAAATCCACAGCGTTTACGAGCGTGGATTTCCTAAAGCAAAAATATATGTTTTCAGGTAAATAGCAAAAAAATGTGAATTAATTAACAAAAGTTTAATATGGTGAGGGGTGAGTGGTGAACGGTGAAGGAAAACAGATGCTGGATTAATGGTGCAATGGTGAAGGCTTGGAATACTTTTTTATTACACGAAATTCCACGAAGCCTGCCTGACGGCAGGCAGGGAGACACGAAAGTCACGAAAAACTATTGTGATCTATTGTGCCTAATGTGGTGAAAAAAAGCTGAAGGTTGCTTCGTCCCGATGAAATCGGGACTCGCAATGACAAGGCTATATGAGAATTGATGGAGATTGCTTCGTCGCTGCGCTCCTCGCAATATTAAATGGCGAAAAGCCCATCGCCTATCGCCCATCGCCCATCGCTTATCGCTTTTCCTTCGAAAAGAAATAGATCACATACCCGGAAGCGGCGATCAGGATTCCGGCGATGGATTCATGAGGCTTGTAAATGAAGCCGTAGACAAGGATCCAGAGATTTACAAGGAGGAAGAAACCCGGAAGCCAGGGATAGCCGAAGGCCTTGTAGTTGTTCTCCGTTTTCTTTTTTATACGCGTGACGAAGACCCCGAGTACCGTCAGGAACGTGAAAAGGTTCAAAGTAAAGCCTACGAAAATGATCACCTGCTCGAATGTAGATGTCAGGATGAAAAAGATGGATATAAGGCTCTGGAAGATGATGGCGATGTAGGGAACATCGTTCCGCTTGAGCGATAGCCAGCGCAGCGGACGGTAGTCCTCCCCGATCGCGTTGTAAACACGCGGCCCGACGATGATCATCGAACTGACGGATGAGATCAGGAGAAATGAGATGATCAATCCCATGATGGTCCCGGCCTGGTGACCGAGGATCTTCTGGGCGAAAACATATCCAACTTCGATCTTTCCTGCCAGCTCAGGGATCGGCACCGCGAAAAGAAAAATGAAATTGATCATCATGTACAGCAATACCACGATACCGGTACCTGTAATGAGCGCTTTCGGCGTGTTCTTCAGCGGGTCGCGGATCTCGTTCAGGATATAGGCAGCGGCATTCCATCCCGAATAGGAATAGGAGACAAAATACATGGAGATGGCAAAGGCCGGGCTGATCATCTCTTTCAGCGCCTTCTTGTCAGGATGAAATCCAAGATGGGTATAGTTCCCGTAAATGAGTCCGAGAATGAACAGCAGGATGATGAAGGAGACCTTTACAACGGTCATGACATTCTGGAAAACAGCGCCCATCTTCTTGTTGGTTCCATGCAGCAACGTCAGGAAGAGAACGAGCAGGATGGAAAGCATCACCGGCAGGTTCATCTGTCCTATGAAATGAGGAAAAAGGGGCTTGAAGTCGATGGCGCTTGAGAAGTAATGCCCGAATGCGATCGCTGCTGCGGCCACAGGCGCGGCAAAGCCGACGGTGATGGAGATCCACCCGGCAAGGAAACCCAGGGCGGGATGGTAGATCTTCGAAAGAAAATGATATTCTCCTCCGGAACGGGGATAAATCACACTGAGCTCAGAATAGGCGAATGCCCCGCAGAGCGCCACCACACCGCCCAGCAGCCAGAGCATCAGCAGCGCAAAACCGGAAGTGATGCCCATCACCTGGAACCCGAGGCTGGTGAACACCCCGGTGCCCACCATGTTGGCGATTACCACAGAGGTTGCAGTTACCAGGCTGAACTTATTCTTCATCGGCAGGGTCAGTTTTTGCGGGTGGCAAAGAGCAGGTTGGTCTCGTTGAACTTCACATTGTAGCCGATCCTGAAGGGAACCGGGTTCTTTTTCTCCAGCTTTTCATAAGCCGCCTGCAGGTCGGGCTGAAACTTGTACTTGAAGAGATCGATGGTCTGGGTATAGTCGCCGAATAGCTTAACATCCCATTTTTTCGACCTGAAAAACCTGTAGGGAATTCCGGAATCATCCTGGAGGATGGATTTTTCATTGTCAAGCAGGTAATTTTTCATCACCTGGAAATCGGCAGTGAACATCAGGTAGGATGCAGCTTTCAGGAAACAGGCCTGGCTGCCCGCCAACGTTACGAATTCAAGCAGTTCGGGATGTTTTTTAAGATTCTTGTCAGACAGGTCATAAGATAGATAGCAAAGGGATTGCTTCCTGGTCATGGTTGAATCTGTAAAATCCACTTTCACCCCGATGGTGGCCGTATCCTGGCTGCAGGGTTCCATCTTCCCATTCTTATCAATAGTAAAATAAGAAATCCGGGTTATATGATGGCCGGTCTTGCGGATGTAGAAAACGATCAGCGGCAGCGTACCGTCGAGCGATTGCTGGTTGAGATCTTCCTCCATGCTCAGGGTGCGGAAGAAACCGAGGTGGTTGGAATAATACATCGCGGAGCGGATTTTTTCAAGATAAGCCAGGAAATCAGCTCTTTTCATGGTATCACACCGGTGCAGCTTCCCGATGGGTTCGAGCCCGATCAGCAAGTAATTCCGGGCATCGGGAAAGAAGGCGTTGGCATAAAGGAAATCGGCGCCTGCAAAGGGGTAAAACAACGTGGTTGTATCTGTTTTTCCCGGGTTTATGTTCTTCTCTCTCCAGCGTGAGATCGGACCGGTCTTGTTCTTCTCCACCAGTTTCCAGTCGCTTTTGATCTGTTGCTGGTAAACGACCCACTCCTTGCCGGTCGTAAGTTCCCTGCATATCTTGTCAGACCCGATTCCTGCAATGACGGATGCAAGCTCATCGACCAGGGAATCGGGCAATGGGCCTTTCGCGGAAACATTCTTTAATGCCGGATCATCTTTGGAGGCCGTTCCCGGGGCTTTTGAAGCCTGGTTCTGGGCGCAGGAGGTCAGGAATAAGGTTGTCAGCAAAAAAAGAAATCCAAAGCGGTACCAGGAGCGGAAGCAGTGAAATATCATATGGATATTGAAATGTCCGGCAAAAGTAAAACAAATCTTCCTGTCCCGGAGATCAGCGTTAAAAAATCTTAAATCAGCCATCTGCATGCGGTTGTTTGGAGGAAATTCCGTTTCTTTGCAGGCGCAGATTACCCCTCCGGTATTTTATTTCACATAGGTTCACAGAGAAGCACGGAGGTTCACAGAGAAATAATCTTCATAAACCGAATGTACAGGAAGATCACCTGCTTATTGTTTTCAGTGCTTCTGACCTTCGCGGGATATTCGCGCGGTCACATCAACCTTGACTCCGTTTTTTTCAACCCCTCCTATTTCCAGCTTCAGCTTGATTCACTTTATTGGGGTCATTTCCGCCAGGCGCTGAAAGGATATGATCAGGAGAACAACCTGATGCTGGCAACAGCGCTTCCGGGCCTCAGGGCTTTGTCGGAAACGGAGATATCCCGGCAGGTGGGTGAGATGAATTCGGTTATCAACGTCGGCTATAACCAGAAGGTAAAGGATTTTATCGATGTACTTCTTTTCAAGCGGCCGGAAGCATCCTGCCTGCTGCTCACACTCGCCGATCATTATGTCCCGCTCTTTCAGTCGGTTTTCGATAAATACCATGTACCCCATGAGCTTGCCTATCTTCCTTCCGTGATCTCCGCCTTCAACCCAGGATCTTCTTCTGTCTACGGATCCTCAGGTATCTGGAACATCATGTACATCAGCGGAAAGCTGTACAAGCTTGAGATCAATTCGATGGTGGACGAGCGGCGTAACTATGAAAAATCGACCGATGCGGCTGCACGGCAGTTCAAGGATTTTTATTCCATTTACCAGGACTGGACGCTGGCCCTCACCGCTTTCGTTGCGGGACCGGCTGTTGTAAACAAGGCGATCCGCAGGGCGAACGGGAAACGCGATTTCTGGAGCCTCTATCCTTTCCTTCCTGCAGAAACAAGGGATTACATGCCTGCCTACATGGCCATGACCTACTTTGTGAACTACCATGATGCTCTTAAGCTGAAGCCGCTGCAGGCCGATCTTCCGTTTGCATCAGATACGGTCAGTATCACGAAAGAACTTCACCTGAGGCAGGTTTCGAAAGTGCTTGATATTCCGATGGACATCCTCAGGGAGCTGAATCCGCAATACAAGCACGATATCCTTCCGGGAAGCACTAAAAGATGTGTCCTGAACCTGCCCATTTCGTATGGAGATAAATTCAGAACACTTAAAGATTCCATCTATAATTATAAAGATTCTGTTGTTCTTGCCACCCGGCAAAGTGCGACCCTTTTTCCGGGTTCCTACATTGTGCAGAACGAAACTCATACCGGCACCCAGCACAAGAACACAGTCTACTATACGGTAAAATCAGGGGATAACCTTGGCGCTATTGCTTCGAAATTCCATGTCACGGTGACGGATCTCAAAACCTGGAACCACCTGAAATCAACCAGCCTCAGGGTCGGGCAGCAGCTGATCATCTACTCGGCCTATAGGACAAACGCACAACCTGCCGGTCATTCTCCTGCAACAAAGAAATGACAACGGTCATCGCTGATCCCGTTTCTTCCTGATCCAACCCTACCCGACGCGTGATGAAACCGATACGAATCTTTCTCCTTCTATTTACCCTCTTCCTCTTTTTCGGTCTTTTATCGCTTTTCATTCCCGACAGGAACATGAACATTGGCAACGGATATGCTTTTCGTTTTCCTTCGATGAAGAAGGTCTTCCGGCCGGAAGAAACGGAATATGCCAACATTGCTTCCATCCTTGAACAGAAACGTTCGGATACCGATTCACTGGTCAGGATCGTAAAAAACGATTCGATACCTTTACGGGACTCAACAGCGGTAAAACTTGCATCCCAGCCGCTCGATTACCCGGGGAATGATAAATCTCTTCTTCATCCTTTCTTCAGTGCCCTTGAAAGTTCCCTGAAAACAGGTGAAGCCATCCACATCCTCCATTACGGAGATTCACAGCTGGAAGGCGACCGGATCTCTGATTACCTGCGTTCACGGTTCCAGGCTGAATTTGGCGGAAGCGGCCCGGGGATGCTGCCCATCGGCGAGGAGACGTATCGCCTCGCGCTGCTCTCTTCTGTTTCCGATAACTGGAATCATCATAACCTGATGGGAACGAAATACAAGGACCAGGGAACCCATCCTTACGGACCGCTCGGCAGCTATTTCCGATTCGTCCCTTTGACCAGGGATTCTTCGACAAATAACGGAAAACCTTTAGAAGCCTGGGTCACCTTTAAAGAGCGAAAAACTGCGTGGGACAGGGCCGGGCAGTACCGGAGATGCAGGATCTTCTACGAAAATTTCCAGCAGCCGGTGAAGATGAGCATTTTCAACGGGGAGTCACAGATTCGTACAGATACATTGGTGCAAAGCCGGTCGCTGAAGGAATATGAACTATTGTTCAATAATTCCCCGTCCAGCCTGACGATCCGTTTTTCCGGCCAGGGAAGTCCCGACTTTTACGGGATCTGCCTCGACACGCCTTCAGGAATATCGGTTGATAACATCGCGATCCGCGGGAGTTCGGGACTGGAATTTACACGGATGAACCCGGCGCTGCTTACGGAAATTTACCGGATCCTCAATGTGAAGCTGATGATCCTGCAGTTTGGTGTAAATGTGATCCCCGGTGATCTCGACGACTATTCCTGGTATGAGAATGCGCTTTATACCCAGCTAAGCCAGATCCGGAGCCTGGTTCCTGACCTCTGCATCATTGTGATCGGGGTATCGGATGCTTCACGGAAGAACGGCGATGCCTATGAATCCATACCGAGTGTTGAAAAAATACTGAAAGCCCAGAAGGCCGCTGCGATGAAAGCGAACTGTGTCTTCTGGAATCTCTATGAAGCGATGGGCGGAAAAAATTCGATGCCCAGCTGGGTTTTTGCGAAAGAACCGCTGGCTACCACCGATTTCCTGCACTTTAATTATGCAGGAGCCAGGATCGTCGGCAAGATGTTTTATTCCGCGCTGATCAACGATTATAACGAATTTGTCAGGACCAACCCATGAGGATGCTGAATAAAACAAGCCTTGTTATTGCATTTTGCCTTACCGGGTGGTCAGTGCTTCATGCGCAAAATAATGCGGGGATGAATTCGCTTGTTCCTGTTGCAGAAACCGGGATGAACAGGTTCATCTTCCCGAGAAACTCCGGAAAAACCTATGAAAAGCTTTTTCAGCGGCTGAATGACCTTGTCATGAGGGGTGAAGGAACCGTAAACATTGTGCAGATCGGCGATTCGCACATCCAGGCAGGATTTATTCCGGAAGAGATGCGGAAGAACTTCACGGCCTATGTTTCATCGGGCTGTGGTGCGCGCGGACTGATCTTCCCTTACCGGATCGCAAAAACAAACAACCCGGCAGATTATGTTGTAAAGTTCACCGGGAAATGGGTTTCCTGCAGGAATGTTGAACTGAAGAAAACCTGCAGCCTCGGCCTTACAGGAATTGCAACGGAAACGCGCGATACCCTGGCAACAATGATTTTCCGTTTTAAGAATAACGCGGTTTTCAGGCAGTTCAACCGGGTTCGCATTTTCCATGATCCGACGGATACAACAGTCTGTTTTGATTTCCCGGACCTTGAGGGCAGGTACATGGTGAATCCGCAGCCGCATAAGGGTTATACGGATGTTGATTTCGATTTCATCCTTGATTCACTGCGGATCAGGATCGTGAAGGAAGATACCACCGGAAGCAGCTTCAGGCTCTACGGGATCGATTTCGAAAACGGGGATCCTGGTATTGTCTATTCGGCGGCAGGTGTCAACGGTGCCGAGGTCACTTCATTTCTTCGCTGTGATCAGCTTGAGAGCCAGCTTCGCTTGATGCATCCCGACTGGATCATAATATCCCTGGGGACCAATGATGCTTATCCGCTCCACTTTGATAAAGAACAATTCGTCAGCAATTATAAGTCTTTGATCAATTCCATCCGGAAGGTTGACCCAGGATTGCCAGTCTTGCTAACGGTGCCGGGCGACAGTTACCGGAAAAGGCGGTATGATAACCTGAATATGATCGCCGCAAGGGAAGGCATTTTCGAGGTTGCAAAGGAGACCGGCTGCGCGGTCTGGGATTTTTATACGATCATGGGCGGTACAAAATCGATCATGAAATGGTACAAGGCGGGACTGGTGGCAAGGGATAAGCTTCATTTCGACAAACAGGGCTACATCATCCAGGGCGACCTGCTGTTCGATGCATTTATGGATGCCTGGGAATCTTATATAGATTCACATAAAGAGTGATGATGGAATTTCTCGAAGGTTTTTTCAGTTATGATCCATCTTCCCCGCTGATCTTTACAGGGCTCAGGTTCTGGATTTTTTTCGGTGTTCACCTTTTTATTTTTTCATTGATCTACCAAAAGATTGGCATCCGGAACACCTTTCTTTTTGTAACAAGCCTCTTTTTCTATTATAAAACAGGTGGATCTTTTGTCATCCTTCTTTTTCTTACGGTACTGGTCAATTATTTCTTTGGTATCTGGAGCGGAAAGAAAGAGGATAAAACCCAACGGAAAAAGATTTTGCTGCTGAGCCTGCTGTTCAATCTAGGGATGCTGGTCTGGTTCAAGTACACCGGTTTTTTCATCGGACTCATGAACGATGTCTTCGGGACTCATCTTCATGTTTTCAATTTCATCTCCTGGGGGATCAACGGGATGACCGGCAGCAGTCTTAGCCTTACGGATATTCTTGTTCCTGTCGGGATTTCGTTTTACACCTTCCAGGCGATCAGCTATTCGATTGAAGTATACCGCAAGCGGATCGAACCCATCCGCAATTTCAGGGAATTCGGGTTCTACATCACCTTCTTTCCCAACCTGATCTCCGGGCCGATCGTCAAACCCCAGCACTTCTTACCGCAGGTGAGGGCGGCTTATTCCCTGAGTAAGGAAGAATTCGGCCTCGCTGGTTTCCTGATCCTGTCAGGTCTTGTCAAGAAGATCGTTTTCGCTGATTATATTTCTGCAAATTTTGTGGGAAGAGTTTTCGAAAATCCCAACCTCTTTACCGGTTTCGAAAGCCTCCTTGCATTGTACGGTTATGCACTGCAGATCTATTTTGATTTTTCAGGCTATACCGATCTTGCCATCGGGATCGCGCTGCTGCTCGGGTTCAGGCTGCCGCCGAACTTCGATGCTCCTTACAAAGCCAGGAACATCAGCGATTTCTGGAGGCGCTGGCACATGAGCCTGACCACCTGGTTCCGCGATTACCTCTTCCTTCCCTTTGCCTATTACCTTTCGGATAAAATGGGAAAGCCAAAGTACTTCGGCATAAAAACAGAAATGCTGATCTACATGGCCGGGATCTTTATCACCTTTCTGCTATGCGGGCTATGGCACGGCGCCGCCTTGAATTTCATTCTCTGGGGCGCCTTGCAGGGAGTGGCGCTGGCCATCCACAAAATCTTTTATCCGAAGTCGCGGCCAACAAGTAAAACATCTCGACTCAGCCTGTTCGCTTCCCGGTTCTTCACCTTTCATTTTATTGTTTTTTCCTGGATCATATTCCGGATCAGCAGCTACGAAAGCTTCAGCATCCTGTTCCGGAAGCTCATTTTTCAGTTCCACCCGGAGCTGATCTTCCAGGTCATTTCAGCATACAGGAATGTATTCATGCTCATCCTTACCGGTTTCCTGCTGATCTGGGCGCCATCAAAAATAAAAGAGGGGTTGCAGCGTTCCTTTGTCACCGCGCCGGAATATATAAAGTTTCTCATAATTGCCTGCATTGTCATCATCATTTACCAGTTCAGGATCGCGGGAATCCAGTCGTTCATCTATTTCCAGTTCTGAAATGAAAGTATACCAGTTCATCGTTTTCTTCGGCATCGTCCTGATCATTTACGGGCTTGTCAATTATTATATTTTCAGCCGGTTCATACAAGCCATTCCTGCGGATTCATCAGTGCGAATCTGGGCCATCATCGCATTCTGGGTCCTTGCATTTTCATTCGTGGTGGCAAGGATCCGGGAAAGAGCTTACCCGTGTGATTTCACCGAAGTGATGACCTGGATCGGATCCTTCTGGCTGGGCGCCATGGTCTATTTCCTGATGATCGTTTTGCTGATCGATGTTGCAAGAGTGATCCACCATTTCCTTCCCTTTTTCCCTCAAATATTTTATGCCGATTATCAGAAGACCAAACTGATCACCCTCCTGATCTCAATGGGACTTATTACGATGATCGTTGGCGCCGGTTTCATCAATGCCAGGAACACCAAAATAAAAGTCATCGATCTTCAGATTGAAAAAAAAATCAAGGGTGAAAAAACATTGAAGATCGCGATGGCTTCGGATATTCACCTCGGAACACTGGTCGGAAGAAGAGGCGCTTCACGGCTTGTGAGGATGATCAATGACCTTCACCCCGACATCATCCTTTTTGCCGGGGACATTGTGGATGAGGACCTGAAACCTGTGATCCGCCGGAACCTTGGAGAAATGCTAAAAACCCTTCATGCGCCGCTTGGCGTCTGGGCGGTTACAGGAAATCATGAATACATCGGCGGCGCAAAAGAAGCTGTGGCTTACCTGAAGGCTCACAACATCTGCTTTCTTTCGGACACTGCAGTTCTGATTGACGATCGTTTTTACCTTGCGGGAAGGGAGGATCGTGACCGGTCGCGTTTTATGGGGAAACAGCGAAAACCGCTGGAGGAGATACTTAAGGATGTTGACCGTTCCTATCCGATCATATTAATGGATCACCAGCCGTTCCAGCTTTCGGTTCCGGAAAAGCTTGGCGTCGATCTGCAATTGTCAGGACACACGCACCACGGGCAGATCTGGCCATTCAACTACATCACCAATGCGATGTATGAGCTGAGCTGGGGGTATCTGAAAAAAGGGAATACGCAATTCTATGTCTCCTCCGGTTTTGGCACCTGGGGACCGCCGGTCCGCCTCGGCAACCGCCCCGAAATCGTATCGATCACCTTGCATTTGCAATGACATTGGGACAAATAGCAATGACCCCACCACTTCGGGGGTTGACTAAAAAGTACTTATTCGCCTTTGTGAAGCCCTTTGTGGCCTTTGTGGTTAAATTTTAAGTGATTAACCACAAAGGACTCGAAGTTCACACAAAGTCACACAAAGGAAAATATTCAGCATACTTTTTCTTTTTAGTCACCCCCTTTTGGAGGGGTCATCTGCTTAACAGAAACAGGTATGTTTTTGTAAGAAACTTATCCCTCTTTCGAAAATGGATACGGATTCTTCCACATTTTCCAGATAAGAAATACAGGAAAAAGGAACCACGGTGCATTTGCCAGCAGCACCATCGGTAAATTCCTTGCAGGAGTCGGTCCCCAGAGTTCTTCGCTCAAAATGATGAATACGTTGGTAAACAGGATCGACATGATGATGAAGGTCGGTATCCGGATCCAGTCCTTCCCTTTGATGAAGGCATAAGCGGCTGCAAGATAGTAGGGCCCGAAAAAGAGGACATCCAGCCAGATCGTGGCTTTCCACCACACCGGACGGGCATTCTGAAGCGGGTCGAAAGTGTTTCCCCACCAGTGAACCATGTCCACAAAAAACGGCAACGGCCAGATGGGGTATTTGAAATTGGCGGGGTCTTTAATTACCAGCTGCTCAAGGTCAACGATATAGGTTATGAAAAGCAGGTTCACG
Organism: Bacteroidota bacterium; assembly: GCA_026391805.1. Classification (GTDB taxonomy): domain Bacteria; phylum Bacteroidota; class Bacteroidia; order Bacteroidales; family FEN-979; genus FEN-979. Next base: position 27,068 of record JAPLDJ010000012.1, on the reverse strand, counting down.
AAAAAAAAGGCAATGTAGATGTAATCGGTTTTGCGGTCTTTTAGAGGGATCGGGGTTCGCATAGGGCTGGCTTTTTGGTTTTTAATTGGTATATATTACTATTCGCTTAGCGCTGAGCGCCATGCGCCATTCGCTTTTCGCTATTTATTTTTCACCACAGATTTCCACAGATTAACACGGATTGGTCACAGATTAGCTTTTCACTTTTCACTTTTCACTTTTCACTTTTCACTAATTTCTTCCTCGCCGTCTCCGCCATCTGCTTTGCAATCGATAATCTGAAGGAAGAGATGTTCGAAATATATGCCCCGATCTTTACCCCGAATCCAGAATATGCCAAAAGACGGGGTTTTAGGGCAAGCCGGACCAGTTGTGCAGCGACATCTTCTGCCTTCTTCGGTTTGGCAAATGTGCGGGTGATGAAATTCTGCTTCTGCTCCATCAGAAAATCCTGTTCCACCTCCCCTATCCTCGATTCCGGTTTCGAATCAGTACTGATGTAACCCGGGAAATATTCGCTGATATGGATTCCGCTTCCAGCCCATTCTGCCTGGATCGTCCGGGTCCAGGCTGATAACGCGGCTTTCGAACAGACATAGGAAGCGTAGAATGGAATGCCCATCATATAACCGGGCGAACCGATGTTGATGATGTGGCCAGAGCCCTGCTTCTGCATCAGTTTCAGCGCATGCTGGGCCGCTGCAACAGGAGAAAGAAGATTTGTACGGAAAGCTTTCAGCAGGTCATCTGCTGAAACATCCTCAGAAGGTGAAACAATAATTGCAGCTGCATTATTAATGAGAACATCGATCCTGCCTGCTTTTTCCACTGTTTCATCGATCATCCTGACGGCCTCTGAGGGATCCGAAAGATCAGCAGGAATGACAAGTGCATCCTTCAGCGTTGAAGCAATTGCATCCAGCTTTTCCTTCCTGCGTGCAACCAGAACGACCCTTGCACCCACCTTATCGAAGGCACGTGCAGCGGCTTCACCGATCCCGGAAGAGGCGCCTGTAATTAGAACGACTTTGTTTTTTAAAAGCATTAAACTTTTGCTGTTTCTTAGTAACCCTTGGTGCGCCTTTGTGTGACCTTAATCGCCTTTGTGGTAAAAAATTAAACCACTAAAGCACATAAGTACGCATTAAAGGACGCAAAGGAGATTTTAAACCGCCAAAAATAGAAAGTTTCCTTCAACCGGTATGATTTTTTTCCTGCGCTTTGGTAAATATGATGATTTGAAGTACGTTTGTAAGGATAATCAGAATCATCATGAAAAGATTTATCCCATGTGCCTTTTGCCTTATAATCCCTGTGATCCTTTTCCAGGGATGCGGCAATCTTCAATCAAAAAAAGAAACGTCAGATAATAATCAGCAGAAGATGTCAATTACAAAAGAAAACTGGGGGAAAGCCGACAATAAGGACGTTTTTCTCTATACGCTGAAAAACAGGAACGGGATCGTTGTAAAGATCTCGAATTACGGAGGGATCATCACCTCCATCCTTGTTCCGGATAAGAATGGAAAAACCGGGGACATTGTTCTCGGGTATGACAGCCTGATAGGATATCTTACCGGTACTCCTTACTTCGGAGCCATCGTCGGAAGGTTTGCCAACCGTATTGCCAAAGGAGCATTCACACTGGATGGGAAAAAATATAAGCTCGCGATCAATAATGGGAATAACAGTCTGCATGGAGGAATAAAAGGATTCGACAAAGTTGTCTGGGATGCCAGCGAGTTTTCCGACAGTATTTCCGCCCGGCTTAAGCTGACCTATTTGAGCCATGATGGCGAAGAAGGTTACCCGGGCAACCTGAATGTTACCGTCACATATATCCTGACGGATGCAAACATGCTTACAACCCTGATCGAAGCCACTACAGACAAGCCGACGCCGGTCAACCTCTGCAATCACACTTATTTCAACCTTCGTGAAGCCGATACCAGCATCCTCGGTCATCTGCTGAAAATCAAAGCCGACAGGTATACGGTGGTCAATGATGAACTTATTCCAACCGGAGAACTCAGATCGGTTCAGGGAACTCCCATGGATTTTCGTACCCCGCAAACCATCGGATCAAGGATTGACCAGGTAAAAGGTGGCTATGATCATAATTATGTCCTGAATAAAGATGTTACTTCGTCAGATCTTACTGTCGCTGTTATTGAAGATCCGGTGAGCGGTCGGATCGTGGAGATCAGCTCGACACAACCAGGTGTGCAGTTCTATTCAGGGAATTTTCTTGATGGAACGATAAAAGGCAAGGGAGGAAAGATCTATAAGCAGCATTACGGAATGTGCCTCGAAACGCAGCACTTCCCCGATTCACCCAACCAGCCTGCGTTTCCGAACACAATCCTGAAACCGGGGGAAAAGTTTGACCAGATGACTGTTTATTTGTTTAAGGTTAACGGTTTATTTGTTTAAGTTTAAAAAGTAATATGTCATAAGAAATAAGACATACGTAATTTTTAATCTAATTGTCATTGCGAGCAAAGCGAAGCAACCTCTCTATTTTTCACCACAGATTACACAGATTACACAGATTTATTTTCCGACCTCTGACCTCTGACTTCTGCCCTCAGTTCGTTAACTGCCGAACGCCATCACTGATCTCAGCAATATAAAAACTTGCCTGAAGGCCTGTCTGTAAGGTATAGTTCTTACCAACGTTTTCAATGAAATCAGGAACATGTTCTTCCGGGACGATGCTCACAGTACAACCTCCGAATCCCGCACCGGTCATGCGTGACCCAACCACGCCGGGGATCTTTCTTGCTTCATTCACCAATGTATCCAGTTCAACCCCTGTAACCTCGTAGTCGTCGCGCAGCGAATCGTGCGAAGCATTCATGAGCGCTCCGAATGCAGGCAGGTCATTCCTCAGCAGCGCAGCGACAGAGGCAAGCACCCGCTGGTTCTCCGAGATAACATGACGGGCGCGGCGCCTGATAATCTCGTCAGGGATGGCATCCTGCCCTTTAAAGAACTGCGGGAACCCGAGTTCACCTAGTTTCTTCACCTCAAACCGACTGGCAAGGAATGCCAATGCAAGCTGGCATTCAGCGACGCGTTCATTGTATTTTGAATCGGCAAGTCCCCTGCGTTTGTTGGTATTGGCAATGATCAGCCTGTACCTGCCAAGCTGGACAGGTATTACTTTATGATCAAGGGTAGTGCAGTTCAGGAAGATGGCATGACCGGCCTTTCCCATTCCCACTGCGAACTGATCCATGATCCCGCAGTTGACACCGGCAAAATCGTGTTCCGCCTTTTGCGCCATCAGGGCAAGTTCGGTGATCTCAAGCCTGCTGTTGAGCAAATGGTTTACAGCAAATGCAGTGACCATTTCAATCGAAGCGGAAGATGATAGCCCGGCTCCCGATGGGATATCTCCTGAAAAGAGCAGTTCCATCCCTCCAGACGCAAATCCTTTCCGGTTAAACTGTTCCAGCACACCGAGGGGGTAATTGAACCACAGGATTTCATGTTTTAAAAAATGTTCCTTCACAGGAATCGTTGCTTTCTCCTTTTCGTTTACAGAAGCCAGCTTTATCATTCCATCCTCTGTCTTCCGGATCAGCATGTAAGTTCCGTATTGTATGGCACAGGGAAGCACAAACCCGCCATTATAGTCCGTATGTTCACCGATCAGGTTGACGCGGCCGGGGGCAAAGAAAAGTAGGGGATCAGCTCCGGGACCATATAGTCCGGCAAATTCCTTCTTCAGGTTATCAATATCAGTCATAAAATAAATATAAAGCAAATACGGATCGAAATTAGCACAATTCCGGATATTCTCTGTGAACCTCTGTGTCTTCTCAGTGAGCCTCCATGTAATAATTTTTTGTTTCACATAGTTACACAGAGAAGACACAGAGGTTCACAGAGGAAAATTGCTCCTGCTGAAAAATTGGTATTTTTGCCCTGATAAAATCATTTCTCAACAGAACCTTATGAAGAATATGCGTTTTCCGATAGTTTTCGTTTTGCTTTTCCTTCTTTCTGCATCTGTTTTTTCCCAGGACATGAACCGGATTGACCTTGGCGGCAGGTGGAAATTCCGCAAGCAGGGATCGGAAAAATGGATGGATGCACGGGTTCCCGGCTGCGTTCACACCGACCTGATCCGGGGCGGGTTGATCAATGATCCTTTTTACCGCGACAATGAAAAATACATCCAATGGATCAGCGATATCGGCTGGGAATATGAGAAGGTGCTGATGATCTCCGATACTGTTTTCCAATACAATCACATCGAGCTGGTCTGCAAGGGACTTGACACTTACGCGAATGTGTACCTGAACGACTCCCTCATCATTGTTGCTGATAATATGTTCCGCGACTGGTATGCCGATCTTGCTCCGATCCTGAAAGTAGGGGTCAATAAGATCAGGATCGAATTCCCTGCGGTTACGGCAGAGAATAAATCGCGGTACGACAAGCTGGGGTATAAACTTCCCGGGGATGAGAAAGTGGTTTGCAGGAAGGCGGCCTACCATTTCGGCTGGGACTGGGGTCCGACAATCATCACAAGCGGCATCTGGAGGCCGATCTACATCCGGTGCTGGGAACATGTGAACGTAATGGCTGTTCAGTACACCCAGAGAAGCCTTACTGATTCCCTTGCTGAACTTACCGGTATTTATACAATGCTCTCAAGCTATGATGATACCGCATTCATCCAGGTTCTGTACAAGGATAACCTGCTTGCAGCAAAGAAGGTCCCGGTGATGAACGGGGTCTCTGTAATAAGGGTAAATTTTCAGATAAAGAATCCGAAGCGATGGTGGCCGAACGGCATGGGAGAACCTTTCCTTTATCCCATTCAGCATAAGGTTTATTTTGCAGGAAAGAAGGTCGCGGATGGAACCACCAGGCTTGGCCTGCGAACGGTGGAGCTCAATGAAGATGCAGATACAACAGGGACCAGCTTTCATTTTACTGTCAATGATGTTCCTGTTTTTATGAAAGGGGCGAATTACATTCCCCAGGACAACTTTCCTTCCAGGGTCACGGATTCTTCCTATAAGGCGCTGATCCAATCTGTGAAAGATGCAAAGATGAACATGCTGCGTGTATGGGGCGGCGGGATCTACGAGAACGATATCTTCTATAATTTATGTGATGAAAACGGAATCCTTGTCTGGCAGGATTTTATGTTTGCCTGCGCTATGTATCCGAATGACAGGGAATTCATCCGGAATGTTCAGGCGGAAGCCATTCAGAACATTGTCAGGCTGCGGAACCATCCCTGCATCGCCCTCTGGTGCGGAAACAATGAGATCGACGAAGGCTGGAAGAACTGGGGCTGGCAGAAGCAGTACGGCTATTCACCGGCAGATTCAGCAAAGATCTGGAACAATTACAGGGGCATCTTCGGCAGCACCATTCTGACTTCCGTTTTAAAATTCGATTCCCTGCGGTCCTATATCCTTTCATCCCCCCGTTACGGATGGGGCCGGGCGGAAAGTCTCAAACGGGGCGACATGCATTACTGGGGCGTCTGGTGGGGGAAAGAACCCTTCTCAATCTATAAGGAAAAAACCGGCAGGTTTCTTAGCGAATACGGTTTCCAGGGATTTCCTCCGCTGGAAACGATCGCTGATTTCACGCTGCCTGCCGACCGGCAGCTTAATTCCCCGGTAATGAAGTCGCACCAGAAGCATCCTGTGGGATATGAAACCATCGATGAGTACCTGCTTCGCGACTACAAAAAGCCAAAGGATTTCGATTCCTATGTTTATGTGAGCCAGCTACTCCAGGCCGAAGGCATAAAAACTGCCATCGAGGCCCACCGGCGTGCGAAACCATATTGCATGGGAACCCTTTACTGGCAGCTGAACGACTGCTGGCCGGTTGTTTCATGGTCGTCAAGGGATTATTATGGACGAGAAAAAGCGCTTCATTATTTCCTGAAGAATGAATACGGAACACTGCTGGTATCACCCATCCTCCAGGACAATACCATGAAAGTCTTCGTAGTTTCCGACAGCCTTAAGGAATGCCAGGCTGACCTTCATCTCAGGCTGCAGGATTTCAGCGGAAATGTTCATTTCGATACCACCCTGGCCATTCATGTTGAACCCAACGCTTCGAAATTATATTATGAATTTCCGTTCAGGCAATTGATCAGGATATTTAACCCCTGCCAGCTTGTTTTTACTGCGGATCTGATGATGGGAGGAAAATATATCTCACGAAATAATTATTATTTCCAGCCTGTCAAGGATCTCGAACTGGAAAAACCCGTGATCAGAAGAACCGTAAAGAAATTACAGGATGGCTACGCCATCACTTTATCTACCGACAAACTGGCCAAAAATGTCTGGCTCACTTCAACAATGAAAGGAAACTTTTCCGACAACTTTTTTGACCTTCTGCCGGGTGAAACACGAACTGTTCAGTTTAAAACCATTGATAAATCCGGCGCTTTCTCAGACAAGTTAAGAATACAAACCGTTGCCGATACTTATTGATCCGAAATGAGAAAATATATCATCCAGCTTCTCTTTTCTGTCCTGGTTTTCACAGTTTCCGGTCAAACGCAATTGAAGGTGCTTACCTTCAACATCCGTTACGACAATCCCGCCGACGGCGAATTCGGATGGCAGAAGCGCCTCCCCCTTTTGGATTCAGTGATGCAAGCGGAAAGACCCGATGTCATCGGCCTTCAGGAGGTACTGAAAAACCAGGCGGAAGATCTGAAGAAGATGCTGAAGGGATATGCGATGGCCGGCGTAGGAAGGGATGACGGTAAAGAAAAGGGAGAATATGCCGCGGTCTTCTACCGGACAGACCGTTTCGAAAAGGAAGCAGGGTCAACGTTCTGGCTTTCTGAAACACCTGAGATACCGGGATCAATGTCATGGAACACGGCCTGCACACGCATCGTTACATGGGTGAAGCTTAAGAATAAAAAAAGCGGCCAGGTCTTCTTCGTCTTCAATACACATTTTGACCATGCAAGCCTGCTGGCACGCGAAGAGAGTGCAAAACTTCTGCTCAGGAAGATCATTGAGATTGCAGGATCGAACTCTTCAATCATTACCGGTGATTTCAATGATACCGAGAGCAGCAATACCATTAAAACACTTACTTCCGGACCGCAGGGGCTTGAAAATACCAGGAGCCTTTCAGCAATGCCTGCCGAAGGCCCGGAATACACCTTTATCGGCTTTCCCTTTAATCCTGAAAAAGAAAACTCCATTGATTTTATTTTCCTGAAAAACAAAGGAAACATCAGGGTCACCCGTCACAGGATAATAACATTTCACCGGGGCGACAAGTACCCGTCCGATCACCTGCCGGTTTGTGCAGAGTTAGAAATTCCAATCCACTGATCCCTAATGGCAAACAAAAGAATTCTTTTATTGTCGGTATTGCTGCTTTCTGCTGCAGCTTCTTTCTCCCAGAAAAGTGAGTCCGTTTCCGGCTATGTCAATCCATTCATCGGAACCGGCGGTCACGGCCATACATTTCCCGGTGCCAGCATGCCGTTCGGCATGGTCCAGCTAAGTCCTGATACGCGACTCGACGGCTGGGACGGCTGTTCCGCCTATTACGGTTCGGATACCGTGATCTACGGCTTCAGCCATACGCACCTGAGCGGAACGGGCTGTTCCGATTACGGAGATATCCTGGTCATGCCTTTTACAGGAGAAGTCAGCCTGGCAAATTACGGATACCGTTCGGGAATTCATCAGACAACCGGCGATGAATCTGCAAAACCGGGCTACTACAAGGTCTTTCTTGACAGTTATAAAATCCAGGCGGAACTGACTGCTACCAACCGGACCGGGGTTCATCAATATACGTTCCCTGCAGCTAAAACAGCCGGCATTGTTATCGACCTGAAGCACCGCGACAAAGTCCTGGAGTCTTCGCTGAAGGTCGTTTCTCCGAATGAAGTTGAAGGTTCCCGCATTTCGGAAGGATGGGCAAGGAGGCAAATCCTCTATTTCGTAGCACGGTTTTCGAAACCCTTTTCATCTTGCAAAATCAACAGCAGCGACGGAATCCTTTACATGGGGAAGACGATTACCGGCGACAGTCTCATTTCTGCTTTTTATTTTTCAACGGAAAAGGATGAAAAGGTCCTTGTGAAGGTCGGGATTTCCGCGGTCAGCACTGAAGGTGCAAGAAGTAACCTGGATGCAGAGAATCCCGGTTGGGATTTTGGTAAGATCACACAGGATGCTTCATCAGCATGGGACAGTGAACTGGGAAAGGTCACGGTTGAAGGCGGAACCGGGGATCAGAAAATCAATTTTTACACGGCACTCTATCACACGTTCCTTTCGCCGAACCTTTATATGGATGTTGATGGCAGTTACAGGGGGCGTGATCTGAAAGTTCATACCGGAAAAGGTTTTGATTATTACACGGTCTTTTCCTTGTGGGATACTTACCGGGCCGCACATCCGCTTTATATTCTCACACAGCCAAAACGTGACAATGATTTCATCCGGACCTTCCTTGCTCAGTTTGATGAAGGCGGAATTCTTCCGGTGTGGGAGCTCTCAGCCAACGAAACAGACTGTATGATCGGTTATCATTCAGTTCCTGTGATTGTGGATGCCTACATGAAAGGCGTCAGGGATTTTGATGCCGCGAAGGCGCTTGAAGCGATGAAACACAGCGCTGAACAGGACAGGCTCGGTTTGAAATATTTTAAATCCATGGGCTTTATTCCCGGGGACAAAGAAGGTGAATCGGTTTCGAAAACACTTGAATACAGCTATGACGACTGGTGCATTGCGAAATTCGCTCAGGCGCTCGGGAACCATGAAGATTATAAGACCTACATCCGCAGAGCCCAGTTTTATAAGAATCTTTTTGATCCGTCAACCGGTTTCATGCGCGCAAAGATGAACAACACCTGGCACTCCCCTTTCGATCCGGCTGAGGTCAACTTCAATTATACCGAAGCGAATGCTTGGCAATACAGCTTTTATGTCCCGCAGGATCTGGATGGATTGATCCGGCTTCACGGCGGAAAAGAAAAATTTGCCCGTAAGTTAGACGCAATGTTTACGGCCGATTCAAAGACCACCGGCCGCAACCAGTCGGATATTACCGGTTTGATCGGGCAATATGCACACGGGAATGAACCCAGCCACCACATGGCTTACCTGTATGATTATGCCGGTGAGCCCTGGAAAACACAGGAGCTTGTGCACCGGATCTGCACTGATTTCTATACCAACAAACGCGACGGACTATGCGGAAATGAGGACTGCGGGCAGATGTCGGCATGGTACGTCATGAGTGCCATGGGCTTTTATCCGGTAACACCGGGTTCAACGGTATATGCTATCGGAACGCCAATGTTTCCGAAGCTTACGATCCACCTGGAAAACGGAAAAACATTCACGGTCCGGGCGGAAGGATTATCCGACAAGAATTTTTACATCACCGGTGCAAAGCTGAACGGGGTTCCTTTTAACAAATGCTATATCGAACATAAGGAGATCATAAGCGGAGGCGAACTCACTTTCACCATGGGATCTTCTTCCAATAAAGAATGGGGAAGCCATCCCGGTGATTTCCCTGTTTCTGCCATCACGGATAACCTGATTACCCCGGTTCCTTTTATTGATAATGCCAGGAAAAATTTCACAGACACCACCACCATTCGCCTCGGTAACCCGTTACCCGGGGCAAAGGTTTATTATACGCTTGACGGAAGTGATCCTTCGAAGAAATCAACAGAATATGCTGCTCCTGTCAGGATTAACCATTCCGTCACACTGAAAGCATTTTCAGTTTCTTACGGACTGCCTGAAAGCCAGACCATAACTGCCACATTTCAGAAGATCCCGAAGAACCGGAAAATAAAGCTCAACACCGGCTATTCGCCTCAGTATACCGCAGGCGGCGACCTTGCGCTGATCGATTTCGAGAAAGGCTCAGAGAATTTCCGCACCGGCTCGTGGCAAGGCTATGAGGGTGTTGACCTTGATGTTTTAGTGGATCTTGGAGAAAGCCAGGTCATTCATACAATAACTGCAGGATTTCTCCAGGATGAAGGTTCGTGGATCTTCTTTCCGCTTACGGTTTCGTTTTCCATTTCAGAGGATGGAAAAACTTTCAAAGATGCAGGAACCCTTAAATGCTATGTTCCCGAAACACAGGAAAACTCTATAACCCGTGATTTTTCAATTAAACTGCCTGAGAATACTCATGCACGCTATGTACATGTGGTCGGGAAAAACCGTGGCGTATGTCCTTCCTGGCATCCCGGAGCCGGCAGCAAAGCGTGGATCTTTGCTGATGAAATTTCAGTTGAATAAATAACTAAAGGCGCTTAGCTTAGCGTAGCGCAAAGCAAACAGTATAACAAAATGTCCCCGAAACTCCGCTCTGACCTGTTGTTATTTCTGGCTGCAATCATCTGGGGCTTTGCATTTGTAGCGCAGCGCATGGGGATGGACTTTGTAGGTCCGTTTACCTATAACGGGGTAAGGTTTACACTTGGAGTGCTGGTTCTTGTCCCGTTCCTCTTTTTCGGAAAAAAGTTTACACCGGAAGATCCTGCTAAAACGATTAGCAAGAAACAGCGTTTTTGGGGAATCATTGGCGTCGGGCTTCTTTTATTTGCCGGAGTATCACTTCAGCAGGTAGGATTACAAACAACCACAGCCGGAAAAGCAGGTTTTATCACCGGTTTATACGTGGTCCTTGTACCCATCGTTGGATACTTTCTCGGCCATAAATCAAGGCCCGTAATATGGATCGGAGTCATTCTTTCAGCAACAGGACTTTACCTGCTCAGCATTAAAAGCGGTTTTTCAATTGAACGCGGTGATCTGCTCGTGTTGGGATGTGCTTTTGTATTTACATTTCATGTATTGCTGATCGGCTGGCTCTCGCCAAGGATGAACTCCTTCCACCTTGCGGCCGGCCATTTTGCCGTATGTGCCGTCCTCTGTCTGACCGTGGCTTTTCTCACTGAGCTGATCGAATTTTCAAAAATTATTGAAGCGGCCGCTCCGATTATCTATGGAGGTGTCATTTCGGTAGGGATTGCCTATACCCTTCAGGTGGTGGCACAAAAGAATGCCCATCCTGCCTATGCATCCATCATCCTCAGCCTGGAAGCGGTTTTTGCCGCGCTGGGCGGCTGGATCATTCTCCATGAAACACTGTCCACACGGTCATTCTTCGGATGTTTCCTGATGCTGGCAGGGATGATCGTTGTTCAGATCCGAATAAAAAAATAAGGTTGTCTCAAAAGACCTCTGTGGAACTCTGTGTATTCTCCGTGGTTCTCTATGAAATAAAATAAAAAATTGTTACACAGAGGTTCACAGAGTAGACACAGAGTCACACAGAGAAGAATTCGATGTAAAAACATCTTTTGACAGCCTTGTTTTCTGAAATGCTTATTTCCATTACCTTTGCAACCCATTGAAACCAAAATGTGATCATGAAAATCAGATTCTTTTCCAAAGCTGTCATGCTATGCCTCGTAGTTGCAGGTTTTTCTGCGGTTCACGCGCAAATTAATGTACAAGTCAACACCGGGGCGGTTGCAGCAGTAATGGATGATCCTACGATACAGAAGGAATTTGAAACAAATTTCCTCCCGAACACCCTCCGCGTTGATTATTATATTGCAGGCGATGCGAAAACCGAAAGTGTTTACCTGGATGAAATCAAGATTGAGCCCAATTACGGCGGTCCGCATAAAGACCTGGTCGATCCCCTGAATTACGGGACCTACCGCTATGCCGCATACGATTCGGCTTCAGGGAGGCTGATCTTCAGCAGGGGATTCTGCAACCTGTTCCAGGAATGGCAGCATACATCAGAGGCCCTGAAGGTTAAACGATCATTTGAGCAGGTCGCCGTCATGCCATTCCCCAGGCAGACCATCCGTTTCCAGGTCGAACGCAGGAAATACGAGGACGGCAAATTCAGCAAGCTGTTTGAACTTTACATTAATCCGAATGATTATTTCATTGAACATAAAAAGATCAGCGCGTATCCTGTCGTTAAATTTCATGATTCCGGAGATCCGGAAAAGAAAGTGGATGTTGCTTTTATTGCTGAAGGATATACAAAGGAAGAGATGGATAAATTCCTTAAGGATGCACAGCGGATTGGCGAGTATTTCCTGACCCAGGAACCGTATGCATCTTCCAGGGACCGGCTGAACTTTTATGCGGTTGAGGCTCCTTCGGCAGAGTCAGGAGTGACTGATCCCGGGAGAAAAACCTATGTCAATACCGACCTGAACAGCAGTTTCTATACTTTCGACATGGACCGTTACCTGACCACGAGCAATACAAAAGCAATCTACGACATCGCAGCCGCAGTGCCGTACGATGTGATCTTTATTCTTGTCAACAGTAAATTATACGGCGGAGGAGGTTTCTACAATCACTACGGTGAAAGTACGGTCGACCACAGCCTTTCCCCAATCGTATCGGTGCATGAATTCGGGCATACTTTTGCAGGTCTTGCAGATGAATATTATACTTCCGAGATCACGTACAAGGATTTTTACAACCTGAAGGTAGAACCCTGGGAACCGAACATTACGACAAAAGTCGGTTTTGATACCAAGTGGAAAAACATGATCGGGCCGGGTATTCCGATGCCTACACCGAGGGAGGAAAAGTATAAAAATGTGGTCGGGATGTTCGAAGGCGGCGGCTATGAGGCAAAAGGTGTTTTCAGCCCCGTGATGGATTGCCGTATGAAAAGCAATGAAGCAGAAGGTTTCTGCCCCGTCTGCAGGGAAGCCATCATCCGCATGATCCGTTTTTATTGTGAAGAATAAGGGACTGATCTTCGATATCCGCAGGTTTACGGTTCACGACGGTCCGGGCATCCGCACGACCGTTTTCTTCAAAGGATGCCCGATGAGCTGCCGCTGGTGCCACAACCCGGAGAGCCAGCTCGACAAACCCGAAAAATATTTCAGGAACATACCGCTTGATGGCCGCCACTTTATCCTTGAAGAAACCGCAGGAAAATGGATGACGGTGGAAGAGGTCATGAACGAGATTGAAAAGGATCGCATCTTTTACAACGAATCCTCCGGTGGTGTAACCTTTTCAGGCGGTGAGCCATTGATGCAGCCGGCCTTCCTTTTGGATCTCCTGCATGCCTGCAAAACAGAAGATCTTCAAACGACACTTGATACCTGCGGATTTGCCGAGAAGAAAATTATCCGGCGTATGATGGATCAGGTCGATCTTTTCCTGTTCGACATCAAGCTCCTGGATGATGCAGAACATCTGCGGTATACAGGGGTTTCAAATAAGATCATCCTGGAAAATCTTGATTTCCTTGCCGGGAACAGGAAAAATGTGATCCTCCGTTTCCCCTGTATTCCCAGCATCACCGACAGCAAATCCAACAAAGATGCACTGAAAGCACTTGCAGAAAAGTATCATCCGGGAATCCGGGAAATTGACCTCCTCCCCTACCATTCACTGGCAAAAGGAAAATACCAGCGCCTCAACAAAACTGACCAGCACGACGATATTCCTGCCGTTTCAATGGAAGAAATCCGGAAATTTAAAGAAGAACTGGAAAAAACAGGGATGATAGTGAAGATCGGAGGGTGACAATAAAGTCCTTATTTGCCTTTGTGAAGACCTTTGTGTTCTTTGTGGTTATGTTTTAAAATTTGACCACAAAGTCAGGTAAGGATACTCAAAGGACACGAAGGGATTGTACCAAAATATCCTAAATTTGTTGCCAGTAAATACAATACCCTATTGCCTATTGCCTGTCTTATGACCGACCGTATAAAGAAACTCCGTGAGCAAAGCCTGAACGCCGTTAACTGCATATCAGCCGAGCGGGCGCAATTGGTTACAGAAATCTACAAATCCGGGCTGGAAGCCCAGGTGTCTGTATCTGTAATGCGGGCAAAGACCCTGGAGTACATCCTGGAAAACAAATCCATCTGTATAAATGAAGATGAACTGATCGTCGGCGAGCGCGGACATGCACCAAAGGCAACACCCACTTACCCGGAGATCAACCTGCATTCAATAGAAGATCTTGAAATCCTTGATTCCAGGAAGAAGGTTTCATTTAAGGTGGATGAGGATACAAGAAGAATATATCGTGACGAGATCATCCCTTTCTGGAAAGGCAGAAGCAACCGGGAACGGATCATGCGCTCCATGACACCGGAATGGCACGAGGCTTATCAGGCCGGGATCTTCACGGAATTCCAGGAACAGCGTGCCCCCGGTCATACCGTGTGCGGGAGCAAGATCTATAGAAAAGGCATGCTCGACCTGATCAGGGAAGTGAATGAAGTAAAAGCGAAACTGGATTATTCCAATGATCCGGATGCCTTTGATAAGGAACAGGAACTCACTGCCATGGCCATTGCAGCCAATGCACTGATCACCTTTGCTAACAGGCATGCTGACAAGCTGAAGGAACTTGCCGCAAAAGAAGAGAACAGCAGCCGGAAAAAAGAGCTTGAATCGATGGAGGCCATCTGCAGGCATATTCCCGCACATGCCCCGCGTACGTTTCATGAGGCTTTGCAATATTACTGGTTTGTTCACCTGGGCGTCATCACCGAGCTGAATCCATGGGATTCCTTCAACCCCGGCCGGCTTGACCAGCATCTTTTCCCATTTTATAAAAATGAAACTGAGAAGGGTTCCCTGGCAAAGGAACAGGCAACCGAACTCCTGGAAGCCTTCTGGATCAAGTTCAACAACCACCCGGCACCGCCGAAAGTCGGTGTTACAGCGCTTGAAAGCAATACCTATACCGACTTTTGCCTCATCAACCTTGGCGGGGTAAAACCGGACGGGTCGGATGCCGTTAATGAACTTACATTTCTGATCCTGGATGTTATCGAAGAGATGCGGCTGCTGCAGCCAGGCTCGATGGTGCAGGTAAGCAGGAAGAACCCCGACAGCTTCATCTACAGAACCCTGAAGATCACAAAAACCGGGTTCGGACAACCCTCCTATTTCAATACGGACGCCATCGTCCAGGAGCTGGTAAGGCAGGGGAAGTCGATCGAAGATGCCCGCAACGGCGGCGCCAGCGGCTGCGTGGAAGCCGGTGCGTTCGGAACTGAAGCCTATATCCTGACCGGTTATTTTAACCTTCCGAAAGTTCTTGAGATTACGCTGAATAACGGGACTGATCCGCGTACCGGGAAAAAGATCGGTATTGAGACAGGTCCGGCGGAAGAGTTTACCAGCTTTGATGAATTGCTGAAGGCCTTTTCGCAGCAACTGAATTATTTCATTGACACAAAGATCAAAGGAAACAACATCATTGAAAAGATCTTTGCCCGGTATATGCCGGTTCCGTTCCTTTCGCTCGTGATCGACGATTGCATTTCCAACGGCAAGGATTACAATGCTGGCGGCGCCAGGTACAATACGAGCTACATCCAGGGTGTCGGATTGGGAAGCATCACCGATAGTCTGACGGCGTTGAAGCACCATGTATTCGGCCGGAAGACGATCAGCATGGGCGGCATGCTGAAGGCAATTTTACAGAATTTTAAGGATTTCGAAGAGCTGCGGTTCGAATTGATCTATAAGACTCCAAAATACGGCAATGATGATGATTATGCCGATGAGCAGGCGCGGACAGTTTTTGAGTACTACTATGATGCTGTAAACGGCCGGCCGACTGCACGGGGAGGCACCTTCCGCATCAATATGCTTCCCACGACCTGTCATGTCTATTTCGGAAGCGTGTTGGGCGCCATGCCCGACGGCAGGAAGGCCGGACAGCCGCTTTCGGAAGGCATTTCGCCGGTCCAGGGAGCCGACAGCAAAGGTCCGACCGCGGTGCTGAAATCCGCTGCCAAGATTGATCATATCCGGACGGGTGGTACCCTGCTGAATCAGAAATTCACCCCTTCCTTTTTTGAAGGTGAAGAATCGATCCCGAAGCTGGCATCCCTGATCCGTGGTTATTTTCGCATGAACGGGCATCACATACAGTTTAACGTGATTTCCGCCGATACGCTTCGCGATGCTCAGAAACATCCCGAAAAGTACCGCGACCTGATCGTCCGCGTGGCCGGATACAGCGATTACTTCAATGATCTCGGGGAAGATCTGCAGAATGAGATCATTCAACGGACAGAGCAACATTCACTTTAAAGTGATGAAAAAGGTCTGAGGTGCCAGATTGTCACCAATAAAATGAGTATAGCTACAGTATAGTTACAGTATAGCTACAGTATAGCTACCTTATACACACTATAGAAGAAGGGGTTGACATATTGGCAGAAGGAGTTAGCGCAAATCGTAAAGTGGCAAAATCTTGAACTATTTGCCAAAACAATTAAAAACGCTATTTTCAATAAGAGCGGCTTATTAACGAATTGAAATGCAAAAGGAACCTTAAACTGCAATCAATATGAAGACACACTACTTCTCTGACTCTACAGGTCGCAAATCAGGTTACGCGAAATCATTGAATTTTCATGCAAAGAAATACCTGTTATTATTTTGCCTGTTTTTCGGTCTTTCGGAATCTTATTCACAGGATGTTTATCCTTTGTCATTAGACTTTGGCACCGTAGTTCAGAATTCCGTTGCTCCTCTGCAGGGATTTTATATTATCAACATGAACGGAGATCTATCTTTCACCTATAAACAGGATTGCGGCAAATGTTATAAAATAAAATATGCAGGAAGAAAGAATATCCTGGAGTCGTTTGAAGTAACTTATAACACGAAGATCGCCGGTCCCATTAATCATGATATCACAATTAACATTGCAAATTATGGAACAAGGATCGTTCATCTTAGTGGAAATGTTACGCCATTAAAACAAGCCGTTTCTTCCAATGAAAACAAGGGTATGGAAGCAAAGAACATGAAAGAAAATTGCATGCTTTGGGATTGCAACGACAAACGTTTTATTGACGTTCATTGGAATGGTGAATGCAAGGATGGTTATGCTAATGGCAAAGGCAAAGCGTCATGGTCGGGTGGTAATGCAAAAGGATATGCGGTGAACGGGAAATTTGAAGGTTATACCGTTTTCGATTTCAGTTATATCAAATACGAAGGTTCATTTAAAAATGGCGTTCCCGATGGCCATTGTGTCGTAACCAGAAAAGATAACGGGCAGATTATTACCGGAGAATACAAGAACGGTTCTGTAAACGGGAAAGCTGTATATTTTAATGGGAAGGACAGTTATTTCAGCTGCAGTAATATCGTAAATGGAAAACCCAATGGTCTGGGATATTTGAATCAAGGGGGAAAAATAACAAAAATGTATTGCAATGACGGTGAATGTTCGAGCGAGTCCTATAATAATTCCGAAGCTAGTATTGCAAACCAGGTTCTTGGCGTTGCAATTGCTACGGCGCTGATTGCAGGCGGAGTAAAGGCCATGTGCAATTACTACAGGGAAGCAGCTGCATCAGAAAGTTATAGCGGTTCTTCATCCTATTCTGGCGGATATTCTTCAAGTTCCGGTTCCGCCAAGGCTTCTTCTTCCGCTGCTTCCGATCCTCCAGATATGGACATTCATGATACTCGTATTGATGACGTAGTATCTTCAGATGGAAAATACATTGTTAAGTTTCAAAACGGGGGTAGCCTAGAAGTAAAAATTGAATTTAAGTCGGGTAAAGATTACTACGATGTTTATTGCGTAAAATGGAAGGACAATGGAGGTGAGAAATGTCATGAAGTATACCTGGTAACCAAAGAAGTTGCCCAACTTGGCGGAATGACTGGTATAAATAACTGGTATGCCAGCACCTCTACCGTGTTAAACGGGACCTTTCTTGGAGTCAAAGGGAAGGATGATGAAAAGGTTGTCAAATATTTCGTAAAAGGTTATTACCTGAGATAAGTCCTGGTAAAATCAATCTTTACTGCAAAATTTTTTACCATGAAGAAAATTTTCATCCTGGTTATTTCTCTGATGTCCTTCGTTATCACGCAGGCCCAGCAAACCGGTATCGTCCAGCCGGGGAATCTGAAAACGCTGAAAAAAACTGATAATGGTGTCGCCATTGAGGCGGATCACGCAAAGGTCCGGCTGATAGTTTATGATCAGACGATTGTCAGGGTAAGGATCGTTCAGCAGGAATTCAGGGAAGATTTTTCCTATGCCGTGATCAGGACGCCGGGTGCCGGGTTCAGGGAGATCAGGGAAAGCAGGGACAATTGGCTGTTGACAACCGATTCATTGAAGATTGAGATCGGCAAAACTCCTTTCACGATAAAGTTCCTGGACCTGAAGAATCAGCCGCTGTGTGAAGATTACCCGGATTTTCCTGTTAGCTGGCAGGGCACACAGGTTACGGCTTACAAGAAGCTCTTTCCGGATGAAAAATTCATCGGACTTGGAGAAAAGACCGGTCCCCTCAACCGCCGTGGCAATGCCTATGTGAACTGGAACACCGATATCCCCGCCTATTCTTACCGTGAAGATCCGCTTTATCTGACCATTCCATTCTACATCGGCATCCACGACAAGGTGAACTATGGTATCTTTTTCGATAACTCATTTCGTTCAAGATTTAATTTCGGAGCATCGACGGATGACCTTTTTTCTTTCTTCTCGGCAGCAGACGGTGAAATGAATTATTATTTTTTCGGAGCGAAGACCATTCCAGGGATCATCCGCGACTACACCTGGCTTACCGGCCGTATGAAACTTCCACCCTACTGGAGTCTTGGATTCCAGCAAAGCCGCTGGAGTTATTACCCGGATTCGGAGGTATTGAATTTAGCCAGGACATTCAGGGAAAAGAAACTTCCTTGCGACATGATCTACCTCGATATCCATTACATGGACAACTACAAGATCTTCACATGGAACAAGGAGCGTTTTCCCGACCCAAAATCAATGATCGGAAAGCTGAAGGATATGGGATTTCACCTGGCCACGATCATCGATCCAGGGATAAAGGTCGAGAAAGGTTATTCATCTTATGAGGATGGAATAAAGAACGATTGCTTCGTAAAATATCCCGGGGGAAAACTGTATGTCGGAAGCGTATGGCCCGGCAGGTGCCATTTCCCTGATTTCACGAAGCCAGAAACCCGCGAATGGTGGGGAAAAAGCTTGGCCGCTCTTTCTGAACCCGGCGTTGATGGTTTCTGGAACGACATGAACGAGCCCAGTGCATGGGGACAAAGCATTCCCGACATAGTTCAGTTTGATTTCGACGGACATCCTTCCACAATTGCCGAAGCCCATAATGTTTATGGATTGAATATGGCACGGTCCACATTTGAAGGAACAAAAAAGTTGCTGAACGGAAAGCGGCCGTTCGTGCTTACACGCGCTGCATATTCAGGCATACAGCGATATTCCGCGGTATGGACGGGCGATAACCAGGCTACGGAAGACGACCTGCTGATGGCCGTCAGGATGGTGAACAGCATGGGCGTTTCAGGGATCTCATTTACAGGTCCTGATATGGGCGGATTCATGGGGAATCCCACAAATGAGCTTTTTGTCCGCTGGATGTCGGTCGGGGTTTTTACTCCTTTCTTTCGGAATCATGCTGCCATCGATACAAGAAGAAAGGAGCCCTGGTCGTTCGGTGAAGATGTAGAGAATCTTTCACGACAGTGGCTGAACAAGCGGTACCGGCTTCTCCCTTATATCTATTCTGCCTTTTATGAATCCGCGCAGAACGGGATGCCGGTTGCGCGGACACTGGCCATTGATTACACGCAGGATGAAAAGATCTATTGGTATGCATTCCAGAACGAGTACCTTTTCGGGAAGGAAATCCTTGTAGCTCCCTGTTCCAGCGATAAGGCTTACTGCAACGTATATTTTCCGGAAGGAGAATGGTACCGTATCAGCAATGATCAGCTCTATAAAGGGAAAACCGAATCGGTAGTCGAAAGCCCGCTCAATGATCTGCCGGTATTTGCAAAATCCGGGAGTATCATTCCCCTCCAGTCGGTCATTCAGAACACCTCAGAGTCACCTTCCCCATTCCTTGAACTGAATGTTTACAACGGAAAAGATGCAAATTCCTTCACCTATTATGAAGACGATGGTATAACCTACGATTATGAGAACGGGAAATACCTTCGGCGCGTGATCACATTTGATCCGGCAGCAAAGAAAATTACAATAGGCAAAGCAGAAGGTTCATTCATCTCAAAGTTCACCTCCTTCCGGCTGATCCTGCACGACTTCGGCGATATCATGGGGGTCAGGTTGAATGATCAGGAGCAGACGCTGAAGCTGAAAACGACCAGGCAGCGCTTCTTCGAAGCAACGCTGACGAATGATGTAATTGAGATTAAATACTAAAAAAACTCATCCCGATGTTCAAACTTTCATCACTCTTTTCACTCCTCATCCTGGCCGCTCTCTTTAGCTGCCAGCGCGGCCCCCATTTCATCTCCGATAAGAATTACCGTGCAAAGGTCGAAGCGGCCTTTGAAAAGCAGAAAGAACTCGCAAAGAACAGGTCGGAACAGCTTTTCAGTGTATTTGACCAGGAGCTTTCCCGCAAGGAAAAAGAAGCGCTCAAATTCCTTTATGCGTATATGCCGTTGAGCGACCTGGCTGATTATAACGGGGATTTCTACCTCCAGAATGTCCGTGCATCACTCGCAGCACAGGATACGTTTGCCTGGGGAAAAACAGTGCCGGAAAACATCTTCCGTCATTTTGTGCTTCCAATCAGGGTCAACAATGAGAACCTCGATTCAGGACGTACTGTTTTCTTTCTTGAACTGAAGGACCGTGTGAAGCGCCTCTCCATGAAAGATGCTGCACTGGAAGTCAACCACTGGTGCCATGAGAAGGTCACCTACCGTGGTTCGGATGGGAGGACTTCCGCACCGCTGGCCACCATTAAAAACGCTTACGGCCGCTGCGGGGAGGAATCCACATTTACCGTTGCAGCATTGCGCTCAGTAGCCATCCCTGCCCGCCAGTGTTACACGCCGCGCTGGGCGCACAGCGACGACAACCACGCCTGGGTGGAGGTCTGGATAGATGGCAAATGGCACTACCTCGGTGCCTGTGAGCCGGAACCTGATCTCGACATGGCATGGTTCACCGGTCCTGCAAAACGCGCCATGCTTGTGAATACAAATGTTTTCGGCGATTATGAAGGACCTGAAGATGTCCTGGTCAAAGACTCAAGGTTCACGCGAATCAATGTCCTTACCAATTATACCGATACGAAAAAGATCTGGGTAAAGGTCATAGGGGAAAAAAAAGACCCGGTCGACAGCGCCACCGTTGAATTCCAGCTTTACAATTATGCTGAATTCTACCCGCTGTTAAAGACGTATACGGATTCAAAAGGCCTCTGCTCATTCACCACCGGCTATGGCGACCTGCTTGTATGGGCTGCAAAAAAAGACCGGTTCGGATACAGTAAAGCAACGATCTCAACTACCGATACCCTGGTTCTTGAACTTGACCGCAAGCCGGGAAGCACGTACGAAGAAGAGCTTGATTTCATCCCGCCTCCTGAGAAAAAGGTGGAACAGGCGGTACCAGATTCAGTACGCGCGAAAAACTCAAAACGTTTTGCATTTGAAGACCGGCTCAGGGCAGATTATGAAAGTACCTTTATCGATTCCAGCAAAGCATACCGTCTCTCTGCAAATCTCAAACTGAACGGCGACACCCTCTGGAACATACTCCACAGAAGCCGCGGGAACTGGCGCACCATCATCGAGTTCGTAAGTTCCGTCCCCGCAGAAAAGAAATCATGGATATTTCCGCTTCTCCTCGCCATCTCAGAAAAAGACCTGCATGATGTAACCGTTGATGTTCTTGATGACAACATCCTCAATTCAATTGCTTATGAGACAAAAGCTCCCGGCAATTCTGTTTTTTCGGATTACATTCTCTGTCCGAGGGTTGATAATGAATTCCTCATTCCTTACAAGGAATATTTCCAGAAGAATTTCAGCAAGGATATATTCAAAAGATGGAAAGAGGATCCTTCAACCATTGCAAACTGGATAAATGAGAACATACGGACCGATGAAAACGCCAACTATTCCAGGGCGCCCATGACACCGAAGGGTGTTTATGAGCTGAAAGTTTCTGATCCTCATTCAAGGGATATTTTCTATGTTGCCATTTGCAGGAGTTTCGGGATACCGGCAAGGCTTGAAACGGCAACACGCATTCCTCAGTATTATTTTAAGGATAAGTGGACGGATGTTCATTTCGATAAGAAGCCCGGCGAAACCGGTGCCAGGGCCACCCTGGTCATAAACAACGACCGTGCAAATGACCGGAAACCGGAGTACTACATCCATTTTACGATTGAAAAGCAGGAAAATGGATTCTTCCGTTCACTCGATTATGAAACCGATCCTGTTTTACAGTCATTTCCCTGCACCCTCCAGGTTCCGCCCGCTTATTATATGCTGGTAACTGGAAACAGGATCTCCGGCGGGACTGTTCTCACCCGGCTGAGTTTCTTCGACCTTGAAGAAAAAACAACCCGTGAAGTCACGCTCAGCCTTAGAAAGAACCTTGCCCCTCCCCCTGTTCTGGGAAAGATCCCTGATGGTGAAGCGTTCGTAAAAAAGATATCAGGCGCTGATCTCTCAATGAAGCAAAAAGGGATGATCATCGCGTGGCTTGACCCGGAGAAGGAGCCTTCACGCCATTTCATTGCCGACCTGATCCAGAAAAAAGCTGAATTGGAAAAGTGGAACGGACCCGTTCTGCTGCTCTTTAATTCCGGAAAGGAGATGGATCTCTTTTTGCAGAAAAATGCGAAAGAATTGCCCGGCAAAACAAAAAGCATGATCGCTTCAGCCGGTTCAACGGAAGTGTTTTCAGCCATTATCAAACAAAAAGTCGGTGCAAATTTGCCTGTTGTAACGTTTATCAATCCCGGCGGCGAAGTGAATTACCTTGCAGAAGGATACCGCATCGGCATTGGTGATGATATTATCCGCCTTGTAAACCTGAAGAAGTAATTCTGTTAATCACCGGTTCAGGATAACAACCTTATCTGACCAGATGGGTTTTCCGTTTGACCTGATCCGTAGCATATAGGTTCCACTTGCAACGGTAAGGCCGATAACGAAAGGTGTGCCTGCTGATATAGATCCCCGGTCAGCGATGGTTCCGTTCATGGAGATCAGCTCAAAGGAATAATTCCCTGAAGGATGCAGAGACGGGCATTCAACGGACGTTCCGGCTTGCATCGGGTTTTCATAAAAACAAAGCCTTTCCCCGTTATTCCTTTCCCCGATTCCGCTTGGGTACGACCAGTAAAAAAGGTACTGGTAATCATTCACCCAGTTCGAACCATCCCAGATTTCACCTAATTCTTCGATGTAATAATAATTGACAGGATCTTCATAGGTGTCGGTAAACTGTGAAGAATTCTTCCATGAACCGGATAGTGAATCCCAGATCAGGTCTCTTTCATGGGAAAACCTTCCTGCAGCATCATATTCGCTGAGGTACCGGTTTCCACTCTGAATCGCGTAAGTGGAATAATCAAGATTAAGGTAATAATTATCCGTGATATTACCCTGTGGATCATACAGCCGGCCCGATACATTGGTCCATGAAGAGGTATAAGGATTCCAGACCTGAAACAGATATGTTTGTTGCTGACCTCCGGTACCATAGACGTTGGTAAGAAGATTGCGGTTGATCCATGTATGGGTTCCTGAATTGTAATAAGTCCCAAGCATGCTGGTAAGAAGAGAATCCGACTGGTAGGCATACTGGTTCATGTAAGATGTATCCCACCCTGAACCATTATAGTATTCATAAACGTAGGTCAGAGGGTTCCCGATTGCATTGTTTGTCTGAAGAACGTGTCCGCTCAGACTCCATGAAGAGGTGAAGGTCTGCCATCCATAATCTGTGATCTCTGTAAGGAAATCCGAGGCATCGTAAGTATAATCTGATTTGGATGTATTGACCCAGCCGTGAGACACTGTATCCCAATACTGGTTAACCTGTTCCGTAAGAAGTGTTCCTGAATAAATAAAAGTGTATTTGACATTATCAACCCACAATCCAGCAATGGTGTCGAGGAATTGATCGGTTTCTCCTGTTTTATTGCCATTACCGTCAAACTGGTATATGCTCCGGTACCCGTAATCAAACCTGCCTGAAACCGGGTGATAGCCCATTTTGTACCAGGATTCATCCGGATGTCCCGTAACAGAATAGTGCTGGTAATTGTAAACAACCCACTGCGAGCTGATGGTATCCCATAACTGGTACCTTGTCATTTTGTTGCTGGTTGTTCCCGTGAAATATTCCATTTCATCAAGCCAGTAGTTTCTCCATGTATTCGCAGGCGTTGCCAGCCTGAGATACAAACGTGAAGAAGGCAATCCTGAAATATCCCTCGTCAGGTATTCCTTCTGGAAAAGCGCCCAGGAAGACGATCCCGGAACCCAGTTGTTGTAATAAATGGAATCGTTGAATTTGTCGGACAGGACTTGCTTCTGCCTGTTGCCTTCATCTTTCTTTTGTTTTAGAATTCCGGTTGAGGAGGTGGAAGAAAAGGATCCGGGTTCGCTTTGGTTATTGCCTGCGAAGGTAGAAGTCGCGAAACCCGTGAAGATGAAAATAGAAAGAAGGAGTTGCTTTTTCATACGCATGACTTTTGTATGGATGAATGGGAAAACTACAGCTAAAAGTAAGAATTTTAGCTAGAAAGTCAGGAAGTGTTCAGAAAAATCTTAGCGAAGCAGAACGATCCTCTCCTTTTCAAGGATACTTTCCTTATCCCCGACAATTAGGATGTAAAGTCCCGGCGCAAGCGATCCGGAAATGGTGACAGTTTCCCCGCCACGGAACTCAGTTCTGAAAACTTCATTACCCTGAAGTGAGTTTAAGGTCAGATAATAATTATTACCTGTTGTTAAACCGGAGCAATTAATGGAAGAGCCAGCCGTCACCGGGTTTGCAAAGAAACAGAGCTTATTGTTGTCCGGATGTTCAGTTATTCCGATAAAATCCGAATAGTAATAATCCGATTTTTTCGAATTTTCCCACACAGAGCTTGCAGAGACCCAATCCTGGACAAGGTCTTCCGTCAACAAATTATGCGCATCATAGGTGAAGAGTTTCTGTGTTTTATTTTGCCAGGTACTTGTCAGCAGGTTCCACTCCTGGTTGCCTTTAGAGAGTGTGTCGCTGGTTGATGAATAGACATAAAGATCCCAGCTGCCGCCAACGATCTGGAAGGTCCCAAGGTTGATATACAGGTCATATTTTTCGAGCAGCTGATCAACGCTGTCGACCTCCATGTAATGATCGGTAATGTAAGCCAGGTGCAGGGTGTCCCATACATTCCCGGTTTCGGATTTCTCATAGCCCGTGTTGGGGAAATACGTGTAATACATCTGGTAGCTATGGTACCAATTCCCCGTCATATCATTTATTTTGTATGTGCGGACATTCATCAGCCAGTTGAACTGGTTATAGGTATAAATAGAAGTCTCCACCGAATCCCACCTGGATTGTGGTATATTCCATGATTCCAGAACAGAAGTGTCGGGCATCGATGCCGGGGTATTATGGTAATAGATCCGCGTGGTGTTCACCCAGGTCAAGGAGATATCATTCCAAAAGTATTCCATGTGACCGACAAGGGCATTCGTCCCGTCATATACATCAGTACTTTTAGAACTGTAGACCCAGGTTAAGGAAGAACTCTTCCATGAATAAACGATCTGCTCCTGCGGTTGCATCAGTGCCGTGTACGCATAAGTTGTCCTGAATGTATTCATCCAGTCCTGGGTGATCGTGTCCCACGACTGTGTGACCACTTCTGCCGGGAGCAGGCTGTCGTTGTACTGATAGGTAGTCCTGGTACCGCTGATGAATTTGTGCTTCACGGGGTTCCATTCTTTCGAAAACGATTCATCGGGGGTATCTTTCGAGAGATAATGGTTATACTGTAAGGTAATCCAGTAATTTGTAAACCATAACTGGGTGCTGTCGGATACAATGTCGGGGCTTGATCCGGAATAGTTGTAAAGAATACGTCCGTAATTTTCGAATTGTCCTGAGGATGAATTATACCTTTTCAACAGGCTTTGGACGACCAGCCCGTGCGAGTTCCTGGTCTGGTATGTTTTTGAGCTAAGTGCCCACGAGCTGCTTACCCAATTGGATCCGTAAACTGAGTCAAGAACCAGCATGCCCGGATTCAGGACATCGAATCCCGACAGTGAATTCGCGGTACGGATCTCAGGAAGGGTAATCCTCCCTTTGGAGATCTGATGAGGAGCTGTAACAGGCGATCCGGTTGAAGCTCCCTGTGCTGTTTTTCCGGAAGCATATCCTGCAAAGGCAAGAAAACTGAGGGCTAGGAAAAAATATCGTACGGATGACATAGGAAAGATGTTTATGATTTCAAGGCATGAAGTTACAAAATTTTGACGATCTAAATTTTTTTCAGTGCTTCCAGCCGCTGCAGAAGTGTGGGATGCGAATAATAAAAGAACACATAGACCGGGTGAGGACGAAGGTTGCTCAGGTTGTTCACCGATAATTTCTTCAGGGCATCCATCAGGGAAACCGGATTGTACTGAACTCCTGCAAACCGGTCGGCGGTGTATTCGTTTTTCCGTGAGATCAGGTTCATCAGCAATCCCAGGATGAATGAAAGAGGGCTGTATAGCAACCCAAAAGCAAGGATGCCGATATGAAAGCTTTGCTGTACATTAATTCCGGATAAACCACTGAGCGCCTGGCAGAGCGACTGTGCAATGAGGCTGTCCTTCCGGATGAACAGCGAAAGGATGAACAGCATGATCCCGGTCTGCAGGATTGAAAGGATGATCCCGGTGAGGGTGTGCTTTTTCTTGTAATGGCCGATCTCATGCGCCAGAACGGCAACAAGCTCCTCAACAGTATGGTCGCTGATCAGCGTATCGTACAGCACGATCCGTTTCTTCATGCCAAGACCGGTAAAATAGGCATTCGCCTTCTTCGACCGTTTTGATCCGTCGATGACATAAATGTTCTTCAGCCTGAATCCGACCTTCGTAGCAAAAGCCTCGATGGAATCCCTCAGTGGCCCCGGATCGAGTGGTTTTTGCTTGTTGAAAAGGGGAACAATCAGGTTGGAATAGAACAACGAC
>JAPLDJ010000028.1 GCA_026391805.1 Bacteroidota bacterium | reverse complement strand
CGCAGTACCCATGTAATAAAAAAGGTTTTGGTCCGAGTTAGTGGTCATGGAATGCCACAGTATCTTTATAGATAAACTCAAAACCAAAACCCATGTCAGAAGCAAATTTACAACAGAAAGTAACGTATGCCGATAAAAATATTTTTGTCGGTCTAGACGTCCACGAAAAGAGCTGGAATGTGTCGATTTTTTTAGACGGAATGTTTATCAGATCTTTTACTCAACCACCATCCCCCGAAGGATTGAAAACGCTATTGACCAGAGATTATCCACAAGCTAATTACTTATGCGGATATGAGAGCGGGTATAGTGCATTTTCTATCCAGAGACAACTTCAAAGTCAAGGCATTGCTTGTCATGTTTTGCATGCAGGAGATATTCCCCAAACAGGCAAAGAGAAACTGATGAAAAGAGATCCCGTCGACTCAAAAAAGATCGGTGAAGCTCTTTCATCAAAGAAAGGAAAACCCATTTATGTTCCGGATGTTGAGAGTGAACAAGACCGTGCATTGGTTCGCTATAGGGATCGTTTGCAAAGGGATTTAACCCGGGGTAAGAATAGAATACGTAGTTTTCTTTATGAATTTGGCATTTTACTTCCAGATGCTTACCAGAGAGGCTGGAGCAATCATTTTATTCAATGGCTTAAGGAAACACCACAAGTAACAGGATCAGCTCGTATTACACTTGATCGTATGATTGAACAAATGATCACCATGCGGGGATTACTCCTGAAAGTCAATCGAGATATTCGTTTACTTGCAACCAGCCCGAAGTACAAACAAAGAGTTAAATATCTTACCAGTATTCCGGGTATCGGGCCATTAAGTGCTATTATCATACTAACAGAATTGATAGACATTAAAAGATTTGGATCTTTCAGAGCATTGAATTCGTTTGTCGGATTTTATCCAATGGAACATTCCACGGGAGAAAGAGAACATAAAGGTTCGATTATGATAAGGCACAATAAACATCTTCGCAAACTTCTTGTTGAGGATGCCTGGGTCGCCATGCGGCATGATCCGGCTCTTACCCTGGCCTATAATCATTGGGCCTTAAAAATGAGCGGAAAACGGGCAATTGTAAAGGTGGCACGAAAACTACTTAACCGAATAAAATGTGTCCTATCCAATGAAATATTTTACGAGAAAGGAATAGAATAGTAATAATTGTTTGTTTACATAAACTCTCATCATTATGATCCGGAGCACTTCGAAACTCTTGTGGATTCAACTACATTACGCAGTATGTGCCCGGATATTATTTACTAACGATATAATGTGTACATGTGGCCGATGTTCAATCGGACTACTAATAGGAGATTGAGATGTTTAGTAAAAAGCAAGAAATTTTGTATATTTGGTATGGTATGGCAAGAGAATGACTTTTAGCTCACTCACCAAAACCTATTTTATTCATAGGAGAGTTACGCAGAGTTACGCAAAGTTTTTCTCCGCCAACAAAAAGAGGTTGTATCAAAAGGTTAAAAATCGTTCACGCAAAGGCCGCAAAGATTTTCGCAAAGTTCGCAAAGGGTTTAATTCCCGATATATACTCTTAGCGTCCTTTGCGAAAATCTTTGCGTTCTTTGCGAGAAACCAATTTTTGAGACAGCCTCTTTTATTCCTCTTTCTCATCCAGCAGGAAAATCCTTACCAGCGAAAGAATTAAAAGAAGGGCCAGGGCGATGATGACGATCGCCATGAATGGCATCTTCAGAAGATAGAATATGTAGCAGAACAATAAAATGTTCGCGATGTTCAGAATGAGAAAATAGGTGTCGGTAATTCTTAGCAGGAACCTAAGCCGCCTGAAAAACCTCTTTTGTATATCCTCGAAGAACGGCACCTGATCCGGACATTTCAGGAAAAATTTGTCACTGACGAGAAAATCATATTCTTCCCTGAATGCTTTTGAAAGATTGATCAGGTCGGTAAAGTTAATTCTGAGTAAAATATTTACATATCCTGCCGTCAGGAGGAGCAGCAGAATCAGTGCACACAAAAAAACGGGGTTGTTTTTTACATTTTCAAGCGCAAAAAGTGATGCGGCGATCCCTACCGGCAGGCCGAGGATTTTCTGAGTCAGGTCAGACAGGATTTTCGATAATTCTTCAAAATACCGTGATCTTACCTCTTCGTAATTTTTTTTAAACTTATCAATGGAGAGGTTGTTCAGGTAAACCTCAAAATTCACCTTTGCTTTTTCTATTATTGTTTCTAATGAAGAAAAGATCTTCCCGATCCTGTCCAGGGAATGATATACCGAAGCAAACTCAATCATGGAATTTTTAAGAAACTTCAGGAAGTGTTCCTTGTTGTCAGGATTAAAGCACTTCATGAATTTCTCTAAACCTGGCCGATAATCCACAGACGGATTCAATGCAGGACAACCCTCGTCATATTTAATAATTACCCGTCCTTTGTCAGACAAGCTCGTTAGTACAATTTTGGTTTGAACTTTATCATAGTAGTCGATAAAATAAAAAGTGTCATCATTATAATTTACCTGTTCTTTGAGAAATTGTAAGAACCCAATAAAAGCTAACGCATTTGTAACCAGATAGCATTTCGGATCCTCCTGGAATCCAATATAAGTTATTCCTGCGATGTATGAGATTGGTTTGTCAGGGTTAAAAATCATCAGGTCAGCAGGCCCGGGATTTGATACCCTCAAAAAGAACTCATCAGGGTTCTTAAAGATTCTGAAAGGAAGGGAATACCGGTCAATCGACATTAAATTTCCATAAAGCAAGGTGGTTGTAATCCCAATATCCTTCAGCCCTTCAGATACAGCGACAGAAAAAGGGATTTTAATTTCATCAGGATTAAATTCCAGTCCAGGGACGGATCTTATTAATGAATAAAACTGCCTTTGAAGTTCAAGCATATTATTTGTTTTGAATTTCATTTCTCAGGGCATCGGCGAATATCTTAGATTTAATAATTACCAAATTGGGATCATCTTCTGAAATTCTGACTTTCCCTTTTTCCCAATCACCCCGTGAAAACTTCATATTGATTCCGTCAGCGTTTACCTCCAACCGTATAAAACTTTTTAAGCTTTTAGGATCGTATCGGAATTCAGTATCAATTGTAAATTTATTTTTCTCGGCAAATTCTGAAATTTTCCCAGGATTCTTGTAGAGTTGTTCACTTAAAACATGCAGGTTAACGACCCTGGCAGTATTGCTTGACACTAAATTGTAAACTTTGGTTCTCAGCTCATCAGTAGACAGGCGTTGTTTTGTGTCACTATCCACTGGAGGATCAATTTGATTAATCACATCTAACAAGGTTTTTGTGTAAGCTGTACTCGTCTCTTTCTCCTGGATGGATATCCATTCCTTAAAATAGTCGGATACATCTTGTTGTTTGAACATTGTAAAAGAGAGGTAATTCGATTCTTTCTGTTCATACCTCTTCTCATCGATACGGCATGCCATGGTGAGATTGTTCGTATCGAGATATTCAATGGTCGCAATTTTAAACGCTTTTGGGGTACGTTTTAATGTTTTTCCTTCTATATCACGAAGCAGAAAAATGGTGATATTATCAACCCCGTCATTTTGATATTCCGCATAAATATAATAACCTCCTTTTGCAAGGTTTTTCTGGCTGATAAGCGGAACGAGTTTATGGGTCGCTTTAATTGAAAAGTTCAGAAAATCCTCCTGAGAGCGTAGTGAATTTCTATAAAGTTCAAAGTCATCGGGAAATTTTCCTACTGATCCCGGATCGAAGATGGCATAGAGAATTGAATCATTTTTATACGTGTTCACCAGTGAATCAATAAAGGAGAGGTATGGATCGTCAACCGGCATTAATTCTTCAGAACAAATGGGTTTTGCTTCCGTTGTACTGGACTTTCTAATGATTTCGTGAATGGCAAGTTTTTTTAATGTTATCATGGCTTCCGGAATTGGATGAAACAAAGGAGCGTCTAATGTAACATGAAACTGATCTTTCCCCAAAGATAATGATTTTTTGAAGGATTTCAACACGGCCGGAAGAGCAATGTCTTGCTAATCCTTCACGCACCTGAGATGGAACGCATTGTTCCGTGCGGAGGGGTAATAGGAAACGCCCGGGTCGAAGGAGTTCATTCCGTGTGCCCAGGCCTTATCGGGACCATGTTTCGTTGAGGACCAGAAGTTGACGGCAAAGTTGCTGAAGTCCCAGTGAGTATCATTGAACCAGCTTCCGGAGAGGAAGGCGTTGAAGCCGGAAGCCCCGGAAGATTTGAGGGCGCCGCCGGCAAAGGCATTGTTGACATAAAGGCTGAAAAGCAGGTTCCAGTCGGTTTCGGTTGGCACATGCCATCCCGGCGGGCAGAATCCCTGGACGGCGGCAGTCTCATCGTACTGCATCATTTCATCCCATTGGTACAATCCGCCAAAAGAGGTGCAGTTGGACGGGTTGTCCTGGAAACAGTATTTTTCAATTGTGCAGTTATCGCGCTGCATCTGGGTGGAAGCTGTATAATTTCCATAGTCCAGGTTGGCCGCCAGCCAGCATTGGGTGCCGAGCTGAACAGTCGGGTATTGTTTGTTGTCGCGGACGTCGGTCAGCGGATTATTGCAGGTGAATGCAACAGGATTGGTTACAGAGATCACCTGGGTAGCTGAGGAAGCGCATCCCCATGTATTGGAATAAGAATAGGTGACGGTATGATTTCCGGCGCCTGCCAGCAGAGGATCGAAAACCCCTGCGCTGATTCCTGCGCCCGAATAGATCCCTCCGGGCGGCTCACCTCCTTTGAGTTTGAAGGGCTTTGCATTCGTTGTGGTGACAGGATCATTGCAGAGCAGATAGGTAACCGCAGGTTCCGGGTGCACAACGATCCATCCCGACCTGACCGCTCCGTCGCAGCCGCTGGCCGAATGTTCCTGTACTTCCAGCAAATAATTGCCGGTTACGCTCCATGTTCTGAAGATCTCAAAGGTGGTTTCGGGCTGCACGGTTCCGTTGACCTTCCAGGTGAAGGCCGATCCGGGATCTCCGTTAACCCAGTAATGCCTGGTAGTCCCGGCACAGGTACTGTCGGGCATGGCGATCTGCGCAGATGTCCTGAGGACACTGAACAGTACCATGCATACAATAAGCATGTACCGGAACTTCCAGGAGTTCATTACCTTAACCAATCAATTATTGTTAGATTTCTGCTCTTGATTTCATTCAAATAGGAATTCAAACAGCATTAATTATGATAGATCACCGATGTTGATGGCGACGGTGAAACGGTGATCGTTCCGTTGGCAGTTACGTTTCCGCAGCCACCCGTCAGGGTAACCGTATAGTTAAACGGACCCGATGCCGACGGTGTACCGCTGATGGTCACCACGTTCGCCAGCCAACTGCCTGTCACACCTGCAGGCAAACCTGCAAACGAAGCGCCTGTTGCACCTGTGGTTGCATAGGTGATGTTGGTGATCGGGATGTTGATACAAACCGTCTGGTTGTTTGTGCCCGCAGCGGATGACAAGGTAATGGTGTTCGCCGGGGTCACCGTGATGGTTCCGTTGATCGTGATGTTCCCGCAGCCACCCGTCAGGGTAACCGTATAGTTAAACGGACCCGATGCAGACGGTGTACCGCTGATCGTAACCACGTTAGCTGCCCAGGCACCGGTCACGCCTGCAGGAAGTCCTGAGAACGATGCTCCCGTTGCTCCTGTGGTCGTATAGGTGATATTCGTGATCGCGGTATTGACGCAGACCGACTGGTTGTCGGTACCTGCCGCGGATGACAACAGGATCGTGTTGTCCGGGGTCACGGTGATGGTTCCGTTAATCGTAACGTTCCCGCAGCCTCCTGTAAGTGTGATGGTGTAGTTAAACGGTCCCGATGCCGACGGTGTTCCGCTGATCGTCACCACGTTTGCTGCCCAGGCACCGGTCACGCCTGCAGGCAGACCTGCAAACGAAGCGCCTGTTGCTCCTGTGGTATTATAGGTGATGTTGGTAATGGCCGTGTTGATACAGACGGTCTGGTTGTCTGTTCCCGCGGCTGATGAAAGGGTGATCGTATTTAACGGGTTCACGGTAACCTGGATGGTTTGAGGAGTACCGATACATCCGCCAGAGGTGGTCTCGGTCACCGATACAGTATAGACGGCGGCTGTGTTCCAGGTAATCGTTGTGAGGTTCGTACCATTGCTGTTGATCGTCCAGTTGGGCGATACCAGCAGGCCGTCGACCCTCCATTCATAAGTTGAACCTGCTGTATTTACGACACCGTAGGGCTGCGTCGTATTCACGCAAACCGCCTGGTTCCCGGTGTTCGGATAAGGCCCCTGGGCCATGGTCATCATGCTGCCTCCGACAAGGAGCAGGAGCAGCAACGCTTTCAGAATTGTGATGTTTGTTTTCATGATAATTGAATTGATTGGTTAGTAATTGATTTGTTTTTGGTTTTGTTTTTAATCTTCTTTTTTGTTTTGGTTTGTATATATGGTTTTAATTGTGGTAGATCGGTGATGTAGCTGCTGCTGCATGAACAGTCAGTGTCGCCACTTTGGAAGCGACATAGCAATCGGCCGCTGAATGAACTTCACAGTAGTACTGGGTTCCGTTCAATGCCATCTGGCCGGTAATGGTGAGCTGTGAAGTTTGTGCACCGGAATATTTCCCGGCTTCATCAACCACATTGACCCAGTTTGCTCCGTCAAAGTATTTCCATTGGTAGGTTGTGGCCCCGGTCGCCCCGACTGTTAAAACAGCGGTTGCGCCATCGCATACCGAAGCATCAGAAGGTTGAGATGTAATAGTTGGCGGGGGTGTGGAGTAGATCGTTGTGTGAGAACCCAAGTGGGTGAAATCGTCAACAGGATATTGGGTCCATTGGGTAGTTAGTGTCGGAAAAGGACAGCCCCCTCCTACTGGATTTGTAGTAATGCCAATGTATACATCACTGTTCCTTACCAGCGTTTGATCGACCGTTTGATATGCACCGCTGCTCCAACTTGTCCCGGGATCACATCCGATGTTCCCGAAAATATCAATATGATTCAATGTTGAAGCGCCTTTTCTCAGTACCACCGCATCATTTCCATTAAAAGACAAAACACCACTTGTCTGATTGGCAACCAACAGTAATGTTCCAGTCCCGCTGCTATGTGCAAGAACCCAAACTTGATTGGTTGGAAGATTTGTATTTGATAATTGAATACTTGTCGTAACGGTTGGGGACCCGTTTGAATAGATATCGATGTAATAATTTGAAAGATCTATAGTAGCACCCGTGAAATTGGCAACCTCGATGGCTTTGTTGTTGGATAATCCTTCCACATATTCGGAAATATATAGGTCTGTCGGGGCAATACACGAAACCCCGACAACCGTAAAAATGGATGCGCTGTTGACACTGCAAAGTGAAGAAACGACAGTAATTGGTCCCGTGGTGGCCCCGGAAGGAACCGTTGCATAGATCAGGGTGGACGACGAATAGGTGACGGTTGTTGATTGAATGCCGTTAAAATAGACGGTCGTGCCACCGGTAAAATTGGTACCGGTAATTGCAACTGTTGTACCTACAGGTCCGATGGAAGGAGAGAAACCCGTGACCGTTATGTCGCAGGTAGTGGATGCGGTTATCGAAAAATCATCCACCCCAAGACCATCATCAGCTCCGGTAGCGTTATAATCATTCCATCTTATCCAGAATGTTGCACTATTGGCAATACTTAAACCTGTTATTGTCCCGGTGATGCCGATTTTGTTTCCTGCAGCATTGCCGTCCAGTGCACCGACAGTTCCTGTTTGGACAGGTGCAATGAAATCAAGGGTGTTAAAATCCGTCCATGTCCCCGTAGTCAGACTGGTCGCATCCGTGCTGTATTGAAAATCCAGCCGGTCGATTCTGCCTAAAGCTCCAAGTCTCCATTGCTCACCGTAATAATTGATTGCCAGGGAAATGATTGTACCTCCGGCATTATTCTGGAAAGATGCTCCTATGGTGGGAGTTAACGTCCCTGAAAGTAATCCTCCGAAAGCCCGTTCTGTCGAACCGGAACTGCCAAAGCTATAGGTATCACCTGCAGCCAAACTGCCAGTTCCTGCTGTATAAAGACCATCGTTATTGGCACTGGTTCCGCTTTCACTGAAAGCCCATCCGGAAGGGACAACATTTGATGTCCCTGTGTTTGCAAGTGTATTAAAATCCTGGGAATAGGTGGAAGTTGTTAATGATATCTGCGCCCGTAACGGTATCCATCCAAGGATCATCACGCCTGCCAGTGCAAGAAAAATCAAATGGTGCAAACGGCGCGTAAAATTCCTCATCTGGAACAATAAAAATCTCCGGTATCTTATTTCAAAAACGAATAAGGATAAGTATATCCTGCTCCCTGGGATCTCCCAAAAAGAATAATTTTATCCAATAAAAACAAAGAAAGACTAGAGTATAGCCTTTTTCCCGCCTTTCGCAGAAGAACTCACCGGCAAAAATAAACAGATTATCAATACGATGCCAATGGAATTGAAGTCTGAAAACATTATTCCCGAAGGTGAAGATTAAACAAGGATTTATTCCTTGCTTTTATCCTGATTACGTTAAAATTTTAATGGAGAAATGGAAAGGTTGGCCTGAGGTGTATGCTTTGAAATTATGTAATCGCTATAAGCGGTTTATGTGTTCGAAACCCCATTCTCTTCGCAAAACTCTTTCAATTTGTCTATGATAATAGGCATTTTGAAAGGGTGTGTTTTTATACATACATAATTCACACAAAATGATATTTTCTTCTTGAAAATTACTTTTGTTGCCAGGTAACGTGGGGCCGGCAACCGCAGCAAAGGTAGAACCTTTGCTTCTGCAACATTGCGTTTGCTTTGTTGCGATTTAGCGGCATGTTAGGGCCTGTTGAGATTAGATTCTAGAGATTAGTTCTTTTAGGAGGGGCAAATCAACTTCAATCGTCTTCCACACAACATCAAGATCGACATCTAAATAATCATGTATGAGTTTATCTCTCATCCCAGCCATTGCTGACCAAGGAATTTCTTCATGAGTTTGTGTGAACGATTTTGAGATTTTCTTTGTTGCTTCTCCAATTATTTCAATATTTCTTATGATCGCATCTTGAATCATCACATTGCGGTCAAAATCAAACCTTGAAACTCCTTTGGTGAAATTCTCAATTTTGGTAATGGCCTCAAGTATGTGTTCAAGGTAAACCTGATCGTTTTTAATCATTGATAAATAATTTGAAGATCTTGTTGAATACTTTCCTTTAGAATTTTATTCTTGACGGCTCCCTCGGTTACAAGGTCGACCTTGATACCAAGTTTTTGAGACATTAAATTTTCAACATGAACTAACTGGAGAAGCGACAAGGTGGATTTGAACCGAACCAAAATATCAATATCACTTTCGACCGTGTTTTCATTTCTTGCATAAGAACCAAACACACCGATCATTTCAGGGTCGTAGGCACGCAATGTATTGATAATAATATTTTTAATCTCTGGGTTCATAACTCACCTTTAAGCAAAGGTACAAAATATTTCTTTCAATAAGCCCTAACGCTTATGTAAACTCAATGCGGTTATCTATTGACTTATAGTTTCAGTCCTTTACGGCCCCTCCACCATCCTAATCTCTTCCTCCCCTGGCCATACCTGCAGAATTACAAATTCTGCGATGTTTCGAGCGGCATTACAAATGCCGCTCAGCCGGGTGTGTTTTATTCTTGATAGATTTGACCATACGTGTCAGCTAATTCATCATGAAATCCCCAGCCAATATTTGCAGAATTCGTAACAACTTTAAACGCTCTTTCTCTAAATTCACCATAAAGATTATAAGTATCAATTAATTTCATGGCTTCAAGATAAACTTTTGCTACGCTATTATAGAAATTTTCATTAATATCCCCATATTCCATAGTAAAGCGTACGCCACATTCAACATAATACATCTCCAAATCAATGAGGGGATTTGAGTTTGGCTTCAACTTTTTAAAATCTGATATTGCCTGTTTACCGATTTTCAAATGGAATTGATCACCATGCTTAGGATAAAATGCTTCTAAAACTTTCTTTTTGTATATCAAAAGGATTTCATTCTCGTGACGCATAAAATGAAAATCCAATTGTTCCTTGACAGATTTATTAACTTGATACAAGTTAATGATAAGATCGATTAAATCCTTATGATCTAATTCCTTGAGTTTCTTTTTTAAATCTGTAATGCCCATAAAACTTAGATTCAGGTTTTAATAAAACATACCCACTAACGCTCATGTAAACTCAATGCGGTTATCTATTGACTTATAGTTTCAGTCCTTTACGGCCCCTCCACCATCCTGATCTCCTCCTCCCTGGCCATACGTGCAGAATTACAAATTCTGCGATGTTTCGAGCGGCATTACAAATGCCGCCCAGCCGGGGAGCAAAAATAATAAGAGATTGCTCATCAGCGACATTACCGGAAGAAAGTTTACATTTTCTTCACACCGGATCATCCGAAATGATGATGAAACCGGAAAGTAAAGTTTAACGGGAAAAGGCACTTGCCTTTTAAGTACAATGAACCTCCTCGCCGCAGAGTGGGGAATTAACCCAAGCACCTCAACCCCCGTGGGGCTGACTAATAAGTACTTATTCGCCTTTGTGAAGACCTTTGTGGCCTTTGTGGTTAAATTTTAAGTGATTGAACCACAAAGGACTCGAAGCCTGCCTGCCGGCAGGCAGGTACCCACAAAGTCGCACAAAGGAAAATATTCTGCATACTTTTACTTTTTAGTCAGCCCCTGCAGGGGATGAGGCTGATTAATCGGTCATAACCGAAAAGGTGATACAAAAAATGAATTTATTTTTAGATGGACCCCCATACGGCGTGTTTTTTATTTGCCGGACAACTTATTACACTTTCTTTTGTCTTTTTATTCTAAAGGAATATTTCCTTGCTTTTGTCCTGATTACGTGATAATTTTACCGGTAATTCTCAATACCTAATTTCCATCCAAAAATACAGGTATGAAAAAAATTTACTTTCTCCTTCCGCTTTTATTTGTCAGCATCCTGAGTCATGCTCAGTTGAGCGGCACCAAGGCGATCCCCGGCGATTATGTAAGCATTTCTGCAGCCATCACCGCGCTCAACGCAGCAGGTGTCGGCGGCGGCGGAGTGACCTTCAATGTTGCAGCCGGGTATACTGAAACGGCGGCCAACCTTATGATCACTGCGACAGGAACGTCAGGGAACCCCATCACGTTCCAGAAATCCGGTTCGGGCGCCAATCCGCTTATCACCGCAGTGGCAGGCGTTAGTGCGACACTCGACGGGATCATCATCCTGAGGGGAACCGATTACATCACCTTCAACGGGATCGACCTCAAAGACCCGGCGACAAACGTTACCGCCACCACCCAGATGGAATGGGGGTATGCGCTTTTGAAGAGTTCGGGTACCGACGGCTGCCAGTACGTTACGATCACAAACTGCACGATCACGCTCCAGCGGATCAATACAGCTTCAGTCGGAATCTATTCGGCCAACAATCTTACTTCAGGTGCGGGCGTTACAGTTACTTCAACACTCGGCGCCAATTCTTACAATAAATTCTACTCAAACGTCATTCAGAATGTAAAGACCGGCATTTCGATCACCGGTTTCGCTGATGCAAGTCCATACACCTATTATGACCAGCAGAATGATGTCGGCGGATTGTATTCATACCAGGGAAATACCATCCAGAATTTCGGGGGGATCGCCGCTATAGCATCTTACGGGATCAACGATGTCTGCCAGAACGGCCATAACATCTCGAATAATACGATCAATAACCTGGCAGGAGGCGGGGTTGTTGCAGCCGCCGCCATTTACGGGATCCTTTTCTCAAATTCCGTGAATGCTGCCGGGGCCATCAGTTATAACAACATAAATTTGTCGCAGGGGGCCAATGTAAGCGCAGTTTATTGCATTTACAGCGGCATCAGCGGGACCGGTACCGTTACAATGGGAGGAAATGTCTTTTCTGCCTCGTTTACTTCCGGCGCTTCGGGGAGTCTTTACTGCATCTACATGTCTTCGGCGATGAGTTCGATCAATCTCAACACGAACACCTTCAGCAACTCCACTAATTTGAACACCACCGGTCCCGTATATTTTATCTCGAATAACACAACCACACCGACCGTTAGCGTTTCCGGAAATACGGTAAATAACGTATCAAAAGTCAATGGCGCGGGTGGAAATTTTACTTGTTATTATAATGGCTCATCGCCGTCTGGCGGAACCGAAACGGTCAATTCCAACAGCTTTACCAATATCAGTGTTGCCGGAGCAACTACTTTTGGAGGGATCAATACGGGAGGAACATCAACAACACAGAATAAGAGTATATATTCCAATACTGTTTCGGGGATTAACGGAGGTTCGTCAGGCATAACGGGAATATACGTGAGTGGCGGCAACGTTGTATCTGTGTATGGTAATGTGGTCAGCCAGATGACAGGAGGCGCAAACGGAACCGGTTCAGGCGCTGTTTATAGCTATAATTTGGGGTTATCGATCACGAATCTCAGCGTATATAACAATACAGCCAATAATATTTCCAACAACAATACAGGGTGGACCTATGGATTTTACTTCGCGAACGGTACGACGTTTGACATCCACAACAACAGCGCCTATAAACTTCAGATCGGGGCGAACGGGGCAACAGCTGTTGCAGGGTTCTGCTTCTGGGGCGGATCAACCGTGTCATTATATAACAATTATGCATCGAATCTGACTGCTCCCATTGGGAATAGCACTTTATCGGTTGCTGGAATATATATCGGTTCGTCATCAACCATAGGAATCTACGATAATACCATCTATCTTGATGCAAGTTCTTCGGGTGCGACATTCGCAACCGCCGGTATCTATACTGTTTCATTAGCAACAGTAGACATGCATAATAACAATATTGTAAACATCTCCACTCCCAACGGGGTAATGGGATATACCGCTGCATACGCAAGAAGCTCTACAACACTTTCTACCTATTCAATTCTTTCGAATAACAATAATTTCTATGCGGGAACTCCTTCGCCAAAAAATCTTCTTTTTTACGATGGCACAAACGCGATACAAACGCTGGATGTTTACAAAGCGTTTGTTGCGCCCAGGGACCAGCAGTCGGTGAGCGAAAACCCGCCGTTCACAAACGTTTCAACGGCTCCATATGACCTGCACCTGAAGACAACCGTATCAACGGCCTGCGAAAGCGGAGGAACGGTGATCTCTTCACCGATCAGCATCGTAATGGATTACGACAATGACGTTCGTTACCCCAATGGCGGCTACCCGAATAACGTTTCCTATCCCGCTACAGCACCGGATATCGGATTCGATGAATTTGCAGGGATGCCGCTGGATGTAAGCGGCCCGGTGATCAGTTATACAGCTTTAATCAACACCTCTTCCACAACAAACCGGACCTTGACGGCCACCATTACGGATGTAAGCGGCGTTCCGACCGCCGGGATCGGCCTGCCCCGGCTTTACTGGAAGATCAATTCAGGAACCTGGAATTTTTCGGCAGGAAATCCCATCGGAGGAAATCAGTATACTTTTACATTCGGTGCCGGTGTTATTACCGGGGATATTGTTTCATATTATGTCGCAGCGCAGGATAATGATTTACCCACACCACTTTCAAGCGCTTACCCTGCCGTCGGAGCTTCCGGGTACAGTGTGAATCCGCCTGCAGTTTCAACACCGACAACAAGTCCAAGCACGTATACCATCCTCGGGAGCCTTTGCGGAACCTATACCGTGGGCGTTGGAAAGACCTATGCAACACTTACAGCGGCAATTACCGATCTGAATGCGAAGGAGATCACCTGTCCGGTCATTTTCCAGTTGACGGATGCAACCTATGGTTCCGAGACATTCCCGATCACCATTAATCCCAATATAGGATCGAGCGTAACAAATACGGTGACGATCCGGCCTGCCAGCGGTGTTACAAGCACGATTTCCGGTTCTTCCGCTTCCGGAATCATTATCCTTAACGGGGCGGACTATATCATCATCGATGGTTCGAACAGCGGTGGCCTGGATAAAAGCCTGACCATTGAGAACACAAATACTTCTGCAAACAGATACGCCATTGGATTCTCGAATGCAGGAGGAACCGATCCGGCAAAAAATAATGTGATCAAAAACTGCAACATCAAAGCGAGCAGCCAGGTGACAAACAACACCTACGGGATCTATATGAACTCCACCGGCGGCGGCTATGACAATACGGTGATCAGCAACAACACGATCTACAGTGCACGGTACGGGATCTTCTTCAGCGGTTCAGCGACCGTATCTGCCATCAACGGACAGATCATCAACAATATCATCGGTTCAACCACTGACGCTACCTCCATTCAGTACCAGGGGATCGTTCTTCAGTATGCGAACGGAACGCTGATCAGCGGGAATGAGATCATGGGCGGCCCCGCTGGAAATACCAATTATTACAAGGCAGGTATTTATGTTACCACAGGATCCGTCAATACGAAGATCCGGAAAAACAAGATCCATGATTGGTTTTATTCAGGTACAGGGGGATATGGAGATTATGGAATTTATTACGGCTCGGACGCCTCCACAGTCACAGAGATTTCGAACAATCTGATCTATCTTATTAAAGGCGACGGCTGGCCCGGGGTCCAGACCGACAATCCTTACGGGATCTACATTGCTAACGGCGGCAACTGCCAGATATGGTTCAATTCCATTTACCTTACCGGTGCGGTTTTATCCACTGTAACGACCGGAGGGTGCAGTGCCTGTTTGTCCATCAATCCTTCCATCACCGGATTGGATGTAAGGAACAACATCTTCAAAAATTCCATGCAGGCCACGTCGGGGACACCTGCT
This sequence comes from Bacteroidota bacterium, assembly GCA_026391805.1. Classification (GTDB taxonomy): domain Bacteria; phylum Bacteroidota; class Bacteroidia; order Bacteroidales; family FEN-979; genus FEN-979. The sequence continues at coordinate 47,306 of JAPLDJ010000028.1, read as the reverse complement.
GATTACACCTACGCAGTGTATTGTGCTTCTGCCAATACTGCTTTTACGACGATCAATAACAATGATTATTATGATGACGGACTCGGTGCGAACATCGGGTACCTTGGCGCCAACCAGGCCACGCTGGCTGCATGGCAGATAGCCACCGCGCAGGATGCCGCATCTCTGAATGTCGATCCGGCCTTCGTTTCCACCTCCGATCTTCACACCTATGCATCCGGATTGGCTAAAATGGGCGTCACGATATCCTCCATCACCGATGATTTTGCAGGTGTCACGCGCACCAGTCCGCCGGATGTGGGAGCTTACCAGTTTTCTGCCAACCCTGTTATGACTACCACTCCCGCCACATTCGTGGCCTGCAGCAGTGTAACGCTGAACGGCACGATCAATCCCAGCGGCGCCAGTGTCACTACTGGGTTTGATTACGGTACAACGGTCCTTTACGGTTCGTCGGTTGCCGGCACTCCGGCAACGGTGACCGGTTCAACAGCAGTTGCTGTTGCAGCAACGGTGACCGACATGGTTCCCAATGTGGTCAATCATTACAGGATAAAAGGTACTTCAGGCGGGTCCACTTTTTACGGAAGCGACATGACGGTGACACCGCCTTGTCCGCCTGTAGTCGTCACTACTGCCGCAACCGGAGTCACCGCCACCACCGCCACCATGAACGGAACCGTCAACGCACTTAACCTTTCCACCACCCTTTACTTCGAATGGGGACTGACCTCAGCTTACGGAAGCGCGATTGCGGCAACTCCATCCCCGGTCAACGGTTCCTCTGTCACTCCTGTATCAGCCAATATCACCGGCCTGATGCCCAACACGACCTACCATTACCGCTTAAAAGGCACCAATTCGGCCGGTAGTTCCTACGGCCTTGACATGACGTTCACAACGCTGGCCATTCCGCCGACGGTGGTCACAACCGCTGCAACGGCCATCACCAGTACGACCGCAACCCTGAACGGCACGGTCAAAGCGAATTACTCCACTACAAACCTCGGCTTTGATTATGGATTGACTACCACTTACGGAAACTCGATCGCCGGGACTCCTTCGCCTGTCATAGGAGGAATCCTTACTTCGGTTTCGGGAAACCTGGCCGTTCTTACCTGCAACACTCTCTACCATTACAGGGTTGTAGGCGTCAATGTTGCAGGAACATCTAACGGCAATGACATGACCTTCACTACCGGCGGGGCTGTTGCTGCGGCCGGAACCATCACCGGGGCGACCAGTGTTTGCCGCGGAGCAACAGGTGTAACCTATACCATCGCTGCCATCTCAGGCGCTACCGGTTACGTCTGGTCTATTCCTACAGGTGGTACTATAACATCCGGATTCAATACCACCACAATTACCGTTAGTTACAGCGGATCTGCCATTTCAGGAAATGTTACGGTTTATGGCATCAACAGCTGCATGAACGGTTCCAGTTCAAGCCTTGCTGTCACCGTGAACCTGCTGCCGGTGCCGACGATCACCGGTACTGCCTCCGCCTGCGTCAATTCAACAGGAAATATTTATTATACGGAATCGGGAATGACCGGTTATACATGGAGCATTTCAGCAGGAGGAACGATCACTGCCGGCGGGACATCCACAAGCAGTACCGTGACGGTAACATGGAACATTGCCGGTGCGCAAACCGTTTCGGTAAATTATACGAACGGCAACGGTTGCCTGGGCGCTTCTGCAACCATCAAAAATGTAACTGTGAATGCGCTTCCTGTTCCCACCATTACAGGGCTGGCAACAGTTTGTGCGGGAACTACAGGTGTAACCTATACCACGGAAACCGGCATGACCGGCTATACCTGGAGCATAACAGGAGGAACAATCACTGCAGGAGCGGGAACAAAGACGATCACCGTCACCTGGAATACGGTGGGTTCGCAAACCGTAACCGTAAGTTATACCAACACCAACGGCTGCACGGCGGCATCGCCGACCAGCAAGACCGTTACGGTGAATGCCCTTCCGGTGCCGACTATCACCGGATCTGCTTCTGTTTGTGCCTGGTCCACCGGGAACGTCTATACCACTGAATCCGGTATGACCGGTTATACATGGGCACTTTCCGGAAGCGGTATAATAACTTCCGGAGCCGGGACCAATGCGATCACCGTAACATGGACCACCGCGGGAACCCAGTATGTGAGCGTGAATTATACCAACACAGCGGGTTGTACTGCCGCATCGGCAACTTCAAAAACCGTCATCGTTAATCCGTTACCTGTACCGACCATTACAGGTGCTGCTTCTGCTTGTGCAGGTGCAACAGGTGTGACCTACACCACAGAAACCGGGATGACCGGATATACATGGACTATCACCTCCGGCGGAACGATTACAGCCGGAGCAGGAACAAATACCATCACTGTTACCTGGAATACGGCAGGCTTGCAAACAGTCACAGTCAATTATGTCAATACGAACGGATGCACGGCAGCCACAGCTACAAGCAAAACGGTTACCGTAAATGCATTGCCGGTACCGACCATCACCGGGCTTGCAACCGTTTGCGCCGGCACGACCGGGGTTACATATTATACTCAGACCGGCATGACCGGATATACCTGGACAGTTTCTTCGGGAGGGACCATCACGGCCGGGGCCGGAACAGGGATCATTACCGTTACCTGGACAACACCCGGTTCCCAGACCGTCACTGTAAGTTACACCAACACGAATGGCTGCACCGCCGCATCACCAACTGTAAAAACCGTTACCGTGAATGCCCTGCCGGTACCAACCATTACCGGTTCAGGCGCAGTTTGTGCCGGGACAACCGGTGTAACATACAGTACTGAAACAGGCATGACCGGCTATACATGGACCGTTTCAGCAGGAGGAACCATCACTGCCGGAGGCGGAACCAGCGCCATAACGGTAACCTGGAACACAGTCGGTGCGCAGACCGTCAGCGTGAATTATACCAATACGAGCGGCTGCACGGCTGCAACAGCCACGGTTAAGAATGTTACCGTTAATCCGTTGCCTGTGCCGACGATCACAGGTTTAACTTCAGTTTGCGCAGGGACCACCGGTGTCACCTATACAACCGAAACCGGGATGACCGGCTATACATGGATCATCTCTTCCGGGGGAACCATTACCGCCGGTGCAGGAACGGCAACCATCACCGTAACCTGGACGACAGCAGGCACACAGTACCTGACGGTCAATTATGTCAACGCCAATGGATGTACTGCAGCTTCACCAACCTACAAGATTATTACGGTGAACGCCTTGCCGGTACCAGCCATTACAGGCACTTCTTCGGTTTGTGTCGGAACGGCAGGAGCCACTTACACGACACAACCGGGCATGATGAATTATGTATGGACAGTTTCATCGGGAGGGCTTATCACGGCAGGGACCGGCACAAACAGCATCACCGTCACCTGGAACACATCCGGTACCAAGACTGTTTCCGTGATCTACACGAATACGAACGGATGCACGGCTGCGACGCCGGGTACGTTCACTGTTACCGTGAACCCCCTGCCCGTTCCGACCATCACCGGCTCAGGCTTGCTCTGCCAGGGCGCCACAGGGGTGAACTACTATACTGAATCAGGGATGACCGGCTATACCTGGACAATCTCATCCGGCGGCACCATAACGGCCGGCGCCGGAACCCGCATCATCACTGTTACGTGGACCACCGCGGGAGCCCAGACGCTCAGCGTGACCTATACCAACGCCAACGGCTGTACTCCGAATTCACCTACGGTTAAGAACATCACCGTGAACCCGGTTTATACCCCCACCCTGACCGGCACGGATACGCTTTGCCTGAGCACACAGTCATACGTATACACGACCGAATCCGGCATGAACAATTATAGCTGGAATGTTTCATCGGGCGGCACCATCATGGCCGGCGGGACAACAAGCAGCAGCACAGTGACAGTGCGGTGGAACACTTCAGGTACGCAATATGTGAGGATCAATTATGCCAACAGTTACGGATGCAGTTCACCGACTCCCACTTACCTGCCGGTTATCGTTTATCCGGTCAATACTCCAGCCTTTACAGGGCCGAACAAGATTTGTGCAGGAACCACCGGTTGTGTCTATACGACTTATCCAGGAATGACCAACTATAACTGGACGGTATCGTCGGGAGGTACAATCACCGCCGGCGGAACGCTTACGAGCAACACGGTAACAGTGACCTGGAATACCGCAGGGACCCAGTACGTGACCCTGAATTATACCAATACCTACGGCTGCACCGCCGCATCTCCCTACATATTTTACGTTGTTGTCAACCCGCTGCCTGCCCCGACCATTACAGGACCTGTATCAGTTTGCGTCGGTACGGCAGGGAATGTTTACTATACCCAAACCGGGATGACCAACTATGTGTGGAACGTATCTCCTGGAGGTACGATAACTTCCGGTGGAACTTCCGTCAGCCCTTCGGTCACCGTGACCTGGACCACGGCAGGTACGAAGTATGTGTCTGTCAATTACACGAATTCCAACGGATGTACTGCAGCGGTCCCCGGCATCAAGTCAGTAACCGTGAATCCGTTGCCAACCCCGACCATTACAGGGCCGACCTCACTCTGTTCAGGTGTTGCCGGAACCTTCTACACACAGACGGGTAATACCAGCTATATCTGGACCGTTTCAACCGGGGGTACGATCACGGCCGGAGGAACATCCGGAACTCCCTATATCAGCGTGAAATGGACGACTCTCGGCGCACAATGGGTCAGGGTAAGTTATACCAGCCCGGGCGGCTGCAAACCGACGACATACACCCAGTTCAACACCACCGTTTACGGATTGCCGACGCCGACTGTTACAGGCCCGACCGGTGCCTGCCAGGGATCCACGGGCAATGTTTATACAACACAGGCAGGCATGACGAGCTATACATGGACCATTTCGACCGGCGGAACAATCACTGCCGGAGCAGGTACAAATTCCATCACCGTAACCTGGAACGGATCGGGAACACAGTACGTCCGTGTGAACTATACAAATGCCAATGGATGCAGCGCAGCCAACGCGGCCGGAATTTATGTGACGGTAACAACTGCACCAGTTCCAACCATCACCGGAACATTCACCGCCTGTACCGGCGCCACACTGGGATATTACACCGAGTCAGGGATGACGAATTATGTCTGGACGGTTTCTTCCGGCGGGACGATTATTTCGGGACAGGGAACCCGGGCTCTTTATGTACAGTGGACCACACCCGGGGCCAAAACCATTTCCGTTAACTATTCAACCGCATCCGGCTGCCAGCCGGTGAGCCCGACCGTGAAAACAGTCAATGTTTACGCGGTGCCGGTCCCGACCATAACAGGACCTACAACCGTTTGTGTCGGCGCCTATGTAACATATTCTACTGAACCGGGGATGTCAAACTATACCTGGACAATTGGTGGTACCGGAGGCACGATTTATTCAGGATTTTACAGCAGCCAGATCTATGTCAAATGGACATATACGGGGGCCAAAACGGTAAGTGTGAACTATACCGCCCCCGGAGGCTGCAGGGCGCCCACAGCAACCGTGCTTAACGTTTATGTGACCACCTGCGCCGACAACATCATTTCAGGGGTCGATCCAAATCAGTTACCGATAAGCTTCTCGGTTTACCCGAATCCGAACAACGGGAAGTTTACTGCAGCCATCCAGTGTGAATGCATTGAGAACAATTGCTCCATCGCCGTATTCAACATGATGGGGGTAAACGTTTTCGAACTTTCCAATATAAACACGGATGGAAAGCTGGAGGTACCGATCGACCTGCAGAATCTTGCGCAGGGAATCTATACCGTGATCTTCCGCAACAACAACCACTGGCTGATACGAAAGATTGTGATCAATAAATAATCGCGGGACAAGTGTCCTGTTACCCGGATGGTTTCTTCTGAAAATTCAGTGAGCCTCTCATTCTGAATTTTTCAAGGCAACCAAAACACAGATCCATTGTCTGTGTTTTACATAACCTGATTCTGGCCGAACACGGCTGATGGTTGTGTAACCTTTTGACCCTCTTTGCGGTAAAAGCAGCAAGGGATACTCTTTTACACATTCTTCAAGCGCAGGATCTGTAAAGGGTCGCATTAACTTTTCATTCAAGGACAGTTTTGTACTTATACTGTTCTTAAAATATGTATATATTTGCATGAATAGCAGACTGCTATAAAACAGCCGGTGAAAAAAGAGACAAGGAGAGGTATCCATTTTTACTCCTGACAGCATGAAACTCTCTTCCGTAAGCTGATGAGAGTTGACCCTGAAAACCCCACCCCTTGAAGGGGAGGGGCCAAAAGAAATAAAACCGTCACAATAAGAATCACATGGGAAGAAAATTTACTCTTTTAAGTCGTTATGTATCTGCCGGGAAAGAGGGATTTATTCTCAGGAAGAATTCCGGGATCTTCCTGATGATATTGATGATCGTATTCCCGGGAATTCTTTTTGCGCAATGTACCGGGAATTTTACTTTTTTCCCCAACAACCAGTGCGCCGGTATGCTGGTTTCTTTCACAAGCAGTTCCGTTAGTTCAGGACTCACTTACCACTGGAACTTCGACGACCCGGCAAGCGGAATCAACAATACGAGCACACTTCAGAATCCCACCCACCTTTTTGAAGCCCATGGTGCCGGCTCGCAATCCTTTAATGTAAGCCTGGTTGTTACGGCCTCCCCTGGTTGTCATGATTCAGTGGTAAATGTCGTAACGGTTCTTCAGAAGCCGGATGCTTCCATCACAGATACCAGCCTGCTGAATCCGTGGAAACATTGCGTTTTCGGATCAATGATCAACGCCACCCTTGTCATCAATAATACATCCACGACGATTGCAACCAACACGCATTATCATATCGACTGGGGAGACGGGACTCCGCATTATGATAACAATGTACTTCCGAACGGCACTTCACACCTTTATACAACAGTCGGGAATTTCGGCGTAGTGCTTACCGTTACGAATGCCCAGTGCTCCGAGACAAAAACCTTTTATTATTTTAACGGATCAAACCCAGGCGGAGGTCTCGATCCTCCCGGCAGTACAGTTGGTTTATGCGGGATACCTCAGACGTTCTCATGTAATTTTACCCCGAACACACTCAACAATGCTCCGGGTACAATTTATACGATACATTATGACGATGGTTCTCCGGATGAGACCTATACACAGCCTCCACCTCTGTTCATCACCCATACTTACCTCGATGGTTCCTGTGGCCATTTATCCCAGACGGGTGTTGCAAATTCTTATGCCATCAAATGTACTATCTCGAATCCCTGTTCAAGCGGAACCATCTCCTATGTCACCCCGATCCAGATCAGCGAACAGCCAGTTCCGAATTTTTCCATAAGTCCGGACCCGGTATGTACTGCTCAAAACCTTACCCTGACTTCGACAACGCCACCAACAGGGTTTGTGGATCCCGGAACTGGTCTGTGCACCTATTTCATGTCATACCAGTGGACCATCACTCCGGCCTCCTATACCATTATCTCCGGAAACCTGACCTCATCCACACTGACGATTCAGGTTAGCACAGCAGTCCCCTATTCGATCACGCTGGCGGTGGCAACGCTCGGATGCAATTCCTCACCGATCACCAAAACGATCTGCGTTACTGATCCTCCTATTTCTGCCTTTACTGTTGATAAAACAAGCGGCTGTTTCCCACTCACCGTTCAAACGAATAACACATCATCCGTTTCTGACCCTTGCGGGCCTCACACATATTTATGGAGCGTAACTAATTATTCCGGATCGATCGATTGTCCGCCGAATACCAGTTCTTATACGATCTCCGATATCAATGCAGCCAATCCAACCATTACATTCAATAACCCTGGCGTTTACCGGCTCAACCTTTCGGTCATCGGATCATGTGCCACAGTAACGACTTTCCAGGATATCACAGTCAAAACTGTTCCCAATTCCCTGATCAATGTCGCCATGACACAACCTATCTGTGCGGGACAATCCATTACACCAACAGCAAATATTTTCAGTTGCCTGGGAACGATCAGCGCCTATTCATGGAATTTCACACCGGGGGGAAGTCCGGGAAGTTCCACCACCAATCCGCCGGGAACCATTACCTATACGAATCCGGGAACATTTCCCATCACTGTAAATGCAACCAATGAATGTGGTACCGGTCCTGATAATACTGTGAACCTGACCGTCAAACCGCTGCCTGTAGTTACCCTAGCGGGCCCGTCTGCGGTTTGTGTGGGCGTGACCGGGAATGTTTATACGACGCAGGCCGGCATGGCCAATTATCTATGGTCTGTTTCCGGAGGCGGAATGATCACAGCGGGTGGCACCGGAGCATCCAGCACGGTCACCGTGACCTGGAACACGGTCGGACCGCAAACGGTAAGTGTGAATTACCAGCTGAATGGCTGCTATGCTGCTTCTCCAACAGTTTACAATGTAACCGTCAATCCAAGGCCGTCACCCACCATATCAGGTCTTAATTCGGTATGTGCCGGAACGACCGGTGTGATCTATACCACTGAAGCGGGAATGTCGGGATATACATGGACGGTATCAGCCGGGGGCACCATCACGGCCGGTGCAGGAACAGATGCAATTACTGTTACCTGGAGTACGGCCGGGGTCAAGACGGTTACCGTAAATTATTCAAATGCGTTCGGATGTGCGGCTGTAACACCAACTTCTTATTCAGTAACCGTCAATACGCTTCCGGTTCCGCCGATTGCAGGAAATACTCCCATCTGCATCGGATTAACTGCTGTCTATACCACCCAGGCCGCAATGACCAATTATGTATGGTCTGTTTCGGCTGGGGGAAGCATTACAGCCGGAGGAACTGCTACCGATAACACCGTCACGGTCACCTGGAATGTGGCGGGAGCTCAATCCGTCAGCATCAATTATACAGATGGAAATGGCTGTACGGCTGCTGCTCCTGTTGTTTACCCGGTGAACGTGCTTCCGCCTCCCACACCGACCATAGCAGGATCCAATTCCGTATGTGTAGGTTCAACCGGGAATGTCTATACGACACAAGCCGGCATGACAAATTATGTATGGACTGTTTCTGCCGGAGGAACGGTCACCGCAGGTGGTACTGCAGCATCCAGCACGGTTACGGTTACATGGAATACTCTTGGTGCACAAACGGTCAGCGTGAATTATACGCAGGCCGGATGTCCCGCATTATCTCCGTTTGTTTTTAATGTTACGGTAAACCCAAGACCAGTTCCGACCATTTCAGGGCTCCCTACACTCTGTGCCGGAACGACAGGCGTTGTTTATACAACTGAACCGGGAATGTCAGGCTATACATGGACTGTTTCGGCCGGGGGAAGTATCACCGCCGGGGCGGGAACGAGTGCCATCACCGTCACCTGGAATACGGCCGGGGCCCAGACGGTAACCGTGAATTACTCCAACGCATTTGCCTGTCCGGCGCTCACAGTCACTTCCTACCCGGTTACGGTGAATGCATTGCCAGTACCAACGATTGCAGGTACTGCCGCGCTCTGCGCCGGAACATCTGCTGTTTACACAACCCAGGGTGGGATGACCAATTACACCTGGACGGTTTCTGCAGGAGGAACCATCACTGCTGGCGGGACCACAACGGATAATACAGTTACGGTTACCTGGAACACCGCCGGCGCCCAGAGTGTCAGCATAAATTATACAAATGCAAACGGGTGCCAGGCGGCTGCGCCGGTTGTCTACCCGGTTACAGTGACAGCGCTTCCGACGCCGACCATTGCAGGTCCGGGTTTGGTATGTGCCGGAACTGCTGGAAATGTTTATACCACACAGGCCGGGAAGACCAACTATGTCTGGACGGTTTCTGCTGGAGGAACGATTACTGCCGGAGGAACGGCTGCATCCAGCACGGTTACCGTGACCTGGAACACCGTGGGGGCACAGACCGTAAGCGTGAATTACACGCAGGCCGGCTGTTCTGCTGCATCTCCTTTTGTCTTTAACGTTACCGTAGATCCAAGACCATCTCCAACGATATCAGGACTCAATGCTGTTTGTGCCGGGACAACAGGTGTTTTTTATACCACAGAAGCCGGAATGTCAGGATATACCTGGACTGTTTCTGCGGGAGGTACGATCACGGCCGGGGCGGGAACAAATGCAATTACCGTTACCTGGAGTACAGCCGGGGCCAGGACGGTCACCGTAAATTATTCAAATGCCTTCGGATGTGCGGCACTTGCAGCCACAACATACCCGGTTACGGTCAATGCTCTCCCGGCACCAACCATTTCCGGTACCGCTGCACTTTGTGCCGGTGCATCTGCCACATACACCACCCAGGCGGGCATGGCCAATTACACCTGGACCGTCACTGCAGGAGGAACGATCACTGCGGGGGGAACCACCACCGATAATACAGTCACGGTTACCTGGAACACACCGGGAGCATGGACCGTATCCATAAACTACAATGATGGTAACGGCTGTGCCGCTTCAACTGCGGTTTCTCAGACTGTTACCGTAAATCCCCTTCCGATACCGACGGTTGCGGGACCCGATGACGTTTGCATCAACACAACGGGAAATGTATATACCACAGAAGCGGGGAAAACAAATTACCAGTGGATCATCTCCCCGGGCGGGGTTGTGACAGCAGGAGGTACGGCGACATCCAACACTGTGACTGTATCATGGGTTACAGCCGGATTGCAATCTGTAAGTGTCAACTATTCCGCTGCAGGATGCACCGCAGGTTCGCCTGCATTCATGTCGGTGGAGGTTTATCCGTTACCCATTACATTTACAGTTACCGGCGGAGGATCTTACCCCATGGGAGGAGCAGGCGTTCCGGTAGGATTGTCGAATTCACAGGTCGGCGTGGAATATGAACTGGTCCTGGATTTTATCACGCCGATCCTTCCGCGTGTTACCGGAACCGGTACCACGATCACATTCGGGAACCAGCTTGCTGCGGGCACCTATCGTGTCACGGCATATACCCTGACAAGTCCGACCTGCCCGCGGAACATGCTCGACAGCGCCGTGGTGGTCATCAACCCCTACCCGAACATTTATAATGTCACGGGCGGCGGAGTTATGTGCGCCGGCGATTCCGGGGTGCATGTCGGACTGGATAATTCCTCATTATCCGACCGGTATGTTCTCCTGCTGAACGGCGACAGTATCGCCAATCTTCCGGGAACCGGTAACCCGCTTGATTTTGGACTGCTCACAGCACCCGGAATCTATACGGTAAGAGCAATAACAGTTTCAACCGGACTGACACTGATGATGACCGGAAATGCCGTGATCGTCGTCAACCCGATTCCGGTTGCCTTTCTTATCGTCCCGGCCGGGGATACCTGTCCGGGCGTTGAGATCCTCCTGAATGGTTCGGAAGCAGGAATTCTCTATTACCTGATCCGGAATGCAAATGATACCATCAGCATGATCGTTGGCACGGGTACATTCGGATTTTTAAATTTCGGTCACCAATACCTCGTGGGAATTTACCGGATCGTTGGCATCAATCCAACCACCGGCTGCAAGCAGGATATGACCGGAACCGTGAACATTCTTCCTGCACCGGCCATTTTTACGATCTTTCCTCCCGGGATCATATGTCCCGGAACATCCATCATCCTGCCGGGATCGGAGACCGGAATCAGCTACCAGTTGCGCCGCGACAGCCTTACTTCCGTCGGCCTGCCGTTGCCAGGAACCGGTCTTCCTCTGGACTTCGGTCCGCAGACCATCCCCGGTGTGTACAGCATCATTGCCACAAACCCGCTGACCCATTGCTATAACTGGATGAATGGCCGTTCCACGATTCAGCCTCAGCCAACGCTCTATTCCATCATGCCAAACGGCGACACCTGTGCCGGAGCGATCATCCGCCTGAACGGTTCGCAGACCGGGATACGGTACCGGCTGATCCTCAATGGCACCATCTTCCTTGACAGCCTGATGGGGACAGGAAATCCCCTGGTTTTCGGAACCTATTTCACTTCCGGGTTCTATACCATTGTTGCTGTAAATCCGGTCACCCGCTGTGAAACGCTGATGACCGGGACGCTTCACATTGAAAGTTCACCGACCGCTTACAATGTGATCCCTAATGGAGTTGCCTGTGTGGGCGATGCTGTCGGTCTGGATAATTCAGAGATCGGAATTAATTACGAGCTGATCCGTGACGGTGTAACGTTGGTGGCCGGGCCCATACCCGGAACAGGAGGAGCGCTCTCCTTTGGGACCCAGGGCTATGCCGGTGTTTATACGATCGAAGCGGTCAACGGAACTACCAGCTGTTCGCGGATCATGAACGGCAGCGCCACACTTTCTCCATTACCAACTTCTTTCCTGGTTCAGCCTACGGGAACCCAGTGTGCCGGAACAGATATTTTCATCAATGGTTCCGAGATCGGTGTAAATTATGAATTACGCTGGAACGGCATAACTCAGCAAACGAAACCCGGAACCGGGGCCTTTATCCATTTCGGTCCGCAATTCCTGGTTGGCACATATACGGTAAGAGCAATCAATGCTCTGACTACGTGCGATACACTGATGACCGGAAGTACCGTCATAACGCCGCTCCCGCTGGCGTTCAACATTACACCGGCCGGGGCCAATTGCTCTCCGACAACAGTCGGGGTTGCAGGTTCAGAAGCCGGGGTCAACTACCAGCTATTCAAAAACGGCTTCCCTGTAGGCCTTGTCTCCGGCACGGGAGGTGCATTGTCATTCGGCCTCCAGACCGACGGAACTTATTTTGTCATCGCCACTATCCTTGCTACAAGCTGTAAGGATACCATGACGGGAACTGTCATCATCATACCGGGCCCGACCGTGAATGCCGGGAACGATACTTCGACCTGCGGATCAAAACCGGTGCAGATGGTTGCCCAGGCCATCTCCTATTCAACGGTTCTCTGGTCCTCTGCAGGGGACGGATCCTTCTCCAATCCGAACATTCTGAACCCGTTCTATACACCAGGGCCGCTTGATAATTTAAGCGGACTGGTCAAGCTGACGGTTCAGGTGACAGGGCAGCCTGCCTGCTCACAGATGCATCCGGCTGACAGCCTGATGCTGACAATCGATCCTGTTCCGGTTGCAACTGCCGGGCCTGACGATACGATCTGTACCAGCCAGACCGCACAGCTGAACGGCACGGCACAGCATCAATCCACCGTTCACTGGAAATCTTTTGGTGACGGAACCTTTAACAATTCTTCCATCCTTAATCCGGTTTATACACCGGGATCAAATGATAAGACGACCGGTTCGGTACTGCTCCGCCTGGTCGTTCACGGCCTGTTAAAATGTACTGTCGATACAGCATATGATGATGTTGTCCTCATCATTCAGCCGATGCCTTCAGCCAGTGCAGGAAGTGATGCCACGATCTGTGAGAGCAACAGTTATTCCCTCAGCGGAACGACGCTGAATTCCTCATCGGTTGCCTGGAGCACCACCGGTGACGGTACATTTGACAACGCATCTATTCTGAATCCTGTTTATACACCGGGAAGCACCGATAAAATTATCGGGAGCGTCCGGCTCGTGATCACGGCATACGGGACAGGCAGCTGCATCAGCGAACTTGCGCGCGATACGATGAAACTCACGATCAACCACCTGCCGCTGGTCAATGCAGGGCCTGATGCTACCATCTGCGAAACATACACCTATACAGTCAATGGCACTGCGTCCATCTATTCTTCTATTCAATGGAGCACTTCCGGGGATGGTTTATTCGCAAATATCTCCGCCCTTAGTACGGTCTATACTCCGGGACCTGCCGACCTGACCAATGGTTCGGTTCAGCTAAAGCTGACGGCCGTGGGACAAATTGCCTGTACCGGTCAATCCCGCGCCGATTCGATGGTCCTTACATTCCATACAAAACCGATCGCCCACGCCGGTAACGATACCATTGTCTGTCCGAATGTACCGGTCATGCTCAACGGTTCAGCATCAAATTATACTTCCATTCTCTGGACCTCGATCGGCGGAGACGGGACTTTCGACAATCCCGCTATTCTGAATCCTCAATACACACCCGGAACAGGAGATATCGCCAACGGGTTTGTCAGGCTTGTAATTACCGTCAACGGACAGCTGCAATGCAGCTCTCAACTGGCGAAAGATACGGTCCGTGTGGATTATCATATTCTTCCCACGGCTTCGGTTTCCGGGACCACAACCATCTGCGCAGGTACAACCACCGGCATTACGTTCACGCTGACAGGCATATCGCCTTGGAGCATTGTTTACAGCGACGGGGTAACCTCCACTCCGATCATCAATATTCCGGCATCACCCTATACAATTTTTGTCACCCCGCCGGTCACGACAACCTATTCCATCGTATCCATCTCTGATCAGTTCTGCAACGGGACCATCTCCGGCGGACCTGCAATCATTACTGTAAAACCCCTTCCACTGGAATTTGCCATGACCGTCACCGGGAACGGCAGTTTCTGTGAAGGCGGATCCGGTGTCGCCATTGGCATCGACGGTTCACAGACCGGCATTGAATACCAGCTCTTGCTTGGTGGCATGCCCGACGGATTCCCGATGCCCGGAAACGGTGGGCCCATCAGCTTCGGAACAAAGACAACACCCGGAACATACAAGGTAAGGGCGACTAATCCGTTATCCAACTGTCAGCGGCTCTTCTCCGACAGTGTGACCGTAGTGGTATTCCCGAAACCGGATGTGGATTTCCGCGGAGATTCCGCCTGCCAGGGTCAGCTCACCTATTTCCACCTTCAGGGTGCTGATATCGGAAAAATTGCGACCTGGAACTGGAACTTCGGCGACGGTAACACGGTTACCTATTCAGCGCCCATTGAGCCGACACACCTTTATCCCACCTCGGGAACCTACCAGGTGATATTGAGTGTGGTCGACACGAACGGATGTACGAAAACCGCCCAGCATGCCGTGAATGTGTATACACTGCCTGTGGCCATGTTTGGTTTCAGCGCACCCACCTGCAACGGGATTGCAGTTACACTTACAAGTTATTCCTTCACCCCCCTTCCGAACTACATCACAACCTGGCACTGGGTATTCGGTGACGGAACAGACACCATCATCAGCTGGCCCGGGAACCCGAATGTAACCCACCTCTACCCTGCCCCGGGCACGTATAGTGTCTCCCTGACAGTGACCACCGACAAAGGATGTTCGGCCGTGAAGGTCAGGACGATTGCCATCGATCCGGCCCCTGTCGTTAATTTTGACTATACTGCCGCCTGCGGGGATAACCTCACCCAGTTCAACGATCTTACGCAGACCAACGGAGGAGGAAGCGTTGTGGAATGGTACTGGAACTTCGGTGATCCGACCTCCGGGACCAATAATTCATCGACGGTTAAAAACCCCGTTCATATCTTTACACATAGTGGTGATTTTAACGTCAGGCTGAGATCTGTTACCTCAAACGGATGCCAGGATTCGATCATCAAAGTCGTCCATGTCAACCAGGGACCTGCCGTCAACTTCTCCTATGCCGGGACCTGTCTGCAGACCAATACCACCTTCACCGACCTGACGTTGCCCAATTCTGCCAGCATTCTCACATGGGATTGGGATTTCGGCGACGGAAGCCTGCACTCTTCCCAGCAGAGCCCGGTTCACACGTACACCAATTCCGGCATCTACAATGTGATACTGACGATCACAAATTCGAACCAGTGTACACACGATACCACGATTGCTGTCGAGATCATACCCAAACCGACAGCCCAGTTCCAGAGTGATGCACCCACATGCCTCGGGGTTCCGGTTCATTATACGAATCTTTCAACCACCCTGCACGGGCAGATCATACGGTGGACCTGGGATTTCGGTGACGGGAACACAGCCACCATCAATTTCCCTGCTTCGCCCAATGTCAGCCATGTATTTCAGGGACTTGCAACGCAGCATACGGTGCGGCTTACAGTAATAACGACCGACAGTTGCAGCAGCTTTGTCGAGCATCTTATCAACACCATCCCGACACCGATCGCCAGTTTCGGATTTTCGAACATACGTTGCGTGGGTCAGGATGTTCAGTTCACCGATCTGACACAACTGAACGGAGGAACCGGCATTGCCAGCTGGTACTGGAATTTCGGTGATCCCACTTCGGGTACAGCAAACTTTTCGATGGCGCAGAATCCTCTTCACAGCTTTACTTCGGCAAGCACATTCAACGTGATGCTGATCGTCACAAATATCACCGGTTGTACAGATACTGTTTCTCTGCCTGTAACCATTTCCGAAAAGCCGACGGCCCAATTCAGCGCCGATACGGTTTGCCTTGGAACCCTGATGACCTTCACCGACCAGTCGATCGCGATTGCATCGTCCATTGTTGCCTGGAACTGGGATTTTGGTGACGGTTCGCCTCATTCAATGCTCCAGAATCCGACACACCTCTATGCTTCGGCAGGGGTTCATACTGTTACGCTGATCGTCACAAATTCGAATGGATGTACCGGAACGGTCACTCACCAGGTACTGGTAACAACACCGCCGGTGGCTGCATTTGTGACAAGCAGCAGCAACTGTGCACACCAGGCTGTTTCCTTCACCGACCAATCGTTCACCACCCATGGTTACATTGTCAGGTGGACCTGGGTCTTCGGCGACGGGAACTCACAAACTGTCAGTTTCCCGAACCCGCAGAACGTCACCCATACCTATGCAGCAGGAGGAAATTACAATTCAACATTGACAATTCAGACATCTGACAGCTGCTCGAATACCTCCGGTCATGTCGTTACAGTTTATGATGCACCTGTGGCTAATTTCACCAGTTCGGCCACACACTGTAAGGGAATGGCCGTTCAGTTCACCGATCAGTCGCAGCTGAACGGCGGCGGTCCGATCAACGGATGGGAATGGAATTTCGGGGATCCGGGTTCGGGAACATCCAACACTTCCACCCAGCAGAATCCGCAGCACATTTTTAACTCCCCGTCGTCCTTCAACGTGACCCTGATCACAACGAACATTCACGGCTGCAAGGATACCATTATGAAGCAGATCGACATCAACAGTTCACCAACGGCGAATTTTGTTTCCGACAGTGTCTGCAAGGGCAGCCCGACACACTTTACCGATCAGTCGGTGGGCAACAGCGGAACCATTACTTCATGGCTGTGGAATTTCGGCGACGGTACCCCGAATTCTACGGTACAGAACCCGACACATACCTATGCAAATTTCGGTTCTTATAACGTAATGCTGACAGTGACCAACTCCTCCGGTTGCCAGAGCGACACCATCCTGGCAGCGGTTGTCAATGCCATGCCGGATGCTTTCTTCACCTTCACGGGAGGATGCGCCGGAAGCATGACACAGTTCACCGACTCATCAACCCTCTCGATCGGGCTGATCACCGGCTGGCTCTGGGATTTCGGCGACGGAGATACATCGCACCAGCAGAATCCTTCGCATATCTATTCCACAGCCGGAACCTATGTCGTGATCCTGACCGTTACAAGCGGAAATGGTTGCTCCGACAGTTATACCCTGCCTGTGGTGATCTTTACAAAGCCGACCGCAGCTTTCAGCTATTACAGCAATTACTGTCCCGCCGGTCAGGTTACCTTTGCCGATCATTCCACCGGCAACGGCGCGGGCATATCAGGCTGGAACTGGGATTTCGGCGACGGGTTCACTTCCGTACTTGCAAACCCGGTTCATGTCTATACCTATAAGGATTCGACCTACCATGTAACACTGATCGTGACCAATACCAACGGATGCAATGATACGCTGGTGGATTCGACGGTATTCGTCAAGCCCGGATTCAACTTTACGTTCAGCGCCGACTCGGTTTGTTTCGGAGAGCCGACGCATTTCATACCCGTGAACCTGGCCACCGGCGACACCCTCCACGATGTTTCCTGGAAATTCAACGACCCGAATTCCGGTACCTACAACACATCAACACTCTACTACCCGACCCATGTCTTTACCAGTCCCGGCGTTTACACCGTTAAATTCAAGGCATGGGATTCGGATAATTGTGTCGACAGCGTTTACCTGGATGTCATCGTGTATGCACCGCCGGTAGCCAATTTCACCTTTGATTCGGTTCCCTATTGCGATTCAACGGTACTCTTCCGCAACCTTTCAACAGGCAACGGTTCAGCGGTGGATACCCTGATCTGGAATTTCGGCGATGGCAATACTTTGACCCAGACAGCTCCGGTTCCACTGACAGCATCGCACACCTATGGTGCCTTCGGCACATATTCAGTGACGCTCACAACGATCAACTCCCGGGGTTGCAGGGATACTATTTCGAAGCAGGTTCTTGTTTCCTGCATCGCAGCCATTTACAGCAATCCTGACACACTGCACTGTTCAAGGTCCCCGGTTATTTTCATCGACAGTTCGGGACCGGTCAGCCTGATCAATTCATGGTACTGGGAATTCGGTGATGCGACCAATCTCTCATACACTACAAGGAAACCAAGCATTACACATGAATACCAGCTCGACGGAATATACACCGTGATGCTGGTAGTGCGATCAACAATGAACGGAATCCTTCTCACGGACACCAGCTACCGCACGATCACCGTGAAGTCAAATTCTTTTGCCGATTTCTCGGTTCCTGCCGTCTGCCTTGGTGATTCAAGCCGCTTTGTCAACCTTTCCGACAGCAACGGTATAAGCATTATTTCCTACAGCTGGAAATTCGGTGAGCCCGCATCCGGACCGAATGATACCACCAGCCTGCAGGATCCCGCTCACCGTTACAACAACCACGGGAAGTATGATGTGATGCTGATCATCCGCAACCAGCTGGGATGTCAGGATACGATGTTACGAAAAGCCACTGTACACAAGCTTCCGAAAGCGGATTTTGCTGCTCCTGATATCTGTTCAAGAGACCTCGTCACCTTCGCCAATCTATCGAAGGTTGGGGATACAGTGCTGACCCGATACTCCTGGAACTTCGGCGATGCCTCGAACCCGGTGGATACATCGAACCTTCAATCACCGGCATACAGCTTCCCCGATGGCGGAACCTATATTGTATTCCTTAGGGTCGGCGATGCCTTCGGGTGCACCGACACGGTATCGAAGACCGAAACCGTACTGTTGTCGCCGATCAGCGCTTTCACCATCATAGAAGATGTGAACGGCATGCCGGGGAGGATCAAGATGAACAATGAATCGCTCAATGCGAAGCTGTATGAATGGGACTTCGGCAACGGCACAAAATCGAATGTCGAAGAGCCTGTGGTCACTTACGCCACTGACGGGTCCTATATCATCCGCCTCATCACATGGGCTGCAAACAACTGCTCCGACACGACTTTCCTGGATTATGAGTTCATGTTCCACAACCTGTTCGTGCCAAACGCCTTCTCGCCCGAAAACGTGCTGCCATCCGTACGGCTCTTCAAGCCGGTCGGCATCAACCTGGCCGTTTATCATATCCTGGTGCTTGATACATGGGGACACGTTTTGTGGGAATCCAGTGCGCTTGATGCGCAAGGACGTCCGACGGAAGGATGGGACGGCTATTCCAAAGGCACCCTGATGGCGGAGGATGTCTATGTATGGAAAATATCGGCCACCTTCAAGGATGGAACGGTCTGGGAAGGCTCTGATAATGGAAAGGGCAAGGGCAGCACGATGGGAACGGTGACGATGATCCGTTAACGTTTAAAGAGAGGGGGAAGCCGAAGGCAGGGGGTGAGTTTATAGTCTCTGGAATACTTTCTTCTATCTTTAATCCTCAACTACCTCCGTAGTATCAACCCGGATTGTATCACTCTTCAGCAGCAGCCTTGCAGGCCCCTTTAGCTCAACATCAGGAACCAGTCTTTCGTATTCATTCTGGCTGATCTGTCCTTTCTTCAGCATCTTTCCCGACAGCAGCGCAAAGAAATCCTTCACTCCCTGCCTCAGGTGACCGGTCTCATCAAACGAATACATGAACCATCTGGGCTTTGGAATGATGGAGGCTAGGAAAATGGATTCCTGCAGGTTCAGCCGTGAGGCATCTTTTTTGAAATAAAAATGAGCCGCCTCATTGGCGCCATAAATATGAGGGCCGAGTTCGATGATGTTGAGATAGACCTCGAACATCCGCTCCTTCGTGCAGAGCTGCTGATTCTCGATCAGCCAGACAAGCAGGATTTCCTCGAGTTTGCGGGATATGGTTTTATTTTTCGTGAGAAAAACATTCTTCACCAGCTGCATGGTGATCGTGCTCCCGCCCCGTGCAAACCTCCGCTCTTTTATATTCTGGATCATCGATTCGCGGAAGGCATCCGGGATGAAGCCCCGGTGCTGGAAAAACCCGGGATCTTCCGAATTCAGCACCGAAACCTGGAGCATCGGGGAGATCTTTGACAGGTGGCGGAAATCGGGGTTCTCAGGTCCTACAATAAAGGTCCGGTCAGGATTGCCCCTGACATATGCGGTGTATTCAAATGATGAGTCAAGCCTCATGAGGCCGGCATCGCCATAGGATAGCACCCCGAACCGGATCCGCTTCAGATCGGCCTGGAAACGAAGGGAATCGGGTAGCTCGAGATCAACAAAGAAATCGAGGTTGAATGCAAGGTTTCCCGTCACCCGGACTTCGTGTGCGATCGTGAACAACCCTTCCGGCAACGATGAGAAAAGTTCCTCCGCGGGAAATTCCGGTTTCCGGATCTTAAGGGTGATCTGTTTTGTGGGTCCGGGACGGTAGCGGATGTAGGGATGAAAGTTCAAGCGGTTGAAAACAACCTGTGTGGCGCTGTCCAGCTCGATGTAATCCGGACCGACATTAATGTAATAATCAAATCCAAACTGATCCAGGATAACCGGCTGTGCCGAGATCTGCTCCTGCTGAAGGTTCACTCCTTTCAGCCTCACCAGTCCGCGGATCTGTGAAAGTGTATCTTCCCGGTCATTTTCGGAAAGGTTGAAGGTCAGCGTATCAAAGGAAACCTGTGCTTTATATTTATACTGAAGGAAGGGAAGGATGATTTTTCCCTTTTCGGAAGAATAGAGCCGGAAGGAGGCCATCTGCTCCTTTTTATCCAGGATCCCTGCAACGATCCAGTTTTTCACAGTATCTCCCTCCGTTACTGAGACCGTTGTATGGAACGACTGATCCGTAACCTTAAACTGATCGATCCGGAACTTCACCAGGTGGTCCTGTTTCCGGTATGAGACCTCCAGTCCTGTGATCCGCATTCCGGAAGGGATCTTCTCAAAGACCGCGCCTGCCATCCTCGACACCACTGAGGCATAGTTGATTTTCCGAACAGTATCCTCCTGACTCTTTTGTTTTCTTCCCCGTAAAAGAAAGCGGTAATTTGATGATGAATCCTGCTGTAAAATGGTCAGCCGGGTGTGGTTCAGTTCAAGTTCCTTCACCGTGATCCTGCCTACAAGAAGGCTCCAGAACCCCAGGCTGGCGCTTGCCGTATCAATGGTCAGCAGCGTATCGCCGTTCTCCGGCCTCAGGCTGATCCCGCGCAGAAAGATGGTGCTGATCCCTCGAATCCCTGCCTTTTCAACATGCAACACTGCATGATATTCTGTGTTAAACCGCTCAATCTTTCGTTCCAGTAAAAATGAAAAAACAACTCCCCGTAGCAGGAAAAACATAAGCAGCAGAGCAATTACAGCTCCTCCACCATATATTAATAGCTTCTTGTGCCTTTCCTTTATCATTATCCTTTCATTTCCGCATTCTTAATTCCTGCATTCTTTGTCAGCCTGAACACCCCGTACATCGCCATCCCCGTGAACACAACACTTCCCGCGATCACGAATGCATTGTTCGTGGACCCGATCATTTCATAATCGGCCTGAACGGCACCAATGTTTGAGAGAAAGGAAACGACTACTGCTGCGCCGTTGTTCAGGAAATGAGCGAATACCGGCACCCAGATCGTCCCGCTCCAGTAATAGAGATAACCGAAACAGATCCCGAGCATCAACCGAGGGAGCAACCCGTAAAACTGCATGTGGACCAGTCCGAAGATCAGTGCCGAAAGGAAAACGGCCACATGAATATTCCGGAACCACTCTTTAAAAAGCCGCTGGAAGAGTCCACGGAAAAGCAGCTCTTCGCCAATGGCCGGAATGATGGCAATCATGACAAGGTTCAATGCAAGTCCGCCAGCCGAGTGAACATCAAGAAATGCGTTGGTGAGCTTTTCTGCCTGGGCTTCGGTGGTCTGCATCCATTCTTCGATCCCGTGAAAAAAGGTTGGGAGCTTCATCATTTCGTTCACCGACACCATCCAGTTGACCAGCGGCAGGCTGACAAACAGGATGAGAATGACCAGGATCAGGACAAGCCCGCCGGGTTTCCTGTTCATCCCGAAATAGCCTCCCGGATGGCCTTCAAATAGGTATCCTGCGAAAATGGCCGGAACAATGAAAAGGAAGACCGATTGCAAAATCTGCAATGCTTTCAGAAGGGGAACAGAGGAGGGATCACCGCTGTCGGACAGCAGCAGCATGATTTTATTCAGGTCAGCATGGTACGTCACCATCGTGATCAGGATGCTTCCGAAGACTGAGATGATCAAACCGGTCAGCAATAGCATCAGCACGAAGAGCAGTTTCATGAAGGGAGAAAGGTGTGAAAGGGCGGCCGGTTTCATGGAAACGATTGAATTTGACTAATTTTGCGCAAAAGTAGTGCTTTTTGACAAAGATCGGTCACATAGAACTGGGCGATTGTCCCCTGATCATGGCTCCCATGGAGGATGTCACGGATATGCCCTTCCGTTCCATCTGCAAGCAGTTCGGTGCCGGTCTCCTGGTCACCGAGTTCATTTCGTCCGAAGCGCTGATCCGCGAAGCTGAAAAGAGCAGCTTAAAAATGAGGTTCGGCCCGGAAGAGCGTCCCATCGGGATCCAGATCTTCGGCGAATCGGTGGAGAACATGCGGAAAGCCGCACTGATCGCAGAGAGCGCCCAACCGGATTTCATCGACCTGAACTTCGGCTGCCCGGTGAAGAAAGTGGTGATGAAGGGAGGAGGGGCCGCGTTGCTGAATGACCTTCCGAAAATGGTCAGGATGACGGAAGCTGTGGTCAATGCCGTGAAGCTCCCGGTGACGGCTAAAACCCGCCTGGGATGGGACGATGCAAACCGGAACATCCTTGAAATCGCCGAGCGGCTGCAGGATGCCGGCATCCGCGCGATTACCATCCACGGACGGACCCGGGCGCAGCTTTACGGCGGCACGGCCGACTGGACCCTTATCGGCAAGGTCAAAGAAAACCCGCGCATGCAGATCCCGGTATTCGGCAACGGGGATATCACCAGCGCCGTCATTGCTAAGGAAATGAAAGACCGCTATGGCGTCGACGGGCTGATGATCGGCCGCGCCGCCGTCGGGAACCCCTGGATCTTCAGGGAATGTAAAGCGTACATCGAACGCGGGGAGCTGCTTCCTCCTCCGTCCCTGTCCGAACGGATCGACATTTTACGTCTTCACCTGGAACGATCAATTGAATATAAAGGTGAATTCTATACCCTCCTGGAGATGCGGAAATTCTACAGTGGTTATTTTAAAGGCGTTGCAGATTTCAAGAAACACCGGATGAGGCTGATGACGGCAGATTCGATGGAGGAATTGATCGGGATCATAGAGGAGATCAAAATTTCTGCTCCACCAGTTCCTTGAGCCGTTTGAACGCCGGCGACTCGCTTTCCCACCGGTTCTTCATCCGTTCGAGGTCGAGGAATTCAAGCGCCTGGCGGATATCGGCAAAGCCGTTCAGGGTTTCAACGGTAATGTTGTATTCGCGCAGGTTCCCGTCGAAGAGCTCATTGATAAAAAGGAATTTTTCATTGATGGAAATGGAGGCTTTCAGATCACCCTTGCGTGATGAAAGCCGCTCCGTTGCATAACTTTTCTCGCGCACCTCTTTCAGCTTTTCCTGGAAGTCACTGGCTTCTTCGGCAAAGAGGTCGATCACGCCTGCCTCTTTTTCCGCCTTGTGACTTTCTTTTTTGTGATGCTCTGTTTCGGTGGTCTCCACCCGGATCTTTACAGGGTGATGAACGGGTGGCTTCTCTTCCTGAACCGGCTCTTTAACCTCTTCGGTATAAGCCGGCACCTTCGGCCGCACCACCGGCTGCTCTGGTATAAGGTGGTCGGCATGGGGAGCGGGGCTGCTGATGCGGTTCAGCCGGTAAAGGTTATCGTACAGCTTCCGGATGTTTTCCATGATGATGTCGAATTCGATCTGCGGGATCTTTCCCTCGTATGCATTGATCGCTTCAAACTGTTCCGTAATGGCCTCCAGCAGCCAACGGATCTCATCCGAGATGATGGATTTGTTCAAATGACTCATAACCGTGAAAACAAATCTGAATTTTCTTACTTTTGTGGTGATTTCAGCCATAAAGATAACAAACTTTCCGACGAATTCATGCTTATCGAAAAAAACATTCCTTCACGCACCGGCTGGATCGAAGTGATCTGCGGATCGATGTTTTCCGGGAAGACCGAAGAGCTGATCCGCCGCCTCAACAGGGCCAGGATCGCCAAGCAAAAGGTAGAGATCTTCAAACCGGCCATGGACAACCGTTACAGCGAGGAACAGATCGTGACGCACGATGCACATGCCATCCTCTCAACACCGGTTCAATCGGCTTCGCAGATCCTCCTAATGGTCAACGATGTGAACGTTGTGGGGATCGACGAGGCACAGTTCTTTGATTCCGAGATCACCACGGTGTGCAATACCATGGCCAATAACGGCATCCGCGTGCTGGTGGCGGGGCTGGATATGGATTACCTGGGTGTTCCGTTCGGACCGATGCCTTCGCTGATCTCCAGCGCCGAGTACATTACCAAACTACACGCAATCTGCATGAGCTGCGGCGACCTTGCACACTATTCCCACCGGATCGTAAAGAATGAAAAACAGGTCCTCCTCGGGGAGAAAGACGCCTATGAGCCCCTCTGCCGGAAATGCTACATCGAACGTCATAAAAACCTGCCCGCTTTCTGATCCCCTTAAAATTTTCACTATTTTTGCCCCTCAGGAACTTAAATTTTTATACTATGAAAAAAATTGCATTTCTTTCACTTATTCTTTTTGTCATGATGAACATCAGCAGCAATGCCCAGGGCACTGCAACCACTCAGAAACAGGTAAAATTCGTGATCCACACCGAATTCGGCGACATGAAAGGCTACCTCTGCAATGAAACACCCAAACACCGCGATAATTTCGTCAAGCTGGCCAAGTCCGGTTTTTATGATGGGACGCTGTTCCACCGCGTCATCATGGGCTTCATGATCCAGGGTGGTGATCCCACTTCAAAAAATGCAAAACCCGGCCAGCAACTTGGCGGTGGTGATGTGGGCCAGCCAATCCCTGCTGAATTCAATGCCAACCTTAAGCACGTCCGCGGCGCACTGGCAGCAGCCCGTACTGATAACCCACAGAAAGCATCTTCCGGTTGCCAGTTTTATATCGTCCAGCCGGAACAAGGCACCCATTTCCTCGATATGAACTATACCGTTTATGGAATGGTCACAGAAGGACTCGATGTGATCGACAAGATCGCTTCTGTTCAGAAGGATCAGAACGATAGGCCGCTGAAGGATGTCAAGATGACGGTTAAGATCGTAGATTGAGGTCAGAAGTCAGAGGTCGGAGATCTGAAGATGGAGGATGGAAGATGGAGGTTGCTTCGCGGAGTTTATCCCGCTTTTGCGGGGCTCGCAATGACAAGGATGATTAACAAAAAGGGGATTGCTTCGTCGCTGCGCTCCTCGCAATGAAAATGAACAACGTGATTCGTGAAACGTGTTCAGTGAACCGCTTACAACATGAAAGAAAAAATCGAACAGCTAATCCATGAAGTCGAAGCGTTTGCCGCTTCGGGCGCCGGGGAACTGGAGCAGTTCAGGATTAAATTCCTTGGGAAGAAAGGGGTTTTGCAGGAGTTGTTCGCCGATTTTAAAAATGTTGCTTCAGACCAGAAAAAGGAGACCGGAAAGCTGCTCAACGACCTGAAAGTCGCTGTGCAGGGCAGGATCGATTCGCTGAAGGAGCAACTGGGATCTGCTGAGGAGACTGTCTCCTCCGGCCTCGACCTCACCCGCCCGGTGAATTATATGGAGCCGGGGCCGAGGCATCCGTTGTCGATCGTCCGCAATGAAATCATCGCGATCTTCTCGCGCATCGGATATTCCGTGATGGAAGACCGGGAGATCGAAGACGACTGGCACAATTTCACGGCGCTGAACTTCCCCGAAGAACATCCCGCCCGCGACATGCAGGATACCTTCTTCATTGAAAAGGATCCCGATATCGCCCTGCGGACACATACCTCATCCGTCCAGATCCGGGCCATGGAAAAGTCAAAGCCTCCCATCCGCACGATCTTCCCCGGAAGGGTCTTCCGCAATGAAGCCATATCCGCCCGCGCCCACTGCATCTTCCACCAGGTAGAAGGGCTGGCGATCGACAAAGACATTTCGTTCCGGGATCTCAAACAGACGTTGCTCTACTTCGCAAAAGAGATGTTCGGGGAAAAAACGCAGATCCGGCTCCGTCCCTCCTATTTCCCTTTTACGGAACCCTCGGGAGAGATGGATGTTTCCTGTAACATCTGCGGCGGGAAAGGATGTAACATCTGCAAATACACCGGCTGGGTCGAGATCCTCGGCTGCGGCATGGTTGATCCGGCGGTACTGGAGAATTGCAATATCGACAGCAACGTTTACACCGGTTTCGCTTTCGGAATGGGGATCGAGAGGATCACCATGTTAAAATATCAGATAAAGGACCTGAGGTTGTTCTTTGAGAATGATCTCCGGTTCCTCAAACAGTTTACGAATACTTATTAGAATAGTTTTTCCTTAAAGTTTTTTTATTCACCGCTAAGACGCAAAATGTCATAAACCGGCATAAGTTCTTAGCGTTTTCGCGTTTTTGGCGTAAAATACGTTACACGAAAATCCACGAAAAAAATCCCCCTCGCCTTCAGGAGAGCCTGCCTGCCGGTAGGCAGGGGGGTTGGGGGTGAGGTGAGTCAGATAAAGACTGTAATTGTCAGAACCTGTTTCTTCTGAAAAGTTTCAGTAGCAGCCAGAACCCGAATATTCCCGCCAGTAAAAACACGATCGTTCCGATCCACCGGGTGTCGGGATAACGCGAGATGATGGAGGCGCCGATGATCAGCGCGGCAATCACGATCGCGATGGATATGCGGTTGCTCGCCTGGTCGATGTGCTCCTCCAGCGGGCCGAAGCCCTTGAGCTCAATCTGGGTGCTGAACCGGCCTTCCTTTATTTTATGAATGATCTCGTTCAGGTCCGAAGGGAGTTCCATCAGCAGCTTGTAATACTCTTTAATGGAATCAAAGACCTCTTCGGCCAGCTTGCGCGGGTTGTATTGCTGCCGGATCAGGTCCAAAGCATAGGGCTGCATCTCTTTTGCAAAATCGATCTCCGGGTAAAGGGTCACGGCTACCCGTTCGATGGTGATCAGCGCTTTCACCAGCAGGTAAACGGTGGGCGGGATCCGAAGCCCGTATCGCACGATGATGTCGATCGACTCATTCATCACCTTCCCGAAGTCCATCTCGTCGATCGAAAGGTACTTGTAATGCGCCAGCATATCGTGGATCTGGAACTCGAGGTCCTTGAACCGCCGGAAATTCCGTTTGCCCGATAACTGCAGCAATGCTTCGGTGATCGCATGGGCATCGCGGCTGATGTAGCCCAACACATACTTACCAAGGAACTGGAGGTGTTCCGGCCGTACCGTTCCCATCATTCCGTAATCAATGAAGGCGATCTGGTCCCTGTCTTTGATGAAGATGTTGCCGGGATGCGGATCGGCGTGGAAAAAGCCGTGAACAAAGATCTGTTCGAAAACCAGGTGCAGGCCGTTCTTGGCGATCATTACCGGGTCGCAGCCCGATGCAAAAAGCGCATCCATGTCGCTGACCTTGATCCCTTCAATAAATTCTTCGACCAGAATTTTTTCCGTGGTAAATTCCTTGTAAATCTTCGGGACATAGATCAACGGATCTCCCTCAAAATTGTGCCCGAACCTGATCACATTAGCGGCTTCATGACGAAAGTCCAGTTCTTTATGGATTGTTCGTCCGAACTCCTCGATCACGCCAACAAGGTTTATCGCTTCCATCTCCGGGTGGGTCCGTTGCGAGCGGAGGCCAAAATAACGCATCAGGATCAGGTCGAGGTTGATCTTCTTGTCGATCCCCGGCCGCTGTACTTTTACACAAACCTTATCCCCGTTCAGTAACGTGGCACGGTAGGTCTGTGCCACCGATGCTGCGGCGAGATGTTTCGTATCAAAATCCTTGAACAGCTCCGATACCGGGTGTCCGAGGTTCCGCTCTATCTCGGCGATGGCCTCCTCGTCGGGCATGGGCACCGCCTCATCCTGGAGTTTTCTCAGTTCAACACGCAACTCCTCCGGGACAACGTCGGGACGGTCGGCCAGGATCTGCCCGAACTTGATGAAGGTAGGACCCAGTTCCTCCACCGCCATCCGCATACGTTCCCACTTGGTGAATTTGCTGATCCGGGCCAGCCGCTTTTTTGTGACCAGCAGCCTGGCCAGCCCGCTCTTCGTGACCCAGTCGTTGAACCCGTATTTAACGGCAATCCCTATGATTTCCCTCGCACGCCCGATTTCGTTGACGGTCGAGCCGATCTTCAGTACATTCACGGTTTAACAGTTTTAGAATGCCTTTCACCAAACATAATTCCGGAACAGGAACATCTTCCCGTTCGAATGCCACTCATCTTCTGCCGGCAGCCAGCGGCTTTATTTCACTGTTTTGTTAGCTGCCTTCTTTGCCTTTGCTTTCCTTGCTGGTTTTACGGGGCCTTTTCCTCCGGCTTCCAGCTTTTTGATCCGTTGCTCCAGTGCCTTGTAGTCCTCTTTCGTTACGAGGTTCATTTTGGCAATGGCGGTCTTCTGGATCTCGACAACCTGTTTTTCCAGGTCTTTCCGCATGGCATCCGATTTTTTCACCCACTGGTCGTACAGCTTTTTGGCCTCTTCCTTTGTGAGGTTGTTCTCCTTTGCAAAATCTGCGGCAGCTTTCTCGATCTTGTCCTTTGTGGCAAAGGCGTACTCAACACCCTTGTCAAACGCTTTTTTCAGTTCTTCAAACATGGCTTTTTCTCCTTATACTTTACTTTTTGGTTGATACTTGACTTTACTTTCCTTATGAATGTTCATGAAATGCATCTCCATATCGTTCAGGAGCGTTTCATGATTCTTTATCTCTGCAAAATTGATCTCATAGGCCGTCAGCACGTTCGGGATGGCCCTGATCGCTTTGATCAGCGGATCCTTCTGGGCTTTCTTGAAGACCCCTTCCACGATCAGCAGAAAATCGACCTGCTTGATTTCCGGCGCCAGCGCAAATTCCTCGCTGCGGTTGGAAATCAGGTAATAGGCATTGAAATAATCTTCATCCCTGTAATAATAAAAGGAAAAACCCGTAGGTTCCTTTTTCTGGGTCAGCGTGATCTTCAGGTCATCCAGCTTGTGGAATTCAAGCCCGAGGCGGGTGTTCAACAGGTAGGAGATCCGGTAATCCTTTACGTGGCAGGAAATGCCGATCAGGGTAAAATAAACCGGCTCCGGTCTTACATCCAGGAAGATCTTCTTAGCCATTCCGAAGTTATTATCAATACAGCAAAACAAATATACTCAAATATCAACGGAATTCCAAAGATTATATTTGCGGAGGATTGAATTAGATGCTGGATGCTGGATACTGGATGCGTGGGCATGGGGTGTGCAAAATACCTGATACATGACACCTGTCACCTGACACAGATCTCACACAACCAGAATCCAGCATCCAGCATCCAGTATCACCCTTCAGTCCTGGAGTTATTTTGCTCTGAAAGCTTCGACCAGGCTTTCTCCGCCGCATTCTGTTCTGCGCCTTTGATGGAGTAATCCTGTCCGCGGGCGATGGGCTGGTTGTCGACCAGGATGTCGATGATGTATTGTTTCCGGTAGCCGGTACCGACCTCCTCCGTGACCTGGAAGTTGAGCTGTTTTTTCTCCTTCTGCGACCATTCGATCATCCGGCTCTTGAAATTCACCTCCTGGTTTACCAGTTCATTAATATCAAAGTAGTGGCGGATGATCCTGTCAAGGATGATGTGACGGGTAAACCTGTAGCCCCGGTCGAGGTAAATGGCCCCGATGAGTGCTTCGAAGGCGTCGCCCTGGAAGGAACGGTAGATGTTGGTGGAGGAGGAATCAAGGCGGACCAGCTTCTCGAGCCCGAGCTTCTGTGAAAGCTTGTTGAGCTGCACGCGGCTGACGAGCTTCGAGCGCATCTCCGTGAGGAACCCTTCATCTTTGGTGGGGAAGGTCTTGAAGAGGTAATCGGCCGTAATGGCATCGAGGATGGCGTCGCCCAAAAACTCCAGCCGTTCATTGTTGATCCGGATCCCGTGAAGCGTTTCCTCCCCAGCCGATTTATGCAGGAATGCCAGCCGGTACAAAAAAATATTCCGGGGATAGAACCCGAATATATTTTTTATCGCCTGGTAAAGTTTTTTGTCTTTAGAAAAGTAGTAACTGACCGGTTGAATAAACAGAAAGCTCAAAGTATCACTATTCCTTGTATTTCTTGAAGATGACCGAGGCATTGTGGCCGCCGAAGCCAAAGGTGTTGGAGAGGGCGGCGTTGACGACACGCTGTTGTGCCTTGTTGAAGGTAAAGTTGAGCCGGTTGTCGATTTCCGGATCATCCGTAAAATGGTTGATGGTCGGGGGAATGATATCGTTTTTCACGGCAAGGATCGAGGCGATGGCTTCGACTGCGCCGGCAGCGCCGAGAAGGTGGCCGGTCATCGATTTCGTTGAATTGATGTTGACTTTGTATGCATGCTCGCCGCAAAGCGTCTGGATAGCCTTGGGTTCGACGATGTCGCCGAGCGGTGTCGATGTTCCGTGCGTATTGATATGGTCGAGGTCGGTCGCAACCATTTCAGCATCCAGCAAGGCTTCACGCATGGCAATGAGGGCGCCGAGCCCTTCAGGGTGCGGTTGTGTCATATGGTATGCATCGCCGGACAACCCTGCTCCTGCCACCTCGGCATAGATCTTTGCACCGCGGCTGATGGCATGTTCCAGTTCCTCGAAAATAAGAATCCCGGAACCTTCACCGATCACGAATCCGTCGCGGTCCTTGTCGAATGGCCGTGAGGCTGTCTTCGGATCGTCGTTCCGTGTGGAAAGTGCATGCATTGCGTTGAAGCCTCCGACACCCGCTGTGCTGATGGATGCTTCGGCACCTCCAACCACAAAAACCTCGGCCTTCCCGAGCCGGATGTAATTGAAGGCATCCACCATTCCGTTTGCAGATGAAGCACAGGCCGACACGGTGGCAAAATTCGGTCCGCGGAAGCCGTACTTGATCGAAACGTGACCTGATGTAATATCTGCAATCATCTTCGGGATGAAGAAGGGGTTGAAGCGCGGCGTACCGTCTCCTTCAACAAAGTTCTTCACTTCGGTGATAAAGGTCTCAAGCCCGCCAATACCCGAAGCGATGATCACGCCCACGCGATCGCAGTTCAGTTTCTCCATGTTGAAAGCTGCATCGGCAATCGCCTCGTCGGCTGCAACGATGCCAAACTGGCTGTAAAGATCATACTTGCGGGCTTCCTTCCGTTCGAAAAAATTCTCGGAATTGAAGTTCTTTACCTCACAGGCGAACTGTGTTTTGAACTTGGAAGGGTCAAACCGGGTGATCGGACCTGCGCCACTGACACCATTGACCAATGAATTCCAGTATTCCCCGGTATTATTGCCAATCGGGGTCAGCGATCCGAGACCAGTAACGACAACTCGACGAAGTTTCACGTGAATCAGGTTTAATGGTACATTTAAACAGGAATCCCTCCACAAGGGAGGGATTTTAATTTCTTTTGAATACTACAAAGAACAAAGCCTGAAGATGATTTTCCGGGAACCGGGAAACACCTTATTTGGTATTGTTCTCGATGTAAGCAATTGCTTCACCAACAGTTCCGATTTTCTCAGCCTGGTCATCCGGAATTGCAATGTCAAATTCCTTTTCGAATTCCATGATGAGTTCTACTGTATCGAGGGAGTCAGCACCGAGATCATTGGTGAAACTTGCTTCAGGTGTAACTTCGTTTTCGTCAACACCGAGCTTATCTACAATGATAGCTTTTACTTTTGATGCAATGTCAGACATGATTTTTCCTTTTTTGGTTAAACGGACTGCAAAGAAATGAATTTTATCGATAGAATTCAAATTAATTTAAGATTTTTTAACATATGGAAATATCAGAATTCTGGATCTCAGCGGCTTAAGACAGTAGCTGAAGTCGGAACTCGGAGGTTGCTTCGCTTCGCTCGCAAAGACAAGGAGGAGTTATAGAAAAAGGGGATTGCTTCGTCGCTATGCTCCTCGCAATAGCAATAAATGGAAAATTACGTATGACTTATGTCTTATGACATATTTCCCCTAATGCCCGATGGCCAGCCCCTTTTGTCTTAATAAAGAGTTTTTCTGTATCTTGCAATCATAATTCATAATTCAATATGATTCGGATTGCCATCCTTGCTTCCGGCAGCGGCACCAACGCCCGGCGGATCACAGAATATTTCCGTGAGCATGATTCCGGCATATCGGTCGGCCTGATCCTTTCGAACAATCCCGGCGCCTTCGTTCTGGAACGCGCAAAAAACCTCGGGGTTCCTACCATCGTCTTCTCCCGGTCAGAATTCTATGAAACTGAAAAGATCCTTGAATTACTCCGGGATAACGGCATCGATGCACTTATCCTTGCAGGTTTTCTCTGGCTGGTTCCTGCATACCTGCTGAAGGCATACCCCGGCAGAATCCTCAACATCCA
Organism: Bacteroidota bacterium; assembly: GCA_026391805.1. Classification (GTDB taxonomy): domain Bacteria; phylum Bacteroidota; class Bacteroidia; order Bacteroidales; family FEN-979; genus FEN-979. Next base: position 14,411 of record JAPLDJ010000028.1, on the reverse strand, counting down.
CCCTGCCCTACTGCCGAAGTACGGCGGAAAAGGCATGTATGGCATGAAGGTCCATGAAGCCGTAATTGCTGCCGGTGAAAAAGAATCCGGCATCTCCATACACCTGGTCAACGAAAAGTACGACGACGGTAACATTATCTTCCAGTCGTGCTGCCCCGTCGAACCCGGAGACACTCCTGAAACTCTGGCTCAAAGAATCCACCTGCTCGAGTATGAACACTACCCGAGGGTTATTGGGCAGTACCTTTGTAAATAGAAATGGGGAAAAATAGGTTGCTTCGTCGCTGCGCTCCTCGCAATGATAAGGTTAAATTATAATTGAAGGGGATTGCTTCGTAACGCTCGCAATGAAGATCAGTTTATCGTCGAAATTCTTCCTCCATCCTCCATTTTCAACCTTCTGCCCTCTGACCTCCGACCTCCGACTTAAAATCCCCAGTTGATCTGCGCGTAGAGGCGCTGGTAGGTGTTTATTTTTTCAAAGGTTCCTTCGTAGTATGCGGACAATGAAAGTTTCCGGATGATCCTCCAGGTGAGGCTGAACTCGCCCATGTTCTGATAGGTGGGAATGATCTCGGTGTTGAAATAGTGATAATCCACATACCGGTAAGTTAAACCCAGATAAAGTTTGCCGGCGGCAATGTCTTTGGAAAGCCCCGCACTGTATATTTTCCCGTTCAGATAACCGGTCCGGAGAAAAATTGTTGAAACTGTCACGCCTGTTTTGATCCCGGGAATCTCGCTGTAGGTAAGGTAAACATAGATATTCTCCGTCGGTTTTGGGTCCTGGCTGCTGGTGCGGTACGATCCTGTCGCACCGATCGACAGCTTGTTCACCGGCGAGTAATTTACCTGTAGATTATATCCGTGAAGCGACGGATTGTCAAGAAGGGTCTCGAGGTATGTTTTATAGGTCTCGTAATAGATCACATTCTGCCGGTCGCTATAAGAAAGGGTAATTCCCAGCCGCCGCAGGATCCTGTAGCTGAGCGACAGGTACAGGTTGGTCAGCTTCGGGGAAGATGTTGTTGTGTAAGTACTGTCGGCAGAATTGAACTCCTTTCCGTAGATATCTATATCGGCCGAACCGAAGAAAGTCAGGTTTTTGACCAGCGAATTGACATGCTGCAGGTAAAAATACCTCCGGTCAGTATTTCCTGAATTCGTCTGGTTTATGAACGCCAGTGTGCTTTGCATGAAACCCTTTTTGCCGATGTATTCATTAAAGAGGTATGCTCCATACTGAAGAAGACTGGAATTAAATCCGTAATCCTTATAATCGGGCCGGAAGCCTGCAATGATTCCTATTGACAGAGGTTTGAACTTCAGCTCGAACTGAATTCCGTCATTGCTGCCCATGTTCGAGAGCTTGGGATTTATCTTCCGGCCGAACACCAGTGTGGCTCTTTTACCGAAATCGTAGGCAATATCGAGGTTATAGATCTTTAATTTGTTGAAGACGCTGTTTGAGTTTTCAGTGACCTGTTTGTCATTCTGAATGTATGACATATAGGTTTCCACCGATAAATTTGTATTGCCGATATTCCGGGCCGACAGCGAGAAGGTCAGTTTTTCACTTTGCAGATTCCCTGATGAATAATTTGTAAAACCTGAAAAGGAGGAGAGATTGACAAACCCGCGGATCTGTTGTTTCTTCCTGTACCCTGAGGGTTTCACCGATGTGGTGGTATCCGGTCCCGGTACGATTGCCGGCTGGGTTGCGGGAGCGGGAGGATTTACGACGGGAACGGGAACGGTTTCTTCTTTCGCGGCGGCTGCAGCCATCGAAGGCCTGAACAGGATTTTATCGGAGACCTTCAGCACCAGGTCTGAAACCGGGGCACAGACACAGGAAATGGATGAAAGCGCCTTCACAATCAATGCAGGAACAACAGTTTCGCCCTGCTTTACGAACAGCGTATCTCCGGTCCTGATTTTTTCTGTACTGCTGAATTTTACGTATACATTCTGGGAAGTAACGAAGGTCACAGTACCTTCAAGCGTTCCCGCCTGGTTTTGACCCGCCAGGTTGACAACGGTAAGGAGAAACAGAAAAAGCGGCAACAGGTATCTCATTGTCGCAGGATTAATTTTTCCGGTTATCGTTATTCATTCTCGGTTTCGCCATTTTTCCCCCGGAGCTTCCTGTAGGATGGCAGCTGTAACAGGCCGCGCTGTTGTAGGAATAACCGGAAACTCCATCGTGCTGGTTGTTGACCTCGTTCTGGTTGCTGTGCTGATGACAATCGATGCAACTGAAGACCTGGTAATTGCTTGCATTTGTATGGCAGTCGGAACAAAGCGACCATGTTCCGGCATGCTTCCCCGAATAGATCGGGAAATACTGGGCATCATGGTTAAACGTGGACGGACTCCAGGCAGTGGTGGTGTGACACATCTGGCAATCAGTAGGAAATTGCGCAGAGGCGTGGGGAGGATTGTTGGTCTGAATATAATCATTCTGATGACAACCAATACAGGTATTCGGGATCGAAGTGTAATTCCCGTTATGGCACTGCTGGCAGCTCGTATTGACATGTGCGCCGGTGAGGGGCCAGTAGTTATTATGGATTGCAAATGTGGCCGGCGTCCATCCCGGGTTCGTGGTATGGCAGTCTGCACAGGTGGTCGGAATATTAGCAGTCTGGTGAGGAGGATTTGTGCTGCCGTTGTAATTTGCCTGGTGACAACCCACACAGGTATTCGGAGTAGTGGAATAATTCCCGTTATGACAGCTGTTGCAGCTTGTGGTGGTATGCCCGCCGGTGAGGGGATAGTAAGTATCATGGATCGTAAATGTGGCAGGCTTCCATCCGGGGGTTGTAGTATGGCAGTCTGCACAGGTCGTCGGGAAAGTTAATGACTGGTGAGGAGGGTTTGTGCTGCCGGTATAGTTGGCCTGGTGACAGCCCACACAGGTGTTCGGAGTGGTGGCATAATTCCCGTTATGACAACTGTTGCAACTGGTTGTGGTATGCCCGCCGGTGAGGGGATAGTAGGTGTCATGGATCGTAAACGTGGCCGGCTTCCATCCGGGGTTTGTGGTATGGCAATCCGCACAGGTTGTCGGGAAGTTTAATGACTGGTGAGGAGGGTTCGTGCTGCCGGAATAGTTGGCCTGGTGACAGCCCACACAGGTGTTCGGGGTGGTGGCATAATTCCCGTTATGACATTTGTTGCAATCATTGATGGCATGGCCTAGCGTGAGCGGGAAAGAGGTATGGTCAAACGTGGCCGGTTTCCATCCCGGGTTGGTGTTGTGACAATCGGCACAGGTATTGGGAAAGCCTGCGGCTACATGGTTTGGATTTGTTGTGGAGGTGTAATTGTCGATATGACAATTTACACATTGATTCGGGATGGCTCCGAATGTGCCGCTGGTGTGGCACTGCGTGCAATTAAGGTTGGCATGGCCCTGTGTCAGGGGGAAGAACGAATGGTCGGTATTGGATGAATTCCAGGTAATGCTGTTGATGGAATGGCACTGGATGCAATCCTTGGAAATCCCGGCTGCCACATGGTCAGGGTTCTTGGCAGCCATATAATTGTTCTGGTGACAGTCATAGCATTGGATTCCCTGCGGTTCAAACCGAAGCAGAGAGGAAGAGGGATGACAGAGTGAACAGTCGGTACTCCTGTGGGCGCCAAGGAGAGGGAACCGCGACCGCTCATGCAGCTCCGTAATGTTATTCACGATCCAGGATTGGGTGGTGTGGCACCTGATGCAATCCGGCCCCACGGTCTGGTAATGCATATCGGTGTGGCAATCGATGCAGGCTGTTTTGGCGTCGGTAAAGACCAGGGTCGGATGGCACGACCTGCAGTTGAGCTGCAGATGCTGTCCGGTGAGCGAAAACGCAGTTTTACCGTGGTCAAAGGAATAAATCTCCTTGTCGAGCATCCATCCTTTCGAACTGTGGCAAACATTGCAACTGATCTTGAAATCCTTTCCGTGCGGGTTCGGATCCGTCATCGCGACCGACAGAAAGGCAATCGCCAGTGCCGGCAGGATTATAAATGACAGCTTTCGCATCGTGTATCCTTTATTTTGTAAAGCGTGAATGTAACAGGACCGTCCTTAACTGTTTTATGACATTTGTAACAGGGCACATTCTTGTGCTTACCGTCCAGTTTGAAGGCGGTCCTGTCATGGTCAAAGGTATCAATTTTCCACCGGGCCGCAACGTGGCACCGCAGGCAGTCTGTGGTTCCGTCGTTTTCAAACTGACGGTTGTGGATGTCGGTATGGCACGTGGCGCAGGTTTTGGGAAGACCGGTAAATACCTGTATCGCTCTTCCCTCGGGGTCCTTCCGGAAATGACATGCACGGCAGCTCTGCTTCGTGTGAGCCTCCGACAGCGGGAATGCAGTTGCGGCGTGATCAAAACGGACGAGGCCCCACTGTTCGGGGTTATGGCAGTTTTCGCAGCCGGGGCCGGCCATGTATTTCGCATCAAGCGAATTCTCATGAATGTTCTTATGACAATCGTTGCAACGGATTCCGATTTCCCGGAAATTCCATTTCTCCTTTTTTTTGTGGCAGGCCAGGCAGGGTGTGGCAAGATGCGCGCCTTCGAGCCGGAACTTTGCCTCGTTGTGCTGCTCGATTGTGAACGAAGTGCTGTTGAATCCTTTTGTGGAGTGGCAGGCCGAACAATCGGTGATGCCCTCTTTAGAGCTGAGTTGCCGGTTGTGATAATCCGTGTGGCAGTCGGTGCAGGCTGAATGCTTCAGCGGGTCGGTGATGCTGGTCTTGTGACAGGCCTTGCAGGTGAGCGCCGCATGTTTGTCGGCCAGCGGGAAATTGGTTTTTGAGTGGTCGAAATTGCTGATCGTTTTAACGGCGAGAAAAGACTCGCCGGAGTGGCATCCCGCACAGTCGGGCCCGAACTTGTTTTTATGCGGATCGGTGTGGCAGTTGATGCAGCTCCCGAATGGGATCCCGGTGAATTCCTGGAATTTCTTCCCGTTCCGTGTGGTCACCTTATGGCATTTCTGGCAATCCACATTCTGGTGCTTGCCCGTAAGCTGGAATTTTGCAGCGGTATGACTGAACCTTGCGGCAGGCTTGAATGCGTCGTTTCCGTGGCAGTCGGTACAGTTTGCTGAAAGGGTGTTCTGGTGATAATCTTCATGACAGCCATTGCAGGTATTGCTTAATCCGAGGTAGGTAAACTTTTTTGACTTCACGGCCTTGTTAACGATGAGGGCAGGCTTATGGCAATCGATGCACGCCTTTTTTGTATGTGCCCCGGTGAGCGGAAATCCGGCGAGGTTGTGATCGAATTTTTCCTTGCTGAACCGTACGATCTGGAAGGTGGTCCCGTGATGGTCGTTATGACACGATGCACAGGCCTTGCCTTTGACCGCAGCGGATGAATGGTAACCTCTTTTCTGGTCGATGCGGGCCTTAACCTCCGTATGACAGGCAAGGCATTTCTCGTTCGAGACCTTGTCGCCCAGTGTGTGACACTTTGTGCAGTTCGACAGCCCCTCCAGGTGCGAATGCACCGCTGCCAGTTCACCCGGGGAAAGCTGCGCCAGCGCGGATCCGCTGATCAGCAGGAGACAGAAGAGGTGAACTGTAAGTGGCAGTTTCATCATAATAATATTCACGGATTCTACCTTGGTCGAACAATCGCTTCCCCGAACTTCGTTGTTATACTGATCCCGGCCTTTGAAAGGAATTGGGTCGGCAGCTCGCCGCCGATAAAAATATAGACCAGGTCATTCTTAACGATTGCGGGGTCGGTATTATTGCCGGAAGAGAGTAAAACACGATCATTTTCGATGGCCACCAGGTTCGTATTGAACCGCAGCAGGACAAGATCCCGGGCGACTGCTTTGGTTATCCGTTCGCTGTTTTTGGGCTTGATCCTGCTGAAGGTTTCGCCCCGGTATGAGAGGGTCACCCCGTTGTGTTCCGCAAGGAGAAGGGCCGATTCGATGGCGGCATCGCCTCCGCCCACTACCATGATATCCTTGCCGCTGATCAGTTCAGGTTCAAGTAGCCGATAGGAAACCTTTTCCAGGTTTTCGCCGGGGATCCCCAGCTTGCGGGGAGAGCCCCGCCGTCCGATCGCCAGCAGCACATGGCTGGCCGTAAATGTATCCCCGTGACTGGTTTCCACGTTGAAATATTCCTCTTCGCAGCTGATTGATTCAACTTTTGTATTCTCCTTTATTTCAATTTCATTTTTGCTGATCGCATCCTGCCAGAGGCCAAGCAGTTCCTGTTTGCTCGTTTCGTTTAGTTTTATCTTTCCATAAAGGGGCAGGTTCATTGCGGAGGTCATGACCACCTTCGCCCGCGGAAAGGAAAATACCGTTCCGCCCAGGGTGTCCTGTTCCAGCGTAAGGCATTTCAGGTGATGCTTCTTGGCCTGGAGGGATGCGGCGATGCCGGCAGGCCCCGCCCCGACCACGATGAGGTCATAGGTCCCCTTGTGCTGTTTTTTCCTTGTCCTGACAATGTTTTCCACCGCCTGTATACCCTGCTCAACGGCATTCTTAATGAGGCCCATCCCGCCAAGTTCCCCGGCAATGTAGATGCCCGGGACATTCGACTGGAAGTCGGGATTCACATGCGGAAGATCCACTCCCCGCTGTTCCGTACCAATAAAGAGCGTGATGGCGTGCGTGGGGCAGGCAACCAGGCAGGCGCCGTGACCTACACAACGTGAAGCATTGATCGTCGTTGCTTTCCCGTTCCGGATGCCGAGTATGTCTTTCTCCGGGCAGGCTGAGATGCAGGCGCCGGTTTGTATGCACCGGGCCGGATCCACCACCGGGTGCAATGAAACAGGTTCGTAGAGCCCCTCGTGCTTTGCCTGAAGGATCTTTTCTTCGACCCGCCGGGATGCATTCCTCTTCTTCCGCAGGTAAATAAAAATAACCAGCAGGCAGAGCAGGAAAGCTGCAGAATAGACTCCGATTTGTTCAATTAACTGTTCCATCGCTAAAAGATCCAGCGGTAACCGAACGCAATGGTCACCGCAACATGAATGGCCATGATGATCATCATCACAACGGCAAACGGGAAATGGGCAACGTGCCAGTACTTGAAGAGGTTCTGCATGGTCTGAAGCCGGTCGATCTTGCGGTTGAGCGAAAGTTCGTTCTTTACAAGGCTGATCACGTTCCTGCGTTCGGGACGCGTAAGCCTGGTACTCCTGATCACTTCCCGTACCCGGCGGAGGATTTTATGGTCCGCGGCACCGTTACGGATATAGCGCACGATAAAGAAGCTGTAATGGATCCCCACCTTCTTTTTTGCCGAATCGACGATCGTGTTCACGGTCGCCTCATCCAGGCCGTACGATTCAGTAAGCGTTGCAGCGATGTTGCTTTTCAGGTCCCTGACCTCGGACAGGCTCAGCTCCCTTCCTTCGATGGACCTGGGGATCTGGATGTAGATGAACCTCCCGATGATACCGCTGGCGAACACGGCCACCATGCTCCAGAAGCTGACGGTGACAAGTCCCCCGAATTTGAAGGAGGTGTGAAACAGGACCAGCATCGGACCGGCCGTGCACAGGAAGATATGAAACTCAAGCCAGTGCTTGAGTATACCCGCCCGCCTGAGCACCTTCATGCGCTTCCGGGCCGTATAGAGAATGATCCCGAAAATCATGAAGAGGGTCCCGGCGATGCCGAAACCATGGCCCAGCACCCCGCTGGGCTTCAGCAGGATGTGATCCGCAGTAAAAAAACGTTCTTCCATCGAAATCCTGTAATAAGGCAGTCCGATGTAAAGCAGCACCATGAAGGATGCCAGCACGATGGCCGTCATTATCCCGATATAAATCCTGTGACCAGTAATCATGATTCAAAAGTAATCAAAACCCGTCAAATGAAAAAAAGAATATATGTGCTGCGCTGAGTTTGTTGCAGATTTCTTAGATTTGCACCCGCAAAAGAGAAGTGTGAAATGTGAAGTGCGAAGTGTGAAATCTATTGTGCACTATTGTGCCTATTGTGGTGAAAAAAATAGAGAAATTGTCTGTCAATTAAATTGAACCAGTAATCGTAAAATAAACTGAAAAATAAGATGAAAGCATTGAAAACATTAGTATTATATTCTATCCTGATCCTGATCGCAGCGTCATGCAACATGGGCAGTAAAAAAGTAAAGAACCTCGCTCCCAACGCCCACCAGGTCGTTGCCGAGGAGGTGATCCCGACCAGCAACTATACCTATGTGCGCGTAACGGAAGATGATAATGAATACTGGCTTGCCACAGAGATGATGGATGTGAAGAAAGGCGGAACCTACTTCTGGTCGCTTGGAGGAGAGATGACCAACTTCAAGAGCCGTGAGCTGAACCGTACCTTCCCGAAGATCATGTTCATCGGCGATTTTACGGACAAGCCCATCACCACCGATATGAAGTCGGGTGTACAAAAGCCAACGCTGCAGTCGATGGCCGGAAAGCAGATGGCACCACAGAAAGAGGGCATCAAGGTTGATAAGGCGCCGGGTGGCATCACCATCGCCGAGCTGTACGCAAAAAGCAGCAGCTACGCAGGCAAACCGGTTGAGATCCGCGGCGAGGTGGTCAAGTTTGCAACCGACATCATGCATATCAACTGGGCACACATCCAGGACGGCACCAGGGATGGCGATAAATACGACCTTGCTGTGACAACCAGGGATACCGTAAAGGTGGGTGACGTCGTCATATTCGAAGGCACCATCTCCGTGAACAAGGACTTCGGAGCAGGTTACAAGTACGAGGTCATCATGGAAGCTGCGAAGAAGAAATAAAATAGCGAAAAGCGAAAATTTACGAAAGAAAATTCTGTGGTTTTCCGTGAAAATCTGTGTTAATCTGTGGTGAAAAAAATCGTTACACGAAAATCCACGAAGAAGACACGAAAAACACGAAAAAACGAAGAATCAATAAGAAATAATTTTCTTCGCTACGATTTCACTTCCCGTATTAATCCGTACAAGGTACATTCCCTTCGGCAGACCGGAAATATCAAACTCTTTATCCCAGCTGTTGTTTCCCGGCTTTGCCGAAGTGCCCAGCACCTGTTCACCCGATGAATTCAGGATCGCGACCGCACAGCTTTTATTTTCCAGGTTCTCAAAGTGAATCCTGAAATGCCCTTCACAGGGGTTTGGCGAAACGGTAATACCGGCCCCCTGGTTCCTGTTTTCAATCCCCACCGGGTGAAGAAAGTTGATCCTTACATTATCGACATAGATCGCCTGTCCCCAGTGGCCGATGTTCCGGAAGGCCACGATCACCTCCGGCTGTCCGCTAAAACCGGTGATGGCAATTGAATCGGTCCGCCACTGGCTTGAATCGGGGATGAAGATTGAGGCAGTGTAGCTCGGCGCCGTAGCCAGCGATTGCCCGCCCTTCCGGTAATATTCTGTATAGGTTTCACCGCAGTCGCCGGTGGCCAGTACTGCGAGCGTGTCTGAATACTGTCCGCCGTATTCGGAATAGGCCACATCGAATTTAACGGTCGCATCGAACAGGTTGGAAAAATCGAGTTTGGCCGACCACACCTCATCCTGCCGGCCCTGAACATCAATGTCGTAATCATCAAAGAGAAGGCTGTTGCTGCTGGTTCCGAAGCCTCCCGCCAGGCTGGTAACAGCCCAGTTGACGCCGTCCTTTCCGTCGTCCATCAGTTTCCAGGTGTCGGGCAGGTTTCCTGCTTCAAAACCTTCATTCATTGGTATCACACCATAAGTGGATGTGGAGATGAAGCCCGTCCGGGTAATGGTGTCTTTCTGGCTGCCGTCGGTCACGATCAGGGTCACATCATAGGTACCCGGCTGGGAATAGACCACCGATGGATTATAAAGTGTGGATGTGGATGGTGTTCCTCCCGGAAACGACCACTGGCAGGTTGCATTTGCCCTGCAGACGCTGTGGTTCACGAACCGGATCGTATCGCCCGGGCAGTAGAATGATGCATAGTTGGCTGAGAAGTTGGCCATCAGCTGCGAACTGTCCTGCAAGGGTATCTCCCAGATGGCCATGTTCCAGGTGCCGAGCCGGAGCTTGCGGTCGCGGTAGAAGGGCACCAGCCGCAGCGGGTCGATTCCGGTGGGCAGGCCGTTCATCAGGGCCGTCCAGTCGGAAGATGCATTGTTCCTGTAATAAGCAAACCCGTCCAACCCGGCAACGTAAACCGTTCCGTTGGTCCCGGCCTGGCAGGCGATCGCCTTGATGCGGATGTCGTTGAGGGCGGATGTGGTGATGTTGGTCCAGGTCGAGCCGCCGTTTGTTGAATGGTAAACCTTGCTCCCGTTGCTTCCGTATTCGAAGGCGATCCAGACATTATCGGGAGAATCATATCCCACAGTAAATACCAGTTCCCGTTTTCCGGTAACGGGAAGGGTGATGTAGGTCCATGTGGTACCGTTGTCGGAGCTGCGCACCAGCCGGCTCACGTTGTTGACCACCACCTGGGCGTAAAACACATCCGGGTTGGCAAAGCTCTGTTCGATCCAGAGCACCTTGTTGTTGGTGTTGGTGGTGAATTCAAAGAAGGGCATGAACGAGCTGCCACCGTCGACGCTGCGCAGGAGCTTGTTGTCCTTGCCCATGTAAGCTACGTTCCAGTAGCGCCAGTCGAACATGATCCGTGAGCTGCTGTTCTCCCAGTAGGATTCGTTGGGTGCATTGTACATGCTGAAGCCGCGCACGAGGCTGTCTTCCGATTCCGGCAGCACCCGTCCGCCGATGTCGGAAAAGTAGGTTTTCCGTTCGTCGCTGTAGTTCACATATCCGGTCGGCGCTTCACCACCGCCCAGTGCCAGGAAGGTGCCGGCCGGGTAGCCCTGGAAATAGCCGCCGTTGCCGTTGTGGTAGCGTCCGCCCACCATGATGTCGTCGTTCCATCCCTGGTCGAATCCCCAGAAGGCGCCTGCAAAAAGCCCGTTGCAGAGCGACTGGTGCGTGAGGGCGAAATCGGTGGAGTAGTTCACCCCGCCGTCGCTGGCGATCCATGCCTCCTCAGTAGTGGCGGAAGTCTTCCAGATCTTCATCTCCTGGATATCGACATGGTAGAAGGGAATGCTTCCAATGTATCCGCCCACGGCCTGGTAGGTGGCGGCACCGTCGTCGCTCCGCCAGAGGTTCAGTCCGCCGAGCAGCATCCGGTTCTCGTTCAGCTGCGAAACGATCAGCGCCGTGTTGTAGTAGATCTGGTTGTAGGTAGAGCTATGTCCGTCGAAATCCATCAGGTTCGGATGAGTGACAAGATCATAAGGCTGCCCGATTAGCTGCTGCGGCAGCGTCCACGATTCGCCCGAGTTGGTGCTGGAATAAACACCGATGTACCCGCCCAGCTGCAGGCTGGCTGATGCGTTGCTGTTGCCTACGAGCAGGACGTAAACGCGGTTGGGGTTGGCTTTCGTAACGGCGATCCTTCCACCGTGACTTTCAATCTTCCCGAGGTCGGCCGTGGGCACTGAGAACCAGCCCGAAGGCTTGATGGTAAATGTTTGTCCGCCATTCACCGACTTGTAAAAATCAGGCGACTTGGTGGCGGTATTGTACTGGAGCGCATAGACCGTATTCGGATCAGTGGGCTTGATGGCCAGCGACATGCTTTCGTTGGGCAGCACCTGCGTCCAGTTTGCGCCGCCGTCGGTGGTGCGGTAAAAGCCCTTGTCGCAGGCGGCATAGACGGTCAGCGGGTTTGAAGGGTTGTATTCGATCTGCCAGGTGTTCACATTTGAAGTCTGGAAGGCCGCGCTGCCGGTAGGCGCCCAGGTGGAACCTCCGTTGGTGGTCTTGTAGATGAGACCCGAGGATCCGAACATGACTTCGTTCTCATTTGCCGGGTTGATGGCGATCGCGTTGATGGTATATACGAGCAGTCCCTGCGATACCAGCGTCCAGTGTGCGCCCTTGTCGCCCGACCGGTACACACCGCCGCATTCGGTTCCGCAGAAGAGCACGCTGGGATTGGAAACGCTCTGGTCAATGCAGTAAGTATTGGCCTGCTCCGACAGCGGAAAGACCGAGTCGGCGGCGGCGTACTTCGCCCGCATGTGCACCTGCGGACCGGCGAACGACCATTGTGACGATGTCGTATTAATTTTCTGCCCTCGCAGGATGCCTGATTCCTCCTGCAATTTCATCCGCTGCGATGAAGTAAACGGCACGATGTATCCTGCTTCATTCACGTCCCTGGTCACGGCCGTCCTCCAGCGCATGTAGTAGCGTGTCCACGAGTTCTCGCTGAACGGCTCCGCCCGGTAAAACGCTTCATAGGCGCTGTCGACCCGGTAAACGTTCGGGTTCTCTGCGTACATCAGCTTCACCCATCCTGGTAATGACGGATCGGTCGGGTTGATCTTCGGTTCCATGAGTTGCGCGTTTGCAAGAATGCAGGAACCGGCAAAAAGCAATAAAAGAAACGGTCGAGAGAATTTCATCGGGATATGGGGTTAACTAACTGGGGGCAAATGTAGTTATAAACTTTTAAAAACAGATGCTGGATGTCGTAGCGAAGCGGAGATCCCGCTTTTGCGGGACTGGATGCTGGATAAAATTCATAATTCACACTTATAATTCATAATACTTATCCGTGGTGTGGTGATAAAATGAATTACATCTGAACACGGATTACACGGATAAAACGCCTGCCTGCCGCAGGCAGGGAGGATCATATTCCGTTTATTCCGTGTTTTCCGTGTTCAAAAAACCGAAGATGCAAGCTGGCTGAAAACTTTCGTGTCTTTCGTGTCTCCCTGCCTGTCGGCAGGCAGGCTTCGTGGAATTTCGTGTAACGACCCTTTGTGTCCTTTGAGAGAAACTTTGAGTCCTTAGAGGTTAAGTTTTTTATCCCCTCATATGCTGACCTGTTTTTACTTAAATTTGTCTATCTTTGAAAGAAATTTCGGCAAGGTGGACATTGTAGAATTTATGAAAACCAGGGGGGCTATTGATTTTTTCAATTCCCAGCCGGTCAAAAAGGCATATCTTTTCGGGTCTTTTTCCCGTAACGAGGATACGCCTGAGAGCGATATTGATATCCTTGTCGACCTCGATAAATCTGTCACACTATTCCAGTTCATTTCCATGCAACGTTCGCTGGAAAAAATGTTAGAAAAAAAAGTTGATCTTGTTTCCTCAAATGGACTGTCTCCACGTTTACGCCCTTATATTGAAAGAGAAAAGCTTCTGATTTATGAGAAACAAAATCAGTGATAAAGAGCGGCTTTTACATATCCTGGATTCAATTGACACGATCATTGAATTTACCAACGGGATTTCCTATCAGGAATAGAATGATGATTTTAAACTACGCCTGGCATTAATCAAGCTCCTTGAAATTATCGGAGAGGCTGCATCCGGTATTACTCCTGAAATTCAGGAAAAATTTTCAGATGTGGACTGGACTATTCTTAAAAGTGTCAGAAATGTCCTGGTTCATGAATATTTTGGTGTCGACTATGAAGTTGTATGGAATACAATCAAAACGAACATTCCGGATTTGAAGACAAGAATTGAACAGATTCTAAGCCAAATATAATATCATCATTCCCCGATTTCCGATCTTACCATCTTACCATTTACTTCCAAGAAGACTTATACAGCTTACCTGCAGGGAAACGGCTGCTCTGCCGATTTTTTGTCACACGGAGGTTCACGGAGAAGACACAGCGGTTCACAGAGAATGAATTCCGTAAATGTCATCCTTAATTCATAATTTTTTATTAGCAAATCAACTGAAAATAATCCAATGAACCGTGTTGCGGTGACATTTTTGTAGAAAAGGAACCAACCTAATCAAATTAACCGCGTAGCGGTGATATTTTTGTAGAAAAGGAGCCCAACACAATAAAATTAACCGCGTAGCGGTGACATTATTCTCAAATCGAAATGGCAAAAAGTGCATTGCGCATAGCGCCGGGAGGGTGCAGGCTGGATATAAAAATAAAAACCAACGTTGGGAATTTGATTGGTTTTTTTATTACATTCGTGTTCTTAACACATCAAGGGAATTCGCATATAATCTTCTTATTTTCATCAAACCTGAGTTTATTCCAGGCTAAATATTGACCAACCGTAATAATAAGGAAAACTATTATGATAAATAACATAAATGACCTTATTAAGGTCTCGAAAGATTTCTCAATCCCCGAAGGCGAATTTGAAAGAAAAGAAAAAGGAAGGCAAGAGTTTGTTACAAAATTTCCTTTAGAAAAACTTTCTGAGCTAACAGTTGATGATTATTGTCAAGGGACTACAAAAAACAGCTTTTGTTATTGGTTAGAGTTTAAAGATATTTTATTCGGAATCGGTGGAGGTAATGCCTCGAAATTTGGCATCTACAAATCAAAGGAAGATGGAAATTATTATGAAATGTCAGGCCCAAATAAAACAATTTTGTCTGGGGGTGTTCTTGAAGAAAGATTCGCTTTCCTGAAG
>JAPLDJ010000024.1 GCA_026391805.1 Bacteroidota bacterium | reverse complement strand
TACAAATGGATGTACAGGTGCATCTTCAACGGTCTATCCGGTAGCTGTGAATCAGGTTCCTGCGCCAACCATAACGGGTAATAACAACCTGTGCGCAGGAACTACCGGGTTTATCTATACAACCCAAGCCGGGATGAATAATTATTCATGGTCGGTGTCTGGCGGAGGAACTATCACTGCCGGTGGAACTACTACCGATAATTCTGTTACCATTACCTGGAATATCCCAGGGGCACAATCGGTTTCAGTCAATTACAACAATGCAAACGGATGCACTGCTACAACTTCTACTGTTTATCCTGTTACCGTAAACACAGTTTCTTCTCCGACCATCACAGGCAACAATAATCTCTGCGTTGGAACTACCGGGTTTATCTATTCAACCCAACCAGGAATGAATAACTATTCCTGGTCGGTGTCTGGCGGAGGAACAATAACTGCCGGAGGGACTACCATTGATAATTCTGTTACCGTCACCTGGAACACTCCCGGCGTTCAATCAGTTTCGGTCAATTACAGCAATTCATATGGATGTACGGCTGCATCTTCTACAGTTTTTCCGGTAACTGTTAACCAAGTCCCTGCTCCGACAATCACTGGCAACAATAATCTCTGCGTTGGAACAACCGGTGTTATCTATTCAGCCCAAACCGGAATGAATAACTATTTATGGTCGGTGTCTGGCGGAGGAACAATAACTGCCGGCGGAAATACCACCGATAATACTGTTTCCGTTACGTGGAACACTGCCGGCGCTCAGTCGGTTTCGGTAAATTACAACAATGCAAACGGATGCACTGCAACAACATCCACGGTCTATCCGGTTACCGTCAATCCTTTACCAGTGCCCGTTATAACAGGTCCTGCTGCACTATGCATGAATTCAGCCGGGACTTATTCTACTGCCTCAGGTATGACCAACTATTCCTGGACGGTTTCTCCGGATGGAACAATCATTTCTGGCGCCGGTAGCTCCATTATAAATGTAATGTGGCCAACAAACGGCAACAAAACCATGACGGTTAATTATCTCGATGTCAATGGATGTGCTTCTGCAACTGCAACATCATTTTCACTGACTGTCAGCAATCTTCCCGTTCCGTCATTAACAGGGATAGATACCATTTGTTCGGGCACACAACAGATTTACACTACAGACCCGGGAATGACAGGATACACCTGGCTCGTTTCTTCAGGCGGGACTGTGACTGCAGGAGGCACAGCAACCGACCACACAATTACGATCTTATGGAATGCATCTGGAACTCAATCCATCAGCGTAAATTACCAGGCCGGACCGGGATGCACAGCACTCCTTCCAACCGTACTGGATGTTACAATAAAACCAAGACCTTCCATCATCAACGCTTCAAATTCATCGGTTTGCTCAGGAACATCTATAAATATTATTCCCGAATCGAATCTTCCGGGGTCTTCATTCAGCTGGACAGCAACCGGCAGCTCGGGTAATGTCAGCGGGTTCCATTCAGGCAACGGATCCAGCATAACAGACAGCCTGATAAACACAGGGTTCGGAAATGAATCGGTGACCTACGCTGTAATCCCCAGCATGAATGGATGTGACGGAAACCCATCAAATTACAGTGTAGCTGTATCTCCGGTTGCTGATGTTTATTTTACTCCTGCCGGACAATCTCTTTGTAGCGGCGGAGTGACTGGCATCGTGCTGGCTTCCCACGCCAATGGAGCCAACTTCACCTGGACCGCGTCCGGCAGTTCGGGGAATGTTTCGGGATTCGGACCCGGTAACGGATCCAGCATTGTTCAGAACCTGATCAACTCAGGATATAACAACGAAACCGTGAATTACGATGTCATGTCTGCCGTAAACGGTTGCCCTGGTTTGGCCGGAAATGTCCTGGTGACGGTTTCCCCAATCCCGGCTGTGACATTCACCACCTGTAACGACATCACTACTACCACCAATGCCAGACCCATTCTTCTTAAAGGTGGTCTGCCGCTGAGCGGGACCTATTCCGGAACAGGTGTAAATAGCGGGATCTTTTACCCGTCGCAGGCAACTCCCGGAACAGATACGATTCATTATTCCTATGTCAATGTATATGGATGCAGTAACAGTGCTTTCATTACCATAACGGTTCTTAGTGATGTTACATTCTCCTGTGAAAGTAATTTTACTGATGTCCGCGACAATACAATATATCAGACCATAAAGATCGGCACACAATGCTGGATGAACTCCAATCTGAATTTTGGTGTTGTTCTGCCTGCCTCCTCGCTGCAACGGGATAACTGTGTTGTTGATAAATATTGTTACAATGATACTGATTCAACCTGCTCCACTTACGGTGCATTATATGAATGGGATGAACTTATGAATTATACGACAACGGAAGGCACGCAGGGTTTGTGTCCCCCCAGCTGGCACGTCCCATCGGAAAGTGAATGGAACACGCTTTTCGACTATTACATCAGCAACGGATATGCAGGAAACCCGCTGAAATCGAGCGGCAGTTCAGGATTTAATGCCCAACTTAGAGGCGCCTTGTTTAACGATCTGAACTGGGATTTCAATAACTTTGCAACCTTCTTCTGGTCATCAACAGCCCATGGTCCCGCAAAAGCATGGGCCCATGCCATGAATACAAACAACCCCAGTGTTTCATTCTACCCCAGCATCAGGACGAATGCCTTCCCGGTAAGATGTCTTAAGGACTGACAAAACGGACAGATTCAAAATTTGTTCTAATTCACCAGTGTTTTAAGAATATCCCTACCTTTGCACTGTAATTTTAGTATCAAGTGTTTTTCTTTCTTCTGAACATGAAGCTTTAATTCTTCCTCTATTCCTTTCTCGGATGCTTAAACGGTTTATCCTTATCCTCGGATCTCTGCTACTTTGTGTTATTCGGCTATTTTCACAAACGATAAGCATTACCCCTACAGCTCCAATTGCTTTCTGCCAGGGAGATTCTGTTACCCTTGTCGCTCATATAACCGGGAGTGGCTACGGAACAGACAGTTATTCTTTCCAGCAGGTCATTCCGTTTGAGCAGGAAGCATTTGTTGGTGATTCTGCTGTTGATAATGATTTCAGGTCAGATAACGGAGTGCTGGTATCCAATCATGATGATACCTGGGCCGGACCATTTCCAATCGGGTTTGAGTTTTGCTTTCTGAACCATATTTATACCGAGTACTGGATTGGGTCCAATGGCTGGATTGGCTTTACAAATCCGTTGAACCAGGGATGGACGACCTATACACCTTTCACACTGCCATCCACAAATTCAAATGTACCAAAGAATGCCATTTTCGCTCCGTACCAGGACTGGTATCCAACCCGAGACTGGGCTCATTTCGGACAGTATAATGTATTCAGGCACATCATTTCCAATCCCCCCAACAACAGCAAGCTTGTCGTTTACTGGAACAATTGCCCCATGTATGGATGTGAGTACAATCCTGAAGGAGCTTATCCAAAGGGGACCTTCGAGATCGTATTAAACCAGCAAAACAGTATCATCGAAAACAATATAACGCAAAAACCATTGTGTTCATGGCAATCAAATGCAGCCACCCAGGGTGTTCATAATGCCGATGGCTCATTTGCTTATATCGCCTTCAACCGGAACCAGAACTCCTGGACGACAAGTATGGAAAGTACCCGTTTTGTTCCCAGTGGGATTTCCTGGTACAAGGATGCCTATCCGGGAGGAACGCTTGTCGGGCAGGGTGATTCAATCACTGTGATTCCAACTGTCACTACCACCTATTTCGCGGTAATCACTACCTGTACAAATGGAACTGCAACTGCCAGCAGAACAATTACCGTTTACCCAAGGCCGGTACCGGTCATTTCCGGAACAACCAGCGTCTGCCTGAACAATACCGAAAAATATACCACTGCTGCGGGTATGACAAGCTATACATGGGTTGTGACGGGCGGAACGGTTGTATCAGGAGGTACAGGCACGGCGGATTCGGTTATGGTAAAATGGGATAACATCACGCCTCCGCAATCGATCAGCCTGACCTATACTGACATCCACGGTTGTACGCCGGTTACACCGACAGTCATTAATGTTACCGTGAACCCGTTCATTACTCCGATCATTACCGGAGTGAATGCAATCTGTATCGGGAACCAGTCTACTTTCACCACGCAAGCGGGAAATACAAACTACCTCTGGACATACCCCGGCGCAACCCTGATCTCGGGGGGTACAACGAATGACAATTCGGTCACACTTGCATTTCCGACTGCAGGAACGGTGGTGGTTTCTGTTAATTATACGGGGCCTGGCGGGTGTACTTCCAATCCCCCCACCTCCAAGAACGTCACCGTCAATCCGACTCCAATACCTGCATACACAGGACCGGCAACTTCGTGCATCGGTCTTACCAAGACCTATTCAACTACGACGGGGTTGTCAAATTATGTTTGGAGCGTTTCCTCAGGAGGAACAATTGCATCAGGACAAGGCACTGCAACGATCACCGTCACCTGGAATACACTCGGAAGCCAGTCGGTGACTGTGAATTATACCGACCTTAACGGATGCCCAACCTCCAATCCTCCCCCCTACGCCGTTAATGTAATCGATCTTCCCGTGCCGGCCATTTCAGGTCCGAACAGTGTTTGTAAAAGTTCGACGGGGAACACTTACAGCACTGAAGCAGGCATGACGGGGTATACATGGACCGTCACTCCTGACGGAACAATTACTTCGGGTTCAGGGACTAACAGCATCCAGGTTACATGGGCAACAAGCGGTTCGAAAACAATATCCATCAATTATACAAACACCGGGGGCTGCACTGCTGTAAATCCTGTTACATACACCGTGACCGTTCATGATCTTCCGGTTCCAACCATCACTGGCAATAACAGCCTTTGCACCGGGACCACCGGCGTTATCTATACAACACAAGCCGGCATGAGCAATTACCTCTGGACAGTTTCCGCCAGCGGAACCATTACTGCAGGAGGAACTTCAACTGATAATACTGTCACGGTAACCTGGAATACCGCGGGAGCGCAAACTGTATCTATAAACTACCAGGACCTTAACAGTTGTACGGCTGCTACACCTGTCTCTTTCCCTGTAACGGTTCATCCATTGCCCAATCCAACCATTACCGGTTCTTCAGCAATTTGTGCCGGGACTTCCGGGGTGGTCTATTCGACCCAGCCCGGGATGACAAATTATACGTGGATCGTTTCCGGCGGAGGAACGATTACTGCCGGTGGAACATCGACAAGCAATACGGTTACCGTTACATGGAATACGCCCGGCGCGCAATCGGTTTCCATCAATTATAATGATGCTAACGGATGCACTGCAACTTCATCGACCCTTTACCCTGTAACGATCAATCCTCTGCCTACGCCAACCATTACAGGAACTGCTGTTGTCTGTGCAGGTACTATCGGAGTTGTTTACACAACCCAGCCGGGAATGAATACCTATTCCTGGATTGTTTCTGCCGGTGGAACCATCACATCCGGGGGAACCAGTACCGATAATACAGCAACCGTGACCTGGAATACACCCGGAGCACAATCCGTCAGCATTAATTACCATGATTCCAACGGATGTACCGCAGTTTCATCAACGGTCTACCCGGTTACTGTTAATGCATTGCCGGTCCCGACCATTACTGGCAATAATAGCCTATGTGCAGGAACGACAGGGGTGATCTATACAACACAAGCCGGCATGAGCAATTACCTCTGGACAGTTTCCGCCGGTGGTACTGTTACAGCAGGAGGAACTTCAACTGATAATACTGTCACGGTAACCTGGAATACAGCCGGTGCACAAACCGTTTCTGTCAATTACCAGAATGCAAATAATTGTACAGCTGCTTCACCTGTTTCTTTCCCGGTGACCGTGCATCCATTGCCCAGTCCGACCATTACCGGATCTGCAACTCTATGTGCCGGTTCAGCAGGTATTGTTTATACAACCCAGCCCGGGATGACAAATTACCAGTGGATCGTTTCAGGCGGCGGAACTGTTACTGCCGGCGGGACCGCAACAAGCAGTACCGTCACGGTTACATGGAACACGCCTGGCGCTCAATCTGTCTCTATCAATTATACTAATGCAAACGGATGCATCGCAATAGCTTCAACGGTTTATCCTGTTACCGTTAATCCGCTTCCGGTGCCTACAATAACAGGTGCTGCTGTTGTCTGTGCAGGTACAACCGGAGTTGTTTACACAACCCAGCCGGGAATGAACACTTATACCTGGATCGTATCTGCAGGTGGGACCATTACAGTCGGGGGAACCAGTACCGATAATACAGCAACCGTGACCTGGAATACACCCGGAGCACAATCCGTCAGCATTAATTATCATGATCCAAACGGTTGCACTGCAGTTTCTTCGACGGCATACCCGGTTACAGTTAATGCATTACCGGTCCCGACCATCACAGGAAACAACAGTCTCTGCGCAGGAACAATAGGAGTTGTTTATACGACACAAGCCGGGATGAGCAATTATCTCTGGACCGTCTCTGCCGGGGGAACTATCACAGCAGGGGGAACTTCAGCTGATAATACCGTCACCGTGACCTGGAATACAGCCGGAGCCCAAACCGTTACCATCAACTACCAGAACAGCAACAATTGCACGGCTGCTTCACCGGTTTCTTTCCCGGTAACGGTTCATCCGTTACCTTCTCCGACAATATCGGGAACTGCTACACTCTGTGCGGGAACATTGGGTGTTGTTTATACAACACAACCTGGTATGACTAACTACCAGTGGATTGTTTCAGCAGGCGGAACTGTCACCGCCGGTGGAACGGCAACCAGCAATACCGTCACCGTTACATGGAATACCCCGGGCGCGCAATCGGTTTCCATCAATTATACTAATGCAAATGGATGTACCGCAACGGCTTCAACCGTTTATCCTGTTACCATTAATCCTCTTCCTGCTCCGACAATTACAGGTACTGCCGTTGTCTGTGCAGGTACAGCCGGCGTTGTTTACACAACCCAGCCTGGGATGAATACCTATTCCTGGATCGTATCTGCAGGCGGAACCATTACTTCCGGTGGAAGCAATACTGACAATACGGTAACCGTCACATGGAATACACCCGGAGCCCAATCCGTCAGCATAAATTATCATGATCCCAACGGTTGCACTGCAGTTTCTTCGACGGCATACCCGGTTACTGTTAATGCTTTACCGGTCCCGACCATATCAGGTAACAATAGCCTCTGTGCCGGGACAACAGGTGTGATCTATACAACCCAAGCCGGGATGAGCAATTATCTCTGGACAGTTTCCGCCGGAGGTACTATTACGGCAGGAGGCACTTCAACAGACAATACGGTTACGGTTACCTGGAACACGGCCGGAGCACAAACCGTTACCGTCAACTACCAGAACATAAACAATTGTACGGCTGCATCACCGGTCTCCTTCCCTGTGACGGTTCATCCTTTACCTTCTCCGACAATCTCGGGAAGTGCCACACTTTGTGCGGGAACAACAGGTGTTGTTTATACAACACAAGCAGGAATGACCAGCTACCAGTGGATTGTTTCAGCAGGCGGAACTGTCACCGCCGGTGGAACTGCAACCAGCAATACAGTCACCGTCACATGGAATACACCCGGTGCGCAATCTGTTTCCATAAATTACACGAATGCCAACGGATGTACGGCAACAGCATCAACAGTTTACACGGTAACCGTAAACCCGCTTCCTGTACCGGTTGTAACCGGTCCGGCTGCAGTATGCCTGAACTCAACGGGAATCTATACGACGGCCGCCGGGATGACAAATTATACGTGGATCGTTTCTGCGGGCGGCACCATCACGGGAGGCTCGGGGACGAACAGCATCACTGTGCTGTGGACAACGATCGGGGCCAAAACCATCACCCTGAGTTATAATGATGCAAACGGCTGCACGGCTACCTCACCAACCATTTATAATGTCACCGTTAACCTTCTCCCGGTTCCGGCATTAACGGGACTGAACCAGATCTGTGTCGGCAATTCTACCACCTATACTACTGATGCCGGCATGTCGAATTACACCTGGGCCGTATCAGCAGGCGGTGCGATCACTGCCGGAGGTGGCATCAGCGATAATACAGCAACGGTAAACTGGACCGGCACCGGCGCACAAACGGTCTCTGTTAATTACCAGATGGGAACGGGATGCACTGCAGCTTCGCCTACAGTCTTAAATGTCGTGGTACATCCGCTGCCGGCACCCACCATTTCCGGGACGTCCATTCTTTGTGCAGGCACTGCCGGAACAGTCTATACAACCCAACCAGGCATGACCAATTACCTTTGGACGGTTTCTCCCGGAGGGACCATCACTGCCGGCGGAACCACAACCAGCAACACCATCACGATTACCTGGAATACTCCCGGCCTTCAGAGTGTCTCGGTCAACTACAACGATATTTTCGGATGCACGGCCCTGGCCCCCGTCTCTCATCCGGTTACGGTTAATCCGTTGCCTGTTCCGGCCATTTCAGGGCCTGCCTCGGCATGTCTGAATGCCACTTCCATTTATTTCACCGACAACGGCATGACAAACTACATCTGGTCGGTATCGGCCGGAGGAACCATCACAGCAGGAACCGGAACCAGCAGCATCACGGTTCTCTGGAATACAAGCGGTGCAAAGACCATCACCGTAAATTATCTTGACGCCAACGGTTGCACCGCCTCCGCTCCCACTTCGTACCCTGTGAATGTAAGTACCCTTCCTGTTCCTTCACTCACCGGCGCAAATTCAGTTTGTGAGGGAATTACCCAGGTTTATACGTCGGACGCAGGTATGACCGGCTACACATGGTCGGTATCAGCAGGAGGAACGGTCGTTGCAGGTGGTACCTCCACTGATTTTACCGTCACTGTAACATGGAATACAGCCGGTGCAAGGTCGGTGAGCGTCAACTACCAGGCAGGACCCGGATGCATGGCCGCGCTTCCCACCATTCTGAACGTCACGGTAAAACCGCGTCCATCCATTACCAATGCAGCAAATTCAACAGTCTGCTCGGGGAATCCCATAAATATTATTCCACAGGCCAACCTGATCGGCACTACATTCAGCTGGACGGCCACAGGCGGTTCCGGCAATGTGACGGGATTTAATCCAGGAAGTGGTTTCAGCATAAACGATCTGCTTTTAAACAGTGGCTGGAACAACGAAACAGTGACCTATACGGTCACACCAAGCCTGAATGGCTGCGATGGAACGAGTTCATCTTATGTCGTTACCGTCTTTCCCCATGCCGATGTCTATTTTACTCCGAACGGACAGACTTTTTGTGCAGGCGGAACGACCAGCATAGCACTCGCGTCGCATGTGGCCGGAGCCAGTTTCACATGGACCGCAACCGGAAGTTCAGCGAATGTTTCAGGATTCGGCCCCGGGAGCGGAACTCTTATCGCCCAAAGCCTGACCAACTCAGGCCTGGTCAATGAAACCGTCACCTATCATGTTTTGCCGACTGCCAATGCATGCCCGGGAACGACAGGCAATGTCGTTGTGACAGTGGCGCCGCTGCCGGCCGTAACATTGACGCCGTGCAACGACATCACAACCACCACCGATGCCAAGCCTTTTACCCTTAAAGGAGGATTACCGCTGGGAGGAACCTATTCGGGAGCAGGGGTGAATACCGGCATTTTCTATCCTTCGCTGGCCAGTGTAGGGACCCACACCATTCTCTATTCCTTTACAAGTTTTAACGGATGCAGCAGCAGCGCAACCTTAAACATCACGGTGCTTGGGGCTATCGGATTTACCTGCGACAACACCCTGACCGACATCCGCGACAACAGCACCTATCCAACCATCAAGATCGGAACCCAGTGCTGGATGGCTACCAATCTGAATTACGGAAACCTTATCCCTTCCACTTCGATGCAGCGCGATAACTGCGTCGTGGAAAAATATTGTTTCAGCGATAATTCCGCAAACTGCGCCACCACCGGCGGGCTTTACCAGTGGGATGAGGTTATGATCTACAACGCTGCAGAAGGGATCCAGGGATTATGTCCGCCCGGCTGGCATATACCTACAGAAAATGAATGGCTGACGGTCTTCAACTATTACACCAACAATGGTTTTGCAGCAAGCGCCCTTAAATCGACGGGCTATTCGGGTTTCAACGCCCTGCTTGCCGGTGTCCGCTTTCACAATACAACCTGGGATTTCGACGGCTTCGCTTCCCTCTTCTGGTCTTCAACCTCCCATGGTCCTTCAAAGGCATGGGCGCACGGCATGAACAGCTTTGACCCGAGTGTCTCTTACTATCCCGGGAACCGGTCGAACGCTTTTCCGGTAAGGTGTATTAAAGATTGATCGTGAGTTAACCATTTACCCCACCCTGGGGACTGATCAATAAGTTAAAATATAATATATCTCGCAGATTCACGCTGATTTTACGCAGATTCACGCAGAAATAGATGCTTGGTTATGAGCCATCTGCGAAAATTTGCGATTAATCTGCGAAAACCTGCCTGACGGCAGGCAGGTTTGCGTTTTAGCGGTTAAATAAATTATTTTGAAATCTTTTTATTGACCTCTTCAAGGATCAGGGATTCAAGTTCCTTCGCCTTTGATTCGATTGTTGCTCCCTTCTTCAGGATGTCATCAACGAAGGCTTTCTCCTTCAATCCTGCAGCATTTACCTTTACATTCAGGAAAGCGCCCATCACGGCCGACCGGGCGCAGAGCGCTCCTACGCCTGCATCCGTGACGGAATTCGGATTCCCCTTTTCCACCATGGCCCTGATGATCTCCAGTGTATCAAAGGCAACCTTCATGGTCCTGAAAGGAACTTCGATGGCATATTTTGTTGCTTCCTCGATCGCTTCAGTCCTGAATGTCTTTTCTTCGTGCGTATCCTTCGGAAGACCGAATGCATCCATGATTTTGTTGAAAGAACGTGTGTCCTCATCCACAAGGAAGAGCAGTTCATCTTTAAGTTTCTGCCCTTTTTCAGCCCAATTTGAAAATTCTTCCCAGCGTTCGTCCCAACCTGACTTGTGTGAGGAAAGGTTGGCTACCATCGTCCCCAGTGAAACCCCCAAAGCGCCGATATAGGCTGAAACCGAACCACCACCCGGAGCCGGAGATTCGGAAGCAGTTTCATTGGCAAAACCCTTGCAGGTCATGTCGATGAGGCTCTTCTTTTTTTCATCCTTCAGCTTGAATTCAATGATCTTGTCTTCAGCGACAAAAGGTTTCAGATCATCCAGTCCAAGCGACTTCACAGCAATTTTTATGATCTCTTCTTCAGAAACACCAACCGACCTGTTCTGCTTCCGGAGGAAGTATTTTCCTGCATCGATCATGGCCCTGAGCGGGATCAGACCGACAAGCTCCGACCCCGTGACCCGCAATCCCCTTTCCTGCGCACTTTTGCAGGCTGCTTCAAATGCTTCATGCACCGGCGTAATGCTGATGTTTGTCAGGTTGATGGAGACCTGTGCGATGCCGTACTCTTCGATGAACCAGCCGATGGCTTTACAGGCTTTTAATGCTCCCGGTATCCAGATCTCATTTCCCTGCTCATCTTTCTTTATTTTCCCGGTGATCGGGTTTCCTTCCCTTACGGGACGGCCCTTGTCGCGGATATCAAAAGCCACGGCATTGGCACGGCGGGTGGAGGTTGTATTCAGATTGACATTGTATGCGACAAGAAAATCACGTGCGCCGATGGCGATGGCGCCTGTCCTCGGGTTGAACTTTGCGGGACCGAAATCCGGCTTCCAGTGAGGATCCTCAAGCTTTTTCGGCAATCCTTCATATTCCCCTGCACGGCAATTGGCAAGGTTTCTCCGTTCTTCCGTGAAAGCGGCATTTTCGTAACAATAAACCGGTATTCCAAGTTCCCTGCCGACGCGTTCTGCAAGCTTCCGTGCATATTCAGCGGTCTCTTCCATCGAAACATTTGCAACAGGAACGAGCGGACATACATCTGTACCGCCAAAACGTGGATGCTCACCTTTGTGTTTGCTCATGTCGATGATCCCGGATGCCTTTGTTATCGCAAGAAAAGCAGCCTCGATAACGGCCTCGGGCTCTCCAACGAAAGTCACGACTGTTCGGTTTGTGGCCTTCCCCGGATCCACATCGAGCAATTTCACCCCTTCCACTTTTTCAATCTCGTCAGTGATCTGTTTGATGATCGTCATGTCCCTTCCTTCGGAAAAATTCGGGACGCATTCAATGAGTTTTTTCATAGCATGATTTGTTTTACCTCTGCTTGATTTCTGAACGGGAATTTTTGCAAAATTAGAGAATTCCCCGGAAGATTTATCTTTTCAGCCATCGGGTGTCAACTTCCATTAATTCATAGCTTCGTTCAAACTAATTATTCTTGACCTGGCGATCACGATTGCTATCGGAGGCGAAATAATCCGTGACAAATCCTGGCTGGCGCGCGTCTCTGACGCGTGCCCGAAAATAACTACCGTCTCAAGTGAGAGGGTTGCTTTGTCATTGCGAGCCCCGCATAAGCGGGATAAACTCCGCGAAGCAACCTCCATCAAGACCAGAAACGTGCACGCGTCAGGAAAGAGCGCGCATGCTGGTGCTTGAAAGATTAATTGAAAATGAAATTTCTTGATAAATCAGGCAGCAATCTCAATGCCGGTGCGGAGAATCTCCCTGATGACCGGATTGGATGTGGAAAATTCTTTTTCATCAAACGGATGGGGCTCCACGCGGGTATCAAAATTCCATGTCAGTTTTAGCAGATTTACCTGCGTCTGAAAAGGATCCGGCAGATCATTCAGGATTATGGCAAGGTCAATATCGCTATCCGGGTTTTGATTCCCCCGTGCATAGGAACCGTATAAAAACATACGTTTCACCTGATAATTCTTTTCCTGAAGTAACAGAAGGAACTTTTGCCCTATTTCAATAGCTGCTTTTTGATCCATTCTCTTTGCTCTTTTATCTTTTCAATCCAGTCAGAAGTAAATTCCCTTGTGCATTTGCGATAAAAAGATTGTTTGTAATCATCATACCTGGCGCTGATATTAAACCCGGTAACCGTTGAAAAGAAGAGTTGCTGGTCATCATTCAAATCCATTCCTGCTTTTTCTGCTATCCTGAGAAGGTTATGGATCATCGGATAATTTTCATCCTTTTGTTGGACGAAATATGCTTTGAGCAACTTCTCAATGACGAGATGGCCGATATATAATGACCATAAAAAGTCACCGGATTCAAAAAGATGCAACATTGTCTCATAATCCTTATCAGAGGAATCCAGCCAGAATTGTATGACTTCTTCTTTTGTCATCTTTTTAACATTCAGACAAAAATACATAATTTTCAGGAAAATTTATCGAAAAGTTCAGAATTCGATTTTCATCCATGCTATGTCAGAATTCTTTATATTTGTTGTAAACATTAAAATCGGAAATATGACATAGTACGAACAAAGCATAACGATATATAAGTAGCGTTTGCTGTTATTCTTGGTTCTCAAAACTGGAAAACTTAAGCTCTCATGAATGATAAGCGAAACGCTCACGCAATGGCGTGGGCTTTCCTTATTTGAGGGCGAAGGTATTCCAGTACCTGAGAACCGGATAAGTCTAAGTTCCACGCCTGTTTTTTGCAATTAAAATGAACGCTTAATAGAATCCTAAATCACCTGTTTTCAAACCCCTATTAGACAGATATTCATAAAAATATCACGTTATTTCTTAACCTTGGAGTAATGAGCATAACTTAAAAACGCCCCATGAAAACTTAGTTGCTGATTCTTTATCTGTGTTTTAAAGGCTTTATTAATCTTATTTTATTATCAATCCTGCAAGTCATAAGCAATTTGTGAAACGGTTTTACCTCTTCCTGTTGTTCCTTTCTCTCTCTTTTGTCGGGTTTTCCCAGGGAGAATTCAATAACTGGTACTTTGGATGGACTCCGCCCTATGGAACAGGCGTTACATTTAATTCCGGATTCCCGGTAACGATTCCAAACGGGGTAATGTTGACCTCTTGTACAAATGTCAATGTTTCCGATTCAGTTGGAAGTCTTTTATTTTTTTCCAACGGGGTCTCTGTATGGAATAAAAATAAGACAGTGATGCCCAATGGCTCAGGATTATTTGCGCAAAATGTTAGTTTTTACCAGCCTGTGATTTCGATACCTAAGCTTGACGACGATAGCTCATACTATTTATTTACTACTGGAGAGTTTACGCCCATTGGCACGATGCACGGGTTAGTCTATTCAATAATTAATATGAGACTTGACGGAGGACTGGGAGATATTGAGCCGGCGTTCAAGAATGTTCAGGTACCCGGAATGACATCATCATGGCAAGCAGTGACCGGAACCAGGCATAAGAATAATAAGTATGTTTGGATAATAACGACATGGTCCTCCGTCTCTAACATCAAATATGCTGCTTTTTTAATTGATAATTCCGGATTATCAACTACGCCTATTTTCAGTCAAAGTTTTGGAGGTGGACAAATCCCAGCGCCATATTTTTATTATCTCGCTCCACAGTCAATAAGGGTATCACCTGACGCAACTAAACTGGTTGGTTGCTATGGGATAAAGCCTGAATTCTGCACGTTCAATTCGCAAACAGGATCAGTAACCAGACTGTTCTATATACATACTGCTCCAGGTATTGTAGATGCTGAATTTTCAATTGACTCGAAATATTTATATGTTTCCGTAATAACTCATGCAGACTCCGGTGCTATATATCAGTATGATGCGACCCTGCTTGATTCTGCTGCATTTATGCAAAGTAAAACATTGATTGATTCCGGGCATTTACGATCGGGGATACAGATGGGTCCTGATTGGAAAATATATGGAACCGTACTTTTTAAGGATTCACTCAACGTGATCAATAATCCTTCTGTTTACGGTTCCGGTTGCAATTTTCAAAGAAATGCTGTCGCATTGGGCGGTCCATGCACGGACGGGCTACCGCAATATATTCAAAGATATAAAGCCTATTTCCATGCTTCCGGTATTTGCCAGAATAATTCCCTCCATTTTATAAGCGATATCTGGCCGCCGCCTGACAGCGTTCACTGGGATTTCGGGGACCCGGGATCAGGACTGAATAATTATTCAAACCTGTTCAACCCAACCCATACTTATGCGAATATTGGAACCTATACGGTCGAATTGTTTGTCCGCCACATTGATAACAGAACAGATACAACCTGGCAAACCATTACCATTGTTGCAAGTCCTGCGGTTGCCCTTGGTCCTGACAAATCAATTTGCGTTGGGGATTCCGCTACATTCGATGCGGGCGCCTGTAATGGTTGTATCTACTTATGGAAAGACCTTGGCACAGGAC
Organism: Bacteroidota bacterium; assembly: GCA_026391805.1. Lineage (GTDB taxonomy): Bacteria > Bacteroidota > Bacteroidia > Bacteroidales > FEN-979 > FEN-979. Next base: position 422,993 of record JAPLDJ010000024.1, on the reverse strand, counting down.
TGCCGGTGGGCACTTCACAGACATTCAGAACAGGCCTTGCAGGAAATTACAGCGTGACGGTCACCAGAAGCGGATGCAGCGGCAGTGATACCGTGCAGCTGATCACCACGCCGGTTCCAATAATCACCAACAACCAGCTTACAAAATCCATCTGTTCGGGAGAATCCACCAACATTCCTTTAACTTCAAATGTTGCAGGAACAAATTTCCACTGGACCGCCACACTAACTTCGGGAACCGTAACCGGGTTCACGGCTGATTCAGGACTATTGATCAACCAGATACTGACAAACCCGATTTCAACACCGGGTGTTGTCACTTATCATGTCACTCCGAAGATCGGAAATTGTCGAGGAGACACAGTAGATTTTCTGGTAATAGTGAATGCCGGAGATTCCGTGAAAGTCTCAATCACGGCTTCCGGCAATAATGTTTGTGCAGGAACCTCTGTCACCTTTACAGCAACTCCGACAAATCCGGGAACAACCCCAGCATATCAGTGGAAAGTTAACGGGATCAATTCAGGCACCAATTCAACTTCTTTCATTTATACGCCATTGAACAATGATGTGGTGACCTGTGTGCTTACTTCTTCGAATACGGTCTGTACCTCTAATAACCCGGCCACTTCCAACGCCATTACCATGATTGTCAACCCGGCCTTGCCGGTTTCTGTCAGTATCTCTGCTTCCGCTAATCCGGTCTGCTCAGGAGCCTCTGTTACTTTCACAGCGATACCTGTCAATGGCGGATCCACACCGGCTTACCAGTGGAAGGTAAATGGTTTGCCGGTCGGTACAAACAATCCTGTCTATTCCTATGTTCCGTTAACCGGGGATGTTGTTACCTGTATACTTACCTCCAATGCTTTATGCGCAACCGGAAGTCCTGCAATAAGCTCACCGGTTACAATGACCGTCAATCCCAATTTGCCGGTCAGTATTTCGATTTCAGCAACTTCCAATCCTTTCTGCCAGGGATCAAGCGTGATCTTCACTGCCGTGCCTACAAATGGCGGAACAACTCCTGCCTATCAATGGAAGGTAAACGGGATCAATGCCGGCACCAACAGCTCATCCTATTCATATATTCCAAACAATGGTGATGTTGTTTCCTGTGTTCTGAACTCAAATATTGCATGTCCGATAGGCAATCCGGCCAATTCAAACGCAATTACAATGATTCAGAACAACACTGTTCCGGTCAGCGTTTCAATTGCAGCTTCATCAAACCCGGTCTGCGCCGGGACTTCCGTCACCTTCACTGCAACACCGATTAATGGCGGCGCTGCACCCGTCTATCAGTGGAAGCGCAATGGTTCAAATGTCGGGACAAACAGTACAACATACACGTATATCCCGATTAATGGTGATGTCATCACCTGCACGCTTACCTCGAATGCCGCATGTGCAAGCGGGAACCCGGCTACATCCAATTCTGTAACCATGACCGTGAACCCGAACCTGCCTGTCAGTATTTCCATATCGGCTTCCGCAAACCCTGTTTGTGCAGGAACGACAGTAATTTTCACTGCAACCCCGGTAAATGGCGGCATATCTCCTTCCTACCAGTGGTTTGTAAACAGCGTTCCGGTTGGAACAAATAATCCGGTCTATTCCTATATTCCTAATAACGGAGATCTTGTCAGTTGCACAGTGACATCTTCTGCAATTTGCGCCACAAATAATCCAGCATCCAGCATCCAGTATCCAGTATCTGTTAACCCCAACATGCCGGTCAGCGTCGCCATAACCGCTTCAGCAAATCCCATCTGCTCAGGAATTGCTGTGACTTTTACGGCCAGTCCCACAAATGGAGGATCCACACCGGTTTACCAATGGAAAGTCAACGGGGCAAATGCCGGCACCAACTCTTCAACCTATACTTACAATCCCGCAGCCGGCGACCAGGTGCAATGCATTCTGACCTCGAACATCGTTTGTCCGACTGGTAATCCGGCCGCCTCCAACATGATCACAATGAATGTTGCCTCGCCACCTGTTGTGACCTTCACATCGTGCTTTGATACCATCACGACCCTGATTGCCAAACCCATCAAACTCAGGGGAGGAATTCCATTTGGAGGTACCTATTCAGGAACTGGAGTAAATTCCCTGACCGGCATTTTCACGCCATCACTGGCGGGTACAGGTATGCATACGATCACGTACACCTGCACGAACGCATCCCTCTGCACTGCTGCAAAGTCAAGAACAATCGCTGTTCTGTCAACCCCGGCATTCACCTGCGGTAACAACCTTACGGATATCCGTGACGGAAAAAGTTATCCCACGGTTCAGATCGGCACACAGTGCTGGTTTGCCGAAGACCTGAATTACGGGACAGCAATACCGGACATTCAGGATCAAAGAGACAACTGTATCTCCGAGAAGTACCACAATCCAGCATCCAGCATCCAGCATCCAGCATCGGCTTACCAGTGGGACGAGGTCATGCAATACGACGAAACCCCGGCCGGCCAGGGATTTTGTCCTCCGGGGTGGCACATTCCTACAGAAAATGATTGGAATGCCCTCTTTTCGGTTTATATCAATAATGGGTTTGCAGGAAATCCGCTGAAATATTCCGGTTATTCAGGTTTTAATGCACTGCTTTCCGGAGCCAGGCATATTAACCAAGGCTGGAACTTTCAGGGCTTTGCGGTCTTCTTCTGGTCATCAACCCCGCGCGGGAACACGAAGGCCTGGGCACACGGGATGAATGATATCGATCCGAGTGTATCGTTCTATCCGTCATCAAGGGTGAATGCTTTCTCAGTAAGATGTCTTAAAGATTAACTGGCGAACTGGTGAACTTGTGAACTGGCGAGTTTTTTCTCGTCGCTGCGCTCCTCGCAATGACAAGCAACGAAGATTGATGGAGGTTGCTTCGTCGCTGCGCTCCTCGCAATGACAAGGATAGCGTTGTACTAAAGGAGATTGCTTCGTCACTTCGTGCCTCGCAATTTTTATTTTATAAACCTGGTGAAAGATCGTTCCAGTTATTGTTTAATCTTTCAATCAAGATTATTTTCTTTCTCCGGGAACCTCCTTTGATTTGCTTTTCCCTTGCAATTGCATCCTGAATATACATGAACGGCTCATAGTAGACCAATTTGTGGATATTATAAATCGATGTAAAACATGATGGGTTTTTCTTCATCTTATGCTCATTTACCCTTCGCTTAAGATCATTTGTAACACCCGTGTAAAGAACGGTGTTGTACGTATTGGTCATGATATAAACATAATAAGGGCCTTTGTTGGTCATCTTTTTACGAAATTTATTAAATGCATCTATTAAAATTGCGAGGAGCGCAGCGACGAAGCAATCTCCTTTTTCTAAAACGACGCCGTTGTCATTGTGAGGAGTCACGATAGTTATCGGGACGACGAAGCAACCTCCATCAATTTTCGTTGCATGTTATTGCGAAGTAGCTCAGCGACGAAGCAACCTCTTTCAATATTAACTATCACTTTCTCCTTAATCCGCCAAATCAAAAAAGTAATACGTTTTCATGAAAAAAACTTTGAACTTTTGGTAGACAACCAGCTCCTGACTTTATCCCCAAAGGGGATGATAATCCAGATATCTTATAATGAATTTCCTCCGGAAATTTGATTGTGGCTTTTTCCTGTTCGCCTACAAGAATGGATTTCCTGCGGAAATCTTTACAATCCTGAATTACCTGGTTGACACATATCCTCCAAAAGCGGATAATTTCCTATATTTCTTCATTTATTCTATATTTGCAGGTAAACCAAACCCTTCCTGCCTTATGAAAAAGATCTTCATCCTTCTTCTCATTCCGGTGGCAATCCTGATGAGCAATTGCAATCAAAAATCAACACAGATGGAACAAAAAGCTACTGTCCAGTTCATCCCTGCCGTCACCACAGACAGCATCATTGCAAAACTTGTCAAACAATATGGCGCCAGTGATAAAGAGATCATCGGGAAAGGCGTGAAGCAGGTTTCAGCGCTATGGACCGAAAAAGACGGATCGGTAAAGGATTTTGAAGAATTCTGCCTGAAAAATTATATCGCGGATGAACAGATGCGTGAAAAGATGTTCATGCGCATTTCCACCAACTTTGAAAGCCTTTTCGGCCGTTTCAACATGATCAGCCTCGACCTGAAACGGGCCATGGCGCTTGATATCGGCGATGCCTACCCCATTGACGAAATCTTCGCAGCCTATGACCCTACATCACATTTCATGGATGATTATTTTACCAACAAGATCGCTTTCATCGTCGGACTTAACTTCCCGTTCTATACGCTGAAGGAAAAAGAAGAGCAGGGCGCGAAATGGAGCCGCCTCGAGTGGGCTTATGCAAGGCTGGGCGATCTCTTTACGACCCGGGTTCCGGCAGATATCATCCAGAAAAGCTCGGATGCTATTTCTGCCTCCGAGAATTACATTTCCGGGTATAACATCTTTGTCGGGAACCTCCTGGATGACAAAGGACAGACTCATTTCCCGAAGGAGATGAAACTGCTTTCACACTGGAACCTGCGTGATGAAATAAAAGCAAATTATAATAATACAGAAGAAGGTCTCACAAAACAAAAGTTGATCTACCAGGCGATGCTCCGGATCATTGACCAGACGATCCCCGACAGTGTGATCAACAATTCAGCATTTCAATGGAATCCTGTCAGCAACAAGCTCTTTAAGGACGGAAAAGAAATCACTGCCACACCCGAACCCGACAAACGGTATGAGGTTCTCCTGAATAATTTCAAAGCCATGAAAGCCGTGGATCAGTATAACCCGATCTTCCCTACATTCATCCAGCGTTCATTTGATGTCGGAATGGAACTCCCCATGGAACAGGTAGAAAAGCTATTCTCGGAATTCTGCTCCTCGCCCGAAGTGAAACAGGTGGGCGCCCTGATCAGCAAGCGCCTTGGCCGGCCACTGCAGCCCTTTGATATCTGGTACGATGGCTTCAAGGCCCGCAGTTCGATGGACCAGGCCATGCTTGATAAAATGACCAGGGCAAAATATCCCAACACTGAAGCCGTTGAAAAAGATATTCCAAACATCCTCATCAAACTCGGATTCAAACCGGATATGGCAAAGGAGATCGCGTCGCACATTACGGTCGATCCTGCAAGAGGCTCTGGGCATGCATGGGGTGCCCAGATGAAAGGCGACAAGGCTCACCTGCGGACACGGATCGGGAAGAACGGCATGGATTACAAAGGTTACAATATTGCCGTCCACGAACTGGGTCACAATGTAGAACAGACCATTTCGCTATACATGGTTGATAATTATATGATGGCTGGCGTTCCGAATACAGCATTTACCGAGGCTTTCGCTTTCACCTTCCAGAAACATGACCTTGATCTTCTCGGGATTAAGGATAAGGATCCGAACAAGGAATACCTTGCTGCCATCGATAACTTCTGGATGAGCTATGAGATCATGGGCGTTTCTCTGGTGGATATGAAGGTCTGGAAATGGCTCTATGAACATCCTGATGCAACACCGGCCCAGCTGAAGGAAACCGTGATCAGCACGGCAAAGGAAGTCTGGAACACCTACTATGCTGAAGTCCTTGGTGTGAAGGATTGCCCCATCCTAGCCATCTATTCACACATGATCGACAGCCCGCTCTATTTATCGAACTACCCGGTCGGCCATCTGATCGATTTCCAGCTCGACGGTTGGCTTAAAGGGAAGAACTTTGCCGATGAAGCCATCCGGATCTATTCTGCCGGACGCCTGATCCCGCAGCAATGGATGAAAAATGCCGTTGGCAGCGAGATCTCGATAAAGCCATTGATTGACGCTACGGATGCAGCGCTGAAGGTTGTTAAATAGACGGATGCTGGATGCTGGATGTTTGAGATCTGGGATCTGGGATCTGGGATCTGGGATCTGGGATTTGGGATTTGGGATTTGAGATTTGGGATTTGGGATTTGAGATTTGGGATTTGGGATTTGATTGTAGAAAATCACAAATCTATAGAATAACCATCTCTGGTATCCAGCATCCAGTATCAAACCCTTATAGCTGACTGAGGGACTTTCTTGCTTTTCATCAGACTTCTTCGTATATTCGCTTCATTCCTTGTGAATGACTGAATAATCCGGTTCTTTCAGCAATGAAAAAGAGCCTCCTTATATTCCTTCTTCCCGCCTTCTTTGCTTCGACCGCATACAGCCAGGCTGTAACTTTTTTTAAGGAAAACATGCAAATGAAGCTGGATGCCGAGCATGTCACCGTTACCGGCGAGTATCATTTCAGGAACAATTACAACGCTAACTTCACGCAGACTGTTTTCTTTCCGCTTCCGCTTGCTCCCGAAGGGCTTAAATATGATTCCGTCGCCATCTTTGATGCCAGTGAGCAGACCTGCATCACGCATTACAGGAAAATGCCTGCCGGTCTGTTCTTCCAGCTGACCCTTCATCCACAGGAGGCGAAAACGGTGAGACTATACTATGTAATGGATCATGACGGCAGGAACGTCCGTTACCTTGTGATGACCCATGTGCAATACTGGCACAAGTCGCTGGCATTCGGGAACTACACACTGCAGATAACAGATCCGTCCATCGTGATCGATTCAGTCTCTTACAAGCCTGATGAGGTGAAATCGGACAACAACGTCACGACGCATAACTGGAAAAAGGTGAATTTTAACCCCGATAAGGAGCTGGATATCTGGTTTCATATAAAGAAATAGAAACTTTCGCTATTCGCTACTTCGCTACTTCGCTACTTCGCCATTTAATATCACGGTCTCCACCTTATTGCTCCCGTACCCATAAGGCATGAACTCGTACCCGGGCATGGGAACGGTAATGAACAGGTTTGCTTTCTTTCCCCGGGCGATGGTTCCGACCTCTTCGCTCAATCCCATGGCGTAAGCGCTGTTGATCGTTACGGCATGGATGGCTTCCTCGGGAAGCAACCGGTAATTGATGCAGGCAAGAGAAAGGATGAACTGCATGTTGCCGGATGGAGATGACCCGGGGTTGAAATCGCTGGCCATGGCGACGGGCAAACCGGCATCGATCATTTTTCTGACCGGGGCATGTGGCAGGTTCAGAAAGAATGCGGCTCCCGGAAGAACCGTAGGCATGGTGTCGGATCCCAGCAAACATTTTATCTCATCATCCCCGGTATATTCAAGATGATCAACAGAAAGGGCATTGTATTTCACACCGACCTGTATCCCCCCGGAATAATCGAGCTCGTTGGCATGGATCTTCGGACGTAAACCATATTTCATACCTGCCAGCAACATCCGGTCGGTCTCTTCGGGTGTAAAAAAGCCACGGTCGCAAAATACATCAATGTAATCAGCCAGTCCTTCGGATGCCACCATTGGTATCATTTCATTGATCACCAGGTCAACGAATTCATCCTGCCTGCCTTTGTATTCTGCCGGAACAGCATGAGCGCCTAAAAATGTGGAAACGATCGTCAGGGGTGAAAGTTCTTTCAACTTCCGGATGACGCACAGCATTTTCAGTTCATCCTCCACGTTCAGCCCGTACCCGCTCTTGATCTCCACGGCTCCCGTTCCCAGCATCATGATCTCCTTCAGCCGTTTAAGCGCCTGTTCAGCGAGTTCCTCTTCGGAAGCATCATGAAGCCGTTTTGCAGAATTCAGGATCCCTCCTCCCCTCCGGGCAATCTCCTCATAACTCAATCCCCTGATCTTGTCAATGTATTCGATTTCACGGCTGCCGGCGTAAACCAGGTGCGTGTGGGAATCACAAAAGGAGGGGAAAACAAGTTTGCCGGTTGCGTCAATAATTTTTAACTGGTGAACTGGTGAACTGGTGAACTGGTGAGTATTCTTTTCGTAATCTTTTATACGTAATCTGTAATTTTCATCTGTTGGAGTAGTTTCAGAGGGCCCGAAATCAATGATCCTGTCACCTTCGAGAAGTATCCACGCATCCTGAATAACAGGAAGGCTTTTCATTTCATTCCCCGACACCTTCAACCGCTGAGTTTCTTCGGCCTGGATGAGTGCTTTGATATTTTTGATCAGGATTGCCATTTTCTCGGATTTTTCACCAGCTAAATTAAGGATTTTTCAGGAGGGATAAACGATCCGTAAACAGAACCTTTTGTGCCGGAAAGTTCCGTCATAAAAAAAATTGATAATTTTTGTTAAAAAAGTGCTTTCAGAAAACAATAATCGTTTTGCATATGTTTGAAAAAGTGTAACTTTGCACCCGTAAGTCGACATCATTTATTCACCAAAAATTCCCCGTTAAATGAAAAAGAACCTGGTACTTTTTGCTTTTCTGATCCTGGGCATCAGTTTCACCACGTTTGCAAAGAAAGTTGACATTTCAAACGCCAGGCTGACAGCCAGGAACATCTATTATGAGCAGATCAACCGCCATGATGCCGTTCCGTTTGAATCGATCGCCATCACAGGCGAGTTCATTGAGAATTACAACAATCATGATGTTTATTACATTTTTAACATCAATGACAAAGGTTTTGTGATCGTTTCAGCGGACGATATCTGCTATCCGGTCATCGGTTTCTCTTTTGAAACCATCTATTCTCCTTCCGACCAGGCTGAAGGATTTATTTTCTGGATGAATGAGCGGAAAACAGAAATTGCATGGAACATCGAAAATAACCTGCAACCGGATGTTAATACTACCGCCACTTGGCAGCGGTACCTTACAAAGGATGCCAGCCAGGTGCTGAACGGGAATAAAGCAATCATGGATGTAACACCCATGATCACCTCCAACTGGGACCAGGGATTCCCCTATAATTCATTGGTTCCGGCCGATCCGGTGTGTTCAGCCTTCAACGGTCATGCAACCACCGGATGCGTCGCAACCGCCATGGCCCAGATCATGTATTACTGGAGATGGCCCAATACAGGCGTTGGCTCCCACTGCGATATTTTTAATAATTACGGATCCTTATGCGCCAATTTTGGGGCGACGACCTACGACTGGAACGGAATGAGCAACCAGCCCTCAAAGGAGAACAATCCGATTGCCACGATCATGTATCATGCAGGTATTGCTGTCAACATGCATTACAATTCTGACGGACAATGCTCTTCAGGAGCATACACTTCCGATGTCGGCAATGCTTTAAAAAATTATTTCAGGTATGCATCGAGTGCTTCCTATGTTAAAAAGCTTAGTTATTCGACCTCGAGCTGGAATAGCCTTCTTCAGGGTGACCTTAATGCAGGACAGCCCCTCAATTATGCCGGACAGGGACCCGGCGGCGGCCATTCCTGGGTTTGTGACGGGTACCAGGCCACCGACTATTATCATTTTAACTGGGGATGGAGCGGAAGTTCAAATGGCTACTACTACCTGACCAACCTCAACCCGGGAGGATATACGTTCAACAGCAGCCAGGAAGCAATAGTTCATATTACTCCTGATCCTGCACAATACCCGACATTCTGTTCCGGAACATCCAATGTTACAACGTATGATTATGGTACTGTTGAGGACGGAAGCGGCCCGGTTGCTGAATACAACAACAATTCCAACTGCAGCTGGCTGATTGCACCCGACGACAGCGTCAGCAGCATCAGGCTGACCTTTATCAGGTTCAATACCGACCCGGCCGATGTTCTTACCGTTTATGATGGTCCGAACGCATCTTCACCGGTATTGGGAACTTTCTCCGGAGCAACAACACCAACACAGACACTGAATTCAACAGGTCCGGAGATGTTTGTAACCTTCGTATCGAATGGCAGTGTCACTGCTCCCGGATTCCTGCTCTCTTATGAAACCATTCCCGTAACCTTCTGCGCCAGCACAACCACACTGACAGATGTATCAGGGACCTTCAGCGATTACAGCGGACGTTTCGAGTATCGCAACGGGACCACCTGTAAATGGATCATTCAGCCACCCAATGCAACCTCCATTACTGTCACCTTCGACAATTTCAAAACCGAAGCAACCAACGATAAAACGCAGATCTACAATATTGCAGTAAATCCGCCGGTATTACTGGCCGAGTATTCAGGAGACCACCTTGCATCACCCCTTGCCCCCGTCACTGCAAATTCAGGAAAAATGATGGTCATGTGGACCTCCAATAAAACAATCCGCGGAGACGGCTGGGATGCAAGCTATTCAGTAACTGTCGGCACAAACGAACAGAAGGCATTTGAGGATTTCTCCATATTCCCGAATCCCACCAGCGGCCTTTTAAATGTTCACTTCACCATGAATGAGGTTCAATCCGTCAGGATCGAGGTTCTTTCACTGAAGGGCGAATTGGTTTATTCACAGAATTATGGATCGGTCAGCGGTTCCTTTGACAAGCAGATCGACCTCTCTTCTCTGGCAAAAGGGGTGTATATCCTGAAAATGACCAGCGACCAGGGAATCACCAACAACAAGATTGTAGTCCAGTAATGGACCAGCTTCGGCAGGGATGTCTGAAGGGTTAGCTTTTCAGACATCCCCGCGTGAAGCAGAAAAAATCACAGAAAGCAGGAGAAAAGTCTCCCGGGAACGGCTGTTTTTATCTTTAAGGATAAAACAGCCGGTTTTTTAGTGCAATCCTTAATGGGATCGCGCATCGTACGGGGATTCAGTTTTCGGTTTCAGCCTTCTGTGTGCAGATAAATAAAAGTGATTCATCTTAACTCATCTTATAGACAATGAAAAAAAACCTCATCATTTTTGCAGGAATGGTTCTCCTGTTTGCCTCAGGGTTCGCTCAAAACCAGCCATTGAAGCCTGAAATCATCAAGGCAACCTATTTTGATGTCTCCCCTCCCCTGAGGAGCATGGTCCAGCACTATTCAGCAATAGCTGATCAGTCCTGGAAAGAAAATGTCGTCAAGAACAACCTCAACACTTTTCACCAGGACAGCGACCGCCCCGATCCCGATTTCCCCGATCCGATCCGGCAATATGCCCCAGGCCAGGTTCAGAGCGATACCACAATTCAGAATTTTGAAGGGCTTAACTTCAACGGAGGACTTCCTCCCGATACCGACGGTGATGTTTCTTCCGGATACTATTTCCAGGTCGTGAACACCAAGTACAAGATCTTTAACAAAGCAGGGGTCGGCATTTTAGGCCCTTACGCCAACAGCTCCATTTTCGACGGAATGCCAAACAACAGCAACGACGGGGATGCCATCGTTCTGTATGATGAAAATGCCGACCGCTGGATCTTTGCCCAGTTCTCATTGCCCTTTTATCCCAGCGCACCCTTCTACGAAAATGTAGCCGTTTCGCAAACCAATGATCCAACTGGATCATGGTACCGTTATCAGTTCCAGTTCTCGGTCATGCCCGATTATCCTAAACTCTCCGTGTGGAAGGATGCTTACTACATGACGATCCGGAGGTTCTCCTCGGGTTCGGGAAGCTGGCTGGGACCGGCTGCCTGTGCCCTGGACCGCGCCAAAATGCTGGTTGGGGATCAATCCGCCACGATGGTAATGTATACTTTACCCTCTTCTTCTGAAGGTCCTCTTTCACTGGATTGCGACAGCGAATTTCCGCCCGACGGAACACCCAATAATATTTCATACCTGGTGCAAAACCCGCCCCAGATCAACATGTACGAATTTCATCCGGACTTCACCAACCCCGGTAACTCAACGTTCACGCAAACCACCTCGATTCCCATTTCCTCTTTTGGAACGATGGGAGGCAACGTGATCCCTCAGCAGGGGACCAGTGCAAAGCTGGATGCATTCAGCAGAAAAGGACTCATGTTCAGGATGCCGTTCCGGAAATTCAGCAACTACTGGTCGGTGGTTGCAAGTTTTACCGTAAGTGCCAGCGGGAAAGCAGGGATTCGCTGGGTGGAACTCCGCAATACGGGTTCGGGCTGGACGCTTTACCAGGAAGGAACCTATGCACCCGATGCCGTCAATCACCGGTGGATGCCCAGCATCGCCATGGATACCAGTGGCAATATCGCCCTTGGATACTCTGTATCGAGTTCATCCATGTATCCTGCCATCCGCTATACCGGGCGGCTGAAAAATGATCCACTCGGGACCATGACCATCGCAGAAAAAGGAATCATTAACGGCGGCGGAAGCCAGACCGACAATTCGGGCCGCTGGGGTGATTACAGCGCCATGACCGTAGATCCGGCAGCACCCGGTACATTCTGGTTCACATCTGAATACTATTCATCCACATCCGGTGCAAGCTGGCAAACGCGCATCGCCTCGTTCAGCCTTGGAAACACATTTGCATCCTATGCCACGGCAAGTCCCGGTGTGATCTGTCAGGGAGCCGATTCCATAAGCCTTAATGCCATCGCCTATGGAGGAACAGGAAACTACACCTATTCATGGAGCTCTGTACCCGCAGGTTTTACTTCCGTGCTGAAATCGCCAAAAGCAGCACCAGTTATCGATACAAAATATGTCTGCATAGTCAGTGACGGAACACAGACCATGAACGATACCACCAGCCTGGTGAAGGTATACCAGACACCTTATACCAACGCGGGGACGGATACGCTTGTCGATCCGACTGCCGTTTCCATCGAACTCCACGGAATTGCCACCTATTGCCGGGCGACCCAATGGCAGAGCACCGGCAACGGGCACTTCGGAAGCACCTCCTCACTCAGTACAACCTATACCTTCGGAACACAGGACTATTCCAACAAGAGCGTCACCCTTAAATTGGTAGGTGTTGCTCAGCCTCCGTGTACAGGAAGCACGACCAGCCAGCGTTATGTCGGCCTCTGGCCCGTTGGCATCCAGGAACCATCCCAGAAGGAATTAAGCATCAGCCTTCAGCCCAACCCGGCAAGGGAAACTGTTACTGTGACTGTTAACAGCCGGTCGAAATCAACCGCACGGCTGACCCTGCTCAACACAAACGGACAAACTGTCTATGCTGCCGACCTGAACGATGATTCATCCACAATCACGGCACAGATCGATGTGAGCAACCTTTCAAAAGGCGTCTATATCGTAAAAGTGCAGACAAACACCGCTGTTGAGAATAAACAACTGATCGTGCAATAGGTTTGTGCCTAAAAACGTACCTTCGTAATAAAATCGTCAGGCCATGCTGAAAAAATCTGTTTTTTTCCTGCTGGCATTCCTTCCGGTTACCTGTCTCCTTGCAAGACAGGTCCCGGTTTCGGATGCAAAAAAGGCAGCCCTGAGCTTTTATTACGAAAGGGCAAACCAGTACAAATCGATCCCTTTTTCCGACGTGCAGATCAGGGAAACTTTTTCTGTCAAGGAAAAGGACGAACCTCTCTACTATACCTTCAACCTTGAACCATCGGGCTACGTGATCGTTTCTGCTGACGATGCCGTTCCGCCTGTGCTGGCCTATTCTTTCGAAGGAGCTTATTCGGAAGAAAACCAGCCCCCGCAGTTTACCAGCTGGATGCGACAATATGCCCGGCAGATCAGCTTTGCCCGGGAAAGCAATGCACTTCCTTCACAGGAAGCGATCCTGCAATGGAACCATCTTTTAAATACCCCTGCCGCTTCCCTGGGGACTTTTAAAGGCCAGAGGGATGTCGAGCCGATGATCACTTCCAACTGGAACCAGCCCTATCCATACAACGAGATGTGCCCGGCCGATCCTGCCGGTTCGAACGGGCATGCGATTGCCGGATGTGTTCCGGTCTGCATGGCCCAGATCATGTATTACTACCGCTGGCCCGATCATGGCACAGGTTCCTACACATACTACGATCAAACTTACGGTCTCCAGCATGCCAGTTTCGACAGCACCTGGTACCGTTGGGAGAACATGAAGAATATGGTAACCACGAGCGATCCCGGGATCGCCCAGCTGATCTACCACCTTGGCGTTTCCGTGGACCTTGTATACGGAGCGCAAAGTTCGGGAATGTACAACCACAAAGCGGCCTACTCGCTCAGAACCTATTTCAAGTATTCACCGGAAACCCGCTACGTTTTCCGCGACAGCACCACCATGAACTGGGACAGCCTGATCATCGCCCACCTGGACCGGAAAATGCCGCTCTATTATGCTGGCTGGTCGGTTCCGAACATCAACGGACATGCCTTTGTGTGCGACGGATACCAGGGAAGCGACTATTTCCATTTCAATTTTGGCTGGGCTGGCTCTTTTAACGGCTATTTCTACACGGATAACCTGACCCCCGGCGGGAACAACTTTAACCTTGCCCAGGAACTGATCATCAATTGTTATCCCGATACCATCAATTATTCTTATCCGTCCTATTGTTCCGGGGCGAAAACTGTGGCCTACGACCAGGGAAGCCTGACCGACGGAAGCTCGCCAACAAGAAACTATCATACCGGCGCTGACTGCAGCTGGCTTATCGACCCGCAAACTTCGACGGACTCCGTTTCAAAGGTGAATCTGACCTTCGACCGTTTTGAGATAAGTCCGGGGGATACGGTCAGAATTTATGACGGGCCTGCCGTGAATTCACCGCTCCTCGGCTCCTTTTCAGGAAACACCCTGCCGGCAACCATTTCTTCCACGGGAAACAAGATGCTTGTAACCTTTAAATCCGAAAGCGGGAATCCCTCCGAAGGCTGGTCTGCCAACTATTCTACAACGATACCCGTGTGGTGCAGCGGACAAAAGACCATAACCGCCGACACGGCGGAAATCACAGATGGGAGCTTCCGGTTCAATTACCACAACAATCAGCTTTGCCGGTGGATGATCACACCGGCCAGCCAGATAAAACCACTAAAGGTCTATTTCCGTTCATTCGATACGGAACAGGTAAAAGATGTGGTAAAGATCCTTGATCCTGAGTCCCATGATACCCTCGCCATTATTTCCGGTCACTATTCCTCGCCCAACCTGCCTGATTCAGTGACCTCGCCGAGCGGTAAGATGTATATCATCTTTTCCTCAAACAGTAATACAACGGCTGACGGCTGGGAACTCTATTATCCAAGATCATCAAGTGGTATTATTGAGAAATCCGGTTTCCCGGGACTGAAGATCTTTCCGAATCCCGCCAGCAGCAGGGTTAATATTGAATTTGGTTTGCAGGAAGAGACAACTGTGGAACTGAGATTATCTTCCATGCAGGGACAAACCATCATGATGAAAAATGCAGATTGCAAGCTGGGAAAGAATGAACTCTTCCTGGATGTCACGGATGTTGCGCCGGGCATTTATCTGATCGGAATAGCAAATACTAACACAACCGAAACGCATAAAATTATTATCACAAAGAGATAAAAATCCAGTCATTACCTAAAAACCCTTTTCCCGTAAATGAAAAAATTCTTCTCTATCCTTTGCAGTTTCATCCTCATTTCGTCCTTCGTGCTCGGAGGAAAAGTTGATCTCAATAAAGCCCGGATCGTGGGATCAAATTTCTTTTTTGAAAGAATAAACCAGCATCAGCAGGTCCCTTTCAGTGATCTGCAGGTAAAGGAATCAATTACAAAACGATACAACGGGAATCCGGTTTATTATATTTTTAATTTCTCAAAGGGCGGATATGTCATCGTTTCCGCCATTGATGACGTGCCGCCTGTCCTTACCTATTCTTTTGAAGGAGGCTACTCGGACGACAACCAGCCTCCTCAGTTCATCAACTGGATGGAAGGATATGCAAAACAGATCGATCGTACGATTCAGTATCCGAACAAGCCAACGTATGATTGTCAGTCTTCCTGGCAACGGTTGCTGACAACTGATCCGCAAAACCTTGATTACAGTCCGTTGACGGATGTACCGCCCCTGCTCATTTCTACCTGGGACCAGGGCACTTTTTACAATATGATGTATCCTGATGATCCACAGGGCCCCGGTGGCCATCCATGGGCAGGGTGTGTGGCTACGGCCATGTCGCAGGTCATGTATTATTACCGCTGGCCCGTCAACGGCTCCGGATCACATTGCTATACCCCGAACGGATACCCCCAGCAGTGTGCCGATTTTGGCAATACCACCTATCAGTGGGATCAGATGGTCAATGCCGTCGGATTCAGGGATACCGCTGTTGCAACACTCATCTGGCATGCCGGCGTTGCCGTCGACATGATGTACTCTCCGGGCGGGTCAGGAGCCTACAGCGAGGATGCGTTGACTGCCATGATCAGTACTTTCAGGTATTCACCCAACGCCCACCTGGTTGCACGCGATTACACTCCTACAGACCAGTATACCGCTATCCTTCGCGATAACCTTGATCACCGGCGTGTCATGTATTACGACGGTTACGGAACCGGCGGCCATGCCTTCAATGTGGACGGATACCAGGGTACCGACTATTTCCATTTCAACTGGGGCTGGAGCGGATCCTTCAACGGTTACTACTACCTGAACAACCTCAACCCGGGCGGTGATAATTTCACCAACGGCCAGCGTGCAATGGTTGAACTTTACCCCGACACCACTTCCAATACATATCCCTCCTATTGTACCGGACAGCATGTACTGACTGCACTCACCGGGACCTTTGAGGATGGCAGCGGACCTCTGGAATCATACCAGAACAACGACAACTGCAGCTGGCTCATCAATCCGCAAAGTGTTTCCGATTCCGTGATTGCCGTTACGCTCACATTCAACCGCTTCAGCACGGAATCCGGGAACGATGTAGTGAATGTTTACCAGGGTTCCACGACGAGCGATCCGCTTGTTGCCTCCTTCTCAGGCGATAATATTCCCTCTTCCCTCACAGTGAACAGCGGTGTTGTGCTGGTCACCTTTTCAACCAACGGAACCACGAGAAAACCGGGATGGTATGTTTCTTATGCCAGCAAGTCCTACGACTGGTGCACAGGAAACACTGTCACATTCACTGATCCTGTTGGGACATTGGGTGACGGCAGCGGACATTTCAATTACAGGAACAGCACCGTTTGTCGCTGGGAAATTGATCCGTCCACTGGTGGCGCCGTTCAACTGTTCTTTACATCATTCAAAACAGAATCCACGAACGACTATGTGCGGGTTTACGATCGCTCAACACAGCAGCTCCTTGCAGAATATTCCGGCGATTATACACCGGCCAACCTTCCGGGAGGCGTGGTTGCCACCAGCGGAAAAATGTTTGTCATTTTTGTATCAAATAACGACGCCACCGACGAAGGATGGAGCGCCACCTGGTCAACCCTGCCGGTAGGAACGCAAAATCAGGAAAGCCTTGCTGATGCATTGGTTTTCCCGAACCCTGCTTCAGACCAGTTATCAGTGAGGCTATCAGTGCCAACGAAGAAAGACCTGAAGATCGAACTTCTGGGTGTCGACGGGAAAGTTCAGCTTTCGGTAAACTTCATTGCTGAAAAAGGAACGACCAGCGCAATCCTGGATGTTTCAGGCTTTTCTTCGGGGATTTATATCCTGCGGATTACAGGAGATGAAGGGGTGATCACAAAGAAGGTCGTGATCAATTAATATTTCTATTTCTCTTGTGTGTAGAGAATATCTATTCTGCCTCTGTTCTCGAGGCACTCCATCAGTTTGTTCTTTAATTTCCAGCAGGTCATCTGGCGGCGTTCCAGTTGCCGGGACAATTCATAGGAAGAGATCCCCGGGTCATGGCATACCGTATAAACCATCCGGAAGGCTTCGCTGATGGGAATGTGACAGCGGTGAAAAATGGTGTTTGCCGTTGCTGACTCTTCATGCTTGCAGCGTGTGCACCTGCGTGAATACGATGATTTTCCTTTACAAAAGTTTGTATGCCCGCACTTCCGGCAGGTAAAACCATCGCTCCATTTTTGCGAAGCAATGAATTCCAGGCACGATTCGTCGTTCTGGTATTTCGCGATATCAAGATGAGTGAAATCAAAGGCTATCGCAGTCCCTGACTTCTTTTCGATCACTTTTGGAATGGATTTCACACTGCAAAGATAAAATAATTAGTGATATTTATGCGATTTGTTTTAAAATTATTTTTATCTTTGCAGCGAAATTTTTGAATAACCATTCTTTCAAAACAAAATTCAACGATGAAAAAAATAGCACTGACCGGATTACTATTCTTCTCTTTCTTCCTGAATGCATGTAATATGAATGGCGGAAACGGTCCCGACAGCAAAGCTGCGGATGTAAAGGACGGCGCCGTCACCCAGATGACAACCGCGATGTTCAACAAACTGGTGTGGGATTACAAGAAAAACCCGAACGAGTTCACATACAAAGGAGATGTTCCCTGTATCATTGATTTTTATGCCGACTGGTGCAGACCCTGCAGGATGGTGGCCCCGATCATGGAAGAATTTGCAAAGGAATACAATGGAAAGATCAGGATTTACAAAGTAAATACCGACTCGGAACAGGAACTTGCACAGATGTTCCAGATCCGTTCAATCCCTGCAGTCATGTTCGTGCCGAAAAAAGGCAAACCGCAAATGAGCGTTGGCGCATTGCCAAAAACAGAATTTCAAAAGATTATCAATGATTTTCTGAAGATACAATGATCCTGGATAATTGAATTCTGTGATTAATCTGTGAAAATCCGTGTAAATCTGTGGTGAAAAAAATCATAAACAGTAAATCGTAAAACCGTAAATTCAAAATTATGTCTCCAGAACATTTAACCAAACAAACTTTCATCGAGAAAGTTTATAACTATGAAGCAAACCAGGAGTGGAAATTCGAAGGAAACCTTCCTGCCATTATTGATTTTTATGCCGACTGGTGCGGCCCCTGCAAGATGGTGGCTCCCATCCTCGAAGAACTGTCAGCAGAATATGCCGGGAAGCTCAACATCTATAAGATTGATACTGAAGCGGAACAGGAACTGGCTGCAGCCTTCGGCATCCGCAGCATTCCTTCCATCCTGTTTATTCCAGTGGAAGGACAGCCCCAGATGGCCGTTGGTGCACTCCCAAAGGATGCACTGAAGAATGCCATTGCCGATGTCCTTCTCGTGAAAAATTAATTACCCGTAAATCCGGGTCTGCCGCTGTTTCCGGGCTGAAACTCTCCCGGGAACAGCGGTTTTTATTTAAATTTGCGGTGCAATGGACATCCTTCTTCCTACCGCATACCTTCCCCAGGTATCCTATATCGCCGAATGCATTCATGCCGGCCGGCTGGTGATTGAACAGTTCGAGACCTATCCGAAACAGACCATCCGGAATCATTGTCATATCCTCGGACCGAACGGAAAACAAAAGCTCAGCATCCCGGTGAATAAAATCACCGGTCATCATACACTTACAAAGGATATCCGGATAGATAACAATTCTCCCTGGCAGCGGTTGCACTGGAGGTCGGTCGGGACTGCTTACAGCAACTCCCCTTTCTTTCTCTATTATCAGGATGCCTTTGAGGAGACTTTTACCCGGAGGTTTGATTTCCTGCTTGACCTGAATAACCGGCTGCTGGAGATCATCTTTGAAATCCTCAGGATTGACAAGTTGGTTGAAATGACTGATCGTTTCGAAAAGAAGCCGGAAGAGCTGACAGACCTCAGATCTTTCCCGCTTGCCAGGAGCAGTACCCGCCAATCCATATTACCACCCTATACACAGGTTTTCAGCAACCGCCATGGATTTCACCCTGACCTTAGCATTATCGACCTGATCTTCAACCTCGGCCCGGAAGCTGGTGATTACTTAGCAACCATTTAACTTCTTCACCACAGATTTACACAGATGACCACAGATTGGTCACAGATTGGTTATATCGCCAAGCACTAACCTGTGGATCCCCTCCTTTAAATTTATCACATTAAAGTTGATTAATAAACCGAGTTTGATTCCTGTTAAACGCAAGTAAGTTAAAAGTTGTGCTTTATGAATCGGGGCAATCGCATCAATTGATTTGATTTCTATTATTATTGAATTTTCCACAACAAGATCAACACGATACCCTACTTCGAGCTTCCTTCCATTGTAAACCAATGGAACAGCCACTTCATGCTGGACAAATAATCCTTTCGAAATCATTTCATCCTCCAGGCATGACTGGTAGGCCGATTCCAGTAATCCCGGCCCGAGAATCCTGTGCACTTTGTATGCACAGCCAATGATAGCATACGAAATGTCATTAATCTTTTTCATTCTAATCTGTGTTAAGTTTGTGCAAATCCGTGTAAATCTGTGGTGAAATACTATCCCTTAATCGCCCAAAATCAAAAAAGTAATACAATGAACCCCAAAATATTTACTTGAAAACTGTACCTTTGCATTTATTCAATCTAAATTAATTGTCAACCTTACAGGACCTACAGCAGGGCGAAACCGGGATCATTGTCAAGATCCGCGGACGCGGTGCATTCCGGAAACGGATCACCGAGATGGGCTTTGTGAAAGGCAAGGAAGTTACTGTCATAAAATCAGCCCCGCTCCTCGACCCGGTCGAATACAAGATCATGGGATACAATGTTTCCCTCCGGCAGAGCGAAAGCCGCCTGATCGAGGTCATCTCCGTTGATGAAGCGTTTCAGCGACAGAGCCAGACCGACGGAATGGAGACCTTTAACGGGACATTCTCAGACGACATCCTCAAAACCTCCCTGAAAGAAAAAAGCAACGTGATCGATGTTGCGCTGGTGGGGAACCCGAACTGCGGAAAAACAACGCTGTTCAATTTTGCATCGGGCTCGCATGAGCATGTTGGAAACTTCAGCGGTGTAACCATCGAATCGAAGAGCGCCCACCTGGTACAAAACGGGTATACCTTCAATATTACAGACCTTCCGGGAACCTATTCACTTACAGCCTACTCTCCCGAAGAACTGTTTGTCAGGGAACATCTTTTAAAAAATGTACCCGACATTGTCGTGAACGTGGTGGATGCTTCCAACCTCGAACGCAACCTCTACCTCACCACGCAGCTGATCGACATGGATATCAGGGTTGTCATGGCACTGAACATGTTTGATGAGCTGGAAGGATCAGGCAATCAGCTGGATCATCCGTCACTTTCGAAATTACTTGGGATTCCCATTATTCCGACGATCAGCTCAAAAGGTAGCGGCATTACGGAACTGTTCGATCGGATCATTGAGGTTTATGAAGAACGTGATCCGGTGGTAAGGCACGTGCATATCAATTACGGGCAGGAGATTGAACGGTCGCTGAAGAAGGTCCAGGAGGCCATCTGGCCCGACCGGTCGCTGACCGACCAGTTCTCTTCGCGTTATTTTGCGATCAAGCTGCTTGAAAAGGACCCGGAGATCCTTCCGATCAGTCCTTCTTCGGAAGAATACATTCACATTACTGAAATTGCACATAAAGAAATCAACCGGCTGGAAACTGAATATGCCGACGATTCCAACACACTGATCACCGACGCAAAATACGGATTCATTGCAGGCGCTTTAAAGGAAACTTTTGTCCAGGGTCAGGAAGGCGGAACCGGGAAAACCTTCAGCGAGAAAATCGACTACTGGCTGACGCACAAATACCTTGGCTTTCCGTTCTTCCTCGCCTTCCTCTGGATCATGTTCCAATCGACCTTCGTCCTTGGAGAATACCCGAAACACTGGATCGATCTTGGAGTCGCATGGATCGGCAACCAGATCGGCCTGCTGATGCCCGGCGGACCATTGAAAGACCTCTTTGTTGATGGAATTATAAACGGAGTAGGTAGCGTCATAATTTTCCTGCCGAATATTCTTATTCTCTTCTTTTTCATTTCTTGGATGGAAGATACCGGCTACATGTCCCGCGCTGCATTCATCATGGACAAGCTGATGCACAGGATCGGGCTTCACGGACAGTCGTTCATTCCTCTGATCATGGGTTTCGGCTGCAACGTACCGGCCATCATGGTGACACGTACGCTGAAGGACCGGAACGACCGCCTTGTCACCATGCTGATCAATCCTTTCATGTCGTGCAGCGCACGGCTGCCAGTCTATATTCTCATCACCGGGGCTATCTTCCCGCGGTATGCAGGCAGCGTGATCTTCGGATTGTACCTCACCGGTATCCTGCTCGCAGTCCTGGTTTCCATCCTGTTCAAGAAAACCCTCTTTAAAAGCAAGGAAGCGCCATTTGTAATGGAACTTCCGCCTTACCGGATGCCCACCTTCCGCGTGATCATCCGCCACATGTGGGAAAAGGGCGAGTCGTACCTGAAAAAGATGGGCGGCGTCATCCTGATCGCAGTCGTGCTGATCTGGGCACTGGAATACTTTCCCCGCGGGAATTCCGGTAACAGCCGTGAAGAGCAGCTAAAGAATTCATACATCGGGCAGTTCGGGC
This sequence comes from Bacteroidota bacterium, assembly GCA_026391805.1. GTDB lineage: Bacteria > Bacteroidota > Bacteroidia > Bacteroidales > FEN-979 > FEN-979. The sequence goes on along the minus strand of JAPLDJ010000024.1, from coordinate 400,871 downwards.
GGGCCATCGAACCGGTCATCCACCCGCTCGGGTTCGACTGGCGAATGGGCGTCAGCCTGGTTACGGGCACTGCTGCAAAGGAGATCGTTGTCAGCACGATGGGAGTTCTATACGGTTCGAGCCATTATCATGAAAAAGAGAAGAAGACGAACCTCACAATCCTTCTGCAGAATGAAAAATATCCATCAGGCCCTAGGGCCGGGCAGAAGATCTTTTCACCCCTCGCCGGCATCTCATTCCTTCTCTTCATCCTGATCTACATGCCCTGCGTGGCTGTGGTCGCGACCGTTAAAAAGGAATCGGGAAACTGGAAATGGGCGCTCTTTCTCATCAGCTACACGACCGCGCTGGCATGGGTGCTGGCGTTTGCAGTGTTCCAGATTGGAAGTTTGTTTGTTTAATGTGGTGACGTGTTAATTATTTAATCTGTGACTGATCTGTGGAATCCCTGCCTGCGGCAGGCAGGTGTGTCAATCTGTGGTGAGAATGAGGATGGAAAATAAAAATGTTTGAAGATGTTACAGTGGATCATAACGGTCTGTATTTTGGCGCTCGCAGCTGGTTTTGGAGTTTACAGAACAGTAAAGTATTTCTCCAATCCCATCAGGGGCTGCGACGGTTGCGACAAGAATTGCGGTGGTTGCTCACTTGAAGAACTGAAGAAAGAAATCGAGCTTAAAAAAGCAAAGTCAAGCCAACGGTAATAATTCACCACAGATTAACACACCTGCCTGCCGCAGGCAGGGATTCCACAGATTTGTCACAGATTTTTCGATTCTCCATCCTCCATCCTCCATCTTCTGACCTCTGACCTCAGTCCTCCGACCTCAGTCCTCCGACTTCACACCTCCAACCTTCTTGATGATCAGCGTAGCGATAAATGATTCAAGGAGGCTTAACGGCACCCCATACCATAACAGGCCGTAAGGCAGTACGCCCAGATTTGCGATAACGACCCACATCAGCACAAACCCCACAAACCAGCCAAGAAAAGTGGTTTGCCAGAGTGTGAATTTCCTGGCAAGAAAATAAATTGCAACCGCAAACAGCAGTGACCAGACACCCCATAGGACTCCGTTTACAGGCTTCGAAGGGAATGTAAGTCCGAGTGTCTGGTAATGGTCTGTCCAGAATTGCTTTACCAGGAGCTCATTCCTTACAAATTCCGAAATGCTGATCCAGATTGCCGCCAGGAAGACTGGTAAGATGATTTTAACAAGTTTCATGGTGTGATTATTTGTAAAAAGCAGCAGTGAATTAAGCTTCAATCCTCAAATTTACACAATTGTGATTATCATCTTATTATCAATGGATTGGTGTATAAACTTTTAACAGATGAAACTTTATTCAGCCATGTCCTGGCGCTGTATGTTAATCTCCATGTTGTGCCGCCGTCGGATGTTGTAATAATCTTACCCGTAAGGGAACTGCTGCTGGGAGCGCAGATTATTGCGTGATTCCTGTCGAAGTAATCGATGCCGAAAAGCCACATGCCGGGAGGGCCGGCCGAAACCTGCTTCGTCCACAATGCCCCGCCGTTTGTTGTGATATAAATGGCATCATAGTCGAAGGCGCCCCACCAGGTTTGGGCATCCAGCATTGTAAGGCAGTTTATATCGGCTCCTCCTCCCCCGCCGCCTGAACCTAGGACTGAATCATTTTTCCAGGTCAGCCCGCCGTCGGTGCTGACTGCATAATGAGATTTACCGCCATATACAACGATATTATTGACATCGGAGGACTTTACACCGATCCATTCATTCCGGTTATAATTATTCTCCAGGACGACTGAGTCCCACGTTTGTCCTCCGTCAGCTGTATGACCGATAAAGCCCCTGTAATCGCGTCCTACGGGAAATCCTCCGACAACATAGACGGTCTGTGCATTCACAGCATGGATCCCCTGCATCAGTGAATTGTGAAAGAAATTCTTATCAAACAGGGTCCATGTAATTCCCCCATTCTTTGAATTCAGCACTACTCCGTTCCCGCCGCTGATCCAGACATTTTCCGTTCCGGCCACGCTGACGGAGGCGAATTCAGTTGCCGCCAGGGATGGCAAACCTGCAATGCGGATCCAGTTTTTGCCGCCATCCAATGTCTTCAAAACCGCGTTATGGGAACCCGCGGCAAATACGATATTTGTGTCTGCCGCAGCAACACCGTAAAGATCAATTCCCTGGAGCGCAGCCGATCCTTCGCCCTGCCGTTGCCATGTTTCACCTCCGTCGGTTGTACGGAGGATCAACGCGTACCCTGTACTGTCCTTGTTCCCGACCACCCATGCATACATCTTCGGAACGACGGTCGCGGTTGTTTCTTCTTTATGCTTGCATCCGTATGGGATTATTAAAAGGTTGACCAACACCATCAGAACAACCAACGTCAATAATTTTTTTGTCCTCATAAAGCATTTATTCTTTTACGATTTTCTTAACCACTGATGTCTGCTGATCCGAATATCTTATTAGATAAACAGACGGATTCAGGCTTCTCATGTCAATCTGTGTCCGGATACCGGTGACCTCCTGTTCAAACAGCACCTGTCCGCTGATCGTCATAACCGATATTTTCGCTCTCGGCATAAGCTCCGGCAGATCCAGGAATATAAAGTCAACGGCAGGGTTGGGATGGATCCTGAACGTAAGCGCCGGAAGAGACTTTCCTGTTCCCACTCCTCCCCCGTTCGTGGTTTTAAGTATTGTCCCGTTATTTCCAACCGCGTAACCGATCTCTGGGGTCGGGAAGAAGATGGAATTCAGGTCAACGGAGGTACCGGAATAGAGCTTGGTCCAGAAAATTCCGCCGTCGTCGCTGTATCCGATATGGCCGCCGGTACCGCAGACATACCCAATCGAGGGAAGCGGGAAATGCAATGAACGGAAATGATCGTTGGTGCCGCATTGAATCATGAGCCAGTTGCTGCCGGCATCCTGGGTTTTCAGGATCGTTCCGCTGTCACCGGCCGCAATTCCGGTATTCTCATCCGTAAAATATACTGCATGAAGATCCCTTGTCGTGCCTGACGCCTGTTTGTCCCATGTTGATGCGGCATCAAGGGTATGAATGATTGTGCCGCTATCGCCGGCAGCAAAACCGGTATTGTTATCGGTAAAATAGACGGACCTCAGGGGCTTTGTCGTGAAAGTCTCTTCATAGGTCCATGGATAACCACCATTGTATGTCCTTACGATAGCGCTCGAGGTCGGGGTATTGGCCCCGACAAGGTAGCCGGTATCCTGCGACAGGAAATACATGGAGTAGAGGCAATCCACATACGCCTGGAGGATCGTCGTGCCCCAGGTGGCGCCGCCGTCAGTAGTCTTCAGGATGATCCCGGTGCGGCCCGCGAGGTAGCCGTGCTGTGCATCCGTAAAGAAGATGGAGTTATACGACATGCTGTCCAGTCCTGATCCCGGCAAGTCTGTCCAGGTCAGACCCCCGTCAGTGGTCTTCTTAAGAAGTATACTGTCGCCCACGATGTAGCCGGTGTCGGCATTGAGAAAGAAGACCGAACGGATGTTCTTTGTCGTCCCCGAGTTCAGGGGGATCCAGTTCTGACTCCTTGTCACGCTGGCTAAGAGGATCAGAAAGAATAAAAGTGTGAACTTCTTCATTTATATATAGATTTTACAAATGGTCATCAGTCATCAGGATTTATTCAACAACAATCTTTCCTGTGGTCATCGGCTTTTTATCAAGAAAAACGGAATATAAATAAGTTCCGGCAGGAAAACTCTCCGATGAGATTGTGATACGCCGTTCTCCTGTACTCCGGCATACCTCCTTTCCCGAGAGGTCATAAAAAATAACTGTTAGTGAGCTGTATGAACTTATTCCGCTTATTTCCATTGTTGAAACGCCGGTTACCGGGTTCGGGGAAACTGAGACCACAGGACAGGAAGCTCTCGTCTCACCGATTTGTGAAATATAAGTACAGGATGAATAATCAGGATCATGATACTTCAGGAGTGTGCTCTCGAAATAGCATTGCAGTGTATAGTAATCACAACCAACAAGAAGAGACCTGTTATGCAGCATCCCGCCCAGTCCCCCGATGCTGTCGACCCACTGTTCAAATGTGAATGTGGTATCTTCAGGGATTGCAAGGTTGATCCGCTTCCGGTAGGATGCGTCAACCAGGATGCTGTCGATGCTCCGGACGTAATAGCTTATGGAATCCAGGTTCTTATATGTATAAGAGGTGGTCAGTCCGTAAACGTAAATAGTGTCATGCTTGCTGACATTTAAATCATACAACATGCGCTCGGGATCGGAGACGCTGATCTTGTAAAACACCTGTTTGTCCGTATTCTCGCGTATGTATCCGTATGGTAACCAGTCGCCCGGACTATCCTCCAGCGCCCGGATGACTTTCTTATAGGTCAGGGAGTTGATTACTGTATCAGCCGTAAATTCAAGATGCTCAACACCGGTAACAGGCGGCGGAAAAACATAATAGTTGATGAAGTTGTACCAGAGCCTGTTCGGGGCAACGATCGACTGACCGAAGGCGCACGTGAAGAGAGGCGCAAGGAAAAGGAACAATACAAGGCGTTTCATATGGGATTATCTTATAGGTTCGTTGTCGTACGAGGTTTGATTTCGTTTAGTTTATTTTCACCTCTTATTTCACGATCGTAAACGTATCGAATACGTAGTAGGTCCCGGTGTAACCCCGGTAGCTGTTCACGGTAACGGTGTTGCCCGTAACGTCGATAACGCTGAAGTAAAAGGTCAGCGGGTCGTTGTGAACGTTCCATGCGGCCCGGGTGTCGGGCGTCAGCGTCGAGTCGACAGAAGGGCCTGCGCCGCAGGTACCGTTGAGAAGCTGTACTACGTTGTTTTGCCACAGGTTGGTCGGAGGCAGGGTTTGCGGCGTCGGGTGCAGGCTGCTGTCGATGGTCCTGCGGGAATAGAGGTGCGAATGCCCGCAAAAATAGATGTCGAACTTGTTGGCGTCGATCAGCGACCACATTTTGGTGTCGGTCTCGTTTGACGACGAGGGTTCTTCCGGGTCGTTGGACATATAGTAGTAGGGTGTATGGATGAACAGGAACTTGTGGAGGGCGCTGCTCTGCGCCACCTGGAGTTCCAGCCATGCCATCTGGATGGAGTCGATGTTGCCTCCCAGCTTCAGGTGCATGGTGTCTTTGTAAAGATAATAGGGATCAAGTGCGGCGAAGAAAGAGCCGGATCCAGGGTGGGTGAAGGACCAGGTCAGGTGCTCGTAGCCGGCCGGTCCGTTGCCGGGGTTCTCCGAAAAAACTACCTTGAAGGTATCCTGGTTGAGGCGCCACGATCCTTCCGAGGCGTGCTGGTGGTACAGCTCATGGTTGCCGACACAGGTGTAGAGGGCAATCCCGCTGTCGAAGACCGGCTGGTACAGATCCTTCCAACTCCGGAAGGTGTATTTGTTGTCGATGAAGCCCCGGTAGGACATGTCTCCGCCGAACACCACAAATAACGGCTTGGGCGAAAGCTTCGTGATCTGGCCAATGATGGCTTTCATGACCGGTGTGTTCACCGGGTCGCCGAGCGAGTCGCCGCGGCTGTCAGCCATCCAGACGAAGCGGAGGGTTTCCGTTGTTCCGATCGGTTGAACCTCCACCGACGAGCTTTTCCGGCAACCGCCCAGAAGCGTGGAAATGATGATCAGAATAGCCACAGTGACGATTCCGGAATAGGTCTTTGCAATCCATAAAACGATCTTTACTTTTGGAAACATGATTTTTCTCCTTTCTTTTTTAGTACTGGTGTTGTTAATGGTCAGATAGTTTAACTATGTGGACTTCTTTAAAATGAGTATCTCCAGCATCAGAATATAAACATTCAGGATCAGATCAGGATCAGGGGGTTTGCTGCATTTCTGAAAACAGAGTGCCAAATATAAAAAAATAATTTCCTATGGTAATGAAAACAATCATAAAAATTTAAATAAGAACCTGACATTAACTCTCACAGAGAGATCCATGAAGCCTGTCTGCCAGCGGGCAGGTAAGAAAGCTGTTTTTACTGTGAATTGGCTATTTTTTGGTGATTCAATAAGTCACTCACGAGTTCACCAGTTCGCCAGTTCACAAGCTCAATCAGGATTCAATGTCAATGTCCCGTTAACCGTCAGCATTTTTCCTGCATTGATTTGGATGGTTGCACCACCCTGGAGGTAAGGTTATAGCAATTGTTGCCGGTGGTATTAATTTCCGGCTGGTTGGTTACATTCGGAATAGTAACGTTGGTCCTGAAATCAGGCACCCTCAAATTGCTCCAGTTTGTGGAAGTATTCCAGTCAGTGCTTGCAGTTCCCGTCCAGGATGCCGTTAAAAATTGGAACTCATTCGCGCCAGGTTCAAAAAAATTCTCAAGGGGTATCGGGTTGCCAAAGAAATCTGTTAGTCCGACATTCAATGATCCGTTCGCAGGTAACCTAAGGTCCAGTCCCATATTGATCAGCGGAGATTGGGGCAAAAGCATATAAACCGTTAATGTGTCAAGATGATCGCTGTTTTTTACCGTGTCGCCGATGGCCGGATTCATGACCATGGGGTCCACATCAAAGCCTGACGGTAAGCCGCCTGAAATTTCCTGCGACATGGCCGTTCTCCAGTCGCTGAGACTTGAATACCCTGCAACATCGAAAACTCCTCCGCTGCTCCAGTAAGAGTTGTCTTCGAATTTCGCAACGGACGTAGCCGGATTTCCTGAAACTAAATCATGATCATTTGCTGAAATAAAAATGTTGTTTCTGACCTTTACACCGCTGATCCCCGAAGTATTCTGAAAATTCACCACGCTTGAAATTTCGTTATATACGGTATTGTTATAGATCTCGGTGCCGGTAATGCCTCCGTTCGATCCGGCAGACCAGAAATGGATCCCGCCGGCGCCATTCTTACGGCCGTCGTTTTTGCTGATGCAATACCGGACGGTATTGTTATTAAAAGCACGGGCGCCACTGTACTGGCAGATCAGAAATCCCGGGCCGTCATTATCGTGGGAATAGCAATACTGGATTGTGCAGTTTTGTGCACCGCCATCCAGATCAAATCCGCCGCCATCAGCCGCACTGTTGGTTTTATTGTTCCAGGCTTCGCAGTATTGAATGGTGACGTCGGTAGCGTCGTAGGTCCATATGCCAACCGGGCCGCCAACCGCTGTATTCTGCCAGCCATTGTGGTAAGCCATGCAATGTTCGATCAACCCTTTATTCACCTCCCCCAGTACAATTCCGTTTCCTGAATGGGTTGGAGAAGCCGGATCACCGGGATTATTATAGGCATTGCAGTACCGGATTTTCACATCGTAAATGTCTCCCGCTAAGGGCGCCCTTGAATCGATTCCAGAGCTCTTGTTACCATACAGATTGCAGTTGTTGATGACAACATCCGCAATTTTTCTGTGCCAGCCCCCGATAAAAATACCGGCGTTGAAACCTGTACCATCGGAATTGTTAACCTTATAGTGTTTTAACGTATCGGTTAGCGGAGCGCCCCATGCGTCGTCGCAGTATACCGATATTCCATGATGAACGGGTCCGGATGCATAACCAATGCCTTTAAGCCTGAGGTTTGAAATTTCAATGCCCTGCACATTATAGAGGTCAATGCCGTTTACATCGTTTGTGAAGGTAATTACCGCCTTTGCCCCTGTAACGGGATAAGTTGTCAGGACTATTTTTTGACCTGGTGTGTATTGAGTCGCATTGCCATAGAGAACATCATCGGCAGTTCCATAAATTCCATCAGGGCCTTTATCGACCCATTTCCATAAAGAGATGTTATCTGCACTTGTCAGGGAATCGCCGGCCATGAACAATATCGAATCGCCCGGATGAACTATAACCGTTTGCAGTATCGAAAACGATAACCAGGGCTGGGAAGCGCTGGTGCCACTGTTCCCATCATTCCCCGTTGAACTGAAATAGTAATTTACCGGGAACACGGAAAACGGAATCAACCATAAAAACAAACAGAACGATATTCTTTTTGGTAATTCCGGACATTTTAGATTAGTAACACGTACGCATCGCATATTCCCCTTTTTTCTATCCAGGAAAAGCTGAAATTATAACCCATCATTCCATTTCATGGATTTGGACTATAAGGTACGAAATTTTTATGAAATGCGGATTGATAATCTGTCCGGAGTTCCAATCATAAGCCTGTAAACCGTTACAAATTTAGTTTGACCAATTTCCATTTATCGAGTTCTCCCCCGATATCTTTAGTAAGGAAATATGCATCTCCTTTATAAATTTCGATTTTTCTCGGAAAAGGGAAAGGCACATCAAAGTTCCGGGTTAATTTTCCTGTTTCCAGATCAATTTTCCTGATCTGAACCATTCCGCTTTTTTTAAAGGTCGTGTAAACCTCCCTGTAATACTCATCTACATATAGATTCCCGCTCCATTCCCAATCTGCTATAGGAATAAAAACACTGAGTAACCCGGCAAGCAAATTTCCGTTAGTCTCTTCTTGGAAATCGATCGGCACTTTACGATATACCATCCCTTCTCTGTTCATAAACTCAATCACCCCATCTGTGAAATTAAAGTCAGCCATAGTATTATCCCCTAATTTCACCAGCGGGGCATTGATTTTCTGGTAATAAAAGTGTTTATCTGCCCGGTAATCATCTTCAGTAAAACGGGCAGGGCGACCGACAATTGAATTCCAATGGGCATTGAATTTTAAATCGTTGAAGTAGTTTCTTTGGGTGGTTTCTCCGGAGATATTACGGATGTATTCTTTACCATGGATGGTATCATAATAACCAATATTTTTACCAAAACCATCCGGTGTGAATTCCTCAAAATATAAGCGGTCGCCGGCAGTAAACAGAAAGGGTTTCACCTTCCTGACCAGTGTATCATAAGTTGTCCGGTAAGGGAACTCCATTTTTTTCAGTACATCATTATATTCACATTGAAAGGCATTTTCTTTTGTAGAGATGTAGTGAATATTCCCCAAAAAATCTCTGTACAGGCGCATTGGTTTCTGTTCAGGGACAGGCACAACGCAAAGCGTATCCCCGTCCCTGTTCAGCAGGATTAGTTCAGTATTTCTCAGCTGGTAACGAAATACCAGTAACAGTAAATTATCATTCATGATCTCATAATCAAGAACTGAAAAATTCAAATCCTTGAAGATATAGTTGAAACGCATTGCTTTAATATCGACTTCCTGCAGATCAGAGGTTCTTTGCCTTAATATCAGGGTAATGGGTTTTACGGGGATTTTGTCAATATTATAATAAAGTGGTTCATACCCCACGCAGGATATTGTCAGCGAAACGGGAGTCCTCTTCAAGGTAAGTGAAAATCGACCGTCCGGGCCAGTGAAAACACCTTCCTTGGTGCCGTTTATCTTTATGTTGACGTTGCTTATCGGGGTCAATGAATAATTGTCTTTGACGATTCCACGAAGTGTTGCCGTCTGAGAGAAAGCAATTATTCCTTCAGTTAATATAAAAGCATGAATCAGGAAGATCCGGATTATATGTCTCTTATATTCTGACATTTTACGTGAGTTTTTAGAACTGATAAGTCTTACTCAGTACTCCTTTAGAATAACCGCTAACGTTGCGCAGCTAAGGCCTGTGCGTGAGATCTGAAGCGCGCGCCGATACTGAACCATTAATGAAATTTCTTTAAAGTATGGAAATTGATAAGATCAGTAGTATCACGGACGATCATCTCAAACTGTCCATTATAAACCGTAAGGATTCCCTGTAAAGTACCAACTCCTGAGGGGAGTAATGTTTGACTGAAAGTGGCAAATGGGCTTGTATAGGCAACCAATGATGATACGTTACCGACTGAATCTGCAATAGCACGGCTGGTAGAACCATAGCCTACAACGAAAGGTTGGCCTGCCTCTGGAAATGTCACACTATTGATGGCAACCAATAAAGATGTCAGATTATTAAGGCCCGGGAGATGACCCACATTCATCACAACCGGTAGAGGCGGTAAACCTGGTAATCCATCAGTAAATAAATGTGATGGAATCATTACGATGGGAATTCTTCCAATTAACCCGTTATAGGGGTACCCAATTTGAATTGCTGTGCCATAGATTCCAATGTACAGGTCTTTGCATTTGATATGGATTTTTTGTCCGACAGGGTATGAAGTGTATAAATTCGTTTGGTCAAGAGAAATACATATTCCACCTGTGTTGTCCTGAAAATAAAGGTTTTTATAGATATTTCCTGATTCATCATTAGCAGAGACAATGCCTTCAACGATAAAATCAGGTGTTATTTTCAATGTATCACTTTGGTGATAAGCATAAAACCAGTTCTTAAGCGAGTCGATCCCGATTAATGTTCCCTGCTGTGTTGTAAAACTTACCTGATTGCCATATCCGGTTCCTGCACTATTTGTTGCATATGCCCTTGCATAATAAAGTGTATTCGGGTTTAGTCCTGTTATACTACTTGTAAAGGTACCGGTTCCATTACCATCAGTTGTATGTAAATCTGAGGCTACCGGATTTATAGAAGTACTCCAGCATACTCCTCTTACATTAATAGAGGAACTACCCTGTGAAGTAATATTCCCTCCCGAAGTAGCAGTCGTTTGAGTAATATTACTTACTGTGTCAGTTGTTACAGTTGGAACTTGCGAAACAGGAGCAGGATTGTCATTGTCCTCTTTCTTCTTGCAACCGTTTGAAAGCATCAATACTACTCCTGAAATTGATAACAAGTAAATCAATATGATCCTTCTTTTTCTCATCGCTGTCAAATTAAAAGTTCATCATCAGTTATCTGAAAACGCATAAATATTCCAATGAACACTAATACTGTGTAAGCTCATTGCGGTTATTTTGACTTGTGCGTTCATAAGTTGAGGTTATCCGATATTGCCGACGATTTCAATAATATTCCATATTAACAATCAAATATAGTCAATGTCTGCATGTATAGTCAAGATAAGGGCTGAAATGTTGTTGACATTTTAGAATTTCCAGGCTTCGGAAGATAAACGTAAGGCAAAAGTGCCTTTGAGATGGAAAATTGTTCCCTGAGAGTTACCTGATCTTTCCTTATATTTTTTGAAACGGACAAGGAGAGTTATTCATTTCAAACGTTTGTTTTACTGAATTCAAACGTTTGAATTATACTTTTTAAACGTTTGAAATTATCTTTTCAAACGTTTGAAATCTCCAACACAGGCTTTATGTTTATGAACGGATAAGGAGAAAACGGGAAAATTCACCACAGATTGACACAGATTTACACAGAATATCACAGATTTGTCACAGATTAATTCCAGCATCCAGCCTCCTGTCATTGCGAGAGTTTATAAAAGAAGATTTCAACAAAATCGCAGGTGAAACAATTACATTGTGGTCATCATCAGATCTGAAGGCAGGTTAAGAACAGGTAATTCAGGATTGTAAAGATTTCCGCAGGAAATCCATTTTTGTAGTAAAACAGAGAAACACCACAATCAAATTTCCGTAGGAAATTCATTATATGATATAGGGATAATGCATCCCGTACCGGGATGAGATGATATTGGATAACGATTTTTTTACAATAATGGATCCCCGATGGGGATCACCTGAATTTGGTTTATCAGTAGAACAGATGAAGAGAAAACGGGAAAATTCACCACAGATTGACACACCTGCCTGCCGCAGGCAGGGATTATCACTGATTTTTCACAGATTATATCAAACTTCCATCCTCCATTACGGCAAGTCACGAGTCAGAAAGGCGCGACTGCAATGATTTTTTGCATATTTAATTCTCAATCCGCAGACTGCCGACTGCTGACTGCCGACTGCCGACTGCTGACTGCTGACTTTCTTTTTATTACTACCTTTGAACCAAATTAACGACCATGGACTTCGGAATTTGCTTGCAAAGCGTGATACCGGTGAGGGCGGAACCGTCGCACAAGTCTGAGATGGTTACGCAGGTCCTGTTTGGCGAACTCTACCGGATTATCGGGAAGGAAAACGAATGGCTGAAGGTGCGGCTTGTGTATGACAATTATGAAGGATGGATCGGCGCGAAGCAATCGGTTCAGCTTGACGAGGAGGAATTCATCCGGCTGATCAATGCGGATTCACCGGCCTCCCTTGATCTGGTTCAACTGCTGTCGAGCGATACCCGCCGGACGATCATACCCATACTGCTGGGCAGCTCGTTGCCCGGCTTTGCCGATCAGAAATTTACCATCGCCGGGGAGACCTTTTCCTTCGACGGACTTATTGCCGACACCACGTTGCTTGAAACTTCTCAGACCCCGCAGGAACGGCAGAAAGCAAAGCAAACCATCGTCGACGATGCCATGCTCTACCTTCATGCACCCTACCTATGGGGCGGACGAACGCCTTTCGGGATCGACTGCTCCGGCCTGACCCAGATGGTTTATAAGCTGAAGAAGATTAAGCTGCTCCGCGATGCTGCCCAGCAGGCTACACATGGGGAACCGCTTAACTTCATTTCCGAAGCTGAACCGGGCGATCTTGCCTTCTTTGACAATGAAGAGGGAAACATTGTTCACGTTGGACTGATGCTCGACAAATCCCGCATCATCCATGCTTCCGGCAAGGTCAGGATCGATATGATCGACCACGAAGGGATCTTCAACGAAGAGGAACAGCAATACACCCACAAGCTGCGGGTGATCAAGAGGATCATCTGAACCAGGAACCTAATCGGTATATTCCTTCTTTTTCTTATTTTTATCCGGGAGGATATCGTTGAAGATGTACACCAGTCGCAGGGTGATCACATTGTTGTACTGATTCCTTGTCCATTTATCGCCGTAAAACGGGTTTGTATATTCACGCGTACGGATGGCGAATATCGAATAGGAATAGCGCGCATTGAGCCAAAGTTTCCTGTAAAGCCTCACCCGCACATCTGCAAGCACCTGGAAATCGGCCAGCGTATAAGGCCCCTGAAGGGTTGTCGAGTCGATCCTGATAAATCCCCTCGGGTCGTTATGATCTTCATACTCGCTCACACCGACAAGCTGTCCGTAAAGAAACCCGAGCCCGCCTGCAATGACCCTTTTATCGGTAAAATGAACAATCAGCGGGACTTGGATATAATTAAGGTTAAGCTTATAACCATCGTAAAAACCCTGGAAGCTATTCACGGTATCCGCAGCGGGATATTCCGATTTTTGCCGGCTTCCAAGCTGTGAAAAGAGAAGTTCCATCGTGACCGACCACTTTTTGTTTTTCCCGAACGGCATGATAACGGATGGCCCGATGTTAATACCGACCTTTTTGAAGCCATAAACCTCGTCGCCATCCACCTGGCTCAGGTTAACTCCGGCGGAGACTGCGCCCAGAAAGCGCTGTGAAAAAGAGTGCCCGGGAGTGAAAAGAAAAAGCGAAAACAGGATCAGGATAACGTATTTCCGGAGGTGCATCTGTACGATGGTATGGGAAAGTTTCAAGGATGTATGGAATTTCGGTAATAACATAGAAAACGTCAATCCTGCTCAATTAGTATTCAGGCCTTTCATCGTCAGCTGGATCCGTTTCCGTTCCAGGTCCACCTCCACCACTTCCACCATCACCTTCTGGTTCAGCTTAACAACGTCGTTAGGGTCGCGTACGTAACGGTCGGCCATCTGACTTACATGAACAAGCCCGTCCTGGTGCACTCCGATGTCCACAAAGGCTCCGAAATTGGTTATGTTCGTGACGATCCCCGGTAATCGCATTCCTTTTTGCAAATCGTGGATGGAGTTTATGTTCTTATCGAATTCAAACTGCTCGATTTTTTTGCGTGGGTCGCGACCGGGTTTTGCAAGTTCCTGGAGGATGTCCTGGATGGTCGGCAAGCCGATTGTACCATACACGAATTCCTCGGGTTTAAGCTGTTCGCGGAGTTCTTTCTTTTCAATTAGGTCGCCGATGGTGCAGTTCATCTTTGAAGCCATTTTCTCAACCACACGATAGCTTTCGGGATGAACGGCGCTCCGGTCGAGCGGGTTCTCCCCGTCGCGGATGCGCAGGAATCCTGCAGCCTGCTCGAAGGCCTTATCGCCAAACCGGGTAACGTTTTTGAGTTCATCCCTTGTCTTGAATGCCCCCTTTTTTTTCCTGTATTCGATGATGTTCTTTGCCAGTACCGGCCCGACGCCCGAAACGTAGGTCAGCAACTGCTCGCTGGATGTATTCACCTCCACCCCTACCGAATTCACACAGCTTACCACCGTATCCTCGAGGCTTTGTTGCAATGCTCCCTGGTTCACATCATGCTGGTACTGCCCCACCCCGATCGATTTCGGGTCGATCTTCACCAGTTCCGCGAGTGGATCCATCAGCCGCCGGCCGATCGAGATCGCACCCCGCACCGTTACGTCATAGTCGGGAAACTCTTTCCGTGCAACCGGAGAGGCAGAATAGACCGAGGCGCCGCTCTCATTCACCATGATGGCAATCAGCTCGCCAGTGAACGGGATGGCACGGATCAGCCGCTCTGTTTCACGGCCGGCAGTGCCGTTACCGATGGCAATGGCTTCGATCTTATAGGCATTGACAAGGCTCTTCAGCTTATGGATCGACTCCTTGACTTCGGCCGGCGGCGGATGCGGATAAATGGTTTCATTGTGCACAAGGTTGCCCTGCCGGTCGAGGACAACGATCTTGCAACCGGTGCGGAAGCCGGGGTCGATGGCCAGCACATTCTTCTGCCCGAGCGGCGGGGCCAGCAGAAGCTGACGCAGGTTTTCGGCGAATACATTGATGGCGTCCCGGTCGGCCTTCTCCTTGGCCCACTGGCGCATCTCCGTTTCCATCGAAGGGAACAGGAGCCGCTTGCAGGCATCGAGGATCGTCCGTTTCACCAGGTCGGAAGAGGCATTGTTTCCGCGCACGAAGATCTTTTCAAGAATTTCGACCGCTTTGCTCTCCTCAACTTCAACCGATACCTTGAGGAACGACTCATTCTCCCCCCGGAACATCGCAAGTACACGGTGGGAAGGCGACCTGGAAAGCAGCTCGCTGAAGTCAAAATAGTTTCGGTAATTGGCGCCTTCCTCCTCTTTGCCCTTGGCCACCCTGGAGCAGATCAGGCCTTCACGGTTGAACAGCTGGCGGATCCTCTTGCGGCCAAACGCGTGTTCATTGATCCATTCCGCTATGATGTCGCAGGCGCCGTCGATTGCATCTTCAACGTAATTCACGCCCTTCTCCGGGTTCAGGAAGCTCCTTGCCCTTGCTTCAAGGTCATCGTATTTCTGGGCAAGGATGAGTTTGGCAAGTCCTTCAAGTCCCTTCTCCTTTGCAATGCTGGCCCTGGTTTTCCGTTTGGGTTTATAAGGAAGGTAGATATCTTCAAGCTCAGCCATGGTGGCTGCATCCTGGACGGCCTTTTCAAGCTCTTCCGTTAATTTATCCTGTTCTTTCAGGGATTTCAGGATGGTTTCCCGGCGTGAATCGAGATCTTTCAACTGGTTCAGGCGGTCGCGGACCTGTGCGATCACCACTTCATCCATGCTGCCAGTCATCTCCTTACGATAACGTGCGATGAAAGGAATCGTTGCCCCTTCATCCAGCAGTTTGATCGTATTTCGCACAGAGGCTGCTGCAATGTTCAGTTCGAGTGCAATGATTGCAGCATATTTTTCGCTTGTCATCGGATCAGAATAACCATACTCTTTTTAAGTAATATTTCCGCTTTGCCGGAGATCCATGAGAACAATCCCTGCAGGGCTCCCTGTCCCCCGGTGGATCAACAGTATTATTTGAATTTATCGTTCTTCAGTAACCAGCTTGTTTTCTCTTCGGCTGTCATGGATGAAGAGGCTTTCAGGGTCTTCTCCTTCAGATCATTGAATTCGGTTGCAATTTCCTTGTCTGTATATTTGTTTTGAGCCATGAACCATGGGCGGGGTTGTGAGAGATCATTGTCGATGGTCATGATCTTAACAGAAGAAGAGACAAGGCTGATAAACCAGACCTTCTCAAACCTTTCCTGAAATTGTGTAAAATCAGCCATGTAATAGTTGTTGTACTGATCCCTCACCGCCAGTATGTAAAAGTTTTTATCAAAGCTCAGCTGGCTGAATTTCTCCCGGAATGCCGGATCCTGCGGGTTGATCGTTGCCGGATGGTGCTCCTGGCCTTCAGCAAAATAACAGGATAATACCAGCATAAGGATACAAAGAACAGATGCTTTTTTCATTTCCTTTACTTTTGATTTCTTTGGTTTTTATTTTCCCGGTAAGGCACATTATGCTGCAGATCACCAGCCGGATGCAAGGACATCGATCACGTGGATAGTCTTGATGGGAAGATGGTGTTTATCAATGTATGCCTGCTGGTGGATAAGGCAGGATGAATCCGTCGAGACGATATATTCAGCCCCGGTTTCGAGTGCAAATTTGACCTTTTGTTCTGCCATCGCAGTGGAAATGGGCTCAAACTTGACCGAGAACGTTCCGCCGAAACCGCAGCAGACATCATTATTCTTCATCTCCCTCAGTTCAAGACCACGAACCTTGGACAATAGCTGCCTCGGCTCATCCTTCAGGCCGTATTCGCGTAAAGCTGCGCAGGAATCATGATAGGTGACAACATGCGGGAATTCCGCTCCGACCTCATCCATCTTTAAAACATTGACAAGGAAATCGGTGAACTCATACATGTTCTTCTTGAGCTGTTTGTACTCGTAATGCAGGCCGGTGTTGTGAAAGAGCCAGGGGTAATAGTTGCGCACCATCCCGGAACAGGAGGCGGAAGGGCTGATGACGGGCCGGTCGTTGGGAAAGTCGCGGATGAATTTTGCCCCCATCTCCTTGGCTTCATCCCAGAAACCGCTGTTAAAGGCCATCTGGCCGCAGCAGGTCTGGTTCCCGTTGTAATGAACGTCCACCCCGAGCTTTTCCAGTACCTTTACCATGTTCATCCCGGTCTGGGGATAGATCTGGTCAATGAAACAGGGAATGAAGATGTCAACCAGCATACAGTATGTTATTGCTCAGGGTTCAGGATCTGTTTGAGAGATCAAAAATACGGATTTAATCAATCGGAAGACACCCGGCAGTACTGGAAGTTGAACTTTTTTTCACCGCTAAGACGCTAAGATGCAAAAAAAAACCGTCCTGTTCCTTCTTTGAGATTCAACCCCTCCGGGGCTGTGAGGATATTTGTTTCTGCATCCGTTGGTTACACCAACGGTTATTGAAATTAAACCCTTACAGGATTATCCAAAAACGAAGGTCCGAAGGACCTTTAGCTGAATAACCTCCGGTGTAACCGGAGGATGGAAAACGACCCTAAACTCTGAACCCCGAAGGGGTTCGACTATTGTCGGCATCATGCATGCTCATTCATGGATCCTGATCTTGAACCCTAGTGATGCGAGGTCGTTCCAGAATCCCGGATACGACTTCGTAACAACCCCCGGGTTCTCTATCAAAAGGCTCCCTGAAAGGATCGCCATGGGTGCGAAGGTCATCGCCATCCGGTGGTCGCCATAGGTATTGATCAGCAATCCGGGAGGGAAAGTGGGATTCG
The DNA here is from genome assembly GCA_026391805.1 of Bacteroidota bacterium. Classification (GTDB taxonomy): domain Bacteria; phylum Bacteroidota; class Bacteroidia; order Bacteroidales; family FEN-979; genus FEN-979. Next base: position 383,370 of record JAPLDJ010000024.1, on the reverse strand, counting down.
AACATGGAATTTCAACTGCAGGGATCAGGTTTCCGGTCGTATAGGTCTCTGCCATGATGCCGATCTTCTCATATTCATTTTTCAGTGCTGTCAAACGGTCGGTCTCCTTGATCTGAAGGCTTTTCAAACCGCTGAACGATCCATGCATACCCGTAAGCGCACAGGCCGTCATCACAGGCGGAGCGATGTCAGGATGATCCGAGAAATTAAGTTTCAGGATCTCATCCTTTAGCGGGCCCGTGGATTTTGACAGGTGAACGCCCCTGTCGGTAAACTCAGAGGTGACATTAAAGATCCTGAAGATCGCGGTGATGACTGAATCGCCCTGCAGGCTCTTTTCCTGAAGCCCTTCAAGAGTAATATCTGCATGATCCGACAAGGCTGCAGCCTCATACCAGAAAGCAGCGGCCGACCAGTCGGACTCAACCTTACAACTGCAGGGAATGTAATCCGATTCCGGGATAATGATCCGGCTCCGTTCATGCCTTACATGAACCCCGAAATCCTTCAGCAAACCGATCGTCATGTTCACATAAGGAAAAGAAACGGCCTGCCCGCTGAGGTGAATGATCAGTCCCCCGGGTATCTTCGGGCCGATCAGCATCAGGGCCGAGACGAACTGGCTGCTGATGCCGGGGTCGACAATAATCTCCTTTCCTTTTAAGGTTGTTCCATGGATCATGACGGGCGGATAGCCTAACCTGGCAAGGTAATCGATCCGGGCGCCCATCGACCTTAATCCGTCCACGAGGATCCCGATCGGCCGCTGTTTCATCCGTTCCGAACCTGTAAGGATCCATTTACCCGGAACCATCGACAGGTAGGCCGTAAGAAAGCGCATCACAGTCCCGGCATTCGCGGTATTAAGCTCCGTCATCGATGCTTCGCCCTGCCTTTCGCTGATCGTTTTCAGCAGTTCAATAAGAAGAAGTGTATCATCCGAATCGGAAAGGTTTTCGACGGGAAAATCAGCAGAAGACAATGCCCTGATGATCAGCAAACGGTTGCTGATGCTTTTGGATGAAGGCAGCCTGATGGTGCCCTTCAACCCCTTTCCCCTCTTTGTAATCGTAATGGTTTCCATGAATCTTCTCTCAACGCTCTAAGTTACGATAAAAATTGACCGACTCCAGGATTTCAGATAAATTGCACGTAATTCCGTGAATGGCTTTCCCGGGACGTTCCAGGAGAGAAAACCGTAAATCCTGGCCTGTTCGCTTCTTGTCATGGAGGATACAATCCGACAAGAAGGTTTGGTCTTCATCCTTTACAGGATAATATTCGTATCCGGAAAGGATCATGCTGATGATGGTCTCCCGTTCCGGTTCAGCCAGACCGGTTTTCAATGACGAAAGATATCCTTCACAGATCATTCCCAGGGCCACGGCATGACCGTGCGACAGCGCCTTCCGCCCATCCTGAAGGGAAAGGCTTTCAAAGGCATGACCAATTGTATGACCGAAATTCAGGATCTCCCGGATACCATTTTCCCTGAAATCCTTTTCAACGATGCTGCATTTCAGAGCAATGGACGAAGAGATCAGTTCTTCCCAGGCAGGATGGCTGAAATCTTTGCTCATGATTCCGGGAAGGGTGGATGAACAGAGGTTATCCCAGAGATTTGCATCGGAGATCAGCGCTATCTTGATGATCTCGGCCAGTCCGCCAAGAACCTCGTAATTATTAAGTGTTCTGAGGAATCCCGGATGAATGAAGACAGCTTCAGGATTCTGAAAGGTACCGACCTGGTTTTTGATGTCCCCCAGGTTGATGCCGGTCTTGCCTCCAATGGCCGCATCTGCCATCGCAAGCAGGGTGGTGGGAACATGAATAAATGGAATCCCGCGTTTGAAGGTTGAAGCGGCAAATCCGCCCAGGTCGGTCACAACGCCTCCACCAATGTTGATCAGCAGCGAATGCCGGGTGGCATCATTCTCAGCAAGGAAATTCCAGATCATCCCGGCCGTCTCCGGGTTCTTGTTTTTTTCTCCGGGTTTGATAACGAAAACCACTGCGGTATTCAATACAGCTGTTTCTGAAAGGAGGACAGGCAAACAATGGCGGTATGTATTTTCATCCGCAAGGATAAAGATCTTTTCCTTTGCAAGAATGAAGCTCCCGATAAAATCATTCAGATCCTCCGGAAAAGAGGAATCTGAATAAATTGGCACGGGCTTACCGGAACCGAAATTCAGCGAAAGTTTCATACGGAAGCCTTATTGAAATGCTGCCATCAGCAGGTCAATGTCCTGGAACGGAAGATTAAAATACCGGCTGATAAAGGAATTGGTGCAGATGCCATTGTAAAGATAGACACCCTGCCGCACACCGTGGTCGGTCTTCAGGAAGTTGTCGATCCCTCCATCCGTACCTACATCAAGGAGTATCGGAACGAAGATGTTGCTCAGTGCCTGCGATGCCGTATGCGGAACCCTCGACGGGATGTTCGGTACACAATAGTGCGTTACACCGTGCACTTTATAAACCGGGTTCTTGTGGGTTGTGGGATGTGATGTTTCAAAACATCCGCCCTGGTCGATGCTGATATCGATAATGATGGCTCCGTCTTTCATTTCCCTGACCATATCCTCCGTGATCAGGCAGGGGGTTTTCCCGTTTTTTGTATGGATGGCGCCGATCACCACATCCGCTGACTTCATGGATTCGAGTAAACCTGTTGGATGAAGGATGGAGGTATAAACGCGCATGCCGAGGTTGTTCTGAAGCCTTCTCAGGCGGTAAACGGCATTGTCGAAGACCTTCACCAGTGCACCCAGTCCAACTGCAGAACGGGTGGCATATTCGCCGACGGTACCGGCACCGATGATGACTACCTCCGAAGGCCGGATCCCGGTAAACCCGCCAAACATCTTGCCCCTTCCGTATTCAGGATCGGAGAGGTATTGGGCGGCAATAAAGATCGATGTGCTGCCGGCGATCTCGCTCATGGCGCGGATCACAGGAAAAGTATTCGCACGGTCGCGAATCAGCTCGAAGGCCAGCGATGTTACCTTTTTCTGGATGAGGGAACGGAAGTATTCTTCTTTCTGGATCCCGAACTGCAAGGCCGAGATCAGTGTCTGCTTCGGCTTCAGGTATTCCTGTTCCACGGCATTGACAGGTGCAACTTTCAGGATGATATCCGCTTTGAAAATCTCTCCCGGCGAATAGACGATCTGGGCCCCGGCTTCACTGTATTCATGATCCGTAAAATGAGCAGCTGTTCCCGCTCCGGCTTCAATCATCACATGATGACCATGCTTTGCCAGCAGGTTTACACCATCGGGGACAAGAACGACCCGGTTTTCAACGGAACTGGTCTCCTTCGGGACTCCGATATAGAGGCTGCTTTTCAGCTTACCAACCTCCAGCATCTCCTCCTGGGGCCTGAGAAACTCACTGTATTTTGATTTCTGTTCCTCCATGCTGTCAAAATTTCACACGAAGATACAAATTAACTGGCGAACTGGCGAACTGGCGAACTGGTGAACTGGTGAATTAGTGAATTAATTTATAGTTGGGCGCCATGTTTTCATTTGGAGATTCTTTCAATCTCACATTACTCGCCAGTTAACCAATTCACCAGTTCACCAGTTAAAACTCGATCTCCCTCGCCTCCTCCCCGCTGATCTTCACCTTTATGACATCGTCCGGCAACAGGGATTCCACAAGCTCCGGCCATTCGATAAAGCAATAGGCTCCCGAGTAGATGTAATCTTCATAACCGATATCATAAACTTCTTCAAGCTTTCTGATCCGGTAGAAATCAAAATGGAAAAGCGGATTGCCGGATGAGGTCCGGTACTCGTTGATGATCGCAAAAGAAGGACTCTGAACAACATCCACGGCTCCGAGCAGCCCGCAAATGACCTTGATAAAGGTGGTTTTTCCCGCCCCCATCCTGCCATAAAAAGCAAATACACGACCTGACGGATGAGATGCAAGAAGCTTTTCCGCGGCAGGACGAAGTTCAGATTCGGATGGACAGGTAACTATCAATAATATTTACGATTTAGGATTTACGATTTACGATTTATGATTTACGATTTATGATTTACGATTTTCTTCGTGACCTTCGTGTAATCTTAGTGGATCTTCGTGTGATTTTTTTCACCACAGATTTACACGGATTTACACAGATCGGTCACAGATTATTTTTTCGCTATTTCGCTTTTCGCTTTTCGCTACTTCGGTTTCAGCACAGTAAACGGAATCATCATCTCCTCAATCGAGATCCCTCCGTGCTGGAATGTATCTTTGTAATAGTTTACGTAATAGTTAAAGTTGTTGGGGTAGGCAAAGAAATCATCATTCTTGCAAAAAACATAATTCGAACTGACATTTATCCTGGGCAAATATGCATCCGATGGATTCCGGATCTCGAAGACTTCATTGTGCTCATACTTTAATGCCTTGCCCGTTTTGTAACGGAGGTTCGTGTTGGTATTCCGGTCGCCCAGGATCTTGACAGGATTTCCGACACGGATCGAACCGTGGTCGGTGGTGATCACGACATTCACATCCTTCTCCGCCAGGAATTTAAAGATATCCAGCAGCGGTGAATGCTGGAACCACTGCATGGTCAGCGAACGGTAAGCTTTTTCATCGTCGGCCAGTTCCCGGATGATCTCCATCTCCGTACGGGCATGCGAAAGCATGTCGACAAAATTGTAAACAATGAAATTCAGTTTGTTCACCATAAGATTGGGCAGGGACTCCACCAGCTTCCGTCCGTAGGTCATGTTCAGTACCTTGTAGTAAGAGTACTTGATATCCTTGCCATACCGTTTCAGCAGTTCTCCGAGGAGTTCTCCTTCATAATTGTTTTTTGTCCCTTCCTCGTCTTCATTGACCCAGTATTTCGGGTATTTCTTTTCAATTTCGGTAGGCAGGAGTCCGGCAAAGATCGAATTCCTTGCATATTGTGTTGCCGTTGGTATAATGCTGAAATAGATCTCATCTTTTTCAACGCGGAAATATTCTTCAAGAACAGGCTGAAGAACCTTCCACTGGTCAAAACGGAAATTGTCGATCAGAATGACGAACAGCGGGCGGTTATCGGTCAGAAGCGGGAAGATCTTTTCCTTGATCAGGTTGTGTGAAAGAACAGGCCGGTCGACATTCTTGTTGCTTAGCCAGTCGAGATAATTCTTTTCAATAAACTTAGAGAATGCATGATTGGCTTCGTCTTTCTGCATTTTCAGGACCTGGTTCATACCCTCATCCTGTGCTTTTTCCAGCTTCAGCTCCCAGTAGGTGATCTTCCGGTATACCTCCACCCACTCTTCATGGCTCAGTTTCGGGCTGATCTCCATTCCGATGTTGCGGAACTCCTGCTGGTACTGGAACGACGTTTTCTCACTGACCAGTTTCTTGGTCTCCAGGTTTTTTTTCAGGCAGAGAAGGATCTGGTTGGGATTGACAGGCTTGATAAGGTAATCTGAGATGTTCGAGCCGATGGCATCTTCCATGATCGTCTCTTCTTCGCTCTTGGTGATCATCACCACCGGGAGGTTCGGAAATTCGGCTTTCATCTTCATCAGGGTCTCGATACCAGACATTCCCGGCATCTGTTCATCCAGGAAAACGATGTCAAAATCCTCTTTCTTCAGGATCTCAACGCCTTCCTGTCCGTTGTTTGAGGTTGATACATCATATCCCTTTTCCCTCAGAAAAATAATATGCGGTTTCAGCAGGTCGATCTCATCATCCACCCATAAAATATTCGTCTTGACCATTGCGCTATGTTTATTTGTATAGGATAAAATGTCGTAATATTGCTTTTATTGTCCAACTCCTGTATTTTTATCATCTTTTAACAAAGTTACGACGAATCCTGCGATGAAGGCCTTGCCAAACAAACGAAAAATCATCAATGATCCGGTTTACGGGCTGATCACGATCCCGAACGACCTGGTGGCGGACATCATTCAGCATCCCTGGTTCCAGCGGCTCAGGAGGATCATGCAGCTCGGGCTCACGCATTATGTATATCCGTCGGCGCTGCATACCCGTTTCCAGCATGCACTGGGAGCGATGCACCTGATGAAACAGGCCCTGGAAGTACTGCGGTCGAAAGGGAATACGATCACAGATGACGAAGAAGAAGGTGTTCTTTGTGCCATCCTGCTTCATGACATCGGGCACGGGCCTTTTTCGCATGCGCTCGAGCAAACGATTGTGAAGGATTTTTCGCACGAGGATCTCTCATTGTTGATGATGGACGCCCTGAACGATGAACTGGATCACAGGCTGGTGATGGCCAACCGGATCTTCCGCAACGATCATCCGAAGAAATTCCTTCACCAGCTCGTTTCGAGCCAGCTTGACATGGACCGGCTCGATTACCTTTCGCGCGACAGCTTTTTTACCGGTGTTTCAGAGGGCGTGATCAACACCGACCGGATCATCATGATGCTTGCCGTTGCTGACGATCAGCTTGTGGTTGAAGGGAAAGGCATCTATTCCATCGAAAAATTCATCATTGCCCGCCGGCTGATGTACTGGCAGGTTTACCTGCATAAAACTGTGGTTGCGGCAGAATACATGCTCGTGAACATCCTGAAACGGGCCAAGGAACTGGCATCCGAAGATATTCCCATGGCTTGCTCACCGGTGCTGCATACCTTCCTCTATTCGGGGATCACGATCGAACGGTTCCTGGAAGACCGGAAATGGATCGGTGAATTTGCAAAACTTGATGATTATGATATTCTTTCGGCCATCAAGATCTGGACAGGTCACAGCGATCCGATCCTCTCCTGGCTTTGCAAAAGTCTTGTCGACCGGCATCTGTACAAAGTAGAGATCCAGAATGGATCGTTTGATCCGGTTTATGTCAATGACATTAAGAATAAAACAGCAGAACAATTTCATCTGAAGGAGGAAGAGATCGGATATTTTGTGGTGGAAGGGATTGTCACCAACAATGCCTATAATCCCGTCTACGACAAGATCCGGATCCAGTTCCGCAACAATGAACTGATCGATGTTTCTGAAGCTTCCGACCAGCTCAACATTTCGGTTTTGTCGAACCCGGTAAGCAAGTTCCTTCTCTGTTACCCAAAGAACCTGAGTGTCTGACTACCCGGCAGTTGAAAATATTTTCAGCCTGATTCGAAATTTATTGGTAAATTGCATGCCGTTTCATTAATGTAATGATCTAACTTAAAGCGAATTGATGGAGTTTACCGCGCGACAGATTGCAGAGGTTCTGAATGGAAAAGTTGACGGGAATCCGGATGTAACCATTCACACCCTGGCAAAAATTGATGAGGCTCTCCCCGGGACCCTGACATTCCTGGCCAATCCGGTTTACACACCGTTTATTTATACCACACAGGCATCGGTCATTATCGTGAACGAGGATTTTGTCCCTACCCAACCCGTCCCCGGCACGATGATCAGGGTTGAGAATGCTTACGTGGCATTTGCCCGGGTGCTCGAGCTGGCCCAGACGATGCAATCCGCACGGAAAGGGATCTCTCCGCAGGCTTATATCGCTAAAAGTGCTAAGATTGGCGAAGATGTTTACATTGCAGAATTCGTTTCAGTCGGGGAGAATGCAGTTATAGGGAAAGGAGCTAAACTTTATCCCAACGCGGTGGTCGGCGACAATGTCAGCATCGGTGAGAACACAATAATCTATGCAGGGGTAAAACTCTACCATGATTGTATTGTCGGCAAGGATTGTACATTGCATGCTGGTGTTGTGATCGGCGCCGACGGTTTCGGGTTTGCACCCCAGGCCGGAGAGCAGTATGTAAAGGTGATCCAGGCGGGAAATGTCGTAATTCATGACGATGTAGAGATCGGGGCAAATACTACCATCGACCGGGCTACCCTCGGATCCACCGTGATCGGCAAAGGCGCCAAGATTGATAACCTGATCCAGATCGCACACAATGTGGAGATCGGCGAGAATACGGTAATCGCTGCCCAGACCGGGATCGCCGGTTCAACGAAGATCGGCAATAACTGCCTGATCGCAGGCCAGGTTGGTATTGTGGGACACCTGAAGATCGGCAACAATGTCATGATCGGGGCGCAATCAGGTATTGAACACGATATAAAAGACGGCGACGCGTTCCTCGGAACCCCTGCCCAGCAGGTAGCGAAAACCCGCCGTTTATATGTTCACTGGAGAAATTTCGACCAGCTTGTAAAGAAGATCTACCAGCTGGAAAAATTGTTAAAAAAAGAATAGCAGAATTATTTTCTACCTCAGGTTATGAGCGATAAGCAAAAAACGATAAAAACCAGCGTCAGCGTTTCCGGAACCGGTCTTCATACGGGGAAGGATGTCACACTTACATTCCATCCTGCACCTGAAAATTCCGGGTATAAATTCAAACGGAAGGATCTTGATTCCAATGTTCTGGTACCGGCCGATGTTGACCACGTGGTTGATACTTCCCGCGGAACCAGCATCGAATACAGGGGCGTAAGGATCGACACGGTTGAGCATGCACTGGCAGCCCTCTGCGGGCTTGAGATCGACAATGTGCTTGTCGAGCTCGACCAGTCGGAAACGCCGATCCTGGATGGCAGTGCACGCATCTATGTCGAAAAACTGCTGGAAGCAGGGATCGTCGAGCAGAAAGCAGACCGGAAGTATTTTGAACTGGCCGCCAATGTCACCTATACGGATGATGTGAAGAAAACCCAGATCATGGCCATCCCTGCAAAGGAGTTCCAGGTTTCGGTGATGATCGATTATGATTCACAGGTCCTTCCTTCGCAGAATGCTGTCATGGCAAACATCCGCCAGTTCCGCGACGAGATTGCCCCCTGCCGGACCTTCGTTTTCCTGCATGAACTGGAATTTCTTCTCAAGAACAACCTGATCAAGGGCGGCGACCTGGAAAATGCCATTGTGTTCGTAGACAAGGTGGTATCCCGGGAAGAACTGGATCGTCTTGCACACCTGTTCAACAAACAGCGTGTGGAGGTTCTGAAGCAAGGCATGCTGAACAATGTGGAAATGACCTTTTCAAATGAGCCGGCCCGGCATAAGTTGCTTGATGTGGTCGGAGATCTTGCACTGGTTGGGATGCCGCTCAGGGCCCATGTGATTGCCAGCCGGCCCGGTCACCACTCCAATGTTGAATTTGCAAAACTGATCAAAAAGCAGATGATAAAGGAACTTCGGTCCGACGGTGTTCCTTATTATGATCTGAACAAGAAACCTCTCTATGATATAAACCAGATCCAGAAGATCCTTCCTCATCGTCCCCCGTTCCTTTTTATCGACAGGATCCTTGAAATGAGTGATCATGATGTGGTCGGGATGAAGAATGTGACCATGAACGAGTCTTTCTTTGTCGGTCATTTCCCTGGCGAACCGGTCATGCCGGGCGTTCTTCTGATAGAAGCAAGTGCACAAACGGGTGGCATCTTTGTTCTGAGCTTTGTTCCGGATCCGGAAAATTATATCACCTATTTCCTTAAAATCGATAAAGTAAAGTTCCGGCAGAAGGTAGTTCCCGGAGATACCGTGATCTTCCACAACACCCTGATTGAACCTGTAAGGCACGGAATCTGCCACATGCAGGGAAAAGCCTTCGTGGGCAACAAAGTCGTAATGGAAGCCGAAATGGTGGCACAAATTCAAAAAAAATAATAAACTTATGAATCAACCCCTTGCATACGTCAATCCCCAGGCTAAGGTAGCCAACAACGTAGTTATTGAACCTTTCGTAAGCATCGATCGGAATGTGACCATTGATGAAGGTACGTGGATCGGATCCAATGTTACCATCATGGAAGGTGCACGTATCGGGAAAAACTGTAAGATATTTCCCGGAGCCGTCATTTCTGCCATTCCGCAGGACCTGAAATATTCGGGCGAAGATTCCATCGTGAAAATCGGGAATAATGTCACCATCCGCGAATACGTCACGATCAACCGCGGCACCAAGGCCAGTTATGAAACGGTGATCGGGGATAACACCTTGTTGATGGCCTATGTTCATGTGGCCCATGACTGTGTTGTCGGAAATAACGTTATTCTTTCCAATGCTGCAATGCTTGCCGGCCATGTTATTATTGATGACTGGGCCATTATCGGGGGCATGGTTCCCATTCACCAGTTCTGTCATATAGGGACGCATGCTTTTATCGCTGGCCGGACAGGGGTTGGTAAAGACGTCCCTCCCTTTACAAAAGCAGCCAGGGAACCCATGTCCTATGTTGGCGTTAATTCGATCGGATTGCGCAGAAGAGGATATACTCCGGAAGTCATCAATAAAATCCAGGAGATTTACAGGATCATCTTCGTGAAAAATTATAATGTTTCCCAGGCCGTTGAGATCATTGAAGCCAAAGTGGAAGCGACACCGGAACGCGATGAGATCCTCTCCTTTATCTCCAATTCCAGCCGCGGCATCATGAAAGGCTATTCGAAAGTCCGTGAAAAACAATCCTCCCTTTCTGGCTTCTGATGCCGAATCCCCTTTCTCACTGTGAAAATTATTCTGACCGGTACCGGCAAAAAATTCAACACCGACTGGATCTTCCGGGATCTCAGTTTTTCTTTCCAGGATAACAGTGCAACGGCCATTCTGGGCAGGAATGGCTCAGGTAAGTCGACGTTGCTGCAGGTCATCTCCGGAAGCCTTCACCCGACAACCGGTTCGGTAAGGTATTACATGGAAGAACAGGAAATCCCTGTTGACGATATCTTCCGGCACCTTTCCATCGTGGCCCCCTACCAGGAACTAATCGAGGAATTTACGCTGCAGGAAATGCTGCGGTTTCATTTCTCCTTTAAGTCAATGGTCAAAGGATACACACTTCGGTCCATCACCGACCGGGTAGGTTTCAAAGACCCCGGACATAAGCCGATCCGGGTCTTTTCTTCCGGCATGAAACAGCGTGTCAAACTGATTCTGGCCCTGCTAAGTGAGGTCTCCATAGTTTTGCTGGATGAACCCACAATGAACCTCGATGAGACCGGCACCCGCTGGTATCTTGATCTGATCGGTGAAATGGCAAAGGACCGAATCATCGTGGTCTGTTCCAACCTGCAGCACCAGGAAACAGCCTTCTGCAAGGAAAAATTATTCATCGAGGATTACAAAACCGCGAGGTAAAATTTTTCTTCCAGCCAGCCTGCCTGTTCTGCAATCGGATTCCGGATTTGATTGCAGATTCAAAAATAATCCATACTTTTGCACCCCGTTTAACTATGTATCAACAAATCATTTATGGCAACAACCGCGGATATCAGGAATGGATTGGTAATTGAATACAATGATGATCTCTTTTCGATCGTTGAATTTCAGCATGTGAAACCCGGAAAAGGACCGGCTTTCATCCGGACAAAACTCAAGAATCTCAAGACCGGCAGGGTTATTCCGAACACCTTTGATTCGGGCGTCAGGATCAATATTGCAAGGGTTGAAAGAAGGAAATACCAGTTTCTTTACAAGGATGCTTCAGGTTACCATTTCATGAATACGGAGTCTTTCGAACAGACCTATATCCAGGAAGATCTCATCAATGCACCGGCTTTTCTGAAAGAAGGTCAGGAAGTGGAGATCCTCTACCATGCCGATACGGAAACGGCGCTCACCTGTGAATTGCCTACCTATGTTGTACTGAGGGTCACCTATACCGAACCCGGCATGAAGGGCAATACAGCCACCAACGCGATGAAGAACGGCACCATTGAAACCGGGGCCACCGTCAGGATCCCCCTCTTTATCGAGACCGGTGAATTGATCCGCGTGGATACCCGCACCGGTGATTATTCTGAGCGGGTAAAAGAATAATTATAACTCATTCTTCATTATTCATTAATCTTTTCGCCTCGCATGAAATTTGACTCTCCTTTAACACTTAAAGAAGTAGCCGGCCTTATTGGTGCGCGCTTTATCGGAGCCCCCGATTTCCGGATTTCCGGGATCAATGAGATCCATATGGTTGAAGCGGGCGACCTCACGTTTGTCGACCATCCGAAATACTACACCAAGGCGCTGGAATCGAAAGCAACCACGATCATTATCAACAAGGAAGTTGAACCTCCTGCCGGCAAGGCGCTGATCATCTCCGATCGTCCTTTTGATGATTATGTTTTCCTGGTCACGAAATTCCGCCCGTTTGAAAAGGCTGTATCAGCGATCAGTCCTTCTGCCGGGATCGGAGAAGGAACGGTGATCCAGCCGGGTGCTTTTGTAGGAAATCATGTGAAGATCGGGAAAAACTGCATCATCCATTCCAATGCCAGCATCTATGATCATTCCGTCCTCGGCAACAATGTCATTGTGCATTCCGGTGCTGTGATCGGCGCCGATGCCTTTTATTTCCAGCGCCGCCCGGAGGGATATAAAAAGCTTGAATCCTGCGGCCGGACCATCCTCGAAGACAATGTGGAAATTGGCGCAAATTGCACCATCGACAAAGGGGTTTCAGGGGATACTGTTGTTTCCTTCGGAACAAAGTTCGACAACCATGTGCAGGTCGGCCATGATACATTTATCGGAAGGAATTGCCTCATCGGGGCCTTCTGCGCCATTGCAGGTGTAACGATCATCGAAGATGATGTGATCCTCTGGGCCAACGTGCTTGTCAACAAAGACCTTGTGATCGGGAAAGGCGCTGTTGTTCTTGCCGGTGCCGGAACTGAAAAATCGCTTGAAGGAGGAAAGGTCTACTGGGGTATCCCGGCCATCGAAGCCCGGAAAAAATGGCGTGAAGTCGCGGCATTAAAAATGTTGCCGGATCTCATCCATAAGATAAAATAGATTTCTCTTATTTCTTTTCGGATGGCAGGTTCTCTGCTGTCTTCTCAGGTTTCTTCAGATAATAGATATCCAGTGCAACGAGCATGGCGATAAAGCCCCAGAAAGGCACCGATGCCTTATCAGTATCGAGAAAATCATTCATGGTGCCATGAAAGTAATAGGTAATAAGTCCTAACAGGATCGAAAGCGTCAGCATCCGGACCTCCCGTGAATCGGTTTTCTTATAGACCCGCAAACCGGTCGCAATTACGAAAATAAGGATACTGAGTACGAAAGCCATTCCCAGCACACCTGATTCTGCCAGCGGACCAATGTATTCACTGTGTGCATTCCCTTTATCCCCGGCATTGGTGCTGATCCTTGTCTTTTCGCTGAAACGCTGGTAAGGAGCATACTTGAATTGGTAGGTCCCAGGTCCGAAGCCGAATACCGGCCTTTCACGGAACATGCGCAGGGCAGATTGCCAGCGGTTGATACGCTCAAGGTTGGAATCATCCGTCGTTACATTTGAAATGGATTGAACATGTTCGACAAAATTGGCCGACGAACCCTGCTTGTTTTTCTCCAGTTTTTCCCAGATCTCATTCTGGAAAAGAAAGAAAAAACACAAAAGAATACCGAACGGTAACAGGATATATTTCATCTTGATCTTCAGTGCAATGACCAGGTAGATCATAAATGCAAAGGCAAGACTTACCCATGCAGCGCGGCTGAAGGACAGGACCAAAGCTGTAACCAGTATTGCAAGTACAAGGAAAGAGAAAAACCGGAGGGTTTTTGAATACGCTCTCGTAAAGGAAAACCCGACGAAGACCGGGATGAAAAATGTCAGGATCGCACCGTAGGCCGTGTGATCATTGTAAAAAGGCTCCATCACCCAGTGCCCGGACTGTTCTGAAAAGCCCCACAGATAATGATTGTAAGTGGTATAAAAGATCACTCCGACCAGCGGAATGGTGTAAAGCCAGATGAAGGATTTAATGTTCCTTAAGTTTTTGAATAACAGAACTCCAAGGAAATAAAAGGGGACGACGAACCAGAGCCGTGCAACCAATGCTTTAAAGGATACAAGAGGCAGCTGGCTTGTCAGGCTCGTAATGAACATCCACGCGAGGCTAAGCAGCAGAACAATGGTCACCGGATGTTTCAGGATGCTTCTGTCATAATCCTTCGTATAAAAGACCTTGATGATAAATATTGCCAATACACCTGCCATGAGTGGCTCTGATGGAATCGAAAGCCCGACTCCGTATTCCGGGTTGGTCATGTTAATGGCCAGCGGGGTCATGAAAGCGATCAGGAGAAGGATCTTGTCCAGGGAATAAAAATAGAGGTACAGAAGCAGGGCAAATGCAGGGATCAGCAGAGGCCAGTAACTTTCGCGGAGCATAAAATAGACATTCAGCGCAATGAAGATCACGCTGATTGCATACACCCACCGTATTTTAGTCTTTTCGAGCAATTCTTGGAAGAATAAGATCTTTAAGCAGTTGCGGAAACTTCAGGCTGTCTTCTGCGTCCTTCAATCACACTGATCACGATCAGCGCAAGGAAGAACGATGCCAGCGCCGAAACCACGACGATAACCCAACGCACCGGGTATCCTTTTTTGTCAGCAATGAACGGTTTGTTCAGCACATTGACATAGGTATAATTCCTGTTCTCATCGAGAACGGCCCGGTCGTAATCGAGTTTAAAAGCACTGTAATCCTTTGTTATTGCGAGCATGAGATCAGATACCATTTCCCGGTCACCTCCCTTCTCCTCAAGGTTCTTCTTCAGCCGCGAAACTTCGCCACTCCTTGAACCGGTAAGATAGGCCCGCATCACTTCTCGGGTCTGCATCGGATAATCAAGGAGTCCGTATTTCACCCCGAGTTCATGGGCACGGTCCTGCAGGGAATCAAGTTCCTTCCGCTTGTAATTTGTCACCGTACGGTAGTTATTTACAACTTCCCTGAACTTTTCCTTATGAAGGCCGCGCAGTTTCATGTTATACTGGTTCATCATCTCATTCACCATGTCGCATGCAACTTTAGGGTCTTTGTCCCAGACCTCAATGGTCACCGCATCATAAGGTGTTTTTGAAACCTTTACATTTTTGCTGTATTCCCAGAGCATCGTGCTCGTATAATATTCATATTTTGTATCGATGCCGTAATGCCTCGGAAGATCAAATTTTACGATAAGGCTGTCACGGATCTCTTTCGACTGCAGCACCTGCATCATCTGTTCGCTCAGGCTTTCATCACCATATGCAGAAATGTTCGATGGATACATCACTGAAAATGATTTGAAAAGCGGGGTAATGAAGATCGGGCTCGTGAAAAAGACAGCAAGCAGGGCCGCTGCAACGATGATCACCGCAAGATGAATTTTCCAGCGAAT
Organism: Bacteroidota bacterium; assembly: GCA_026391805.1. Lineage (GTDB taxonomy): Bacteria > Bacteroidota > Bacteroidia > Bacteroidales > FEN-979 > FEN-979. The sequence continues at coordinate 368,236 of JAPLDJ010000024.1, read as the reverse complement.
GAGAATGTTAATGATGCTCTTGCTTTTGAAGTAATCTTCCATAACTATATTGTTTTTTTTATTTATTCTGACCGGTTCAGGAAAGGTGGAATTTCTTGTGTGATTCATATGCGCTGATCTTTTCAATCATGATGATCACGATGATTGTCAGAAACAGGGCTGAAAAGGTCGTTACCAGGACGATGAGCCATTGAACAGGATAGGATTTGCGCTCAGCTTTGTAACCCGTATTCACGATAAACTTCTGGGGGATGTTTTCCTCGGCATCCACTTTTGCTTCCTTGTACTTTGCCTGGAGCAGGGTCAGCTGGTGAGTCTTGAACTCCAGGGCATTCTTCAACGACATGTAAATGCCGCCATATTTACCCAGAACATCCAGCCTTTTCTGCAAAGCAGCCATGGCCGCCTTGTTGTTGTTCATGGTTGCGATCGCCATCTGTGTATTGAGCGCCTGCGACTGATATTCAACGTCGTTTACGCCCAGTTTACCAATGGCAACAAGTGAATCTGCAATTTCCTCAACCTCTGATTTCAGTGAGTTGTATTCAGCCTCCACGATCTTGTAACCGCTGTAAGCCCGCTGGCGTTGCATCTCATTTTTCGTCGAGTCAAGCAGGTCGGCAATCTTATTGGCAATATCGGCAGCCATCTGCGGATCCTTGTCCAGCACCGAGATCTGAACCGCCATGTATTCGGTACGGCGGAAGTTGATGTTCCGTTCGTATTCTTTGTAGAGCGATTCTTTCTTGTACCTGGAAGTACTGTCAATCCTGTAATGATCAATAAGATTGAACTTCTGGATGATCCGGTCGCGGATCCTGTTTGAATTGAGGATCTGAAGGAGCTGTTCTGCCTGTTCATCCTCCCCGAATGCCATCAGGTCCTGCCCTTTCGATGATTGATCGCTCAGCAGGGCCTTTGAAACGGAACTTGAGCTGGTGGGATAAAGGATAACGGTTGACCTGAATTTAGGAGTGATAAACCACGGGCAGGAAAAAAACCAGGAACCAAGAGCAGCGACGATGATAACGATAAGAAGGGGTTTTCTCCACTTGTAAAGAAAAATCAAGAGGTTGGTAGAATCAAAATCCTCATTCCTTTTTGTTTCATTTATCATAGGATGGAAATCAAATATTGTCCAAAATTATTGTTTTTTACTGAATCTGCAAAAAGAAGAGGTGCAGGAATGAGGGATGCGGTTAACGGTCTTCACGGACGATCCGCAGCATGGCCTGGATGTTGAGGAGTTTCAGTGCGGCTGCAAGGCCGATGGACAGCAGGATCATGCCCAGGAAATTAAGGAGCCATGAATGTTCCGTTGTGCTGATTCCCAGCTGGTTCAGGGATACCTGCCGGGAAAGGAAATTGAAAATAACAACCCCTATGACAAACATTACCAGGGTAAAGAGGTAATGATAATTTACCCTGAACTTAAAAACTTTTTGAACGATGATCACTTCGACAATGGCAATAAAGAACTGCGTTATGAGGCTGGCATAGGCCGATCCGACAGCCATCATCCGCGGGATCAGCAGCATGTTGATCGTAAAATTAATGACCAGCCCGATAAGGGAAACAATGTTGAGCAGCTTCAGGTTACCGTTCGCCGTAAGGAGGGTGCCGAAAATGTACGTGGTCGAGACCGCGATAAATCCGCCCATCAGAAGCCTGAAAACTTCGGAAGACTGGTCAAAATGCTCCTTGTAAAGAAGCTTCATGATCTCGTTGCTGTAAAAGATACATCCCAGTGCAACGATTACTGCAACGGTGATGAGCAGCGTGAACGAAAGCTTCACCATCTTCTCGACCGATTCTTTCCGCTTGAGCATGCGGGAAAATACCGGGATGAGGAGCACCGAGAAAAGGTACCCGATCATGTTTGCAGCATCCAGCAAACGGAACCCGTTGGCATAGATTCCCACCTGGACATGGGCTGTATTGATATCACCATGGGGCCCGACAGCCTTATCAGGAAGCAGTTTCCCGATCATTACCGGGTCGAGCCGGTTGTAAAGTGTCATCAGCAATACCAGCGAGGCAAAAGGCAGGCTTCGTTTGATGATCATCAGGAAAAAAGGCCAGTTCACATTCAGCTTTCTGAAGCTCGCCTGTTTTACAACGATGAGCGTGGCAACCAGCGCTGTAATTCCGTAGGCTGCCGTTTGTGCGTAAACGAACCATTCGATCCTGAACCCGACGGAGGTTACATGTCCCCATAATAAAACACTGCAGAAAAGGATCATCAGCAGCCTGTCAAGAACCGACAGTACGCTGTCAGTTTTGAACATCAGCAACCCTGATACATTCGATCGCAGGTAAAGGATAAAGGAGGTCAGTATCTGGTTAAAGGCAAGCCAGGCCAGGAGTTTCATCTGGTCGGCCTTGTAATTCATCAGCAATGCGACAACAAATGCAATGAAGATGTAAACCATTGCCAGAAAGAATTTCAGGACCACGATGGCGGAGAAATGCTTGTTCAGCAGCTGCTGACTCTGGGCGATGTTCCGGTTGTTGAAATTGGTGATGCCGAGATCCAGCAGGATATTGAAGAGAAAGGAAAAATTCAGCACCTCGAAATAAAAGCCGTAATCCAGGGCTCCCACAACGTTCTGAACGTTCCTGTCGATCGCGAAAATCCAGACCGGCTTGATTAATAGGTTGAGCAGGAGCATCAACCCCAGGTTCGTCAGAAATTTTCGCTGCATAAAAAAAAGTAAAAGCTTCCGGGATCAGAAACTTTTCATAAAAACATGAAAAATAATTCAGATATTTGCTACAAAGTTAAAAATTAAACTTTTGCTTTAACAAGATCAATCCCTTATTTTCGGCACCTGATGAACATTGTTGTCAATACCCGCCTGCTGATCAAGAATAAACTGGAAGGAATCGGGTGGTTTACTTACGAGTCGCTGAAACGGATCACACAAAAACATCCTGAACATCATTTTTATTTCATTTTCGACAGGTCGTTCGATCCGGAATTTATCTTTTCTTCCAACATAACCCCGATTGTCCTTTCACCACCGGCCCGGCATCCGCTTCTTTTCTGCTTCTGGTTCGAATACCGGTTGCCAAGGTTGCTGAAAAAACTGAACCCTGACCTTTTCCTCTCTCCCGATGGTTACCTCTCGCTAAGGTCAAACGTAAAATCCATTGCAGTGTTTCATGACCTTAACTTTGAACACTACCCTGAGGATCTGCCCTGGTCGTTCCGGCGTTATTACCGTTACTATTTCCCGAAGTTTGCTGAACGGGCTGCGCGGATCTGTACCGTTTCGGAATATTCAAAACAGGATATCATCCGTCAGTATGCAAAACCAGCCGGCCTGATTGATGTGGTCTACGACGGTGCAAGCGAATTGTATGCACCCCTGCAGCCGGAGCAGATCTTTAGGACACGGGAAAAATACACCTCCGGGCATCCCTATTTCGTTTTTATCGGTTCCCTTCATCCACGGAAGAACCTGGTTAACCTTTTTAAAGCATTCGACCTTTTCCGGAAAGATCATCCGGGGGATATAAAATTACTGATCGTCGGGGCCCGTAAATGGTGGACGAAAGAGATCAGCAAGGCATTCAAAGAGATGAAGTTCTCGGATGAAGTGGTATTCAGCGGGCGATTGAACGCCGGTGAACTCGTGAATGTTCTCGGAGCATCGCTGGCGCTTACCTATGTTTCCTATTTTGAAGGATTCGGGATCCCGATCACGGAAGCCTTCCGCTGTGGTGTACCTGTGATCACCTCCAACGTCACCTCGATGCCGGAAGTTGCCGGAGATGCCGCACTGCTGGTTGATCCGTTCGACCCGGGATCCATTGCAGAAGCCATGCGGAAGATCGCGGATGATGAAGGGCTGAGGCAGGAGCTTATCCGAAAGGGTGACAACCGGAAAAATGTATTCAACTGGGACAGAACTGCCGATCTCCTCTGGGAATCCATCGAAAAAGCCATTAAAACAAGCTGAGCCTTATGAATATTCTGTTGCTTGGTTCCGGGGGCAGGGAGCATGTGCTGGCATGGAAACTCTCCGGAAGTCCGAAGTTGACCAGGTTATTCATTGCACCCGGTAATGCAGGTACAGCAGAATCGGGAGAAAATGTTCCCCTTTCCCCAAATGATTTTCTATCGATCCGCCAATTTGTACTCGATCACAACATCGGTATGGTGGTTGTCGGACCAGAGGATCCCCTCGTTAACGGGATCCATGATTTTTTTCTGGAAGACGGGCGGTTAAAAACCATTCCGGTTATAGGACCTGATCGAAAAGGAGCCATGCTCGAAGGTTCCAAGGAGTTCGGGAAACAATTCATGAACCGGTACGACATTCCCACTGCAGCTCATAAAACCTTTACAAAAGAGAACATTGATGAGGGGATGCGCTTCCTGGAACAAACGCAGGCACCTTATGTTTTAAAGGCCGACGGACTTGCGGCAGGCAAAGGAGTTGTCATCTGTCCTGACAAGGAAGAAGCCCGTCGTGAGCTGCATTCCATGCTGATGGAATCCAAATTCGGAACAGCCTCCAGCCAGGTGGTCATCGAGGAATTCCTCAGGGGCATCGAACTTTCAGTCTTTGTCATCACCGATGGCAAATCCTTTAAGATACTTCCGGAAGCAAAGGATTACAAGAAGATCGGGGAGGGAGATACGGGGCCGAATACCGGCGGCATGGGTTCTGTCTCTCCTGTTTCATTCGCCGATGAGAAATTCATGGGAAAAGTTGAAAAAAGAATCATTATTCCGACCATCCATGGATTACAAAACGAGAAGATCGATTACCGGGGATTTATTTTTTTCGGGCTGATGAATGTAGCCGGAGATCCTGTTGTTATTGAATATAACTGCCGGATGGGCGATCCTGAAGCCGAATCGGTCATACCACGGATTCAGAACGACCTTGTTGACCTTTTCATGGCAGTTTCAGAACAAAAGCTTGATCGTGTCAATATCCTCACTGATCCGCGTTCAACGGCCACCGTAATGTTGGTTTCAAAGGGGTACCCGGATCAGTATGAGAAAGGAAAAGTGATTTCGATCCGGGGGCAAACCCATGACAGCATGATCTTTCATGCAGGCACGAAACAAGATCCTTCAACCGGGAATATCATCACAAACGGCGGAAGGGTAATTGCAGTGACATCCTTCGGGGATTCAATGAAGGAAGCGCTATCTACTTCTTACATAAACGCAGAAAAAATTGAATTTGAAGGCAAAAATTTCAGAAAAGATATCGGGTTCGACCTTTAACTTCAATGCAAGAAGCAGGAATGCAGGATGCAAAATTAAAATATTTTTTCGCTATTTTGAATGCACCACTACACCATAACACCTCAATATCCAGCATCCAGCATCTGGCGGCTGGCATCGTTTACCATTATCGCTAATAACAATATAACCTGACAGTCGCCGATGCTCCTTCGCTTCTTCCGGTCCAGTTTTCCCGTTCAGTACCTCGTAATAGGGATCATTGCCCTTTTCCTTTGGGGCCGTGCATTTCTCCAGCCGCCGGGCATGCCTGCCCCCGACGGACCGGTGCCGCTCTATTCCCTGGTCTATTCATGGCTGAGCGGATATCCGCATATCGCTACAGTGATCGGCTTCATCCTTACGCTCCTTTCGGCCTTTCTCCTGAACAACCTGCTGACGCAAAATGAAGTAGTTCCGAAAAACTCCTCGCTTACGGCGCTCATCTACATTGCGCTGATGAGCTATTTCCCGTTCCTGCTCACATTGCACCAATTGTCAATTGCAACCCTTATCCTGCTTTTGATTCTTGAACGCCTCTACCGGTCATACAACAAATCTGAATCCCTTGAACTCACCTATGTAGCAGGGTTTCTGATCAGCCTGGCTTCCCTTTTCTACCTGCCATTCATCATGTTCTTCATTTTTCTGCTGATCTCCTTCATCATCTTCCGGAACAATGACTGGCACGAATGGGCCGGTTCATTCATCGGCCTTCTCACGCCCATTATCTTTATTTCCGTCTACTACTTCTGGTATGATAAATGGATGATCAAGGCAGTTGAATACCAGCGCTTCTTCCTGATCTCATTTGACCCCGCTCCCTTCCGTGAACCCTCCTTCCTGATCCTGAGCGGAATTGTGCTTGTCCTGCTTGTCTTCGGGCTGTTTACAGGACTTTCTAGGCTTTCTGAAAAGACGATTGAGATCCGGAAAAAGACCAACCTGCTGATCTGGCTTATCCCCATCATGATCATCTCCATTCCGTTCTCTGCAAGCCTTCTGAAATATCACATCCTGGTTTCTTTTTTAACAGTTTCCGGACTATTGAGCATGTACCTTCTGAGACTGAAAAATCCATTCTGGCAGGAATGGATCTTTATCGGAATTCTTGTAATCTTACTTCTGAACAACCTGTTTTCAGGATTGATCTGAATGAAACTCAATAATGATGCTGAAAAGCTGCTATTCCCCTGACCGGATCGAAGCCGGCTGTGATGAGGCCGGCCGCGGCTGCCTTGCCGGACCGGTTTTTGCAGCTGCCGTGATCCTTTCAAAGAAATTCAGGCATGAAGTTCTGAATGATTCAAAGAAGCTTACGGTGCGCCAGCGGAATGAACTCCGCCTCCTCATCGAATCCGAAGCCATCGCCTGGGCTGTCGCCAGCGTCGATCCGGAGGAGATCGACCGGATCAACATCCTGAATGCATCATTCCTTGCGATGCACAGGGCCATCGCAAAATTGTCGACAACGCCGGAGCTCCTCCTGATCGATGGCAACCGCTTTAACCCCTACCCTGATGTTCCTCATCACTGCATTGTGAAAGGTGATGCAATATTCCTTTCCATCGCGGCTGCCTCTGTTCTTGCCAAAACTTACCGGGATGGCTATATGGAAAAGCTTCATGATGAATTCCCTTTCTATGACTGGAAAAACAACAAAGGATACCCCTGTAAGAAACACCGGGAAGGACTCTTTCAGTTCGGAGTTTCATCGCACCACCGGAAAAGCTATAATCTTTTCGGACAACTCCGGCTCGACTTTAATTAACATGCCGCTGTTAACTATATTTCAGGGAAATTTCCCGGGTATCGGCAAATTAAATCTACTTTTGACAACTCATTCACAGACTATTTTCATCGTATGAGGCACTTCAAAAAGGCCTTCCTGATTCTCGGTATTGTCATTCTCGTAGCCGGTATTGGCTATCTTTCATGGACACTTTACCAGAAGTTCCAGGGAGAGACTGAATCCCCCCTGAAAGCAATTTCCGAGAATACTGCACTCATCATACAATTGAACAGGCCCTCGGAATTATCGCAGGATCTCTTCAGGGAAAGCCTTATCTGGAAAGAACTGACAATCATCCCTTACCTTTCTGCAATAAAAAAAGAGTTCGGACAGATCGATTCTCTGCTCAGAAACAGTAAGGAACTGACCAGGATAACAAGGAAATATCCATTGTACCTGGCTATGACGATGACCGGTCATTCTTCCTATGGATTTCTGATACTCACTTCGATACCGGGCAGCAACGGCGAAGATCTCGTGACAGCATTCCTTGAGGACAGTTTTAAGGATAAGGTCACAATCATGAAGAACCAGTATGGCTCCGCAAATCTTGTAAGGGTGATCATGAAAGGCAAGCGGGATCCTTTTTATTTTGCGGTTCGGAAAGGCGTTTTCATGGGCAGCGGCCATCCGCAGCTGGTGACCAAAGCCATTGACCAGCTTTCCCTTAACATTCCATCACTTTCAGGATCGGGCTTCCAGAAAGTGGAAACTACAACCGGTAAAAAGGTAGATGCAAATATTTACATCAATTACAGCCTGATCCGGCCTTTTGTTTCGAGCCTTTTGCAATCAGATCAGGAGAATGAATCTTTCAAGGCAACCCGTTTTGCAGACTGGAGCGGGTTGGATGTTATCCTCAAAAAGGATGAAATGCTGATCAACGGATTCACTACCACCGCGGATACCGGCAATCAGTTCCTCAGCATCTTTGCAGGACAATCGCCCCAAAAGACGGGTATGACCTCCATCCTGCCTGACAATATCTCCCGCTTTGCATGGTTCGGATTCAATTCCATCGGGGACTTTTACCGGAATCTTCAGTCCTTCTCCTCGCGGAATCCGGGCTACATCGACACCTATACCGGGCTCCAGGATTTTGAATCCCGCGAGCAGATCGCTGTTAAGGATTTTTTTCTTCCCTGGATGGGCACCGAGATCTGCATGGCCAGGGCGTTGAACAACCCCGAGACCCTGCGTGAGGATTGTTATGCCATTGCAAAAGTGAATGACAGGCCGCTGGCCGACAGCCTGCTGGCAGAGCTGGGAAAAATGTTCCCTAAGAAGAAAGATTCGGTTACCTATCATGAAATCCCGATCCGCTTTTTGCCTCTCCAGGAGCTGTTTCCGGGACTTTTCGGGGTGACTTTTGCAGATGTTCATTCGACCTGTTACACGTTTATTAATGACTATATCATCTTCGGCAATGATCAGCTTGCGCTGAAAGATTTTATCGATCATTATTTCTATGGAAAAGTGCTGGATAAAGACAAGACCTTTCAGGCCGTCAGCGAAAACATTTCTGACAATGCAAATGTTTTTTACTACTTCAACACAGAACGTTCGCACACACTGCTGAGTTCGGCAATGAGTGATGATTTGAAGCTCCAGGTCGAGCCGGTCTTTGATTCGCTGAAGAAATTTGAATCTGTGGCCTTGCAGTTTTCTGCAAAAGGGAATATTTTTTATACGAACCTTTTCATTCATTACAATCCTGTTAGCGGTGTCCAGGGACCACTTCAGTGGCAGGCTGCCCTTGATTCAGCCGTGATTGGGATGCCTCAGATCCTTCCATGCGGTTCCCAGGGAAAGAAGGCTGTTTTTGCATTCGATCTGACAAATCACCTCTACATGATCGATTCAGCCGGTACCATTGCCTGGAAATTAGCGGTACCCGGTAAGCCGGTTAGCCAGCTGCTTGAATTTCCTGTTCACAAACCGGATACATTCTTCTTCATTTTCAATACCGAAACCCATTTGTGCCTGGTAAATTCAGCCGGCCGATTCATTGAGGGTTATCCGGTCAGGCTGCCTGCAAAGGCTACAGCGGGACTTACCCTCTCAGGTACGGATAAAGCCAATGAATTCAGGGTTTATATTCCTCTGGCAGACAACAAAGTTCATGCTTTCAGTGTCGACGGAAAAACGGCACCTGGCTGGCAGAATCCCGGAATGCTTGAAGAAATCAGCCAGCCGGTAAAAGTCCTTCGGAACGGAAAAACGGATTTTATCTTCATTAAAGGAAAAAACGGGCATCTGCTTGTTACCGAACGGAAAGGAAAGCCTGTCATGCGATCCGGAAAGAATATCAGTGTCTCCCCCAACAATCAATTTTATATCAACAACACCAACCGGAAAGGACTCTTTCTCACTACGGATCCGACAGGCAAGGTCCTCTATTTCCAGGCAAGTGGAAAAACCTCGGAAGCAACCTTTAATCTCTTTTCAAACAACCACAGATTCTTCTATGAAGATATAAATGATGACGGGACCTACGAGTTCATCTTTTACGACAGGAACAGGATCTACTATTATAACCGGTTTTACAGGCTGATCTACAGTTATACGTTCCGCCATGATATTACCATCCCTCCTTTCATTATCAGCCTGCCGGACGGCAAAAAATGGATCGGGGCCGTATCAGGGGCCGCCAATGAGATTTACCTTTTCGGTATTAACGGGGTTATCGAGATTCAGCCCGGGATCAGGGGGAATACAGGGTTTACGGTCGGCAAAAACCTGGATCAATCAGGATTGAACCTTATCATCGGTTCCGGAAAGATCCTGAAAAATTACCTGTTACCGGAGTAGAAGCTTCTTTCCAGGCTTAATGGTTTGTCCCGGCTTAAGGTCATTTAAGCTGTATAGCCTTTCGAGCTGTATCCCGCAGGATTGCGATATGGTATACATGGTTTCTCCCGTTCTCACCACATGATATGCTGCTGCACCTTTCCGTTTTTTCTCCTCAAGGTATACCATCTGTCCGGGAAGCAGCGGGGCACCGGGTTTCATGTCATTGAATTTCCTGATTTTCCGCTCGGAAACGCCAAAGGCTTTTGAAATTATTTTTATGTTGTCTTTCTTATCTGATATGATAAACTGAAGACCGTTGTTAATGTAAACCATCCTTTTGCCCGGACCTTCGGCAAAGGTTTCATATTTTGAAAGGGGCACAGCCTTGTGATTAACTGTATCTCTTGACAGTGCCGCGGAGTCATTGAATGCTATGGAGAAATCAGCAACATCAAACTGATTGAGCTGGTAATCCTCGATCGTCTTTATCAGTTTTTCTGCATAAGACGGATTTGTCGCATATCCGCATTCCTTCAATCCCCGGGCCCATCCTATGTAGTCATTGATCTCAAGGTTAAAGAGCGGTTTGTAACGGTCGCGCTGCGCAAGAAAATAGGAATGATCCCGGAAGGATTCTTCAGGATTATCATATTTGCGGAAGCATTCGTTCTTCGTCTCATCATCCTGGATGAATGTCTTTCCGGTCCATTCTTTATGACACTTGATCCCGAAATGGTTGTTGGCTTCTGTCGCCAGATTGCTTCTGCCTGCATTGGACTCATAGATCCCCTGGGCCAGGGTTATGCTGGCAGGAATCCTGTAGGCCATCATCTCCTTCACTGCAATATCACTGTATTTTGAAATGTAGGCTTTTACCGCCTCATCATACCCGTTGTTCTGAGAAAATGCAGGAAGAGTTGACAGGAATGATAAAAGGAAGAAAAAAGTTAACCTATATTCAGTTTTCACCACAGATTTCACAGATTACACAGATTATGCCTATCCGACTTCCGAACTCTGACTTCCATCTTCCATTTTCCATCCACGGACCAGTTCCTTGAACCTCTTCCCCCTCATCTCAAAGTTCAGGAATTCATCATAGCTTGCAGCTGCAGGTGAGAGCAAGCATATGGATCCGGGGTTCGTCACATTCATGGCAATCTCAAGGAAATCATCAAACCGGGAAACAAGGTAAGGCGTCTGGTCAGGCTTCTTAATATCCCTGATCTCATGGAGAATCCTGCGGCCGGCATCACCGGTAAAGATGAGGTTCCGGACGGAGGTTCCGGAAAGAAAACGGGCGAGCCCGGAATAATCAACTCCCCTGTCGAATCCGCCCAGGATCAGGGTATCAACATTGCCAAGCGCTTTCACTGCTTCCATGCAGGCTTCCGGTATCGTGGCGATGGAATCGTTGTAGAAATGGATCCTGTTGTACTCCCCAACATATTCAATCCGGTGTTCAAGTCCACGGAAAGAGGTAACGCCTTCCGCAATGATCTCATTTTCGACACCGATGACCTTACATACATTAACCGCGGCCATGATGTTCAGGAGGTTGTGTTCGCCTTTCAGCCTGATTTTCCGTTTCAGATCAAGGATCTTCTCAGTTTGCCCGCCGGATGTAAAGACAAGATGATCCTCTTCCCTGTAACAACCATTCTTTAATAAATGATTGCCGGAAAAAGGAAGTGCTGTTGCATGAAGTTTCATTTCCTGGATCCTCTCCCTGATCCGCTCATCATCTTCATTATAGATAAAATAATCACCTGCCGACTGGTATCTTGCAATATTGATCTTGGCAAGCTGATAATCGATGAATGAACTGTAAGCATCCAGGTGTTCCTCGAAAAGGTTCAGAAGGACTGCTATGTGTGGAGCGCGTGTGAGGTATTCAAGCTGGTGCGAGGAGAGTTCAAAAACAACGATGGAATCCTTGTTGATTTCATCCACAAGATCAAATGCCGGCCGGCCGATATTTCCCAGAAGAAGTGCATCCCTGCCAGACAGTTTCAGAATGTGGTGAATCAACGTGGATGTGGTGCTCTTCCCCTTGGTTCCTGTAACACCAAGCACCTGCGGAGCATAGTATCGCAGAAAAAGATCAGTTTGCGAGGTGATCGTGCCGGCAGAAAATTCCTCCTGAATATTTTTAAGGGAAATTCCAGGCGATTTCAGGATCCGGTCGAAACCGGTCAAACTTTCCAGGTAGTTATTTCCAAGTGAAAATTTGACGAAAGGATCTCCTTTCAGCAGTTCATGCTCCCTGATGGTTTCATTCGCATCCGCAATGGTTAAAGGAAGATCCGGCAGAATCCGGCGAATCAGCCGGTAGCTGGACTGGCCTTCACGGCCAAATCCCAGGAGGAGAACCTTTTTGTTTTCTAGCTCGTTCCTGAGCAGATCAAGCATGAATCCTGTTTTTTAACAACTCTTCAAAGCCGCCGGGCAGAAAATGGCGTGTATTGAAGCCCTGAAGCAACGACGCGGCATCAAAATCCCGGTAACTGTTGTACCTCTCTGATCCTTTATAAAGTTTCAGGAGAATCGGCAGGGTTTCATCCGTATAAGCATGAAGGGTCATGTGCAGTGCGGCGTTCACCTCATCAATTGTCCCGATGCAGTCGAAGGGTTTCATGACAGCGATGCCCGAGAGTTCCTCCAGCAGCGGCCAAAGATCTTCATCACTAAAGAGGTTCCTGCCAAAAACCGATTCCAGCTTCTCTCCCGGAATGAACGGTGAAAGGATCAGGTAGGTAAAAAGGCATTTCGCACATTTTCCGCACCAGGTGTCGGTCTTGCTCCCGACATTACAGCTTTTAAATACGTCGAAATAATTGGGAAAGCCGGAAAATAATTTTGCAATCTGAAGTTCGTTAAGGGGCCGGAGGAAACTGAAATATTCAATGTCCGGTGTGATATAATTCTTCACATAATAACGAAAATCCTCCTCGAACTCAATTGATTTTGAATACTGGTGGTTGACTTCCGTCCCTTTAATAGTTGCCTCATTGGCACTGGACTCATTCGACAGAGCAATGTATTTTTTTCCTGTCATGACCGCCGAAAGCACAGAAACAAAGCCTAGCAATGCAGAGAACGGCGTATGACCATTCAGGAATCCCTGTGCGTTCAATTCAAGCAAGACGGGGTCGATGGTCCGGTGAACCTCCACGATCGAGTCGTAATAAAGTCCCATTTTCATTACGGTTCCCTTGCTTGCGCTCCTGGGATTCAGGATCAGCGGAACATTGCCGTTGGAAGTACCCAGGATCTCCAGGGTAACCACCGAATCCTTTCCTCCGCCAACGGGTATTACGGATGCATTTTCCACCACAGGATGGAACGGTTCAAATGGTGTACCCGGGTCGCATTCGATTTTGACAAATTCTTCCGGATCAACCTTGATCGAATTAAGGAAAAGGAATTCTGCAAGACCTTTATAATATAATTTCTGCCACCAGCTTACCTGATCCGGGGAGAGTGAACGGCCCCTGACGATCAGCCTCGGAGAACAGGTTGCTTTCCAGTAACTGATTGATTCAATCATGCCGATCTGGAAAAGCAGATTTTCAAGATGGGCATCTTTGATGTTTTCGGGTTTGAAGAAATCCTTGACGGGAATGGTCAGCGTAGGATGAAAAACATATTTATCAGACAGGGAAAAATGGAATTGAGCCCGTAATCCTTTGTCAGAATACTGGTAATCAAATCCATCGTAGGCCAGAAAGGGAAAATCTTTCCTCAGCCTGGTAAATTTTTCCCGGTTGCTGGTTTTTGACATGAAATGATATTAAATTTGTTCCCGTCGACGGCAAAGTTACAAATTTGCAACGAATAATGGAAAAGCCCATTATAAAACCACAACAGGGGATCATCCTGATTTCAGAGCCTTCACTGAGGGATTTTTATTTCCGTCAGTCCATTGTCCTGTTGGCCGAGCACAACGAGGAAGGATCCTTCGGGATCATCATAAACAAACCGGTGGAAGCACATCTCAACGACATCCTGAAAGATTTTCCGGAATTCAATGCCCCGGTTTTCCTTGGCGGACCAGTGAAGACCGACAGTATCTTCTTCCTCCATACCAAACCGGATATCGAAAACAGCATGGAGATCATGAAGGGACTTTTCTGGGGTGGAGATATTGAAACCATCCGCGAAATGATCAACCTCCGCCTGATCACTGAAAATGAGATCCGTTTTTACATCGGCTACGCCGGATGGGACCCTTCCCAACTCGACCGCGAGATCAGTGAAAAATCATGGATCCTCTCGCATACCACGGTTTCCGAGGTGATCAATCCCAACCCCGAGAACCTGTGGCGCACCCACCTGAAAAACATGGGGAAGGATTATGCGCTCTGGGCCAATTTCCCGGCCGATCCTTCCTTCAACTGATTCGTTTCTTTTAATTGGTTGTCTTTTCTTTTCGGCATTTTGCATTCTGCATTTTAAATCTTTCTTACTTTGAATCTGTACTTTTGCGGAAGCTAAACAAAAGAAAAAACTATGATCCGTCATATTGTAATGTTCAGGCTTCGTGAATACACAACTCCCGAAGAAAAACAGAAAGCCATCGAGGCCCTGCGTAACGAGCTTCTTTCGATGAGAAAAAAGATCGGTGTCATCAGGGACTTTGAGGTGGGCGTTAACTTTACCATGGTTGATTCCGCTTTCGACCTTGTGATCAACTCCAGTTTCGAATCCCATGATGCATTAAAAGCTTACCAGGTGCATCCCGACCACCAGGCCTTCATCCTGTTCAACAAAGATTATTCGGTGAAGAAAGCCATCATTGATTATGAATTTTAGTCCTTCTTAGACAGAACTGGCAGATAAAAAAATCCCCTTCGTTTTTACCGGAGGGGATTCTCTTTTTAAGGATCAGGAAATTTCACCATGTCTCCCGGATCAAAATTAATGACGGCCGGGCTTTACATTGCTGGATTGCTTTGCAGGAGAAGTTTCGTTGCTGCGCTTCTGTTCATTCATTTTCTGATTGTTCTGATTCCCTTTATTTGGTTCCTGAACTTGTCTTGAAGCAGGCTTTGGTGCCGGATTCTGCTTCTGAGCGGACTGTCCCTGCGACCGGTTCTCAGATTGAGGTGTTGCATTTTGCTTCTGATTGTTTGTGCCGTATGAACGGTTTCCAGCTGAATTATTTCCGGCCGGTTTTGTTCCGGATGATCCGTTTGAACGGTTTTCATTCGAAGGAGTGATCCGCTGCGGTGGTAATTGTGTTGGCTGTTCTTTGACCTTACCGGTCTCACGCGACTGTACCGAAGATCCGTTTCCTTCCTGTTTTACGGCATTCGGGTTCTGATCCTGGTTAGGGTTAACCCTCTGTGTTCTTTCGTATCCTGAAGCGCCGGAGCTATTAGAAGGCTGAGTCTGTTCCTTGACGGTCCGTTCATTTTTTACCGGGGATGGTTTCACAAGATCCCCTTTAGATCTTTCAGAAACGCCCCTGATCTCGTTCTTATTTACCACATTGACAGGAGCTGGTTTCTTTCCGTTGACGACTGCTTCCCTGGCAACTTGTGGCTTGTAAATTTCGACCTGGCCTTTTCCGACCGTTGTTCTGCCGGGCTGGCTGTATTCTTTCACCGGCAGGGGTTTAATATCACGGCCTGTGACGTTTCTGAACTCCTTCTCATTCGGGCCGACTGCATAAGTCACGTTGCGGCTGTTGTCAGTCCGTGTATTCTGGATGGCTCTTGAATTGCGCACCAGTTCCTGGGTTTCCCTGTTTCCGACATAGTGACGATCAAGGTCATCACGGTCAAAATCACGAGCTCTGACGAACCTCCAGCAGTTATCGGGAATGTAGAACCCGGGATTGAATGTCATTTGAATGGTTATGCCAGGACTCAGCGGTGCCCAACCATAATAGCCACTGTAACTGCGCCAGGTTACCCATGCAGGACCCCATTCATTGCCGGGAACCCAGATCCAGCCGTAATAAGGATCAAAATCCCATCTTCCATAGTGGAATGGTGCCCATCCCCATGAATAATCGGAAACCCAGGTCCATCCAAATATTGTAAATACCCAATGTCCTCCTGTACTGTAAGGATAGAACCCTGCACCTTCATCGGGGATCCAAACATATCCGTAATCGGGATCAAATACCCATGCCCCGTACGGACTTAACTGATCGTAAAAAACCTGGAATGTAATCCCGGGAAATTGTGCCTGAGCTTTCTGCGGCGTCATCCATGCTCCTGTAATCATCAGGACAATCATGGCAATTTTCACTAGTGTTTTCATGGCTTTGTTTTTTGATGCCTGTTCGTTTGCAAACTCTGTACCAAATTTAAAAAGCAGGAATGAGACCAGGGGAAAGCCGTGCCGGATAGGTAATGCAGAATGCAAAATTCATGGATAATAAAGTTGAGGGAATACTCAAAGCTGAAAATTTTTAGGTTTATGCGGGATACTTAAACAACCGGCAAGGTCAGGTTTTAAGTGTTGAAATAATAAATAGTAATTATATAAGAAGAGAAAACGTTGGATAATTCAGAGATTAGTCTCAATTTTGTTCCGTAATCATTTACCATACAACTTATTTATTCTTGCTTGCCATGAAAGAGACTCCCATCAATTATGAAGTGGTCAGCAGGCATATCCGTGAAAGCAACATCAGGAATGTCGGCAGGGCTTCGATCCGTGAGATCAAGCGGTTGATCAACAACATTGAGCGTGAAACCGGTGATAAGTTTATCCGAATGGAGATGGGGGTTCCGGGGCTGGTTCCGCCCGAGGTCGGGATCAATGCGGAGATTGCCGCGCTGAAATCAGGTGTTGCTGCGATCTATCCTGACATCGAAGGTATTCCTGCACTTAAAAAAGAGGCCTCCCGTTTTGTGAAATTTTTTCTTGACATTGATGTGGATGAAGCCGGTTGTGTTCCAACGGTCGGTTCGATGCAGGGGGGCTTTGCAGCCTTCCTGACGCTGTCGAGAATTTACAAGGAAAGGGACACGACCCTGCTCATCGATCCCGGATTTCCGGTTCATCACCAGCAGCACATTGTCCTCGGCCAGAAGTTTGAATCGTTCGATGTATATGATTACCGCGGGGAAAAATTAAGGGACAAACTTGAATCCTATTTTTCAAAAGGCAATATTCATTCGGTTCTTTATTCCAATCCCAACAATCCTTCGTGGATCTGTTTCACGGACCATGAACTGAAGATCATCGGGGAACTGGCGAACCAGTACAACGTTGTCATTCTTGAAGACCTGGCCTATTTCGGCATGGATTTCCGGAAAGATTATTCGAAGGCAGGGGTTCCTCCCTTTCAGCCAACAGTGGCGAAATACACGGAGAATTACATCCTACTGATCTCCAGTTCGAAGGCCTTCAGCTATGCCGGTCAGCGGGTTTCGTGCATGATCATCTCCAACAAGATCTTCAACGCAAAAATGCCGGACCTGCTGAGGTTCTATACCACTGATATTTTCGGCAGGGCCATGATCTACGGGACCATTTATGCACTGAGTGCAGGCACAAGCCATTCGGCGCAGTATGCACTGGCTGCCATGCTGAAAGCCGTCAATGACGGGACCTACAATTTTGTTGAAGCTGTGAGGGAATACGGGGAAAAGGCAAAGATCATGAAGCGGTTGTTCACTGAAAACGGATTCCATATTGTTTACGACCAGGATGAAGGTGTTCCGATCGCCGACGGATTCTATTTCACGTTTGCCTACCCGGGATATACAGGAGAGCAGCTCCTGGAAGAGTTGCTGTATTACGGCATCAGCGCCATTGCATTAACCATAACAGGAAGCGAGCGGATCGAAGGGATCCGGGCATGTGTATCGCTGGTGAGACGTGAACAGTTCCCGGATCTTGAATACCGGCTGAAGAAGTTCAGGGAGCAGCACTGATTCATGTTTAGTGTTCCATCTTCCATTTTCCATCTTCCATTCCCAATGTCCTACCTTCCTTTAGGATTATCACAGCGTAGATTAAACCGGTTCTAAATTGGCTGTTGTTATTGAAAAAACAGATCCATTTCTTCCTTCTGTTCAGATAAATTTCTTTAATTTCGTCGTATCGTTTCCGATAACTATTTTTAATCTCAGAATGTATGGCTAAAGTCAAAGGTGACATTGAAATTAACGTAGAACGTTGCAAAGGTTGTGAAGTTTGCATTGCCTCATGTCCTTTTACCGTGATCGCAATGACTAAGGAAGTAAACGGCAAAGGATACCATTATGCAATAAAGGTTAACGATGATTGCACAGGCTGCATGAATTGTGCGATCGTTTGTCCTGACGGAGTGATCACCGTATACAGGGCAAAGGTGACCGCCGAATAAAAAAATCAAAATACTATATCTAATGGGTGAACTCAGATTAATGAAAGGCAACGAGGCCGTTGCAGAAGCAGCGATCCGTGCCGGATGCGACGGGTATTTCGGATACCCTATCACACCCCAGTCGGAAATTATGGAATACCTGATGTCGGAAAAGCCATATGAAACAACGGGGATGGTTGTTCTGCAGGCTGAAAGCGAAGTTGCTTCCATCAACATGCTTTATGGCGGTGCAGGAACGGGAAAAAGGGTGATGACCTCTTCCTCCAGTCCGGGCATCAGCCTGATGCAGGAAGGAATCAGTTATATGGCTGGTGCTGAATTACCGGCATTGCTTGTAAATGTTGTTCGCGGTGGTCCCGGACTGGGAACCATCCAGCCTTCCCAGGCAGACTATTTCCAGTCTGTTAAAGGCGGCGGGCATGGAGATTACAAAATCATCGTGCTGGCCCCGGCTTCGGTCCAGGAGATGGCGGATTTCGCCAAGCTCGGGTTCGAACTTGCCTTTAAATACAGAACTCCTGTAATGATCCAGTCGGACGGCGCCATCGGGCAGATGATGGAAAAAGTAGAACTGTTTGATCCGATCCCGCGGAGAACTGAAGAAGAACTTATTGCACAGTGTCCGTGGGCTGCGACAGGCAAGCCGAAAAACAGGGATCACATTATCATCACCTCACTCGACCTCGACCCGGCAGGACAGGAAAGGGTAAACCTGAAACTGCAGGCAAAATACAGGCAGATCGAGGAAAAAGAAGTTCTTTTCGAGGAGATCTCCTGTGAGGATGCAGAATATGTCTTTGTTGCATTCGGGCTTTCCGCCAGGATCTGTCAAAAATCGATCGACATGGCAAGGGCACAAGGCATTAAAGTAGGGCTTTTCAGGCCGATCACCCTTTATCCGTTCCCAACAAAACAGATCGCAGCACTTGCAAAAAAGGTTAAAGGAATGCTAGTTGTTGAAATGAATGCAGGACAGATGATTGAGGATGTGAAACTTTCCGCCGGATGTTCCGTTAAGATCGAACATTACGGCCGCTTTGGCGGAATCATTCCCGCACCTGATGAAGTAGTAAGGGCATTGGAAAAACAAATAATCGGAGGCTGATATGGAAGAACCATTTGTAAAAACTGATATACGCAAAGAAGAGAATATCGTTTATAAAAGAACGAATCTGCTTGTTGACCGACCTCTCAGCTACTGCCCCGGCTGCGGCCATGGTGTTGTACACCGGATGCTGATGGAAACTCTTGAGGAGATGGGTCTCCAGG
This sequence comes from Bacteroidota bacterium, assembly GCA_026391805.1. Classification (GTDB taxonomy): domain Bacteria; phylum Bacteroidota; class Bacteroidia; order Bacteroidales; family FEN-979; genus FEN-979. The sequence continues at coordinate 348,805 of JAPLDJ010000024.1, read as the reverse complement.
ATAAAACGATCGGGGTATCCCCGGTCGGATGCTCGGTGCTGGCTTATGATTTTATGAATATTGACATGCTGGGTGCAGCCCATGGCAGGGCTCCCGCACTGGCAACGGCCATCAAGCGGATGTGGCCCAACCGGTTTGTCTTTACCTACCAGGGTGACGGCGACCTCGCCGCCATCGGAACCGCAGAGACCATCCATGCCTGCAACCGCGGAGAAAATTTCGTGATTATTTTCATTAATAACGGGATCTACGGGATGACCGGGGGACAGATGGCTCCCACCACCCTGCCCAACATGCGTTCATCAACTTCTCCTTACGGAAGAGACGTCTCTATCATGGGGCACCCGTTGAAAATGACCGAGCTGGTTGCGCAGTTACCCGGCACCTATTATGTGACGCGCCAGGCTGTTCATACGCCTTCCCATGTAAGGAAAACGAAAAAAGCGCTCAGAAAAGCCTTCGAGAACCAGAAGAACAATACCGGGATCTCCTTTGTGGAAGTGGTTTCCAACTGCAACTCCGGATGGAAAATGACCCCGGTGCAATCCAACAAATGGATGGAAGAGAACATGTTTCCGTTCTATCCGTTGGGCGATATCAAGGTTGACGGAAAACTGGTTGAGCAGAAAGAAGCGGTCACAAAGGAATAGGCTGATTCACGGGACACGGTTCACGATACGCGTAAAGGATTTTCTTTCAAGAAAGAAATAAAACAATAACCGAATAATCATTTTACTATGACTGAAGAAATTATCATTGCAGGATTCGGAGGACAGGGTGTGTTATCCATGGGTAAGATACTTGCTTACTCTGGCGTTATGCAAAACAAGGAAGTCAGCTGGATGCCTTCCTATGGTCCGGAGATGAGGGGCGGAACAGCCAATGTGACCGTCATTGTGAGCGATGAGAGAATCAGTTCGCCGATATTAAATGCATTTGACACGGCCATAATTCTGAACCAGCAATCGATGGACAAGTTCGAAAAAACTGTCAAGCCCGGTGGATTGCTGATCTATGATCCAAATGGCATTACGCATCATCCCACCCGGAAAGACATCAACATTTATTCGATCGAGGCAGCGGATGAAGCAGGGAAGCTTGGATTGTCCAAGGTTTTTAACATGATCGTCCTGGGCGGATTTCTGCACCTGAAACCGCTTGTCGCTCCTGAATTCATTCATAAGGGACTGGAAAAATCCCTACCAGCAAGGCATCACAAGCTTATTCCTGATAATGAAAGAGCTATTGATATCGGGAAAGGGCTGCTGAAACCTCTGCAAGTGCTGAATTAATTTCCGAAGAATTTATCTGAACACGGAAGACACGGAATGAACGGAAAAAGAATTTTCCATCCGCAATGGATGCCTGATTTTAAAAAAGGTTTTTTTTCGATTCATTCCTGCTCCGTTTAATCCGTGTACTCCGTGTTCCATCATCAATGAAGATACCGCAGAACGAATTACACGATTTCCTCGAATTCAAGTACCAGCAATACAATAATGTCTCCTTCATTGAGACCGACCCGGTTTCCATTCCACACCAGTTCTCACGAAAAGAAGATATTGAGATCTCCGGGTTTCTTACTGCAACCATTTCCTGGGGAAACAGGGCGGGCATCCTGAAAGATGCAAACAGGCTTCTGCAGATGATGGATTGCGCACCCTATGAATTTATCCTGCATGCATCTCCTTCAGAAATAAAATCCTTCGAATCTTACTACCACAGGACCTTTAACGGAAAGGACTGCATTTTTTTCCTGGAATCCTTAAAAAATATTTACCTGAATCATCGTGGGCTGGAAAATCTTTTTTCCATCAATGCTGAAACAGGAATGAAAGGAGCCATCAGCCGGTTCAGGTCAGTATTCCTGGAACAGAAGCATCTTCAGCGTACAGAAAAGCATATTGCGAATCCTGAAAAAGGCTCTTCTGCGAAACGCATCCTGATGTTCCTGCGCTGGATGGTGAGGGATGACAGGATGGGCGTGGATTTCGGATTATGGAAACAGATCTCCCCGGCCAGCCTGATGTGCCCGCTGGATGTTCACAGCGGAAGGGTGGCAAGGAAACTGGGCCTTTTGAAGAGGAAAGCCAATGACTGGAAAGCCGTTGAAGAACTTACCTCCAGCTTGCGTCAGTTCGATCCTGAAGACCCGGTTAAATATGATTTTGCACTGTTCGGGCTGGGGGTATTTGAGAAGTTTTAGGAATTAGCCAATTAACCAATTCACCTCACCCCTACACCCCTCTCCTGAAGGAGAGGGGAAGCCGAGTTTTTCACAAGGTTTTCAGCATTTCAATGGCTTCGTTGATGTGGTTCTGAAAATTAAGCTGAGAGGAATAGGTCATCCTGACGATTCCATTTTTATCGACCACAAAAGTCATACGACCAGGAAGAATTCCCAACGAACGCCCGACCCCATAGCTTTCAGCGGCCTTCCCGCCTTTATCCGATAGGAGAATAAAAGGTAACTTGTGGTGCTCAGCGAAAGAACGGTGGGATTCTTCATCGTCGGTGCTGATACCGATCACCTCCGCGCCGGCATCTTTAAAATCATCATAACTGTCGCGGAAACTGCAGGCTTCCTTTGTACAACCGTACGATTCGTCCTTTGGATAAAAATACACGACCAGGTTCTTTTTACCGATAAAATCTGCCAGGTTAACCAACTGCCCATCAGAACCGGGAAGTGTGAACATCGGTGCCGTGTCACCAACTTTGATTTTGCTTTTCATTATCTTCGAAATTAAGTAATTAATCGGTTTATCATAACCATTTATCCCAGGGGAAACCGGGAAAATATAATCCGGAGATCCCGATTCGCTTCGCTCCCGGGATCAATTCGACTTACAAATTTTTTTACACTCCGTTTAAAAAATTTGAGTCTCATTGATTTAGAATTAATTTAAATAATACGATTTTTCCGTACCTTTGTAACAATCAATCCTTAAAAATAACATAATAAATGAAAGCATTCATCATAAGTATCGGATTAATCGCTATGACAATAATGGCCATTGCACAAAACCACAAGTCGTTTTACGATTTTAAAACGACCACCATCGACGGACAGCCGTTTGACCTTGCATCGCTGAAAGGCAAGAAAGTGCTCGTTGTGAATACAGCCTCCAAATGCGGTAATACGCCCCAGTACGAGCAACTGGAAGCACTTTATAAAAAATATGGCGGCGAAAAGTTCACCATCATCGGGTTCCCGGCCAATAATTTTCTTTCACAGGAACCGGGCACAAATGATCAGATCAAGGCATTCTGCACGAAGAATTATGGTGTGACTTTCACGATGATGTCGAAAATTTCGGTAAAAGGGAAGGACCAGGATCCTATCTACAAATGGCTTACTTCGAAAGAAGAGAACGGTGAGATGGACGCCCCGGTCAAATGGAATTTCCAGAAGTTCATGATCGACGAGAACGGACATATTGCCGGGGTTGTTGATCCAGGAACTTCACCGATGACAGACCAGATCGTTAATTGGATAGAAGAGAAGTAGTAGGACGGAAGACGGAGGTCTGAGGTCCGAGGTCGGAGAATGGAGAATGGAAAATTGAGAATTTGGGAATTTGGGAATATTAAATTGATGAATTATGAAAAAGTACAAATGCGCTGTTTGCGGGCATATTTATGACGAAGCAGAAGGGGATCCTATCCGGGGAGTTCCAGAGGGAACCTTGCTCGAAGATCTTCCGGATGACTGGACCTGCCCGGTGTGCGGGGTGGGGAAGGAAGAGTATGTGGAAATGTAGGAATGCGGGAATTATGTGTGATGATTGATGGGTGATGAGGGAGGATTATAAGAGGAAAACCTTTCCTTTAATTTTTTTATCTTTGGGAAAAAATAATCTTATGGAAAAAAGTATAAAAGGAACAAAGACAGAAAAAAACCTGCTGAAAGCCTTTGCAGGTGAATCGCAGGCAAGAAACCGTTATACCTTTTTTGCCAAGCAGGCCAGGAAAGACGGGTATGAGCAAATTGCGGCACTTTTCGAAGAAACTGCACTGAATGAAGAAGAGCACGGAAAGTTATTCTTCAAATGCCTGGAAGGCGGGCCGGTTGAGATCACGGCCATCTACCCGGCAGGGATCATCGGCACCACTGCCGAAAACCTGAAAGCCGCAGCCGACGGGGAAAATGAAGAGTGGACATCGCTTTACCCCGAATTCTCAACTATCGCTGCAGAGGAAGGCTTTCCGAATGTATCCATACTTTTCAAACTGATCTCCAAGATCGAGGCTGACCATGAAAAGAGGTTCCGGACCTTACTGACAAACCTTGAAGAGAACAAGGTCTTTGAAAAAGGGGAAAAGGTCTTCTGGATCTGCCGCAAATGCGGACATGTTCATTTTGGGAACAAGGCACTTAACAATTGTCCCGTTTGCAATCACCCGACATCCTATTTTGAAGTAAAAGCTGAGAATTACTAATACTATCGGGATCCATGCCTGCGACAAAGGATAAGCAAGCCAACGTTCCTGAAAATGGTTTGCCTGAGAAAGAAGTTGTCCTGAAGGATTACCAGCTTGCGGTTGAAAGCCGTCAGGCCAGCCTGCTTGGGCGTAAAGAGGTGCTTACCGGAAAGGCCAAGTTCGGGATCTTCGGCGACGGAAAAGAGGTGGCGCAGATCGCCATGGCAAAGGTCTTCAGGGAAGGCGACTGGCGTTCGGGCTATTACCGCGACCAGACCTTCATGCTGGCTGCCGGAATGTTCACCCTTGAAGAATTTTTCGCCCAGCTTTACGGTGATACGGATCTTGCCATCAATCCGGGGAACGGAGGGCGGTTGATGAACAATCATTTCGCCACCCGGTCGCTGGATGAAAACGGAAACTGGAAAGACCTTACGAAGCAGAAAAATTCCTCCGCCGACATCTCCCCCACTGCCGGCCAGATGCCCCGTTTGCTCGGGCTTGCACTGGCATCGAAAATCTTCAGGAACAATCCCGATCTGAAGGATAATGTAAAATTCTCCCACAAGGGCGATGAAGTTGCGTTCGGAACAATCGGCGATGCCAGCACTTCGGAGGGGCATTTTTTCGAAACCATGAATGCAGCCGGCGTGCTCCAGGTACCGATGGCAGTTTCAGTCTGGGACGATGGCTGGGGAATTTCCGTCCCGAAAAAATACCAGACTACAAAAGAGAGCATCTCGGAACTCCTGAAGGGTTTTGAACGTACGGATGATGCACCGGGATTCCTGGTTTACCGCGAAAAAGGATGGGATTATACGGCCCTGTGCAGGATGTATGAAGAGGGCACTGAGGTGTGCCGGAAGAGCCATGTCCCGGTGTTGTTTCATATTACGGAACTGACCCAGCCACAAGGTCATTCCACATCCGGATCGCATGAACGCTACAAGACAAAAGAGCAACTTGCGTGGGAAAAGGAATTTGATTGCATTGTCAGGATGCGTCAATGGATCCTTGATGCCAGGATCGCAACTGTTGAAGAACTGGATGCAATTGAAGCAGAAGCCGTCAAAACGGTGAAGAATGCACGGGATAATGCCTGGAAGCATTTCCAGGAGCCGATCAAAGCAGAACGGGAAATCCTTATAAAGACAGTAAGAACAAGTCATTGTCCCTGTAAAAAACAGGAACGAATCGATAAAATCGTTGAAGAGCTTCAGAACATAAAAGAGCCGATCCGCAAGGATATCATCTCTTCAGGGAAGAAGGTCCTCCGGGATGTCTGCACTACCTGTAGCCTCAAAAAGCCAATGAAGGCAGATCTTTCGGCATGGCTTGAGGAACAACTCAGCACCAATTATGAGCGATACAGCTCACATCTTTACAGCGAATCCTCCAACGGTGCCATAAATGTTCGCGGGATCGCCCCCGTCATTACGGATGATTCACCAGTCGTAACCGGTCGCGAAGTGCTGCAGGCCAATTATGACCGGATCTTTTCAGGTAATCCTTACGCCATGATCTTTGGCGAGGATGTCGGGAAGATCGGCGGTGTAAACCAGACGCTCGAAGGGTTGCAGGCAAAATATGGCGAGCTCAGGATCGCCGATACCGGCATACGGGAAGCAACGATCATCGGACAGGGCATCGGGCTTGCCATGCGTGGCTTACGACCGATTGCCGAGATCCAGTATTTCGATTACCTGCTTTACGGGTTACAGCTTCTTTCCGATGACCTGGCTACGCTCCAGTACCGGACAAAAGGAGGACAAAAAGCACCGCTGATCATCAGCACCCGCGGCCACCGGCTGGAAGGGATCTGGCATTCGGGATCACCGTTAAGCATGGTGATCAATTCGATCCGCGGAGTACATGTGCTGGTTCCACGGGACATGACCCGTGCTGCTGGTTTTTATAATACGATCCTCGCTTCGGATGATCCGGCACTGATCATCGAGCCACTGAACGGCTACCGCCTGAAGGAGAAGATGCCTTCGAACGCCGGTGAATACCGCATTCCCATTGGCATTCCTGAAACACTTGTAAAAGGAACCGATGTCACGCTTGTGACCTACGGGGCCTGTGTCAGGATCGCGCAGGAAGCTGTGCAGCAACTCAGAGAGTTCAAAATATCGGTCGAGCTGATCGATGTCCAGTCATTGCTTCCGTTCGACCGTAATCATGATATTCTTGAATCCCTCAAGAAAACAAACAAGATCGTCTTTTTTGATGAAGATGTTCCCGGAGGCGCTACCGGTTATATGATGCAGAAGGTGCTCGAAGAACAGGGAGGATACAGATACCTGGACGCCGAACCGCGAACCCTCACGTCAAATGACCACCGGCCGGCCTACAGCACCGATGGAGATTACTTTTCAAACCCGAATGCCGAGGAGTTGTTCGACCTGATCTACGAGATCATGTGCAACTACAATCCTGCAAAGTATCCGAAGCTTTTCTGATCCTATGGCCCTTGAACCTGTGATGACAGAGGACGGATCACTGACATTTTATGTCCCGGATCTGAAAGAGCATTATCATTCGACCTTTGGCGCAGTACAGGAATCAAGGCATGTTTTCATACAAGCCGGACTGGGATCCTTTGCTTCACAAAAAGAGGTATCCATCCTTGAAATCGGATTCGGAACCGGGCTTAATGCATTTCTTTCACTGGCAGAAACCAAAAAGAATGGTCAGAGATTGTTCTATGCCGCGGTTGAATTATTTCCGCTCGATGAATCTCATTATTCAAAACTGAATTACCCTGAAGTTACGGGATTTACTGAATACAAGGAGCTGTACCATAAACTTCATTCTTCTCCATGGAACGTGCCTGTTCAGATCACGGAATTGTTTTGTCTGGAGAAGCTTCAAGCCGACATTTGTAACTGGAAATCCGATCCTGAAAAATTTAACCTCATTTTCTTTGATGCCTTCGGGCCGGATGTACAGCCTGAACTCTGGAAAGAGGCTATCTTTACGGAGCTATACAAAACCCTGAAACCGGGTGGTATCCTGGTGACTTATTCTGCCAAAGGCAGCGTGAGACGAGCAATGAAGAGTGCAGGTTTCGGGATCGAGAAGCTGCCGGGGCCGAAAGGGAAGAGGGAGATGACGAGGGCAATGAAATAAGGCACGCGCTTGGAAGCGCGCGCCAGCAAATAAAGAATATGGACGAACGAAGGTTCAATATACGGGTATACGGGTTGCTGATCGATGAGGGAAAAATCCTGGTGACGGATGAATTCAGGTTGGGTATTTACATGACAAAGTTCCCCGGAGGCGGGCTTAAATATGGTGAAGGCACGATCGATTGCCTGAAACGGGAATTTATGGAAGAACTTCATACTGAGGTGAATATCCTGTCGCATTATTATACCACTGATTTTTTTGTTGCCTCTACCCTATTACCTTTCGAATCTCAGGTGATTAATGTATATTATTTGGCAGATTGTGGAAAGCCTTTTTCCTTCAAAACGACGGATAAGAAATTTGACTTCCCTGAGATTGCAGATGGGGCACAATGCTTCCGGTGGATGGAAATCAGAGAACTAAAGGAGGAGGATTTTACGTTTCCGATTGATAAAAAAATGGTAACACGGTTAATAAAAGATTTTGAAAAAAGTAATTAATAAAGATCATATGCTGGAGAACATTAACATTGAGAATATCCTGTTCCTCGACATTGAAACCGTGCCGATGGTTGCAGGATATGAGGAGCTGCCGGAGAATTTCAGAAGGCTGTGGGATAAGAAGGCAGAGAACCTTTCACGGGGTGATAACCTTGCCGGTCGTCCGGTACAAAGCCCGGAAGAGATTTTTGAGAGAGCCGGGATCTATGCCGAATTCGGAAAGATCATCTGCATCTCGACCGGCATCCTGAGGAACGGTTCATGCTGGATTAAGTCCTATCACGGCGAGGACGAAAAACAACTACTCGCTGACTTCGCAGGCATGCTGGTAAAGGGAGCAGATAAAAAGATCCAGTTCCTCTGTGCCCACAACGGGAAGGAATTCGATTATCCCTACCTGATCCGCAGGATGCTGGTAAACGGGATCAGGGTCCCGCCGATCCTTGATCTTTCAGGAAAGAAACCCTGGGAAATAAATCACCTGGACACGATGGAACTCTGGAAGTTCGGCGATTACAAGAATTATACCTCGCTGGAACTGCTGGCGACAATCTTCGGTATTCCGACGCCCAAGGATGATATTTCGGGGCAGGATGTCGGCAGGGTTTTCTGGCAGGAGAAGGATCTTCCGCGAATCGTGACCTACTGCCAGAAGGATGTCATAACGATCGTCAACCTGATCCTGAAATTCAAGGGAGAACCGCTGATAAACCAGTCACAGATCACATATGTATAATCAAAATTCATTTTATACGTTTTAACCTTGCACCTCAGCCCCTGGGGGTTGACTAAAAATAAAAAGTATGCTGAATATTTTCCTTTGTGCGACTTTGTGTGAACTTCGAGTCCTTTGTGGTTCAATCACTTAAAATTTAACCACAAAGGCCACAAAGGGCTTCACAAAGGCGAATAAGTACTTTTTAGTCACCCCCATTGAGGACGGATAAACTTGACAGAGGGAAATTTGATAGTTAAATGAGACAAACAACCTGTTTTTTAGTTCTTATTATTCTTTTAGGATTTTCCTGCAGCCGCGGGAAAAGGGCAGAAGAATTCACTATTCATGGTCAGTTCTCCAATTCTCATGGCGAAAAGGTGGTTTTCGGAGAAATGGATGTCAGGGAATTCATCACGCTTGATTCTGCAGAGACCGGTGCTGATGGTATTATTTCTTTCTCCTGCAGGAGTGACCAGCCGGGGTTTTATTTTCTTCAGTTCAAGAATGGTGAACGGATGATCCTGCTGATGGAACCAAAAGAACATCTGACCATTAAAGGGGACATTCGTGAGAAGCCGGAAACTTTTATCCTGGAGGGATCGGAAGGGTCTGAACTGCTCCAGACCTTTTTCCGGGCGTCAATCCGTAATAAGGAAAGGGTGGATTCGGTGAAGGCAATCCTGCTACAGCATGAAGGAAGCGAGGATTTCCTCCGGATCGGGATGAAGGCTGATTCTGCATTTTCCAGGATCACCGGGGATCAGAAAAAACTCGAACGGGATTTTATTGACCTGCATCCGCAATCGCTTGCATCGCTGGTGGTGCTGAACTATACCATCGGGCTGAAACCTGTCCTGACACCGGAACCGGACCTGGATTATTACAGGAAACTGACTGATCTTTACAAACAATATCCTGCGAACAAACATGTACTTTTTCATCTGAAACGGATGAAACTTATTGAGGAGAAAAGCACTGTTCAGAAAAACTGAACACTGCACGAAACAGAAATATTTGTAAGTTTGGCTGAAATTAACCTCATGCAAAAGAAGGTCTACTTCGCGTCAGATTTTCATTTCGGGATCCCGGACCGCGCCGCAAGTCTCGTCAGGGAGCAGCTTTTCGTTGACTGGCTGGAGATGGCCCGTAAGGATGCATCGGAGATCTACCTGATGGGCGACCTGTTTGATTTCTGGTTCGAGTATAAGACGGTGATCCCCCGCGGATATGTCAGGCTGCTGGGGAAACTCGCCGAGATCACCGATTCGGGGATCGGGATGCACCTGTTCAGGGGCAATCATGACATGTGGGCCTTCGATTACCTCAACAAAGAGCTTAATATCGAGATCCATCGTGACCCGGAGATCCATGAATTCAACGGGAAGGTATTTTATCTTGCCCATGGCGACGGACTGGGTCCGGGGGATCACGGGTACAAATTCATCAAGATGGTCTTTGCGAACCGCATCAACCAATGGTTATTCCGGTGGATCCATCCGGACCTGGGGATCCGCATAGCCCTTTTCTGGTCGAGGCAAAGCCGGTTTGCGAACATGATCAAAGGAGATACCGCCGAGCGTGACCGACATTTCATTGATTCAAGGCTATCCGTGCATTCGCATGAGATGCTTGCCTCAAATCCTTCGATCGACTATTTCGTATATGGTCATTGGCATTACCCATCGGATATACCACTGACTGAGAAATGCCGGCAGATCACCCTTGGCGACTGGCTGAACAAATTTACCTATGCTGTATTTGACGGGGAGGAGATGAAGCTGGAGAAGTTCAGTTCATAAAAACGCACCTCATCCCCTAACCCCTTCTCCTGAAGGAGAAGGGGAAAAGAATACCGGATAATTTCACAAAAAAAGAGGGCACCGGTGTGATGCCCTCTTAAATTATCAGTCTTGTACTGCCGGGTTATGCAGGGTGAATTGCTTCCACCGGGCAAACATCTGCACAGGCTGCACAGTCGGTGCAAAGTTCCGGATTGATCTTATAGATGTCGCCTTCGGAAATGGCTTCCACCGGGCACTCATCAAGACAAGTCCCGCAAGCAGTACAATCTTCATTAATTACATATGCCATGATCTGTTAGATTTGATGGTCCGCAAAAGGCGGACATGGTTAATAAATACGTTTGTGCGGTGCAAAGATACATTTTTTTTAAATATCCAAATTGTTTTGCGGTACACGTCACAAGACACACGTCATACGTCATATGTCATATGTCATAAGGAACGGTAAGGTTCGGAATAAGGATGCTGAACTCACAAGAAACCGGCACCAGTGGCATTCGCAATATCCTGTTGAAAAAAATCAAACCTCCCGGTTTGCAAACGAGGATATTTGGTACCTTTGCACTTCTAAAAATCAATCTTATTATGGCTAAGAAAAAAAGAACTGTTGTTGAAAGGGAGTCGGTCGTTGTTAAGTTTGTCGGCGACTCCGGCGACGGGATGCAGCTAACCGGGGATATGTTTTCGGAAGTTGCCGCCCTTGCAGGAAACGATCTTGCGACATTCCCCGATTTCCCGGCAGAGATCCGGGCCCCCCAGAACACCATTGCCGGTGTATCCGGTTTCCAGATGCACATGGGTAGTTCAAAGATCTATACCACCGGCGACCTGGTGGATGTGCTGATCGCCATGAACCCTGCTTCCCTGAAATCGAACCTGAAGTGGGCCAAGAAAGGGGCTACCATCCTTACCGACACAGATGCCTTTGACGATAAAGCCATTGAGAAGGCCGGTTACAAACAAGATCCCCTGACCGATCGTTCGCTCGATAGTTATAACATGATCAAGGCGCCGATCACGACCCTTACGAAAGAGAGCCTCAAGGATATGGGCGTGGATAACAAGACCGCAGAACGTTCGAAGAATATGTTTGCGCTTGGCATGCTTTATTATATTTTCAACCGTGACCTGAAGAGCTCCTTCAAGTATTTTGAGAAGCGGTTCAAGAAAAAGCCCGAGCTGATCGAAATTAACAAAGTGGTTCTCCAGCAGGGATTCAATTATGCAGATACTATAGAAGCCCTTGAGTCGGTGATCCAGGTTTCTCCTGCAAAAATGGAGAAGGGCCGTTACCGGAATATCACGGGAAATGTTGCCACCGCATGGGGATTGCTGGCAGCCTCTGAAAAATCTGGACGGCCATTGTTCCTGGGATCATATCCGATTACCCCGGCGACAGAGATCCTGATGGAGCTTTCGAAACATAAATCTTTGGGAGCAAAGGTATTTCAGGCTGAAGATGAGATTGCCGGGATTTGTTCGGCCATCGGGGCAAGTTACACGGGATCACTGGCCTGCACAACAACATCCGGTCCCGGCCTTTCACTGAAAAGTGAAGCCATCGGTCTTGCCGTTATCACAGAATTGCCGCTCGTGATCGTGAATGTTCAGCGTGGAGGTCCTTCAACAGGGCTTCCCACCAAATCCGAACAATCCGATCTGTACCAGGCTCTTTTCGGAAGAAATGGAGAATGCCCGGTGATTGTGATCGCCGCTTCTTCATCTGAAAATTGTTTTTATTACGCCTATGAAGCCGCTAAACTCTCACTTGAGCATATGACACCTTGTATCCTTCTAACCGACGGATACCTGGGCTTCGGATCTGCACTTTTCAGGATCCCGAAGATGGCTGACATGCCTGCCATCAATCCACCGATTGCCGAGGCCAACGATCCGGATTACAAGCCCTACCGCAGGGATCCCGAAACACTGGTGCGCAAATGGGCGCTCCCCGGTACCGAAGGGTTGCGTCACAGGATTGGCGGACTTGAGAAAGAAGACATCATCGGAACGGTTTCGACCGATCCTTTAAATCACCAGAAAATGGTGGATTACAGGAATGCAAAGGTTGAAAAAGTGGCCGATTTTATTCCAGCTCAGCCCATAGATGGTGCTCCGACCGGAGATCTGCTTGTTGTCAGTTGGGGAGGCACCTTTGGCGCTGTCCATTCTGCAGTAAAACAGATGCAGGACGAAGGCAAATCAGTCAGTCATGCACATTTTCATCATATCATGCCGCTACCCAAAAACACCGGCGAAGTTCTTTCCGGTTTTAAAAAGGTCGTGGTATGCGAGCTTAACAGCGGCCAGTTTGTCAATTACCTGAGAATGAAACATCCGGCAACGAGTTACCACCAGTTTAACAAGGTACAGGGATTGCCTTTCATGATCAACGAATTAACCGATAAATTTCACCAACTCCTGGAGGAAAAATAATATGGATTTCACAAATATGACTGTTGAACGTTCAAACGTTCAGCTATCCAAAACGGATTTTGAAAGCGACCAAATGGTAAAATGGTGCCCCGGTTGCGGTGCACATGCCATCCTCAGCGCAGTGGAGCGGGTTTTCCCGAAGATCGGGTACAAGAAAGAGAATTTCTGCATGGTGTCCGGCATTGGATGCTCTTCAAGGTTCCCCTATTACGTTAACACATACGGTATACATGGGATCCACGGACGGGCGGCTGCCATCGGCACCGGCGTTAAGATTGCCAACCCAAAGCTCAGCACCTGGATCGCCACCGGCGACGGGGATTCACTGGCCATCGGCGGAAATCATTTCATTCATATCATCCGCAGGAATGTGGATGTGAATATTCTGCTTTTCAATAACCAGATTTATGGTCTGACCAAGGGGCAATATTCACCGACCACACCGATGGGGAAAGTGACCAAAACCTCTCCCCAGGGCACGATTGAACATCCGTTTACCGTTGGGGAACTCGTTCTTGGCGCCCAGGGAACGTTCTTTGCACGGGTCCCGGACAACAACATCAACCTGATGACAGAAGCCATGTTCGAGGCTGCACGGCACGATGGCACTTCCATCATTGAGATCATGCAGAATTGCATCATCTTTGCCGACAAGGCTCACAGCGATGTGATCGGTAAAGAGGTTAAGGATGAAAACATGCTGGTCCTGAAAAACGGCGAACCGATGTTATTCGGAAAGAACCATGAAAAAGGCCTGAGGCTGAAAGATACCCGTCTCGAGGTTGTTGAAATCGGGAAAAACGGTATCACCCTTGATGATATTCTTGTTCATGATCAGTACAGCCAGGACCCGGGAATTCACATGATGCTTGCGAAACTGGCACCGCCTCATTTCCCCATGGTTTTCGGGGTGATCCGTTCAGCCATGTTCCCGACATACGATGACCTTGTGGAAGAACAGATCAAATATGCGAAAGAGACCTCCAAGATCAAATGTGTGGATGATCTGCTGAACTCGGGAGATACCTGGGAGATCTGACAGACCGAAGAGAAACAAAAAAAGAAGCCGACCTACCTGGACGGCTTCTTTTTTTTGTCATTTAATCAATCCGGTTATTTGTCCTTACTGCTTTTATCAACAGGTTTTGCAGGTGCTGTTAGCTGAGCAGCCGGAGCCACATCCGCAACACTGCCGCTTCGGTCAACAGGACCAGTTTTACCTTTGGGAGCAATCACCGGGTCAAGACTTCCGCCGGAATTAGCGGGAGCTGATTTAGCTGCCGGAATCACAACCGGATCGAGACTGCCGCCGTTAGCTGCAACATCTTTCTTCTCCTGAACAGGGGCAACATAGTCGAGGGAAGAAACCCCGGATGCATCTACGGCAAAACTTACCCTTTTGCTTTCCGGCTGGTTATATGCCGATGGGTCGATGTATTTTCCTTTCTGTGAAGCAGACTTTTCCTGCTCTGCCACGAACGGATTTTGCCGCATGTGAGCATCATTGCGCACTCCCTTCACCTCCCAGCTTACTTTTACGTTGGGCAGGCTGGTCGAAATTTCAAACGCATTATTGCTCACTTCCCTGCTGACAATGGCCTGGGCGAAAACGCCAATCACCGTTAGCTGATAACGGAAATCCTTGTTGATGGCTTCGAAATAATCGGGGAGATGAACAATGGTTTTTCCGTTTGCATCCGTGACAGCATTTCCGCTGTAGAAGTTTATCACTTCATTACTTTCAGCAGCTGCGTGCATCAGGGTTTTATTTGCCGGATCAAGCGGGTGATCCATAGTAAACGCTTTTATACCCACCACGGTAAAGTCTCCGTCAACCCATACTTTGCCGGTGGTATTTTCGATCCTCATTCTTTCTCCGCCACCGCCGAGTTCAAAGAATTGAAGATCATCGTTAGCAGGGTTGTTTCGGATGTTCCACTGGTTGACGCCGGCCCTTATGAAACGCAATGCTGCATCCCCGCTCTGTCCGTCAATATCCACGACAGAGAAGCTGCTGCTGGAACGGCTTCTGATACCAGTGGCACCGCCATGTAACACATCCAGCCTGTAGACAGGATTTGAGGTTTCGCCGATTCCCACATTTCCGGTAGCATCCTGGATAACCATACGGCTTCCGCCACCACCCAGTTCAAAAAATTCAAGGTAATCATCTGCGGGACGGTTGCGGATGTTCCACTGGCCAACACCGGCTTTCTGAAAACGAAGGGCAGCATCACCGCTGAACGCATCTATATCCACAACAGAGAAAGAAGCGTCAGATTTGCTGCGGATACCGGTTGCGCCACCATGGGTCACATCCAGCTGATAAGCAGGAGCAACAGTTGCAGTAGCCCCGATGCCAACAAAACCGGTTGCATCCTGGATGACAAAACGGCTTCCGCCCCCACCCAGTTCAAAGATCTCATAATAATTATCAGCAGGGCGGTTGCGGGTATTCCACTGCCCTACTCCTGCTTTCTGGAAACGCAGGGCGGCATCACCGCTGAAAGCGTCAATATCCACGACAGAAAAAGAAGCGTCAGATTTGCTGCGGATACCTGTTGCCCCACCATGCGTCACATCCAACTGATAAGCCGGGGAAATGCTTGCAGTAGCACCGATACCCACAAATCCGGTTGCATCCTGGATGACCATGCGGCTGCCGCCTCCACCCAATTCAAAAAATTCAAGATAGTTATCAGCAGGGCGGTTGCGGATATTCCACTGGCCGACTCCTGCTTTTTGTAAACGCAGGGCGGCATCACCACTAAAGGCGTCAATATCCACAGTAGAAAAACCACTGGTAGAAGCAATGTGGGCACCTGTTGACCCACCATGCAATACATCAAGTTTGTAGGTAGGTGCATTGGTTCCAATCCCGACCAGTCCGCCGGAATTATTGTTGTAGATCTGGTTGGTCCCATTCAATGTCCAGTAATTGCTTCCCAAACTGCCGGAAGCAACGGGAGCCCATTGAGCCCCATTCCATTGATAAACGTCGTTGACATTGGGAGCAGTAGCAGAAACAGGCCTTGTCCGAATTCCGACGACTGTCGGATTCGGATAGGAACCTAAAAG
Source organism: Bacteroidota bacterium (assembly GCA_026391805.1). Classification (GTDB taxonomy): domain Bacteria; phylum Bacteroidota; class Bacteroidia; order Bacteroidales; family FEN-979; genus FEN-979. The sequence continues at coordinate 332,714 of JAPLDJ010000024.1, read as the reverse complement.
GTCACCACCTGCAGCACCGGAAACATTTGCCATGGGTGCCCATGCGGCGCCGTTCCATACAAGAGCGTCATTGGTAGCAGGTACTGCTGCAGAAACAGGCAATGTCTGGAGTTTTACGACTGTTGGGCCCGGATAGGTACCAGAAAGGTCACCGCTTGCAGCCCCGCTTACATTTGCTCCCGGAGTCCAGTTAACGCCGTCCCAAACCAGAACCTGATCAACTGAAGGAGGGGTAACCGAAACAGGCTTCGACTGAATGCCAACAACCGTCGGATTAGGATAATTGCCATTCAGGTCGCCTCCTGCTGCTCCTGCTGCTGCACCGGCTTTTGCTGCATATAAAGCGTAGGGTACACTTAAAAACTGCGTAACGGAAGAAATGGTATAAGTGGTGCCTCCGGCAGGATCAACCTCTGTTTTCAGAAAATAGGGACCAACTGACCAGTCAATGGCTGCAATCGATCCGGAAATCAATGTTCCGGTGCCGATTTCGAGACTGACCAGTCCGCTGGCATTCGTTGTGGGGGTAAACGTTTCAGCAAATACTACAGTTCCGCCCGGTGCTCCCTGCAGGATGCTGATTTTGATGCCTACAGCCTGGTTGGCAATCAAATTTCCGGTTGTATTCCGGATCACACTCTGGTAGGTCATCTTATCGGGTGACTGAGCCATTGAAACAGACATAAATGAGAGTGACATCAGAACTATCAGTGCCACGATTATTGAGTAAATTGATTTTGTTTTCATGATTGTAATGTTTGTTTATTTTAAATGAATTGTACTGGATAATTTTTAAATAGCTTCAATCCGGAAATTAATTTTTAATTATTTTAAAGGTTCGAAGCAGGGACTGACCGTCAAGAACTTTTAACAAATAGGTGCCTACAGGAAAATTCGCCATTGGAATCTCCGTAAGTTCCGTCCGGATCTTTTGAGAATCCAACAACTTACCCATGAAATCATAGAGCCGGTAATCCATGTTTTCGGAATTCATCCTGCCGATGTTCAGGGTCACTTGTACAGAAGCCGGATTCGGATAAACCGTAAGTTGCAGATTAACGCCAGGGTTATTATCAATGCCGACTATAAAGATCTCATAAGGCTGCTGAACGCCCTGGTTTGCTGATCCGTTTGTTCCGGTTGCCGTAGTATAGACAACCTGCCCGACTGAGTAGCTCGCACTACCTCCGCTGCCTGTGGCGTTACCACCCGCAGCCATCACGTCTTTTTGCGCCCAGGCCTGCATCAGTCCGAGGCATAAGAAAACCGTGACAAGTAATTTAATCTGGTTTGTTTTCATAATTATAGTTTTTGGTTTACATTTCAAATAAAGAAGGAATATATGTTGACAACGATTTCACAATAAAATCCCGGATCATTGGGGTTTTATTGAATTAAAAAAGAAGAGAATAAGAATAAAACCTACTTGCAGCTTAAAACTAAATGCCTGAATTCATTTCCTGTACCGGATCATCGTCGATTTTAAGTGATGGAAGTAAACAATAGTTAATTAAAGTGTACCTAATATATTGAGATGAACGCATGTCGCTTGAAAGTCTATTTTATTCCCTGAAAAAAAGTAAGAAGCAATCACAAATAATTTATAATATAAATATATACATACAAATATACAACCGGTGGGGGAAAAAATTTCAATAAAAAATATAAAAAATTACCTTTCCTATTAAATCGTTTATATTGGATTATATTCCATAAAGTTACTGTTGAGTTTCTTTTGTTGGCCGGAGGAAACCGGAGGTCGGAGGAGGGAGGAGGGAGGTTGGAGGTTGCTTCATCTCGATAAAATCGGGACTCGCAATGACAAGCGCGACGATGATAGATGGAGGTTGCTTTGCTCCGCTCTCAATGAAAAACAAATTAATAATTACAAATGACCTATGTCTTGTGACTTATGACTTTTATGTCGGAAAACGTTAAATATTCGCTAACTTTGTGATATGTTAGAGGGATTTAAGAAATTCATCGTCAGGGAGAAACTGCTTGGCAAGAAGGATAAGGTTCTGCTGGCTGTGAGCGGGGGGATTGACTCGGTGGTGATGTGTGAACTCTTTCACCGTGCAGATTATTCCTTCGGGATTGCACATTGCAATTTCGGCTTAAGGGGATGTGAATCGGATGCCGATGAGGCCTTTGTCGGTAAGCTGGCAGGAAGATACAAAGTTCCGTTTCACAGCAAACGATTCCAGACGACCAAGATTGCAAAGGAAAAAAGCATCTCGGTGCAGATGGCGGCACGGGAGCTGCGTTACACCTGGTTCGAAGAGGTATTACAGGAAAACAAATATCAATGCATTGCTACAGCCCACCATCTTGACGACCAGATTGAGACCTTCTTCATCAACCTGCTGCGGAGCACCGGTATTGCAGGATTTCACGGGATCCTTCCCCGGCAGGGAAAGATCATCCGGCCCCTTCTTTTTGCTTACCGTCATAACATTGAGCTTTTCGCCCTTCAAAACCATCTTGCGTTCAGGGAAGACAGCAGCAACCAGGAGACAAAGTACCTCCGCAACAAGATCCGCCACGAGGTGATACCGGTTTTTCATGAGCTGAATCCGGCTTTCCCGCAGACAATCACAGAAAACATTTACCGGCTCAGGAAAACGGAGATGGTTTACCGGAAGGCGATCGATGCAGACCGGACCAACCTTTTCAGGGAAGACAAGACCGGGATCCATATACGGATCGATAAGCTGAAAGAATTCTCTCCACCGGAACTTTATGCGTTCGAATTCTTATCTCCTTATGGATTCAACGAATCCGTCATCAGCGATATTATTCATTCCCTTGATGAATCCGGGGGCAAAACCTTTTTTTCTCCCACACACCGGCTGGTAAAGGACAGGAAAGAGCTGATCATCCATCCGCTGAAAACAGAAAAAGCGGGTACATTACTTCCTTTATATGTGTCGATATCGGATTCCCGAAAAGAGATCCGGAAACCGGTTCATCTGCGCTTTGAGAAAATAAAAATAACGGCATCATTTGAAATCGACCCGTCGAAAGACAAAGCCACTCTTGATCTGAGTAAGATCACCTTTCCCCTTATCCTTAAAAAATGGAAACGGGGAGATTCATTTTATCCTTACGGACTGAACAAGAAGAAGAAACTGAGCGATTATTTCATCGACTGCAAATTCTCCATTGCAGATAAAGAGAATACCTGGTTGCTTTGTACCGGACAGCATATCATCTGGGTGGTGGGGCACCGGATCGATCACCGGTTCCGTGTCACCTCACGGACAAAGGAAGTGCTTCAGGTTAAGTTGGTGAAGGGAAAAAATCGCTAACTTTGTCCCATCATCATTCTTTTTCAAACATTCCTTGCACCAATGAATAAACTCACGGCCTGCCTTGTAGCGTTGATGTTCATTCCCTTCTTCGCTTTTTCACAGGTACTTACTCCTGTTAAGTGGTCATTCAAGGTTGAACAGACAAAGCCTGACGAAGCTACGCTGTTACTCATTGCTACGGTGGACCCGGGCTGGCACATCTATGCACAGGATAACCCTCCGCCCCCCGACGGACCGATATCAACAAGTTTCACTTTCACCAAAAGCAAAAATTATCAGCTCTCAGGGAAAGTGATCGAGCCGAAAGCCATTGAAGAAAAGGATCCGCAGTTTGAAAACAGCCTCCTGAGATATTTTGAGCACAAAGCAGTCTTTAAGCAAAAAATCAGAGTTCTCGGGAAGGAAAATTTTGAGGTTAAGGGATCACTGGAATTCATGTGTTGCAATGATCGCAGCTGCATCCCCCCTGAAGAAGTCGAGTTCAGTTATTCCGTAAAGGGGAATCCGGCAGGAGTTGAGTCCGCACAAGTTGTTTCAACTACCATCGAGAAAAAGGCAGATACAGTTGGAAAGAAATCAGACACAGGAACAGTAGCCGCAAACACTTCAGGGACCGTGAAACCGGTTGTAAAAGCAGAAGGAATGAACAAAGGAGATAAAAAATCGCTCCTGATGTTTTTCCTGATATCACTCTTTGCAGGATTCCTTGCCATCCTTACTCCCTGCGTATTCCCGATGATCCCGATGACCGTCACCTTCTTCATGCACGACAGTGGGAACAAACGGAAGGCTCGTTTCCAGGCCATCGTGTATGCCCTTTCAATCATTCTCATCTATACCGTGATCGGCACCCTGGTTGCTGTAACACTCGGGGCCAATTTTGCGAATTTCCTGAGCACCCACTGGATCCCGAATGTCTTCTTTTTCCTGATCTTCATGGTCTTTGCAGCTTCATTCCTGGGCATGTTCGAGATCACACTTCCTACGTGGATGGTTTCGAAGGCTGACAAGCAGGCTGACAAAGGCGGTTTTTCAGGTGCATTTTTCATGGCTTTCACCCTCGTCCTTGTCTCGTTTTCATGTACCGGCCCTATCGTTGGCGCTATCCTGGTTCAATCGGCCGGTGGCGAGATCCTGCAGCCCATCATCGGCATGCTGGGATTTTCGATCGCCTTTGCACTGCCATTCGGATTGTTTGCTTTTTTCCCGTCCTGGCTGGCAGGCCTGCCGAAATCGGGAGGATGGCTGAATTCGGTGAAAGTGATCCTCGGTTTCCTGGAACTTGCCCTTGGTTTGAAGTTTTTAAGTATCGCGGATCAAACCTACCACTGGCACATCCTCGACCGGGAAGTCTACCTTGCCTTCTGGATCGTTATTTTTACCCTGATGGGATTCTATCTCCTCGGAAAACTGAAATTTCACCACGATGCGGACATTCCTTTTATCGGTGTTCCCCGATTGGTCCTTGCCATCATCACCTTTACCTTCGTCGTGTATATGATCCCGGGAATGTGGGGTGCGCCATTAAAGGCATTGGCCGGGTACCTTCCTCCGCAGCAATCCCTTGATTTTGATCTGAACGCGATCATCCATAATGAGGTCAAGGCGGTTTCGGGCGGAGGTGGAGGCGGAGGAACCACCAATACCTCCCTCTGTGAAACCCCGAGATACAAGGAGTTTTTGGAGCTGCCGCATCAGCTGGAGGGATACTTCGATTACAAACAGGCGCTGGCCTGTGCCCGCAAACAGAACAAACCGTTGTTCATCGATTTCACCGGACATGGCTGTGTAAATTGCCGCGAGATGGAAGCGAGGGTCTGGGCCGATCCGCAGGTACTGAAGCGGCTCCGTGAAAATTTTATTGTTACGGCTCTATATGTTGATGACAAAACCGAAGTGCCACAGAACGAATGGATCACCTCCACCTATGACAAGAAGGTAAAAAAGACCATCGGTAAGATTTATGCCGACCTGCAGATCGCACGGTTCAATGTAAATGCGCAACCCTATTATGTACTCCTTGATACGACCGGAAACCTCCTGACCACCCCTAAAGCATACGATCTGAATGTCGACAGCTTTATTAAATTCCTGGATACAGGTCTACAGAATTTTCAGAAAGCACAAAAATAACAGATATCCCGCATGAGAATATCTTTGTTGACACTGCTGGCGTTTGCAGCATCTGTACAGATCAGTTTTGCCCAGTTGCCCTTTAAAAAGGTCACTACTCCGTTCCCCGGGCTGGGATACAGTTTTGCCGCGTGGGGCGATTACGACCGTGACGGGGATCTGGATGTGGTTGTCTGCGGAGCCCTTGCAAATGATTCGCTGGTCACGAAGATCTTCCGCAATGATGCCGGGATCTTTACCGATATTCATGCTGTGATACCCGGTTTCCGTTTAAGTTCGGCGGAGTGGGGAGATTTTGACAATGACGGAGACCTCGACATCCTGATCACGGGTGATGACGCAAACAATTTACCCCAGACCAAAATCTACCGGAATGACAACGGCATTTTTGTTGACAGCGGGATTCCCTTTCCCGGAATTGACGACGGACAGGCCACCTGGGGCGATTATGACAACGACGGGGACCTGGATATCCTTCTGGCAGGAAGGTTAATGGCAAAAATATTCAGGAATGACGGCAGTTCGGTATTCACCGACATCAATGCACCGCTGCCGGATGTTCAGACGGCCATCGTAGCCTGGGGCGATTACAACAACGACGGATGGCTCGATGCGGTGGTTGGCGGGGATACCGGCGGAGGCATGATCACAAAATTGTTCAAAAATACGGCAGGATCATTCAAGGCTGATACGATAACGCTGACCGGCCTCGGCAACGGAATGGCAAAATGGGGCGACCTGGATAACGACGGCGATGCCGATCTTTTAATTGACGGGATGGATGATTATACGACCGGGACTTTCCTCATCTACCGTAACGACGGGGGCGGGCATTTCACGAAGAAGGACAGCTATTCATTTCCGCATGCTTACAGTTCCATTGACCTTGGCGATTATGACAACGACGGGTTCCTCGACATCATCCTGATCGGACAGATCCAGGGATGCGGCGGCGCTGCCCTGACGGTACTTTATCATAATGAAAGCGTTTTGATCTTTACCGATGTGGAGACCTACATGGACGGATTCAAGTTCGGATCAGCAGGATGGGGCGATTACAACAATGACGGATTTGCCGACTTGCTTTTCACCGGGCTTAACCAGATCGATGATCCTTCAACGGAGATTTACAGAAATGCCTCCGGAGATTCGCTTTACAGGGTTAACACACCTCCTTTACCCCCGGCAGGTCTCCAGTCCGAAACTGCAGGATCAACTGTCACTCTGAAATGGAACAAGGCCACCGACGGGCAAACGCCGCAGAACGGACTTTCCTATAATCTCTTGATCGGAACTGCTCCTGATCATACAGATATTCTTTCGCCGATGTCGGATCCCGGTACTGGCATGCTTTTAAGACCTTGTCCCGGAAATGCAGGACCTGATACTTCCTGGACCATTCATGACCTGACCAACGGAACCTATTACTGGAGCGTTCAGACCGTTGACAATGGTTTCCTGGGATCGGCATTTGCAGCGGTTCAGAGTTTTACGCTGACTACAGCCGGAACGCCGGTTGTTCAGGAGGAGAAGCTTCGTTTATTCCCGAATCCTGCAAAAGAAAACATTTACGTTGAGGGTATTTCAGCGAAAAATGCACATTACCGGATCTTAGGTTCAACTGGAGAAACCATTACTGAAGGAACAATATCCTCCAATGCTATAAACATACAGAATCTTAAGGCAGGACTTTATTTTATTAAGATTTACCAGAAGGATAAATCAATGAATGGAAGGTTTATTAAGAAGTAGTCAGAGGTCAGAGGTCAGAGATCGGAGATCTGAAAATTGAGGATGGAGAATGGAAAGAACAGTGAACAAAGGACAACGAAGTTTGATCTGAAATGGACAAATACTCCTATTTGAGCAACATGGACAATTCCGTTTTTGAGGAGTTGTTTGAGCGGTACAAGGCGGATCCGGATTCCGTTGAAGGGAGCTGGAGGGAGTTCTTTGAAGGATTTGAGTTCTGCCTGCAGAATTACAAAAAGAAGAAGGACGGGACGGCCGTTTACCCTGAAGAATTCAAGGTGATCAACCTGATCAACGGGTACCGGTCAAGGGGACATCTGTTCACCAAAACAAATCCCGTAAGGACCCGCCGGCAATATTCCCCTACCCTCGATCTGGAAAATTTCGGTCTCTCAAAAGCTGATCTTCCAAAATCATTTGAAGCCGGCAGCATGCTCGGACTGGGAAAGGCAACCTTACAGCAAATCCTTGATCACCTGAACCAGACCTATTGCCAGTCGATCGGCGTGGAGTTTCAGTACATCCGCAATCCGGAGATCCATGAGTGGCTCCGGTCAAAGATGGAGGCATCGAGGAATACACCCCGGTTCAGTCATGATCAGAAGGAGAAGGTCCTCCGGAAACTTGCCGAAGCTGTGCTTTTTGAGAAATTCATCCACAAAAAATTTCCGGGTCATAAAACGTTTTCACTGGAAGGAGTTGAATGTCTTATTCCGGCACTGGATGCCATCATAGAAAAAGGCGCGGTAATGGGGGTTAAGGAATTCGTGATCGGCATGGCCCACAGGGGCCGGCTCAACACGCTGGCGAACATCATGCACAAGCCCCTTTCACTGATATTCTCAGAATTTGCCGGCAAGGAATACGTGGATACCGAGCTTCTCGGGGATGTAAAATACCACCTGGGTTATTCCAATACTATTAAGGAAAACGGGGAAAGCGTTTCCCTTACCCTTGCACCCAATCCCTCCCACCTCGAAGCCGTGGATCCGGTTGTTGAAGGTATTTCCAGGGCCAGGATCGACCAGCACTATGAGGGGAACAATGAAAAACTGATCCCGATCCTGATCCATGGCGATGCTTCGATTTCGGGACAGGGCATCGTTTATGAGGTGTTGCAGATGTCGGAACTGAACGGTTATAAGACAGGCGGAACCATTCATATCGTCACGAACAACCAGCTTGGTTTTACCACCAACTACCTTGACGGCCGCTCGAGCACCTATTGCACAGATGTCGGAAAGACCATCCTCTCCCCTGTTTTTCATGTAAATGCCGATGATGTGGAAGCCGTTGTTTTCACCCTTCAGCTTGCAACGGAATTCCGCCAGCAGTTTCACAAGGATGTCTTCATCGACCTGCTTGGATACCGTAAGTACGGTCATAATGAAGGCGATGAACCCAGGTTCACACAGCCCATCCTTTACAAGATCATTGAGGATCATCCCGATCCATTGCAGATTTATGTAAAGAAGCTGGAAGAAGAACAGACATCAGAAACCTTCGACCTGAAGGTCATCCGGAAGTCGATCGAGGAGGAACTTGAGAAGGGTCTTGAAGGTTCCAAAGAAATAGGCAAAGCAGACATATCGCCATTCCTGGAAGATCTCTGGCAGGGAATCAGAAAAGCAACTCCCAAAGACCTTTCTGCATCTCCCGACACATCCGTAAATATAGAGACACTTATGAAGATCGGCCGGAAGATCACTTCTCTTCCGGAAGGTGTATCTTTCTTCCGAAAAGTTGTCAAACTTCAGGAAGACAGGAGAGAAATGCTTGAAAAGGCCGGCCGGCTGGACTGGGCCATGGGTGAGCTTCTCGCCTATGGAACCTTGCTGAATGAAGGATTCCGGGTCAGGCTGTCCGGGCAGGATTCCCAGCGGGGAACCTTCTCGCACCGTCATGCCGTGCTGACCGTCGAGGATTCGGAACAGAAATTCATTCCGCTGACCACGGTTCCCGGTGGAGAAAGCGGATTTGAAGTGATCAATTCCTTCCTCTCCGAATATGGAGTGCTTGGGTTCGAATACGGTTTTGCTCTGACAGCCCCGGAAACACTTACCTTGTGGGAGGCACAGTTCGGTGATTTCAGCAACGGTGCACAGATCATCATCGACCAGTACATCAGCAGCGCCGAAGAAAAATGGAAAGTGATGAACGGGCTGGTGATGCTGCTTCCCCATGGTTTCGAAGGCCAGGGACCGGAGCATTCGAGCGCACGGCTTGAGCGGTTCCTTGCGATCAGCGGGCACAATAACATCCAGGTTGTCAATTGCACAACCCCGGCCAATTTCTTCCATGTCCTGAGGCGGCAGATGCACCGGCCTTTCAGGAAACCCCTTGTCGTTTTCACCCCGAAAAGCCTGCTGCGGCATCCGCGGTGCGTATCATCCCTGAAAGAATTCAGCACTGGTGGTTTCCGGGAGGTTATCGACGATCCTAACGCCGATCCCGGAAAAGTTACCAGGGTGGTTTTTTGTTCAGGAAAGATCTATTATGACCTGCTGGAGGCAAAAGAGCGGCTTCAGCGTGAAGAGGTTGCGCTGGTCAGGATCGAGCAGCTTTATCCCCTGCCATTGTTACAACTGAAGCAGGTCATCGCACATTATAAAAAGAATGTTACCTGGCACTGGATCCAGGAAGAGCCTGCCAACATGGGAGCAGGGGATTTCCTGCTCCAGAATTTCAGGGAAGTCGAATTAAAGATAACAGCACGGCCACCCAGCGGCAGTCCGGCCACAGGATCATCGGCCCTGCATAAAATACAGCAGCAGCTGCTGGTGGATAAAGCCATGGGCGGATGTACCTGCGAAGTGGCAAATGAGTCGTGCAGGCTGCATTGCTCCGAAAAGGAAGACCAGATTCGATAAGGATTATATTACAGGGTTAGAAACGTTTTTATTACAATCATCGTAATTTTACTTACGGTATCGACAGAAAAAAAACTGAGTAACTGAAGAGGTTTATGATAGAGATAAAAGTTCCCAGTCCGGGCGAATCGATCACTCAGGTGCAGGTTGCAAAATGGCTGGTGAAGGATGGAGAAGCGGTGGAAAAAGACCAGGAAATCGTTGAAATCGATTCCGACAAGGCTTCTTTCCCCCTTGTTGCCCCGGAAGACGGCCTCCTTAAGATCCTTGTTGCAGAGGGCGATACCGTTGCCGTCGGAACGGTCATTGCAACCATTCAACCTTCAGCCGGAGCAAAGAAGCCGGTAGCTGAAAAGCCTGCAGAAAAAGTCAAGGCGGAAAAACCGCTTCCTCCTGCACAAAAAGCTCCTGAAAAGGAACTGCTGGAAGCCGGTACCCATATATCACCACTGGCAGAAAAGATCCTCTCCGAAAAAAATATTCAAAAGAAAGAGATTGCAGCAGCGTATAGCGGGAAAAGGATTGGCAGGAAAGAGGTGGAATCCTTCATCTCAGGAAAAAAAGAACCTGAAGCTGCAACCGGTTTCAGCGGATCACGAAATATGGAACGCCGGAAACTTACGACCCTTCGCCTGAAACTGGCCGAGCGGCTTGTTTCGGTGAAAAATGAAACCGCGATGCTGACCACCTTCAACGAGGTCAACATGAAAGCCATTCTTGAATTAAAAGAAAAATACAACGAAGGTTTCAAGGAAAAATACGGGGTCGGGATCGGGTTCATGTCGTTTTTCTCCAAGGCTGTCACATTGGCCCTGCGTGAATTTCCGCAGGTCAATTCGATGCTGGATGGAGAAGAACTGGTGATCCCTGATTTTGTCGACATGGGGATTGCCGTCAGCGCACCAAAGGGACTTGTCGTTCCGGTGATACGGAATGCAGAAAAGATGAGCATCCCCGAACTGGAGATCAGGATCAAGGAACTGGCAGTAAAAGCTAGAGACAACAGGATCACCATCGACGACATGAAAGGCGGAACCTTTACCATCACAAACGGTGGTGTTTTCGGGTCGATGATGTCGACTCCGATATTGAACCCGCCGCAAAGCGCCATCTTGGGCATGCACAAGATCATGGACAGGCCCATGGCGGTGAACGGCCAGGTAGTGATCCTGCCGATGATGTATATTGCCCTCTCTTATGACCACCGTGTGATCGACGGAAGGGAATCGGTCAGCTTCCTGGTGAAGGTGAAAGAATATGTTGAGGATCCATTTAGGATGGTCGAAGAGGGTGATGAGCCGGTGAATAGGCTGCTGGAGATCTGAGGTCGGAGGTCGGAGGTCGGAGGTCGGAGGTCGGAAGAATGAAGACTGAGGACTGCAGACTGCAGACTGCAGACTGAGGATGGAGGTTGCTTCGTCCCGATGAAATCGGGACTCGCAATGACAAGGCTGGGTTAATAAAAGGAGATTGCTTCGCTTCGCTCGCAATGACAAAGACGATTGTAAAAATCTGTGTAATCCCTGCCTGCGGCAGGCAGGTGTGTAATCTGTGGTGAAAATAGAGAATGGAGAATAGAAGTCGGAAAACGGAAATATTGTAGACGATGAGAAAGCATGTGGATTTTCTGGTGATCGGTTCCGGGATAGCGGGGCTGACCTATGCGCTGAAAGTTGCCAAGCGCGGGAAGGTCTGCATCGTCACGAAAGGAAAACTGAATGATACGGCCACGAGTTATGCCCAGGGCGGGATTGCGGCTGTAACCTATACCCCCGATTCGTATGAAAAACACATCAAAGATACCCTGATCGCCGGTGACGGGCTGTGCGATGAGAACATTGTAAGGATCACGATCACTGAATCGACTAACCGGATAAAGGAACTCATCCGATGGGGCATCAAATTCGACAAGACCAAATCGGGCAGGTTTGACCTCGCCAAGGAAGGTGGTCATTCGGAGTACCGTGTGCTGCATCACAAGGACCGGACCGGACGGGAAATTGAAGATACACTCGTGGAGCAGGTAAAGAAACACCCGATGATCGAGGTGATCGAGGATACCTTCGCCATCGATATCATTACCGAGCACCATCTTGGGCTTGAAGTGAACCGCCGGACAAAGGATATTACCTGTTACGGCGCCTATATTCTGAATCCGCGCACCCACCTGGTCGATACCATCCTTTCGAAGGTAACACTGATTGCAACCGGCGGTGCAGGACAAATCTACAGCACGACGACAAATCCGCCCATCTCCACCGGCGACGGGATTGCCATGGTTTACCGTGCAAAGGGAACGATCGAGAACATGGAATTCATGCAGTTCCATCCCACGGCACTCTACAACCTGCAGGAGAAGCCTTCGTTCCTGATCTCTGAAGCGGTAAGAGGATTTGGCGCGGTGCTGCGGAATGCTGAAGGCAAGGAATTCATGCACAAATATGATTCCCGCCTTGCCCTTGCACCGAGGGACATCGTCGCCCGGGCCATCGACAATGAGCTGAAGGTCCTCGGGGATGATTTCGTTTACCTCGATTGCCGTCACCTGCCGAAGAACGAGCTGATCAGCCATTTCCCGACCATCTATGCGAAATGCCTCAGCGTCGGGATCGACATCACCCGCGACATGATCCCTGTTGTACCAACCGCACACTATACCTGCGGAGGCATCAAGGTGGATGAGTTTGGCCGCAGTTCCATTCATCACCTGTATGCATCGGGAGAGTGCTCCTGTACCGGACTACACGGCGCCAATCGGCTTGCCTCCAATTCACTGCTGGAGTCGCTTGTTTTTTCCCACAGGGCCAGCGAGGATTCAATCGAAACAGTAAAATCCATTGAATTCAACGACCAGGTACCCGACTGGAATGCAGAAGGCATGGTGCTGAATGAGGAGATGGTGCTGGTCACACAGTCCCTGAAGGAACTGCAGGCCATCATGACCAGCTACGTGGGGATCGTTCGCTCAAACCTCAGGTTAAAGCGCGCCTTCGACCGGCTCGAGATCCTCTACCAGGAAACGGAAGCCCTGTACGACAAATCCATCCTCACCCAGAAGATCTGTGAATTGCGGAACCTGATCAACGTCGGTTACCTGATCATCAAAGCAGCCATGAACCGCAAGGAAAGCAGGGGGCTGCACTATTCGCTGGATTATCCCAGGATCATTGAAACAAAATGAGAAATGGCACTGATTAAAAGTGTAAAAGGCGTCAAACCTGCATTCGGAAAGAATTGTTTTTTGGCTGACAATGCTACCATCACTGGTGACGTGGTGATGGGCGATGATTGCAGTGTCTGGTTCAATGCTGTAGTGCGGGGAGATGTTCATTCGATCCGGATCGGCAACAATGTAAATATCCAGGACGGGGCCATCGTTCACTGTACCTACCAGAAGGCACCCGTGAACATCGGGAACAATGTTTCCATTGCACACAATGCGATCGTTCACGGCTGCACGATCCATGACAATGTTCTGGTCGGAATGGGCGCCATCATTATGGACGGAGCCGTTATCCACAGCAACTCCATCGTAGGGGCAGGAGCCCTTGTCACAGAAGGAACTGTAGTGGAATCAGGAACAGTGTGGGCAGGTGTGCCCGCAATTAAGATAAAGGACATCGACCAGGCCCTCCTCGAAGGCCAGGTGAACCGCATCTCACGAAATTATAATATGTACGCTGGATGGTATGATGAATGACCGGGTCATCACCTGATCACAATCTCATCCGCGAAGATCCAGGCCGGCTGCCCTTTCCCGGGATGCCATTTCGGACAAACTCCCATGTTTTTAGCATTGATCCGGATAAACCGGATCGGTCCGGTTTCGCTGGCGGCCGAAGCGCCCTTAACGGACTTAAAGGAAGTGAGGCTGCAGCTGTATTCTTTAATGAGCGCCCCTTCTGTCTTTGGCGACTCTGAAGTATTCTGTGAATTAATCTTCCGGAAATATATACCGTCGGATGATACGCTGAACTCAACCTTCACAGGCAGAAAAATCCATGACCCCTGATCCTGGAGAAAGTTAATGGAGACTGAACCTGCATCAGCGTGCTCACCCAGGTCGACCGTCGCGTCGAAGTCCACACCCTGGAAGCCCTGCCAATGGTTGTCGCGGAAATCTGAAGTTCCCCTGATTCCATCCAGCAGAACATTTTTTCCGCCTGCATAGTGTGGAGAGTAGGGCTGAAAAAATGTGAGCTTCTTCCCCACTCCACTATGTTTTACAAATTGTACCTGTGCAATTACCGGTGAAGCCGTCTGACCCTTAAACGCTCTTGCCTTGATCACAACGGACGAATCGATCCTGAAGCTTCCCTGGAACTGGGCAGAAGAAAAGAGAGGATCTGAACCGTCGAGGGTATAATGCACATCCGTACGGTTATCCGCGCATTCCATTGATACGAAAGCATTGCCGGGCATTGTATCTGCATTAATATTAATCCTGACCTTCCGCATAAAAAAAGGAAGGCTGTCGGTCCTGAATGATGATGCAGGAAGCCCGGCTTTATTATACAGGACAGCTGTATCTGTATCCGAAAACGCGTACCGCACATTCTTCGGCTGATCAACCTGCTGTGACGAAACAATCACCGTACTGTCCTCAATCACAGCATCGGCAGTATAAAACTGGTTATCCGGTCCGCAAAGCGAAAAGCCGGTAAGCTTAGGTCCATGATAAGTCAACCCTGTTCCTGCATGGGAAAAGAAAATCCGCAGGGTTTTCCCTTCTTTTTTTATTCCGGAATACAATGGCCCTGAACATTCCTCATTCTCCGTTTTGTAAGTTTTGGCTAATGCCCACAAAGCCAGCCGCCGGCCGACCTCCTGTTTATTTTTCGGATGGATATCCTTCAGGGAACCGATATCACCGGTAACGACCATTCCTGTATTTTTTTCCGCCAGGCACTGGAGCTGTGCATTTCGTAAAAAAGCAGCAGCATTGTATGGTTCCCTGTAATCATACGGGGCGATCTGCACATAATAGAACGGAAAATCGCCCAGTCCCCAGGCATCCCTCCAGTTGTGGATCAGGTTTGTAAATAACCGCCTGTAAAGGTCTGCTTCGTGAATATTAGCTTCGCCCTGGTACCAGATGACCCCCTTGATGGCAAAATTAAGGATGGGATGGATCATGGCATTAAAAAGCATTGAAGGCTTTCCCGGATCCCGGTGTTCTCCGTTCGGAGCCTGCAGGAAGTAGGAAAGTTCAGGATCCTGTTCAAGGTATCCGAACTCTGTCCATGCTTCAGCAGGGGTACCGCCCCAGTTGGCAGAGATGAGCCCGATCGGGACATGGAGTTTGCGGTAAAGTTCACGGCCATAAAAAAAGGCCGTGGCACTGAAATCTTCAATGGTCCTGACATCCGCACTGGCCCATGCCACCGTACAGGTATCGGAAGGCTTATCTGCCGTGGCTTTCATGACCTGGCAAAACCGGATCTCCGAATAATCCGTTTTTACGACCTCTTTCTGGATCTCGCTGAAGTATTTCCACCCACCAAGCATATTGATGGTGTATTCCATGTTCGACTGACCCGAGCAGACCCAGACCTCGCCGAAAAGTATGTTGCTGAGGATGATTTTGTTTTCTCCGAATATGGTTATCGTATAAGGTCCTCCGGCAGCCTTTGTAACTACACTGACCATCCAGCGGCCGCTGGCATCAGGTTCGGTCACATCCACATAACTGAGCCAGCTGCAGCGCACCCTGACGATCTCATTCGGGGTCGCCCAGCCCCAGATCCTGACTTCCGAATTCTGCTGAAGCACCATGTTCGATGAAAGAATCGAAGGTAAGGTGATGGTAGCCCGGAGAAGAACGGGGAGAAACAACAGGAAAAGAAAAACGCAGAGCTGTTTTTTCATTGATATGGTTTTTTATCTTCAGTCCAAAGATAAGGTTTGTCGAGCTTTTTCCAAAAGAACTCTTTCCGGCATTAACCTTCCGTCAATGCAAAAAAAAAGCTGTACAAACGCACAGCTTTTCTATTATGAAACAGGTAAATTCTTACTGGATTTCCAGTTTCTTTTTCACCAGCGGCATGATGTCATCTGCCGGCTCGGAAAAGAGCACGACATCTTCAATGGCATTGAGGATATAGGTGTATTTATTTTCCTTTGCCACCTCTTTGATGGCAGTCTTTGCTTTTAAAACGATGGGTTGTAACAGTTCCTGCTGTTTTGCCTGGAGATCCGACTGGGCTTTCTGCTGAAATGCATCAATCCTGCCCTGGAGATCCTGTAACTCTTTTTCCTTGGTTTGTTTGATCAGGTCCGACATGCCTGAAGATCCCTGTTGGTATTCCAGGTATTTGTTTTCAAATTCAGCGCGCATTGCATCCAGCTGATCCGAGAGGGTTTGCTGGTATTTCTGCAATTTGGTTTTCACTGAATCAACGCCCGGCATGGCAGCGACCAACGTGTTGAAATCAATGTATCCGATCTTCAGCACACCCTGTGCCTTTGAAGCGGTTGTGAGCAGAATGGCCAAAGAACAAAGGGCAAGAATTTTCACTATGTTTTTCATCGTTACTGGTTAAAGGTTAATAAATTAATTAAGACTGCAAAAGTAGGCATTTTTTGTTAAATCAAAAGGATTCAGTGACCGAAACCGTTTCATTTATGTTTAGGAGGGCTTCCGGGGCTACCGGGTTGTTGCTGGTCAGGTCTTGACTCTTGTTTCTGTTGTTCGGTTGGCTGATTTCCTTTCTGTGAGGTACCGGGCTCATTACTTTTTTGTCCCTCCGTCGTCTTGGACCGTCCTTTTCTTCCGGAAGCAGCAGCGCCAAGGTTATCCAGCACCTCGTCGCTGATGTCATATTTCGGGTTGGCAAAGAGGATGGTAAGGGCACCGGCCTTGTCGAAAACAACTGAATAATTGTTGCTTGTGGCAATATCCTGGATGGCATTGTAAACTTTTTCCTGGATTGGTTTTACAAGTTCCTGGCGCTTTTTCATCAGGTCGCCATTCTGACCGAAGCGTGTCCGCTGGAGGTTTTTGGCTTCCTTTTCCTTGTCGACGATCTCCTGTTCCTTCTTCTTTTTCATGTCTTCCGGAAGCAGGACAGCCTGGGCCTGGTAATCCTGGTACATCTTATCAACCTCTGCAAATTTCGCCTCGATCTCCTTCTGCCACTGGGCTGATGCTTCATCCAGCTGGGCCTGGGCTTCTGTATATTCCGGGAGATTATCAAGGATATACTGGCTGTCGACATAGGCAAACTTCTGTGCCTGCATCGTTACAGCAGCAAAAAAGAAAACAGCCGAAGCAATGATTAATTTTTTCATGTTACTTCCCTCCTATTATTTCAACAAAGTTACAAAGAGTCTGTGATTTACGGTTTACGGTTTTTTTTCGCTATTTATTTTTCACCACAGATTACACACCTGCCTGCCGCAGGCAGGGATTACACAGATAGTTTCCATCTTCTTTGTCATTGCGAGTCCCGATTTCATCGGGACGAAGCAACCTCCATCTTCCGATCTCGGACTTCCGACCTCCGACCTCTAATCGATAGACGAATTGATCGAGAAATGGAACTGGCTTCCATTGATCCCCGGGATTCCCCTGACTTCGTCAATTCCGTAACCCCAGTCTAATCCAAGCAATCCGAACATCGGCAGGAAGACGCGGATGCCAACCCCGGCTGAACGGTAAACATCAAACGGATTCACATACCTCCATTTAAGCCAGTCATGCCCGGCCTCAAGAAATGTCAGACCATAGATCGTAGCACTGGGATTCAGTGAAATCGGGTAACGCAGTTCGAACGTAAATTTTTCATACACGGTACCCCCGACCATGTTCGGGTAATTCGGCGTCAATCCGTTGTTCACGTAACCCCGGAATCCGATCAGTTCGCGCCCGTCCATGTTGTTATAGCCGGTAAGACCATCTCCGCCGAGGAAGAACCGGTTAAAAGGAGTGACACCTATATCGTTGTTGTAGGCACCCAGGACCCCAAACTGAGCCCTCGTTGTCAATACCAGTTTGCCGATGAGGTTGAGGTACCAGGCGCCCTTTACCTTCCATTTGTAAAACTCTACCGTCCTGTATTTGACATTCGCAGGCATGGCATCATAATTCACATCTCCGCGGAACCAGGAGTAGGGTGGAGTCAGTTCACAGCTGACGGTGATAACCGATCCCACTTTGGGATAGATCTCCTGGTCGATGGAGCTGCGGGTGAGGCTGATCAGGTAACTGATGGAATTGTACAACCCGTTGCCACCGCCAAAGGAAAAGATCTGGGTATATTTGTGCGTTTCGTACCGGTTGAAATTGATGGCCTGGTAAAGACCAAAATAATCGTCCGGCCACTTGAGCTGAGTTCCCAGTCCGATCTGAAACCCGTCGATCTTGAAATAGGCATAGTTGGTATCCGATTTCGCAACCCCGTTGGAATATTTTGAATGGACATAGGAAAGGCTCAGGGCCAGGGGTTTTCTTCCTCCCACCCAGGGTTCCGTGAATGAGACGCTGTAACTGTAATATCCCTGGCCGTATGTCTGGAAACGAAGTCCCAGTTTCTGACCATCCCCGGAGGGGATTGGCTTCCATGTCTTGAATTTCAATATGTTCCGGAGTGAAAAGTTATTGAAGGATAACCCCAGGGTTCCCACAATTCTTCCGTAGCCCCATCCTCCTGAGAGTTCGATCTGGTCGGCAGAAGTTTCTTCCACATTGTAGTTGATATCCACGGTTCCGTCGTCCGGGTTGGGAGTGACATCGGGTGTAAGTTTTTCAGCATTGAAATACTTCAGCTGCATCAGTTCACGCTGTGAGCGGATCAGTTTGTCGCGGCTGAACATCTGGCCGGGACGCGTCTGGACCTGCCGCAAAGCTACATGATCATTGGTCTTTGTGTTCCCGGTTACGGTCACTTTGTTGACCACGGCCTGTTTTCCTTCGCGCATGCGGATCTCGATGTCGATCGAGTCCTTTTCAACATTAACCTCCACCGGCAGAACATCAAAGAAAAGATAACCGTCATCCATGTACAGGGAACGGATATCGGTACCATTGGGATTATAGGTAAGTGCCGATTCAAGAGCGCTCTGGTCGTAAACATCCCCTTTTTTGATCCTCAGAATCCGGTTCAGAATGTCATCCGGGTATTTTGTATTTCCGACCCAGCTTATGCTGCGGAAATGATACTTGGGGCCTTCATCCAACCAGATGTCGATGGATACGGTGTTATCCGGGTTTTTGGAGATCGAATCACGGATGACGCGGGCATCCCTGAACCCGCTATTATTGTACTTTGTGATCAGCGCGATCTTGTCCGCTTCATAATCTTCGTTGATGAACTTGGCGGATTTAAAGATGCGGATGCGGATGTTGTTGAATGCATGCATCTCAACAATGTTGGCAATCTCATTAAAATCGATCCGGATAATGGCTTTGGCGATCTGCCAGATCATCTTATCAATGTCGTTCATCGGGTTGAACATTCCCTTTTCCTTGGTCTTCTTAAGCGCCCCCTTGATCTGTTCGGTGGTCAGGTTTTTATTGCCATGTATGGTTATGTTATAAACCTTGACCTTCCCCTTTCGCTGAATGTTGATGTTAAGGGTAACTTCATTTGATCCGCCTGAATCTTTTTTTGCAATGATGTCTACATCGGCATTCAGGTAACCCTTGTCCGTATAATATTTCCGGATGATATTGCTGGTGCGCATGATCAGGTTGTCGGTCACATAGTCGCCCTTAACAAGATGGATCTTTTCACGGATGTTGTCCGCATCCGATTTCTTGATCCCTTCAAAGGAAAACTTCGACATCCGGGGCCGTTCTTTCAAAGCAATGTTCAGGTAAAGCTGGTCACCGACGATCTGCGCAATGGATATTTTCACATCCTCAAAAAGCCCCTGTTCCCAGAGCTTGCGGACAGCCTGTGAGATCTTGTCCCCCGGCACCTTCACCTTGTCGCCGATCGATAATCCTGAAAGCATGATCAGGACGTTGTTATCAAGGTATTTTATCCCTGTAACAGTGATCCCCGCAATGATGTATTCCTTCGGGGAAGAATAATCAATAGTGATTGGATTGCCGGTAGATTCCTGGGCATTCACCGTCGGCAGAAACCGTGAAAATATCAGAAGAAAGATCAGGAATTTTAGTCTCATCCGGGGCAGTTGTATTAGCGGTTTTTAGGTTTTCTGATTTGTTCACTTGTCATTCCGAATCTTCTTTCCCGGCTCTGGTAATCGATAAGGGCCCTGTAGAATTCTTCTTTCGAAAAATCGGGCCAGAGGGTTGGGGTAAAATACAATTCGCAATAGGCGATCTGCCAGAGGAGAAAATTGCTCACCCTGTATTCTCCGCTGGTACGGATCAGCAGTTCAGGATCGGGAATCGAGGCTGTCGTCAGGAGATTGGAAAACATTTCCTGGGTGATCTCTTCGGGTTTCAGGGTTCCCTTGCTGATATTTCCTGCAAGGATCCTGGCGGCCTCAACGATCTCCCACCGTGAACTGTAGCTCAGGGCAAGAACAAGCCGCATCCCGGTGTTCACAGCGGTGTCATCAATGGCTTTCATCAGCTCGGTGTAGCTTTTCGGCGGAAGGTTCCGCAGATCGCCGATGGCCATCAGGCGGATGTTGTTATCCATGAATGTTTTCCGTTCCTTGTTGACCGATCTGACCAGTAACCTCATCAGCGCATCGATTTCGTATTTCGGCCGGTTCCAGTTTTCGGTTGAAAAAGCATACAGGGTGAGGTATCCGATCCCCAGCTCAACTGCTGCTTCAACTGTTTCCCTTACAGCATCCACTCCTTTCTCATGACCCAGCGTCCTGGCAAAGCCTCTTTTCCTCGCCCAACGTCCGTTTCCATCCATGATGATGGCGACGTGGGCAGGGATCCGTTCTTTGATAATCTTCTCTTTCAGGTTCATCAGGACATTTGCTTATTCTGTCAGAAATGCTTGTTATCCCTGCATTTCCGTTTTCCTCTCAGATCAAATTTATAGGTGACTGTGATCCCGGAAAAGGAATACCAGTCATCCGATTTTGCGTTTCCGCGCTGCATACCCGGCATGTGGTCCTGTGTCGGGTCCGACAGCATCCCAGCCTTATCATCCTGGCTGATGGCAGGCCCGTTCAGGTAATAGGTGGTACTTACATCATCGAGATAATCTGTAAAGGTTTTATGCATTTCCCAGAATGCAGTAAGACCAAACTTCTTACCAATGCTTACCTTAAGCCCCAGGCCAAACGGGATATCGACCTGTGTCGTCGAATAAGGCTTACGTCCTTCATACCCGAGATTCTGCCCTTCGGTTCCCAGGGGTTTCAACTTTTCTCCTCCCGAAGCAGGCTGAAAAATGAACCCTCCAATGCCGGCGTAAAGATACGGTGTTATCCAATTCCACCGACTTCCGGTGAAATAGGGAAAGAAATTAAATTCCGCCATCAGTGAAAAATCGGTGATCGGACTTTCAAAGGAAAGGTTCCGTCCGGGCAGGAAATTTGACTTTTCCGAATTTCCTTTGACTTTTCCGCGGGTGACGGCGAATTTTATGGCCCACCGGTCATCGATGTTGTACCGTGCCATTGCACCGTAAGCCAGCTGAACAGAACGGAAATGAACAGCCGGATTCAGGTCACCAAGATAATAGGAATCCCCGATGAACAGTCCGACCTCAATGTTCTGCTGAGCACGCCCGGTATGGGTAAAGCACATAAAAAGCAGCAGAAGGAAGGGGAATTTTCCGACCCTCCGTTTTGACCGTAATCTATGCAATGAGTGAGTAGCTATCCGAGGAAACATTAAAGGCACTTCAATTTATCAGGTAATTAACGCAGTTTTGCATGTTTTATTTGATGGAGGAAGGAAAACAATGAGATTTTGATCAGTTGCGGATATCCAGTCCCCATTTCAGCTTTGCACGGATGGTTTCGAAGAAATTCCGCCCCGGGATCCGCACGAGTTGTATTCTGAAATCTTCTTTCCGGATGATCAGCTCTATAGGAACATCCAGCTTCATGATCCGGGAATCCAGCCCGATGTAACACTCCGGGTTCCGCGATTCAACCTGGATGCGGATGATGGAAGTATCGGGAATGACAATCGGCCGTACCGTCAGATTATGACTTGCAATGGGGGTGATGACAAAATTCTCAGAGTCGGGTGAAAGGATCGGGCCGGTACAGCTCATTGAATAGGCGGTTGACCCGGTCGGTGTGGCAACGATCAGCCCGTCGGCCCAATAAGTGTTGAGGAATTCATCATTGATAAACGTCTTGATGGTCATCAGCGCATGAGGACCGCTTTTGTAAATGGTAAAATCATTCAGGGCATAATTCAGCTCCCCGAAGAGGTTGTCCGGTGTTTCAAGCCGGAGAAGCGTCCTGGAATCGAGCGAATAGTTCTTCGCGATAATCTCATCCAGTGCAGGAAGGATCTCTTCCTTGGAAATGCCCGACAGAAACCCCAGCCGGCCCGTGTTGATCCCGATCACCGGTATGCCGGAATTACCGACAAGCGTGATCGTATCCAGCAGGGTGCCGTCACCACCGACGGAGAAAAGGTATTCAACCTTTCCGCGGAGTTCTTCCTGTGTCGTAAAGGTGACAGGTGGTTTCATGAATGTGATGGATTCTTTTACCGCCTGAAAGAATGATTCATAGATCCAGATCGTTCCGTTCAGGTTTCCAAGCCTGTCGATAAATTCCTGCAGATAAGGAATATCTTTGGGGGTAATCGTTTTCCCGAAGAGGGCAACCTTCATATTACCAAGAATTAACAGTAAAACGGGTGCAAAGATAGTCCATTTTTAAAGAACCTGCCGGCCATCCTATATCGGGGCCATAAAATGAAGATAAAGACCAGGTTCTCCCATCGAGTTCAGCGAAAAATCAAGCCGGATCACGATGTCATAGTAGGTTGTAAAATCGATGCCGGCCCCGTATCCTACCAGTATTGAGTTCCGGAGATCATTGTTCCCTTCTTCACTCCCGTTGGTGTTGTTTACATAACCGAGATCACAGGATAAATTCATATAGATGGCGAAAGGAACCGGGTTGAACCTGCGGCTTTTAACGCCGCCAATTGTATAGACCTTCTCCGGAAGGATGGCGAACTTGAAGTTGTTCTTCCAGAGGATGAAATCCTTGCCATCCACCACGTAATATTCATACCCCCTGACGAAATCCCTGCCGTATCCGAGCCCCCGCTGCAGGAAATAGGGCGGCTGGGGTGTAAAGGTCACTTTTGCCGTAAGTCCGGTTGCAAAATACCAGCGGTTTGATATCTGAATGTACTTCCTGAAATTCGATTTAATGTAAAGCTCACTGACAGAGGTCGACCAAAGCCCGTTCTGATCAAGCTCCACATCAAAATAAGAGCCTTTTAAGGGATAATACTGGACATCCCGGTGATCATTCTTGTACTGGTAATAAAGACTGAAATAGTTGAGGAGATTGTTGCTGTCGGCAGCATACCCCGGCGTCATGATCAGCGAATCTGAAAAATACCAGTCATTGAAACCGACCCGCACAGTATGCCGGGCGTAAAAAGTGGCACGGGCGGTCACCTCTGCATAAGCATAAAGGTTCTCCCGCGGGAAATGATCAGGATCCTTGTAATAAACGGTTTTGTTATTTTCGGTTTTCACAATGACCTCATGGTTCCGGTTGAATTCCGTCCCGAACGCAATTCCAACAATTTTTTTCCGGTCCACGTAAGGGATCTTATACCCGAAGCCGATCTTCTGGTTAAAGCCGAAATGGATCGGGAGGATGAGCGTTTCGTTGCGGCCCCTCACATTCGAAATGGTGAGGTTGATCCCGTAAGTAAGGCGGCTGAAATCCCAGGTCTGGATCCATGTGTTGAAATTCCGGTCGGAGATCTCAAAATAGGGTTTTGGCCAGACATACCATCGCTCAGCCAGGTGGATGATGACATCCACCCGGTCGGGCGAGCCTTCCTTCTGCACAGTATCGATGGTAACAACAGTGAACAGGGAGGTATTGAAAATATTTTCCTTCCCCGCCCGGATCTTGTCTGGGAACATGGTCCTGGTGATGGTGTCATTTTCCCGGAACGGAAGCTCCCGCAGGATGATGGGTAATCGCGTTTGTTTGCATCCTTCGATCCGGATGGTATCCACAATAACATAACCGGAACTGTCTTTTTCAGGACCGGGAGGCAGAACATCGGTTCGTGCGTGAGCAGGAAAGACCAGGCTCAGGAACAGGACCAGTGAGGAAAAAGGTGGATAAAGAAGATGAACTGGAATGTTTTTCTTTATGAATGGAAGAAACCCCATGCATCAGATGTTGAGGTAATTCATCAGTGAGTCAAACCGTTCCTTCAGGCTTTCGGTATAGGTGTCTTCGGAAAAGGAAGCCTTGATGATATAATTGTACCGCACAAACGTCTGAAGGATGGCACCGACATCGATCTTGTTGACCTTCAGGGTGACATCGAGCCGGGTCGAATCCGGATAGGTGGTGATGTACATGCTGAGGATCCTGGCATCGTTCGATTCGACGATCTGGGCAATCTCGGTCAGCAGGTAATCTTTTTCATTGATCTCGAGAATGATGATCCCTCCGGGGTTATCCAGGGCCATCAGTCCTGAAATGTGATGGATCAGTCCGGCAAGCGTGATCGAACCGATATAATGCCCCTTGTCGTCCAGCACCGGGAGCAGATCCAGTTTCAGCGAATCAAAAAGGCGGAGAACATCGTAGATGTGATGGTTTTCGCGTACGTAGGCATTGGAAAGTGAAAGAGGATAATTTCCGATGGTTTCATCAAAGTTGTTCAGCGTAAGGATATCGGTATCGGAAATGAGTCCTTTGAACTCCTCGTCTTTTACGATCGGCAGTTGTGAAACCCGCAGGTCATCCATCATTCCAAGCGCATTGATCCCCGATTCGGAAGGTTCAAGCGGGGGAATGACTCCGGTGATAAGTTGCCGTGCGGTTTTCATGAGGAAAGGATCAGGGTTTATCGTTCAGGATGCTAAGATAACT
The DNA here is from genome assembly GCA_026391805.1 of Bacteroidota bacterium. Classification (GTDB taxonomy): domain Bacteria; phylum Bacteroidota; class Bacteroidia; order Bacteroidales; family FEN-979; genus FEN-979. The sequence continues at coordinate 307,657 of JAPLDJ010000024.1, read as the reverse complement.
ATTATATCGCATCCTGCTTACTTTTCCCGTGAGCAAGCCGTCTTTGACCGCACAGCCGGGCTCATGGATATGGGTGCAGTTCTTGTACTTGCAGAACGGCAGGAGACGGTCCATTTCGGGGAAACATCGCGGGATTTCATGCTGCTCGAAATCGATCAGTCCGAACTCTTTGATCCCCGGGGTATCGATGATGAAGCCTCCGTTCGTCAATTCAAACATCTCGGCAAACGTGGTGGTATGGCGGCCTTTAAGGTGCACTTCCGAGATCTTCCCGACCCTCAGGTTGAAGTCCGGCTGAATGGCATTAATGAGCGCTGTTTTCCCGGCTCCCGAATGACCTGAGAACAAACTGGTTTTTCCCTTCAGCAGGTCGCTGATCCGGTCAACGCCATCACCCCGTAAGGCCGAAACCGAATGGCAGGGATAACCGGCGGCTTCATAGATCTCCTTTAACTCCTGCTCGTATGCGGTAAGAGTTTCATCATACAGATCGATCTTATTGAAGATAAGACTGGCAGGGATGTAATAACCGGTGGCGGTCACCAGGAACCGGTCGATGAAGCCGGTGGATGTGCGCGGGCGGGCCAGGGTTGCGATCAGGAAGGCATGATCAAGGTTGGCGGCAAGAATCTGGGTGACCCTGGAAAGGTTGATTGATTTACGGACAATGTAATTATCCCGTTCAAAAATTTTTTTAATCAGGCCTGTTCCGTCTTTCGGCTGAAGCTCGACTTCCACCCTGTCGCCGATGGCAACCGGGTTGGTCGAGCGCAATCCCCTGATCCGGAACTGCCCCTTCAGCCTGCATTCGGTTCGGGTGCCGTCCTCCGCCCGGACCGTGATCCAGCTGCCTGTTGACTTTGTGACAACGCCTTTCAATGCTTCAGCATCAGGATTGATCAGAGGGAAAATTGTAATGCTTCTTTACCGGTTTTTTGATGTCCCAGATGCACTCCAGTCCATCCTTGAAGATCACAAAATCACCCGGGACGATCGTATAATTTTCCTCGGGCGTTTCGATCACCACCTCCCCTTCCAGGAAGAGGCACTCCTCATCGCCATCGTACTTGTGGCTGAACCTGGAAACCTTCTTTTTCCAGATGGGCCATTTCCTGATCTGGCGTTCTTCTATCTCCTGGTTGCCCAATTTCTGAATGATAACCTTTTGCATAATGCACGATTGATTTAAGAATCTGTAAAGATAATAAAATCATGTCAGTTCATAAACCTTCCCTGGCAGGCTCTTAACAATCCCTTCAAACTCAAGGTTTAGCAATGCTGCAGAAGTCTTACTCATGCTGAGGTTGCACTGGATGGCGATGTCGTCGATCCCTGAAGAGCCATTCTTTCCTAAAAAGTCAACGAGAACGGTCTCATCCGGTGTCATCTCAAGAAAGAACTTCTTCTGGTACCCGTCCGGTTTCTTCCCTTTCTGCTCCCATCCCATCATGTACCGGATATCATCGGCCGACTGAACGAGTGCAGCTTTGTTCTGCCGGATCAGCTTGTTGGTTCCTTCTGAAAAAGGATCATTGATCCTGCCCGGTATTGCAAATACGTCCCGGTTGTAAGAATTGGCGATTTCGGCAGTGATCAGCGCTCCGCCTTTTCCGGCAGCCTCCACAACCAGGACAGCATCGCAGATGCCGGCAATGATGCGGTTCCGCTTTGGAAAATTCTCCCGGTCGGGACGGGTGGCACTTATAAAATCGGTCAGCAGGCCGCCGTTTTTCAGCATCCGCTCCGCCAGCGACTTGTTCTGGTACGGGTAGATCCGGTCGAGCCCATGACCGAGCACGCCAATAGTTTCAAGGTTATGCTCAAGGGCGGCACGGTGTGCGCAGCTGTCGATCCCGTAGGCCAGCCCGCTTACGATCATCACCTTGTCCTGCGCCAGCTCCGAAATGATCCCATGGCAGGCACCCTTTCCGTATTCCGTTGCATTCCGTGTTCCGACTACACCGATGATCCTCGAAACGTTCAGATCGGCCGTGCCTTTGTAATAAAGCAGGATCGGGCTGTCGATGCAGTTTTTCAGCCGGAACGGGTAATCCTTGTCAAGAAAAAAGAGCGGCCTTATGCGGAATTTCTCCACAAAAGCCAGCTCCCGCTCTGCCCGCTCCAGGATCTCCCGGTTGGAAAGCGCTTCCAGGATCTTTTGCCCGATGCGCGGGATCCGGTCAAGGAGCTTTTTCTTCTCCCTGAAAATGGCTTCGGCGCTGCCGCAGCAGGTCACGAGCTTCTTGCCAACTACATCCCCGATCCCGGGAATCATCGTCAATGCTATCTGATAGATCATCATAAATCAGGTGAAATGTTGAATTCCTTTACAAAATTCTCTGTGCAACTCTGTGTCTTCTCCATGAACCTCTGTGTAATAAGATTTTGTTTCACAGAGAACCACAGAGTAGACACAGGGGCTCACAGAGGTATCCTACCCCCTTAATCGTCCGGAATGTGAAAAAGTAATATGAAAAGTTTAAAATATTTATGTATAAACCCCTTAATACTGCGATAATTTTGCAGGAAAGAAAGGCTGTCAGGTAAAATGAAAGTCCTCGTTTGTCCCCTCGACTGGGGAATCGGTCATGCCACCCGCTGCATTCCGGTCATCCGGAAGTTCATGAAGCAAGGGTATGAAGTGGTAATCGCTGCCGACGGAAGGCCGCTGGAACTACTGAAAAAGGAATTTCCCAATTGCCGTTTTATCCGTTACAGGGGCATACGCATTACCTATCCCATGGGCAGGGCACTTCTGTTAGGGATGATTCTGCACTCGCCGGTCATGTTTTACGGCTATTTCCGGGAACACCGGGAACTGAAAAAGATCCTGGATGCAGAGCGCCCCGATCTCATATTCTCTGATAACCGCTACGGAGCCCGGAGCAAGAGATGTTACTCCATCTTCATGACACATCAGTTGCGGATCATCTTCCCTAAACCGGTCCGGTTTATAACGGGAATGGTGGAACGGTTGATCCGCCGGTTCATGAAACGTTTTGATGAATGCTGGATCCCCGATTTTGAGTTTCACCAGGGATTGGCCGGGCAGCTTTCCCACCCTTCATACGTACTTCCAAACACCCATTACATCGGCACGCTTTCAAGGTTCTCTGCCCCTGCAACCCATGCAGACGCTCCCCTGCCACCTGATCACAGCATCATGGTCTCCCTCTCCGGTCCTGAACCGCAGCGCACGATCTTCGAGAAAATGATCTTTGAGCAACTGAAGGATTCCGGACTGAGTGGCATCATCGTCAGGGGACTTACCGAACGGACCGATGAATGGGACCTGACCGACAGGATCCATGTTTACTCCCACCTGCCTGCAGACCAGATGAAGGAACACATCCTGCGTTCGCAGATCATCATCTGCAGGTCGGGCTATTCAAGCCTGATGGACCTTGTAACCCTGGGAAAAAAAGCGATCCTGATCCCGACGCCCGGACAGCCTGAACAGGAGTACCTGGCGCGCTTCCTGATGGAGAAGAAGATCTATTTCTCCATGCATCAGTACCATTTCGACCTTCTCTACGCGATCGAAATGACCCGGAATTATCCGGGGCTCGTCATGATGAATGATTACAGAATACTGGAAGAAAGGATACGGGAGGTAACCTCTAAGCGGATTTCCCGGCCTGCCGTTTAAATTTTCCCTTTGAATAAAGAATGAAGAAGATCCCTGCCAGGATGAGCGGTATGCTCAGAAGCTGACCCATGTTCAGCGGCATCGCCTTTTCGAAGGTCTCCTGTGGTTCCTTGACAAATTCGATCAGGAAACGCATGGCAAACACAAGTACCATGAAAATTCCGAACAGGTAGCCCAGTGCAGGTTTCCCGTCTTTTTTGTAATAGTACCACCAGAGGTAGAAAAAGATCAGCAGGTAGGAGATCCCTTCATAAAGCTGGGTCGGATGCCGCGGATCCATGTTCTCGGGATGGGGCGCGCGTACGAACAGGAATCCCCACGGAAGGGCGGTCGGGTGACCGAAGATTTCCGAATTCATGAGGTTTCCCGTGCGGATGAACAGGCCAGAAAGCGCTACAACGATCACAACCCGGTCCATGACCCAGAGAAACGGCAGCTTTTTGACCCTCCCAAAAATAATGATGGTAAGGATGATCCCGACAGCGGCGCCGTGACTTGCCAGCCCCCCTTCCCATACCATGAGGATCTGTAAAGGATGCTGAAGGTAATACGCCGGTTCATAAAACAGGCAGTGTCCGAGGCGCGCCCCGATGATCGTCCCGATGACCATGTAGGTTGTCAATGCATCCAGGACGGTAATAGGGATCTTCTCCTTTTTGAAAACCTTTATAAGGATCAGGTAGCCAAAGAAGAACGAAGCGGCAAACAGCAACCCGTACCAGCGGATGGCGAAATTCCCGGCCCGGAAGATCTCCGGATCAACATTCCAGGTAATAAAATCAAGGCTCATGCGATGTTTTATATTTGCTACTGGTAGTATTTAAGCTTCTGGTTGAAAAGGCTGTCGGCCTTTGCAGCCAGCTTGTCCTGCTTGTTTTCCTTGGCCAGGTAATTCATGCGTTTCATCATCCCCAGCGCCTGCTCGATGTCCTTTGTATAATAATCCCTGTACTTTCCCTGGAACGTATGATAGTAATCGAGGTTCTGCCCGTAGATCACCAGGAGCCGCTCCAGCATCTTGTTTGCCTTTTCAGTCTCGCCTGTTTTGTAATACATCTCGGCAAACGGAATGTTGTACATGTCGTATTCGAACTTGCTTTCAGGGAATTTGTCAAAGTACATGTCCATCAGCCGTATGGCATCTTTCTTTCTTCCCATGTCGATCAGCGACTGGGCGGTCCTCAGGACGTTGGTCTTCGGCCGCGCTGCATTGTTGCTGCTTTCCGGATCCACATATACATGCGGATCGTTCAGGTTACCCCAGGCACACTTGTTCATGAGGATATCATAGGATGTGACCGGGTCGACCCCGCCCATGTTCGGGATGAAATCCTGGTGCCTTGCCTTCACCGGCATGAATTTATAGACCCAGCCTGTCACGAGGCAGAACGAATCCACGTTGAAACAGTGGTTGACGCTGGCCGGCGACGAGAAATAAAGCGGACGCTTCCAATTGTTGGTCGCGACAAGGTCGAGGAGCATGATATCGTTCTTGTATAGCTGGTTCGATTTAATGGTCCAGAAGATCGTATCCACCATCTGGTCCTGCAGGTATTTCGGAACAATGCCGTTCCGGATGCAGGCCTCCTTGTCAACGACCAGGTAGACTTTCTTCGACGGGAAGATCTTCACATTGTCCCCGCCCGGGAAAGGATAATAGGTTCTTACATCATCTGATTTCAGGAAGTCGATCAGGTCCTTCAGATTGATGTAATCGTTGATCTGCCTGGATTTGTCGAAATAGGGATAGTAGGCCACATCGAGTTTCCCCGGGGCGTACTTCTCCTGCTGTATATGAAATGCAATCGGGTCGGAATCATAGGCCTTCTTGAACAGCATGTCGATGTACCACGAGCCGGATGCCAGCATCAGGTTGACCACCCTCACGTCGGTCCGGATCCCTTCCACCTCCTGGTCGTACCAAAGGGGGAAGGTATCGTTATCGCCGTTGGTGAAGAGGATTCCCTGGTTACCGCAGGAATTCAGGTAATCGGCTGCGAAATCACGGCAGGCATATTTCCCCGAACGGTCATGGTCGTCCCAGTTCTGCTGGGCCATGAGGCCGGGAACAAGGAGAAGAGTTACAACAGTAACAAGTCCGATGGAAAGATATTCCTTCTTCAGATATTTCTGTACGATGTTGATAAGGTAAATGACGCCCAGCCCGATCCAGATCGAGAAGGCATAGGTGGAACCACAATAGGAGTAATCACGTTCGCGCGGCTCAAAAGGCTTCTGGTTCAGGTAGACGACGATCGCAAGGCCCGTCATGATAAAGAGCAGCGAGATGACAAGCGTTCCCTTGTATTCCTTTTTCATCTGGAAGAAAAACCCGATCAGTCCGAGGATGAAAGGTAACATGAAATACTTGTTGGTTCCGCGGTTCTTCATGCTGTCGGGCAGGTTGGTCTGCGGATGACCGGTGATCATCTTGTCGATGAATGGGATCCCTGTGATCCAGTTCCCGTCCTGCGGTCCTCCGTAACCCTGGACATCATTCTGCCGCCCGGAGAAGTTCCACATGAAATATCGGAAATACATCACCCCGACCTGGTACTGGAAGAAATATTTCAGGTTCTCCCCGAAAGTTGGCTTATTCAGTGTCTCAGGTTCCCCGTTGGAATTGGTGGTCTGGGTCGGAACTCCTTCTCCCCCCCAGTCCTTATAAAACTTGTCGGATCCTCTCCGCTCACCGCTCCACATCCTGGGGAAAATGGTGGTAAAATTGGGATCATAAACCGGGATCGTGCTTTTTTTATCATCAAGGATCACGTATTTGCCGGATTTATCGTCCCTTTTATAAATCGGGGATCCGTCTGCATAATCGATGACAGGAGCATTGTAATATGGTCCTGAGAAGATGGGCCAGGTACCGTATTGCTCGCGGTTCAGGTAAGTCACCAGTCCTACGACATCCTTCGGCGCATTTTCATTGATCGGCGTCTCAGCATTTGCACGGATGACCAGCATGATGAAGGTGGTATAGCCGATCAGCAGGAATGTAAAGCAGAGGATGATGGTATTGATCAATGGTTTCCCGTTCCGTTTCGTGTAGATCAGTCCGAAGACGATCAAGCCGACCAGGAGCAGGAAATAAAAGATCATCCCGGAGTTGAAGGGCATTCCGAATCCGTTGACAAAGAGCAATTCAAATTTTCCGGCCAGTGTTGGGATCCAGGGGATCACGAAATACATAATGAAGCCCAGGATGACCATGGAGATGACAAGCGTCAGCAGGATCCCCATGCGGGATGGTTTGTATTTTTTGAAATAGATGATAAAGCCAAGTGCCGGGATGGTAAGCAGGTTCAGGAGGTGAACCCCGATGGCCAGTCCGACCATGAAGGCAATAAAGACCAGCCAGCGGCCGGCATGCTGCGAATCGGCGGCCTCTTCCCATTTCAGGATCGACCAGAAAACCAGCGAAGTGAACATGGCCGACATGGCATAGACTTCACCCTCCGTAGCCGAAAACCAGAAGGAATCGGTAAAGGTGAAGGTCAGTGCTCCGACGAGGCCGGCGGCAAAGATGGTCCACATCTTCCCTTTGGTCATTTCGCCGTCGCCAGCTACGATCTTCTTTGCGAACATCGTAATGGCCCAGAACAGGAACAGCACGGCCAGTGCGCTGCAGATCCCCGACATGGCGTTGATCAACAGCGCCACATGAGCGGTGTTTCCGAAGGCCAGCAGCGAGATCACCCGCCCGATCATCTGCATCGTGGGCGCTCCCGGCGGATGCCCCACCTGCAGCTTATAGGTTGTGGAGATGAATTCACCCGGGTCCCACCAGCTTGCCGTGGGCTCAATGGTAAGTAAAAAAACAATGGAAGCAATGGCAAAAACGACCCATCCAAGGATGTTGTTCAGCTTCTTGTATTCTTTCATCTGATCAGGAATTTACGGATAAGAACCAGTTGGCGAAAGTACGAAATTTGTGCAGATTCCAAAAAAAATCTACCTTTGCCGCCCGGTAAACTGGCGAATTAGTGAACTTGTGAACTGGTGAGTTAAATAAAAAAAATCGCCATCTCGCCAGTTCACCAGTTCACCAGCTAAATTGTCCCATGGTGTAATGGTAGCACAAGAGATTTTGGTTCTCTCGGTCTAGGTTCGAATCCTGGTGGGACAACAGTTCAAATGTGAAGTGTGAAGTGCGAAGTCCGAAATAATTCGCACTTCACACTTCGCGTTTCAGACTTCAGACTTTCCGTTTATAATCTCCTGTTTTACATTTTCCAACGACATCTCCCCCGCTGAGCGGAATCTGAAATGATGTTTCAATTTATTTTTGATCTATCTTGTTCCGAGCGGCATTGCAAATGAAGCTCAGCCGGGTGTTAATAATAGTATTTTGGTAACATAATGCTAAATAGTTGTATTTTGCTACTTTTGGTCGTACCTTCGTTAAATATTTTATTGACAATCACGCTGTTATATTATTAACAGTTTATTTTTATGTAATGAAAAAAGTCTTTATCATTCCTTCATTAAGTCAATTATTTTGTTGGCAATTGCACTGGTAGTGACCGGAGCCATAACTTTTGCAACATTATACGAATTTTATTAACCTCTTTTAAAATAAAAATAACATGAAAACGAAGATCAAAACCTGGATATACTCATTCGCCATAATGGGAGTGCTTTTAATGATTGTAAGTGGTTGCAAGAAGAAAGATGACAACATCAATCCCGCTCCTGCAACAGGAACAGTAACCGACATTGACGGTAACATTTATCATACTGATACCATAGGCACTCAGGTATGGATGGTAGAAAACCTTAAAAGCACCAAATACAATGATGGTACAGCAATACCTTTGGTGACGGATAGTACAGCTTGGTCAAATTTAATCACTCCAGGATATTGTTGGTATAATAATGATGCAGCTACTTACAAAACCACTTATGGCGTTTTGTACAACTGGTATGCGGTAAACACAGGAAAACTTTGCCCCGCTGGCTGGCACATTCCCACTGATGCTGATTGGACCATACTGACACACTATCTGGTAGATAGTGTTGCCGGCAATAAACTCAAAGAAAAAGGTACAATCCATTGGGCAAGTCCTAATACAGGTGCGACGAATGAAAGTGGCTTTACAGCCCTTCCGGGTGGTTACCGTGACGGCAATGCTGCTTTCGGCAACATTGGGAATATTGGTAACTGGTGGAGTTCTTCAGAGATCGATTCAGGAAGTGGTTGGTACCGGCTCCTGGGCGCCGACCTCAGTTTTGCAATCAGAGGCAGTAGCTATAAGAATACCGGGTTTTCTGTTCGTTGCGTTCGAGATTGATAAGACTAATTGCCAATTTGACTATTTGGGGCATGGGGCAAGCCTCCGCTGAGCGGCATTTGTAAAGATGTTTCAATTTGTATTTATTTTTTTGATTAGCCCCTTTACCAGATTGCCATTTAAAGCAGAATTACAAATTCTGCCATGTTCCGGGCGGCATTGTAAATGCCTGCCTGGGGTTTTGTTTTTTCAAAAGGGATGGTATCGGGGACGATAATATCGGTTTGACGGATTTTTTTTAGTGCAAACCCAATTTACCAGGGTTCCGGTTTTATCTCATCCTCCCCTGGTGTATCCATTACTTTGTATTTTTTGGGAGATATCGAGTTTTCCCGGAAACTATCCGCCATTAAATTCATTCCCGATCCATCTAATTTTATAGTATCAAACCCTCTGGACGTGAAAATTCGAATTTTCTCAACGGTTGTTGATTGCATTTCTATTGATTGTTTATGTGAGATCGGATAAAACACATACGCCCCTTGCATTGTCAATCCACTTGGATCTTCAGCCGTTGCCGTTACACCCTTTTTTGAGGTTACATTTTCCCGACTTTTTAATTTTATTGTAGTTCCGTTAGCAAGTTTTATCCACAATGAATTTGTATCGGAAACTGAAAAATCCTCTTTTTCGCCAAAATGAAATTTTAATTCAATGTTTCGCTGTGAATTCTTTTGACTAACGCAAAAGTTTACAAGGTAATCCGATGTTTTTATAAGTCTTTTCCAATAGGTTGCCTTTATTGTATCCCCTGTTTTTGAATCAATATAACAGAGTTTTAATCCCTGGGTTTGTGCATGGGTTGATGGGGCCAGGACCAATGAAACAATGCAAAAAAGAAGTGGTATTGACTTTTTCATGATATTACAATTAAGGATCTTATTGCAATTTACGAAAAGTAAATAAAAAACGAATCTTTAATATTACCTTTCCTCCTTAAACATTAAAACAGAATATATGGAAGCTCTGGGACTTATGGGAATTTTAACTGCAATTGTCAGTTTTATTGCCCTAATTGTTTTTTTCGTAATGGCCGTTGCACTTGGTAATATTAGTAGAGCTGTTCGAAACACAGACCGGATTATTTCAGCTTGGTCAAGGGAAACAGGAATAGGTGTTATAAGTGGTTGCAAGAAATGTGGCAAAAGATTTGAGGGGAGACCGGCTGTTTGTCCCCATTGTGGTGAACCCAAAACCTACAATTAAATCTTTTTTCATTTTTGTATTATCTTTTCCCTCCTCAACCGATTAAGGAGAAAATAAAAATATGAAACAAGGAAGGAATCATCGGATAATTGCCACGAAGTGGCATCATCAAAATATCCGTGGATGAAATCCACGGTAGAAGCCGTCGTAAAAGTCACAACCCTTAAGGGGCTGTACTATGAGGTTCAGCCCTTTCAGGGCTGTGATTGTAGGAGGGATCTTTGCCATGCACGTTGTACATGGTTATTCAGATTAAGCTCTTACAGAGCTTTTCTTAGCGACATTTGTTTCTGATGTGTCAGCTTGAATATGGTCCTTTCTTGAAAAATGTTCTGGGCTGGACTTTATCTTTCTGGGGCATCGTAAGGCAATCCGAGCATGGAGGACTGGGTGTTTGGTGATCATCGCACTTGCATGGAGGAACCGGTGTTTGGTAATCATCGCACTTGCATGGAGGAACAGGTGTTTGGGGTGTGCAAAAAGAAGGACACGAAGAATGGAATGTATCATAACCTGTGTAGTCTTCCGCTTTGTTACCAAATTTCTTGGATGTTGACCTTTCGTTAAGAGTCACAATACGGATTTGGGGTTCATTTTTTTCTTTCATAGCAATTCTCCTTTCTTAAATAATATGATGGTTTAAAGAAATAATACTTGCTTGTTCAACATCACGAGGAAAAATCAAGCCATCGGCTAACCATGCGATAAGTTGCTTGTTAATCCGGTCGGAAATTTGACAGCGATAAGGATCTGGGGAATAAAGGTCACGTTTAGAATATCTAAAACTTTTTATCGGACAGTCTCCGGCACATTGATATCTGAGGAAACAACCCTTGCAAGCGTATATATTCTCAGTAATCCGTTGTTTCAATTTCTCGATGCGTGATTGGTCCCACACAACCCGGCCATGAATCAGATCGACGTTACCTATGAAAAAAATACCTGCCGCCGGATCATTAGATTCAAGCACCTCATAGCAGGTTGTAATATTCCCGTCAGGAGTGACGCAGAAGTTTTGACCACAGGCACCACAGAATTGTTGATTGGAATGTTCGAAGCAGCGTAGGCCTGACCATTTGACAGTAATGTCGTGCTTCAGACCTAAAAGGAAACACTGCAAAAACTTCTCGGCGAACTGCTCCGCATCAGGTCTCGCAAGACCGGTAGTGGCGCGTCGTCCCGACAGTGTAACAGGTTCGAAATGAACTGTAGCTATGCCCAATTCCTTCGCCAGCTCAACAGTCTCATTCATTGTTTCTACAGTTTCGTCAGTTATGGTGGCTCGAAAGGCAACATGCCTGCCCGTTTTGACCAAACCTTTCAGATTGTGTACCACGATATCATAACTTGGTTGGCCGGAACGGTAAGGGCGCAATCGATTTTGGACATCACGAGTACCGTCAAGACTGATATTCACGTTTATGTTGTTCTCAATAATCCATTGATATATTGAATCATTATAAGTACCATTGGTGCCTATACTAATAGATGACTGCAAGCCTTCAGAATTAGCACGTTCCTGGAAGTCCGCAACAATTTCTTTTAATATTGCAAATTCAACTGTTGGTTCTCCACCGCCATGGAGTGTCAAGTTCACATTTTTAACTTTTGCCATTTTCTGGGCAGTACCCAAATTAAGAGGCGAAAAAAAATAATCCATCGCAAGACGCCAGATATCTCTACTAATTGTCTTTTCTGAATCCCCTCCGTGGGCATAACAGTATGTGCATTGAAGATTGCACTTAGTTGTAACAAAAAGGACCAATTGAGTCGTTAAAGAGTGGCTTTCGAACTCACTGCACATGTCAATCTTGTCTGCGGATTCCGGCGAAATTAAAATGCCTATCCTATACAGATGATTAACGACATCCTCTATTTTCTTGCATTCATTGTTAGATATTTCGTCGAATAAGTTGGTATCGTCTGGATTTGTGATGAACGCCAGCATAGGTTCATTCATCGAAGCATAAGTACGAGTTGCCGGATCGAATAAATAGAAGCCACCGTTATGTCTGAATACAGATGCCCGTGGATTCAATGTGAGGTTCGCTACACAGTTCTTAATTCTGTCATGATTCATTGGTCGTCCGTCTTTATCCATTCAGCATATTGCATAACAATTAATACTCATTAGATCCTAATTTTGCGGACTATCACTTAGAAGATTTTTATAAAACAAATTGGGCAAGAAGCAAATACAATAATAACACAAAAAAATGATAAAACCTAAAAATATTACACCGGAGTTGTTTGTATGTACTATTTGTTATTACATCTTGCATTTGAAATTATCTCCTGAATTTCAGATACAACATTTGCATCAGTTAATGGAAAAACTGCCCATACCCTTGGGACTTGCTGTGGTATCTATAGGTTGAAGATTGCCTGAAGTGGAGAAAGCGGTTAAATTGACCACCCTCTACCGTTTATATTGACCAGAATATCATCATGATAATCAAAAAGGTGAGGAGGTCAGGTAGCTTTGGCGTAGAATGGTCAAAGTGAGCATTTCTTCCACCCTATTTCCGGGCACGCGCTGCAAGCGCGCGCCAACCGGATATAATACTATTAAAAAAATATGCAAAATTTCTTTTTTGTAAGGAAATAATGTTTATCTTTGTTGAGAATTAGTCTAATTAAGAATTGCTCTAAAAACTAAACTGATGAAAACCATATATAAATTCATTCTGGTAATTACCGTTTTATTGTTGAACGGAATTACCATCAATACGAGTTATGCAGATAATCCAGCCGCTGAAAAGGCTCTTAGCACGATAGATATGCAGAACCTTGCTCCGGCTACACCTGTGGAAGCTGATTTTAATGATGATTGTAACGATCTGACTTTTGATATCAGGGCGGTGGCTCCGACAACTCCGGCTGAAGCCGATTTTTCGGACAGTTTATAACGCACTATCTTCCCAATATAATTAATGAAGCCGCCCCATCCGGGTGGCTTCATTTGTTTTATCGCAGGCCTACCGTCGAACAATCCGCATCAGATTAACAAATAAAAAGTATATTTGTCAGACAGATGAATTCAAGTTATCTCTAAATGTCTGACGAATCCCGGTTGACAGTAATAATACCCGCTTTCAATGAAGCAGAAAACCTGGCGATCATCCTGCCTCCCCTTATTGAGCTTTGCAAACAGAATGACTGGAAACTCATCATTGTAAATGACGGGTCTCATGATAACACGAGGGAGATCCTGGATTCTTTAATTCACCCCTCTCCAGAGGGAGAAAGGCCGGGGGTGAGGCTGATCCACCATAAACTCAACAAAGGTTACGGGGCGGCCATAAAAAGCGGCATTTCCTCCTGCGATACGGAATACTGCATCACCATCGATGCAGATGGCCAGCACCGGCTTGAAGACATCGGGCGGCTGTTCGGCTGCATGAAATCCAAAGATGCAGACATGGTTGTTGGCTCAAGAAAAGGTGTAAAGTCGGCCACCTATTCCAGGGGAATCGGAAAAATCATCATCCGGTTTATTGCAAAGATGCTGATGAGCGTCCCGGTTAAGGACATCAATTCCGGCATGAAGGTGTACCGGACAGAACTGGCAAAAAAATACATCCATCTCGTGCCCGACACCATGTCGTACAGCGATGTCATTACCCTGATTTTTATCAACAACCGCCACCTGGTGCTCGAGGAGCCCATAACCATCGCCCCGAGGCTGAAGGGGAAAAGCACCATCCGGGTCGAAACCGCCTTTCAGACGATCATGGAGATCATCAACATCGTGATCCTTTTCAACCCTGCCAAGATATTTTTACCACTGTCGGCAATTTTCATTCTTGCAGGGATTATTGTTGGCCTGCCGTTCCTCCTGGCAGGGCACGGTGTATCGACCGGGAGTCTTTTAGGTATTACAGCCGGGATCTTCTTTTTTCTCCTGGGACTGGTTGCAGAACAGCTTTCGGCATTAAGGAAAAGCAAGTAAGAAAAGAAAAATCCAGGCATCGGCCGGACGTATGAAAATCTGCTTTATAACGGAGTATTTCCCAACCGGGAGCATGTGCGACATCAGGGGCGGAGCTGAAGCGGTTGCGTTTTATGAGGCAAAATACCTTTCGGTGAACCATGCTGTCGAGGTGATAACCTCCTTCGAAAGCGGATCGAAAAGAGAGGATCTTATCGGGAACATCAGGGTGTTCCGGTGCGGTAAAGCCAGGGATTACGCTCATAAGAATGCTTTTGCCGACAGGTTCCTCTTCATGCGGAGTGCATATCTTTTCGGAAGAAGGCAGAAATATGACCTGATCGTCGGATTCAGCATCATCACCTACCCGGTGGCCTGGAAGATCTCGAAGAAGTTGAGGGTCCCCTGCATTATCCGCTACCACGATGTACTTGTCGGAAAATGGATCCGGAATTTCGGGATCAACGGACTGATTGGGGAAATCCTTGAAAAATATACGTTATCGAGGAAGTTTGCCGCGATCATTGCTGTCTCGGACTATACGGCAGGCAATCTTCAACGGTATTTCCGGGAAACAGAGAAGATTCATGTGGTCCATAACGGCGTCGAGATTCCGGTGACATCCCGGGCCAAAGCAGAATTTCCAACGATTGTCTGCGTATCCCGGCTGGTAAAATACAAGCATGTTGATGACCTGGTAAACGCGATTGCATTACTTTTGAAGGACTTTCCGGATCTTCAATGCGAAATCATTGGGACCGGTCCCGAAGAAAAAAAACTGAAACGCCTGGCAATGCAGCGTGGAATAAATGAACATGTCACATTTTCCGGGTTTGTACCCGATCATGGGAAGCTGATGGAAATGATCAGATCATCTCATGTTTTTTGTCTGCCCAGCAGTCTGGAAGGTTTCGGGATTGCAATACTGGAATCGATGGCATGCGGAGTCCCATTTGTTGCTGCAGATATCCCGGCCCTAGCAGAAGTAAGCGATAAAAAGGGAGGATTGTTCTTTCAGTGCAGGAATGTGGAAGATCTGGCAGAAAAGACCGGCATGATCCTGAAGGACAGCCAGCTTCAAAACAAGTTAAGCATTGAGGGGCGCCGGAGGGCAAATGAATTCCTGTGGACTGACCTTTCAAAGAAAACGGAAACCATCTATGAAAAAACCGTGGGTGAGTGGAGTTACCCAAAGGCAGGATAAGAACAATCCTGTCCACATCTGGGAAACGATCTGGATGCTGGCAAAGACCGACCTGAAGATGCGGTACCAGGGATCCTGGCTCGGCATCATCTGGGTTTTCCTCAAGCCGTTCTGCCTGTTCCTGATCCTGAACTTCGTGTTTTCACATCTTTTCTTTAAAAGCGTTCCCAACTACTCCATCCGCCTGCTGCTGGGCATCATCCTCTGGTCTTTCTTTGCCGAGGCGTCAATGGTGGGAATGCAGAGCCTCCTGGCCAAAGGGCATATCCTCAGAAAAGCATTCCTTCCCAAATGGACCATCGTCATCTCATCCACCATTCATTCAGCCATGGCGTTTGCATTCAACCTCGTCATACTATTTCTTTTTCTTTTTCTTTATTACCGGATTTTCCCGGGCGCTGTGCAGCTGCTGCTATTCGGGGTTTATGTTCTGCTGATCTACGGGTTGTCACTCCTTTTTTCCTTCATGACGGCGACGATCATTGTCCGGTTCCGAGATCTGAACCAGATCTGGGAGGTCCTGCTCCAGGTGCTGTTTTACGCCTCCCCCATCATTTATCCGATCACCTCCGTTCCTGACAACATCCGTTCGGTGCTCTACCTGAACCCTATGACCCTGCTGATCGAATATTCGCGGATTGCCCTGATCGATAATTCCGTCGCCCGTCTTGATCACCTGTTCATTTTAACCGGGATTTTCCTGCCGCTGATGGTGGGTAGCATCTGGTTCTTCAAGAAAACCTCAGTCAATATTGTTGAGAAAATGTGATGTAGTATGAGCCAGCAGACAGCCATAAAAGTTGAGAATCTTTCAAAGTCCTTCATGATCCCACATAAGATCAGCGATACTTTCAGGGAACGTCTCATTCATTTTGAGTGGAAAAAGAAATACTTTTTGCTGGAAGCGTTGAAGGATATTTCATTCGAGGTCAGGCAGGGAGAATTTTTCGGGATCATCGGGAGCAATGGTTCGGGCAAGTCGACGCTGCTGAAGATCCTTGCAGGAATATACACACCTGACCGGGGGAAACTGACCATCAACGGAGAGGTTTCACCTTTTCTTGAGCTGGGCGTGGGATTCAATCCTGAGCTGTCAGGACGTGACAATATTTTTCTCAACGCGACCATTCTGGGTTTATCCGGCAGGGAGATCAGGTCAAAGTTCGACAGTATCGTCGACTTTTCGGAAATGGAGCGCTTCATTGACCAGAAACTGAAGAATTATTCGAGCGGCATGCAGGTAAGGCTGGCATTTGCCATTGCGATCCACGCGAACAGGGGCATCCTGTTGATGGATGAGGTGCTGGCCGTCGGCGATGCCAGTTTCCAGAAAAAATGCCTGGAGGTTTTCAACCGGTACAAGAATGACGGAAAGACCGTGGTACTGGTAAGCCATGATATTGCAACCGTGGGGCGATCATGCGACCGTGTGATGCTGCTTCGCAAAGGTGAAATCGCACGGACGGGAAATCCGGAGGAGGTTTGCAGCGAATATCTGCATCAGGGATAGGACCAGGAGGGGCAGAAACTATGAGTGACTGGATGAATTTACCGGAAAATGATGATAACAGGAGGCTGTTTGAATACCTCCGGTACAACAGCTATCGGTCCGACCACTACAAACTTTTTTATGTTGCAACCCCGAAGGTTGCCTGTACTTCTCTAAAATGGTGGTTTGCCCGCCTGGAGGGCTGCGAACAGGATATCCGGGATTTCAACGACAGCCTGGAATCGGATCCCGACCTGGTGATCCATGACACTTTTCACAGGGTTGCGCCAACTGTTACCGGTCTGTTGCCGGAAGCTCTTGCAGAGGTCCTCTCTTCGGATACATATTTCCGTTTCGCAGTGGTAAGCAATCCGTACAAAAGGATATTTTCTGCCTGGCAGTCGAAACTGCTTCTCAGAGAACCCCTGCAGGTGAGTCCGTACCTCAATTGTGATTTCTTTAATCACCCGATTGAAAAGAAAGGCGATATTGCTATGGCCTTCGAAGGTTTTCTGGAGCACCTGGCTTCGAATGAAGCTCCTGATTTTTGGGATTATCACTGGACTCCGCAGGCAATCCTGCTTCGCCCCGACCTGATCAGCTACGCGAAACTGGTTAAAATTGAAGAGACAAAGGAACTCAGCAAGGCACTTGCAGACCGGCTTGGTCCCGAGATTCCTGATCCGTTTAAAGCCCCGCGGTTAAATGTAAGCCTGATCCCGTATTGCCGCGAGTTCCTCACCCAACTAAGCAGGGATCTGATCCGTTCATTATATTCCGTGGATTTTGAAACATTCGGGTACGATGCCCGGCCACCCGGTCCGGATAAGGTTTTGACAGATGAAGAGTTCGAACTCGCCCGGAAAGCGATCATCCTCATCAGGGGGCGCCATCTACGGCTCGGTGAACGATACGATATAGTAATCCGGTTGAACAAACAATTATCCGGGCAGGAAGAGACCATCCGTGAAAAAGAAGCTTCTGTTCAGCAGAAGGATGAAATGCTCAACAGGAGGAATGAAGCATTACAACAGAAGACGGAGGAACTCAACAATCAAACGGAAAAGCTCAACCGGAAATCCGAAGAAATTGAACATAAAAATGAAGAACTTCATCGGAAGAATGAGGAAATCAACCAGATAAACGGAGAGATCAATCGAATAAAGGAGGAACTAAACCGGGTTAATGAAGAGAGCAAACATAAGAATGAAGAGCTCCGGCTTAAGAGCGAAGAAATCGTAAGTAAGGACGGGGAGATCAGCCGCATCAGGGAAGAATCAGACCGGACCAATGAAGAATTAAAACTAAAAAAAGAAGAACTCGACCTGCAGACCCGGGAACTCGACCTGCAGAAGGCGGAACTCGGCAGGAGGAATGAGGAATTATTAAGAACGAATGTTGAGCTTCATCATAGGGTATCAGAATTAAATCAGACAAGCGCAAAACTCAGCCTGAACGAGGAAGAGCTCGACCGGAGGGAGAACGAGCTTGTACAAAAAACGGAGGAGCTTGCTGCATTGTCCGCGCAACTGAGCCGGGTGTCACTGGCGCTGAACCGAGCTTCAGAAGACCTCAGCCTGAAGAAACTCGAACTCAGTCAAAAGACGGACCAGGTCAACAAGATACTGACCTCAAGAACCTGGATCCTGACAAAACCGGTGCGGGTGATCCTTGATGTTACCGGCAGGTTTTTTGGGAAGATAAAGCGCACCATCAATATCATTCCCGGAATCATCAGATTCAACGGCGGCATAAGGAATACGCTGAAGAAAACGGTCATGATCCTGGTGAAAGAGGGTCCCGGCAGGATTTCTTTTCATTATAAGGCCCAATCATTCAATGCCGAAAATGCCGCTGAAAACATATCCGGCGAAGGATCATCCGGTACCGCGGGAATACTGCCTGATCTGCAAAGTCCGGAAATGATAAGGGATAAAGAGAGGTTCGGGGGTTCGGCTTCGGTTTTATTCATCGGGCATGATGCCCGCCTGGCAGGCGCCCAGATGCTGCTGCTCAGCCTGGTAAGATGGCTCAGCAGGCATACCGGGATCAGGATTAAAATCATACTTCTTGATGAAGGCGTGCTGCTTGAAAAATTCAGGAATATTGCCCCGACGATAACCTGGCAGGAGATCGTCCGCAGCCATCCGGAAAAAGAAGAACGACAAGCATGGTTGGCAGAGTTTGCAGGTAAGGTCGATCTGATCTACGGGAATACCGTCCTGTCGCCAACCCTTTACGATGAACTGGAATTCCTTCATGCCCCCTATATCACGCATGTTCACGAGCTCGAAAAATCAATCCGGCTCTATTTTGACAAGAACACCATCCGCAAAATGCATGATTACACGGTTGGGTACATCGCCGGATCCAAGCCTGTAGAGCTGAATCTCCTTCAAAATCATAATTATCATCAGAAAGAAATAATAACGATTAACGATTTCATTGAGAAAAGGGAGATTCATCCGGGTTATTCCAAACCTGACCTTCGCAAGAAATCGGGGTTGATCAGCGACGGGTTGATCGTTATTGGCTGCGGAACAATTTACTGGAGAAAAGGCGTCGATCTTTTTGTCGATACAGCCATAAAATTAAAAGCAAAGAAGGTTTCAAAGTTTCATTTTTATTGGATCGGGGAGAATATATGGGACATCGATCATGCATCCAATAAAATGTGCTCCTGGAATGCAATAGAACAGAAAATATCGGATAACGGACTCGAGAAGCACATTACCTTCCTTGGGGTCAAAGAAAACTTCTTCGATTATTTCCTGGCCGGGGATGTTTTTTATCTGCCTTCCAGGGAAGACCCGTTCCCATTGGTTTGCCTCGAAGCCGCACAAGTCTGTATGCCGGTCATCTGCTTCAAAGATGCGGGCGGAATGCCGGACTTTGTGGAGGCTGATGCAGGATTTGTGGTTCCTTTTGAAGACACCGGCACTGCGGCGGAAAAGATCCGGTTTCTGTACAGGAATCCTTCTGTTTTAAAGGAACTCGGCGCTACAGCAAGAGAAAAGTTTCTAAAGCGTCATAGCATTGAGACTGCAGCGCCTGAGATCGTGCAATTTGCCAGGAAAATCGGGAATATCCACCCGGCGGTCTCTATCGTTGTACCGAATTACAACTGCGAAAAGTTCCTTGCGAAAAGGATGGAGAGCATTTTCAGCCAGACCTTCCGGGATTTTGAGGTGATCATTCTCGACGACGCTTCTTCCGACAGGAGCCTGGAGATTCTCGAAGAATATCTTCATTATCCGAATGTGAGGCTGATCAAAAACCAGTCCAACAGCGGAAATCCCTTTAAACAGTGGCATAAGGGTTTTTCCGAAGCCAAAGGGGAGATCCTCTGGTTTGCAGAGGCGGATGATCTTTGCGAACCCGGATTTCTGCAAAAGCTCCTGCCAAATTTCAACAATCCGTCGGTTGCGCTTACCTACTGCGATTCTTCCGTCATTGATGAATCGGGCGATGTGACGGGAGATTACGGCTATTACTTTGACCTTCTTAACACGGATCGCTGGAAAGATTCGTACCGGGCCAAAGATCTGCAGGAGATTAATTCCGGACTCGGAATTAAAAACACCATTCCCAATGCAAGTGCCGTACTGATCCGCAAAAGCTGCATCACGGAGGCCATTTTCAATGAAGCCTTCCAGTTTAAGTTTTCCGGCGACTGGTTTTTTTATACGCAGGTGATCAAAGGAAAGGAGATTGCTTTTCTGGCGGAAAAACTGAATTACCACCGTAAGCATACGCAAACATTAACCTCAAAATTCAACCTGGAGGAGCCGTCCGTCAAGCTGCTGTTCACAGAGCAGGATACAATCCACAATATTATTCTTAATTCCTTTTCAATTGACGCGGATTTTCTTGATAAATGGCAGTATCACATCCAACGGCAGCTACAGACCTGGTATCCGTCCATTGTGGAGGATGAATATAACAATGTCTATCCGTTCAATTCCACCAAAGAAAAGATCATCACCGCGATCCGGAAAAAGGAGCAGAGCCGTAAATTGGTTTTCATCACCACCCTTGATTACAGTCCCAACGGTGGGAGTGAGCAGTTATGGATCGAAACGGCCATTGAATCCTGCAAGCGGGGCCATGAGGTAATGATTGTTATCCGCGACTGGGATCCCGCTCCTTACTTCATTCAGATTTTCAGGGATATCGGGATCAGGGTTGTTTTTAAAGACGGGGACGAATTCAACCAGCTGTTATTATTTCAGCCTCACCTGGTCATTGTTTCGACCGGCGACATGGATGAAGGAACCGAATGGTACAGCCATTGCCGGAAACATGCTATTCCATACGTCATCATTAATCAGCTGACAAAAGAACCCGAATACTGGCCGATACGGTATGATATTATCGACCAGGTGAGGAAGGGATATCTGGGAGCTGCAAAGGTCTTTTTTACCTGCCACAACAACCATAAGGTCATGGAAAAAAGGCTGAGCTGTGAAATTCCCAATGCAGCCGTTCATTTCAACCCCTTTCATATCGACAGGAACAGCTTTGTTCCTTTTCCGTCCGTTGCAGGCGGACTGAAGCTTGCCATTCCCGCCAATCTTTCGCGGGTTCACAAAGGGCAGCACCTGGCCATCGAGCTTTTTAATGTAAAGAAGTGGAGGGAACGACCCATACAGCTCCATTTATACGGTTCGGGATATGATGAGCAGGTTCTGAAAGAGATGGTGAAAAACTTTGGGCTAAAGAATGTTTTTTTTCATGATCCGACGAACGATCTGCTTACGATCTGGCGCGACAATCATGCGATATTCATGCCTTCATTCATGGAAGGCTTGCCACTTGTCCTGGTTGGCGCCATGATCTGCTCAAGGGTTCCGGTCCTTACCGCTATCGGCGCGCACCGTGAAGTTGTGGATGATAACATGAACGGGTTCATTGCTGCAAAGCCATCGGTTGAAGCGCTTGACGAAGCCCTAGAAAGGGCGTATCAAAGATCCGGGCAATGGGAGGAAATAGGGAAAAAGGCAAGGGAAAAGATCCTGTTGTACCTTCCGGCTGCCGATCCGGTGGATGATTTCATTTCAAGAATATTACCGCTGGCAGTAAAATCAAAGAAACCATGATGAGAATTTATATTTGCAGAACCAGATTTTATCCATCGATTATTTAATAGAATAACATGCGTGTTGCGATTGTAGGAGGTGCGGGATTTATCGGAAGTTCGATTGCTCAATTACTGGCAAAGGAAGAGATCGAATTCGGTATTTTCGATACGGAAGAGAAACTTCGGAAACATACAAAGTTGTTGCAAAGTTATCGCACAACGATTTTTCCTTATCCGGATGTCAGTGATTTGGATCGTCATTTAAACGGGTATGCTATCCTTGTTCATCTTGCGTGTACCACGGAACCGGAAAGTTCCATGGAATCGATGATCTATGATGCCAGGACCAACATTGTACCCAGCCTGGAACTCTTCCAGGCGGCCATGGATGCCGGTATGGAACGTATCATTTTCTCTTCGAGCGGGGGGACCGTTTATGGCATTCCACGAACCTTGCCTGCCAAGGAGGATGATGCGGGAAATCCCATCTGCGCATACGGCGTTTCGAAATTGTCCATTGAAAACTATCTCGGTTTATATGCAAATTCCGGCTTGATCAAAGGGATCAGCCTGCGCATCGGAAATCCGTATGGACTCTTTCAGTTTGAAGGAACAACCATCGGCATTGTGGCACATTTTCTCACGGCCATAAGCAAGGGAAATGAACTCCAGGTTTGGGGCGACGGAAGCATCGTGCGCGACTATATAGACATTGACAGCGTTGCCCGGGCATTTGTTACCGCGATCACTTCATCTTCGCTGCCGTCGGGTTCATACAACATCGGGACGGGGAGAGGCATCAGCATAAACGAGCTGATAGAGCTGCTTTTCAAAGTAACGGGGCGGCGGGTTCCGGTTAAATACAATAAAGGACGCTCCTTCGATGTTCCCGGGATATACCTCGACAGCAGCCGTTTCAGCTCCCTTACATCCTGGCGGCCCGGGATCCCGCCGGAAGAAGGAATCCGGAATATGTGGAATCATCTTGTAGGTGATAAACAATGAAAATTAATACGAAATTTTCTGGTATAAAGACCCGGAGCGGGTTGCTGCCGGCAATCAATATTGTACTGTTTGCGATTTACCCCGTTTTGGTTCTATATGCCCACAATGTTGAACAGGTTGTTTTGAAACAGCTGGTATTGCCGGTACTGCTGTCCCTGTTATTATCCGGTGTTTTCTTCAGCGTATGGATCTTCATCCTGAAGAATGTCCATAAGGCCGGTCTGGCAACCGTGATTTTCACGATCTTATTCTGGAATTACGGATTGCTCTACCTCGGTGCTTCCCGGATTCCGGGTTTGCATCATTGGCATCTGATTCCTTTGGTGCTGGTCATCTATGGCCACCTGGTCTGGTTCATCACAAAGGCAAAGAAGCAACAAACGCTGAAAAACTTAACCACGATCTTCCTTCTTCCGGTTTCATTGCTGGTAATCATCAATATCGTCATCATTTTTCCGGTGGAGGTGAAGAAAGTATACGTTGAAAATAAATATCGGCACAACCTGCGCCCGGGCATGAAAACCGTGGCTGGGACTAACTTTCCCGATATCTATTTTATCATCCTGGATGAATTTCCAAATACGGAAGTTGTTAAGCAGGAGTATGGATATGACAACAGCACCTTCACGGATTATCTAAAGGACCAGGGGTTTTATATTGCAGAAAAGAGTGTGACCCGGTACATATATACGGAATGGGTGATTGCAAGCATACTGAACCTGGAATATGTTACACCTCCTGTCGATAAACAGCTGTTTCTTGACTTCTTTATGGATCCCAGGAAAGTGGCAGAAAAAGAGAAGCTGAAAATGCTGGAAAGCATCAGTCCCGTTGATGTCGCGCAAAAAATGAACCATAACTATGTAACGGCTTATCTGAAGGAGCGCGGTTATAAGGTGATCGTACTTGAAGGTTATCCGACGTATAAAATGGATAATGCAGATATATTTGTCAGTTATATGGACATCCGGCAGAAGAAGGAATCTGTCGGCCTGACGGATGCATTTTACCTGGCATTGTACAAAAAGACGATGCTCTTCCCGTTTGACATGTTCTCCAAAATTGACCAGGCATACAGCATCAATGATTTTGCGACGAGGTATATCTTTCAGTACCTTACAACAGACATGAAGGAATTTAAAAGCCCAAAATTCGTTTACGCCCATATCATGTCGCCGCATGCTCCTTTTGTTTTTGACCGCGAGGGAAATTCAAGGGGACCGGTTTATCCGCCGGAAAGTAACCCGCCCGAATACCTTACTGCGAAAAACAACGAAAATGGCGCCTACCTTGACCAATATCTTTATGTTTGCAACCAGGTTGAGAAGATTGTGACCACAATCATAAAGCAACATCCCGGGAACCCTCCTGTCATCATTGTACAGAGCGATCATGGACCGAGGCCCCACCAGGTATATCTTAAGGATAAAGCCAATGCTTTCAGGGTTTTCAATGCCATCTATTTCCCCGACGGCGATTACCGGGATCTGCATCAGAACATTGCCACTGTAAATACATTCAGGGTTGTTTTAAACAAGTATTTTGAAGAAAACCTTAAACTGTTGGAGGATAACTAAATGAAAAACAAGAAGAGAATCATCATTTATTCAGGTTTAGCGCTTCTTTTTGTAATCTTTCTGTTCTCTGCAAACTACATTTTTAATGTTCTGATCAGGGTCGATAAGGAAGCAAAACTCGTAACCATGAGTCTGCCGGCCGAAACCGGGAAGATCCGGTACGGCATCGACCTGGTAAAAACCGAAAAACTGAAATGGAAAAAGGCGTTGTATGTGAACGGATGGGTTTTTGAAGAAAATGTAAACAAAGACAAGCGGGATGTTTTTATGGTTCTGAAGAATAAAATGGAAACCCTGGTCTTTCAGGTGGAGAATAACAACTTCAGCAGACCGGATGTTTCAAAAGGGTATCACCTGGTAACAGGTGTGAATTCGCACGGTTTTGATGTTTACATTCCCATGTTCCGGTTAAAGTCCGCTTATTACAAGATCGGATTTGTCATTGACGATGAAACAGGCAGGTATTTTTCCATGTCGGAGAATGAATTGCGGATACTGAAAGACAGTGTCTCATTGAAAATGGTAAAGACTGTATACCAGCCGGTCTCGCAGCAGGTGGCGTTGAATTTCCAAAATGCAACTGACAAGGTGAGCCATTCTTTCGATATCGTTGAAACCAAAGGTCAATTCCTGACCGCTATCGGATGGGGCTTTATCCAGGGACTGGCAGGGAAGGGACTCAAATTCTACGTTCTCTTGAAAAAAGGCGATAAGGTCATTGCTTATGATACAAAAGTGCAGTACCGGCCGGATATCACAAAAGGATTCAACAAATACGGTCTGAACCTTGATTCGACCGGTTTCTTAGCCCGAATTCCTTTGCAGACCCTGGAGAATGGACATTACCAGTTTGGGCTGTATATTGTCGCGGGCGATAAGAACGGGATGATCTATTCCAAAAAATCTGTTGACATTAACAAATGAGCGCGCTCTCTTCAACGGTAACTTTAATTCCGCTTACGGATGACGTTCTTGAACTCGTGAAGAGTATTCAGGAAACCGGACCAGAATTGGTTACCGCCGTGCATCCTGACGACGAGATGTACCTTTTCTTCATTACACATCCCGATCATAAGGATTTTCCGCTCAGGTCTTATTTTTTAAGCGGGATCGGGATGCTGCAAGAATTCCAGGAGATACTTCGCAAAACAGGCACTTCCCTTGAAAACACCAAAACGTTCCTCGAATTTGCCTGTGGCTACGGCCGGTTTACACGTCACCTGGTACGGTGCCTGGATCCGGGGAAGATTACGGTTTCGGATGTTTATAAAGACGCGGTTGACTTTCAGGAACAGACATTCGGAGTGAATGGATTTTATTCAGATGTAAATCCTGAAAAAGTAATCATTCCCGGTACCTATGAGATCATTTTTGTCGCTTCACTTTTCAGCCACCTGCCGGTGAAGACCTGGCGGCCATGGTTGAACAAACTCTATAATTCTTTAACGGATAACGGAATTCTAATCTTCAGCACCCACGGTCCGTCATGCATGGAAGACCCCGGTAAAATGCCCGGCTCAGGCTTTCTTTATCGTAAGATGAGCGAAAGCCGGTCGCTGTCCTTTGAAAATTATGGGACCACATACGTAACCAACGGCTTCGTGTTGCAGGCAGTGAAAGAGGAAACCGGGCAACCGGTGCTTCTGGAAGTCCCGAAGGGTCTATGGAACTACCAGGATGTTTATGTTGTCAGGAGTCCGGGCTCTGTTTAAGCAGATCACTCAAATCTCCGGAAAATGATTCAGAATAAAATCGTCGAAAGTTCATTCCGTGATCCCAGCGGGTTTCTTTTTATGGAAGAAGGAAGATTGCTGCGACAGGTAAACCCGGTGTATGCGGATGATTATGATTTCCTGATGGGGTCAGGTCTTTATGAGAAATTAGTTGAGAATAAGCTCATGGTTCCGCACAGGGAGATCAGCGGTCACCCCGGGTGCACCCAGCCTGTCTATAAAGTAATCGAACCTGAAACGATCGAATTCATTTCCTATCCTTACGAATGGTCGTTCAGCCAGCTTAAGGATGCGGCATTGACTACGCTGATGATTCAGAAGATCGCACTTGAGCATGGCATGACCCTGAAAGACAGCAGCGCTTACAACCTGCAGTTCAGAAACGGAACTCCTGTTTTTATTGATACGCTGTCTTTTGAAATCTACCATGAGGGAACACCATGGGCAGCTTACGGGCAGTTCTGCCAGCATTTCCTGGCACCGCTGGCGCTGATGAGCTATACCGATATCCGCCTGAACCAGTTGCTGAAGATCCACCTCGACGGTATTCCGCTTGACCTGGCAGGCAGACTTCTGCCTTTTAAAACAAGGCTGAGGTTCTCCCTGCTGATGCATATTCATCTTCATGCAAAAGCCCGGAAGAAATACGAACACAAAGGATCCGCATCAAAAACCGTCAGGATTAAACGATCCAACTTGTTCGCTTTAATCGATGTTCTGATCTCTGCTGTAAAAAAACTGGAGCCCGGAAAAAGGGATACGGAGTGGGGAAAATATTATTCTTTCACCAACTATTCTGACAGCTCGTTCAGCCATAAACGGGAGCTCCTGGAAGGGTTCCTGAAGCAAACGGGAACACGGACGTTATGGGACCTTGGAGCAAACTCCGGCGAATTCACGCAGGTTGCTGCTCAGTCAGGTATTGATTGCATCGCATTTGATATCGATCCTGTAGCCGTCGAAACGTATTACAATCATATCAAGCAGGAAAAGATTACAAATGTTCTTCCCCTGATCATGGACCTGACCAACCCATCGCCTTCCACCGGGTGGAACAATGAAGAACGTTTGTCGTTCAGTCAGCGACCCCGTCCCGACACCATCCTTGCCCTGGCCCTGGTCCACCACCTGGCCATTTCAAACAACCTGCCACTTGCCAGGATCGCAGAGTTCCTTTCAGGTTTATGTCAGAACCTTATAATAGAATTTGTTCCCAAAACCGATTCACAGGTCAGGAAGCTGCTGGAATCGAGGAAAGATGTTTTTCCGGGGTATGACGAGGAAAATTTCGGGAAGGAGTTTTCCGCATTTTTCACTATCATCGCAAAAGAAAGGATCCGTGATTCGGAAAGGATCCTGTATCTTATGAAAAAAAACAGGTAAATGATAATTAACAACATTCTGCTTTACATCGATCCCGGCACGGGAAGTATCATCCTTCAGGCCATTGTCGCCGCCGTTGCAGGAGTAACCGTGTTCATTAAATTCGGATGGCGCAGTGTGCTTCGGTTTTTCGGAATAAAAAAAGGTGATAAAAAAGATCCCTGAATTGAGTAAGCCCATCTTTGTCAATGGCCGCTTCCTTACCCAGGAGACTACGGGTATTCAGCGTTTCTCCTATGAGATGTGCAAGGCACTCATCGCCGGAGGAACCGAAGTAATCATCCTTGCGCCCAAAAAGATCCGGAACGAATACACGCTGAATTGCAGGATCATCCGTTTCGGGATCTTTTCAGGCATCCTGTGGGAACAGGTTGATCTCCCGGTCTTCCTGCGGACGCATAAGAACCCGCTGCTCATTAACTTCGGCAGCCCGGGCCCGGTGTTCTATACGAACCGCATCGTAACCGTTCACGATCTCTCCTTTTACGTTAAGCCGTCATGGTACAAAAAAAGCTACCGGCTCTACTACAGGCTTGTCACGCCTGTTGCGTTACACCTTTCAAAAAAAGTGATCACTGTCAGCGAATTTTCGAAAAATGAAATCTTACGGCTGACCGGCATTACACGGGAAAAGATCGCGATCATCCACAATGCCGTTTCCGGCGCCCTTCAAAGAATGCCTGCAAAGGAAACTGCCGAAAAGGGAAAGTACATCCTCTCTGTCGCCTCACTGGACCCGAGGAAGAACCTTGCAGGGCTTGTTGCAGCCTATAAAATGGCCGGAATTGAAAAGGAATTCAGGCTTGTGCTTGCAGGAAAGAGTGACCCGATCTTCAATATAAAAATAACAGAAGAGATTCTTGCCCATTCTACCGGTTATGTGACGGATGATGAACTCTCCTCTCTGTATCAAAATGCCCACTTTTTTGTTTATCCTTCGCTTTATGAAGGTTTCGGCCTGCCCCCGCTGGAAGCAATGTCGCTTGGATGTCCTGTGATCCTATCCGACATACCTGTTTTCAGGGAAATCTTCGGTGATGCCGCGCATTATGTTGATCCGATGGATCCCGGCAGCATCTGCAAAGGAATTTTGCATGTTCTGGGGGATGAGCAGTACAGGAAAGAGCTTATCCGCAGGGGTCATGAACGGGCGAAACTTTACAGCTGGGTAGGTTCGGCAAGTAAACTGGCTTCAATCATCAGCACAATCGTATGAGCACAACCTGCATCTGCATCCTGAATTATAACAACGGCTTGAAGACCACCCGGTGCATATCGGGCATTCTCGGCCAGACCCTGCAGGACTACCGGATGATCATCATCGACAACGACTCCACGGATGATTCCCTGGATGTAATTCAGGAATTCCTTGGAAAAGAACAGGTGCCGTTCAGGTTTGCCAACCCGGGTGACGAACTCACGAAGAAGCAGCCGGATCAAGGTGAAGTTCTCATTGTGAAGTCGGGCAGGAACGGAGGCTACTCATACGGCAACAACACCGGGATCAGGCTGGCAAAATCGCTGATGATGTTCAGTTATCTTTTGATCATCAACAATGATGTTGTGCTGAAAGAGAATTTCCTGGAAGAGACCGTCAAACGATATGAACAGCTTCGCGACAGTAACGGAACGGCAAAGATCGCCCTCGGGGCAACCGAACTCGGGGAAGACGGCAAAGTTCATCATAAAGGATTTCATTACCTGCATCTTCTGTCAGGCATTACCTTCGCTTCGCCTTTTTTCCCTTCGTTTAAATACATTGTCGGGTCTTGTCTTTTCACCACCATCGATGCACCATTGATGGATGAATCGTTTTTCCTCTATTTTGACGACACACAATATTCGAAAATTCTGCGCAGGAACGCCTATATCCTGGAGGACAGTCCCCGCTCCCTTTTTGTCCATGAAGTCGGAGGAACAAGTAACAAAGATCTCCAGGGCCAGATCTTTAAAAGCCTGCGACGGTTCTATCTTCTGAATTACCCGTTCCTGTTGCTGTTGGTCGTTCCTTGGCGATTACTTTTGGTCATCTGTCTTCGGATAAAGAAAAAGAAATAGACTGGTATTTCATTAAAGTCCGGACTCAAAATTTACTACTTTTATAGCGTGAAAACAGAAAAATCCAGGAAGAGGGATCATCAAAAAAAGCATCCTCCGGAGAAAGGTCACCTGCCAGAGAAATCTCACGCACCAGTTCTGAAAGACAATAAAAAAGGCTTTCCAAACCTTTTGGGAATATTCATCATCCTTCTCCTGGGGATCATCATCTATTCCAATTCTTTTCAGTGTTCCTTCCAGTTTGATGATTTGTACCAAATTATCAATAATGTCAAGATCCGCAACCTTGCGGATTTCAGCACCATCTGGAATTCCAGCCCGAACCGTCCTGTGGCCTTTCTCTCCTTTGCCATTAATTATCATTTCAACCAGTTTGATGTAAGGTACTGGCATCTTGTCAATTTGGCCATCCATCTCATCAATGCTCTCCTGGTGTGGTGGCTCACGTTGCTGATCTTTTCCTCCCCTGTCATTAAAGATCAGAAGATCGCCACACATAAGAAGCTTCTGGCTTTTGCAACCGCTCTATTATTCGTTTCTCACCCCCTGGCCACACAATCCGTGACCTATATTGTCCAGCGGATGACCTCCCTGGTCGCACTGTTCTATCTCTTTTCTCTCGTGCTTTATGTGAAAGCCCGGCTTTCAGAAAAAGGAATGATCGTCCGGATCCTGCTCTTTGCCGGATCATTTATTTCTGCCATGCTGGCCATGCGTACGAAAGAAAATGCTTTCACACTGCCATTCGTCCTCCTTCTCGTTGAATTTTTCTTTATCCGTATCCGAAAACTTTCCATAAATTTCAGGGACTATCGCGTTATTCTGTTAATCCTGGTGTTCCTGGGAATAATCCTGATTATCCCGCTAAGGTACTCCTTAAGCATTTTCAAGCCGATCATTCCGGCAGGACATCCGGAATCCGCCCTGACACCGTATTATTATTTCCTCACACAACTCAGTGTCATCGTAAAATACTTGCAGCTGCTGTTCCTTCCTGTAAACCTGAACCTGGATTATGATTTCCCTGTCTCGACCAGTTTTTTTCAGATCCGCACGCTTTTAAGCTTCCTTTTTCTTGCGTCGTTGATTACGGTGGCTGTATTCCTTTTTAAAAAACAGCGGATCATCTCTTTCGGCATATTCTGGTTCTTTATTACCCTGTCGGTAGAATCTAGCATCATTCCTATTAATGATGTGATCGTCGAACACCGCACCTACCTCCCTTCCATTGGTTTTTTCCTTGTCATCATCGCTGCCCTGTACTTTTTATTTGGGGATAAATACAAATGGGGTGCAATGGGTATCCTGTTCATTATGGCAGGATCCTGTTCTTACCTGGCGTATGAAAGGAATAAAGTATGGAAGGATGATCTTTCCCTGTGGAACGATGTTGTTTCAAAATCCCCGGGCAAGCCCCGTGCGATCACCAACCGCGGGCTTGCGTACGCGAACCGTGAGCAATGGGACATGGCCATCGAAGATTATTCCAGGTCTCTGCAGATTGACCCCAGTTTCCCGATCACGCTGATCAGCCGGGGTTTTGCGTACAAGAAACTCGAACTTTTCGATAAAGCAATTGCGGATTATACGAAGGCGATTGAAATCGACCCGCGTTACAGCACTGCATACAGCAACCGTGGGATCTGTTATTTTACCCTGGGTGAACGGGAAAAGGCCATTGATGATTTTACCCGGGCGATAGAACTTGATGCGGGAAATGCAGATGCATATTCCGACCGCAGTGCATCTTTCCTGCAAACCGGACAGCTGGACAAAGCGATTGCTGACATTAATACAGCCATATCCTTACATCCTGATAATTACACAGCCATCTCAAACCGGGGCGCTATTTACGACAAGCTTAACCAAACCGACAAGGCCATAGCCGATTATTCCAGGGCCATTGAGATCAACCCGGATTTTGTAAAAGGTTATGTCAACCGCGGATCTGTTTACCTGAAATCCGGAGTCTCGGACAAAGCGCTGGCGGATTATTCCAAAGCAATTGAAATTGACCCCAAAAATACAGAAGCCTGGTTCCACCGGGGCGTCATCTACTCAAACCTTGGCCAGAGGGACAAGGCCATTGCCGACTATACGCATGTAATTGAACTGGACCCGGATAATGCGCTGGGTTATTATAACCGTGGCCTGAACTATGGAAAAATGGGAAAGATGGAACTGGCGATCGATGACTTTACAAATGCATTGAAGATTGACCCGGATTTTACAGCAGCCGTTAATAATCGAGAGGTCGCTTACCAGAAATTAAAACTGCAAAAACCGAAATAAAATATTCAGGCTATCAGCATCTAAGGAAAGGTGATGCGGTGGGAGACAACCTCTCAATGCGGGAATGGAACAGATTTCACACATCAGACTTCAGACCTCAGGCCTCAGACTTTTTTTGGTTCCAGAACAACGATATCCTGAAAATCATGTATCGCACCAACGCGATGGTCAATTATGTTAAACCATTGTGTCCAATGGTTATGCAAATAAAACTCAGGAATAAAAGTTATACCATAATCATAAGGTTCTGTCAGGATCTCTTTCTCTGACACTTTATTCGCCCCGGTTATTGTCAGATGTCCCTGCTGCAATATGAATCCATGTTGTCCGCCGGCAAATTTTTTACTTGCTGCCTGGAACAGTTCTTCATCAACCCCCAGCATTTCCTTAATGCGGGGTTCTGATACAGCGCGTTCCAATGCACGCTTCCCGTGAATCGTTAAAAACAGCCGTCCTCCCGGCCTGCAGACCCGGTTCAGCTCCTGGAGGAACTGATCCTGGCTGCTTTCGGTAAGATGGCTGAATATTGAAATGGATATAATGGCCCAGAACGTATTATCATTGAATGGAATCGGCGGTTTGACGGATGAAAGTTTTACATCCATGTACTTCAGTGCCTTCGAACACCAGGAAACAAGCCTGTGATCAATATCACAGCCGGCCAGATAACCTGTATATCCTTTAAACATTCGGGCAAGCCTGCCGCAACCGCATCCAAAGTCCAAAATGCTGTCGTATTCACTCAAAGGTTTAGGAGATGCTTCGGACAAGGCCATCCAGAAATCAGCGCCATGTGATGCAAAATCTGAAACATCGGTCAGTCCTGAAGTTATCTGCATCAGTTCAACCGGCGGAAAAGGAGCTGCATATTTTCTTAAACGGGTATCCTTAAAGACCCGGGTACGGTTGAAATCTGCCCATACATCAGCCGGCATCCTGCATCCCGTGCTGTAATCAATCGTATTTTTATCAAACCAGGAAAGAAACTTTAACGGTCTCATAATTTTGTAAACTTACACAGAATGATATTGCAGTGAACAACTAACAACGAAAAGTAAAAAATTGTTATCTGCTATCTGTTAATGTGTGGCGTGTAAACCACGTGCCGGTAAAACCATCCTGAAATGACAACCGTTGACTGCATTGGGTTTACAGGCTTATTACAGCGAGTTTTTCAGTTCATTTATTTTCCTCTCCCGATCAAAGGAGAAAGTCTTGTCTCTCCTTTCGCACAATGCATAAAGCTGCAATGCTTTTTTAAAAAATAATCTTTTATTTTCTGATTGCTCATTTCTGCCAAATTGAGCCAGGACTTCAGCCAATAATTCAATATTCCCGGAATTCATCCCCTTAAATTGAAGCAGATATACATCGGAAGCCGTTTCTTCGAAGGTTAAAAACTCATCTAAATCAAACCCGATTTCATTCAACAGAATTTCTTTTGTCTTTTCGAAATGGGTCTCTACTGTTAATGACAAGTTCTCCTTGTTATTTATAAGACTATCTATGATAGCCCACAACAGCACCCCGATTTTTTCGATTTCCCTCATTAAATAATCTTTCTGCTCCATAAATCACGTTTGTGAGGTTTATTTATTCAGATTCAGATTTGAAATCATACTTTCAGAAGGGTTATCAAGAGCGTATTTTACTTCAATAAAGCAAGTCTCGCCAGAAGCAATTTTATCGAATAATCGTTTTATATTTTCTTCGGGCTTTACGAATTCAGTATTAGAATACTTTTTATTCTGATTGTTGTAAACGTAGGTAATATCATACCCTGTTAATAGTTCATTTGTTCCGTTAATATGTTGAGCAACTGATTTTTTCGCAACGATATTTGTAACTGTTGCTTTCGCAATTCCTTCATATTTGATACCTGTTACCTTTTTATACAATGAAGGACCAAAGATCAATCCTCCAATAACAAAAACAACTGTAATCAGTATTACTACGTTTTTAAGTCCGATGTAATCTTTTATCCAATCAATCATTGGGTATCCTTTTATTTGAATATAAACATCTGAATAGAAGAATAATGAAACCGCACGAATGTTGTTCCTGAATGTCCTGAATCAATATGAATCTGCATTGTACCGGGAATTCAGAGATTGATTCGTATTTCGATTAATCCACAACGAGTTTCCTGTGCAGTATCCCGCTGTCTGAATGTATCATGATAAGATAGATCCCCTTTGCCCATCCCGACAGTTCAATCGTAACTTTGTTTCCGTCCTGATGCATTTTCGGAGCCATAAGCTCCCCGCTAAGTTTGTAAATCCCGATACCGGCCGGATTCAATTGATGATCCGAAAGAATGGTTACATATGCTGAGGCAGGAACAGGATACAGGCGAACAGAAGCGCCAATGGTTTCCGTGATACCTGCCGCATAAGGGACGATCACTGCATGGGTGATGGTATCCCAGCTCTGAATGTCGTTTCCGGCATAAAGCCTTACATTGTAAGTACCCGGTGCCGCATAGGTATGAACCGGGTTTTGATCTGTTCCGGAGCCGCCGTCGCCGAAATTCCACTGCCATGAGGTCGCCTCCTGGCTCAGATCAGTGAAGTCAGCCGTTAGTCCGGTCCCCGTGTAAGAATATGCAGCCGTTGGCTTATGCAGCTGCCAGAAAAATCGGGTGGCTTTCCGTACAATGGTATCCCAGTATGCATTTCCCCCGGTTCCGTTTACCCAGGTCCCGTTGCTTGTCCCGTAAAATTCATGATCCTGTCCGGCCACGAAATAAGTTTCCTTTGCCGGAATGCCGATGTCCGCCAGGCGCATGCTGATGGGATGACTGCCAAAGACATCGGAAAGAGCACCGTACCCAAACGGCGGACCGGAATTGAAAGGAACCGTCTGATCGGCTGTACCGTGTATCAGAAAGACAGGTGTGGGATTGTTTGTACCGATGGTCAGTGTATCGCCAACGCCTCCCCAGCAGGCCATCACGCCGTCGGCCGTGCCACTGTAACCAAGGTTTGGTCCGATATCGGGATCTCCCAGGCCGGGACCGGAATAAGAAGCCGAGAAGGCCGTATAGGTCACAGGGCCGACATAGGAAGGTAATTCATTTGTATCCATGTAAACACTGTTCAGGCCGATGAAGGAGCCGGCGCTGCTCCCGCTGAAATAAACCCGGTCGGGATCCACTCCGTATGCAGCCGCGTTCGCATGGATAAACCTCACGGCTGTCCGCCCGTCCTGCACTCCCCTATACGCTGCGCGTATATAATGCAGATCCGGATTATCAACAATCTCAAGGCCCTGCCGGTAATCAATGGTAACGGTGACATATCCTTTTCGGGCAAACGTATCGCAGAACGCCTTCATGTCGTCAACCGTGCGGCTTCCTGTAACAAAGCCGCCGGAATGCGCAAAAATGATTGCCGGGCGTTTCGTCAGGGTGTCATTCAGGGGCTGGTAAAGATCCAGTACAAGGTTCCCGGTAGTTGTGGAGGATTCATTAATAAAAGGGGAATTCAGAAATGCTGCTGTTCCGTAAATAATCCCCGTCGTTTTCATGGCGGATGGGAATATGGTGTTGACATACCTGTAGTTCTGCGAACCGGCAATTCCTATGAAAAACAGAAACGCAGCCAAAACCATGAATATCGTTTTTACCATCCACTCATCTGTTTATATTTTTACAAAGGTAAAGGTATTTTCCCCAAAACAGAATTGAGACCCGGTAATATATTATGAAATCGTAAATGATTGATTTTCACGAATAACACTATATTTTTTTCAAACAGGCGAACCTTTTCTCAATTTTCGTTTTATCTTTGCTCATAATTAATCTAAATTAAAATAGCCATGAAAAAGTTCATAATAATTCTTCCGATGTTTTTTATTTCCTGTTTCCAGGTATGGTCACAGGGAACTGCCCCCCAGCTCGGGGATGTCGCTCCTTCCTTTACCGCGGAGACCACCAACGGAAAACTTCATTTCCCCGGTGATTATTCGGGTAGCTGGAAAATATTGTTCAGCCATCCCGCTGATTTTACGCCCGTCTGCAGTTCCGAAATCCTCGAACTGGGTGTCTTGCAGGATGATTTTAACAAGCTTGGGACGAAGCTTGTTGTTTTGTCTACAGACGCGCTTGACAAGCACAATCAATGGATAGCTTCGATGGAGACGATCAGATACAAGGACCGCGAACCCGTCAAGCTCAAATTTCCGCTTGTTGCCGACGAGGACCACCTGATCTCAAAAAAGTATGGCATGATCCATACAAATACGAATACAACCCGGGATGTAAGGGGTGTATTCATCATCGATCCCTCCAATAAGGTCCGTGCCCTGTTTTACTATCCGATGGAAGTCGGAAGAAACATGGATGAGATCAAAAGAACCCTGGTTGCTTTACAAACCGCTGATCAGGCGCATGTGCTTACACCGGCCAACTGGCGTCCGGGTGACGACGTTCTGGTTAATGCAACCAAAACTGAAGCAACCACAAGCAAACCAACCGATCCGAACGTATACCAGATTGTATGGTATATGACCTTTAAGAAGATGAATTAATTTTTTAAACAATATTAACCCTGACATCAGAAGGAAAAAGGTAAAATGAAAAGTCGTTTCCGGCTTTGCATTTTACCTTTGTTCCTTTCAGCAATCCCATAAGCCATATCATGCCCCTTCATTCCCGGGTCTTATCATGATAAACCCGGCGAACATCTCTCCTCTTACCATCCTGAAAAGAATTCTTTAAAACCTGAAAGAAATCCACTTTTGCGGTATTGAATTTTACAAAATGTTGTATTTTTGTAGCGCTGCATATGTGAAATATCTATAGACAGACAATTTTACCTTGTAAGAAGGTTTTATTAGGGAGAATCGCTGGTATTGATTCATAAAAAAGATTTATTATGTATAAATCTTTTTCTTTTATATCAAACATGCTTTCCGGTATCTGTTACTGGTAAAACACCTTACAATTTAAAATCTTATAAATTTTGCAGAAATCAAATCAGTCTAAATGTTATTGAAAAGACTAATCCCAATTTAACACCAACAGAAATGAGAACCGATATATTCAAAAATACAAAAGGAAAATCAGCATTCGTTGTTGCTTTTTTTGCACTCATCTTTGCAGCAACAACCTTAAATGCCGCTAACCGTTACTCGGTTGCGAGTGGTAACTGGAATTCAACCGGTACCTGGTCTGCGACATCAGGCGGGACATCCGGAGTAAGTGTTCCTGGTTCAGGAGATAATGTTTTTCTTGAAAACGGTCATACCGTGACGGTGACTGCCGCAGCCGATTTCGGTACGCTGTCATTTACCACTACCGGTATTCCTGCAACACTGACGATCAATTCCGGTATCACTTTAACCGGACATGGATTGGTTACCCTTTTGTGTGGCGCATCGCCCGGTTCAACAATTAATGGGGATGGTACATTGAAACTTGGCGGGAATGTCACCGTAACCGACGACAATACCGGAACAACCGGGGCAACCATATCAACTCTTGTGGATTTGGGCGGCTCAACCCGTACTTTTACGGTTGCCACTCACACCAATAATATCACATATGACCTGACGATCAGCGGCATCATTAGCGACGGTGGCGGTTCTGCGGGAATCACAAAAAATGGCGGGGGAAAACTTGTTCTGTCAGGTCACAATACCTATACCGGAGCGGTAACGATCAGTGAAGGCCAGGTGAACGTCCAGGATGACCAGGGCCTTGGCACCATTGCGGGCGGCGTTACAGTTTACCAAACCGGATATAACAACAGCAGGCTGGAACTTGAGAGCACCACCGGCGTTACCATCGGGGCAGAACCTTTATCACTGAGTGGAGAAGGAGGAGGTCAGTCCTTTGGTGCTTTGATGAGCTGGAATGGTAATAATATTTATGGCGGACCAATCACTTTGACAAGTCTTACAAGGATCGACAGCTATGTGACAAGTAGAACATTAACCCTCACGAATACAATCAATATCGGAACGTACCAGCTACTTATTCAGGGTCCGTCAACAAATGAAAATAATCTGATCAGTGGGGTTATTTCGGGAACAGGCCAGGTTCAGAAAGTCGGTGTAGGCACCTGGAAACTGTCCGCTGCTAACACATTTACCGGTGGTTTCCAACTTTTAAACGGAAAGCTGATCATTAATAATCCGCATGCGTTGGGATCTTTGCCGGGCAGTTTTCAGATCGGTGGTGTCGGAAATACTCCCACCATCGATAATACATCCGGGAGCAGTATCACGACTCTGGATTATCCGATGGGATGGTATAACGATTTTACCTTCACCGGAACCAACCCTCTAAACCTCGGTATCGGAGCTGTAACAACAGGAACTGTAAAGGTGACCGTCTCCGGCGCAGGATTGTTAACAGTCGGAGGAGTTATTTCAGGTACGCCAGGCACTTTGACGAAAGCAGGTTCCGGAACACTGACACTTTCAGGAAACAGTACGTTTTCGGGTGGCATGACAATCATTAACGGAACGCTGAACATCAACAGCAATACGGCAATCGGTACGGGTACATTTACCATTTCAGCCGGGAAGATTGATAACACCAGCGGCAGTTTAAAAACACTTACGAATAATAATGTGCAGAACTGGAATGGAAATTTCACCTATACCGGAACAGATGATCTGAACCTTGGCACAGGCGCCGTAAGTATGAACGCCAGCCGGCAGGTCACAACGAACGGAGGAACATTGACGGTTGGCGGCGTTATTTCAGGATCCGGTTTCGGCCTTACAAAAGCAGGTGCAGGCACCATGACGCTGACAGGAACAAATACCTTCAGCGGCGGAACAAACCTGAATGCCGGGACATTAAACATCAATCATTCCAGTGCCCTCGGGGATGTTGCCGGCACATTTACGATTAATGGAGGCAAGATTGATAATACATCCGCCGGAGATATAACAACTTCTAATTATCCATTGGCATTGAATGGTGATTTCACCTACAATGGTTCCCCACCACATAACCTGAATCTGGGTACCGGTGCAGTTTCCCTGAGTGCAGACCGGCAGATAACCATCACTGCAGGAACACTGACAATGGGGGGCATCCTCAACGACAACACCAAAAGCATTACAAAAGCAGGTTCCGGCACATTGAGCTTTGGCAGCCAGGATAAAACACTGAAGAGCCTGACCATCAGCAGTGGCACGCTTGTTTCCACTTCCGGGACGATGAACCTTGCAGGAAATTTCGTTAACATCGCCACATTTATGCATAACGACGGTACACTTATTTTTAATGGTACCGGGGTGCAGACAATCAACAGCGGCGGAAGCTCTTTCTTTAATCTCTCCATTACAAACACAGGAGGCACGTGTACAGCATCCACAAATGCTATAACCTCAGCCGAATCGTTTACAACCATTGCAGGTTCCACCCTGGATATGGCCGCAAATGCCCTCAGCGTGAACACCGTGATTCATTCAGGAACACTGCTGACCCAGAACACCTCGCTCACTCCAATCACAGCAGGGAAAACCTGGGGCGGAACCGTTGAATACAATGCTGCTACTGGTGGCCAGACAGTAGTGGCCGGTACATATTATGATCTGATCATGGGAAATACAAGCGGATTGCAAATGGTAAGCGGCAATATAAATGCTCAGCATGTCCTGGATATCAAACCCGGAGGGAACCTGACGAATCCATCCGGGAAGATTGTAACCGTAGGGCTTTAGGAGGTCTGAGGATAGAAGACTGAGGACTGATATCGGAGGTCTGAGGTCGTAACCTCATACACCCACACATCCTGCATCCAGCATCTTGCATTCCTGCATTCTTGCAATCCTGTATCCAGCGCCCCTACCCTTCAGATTCGTTCTTCAAATCACGGGTATGAACCCCAGGGCAAGCCCCGGACCCTATTTCCGCCCCAGAGGGGCGGGGTATTATACCCTTCGACTTCGTCGGGATTGTTCGACTAACAAATTTCAATGCACTTCGTTTTTGAAATTTGAGTCTCACGAATAAATCAGGCAGTCATAACATTCTGATATAATATTCCTATTTTTGGAAGCTGGATTCTGCCGACTACCTATACTATATGATGATGGATAAAAAGAATTTCTATACGATTCACAATCATTTCTAAGGAAAATTGTTTTACGAACCAAAATAGTTCATAAGAATATTTATCATAACCTTAATATTTTCAGGTATGAAAGCAAAAACATCAACACGTACAAATGTGAATTTATTGCTCATTATCGTACTTATTGCATCCCTGTTTGCAGGAACCAGCTTAACTGCCGCTGACCGCTATTCAGTTGCCAGCGGTGACTGGAGCTCAACATCTACCTGGTCATCGACATCCGGGGGAGGATCTGGAGCAAGTGTCCCGGGATCAGCAGATAATATTTATTTAGAAAATGGACATACTGTAACCGTTACTGCTGCCGCTGCTTGTGGCATGCTAACTTTTACCACTACTGGCGCTTCAGCAACGCTGACTATTAATTCAGGTATCACACTGACTGACGGTGGGGCGGTTACCCTGTTATGTGGTGCATCCCCTTCCACGATCAACGGCAGTGGTACGTTGGCCCTTGGTGGAAACGTTACTGTAAATTATTTCGCCTCCGGTTCAGGCAGCGCTACAATCGCATGCCCGGTTTCATTGGGTGCAAACCGAACGATAACCGTTGCAGATAATGGAACTTCTGCCACTGACTTAACTATGAGCGGCATGATAAGCGGTACTGGTTTTAGCATTCTAAAAGAGGGTGCAGGAACATTGCTGCTTTCTAACAATAATAATAGTTATACGGGTGGAACCACAATAGGTCAAAATAATCTTTCCGACTATGGTGGCACAATAGAAATAACAAACGCTGGTGCACTTGGTACCGGAAGGGTGACAGTGAACACAGTTGCGTCAGGTGGAACACTAGAAATAAATGGATCTTTTACAGTATCTAACTTACTAACCCTTAATGGGCAAGGCGCGTATCCGTATGGTTTGATCAGCAGTTCCGGTACCAATACATGGTCGGGTAATATAACTATAATAAGTCAATCTGGTATCGGAGGCTCCTCATCAGGATTTACTATTTCTGGAAACATTGATTTAGGAACCCATGAGCTTACGATTGGAGGTGGTGGAGCAGCAAATAATATTTCAGGAGAAATCACCGGGACATCAGGTTGCTATTTAAGAAAAGTTACTGCTGGTGGAAAATGGGCGATTTCACATGCAAATAATGGTTATTTTCCTAATGGTTCTGGTTATGGAACTTTGGTCCAGGCAGGATATTTAATCATCAATGATCCGGCTGCACTCGGACCAGCAGGCAATATTCTTGATTTTGGTATCGGCGGAGCCGGTGACGGGGGTTTTGATAATAATTCAGGAGGATTCTTTATCACAAATGACTATGATATACGTACGGCTTACGATATAACTTTTATTGGTCATTATTCATTGAGTTTTGGCAACAGCACACTGGACTTAGGTGGCGGAGCGCCACGTAAAATAACGATAAATTCAAATACTCTTACACTTAATGGGGTTGTCTCAGTCGGTGCTTTGACCAAAGCAGGCAACGGTACTCTGATTTTATCCGGTGCGAATTCTTACTCAGGGGCTACCACGGTAAGTGCAGGAACTTTAATTGCAGGTGCTGATGCTCCGTCAGGCTCGGCCGGGGCATTCGGAAATGCCAGTTCTTCTATAATAATGGGTGATGCTGCAACTACAACGAATAACTCAAGCCCATCCCTGCTAACGGGGGGAGCTTTTACTGTTGCACGTGCAATTTCAGTTGCAGATCATGCCACGAGCGGCACTTACAGCATTGGCGGCCATGCAAATAATAATTCAACATTCAGCGGAGCCATAACAATCAATCAGCCTTTAAAAATTACCCAGGTTGCAACCACAGGCATGAATACACTAAGCATAAGTGGAGGCATTACGACCGCGAATGCTGGCACCAAGAACCTGACATTTGATGATGCCGGGTCGGTGAGTGTGAATGCAACAGCCATTACTAAGGGCACAGGGGATATGGCTCTTATCAAACAGAACAGCGGGGCACTCTCTTTGAGCACGACCAATACTTACAAAGCCGGCACTACATTGTCTGCAGGAACCCTGAATATAAATAATTCACAGGCGCTTGGCACGGTTGACGGGACATTCACAATTAATGGAGGCAATATTGATAATACTTCAGGTGGAAATATAACCACCCTGGACTATCCCCTTGTATTTAACGGCAATGTCACCTACCTGGGTTCAATTCCAAGAAATCTGAACCTGGGCTCCGGTAATGTGATATTAAGTTCAAACCCCCAGATAACTGTAAGCGCTGGAATACTTACAATCGGCGGTACAATCAATGATAATACAAACAGCCTGACAAAACTTGGTTCCGGTGCCCTGGATTTCGTCAGCCAGGCCATAACACTGAAGAATCTTACCATCAGCCTTGGAACACTGACTTCGACATCTGCGACCATGAGCCTCGTAGGTGATTTCCTTAACAGCGGAACATTTACGCCTAACAGCGGCACAGTCGTGTTCAATGGGACAGGCGCCCAGACAATCAAAGGAGGAAGTGGTTCTTTCAACAATTTCACCATTACAAATACAGGAGGCACCTGTACGGCATCGACTAACGGGATCACCGTAACCGGTACTTTTACAACAAGTTCCGGCAGCACCCTCAACATGGCATCAAATGCCCTCAGTGTTAACACGGTTAGCCATGCAGGTTATTTACTAACCCAGAGTGTTTCAGCTACACCTATTAGTCCTGATAAAGCCTGGGGAGGAACCGTAGAATACAATGCAGCTACAGGCGGTCAGTCGGTTGTAGCAGGCACTTTTTATGATCTGATCATGGGGAATACGAGCGGAATCCAGACAGTCGCCGGCAAAATCGATGTTCTGAATGCACTGGATATTAGACCCGGCGGGAACCTGACAAATCCTTCCGGGAAGGTTGTAACCGTGGGGCTTTAGAAGGTCTGATGTCCGAGGTCCGAAATCGGAGAATGGAGGGTGAAGTCATTTATTTCAAAGTTTACACATTGAACTTTCCGCTTTGGACTTCAGCCTTCAGACTTCAATCGCGGATTTTTCCAGTGTACCAATCCGGATCTCATCTTTTCGCTATTTCCACCAAACTAACCAACGCCCTTACAAATAAATAACCGAGAATCCTTTGCTTTCCTCAGAAATCTGATTATTTTTGTTTCGCTGCATTTTTTAAGAATCGCATGGCTGAATAACAACTTCAGAGGTTTTGATTCCATCGTTTTGTTTTTTACTAGGGAAGAAGTGTTATATTAATGCTCATGTTGAATGAATTGATGTTTATCCATTTTCAACCTATGACATCATGAAATGCCCATATAAACACTCTTTATACAAAACCTGAATGTTAATAAGGGCATT
Organism: Bacteroidota bacterium; assembly: GCA_026391805.1. Taxonomy (GTDB): domain Bacteria; phylum Bacteroidota; class Bacteroidia; order Bacteroidales; family FEN-979; genus FEN-979. The sequence continues at coordinate 264,348 of JAPLDJ010000024.1, read as the reverse complement.
CCCTGCCCGCGGCAGGCGGGCATGTGACCATTAAAATCAAAATTATTAACACATGAAAACAAAATGTCTGTTTTTATCCAGGGCAGTGCTCATTGCACTTATTTTCATATTTTCCTTCCCTATGGTGAAGGCTGCGAGTATAACCAGTAATGCCTCGGGCCTCTGGAGCTCAACTGCCTGGCCGAGTACGCTGCGGACCGGAACGATCAGCGTTACCACGGTTTCAAAAGTAATAACCGGCTCAGGAACCGCCTTCCTTTCGGAAATCAGTCCCGGTAATATCATATATACAACTGGTGGCACTTCCATAGGGATCGTTACATCAGTGACCGATGACACCCACCTTTACCTGATGTTCCGCCCTTCTTCCGCCCTGACTGCAATCAGTTTTAAGTCGCAGGGTGTTGGTGCGGTTGACGATGTCACCATCGCCAGCGGCGCCAGTATTACAATTGACGGCCAATACACCGTTGCTTCATTGACCTTTGCCGCTGCAAGCGCTAATACGACAGTAACCATGGGGATCAGCAACCCGATCAGCACCTGCAATGCAAGCGCACTTACAGTCACCGGCAATATGTCGATGGCTGTGCCGACCGGAACCCACAACTGTACCTTTGCAGTGGGCAGAGGAACCCTTACCCTGGGTTCGCTCACGATGAATGCGACAACCTCAGGCAACAATAACATCATCACGATCTCAACAGGCGTGCTCACAGTTACTGGCGCAATCACAACCGGAACAACCGGATGCCAGATCACTTTTTCCAATGCTGGTCTTTTTAATATTGGAGGATCCGTTACCGGTACGCCGTCGTTTACAAAAGTTACGGGATGCACGGTAAATTATAATGGCGGAGCGCAAACAGTGAATTCATTTGGATATGATAATCTTACCCTTTCCAGCTCCGGTACAAAAACATTTGCCGCTCTTACAGCCATCAGCGGGGCACTTACGATAAACGACGGAGTAGTAGCTGCTCTGGGTACCTTCAGTCATACTGCGAACAGGCTTGCTCTCGGGAGCGTCAGTCAGAACGCAGGGACCTGGGGTGGTACAGGTTCCGGCGCCACGAACATCAACACAACTTATTTTGCAGCAAATACCGGCAAAGTGACTGCTGCTGCAGGAACATGCACTCAATGGACCGGTGGGACCAATACTGCCTGGAGTACGACCACAAACTGGATCGGAGGTGCCGTTCCAACTACCACAAGCGATGTTTTTATTCCAAACGTTACGAATAAACCGGTAATTGGTGCTGCAGCAATGTGTCATGACCTGACGATCGGCGACGGCGCAACACTGACGGTAAGCGGCTCAAATACCCTTGGCGTGAGCGGCAACTGGACGAACAACGGAACCTTAACCCCCGGAACAGGCACAGTCACATTCAGCGGAATTCAAAAGACAATCAGCGGATCTGCAACAACAACCTTCTACAACGTTGTGGTAACCAGCACTGCTGATTATACCATGAACAGCAACATCAGCTGTAACAAATTTACCTTGGAAGCTAGCGGACTGACGCTTGCGGGGGATTTCCATGCATTCACCTTTGGCACATCCAACCCGGTCATGAGTGCCGGGACCGTGGTCCTTGATGCAACCGGAACTCTCTATCCCGGACCGATTCTCAGCAAACTGGCCGTTGGCGGGGGAAGACTGACAACCAACCTGATCCAGATCACAGGTGCAGACCAGGGCGCTCCACCCGTTGTCACAGCAAATGACATATCCATGCTCGAAGTGTCAAAAGGAGGTGTTATTAATTGTAACGGGAACCTTGAATTTTATCCGACCAATGCTGATCAGAAACAGAAAGAAGATGCCATGCTGCGGGTCGATGACGGAGGCACATTCAATATTACGGGAGATTTTGGAATGTATTTCACCGGACGTGGCGGGAACCTGCAATCAGGTCCCGGCTCCACGATCCATTTTAAGGGATCCGGTCTCCAGATGATGGGAAGCTATGGATTTAACGGCATCTTCAGGGTCAACAACACCCATGGTGTAACCTGGGGTGGCGGGAATATCTTCGACCTTTTGATCGGCGACAGCCTGGCCGGCAGTGTATATTACGACGGCGGCGACCTGACTACCATCAACGGCGATAATTTTGAAGTCATCCAGCTTGACCTGGTTTCCGGGACATACTTTGTCAACAGGACCAAGTCAAATCAGAGCGGCCCCTTTCCATGGCTGGTCACCAATATCTCACAGGGAACAACGGTCAACTACAATGTTGTCAATTTAGCTCAATCAGTTGTAGCCGATAATTATGCAAATCTCATTATCTCGGGGAACCGGTTCGCCAACAATGCAACATTACCCTCCTCGGGAACAATTGGTGTGTCAGGAGACTACACCCTTACGGCTACATTTTCCACCGGTAACCTGATAACGACCGGAAGCACATTTGATTTCAATGGTACCGGCGCACAATCCATCAACAATGCCGGGAAACCGTTCAACAATGTCACGATCAGTAATCCGACAGGCATCTGTACAGCCCTGAACGCGATCAACACCGCATCCGGTTCGTTCTCTTCCGTTGCCGGAAGCACGCTGGACATGGGAACGAATCTGCTCACGGTTGGCACATTAAGTCATTTAGGCACATTGAAAACCCAAAACCTGACGAGCGCTCCAATTACGACCGGCAAGACCTGGGGCGGAACCGTGATCTATAATGCAGCCACAGGCGGTCAAACCATTGTGGCAGGCACCTATTATAATCTGATGATGGGCAATACCAGCGGTCTGCAAACTGTTGCCGGGAACATCAATGTCCAGCATGCGCTCGATGTCGGAGCAGGTGGCAACTTTACGAATCCATCCGGGAAGGTTGTGACTGTGGGGCTTTAGAAGATCGGAACTGCATTCCGGTATGCTAACAACATCATGTTCATAACAATCAATGAACAGAAGTTTCTGTTTCTATTTGGAAATTGCTATATTTGCCCATCTCACAGACTTAACTACTCGTTTTATTGTGACAATGGGTTCGGATGAACAATCAGTATGGAAGAAGGTTTTGATACATCACCCCCCTGATTTCCAATCTCGCTGATCGAATATTCGGTTGTTCAACCATGAAAACCACCCCGGCAGGGCTTGAAAGATAAAAAATGAAAAAATTCTACAAAGTATTGATCACAGCTTGCATGATGATTTTATTCATGGCAGTTTTCAATGTTTGTTTCGCCGACGGCCCCCAGCCTCCGGGCCCTCCCGGCGGTCATGGTCTGACTGAGAACCAGGGACCGTTCGATGCATTTGTGGGCGATGGTGTTGCGATTTTATATGTTCTTGCCATCGAGTATGCGCTTTACTATTTTTTCAGGGACAAAATTGCAAGGTTATTCGTAAGGAAGAGCCATCAACAATAGTACTGTCAGCGAAGAGCCGGAAATTTTTAACTTTGACTGTCCGTTAACTCTTCCTCCATGATGCATTTCCATAAACAATTTTTCTTTTCGTTTCTATTCCTAAGTAGCCTTGCGTTGTCTGTCAATGCCGCTCCCGGCGATACAACAACGGTTCAGGCCTTCCGCTTCGGTTCCCTGCTCGAAGGAAAATTCCTTTTCCCCGATTCCACTCACCGGTGGGAAAAGATCCTGATGTACTATACGCTTAAATGCAACCCGGCCCAGAATCCATCCTGCGGCGAGTGGGATTATCTGACCTATACCTACTACTATAAACACACCGGACGGTTCGATTCAACCCTCTATTCCCATCCGAATTTCATGATCAACGGGGCAACACCGGATACGCTGATGTATATGAATTCGACCTCCTGGAGTTACAACCCCTGGTTTGAATATTTTAACCAGACCCTGCCATCAGATACAGGTAAGATCGGGAATGGAACAATGACTACACAAACGGCCTTCTATGGACCGGCAAAGGACTCCAGGACACAGATCCTCTGGAAAAAAGATGAGCTGTTATCGGCCGGTCTCCATGCCGGACAGATCACCGCCCTGCGGTTTAATTTTCAATCGGTCGGGCCGGGGCTTAAAAAATTATTTATACGACTTAAAAGTTCGACACTTGATTCCCTCGGCGGGGATCAGTTCCAGGAGGGAAACTTCACTGAAGTTTATAAACGGGATCATCTTTTCACCACTTCAGGCTGGCAAACGCTTTCCTTCACGTATCCCTTTTTGTGGGATGGAACATCCAACATCATTGTGGATATCAGTTATGAAGACAAACAGGGTGTAAATCAGAATATCCTTTATGCAGATGATGCCGGCTTTTCATCGGTGCTTAATTCTGATCAGCCTGACTTCAACCTTAATTTCAATGACAATGATTTTGTGAAAGTGCCGGGTTCTGCATTCAGCACCATCGACAGCGCCATCACGGTTGCGTTCTGGATTTATGGAGATCCCCTTAAGCAGCCGCAGAACAACACAGCATTTGAGGGTATCGACAGTGCCGGTGTGCGGGTCGTCAACGTACACCTGCCCTGGAGCGACAGTAAAGTTTACTGGGACGCAGGGAAGGACTCAGCGGGTTACGACCGGCTGAACCATACGGTGACTGATCATTCCTGGTATTGCGGGAAATGGAACCACTGGGCCTTTACAAAGGACCTGAAATCCGGCAAAATGACGATCTACCGTAACGGGCAGATCGTGCGGTTCATCACCGGAAAGCACAAGCGCATGAAGGGGATCAGGATGTTCAGGATCGGTTCCGACGGACAGGGAACAAGCCTCTTTTACGACGGGATGATCGATGATTTTTCGGTCTGGAACAAGGCGCTGAGCGATACCGCCATCAGGGAATTTCTTTATAAAGACATTACTCCATCCAACCCGGACTATGCACACCTGGTTGCGTATTATAAATTCAATAACGGAAGCGGATTTCAGACGACAGATGCCACTTCCGGTAATCATACTGCAGATCTGAGAGGTTATCCTGACTGGCTGACCTATAAAGGAAAGGAACGGTTTCGTAATTTGATTTCTTCATCGGTTCGGCCCGAAGTCGTTTTCGAACAGGGAAACTATAACCCGGCAACACTTGATTCTGTATTAAAGGTCGACACCGTTCAAAAACCGCCGGTCATGATCGTCCTGTTCGGCGATACCGTTCATCCTTATATCGCCACAGATACAATAACCAAATGGCCCGTCTATTACAACAATTATGTTTATGACCCGACGGGGCATGCCATCGATTCCACATTTGTTCCGAACGACAGCGTTCTTTTCAGGAAAGATTACAATTATTATGGTAAACCCTTTGAGGTGCTGGAGCGGTATGAACTCGCGCGATACATAACCCCGTACGGGAATAACCTGAGTCTTGGCAACGGCTGGACCTGGATCTATGACCTGACAGATTATGCTCCGTTGCTGTATGACTCGGTTTATCTTTCTTCAGGAAACTGGCAGGAGTTGCTGGATGTGAAATTTAAAATGATCGAAGGAACTCCTCCCCGGGATGTTCTGGACGTGAAAAACATATATACAGGAGGGCATGGTTATGCGAATGCTTCCCAACACAACCTTCCGCCGGTAACAGTGAAGATCGGTACGGATGTATCCAATGCCAGGCTGAAGATGAGGATCACAGGTCATGGGTTCGGAGGAAATTTTGACTGTTCGGAGTTCTGCCCGAGGACCAACAAGCTTTTCATCAATGGCAGCCAGGCCTATACTCATTATGTCTGGCGCCTGTGCGGGATCAATCCGTTGTATCCGCAGGGAGGAACATGGCTGTACGACCGTGCAGCCTGGTGCCCCGGAGCGGAGGTAGCTACAAAGGATTTCGAACTATCATCCTTTATTGTGCCCGGCGATTCACTGACCATCGATTATGATCTCCAATCGGGATATACCTGGAACGGCCAGGGAAGCTGGCCCTATTACCAGATCGAATCACAACTGATCACCTACTCACAGCCCAATTTTTCGCTGGATGCAGCCATGGAAGAAGTCCTGGCCCCCAACAGCATTCAGAATTACAACCGCTTCAACCCGATGTGCGGTTCACCCATTATTGCAATAAAAAACAACGGGAGCACAACTCTTATAAGTGCAGATATTACATACGGCACGGTTGGAGGAAGAATGCAGGTTTATCACTGGACGGGGAACCTGGCTTTCCAGGATACCACGCGGATCACGCTTCCTCCCATCGACTGGACAGACTGGCCCGGAACCGACAAGCGTTTCATCTTCACGGCGGATCATCCCAACGGCGGTACTGACCAGTATTCCCTTAACAACACGTTGTTCTCTGATTTCATCCTCCCTCCTACTTACGACAACGTGTTCCAGCTTCAGTTCAAGACCAGTCATGAAGCCTCGACATTATCGTGGAGGCTTGAGGATGAGAATGGGAATATCAAATACCAGAACGGATTGCTTAACAACAACACGCTGTACACCGACACCTTCCATCTGGCCAAAGGGTGTTATCGTTTTACCATTGATAATTCCTATGGTGAAGGTCTCGCATACTGGGCCAACATGCCCCCTTATGGGAACGGAACAGCCGGATATGCCCAGCTGGTCGACATGAATAATATGTCGATAAAGGCATTCCAGGCCGATTTCGGATACTTTATCGGGCAAAGTTTTACGGTCGGGATGAACATACAGGTACCCGAGCTGAATCCGTATGGCTCTGTAACTGTTTACCCGAATCCTTCATCCGGCAGGTTTTCAGTCAGTGTCATATTTGATCATGCTGAAGATATCACGGTTTTAGTCTGCGATGCTTTGGGAAACGAATTATTCAGGAAAGCTATTGCTGATGTTATTGATGAAACGATCCCGGTTGATCTTACAGGCCGTCCTGCGGGAGTTTATTTTGTTACGGTCTGCTCAGGTTCGGGGAAGGTTGTGAAGAAGGTGCTTGTTTTTTAGTGCAGTGGTGCAGAGTGACAAAGATAATCTGTGATAAATCTTTGTAAATCCGTGTTATCTGTGGTGAAAAATAAACAGTGAGCAATGAACGACAAAAAACCCGGCATCTGAACGATGACCGGGTTTCCCTTTAATTTAACCAGAACGCTGCTTTACCAGCGGTAGTTCAGTCCAATGTTCAACCCACCGTACATATTGTGTGCGATAAGGTAGTTACCATCTTCATTGGTCATCCGGTAATCATGCTGGTTGAGATCGGTGATAAAGAATGAGGTGGTCAAACCGATATCGATCATGAAATGTTTTGTGGGCGTTATTTCAACACCTGCATCCACCCTCATGAATCCTCCGGCCTTGTTCAGGCGTTCTTTGATGTCTTTCTGTGCAAGTTCGATTTTTCCCCAGGTCGGATTATCAAATGCTTCTGGTGGAACACCATTCCTTTTGTATTCGGCGTTTGCCGACATCAGGAGGCCCACTCCTCCTCCGCCCATCGCATAGAACTTAGCCTTCTCTCCTCCTACCCTGAATTTTACCAGTAACGGTATCATGATGTATGACAATTTCAAATCCAGTGTGGCTGGCTCTGTGTACTGGGTGCCGGAAAATTTCTGGCCCATAGTGGAATACCCTACTTCCATCTTAAAACCCCAATGTTTGCTGAAATCATAACCCACATTTACGTTCCCGGCATATCCCAAGGTAAACTCACCCAGAAGTGCATGTTCACCGTAAAATTGGTTATGGAGGACAAAGGTTGAAAGAACGTTCCCCCCGCCACCAACATACCATTCAGGTTCGTATTTAATTTGGGTTGGTTGTGTCGGTTCAGTTGTTTGAGCCATTGAGGGCATTAAGGCAAAAATCAGCAAAATTGCAAGAAGACAGTTAGCTTTTTTCATAAGTGACTGAATTTGGTTAAATTAAAATAAATTTTTATATAAACCCGATAATTAGAGAAAACTTACGATCCCAGTTGCAGCATTAGAAGACCGTGAAATAAAATAATAATAGCTAATCACAAATATAGAGAGAAAAAACAGATTTCATATATATTTGATTAATTTTTTTTTCGAAAGATTATTTTCCCCTTGACGCTACGCTTCATCAATCTGTATATCAAACAAATACAATTCGGCCTATGATCATTAAAAAATTAATGGAATGTAAGCCATTTCTAGCAGGGGACAAGACCCTGATAAGGGAATTGCTGCATCCCGGCAAAGAAGAATTGGAAATCCGGTACAGCCTGGCACATGCTGTCGTGCAACCCGGAGAGACCTCGACGTTACACCGGCTTCGGACATCTGAAGTCTATTTTATTCTGGAAGGAGAAGGGTTGATGAGTATCGGTGATGAAACTTCGAAGGTTCATCCGGGTGACGCCATTTACATTCCGCCCCACGCCTTGCAATGCATCCATAACCCCGGTCATTCAGACCTGGTATTTTTGTGCATAGTCGATCCCGCGTGGAGGATGGAGGATGAAGAGATTTTGTAAAAGCTATTTTACTTCCACCAGTTCCACTTCAAATACCAGGGTCGAGTAAGGAGGTATCACGCCCATGTCACGATCGCTGTATCCTATGGCAGATGGAATGATCAGTGTGGCTTTTCCGCCCTGTTTCATCATGCTGATGCCCTGGTCCCAGCCCTTGATCACCTGGCCCTGGCCCAGCACGAACTCAATCGGGGAGTTGCGTTCAACCGAAGAATCAAAGACTTTTCCATCGAGCAGTTTCCCGGTGTAGTGAACTTTTACGGTCTTGCCGGCTTCGGCTTTCGGACCGGTTCCTTCTGTTACCGGGATGTAATAGAGCCCGCTGGGCAGCGGTTTTGCTTTAATATTTTTTTCCTTCAGGTATTTCGCCAGAAGACCCGCTTCCGCATTCATTATAGAATCTGTTTTCATCTTTTCTGCTTTATTTAACTCGGTCTGTTCCTGTTCAGCTTCCGCTTTTGTTTTCACATCCAGTATTTCGACGTCATAGACCAGCGCGGTATAGGGTTCAACGATGGTTCCTTTCCCTCTTTTACCAAAAGCCAGCGAGGAGGGAACAATTAATTTCGCCTTGCTTCCCATCTTTAAAGTTCCCAGGCCAAATTCAAAACCCGGCCGGTCGATGGGCTGTCCATAAGTGCACATCACGGGGTCAGGCCGTTCGAAAGAAGAGAATAATTCCTTGCCATCCAGGAGCGAAACCCGGTAATTCATCTTAACCTGGCATCCGCTGTCGACCTTCCTGCCTTCCCCTTTTACGGATTCGATGATATAAAGTCCCATTGAATTCGGCCGTTCCTGGATTTTATTATCCTCAACATATTTTTTAATGTCTTTCTCTTCCTGGAAGATCATCTGCTCCTCTGTCCTGAGTGAAAGCAACTGGAGATGAAAATAAAAATACTGGTTGCTGTCGATCTCCGCCGGCCGTTTCTTCATCTTGAATGCCTTGAAGAAGAGGGAATCGGCATTAACGGCGAATACGGCGCTGTCGCCCACCACCATCATGGGGATACCCTCGTTCAGGTCGCCCTGGAAGGAAGGCGGCGGAAGGAAAAATTTCACCGTTGCACCACTCTTCTGGGTTCTGCTGTCGAAAAAAACGGAATCCTTTCCACGTGCTTTGCCGTGGTAAATCATGTTGAATTCAACATAGTCCCCGATCCGGGGCTTCAATGTATCTTTTCCGGTCTTGTAAAGTTTATAATACAACCCGGTCGGGGTTTTTGAGAACCCCTGGAATTCCTGGGAAAATCCATGAAACGTAAAGGCAGTCATCAGTAAAACTACAACTGCAGAAAAGCATTTTTTATTCATATGACCTGACTACTTGATGTTTTGTTTGATATTATTTTGGATAAAATTGCAATGAACGGTTTATTGATCGTGCGGATCACCGAATACAGGCAGCAAAGGTAAAATATTTTTCTTTTCACATCAGAACTTCCTTATCTGATTACCGGACAGGCCTCCCGAGTGAGATATTCAGTCTTGCCTGGCTAACCGCATAGTCGGCATTTGCCTTGATCAGGTTGACCTTGCTTTCGGCTTCCGATGTTTCGGCATCCAGCAGGTCGAGGTTGGTGATGACCCCGCTTTCAAAGCTGACCTTGGCCAGTTGCAATGCCTCTTCGGCCTGCCTGACCTGGAGGTCGCTTTGTTTTATCTTTTGCAGGGAAGCCAGAAGGGCTGCTTCGTTCTGGTATACTTCAACCGAGATCTCCCGTTTTGTCTGTTCTGTTTCCTGTTTTGTCTGGTTGATCTCCGAATGAATGAGTTTTATCTCATTCCTTTTCCTTGTGGCATCAAAAATGGGAACGCGCAATCCCACACCGGCAGCATAATTTAAGGTAGGTTGATTCATATCAGGAATGTAGCCGTTTTTAACGCCTCCGGAAAGATAAGCACCAAGAACGGGATTGTTCTTCACCCTGACAGCCTGAAGCCTCAGTCCTGCATGGTCTTCCTTAAGGCCTGCCAGTGCCATTTCTGCCCTGTGCTGTAAGGCGAATACGATCAGCGAATCGGGATTGACATCGGAACCTGGAATTACCAGCCTGGAGGCGACCTTCAATTCTGTACCTACCGGGAACCCAAGAAGCGTGTTCAGGATCGCCTTTTGGGTTTTAATGGATGTAAGGATATCGACTTTCTGGTTCTCGGCAGTGGAAATCCTGACCTGCGTCGTCAGGATCTCATATTGTGTAGCAGACCCGGTTTCCTTTTTTTTCGTCACAAAGGCAAGGTGGTCATTCAGGTTTGCCAGCTGAACATCCTTGACTTTTAAAGCTTCCTGCAGGTAGACAAGGGAATAGTAACTGATGGCCGTTATCAGGCTCAGCCTTTGTTTTACAAGGTCAACATTCTTTTCTGCCATCATCTTGCCGGATTCTTCTACCTTTATTTTATGGGAAGTGATGGAAAAGTCATAGATGGTTTGCCTCACATCGACCTGGGCATTATAATTATTCTCGGGGAAAATCTGAAAGGTTCCCATGTTGGGGATTGATAATTCCGAAACCGGCCCGAGCCGTGTATAATTCGCCAGTCCGGCGATATCCGGAAGATATCCCGACCGGGCCAGGCCGATAGCGGCATCGGCTGCCTGTATGGCCTGTTGCGCTTTCAGGACCGACGGGTAGGATGTCAGCACCGTTTCCATAATCTGCTTCAGGTTCAGCGAATCATCCGGGTTGGGAGGTGATGCCGGCGCCGTGTTCTGCCCTGACACCATGAGCGACAGGAAAAGAAATATGTATGATGCAACGCCTGTTTTTATCCGATTCATTTTATTTTGATTTTGATTTCAGTGAAGAAACATAGGTTCTTATCTGTACTGTGATTTTAATCTGGAATGTGAACTGCGGACTGGTTCTCCTTAACGTTTTGTGCTGCAAGTGCTGCTTCCTTTCCGGCGATCCTGCCTGCTCCTTTTCGTCCGACCTTAAGGAAAAAGACCGGGATGACGCTGACAAGCGTGATCAGGGCTGCCAGGAGGAAGTCATCATCGATGGACTGGACAAAGGATTGCCGCGACAGGTGTGACATCAGGATGTACTGACTCTGTTTGTTAACGAGGTCACCGGCACTTCCGGTAACAGCCGTGGCATAGTGCCCGATGTTTCTCATAACCGAATGGTAAACCGGCGAATTTGCCTGGATCATTTCACCGAATGCCTGTGTGTGATAGGTCATACGGGTTGTAAGAATGGTTGTAAGAAGGGCAACTCCGAAGCTCCCTCCCACCTGCCGGATGACATTTACGAGGCCGGAAGCCTGTCCCATTTTGTGCCGCGGAATATCAACAACAGCCGCAGCCGTCAATGGAGCAAACATAACACCCATGGCCACCCCGCGGAGGTACAATGTGACCATGATAAAGTTATGTTCGGTCATGTATGACATATCGCTGTTAAGGTAAAATGTGAATGCCAGCAAAATGGTGCCAAATACGATCAGTATCTTGGGATTGATTTTACCGGATGCGATCCCCGCCATGGGTGCTACAAAACCCTGGATGATCCCGACAGGAAGGAATACCGAACCGGCCTGAAGGGCAGTATATCCGAGCGAATTCTGCAGGTACAGGGGGAGCAGGAAGGTGCTGCCAAACATTCCGATCCCGAAGATGAAGGTCACTACGTTGGCGATGGCAAAGTTATGATCCTTGAGCAGTCGCAGATCGATGAGCGGATGATCGACGATGAATTCAGCCGAGATGAAAATGACAAAGGCAAGGGCAGCGATCGCCAGACAAACAAGAACAACCGGTGAGGACCAACCGGCCGAATTGGTGGCTGCATTGCTTTCCGTAAGGGCATAAAGGAGCAGGGGAAGGAAAACTGATACCGAAACGAATCCGATCACGTCGAAAGGTCCGGTATTTTTGTTCCGGTACTCTTTCTGGATGATCGCCGTGGCCAGCATCCCTGCAATCCCTACGGGAACGTTAACGTCAAAGATCAGCGGCCAGCTGAACCGGTCGACAAGGTACCCTCCGATGAGCGGGCCAAAAGAAACCGATGCTGCAGAAGCGATCGACCAGAACCCGAGCGCAATTCCTCTTTTTTCAGGTGGGAATTCCCTTGTGATAATTGCCATGCCGACCGGCATGAGACATCCTGCACCAAGTCCCTGTATGATCCGGGAAAAGATCAGCAGGTCCTCATTCGGAGAGATCCCGCAAAGAAATGAACCCAGGGTGAACAGGAACAGGCCAAGAAAATAGACCCGCTTGTAACCGAACCGGTCGGCCAGCCACCCCGAGGTTGGCAGCATGACTGCCAGCGCAAGCATGTACGCGGTGAGCACCCATTCGATCTTATCGATGCCGACACCGAACGAAGCCATGATCTTCGGAAGTCCCACATTCACGATGGTCGCGTCCAGCACGGCCATGAAAGTCCCGATCATCACATTGACCAGCAGCCACCATTTATAGGTTGGGCTGTCCGTATCGAATGTTGCATTCTGTGCACGGATGAACGCGCCGAGATGACCAATGCCCGGAACCTTATGCCACATTATTTCATGATCTTAACCAGGACCGACATACCGGCGGTAAGGCGCATGTGCGGGTATTCCTTATTCTCTTTAACAGAATCGATCGCAATCTTGACCGGGATGCGCTGTGTGACCTTTGTGAAGTTGCCGGAGGCATTGTTTGGCGGGATCAGGGAAAACTGCGCAGCCGTGTTGGTGGCCACATTGATGACCTTGCCATAGAATGTTGCTCCGGGAAAGGCATCGACCGTAAACTCTGCAATTTTACCATTGCGGATGCCGGCGATCTTATTCTCTTCAAAGTAGGCCATGACGTAAAAAACAGAATCACGGGTGATCGTGAAGACTGGCTGGCCGGGCTGAACTACATCGCCCGGCAAAAGCCATCTCCGTGCAATACGACCACTTCCGGGACACGAGATCCGGGTGTTCCGGAGTGATGTTTCAAGTACGTCGACCTGGGCTGCGGCTGTTTTGGTCGAACTTTCCGCTGATGCGATCTGTGATTTGCTGACTTCCAGCTGGGCCTTTGATGCATCCAGCTGGGCTACGGCCGATTCATAGGTTTTCTTGCTGTGATCGAATTGTTCTCGGGAAATCACCTTCCCTTCGTACTGTGCAGTAGCACGGTCGAGGTCTTCCTTAGCCCTGGCCAGGTTGATCTCCTGAACAACTTTATTTTTCTGATCCAGCTCAAGGCGTGCCGTAGCCTGTGAAACAGCGGCCTTTGCCTGTTCTTTTACAGCGACCGCCTGTTGTTTTTGTGAAAACAGGTCACTGCTGTCGAGTTCCACCAGCAGTTGCCCGGTACTTACAGTATCGCCTTCATCGGCGTGAAGGAACGTGATCCTTCCCAGTATCCTCGAGCTGACGGCAACCTTATCGGCATCGATGTAAGCATCATCCGTGGAAAAATAGGATGTATAATTCTGATACCATCGCCATCCGAAAATGGCCAATGCGATGATTACGATCGCCAGGGCAATATATGCCCGGATCTTCCTGCCTTTTTTGCTTCTATTGTTGCTGGTTGTCTCCATTGTTCTTTACGACTTTTGTTCCCGGATACTGCCCCGGTTGAATATTTCTCCAATCCCGATAACACATCCCCTACTTGTTTTCACCGCAGACCACCTGTGTTTCCGCGCTTCAAAGATAAATAAAATACCGGACAACCTGATTCCAGGAAGTCCGAGGTCTGATGTCGGAAGTCGGAGGTCGGAGGATGGAGGATGGAAAATAATCTGTGCCTTAATCTGTGTAATCTGTGAATATCTGTGGTGAATAAAAAAATAGCGAAAGGGCGAGATAGCGAAAGGGCGAAAAATAATCTGTGCCTTAATCTGTAAAATCTGTGAATATCTGTGGTGAATTTTAAAGATGGAGGTTGCTTCGCAGAGTTTACCCCGCTTATGCGGGGCTCGCAATGATAAATGGCGAAAGGCGAAAAGCAAGAAATACAATACCCGCGTGAAACATGTACCGAGTATCGTGTAACGCGGAAGGCAACTTAAACTTTTTTGCAATTTGAATTATTTATAGTATCTTTGCAGCCGAAATGCACTTTTCGCATTACTTGCAGAAGAAATTAGAGGGGACCTGAAGTCCCCTCTTTTATTAACAAAACATCGTGATGATCACAAAAGATGAGATCGTGAAGGCCGTGAATGAGATCCTGGAAGGAACCGATATGTTCCTTGTGGAAGCCGTTGTTCAGCCTTCAAACCGGATCGCAATTTACATCGACGGCGACCGGAGCATCACGATCCTGGATTGCAGGGAAGTCAACCATGCCGTCGAAAGCAGGTTTGACCGCGAGCAGGAAGATTTCGACCTGACGGTTTCTTCCTACGGCATCGACCGGCCGCTGATCCTGCCCAGGCAGTTCAGAAAGAACATCGGAAGGGAACTGGAAGTGGTGGCGCAGGATGGAAGCAAAATATCCGGAATCCTTGCAGGAGTGAGTGAAAACACCATGGAACTGGAGCATCCGGTAAAAAAGAACAAAAAAGAGGCACAACGGGAAAACACAATTCTCCCGATGACCGAAATAAAAACAGCAAAAATCATAATCAAAATCGGGAAATAATCTGATAAAATGGAACACATCAATTTAGTCGAAACCTTTTCAGAATTCAAAGAATTTAAGAACATCGACCGTGAAACGATGATGCGCATCCTGGAGGATGTTTTCAGGCACATGCTTGCAAAAAGATTTGGCTCTGCAGATAATTTCGACATTATCGTAAACATCGACAAAGGGGATCTCGAAATCTGGAGAAACCGGATCATCGTCGATGACGGAGCCGTGGAAGACCCCAATGCACAGGTTGCCTTATCTGAAGCCATAAAAAACGAACCGGATTTTGAGGTCGGGGAAGAGCTCTCCGAGGAGATCAAACTCGGCGATTTCGGGCGGAGGGAAATTCTTGCCATCCGTCAGAATCTCATTTCCAAGATCCAGGAATATGAAAAGGACAACATCTTCAAAAAATACAAAGAGAAGATCGGTGAGATCGTCTCCGGCGAAGTTTACCAGGTATGGAAAAAAGAGATCCTTGTTCTGGATGATGAAAACATTGAACTGATCCTTCCGAAATCAGAGCAGATCCCGTCCGATTTCTACCGTAAAGGCGACACCATCCGCGCGGTTGTTTCCAAAGTGGAAATGAACAACAACAACCCGGTCATCATTCTATCGAGGACCTCCCCTGTTTTTCTTGAGCGGCTGTTTGAATCGGAAGTTCCCGAGGTTTATGACGGGCTTATCAGCATCAAGAACATTGTGAGGGTTCCCGGAGAAAGGGCCAAACTGGCTGTTGAGTCGTACGACGACCGTATCGATCCTGTTGGCGCCTGCGTTGGCATGAAAGGATCAAGGATCCACGGGATTGTCCGCGAGCTTAAAAACGAGAACATCGACGTAATCAATTACACCACCAATCCGTCGCTTTACATCCAGCGCGCGCTGAGTCCGGCCAAGATCACTTCCATTGTGATCGATGAGCCCAACAAAAAAGCGGATGTATACATGAAACCCGACCAGGTTTCACTGGCCATCGGCAAGGGCGGGTTCAACATCAAGCTCGCCGGTAAACTCACCGGTTACGAGATCGATGTTTACCGTGACACGGATGTGGATAATGAGGATGTCGACCTCCAGGAATTCTCCGACGAGATCGATCAGTGGATCATCGATACACTAAAAGGAATCGGCTGTGACACGGCGAAAAGCATATTAAACCTTGAGGTGCAGGAACTTGTTAACCGCACGGATCTTGAAGAGGAGACGGTGAATGAGGTGGTACGCATTATTAGGGCCGAATTTGAATAAAAAATCTTAATTTTACCGGCCCTTCGCAGTGAGGGTCCGTGAGCCATAATCTATGAGTGAAGGCACAATGACAATCAGGCTTAGCAAAGCCGCACGTGAGTTTAACATTGGGGTTTCCACCATCGTGGATTTCCTTCTGAAGAAAGGATTTTCCGTCGAGAAGGATCCCAACAGCAAGCTTTCCCAGGAGATGTACAACCTCCTCATGAAAGAATTTGCCACTGAAAAGCACGTCAAGGAAGAGGCTCAGAAGATCGGCTTGCATTTCACACAGCATGAAACCATCACGATCGATGCCAAGCGGCAGGCCTCAAAAGAGAAGGAAAATGAACTGGATGAGCCGTTGTACATCAAGAATGCCGCACTGGAGTACAACAAGAAACTATTTGAGACCCAGAAAAAAGTCACCGAACCGGCTGTAAAAGAACCGGCCAAAGAAGAGCCCAAAATAGAGGCAGCTCCAGCCAAAGAAGCACAAAAAACTGCAGCGGAAACCGTTAAGCCGGCAAAGAAAGCAATTGAAGAAAAAGCGGAAGAAAAGCCCGCTGAAACCGGAAAGAAGAAAGCCGAAAAAACCTCAAAAAAGAAAGCCGGGGAGGCTCCTGAAGCTGCTGAAATAGTTGCTGAAGAGGTCATCACGGAGGAAAAGAAACCCAAAAAATCGGTCCCAGGAATAACGATCGTTGGAAAACTCGATCTCGAAAGTGTTGAAAGAAAGCCTGCCAAAAAAGGTAAAGCTAAAAAAGGAAAAGAGAAAGAGGCTGAAATTGCTGAAGAAACGACTGCAGCTCCGTCAGAAATTGTTATCGCTGAGGAGATCCCGGAATCCATTCCGGTCGCAGCCGATGAGGGTCCTGCTGAAATCGGGGAGATCGCCGCGGAAATACCGGTATTTGACGAAAAATTCCTGCCCCGTGAAAAGATCAGCCTGGCCGGGCCGGTCATCCTGGGAACCATGAAATTACCGGAGGTCCGGAAACCTGCCGACAAGAAGAAACCGGTGGCTTCATCTTCTGATGAAACCGTTAAAGGAAAGAAGAAAAAACGCAAGCGGATCAAGAAGCAGATGGGAGAAATCCTCCCGACTGAAGAGACCAGCACCGACCATTCAAAAAACAGGCCGCGTGTCGCAGCAAGAAAGGGTGGTTACAGGGATGTTGTTAAACCTGAACTGAGCGAGGAAGATATTCAGAAGCAGATCAAGGAAACACTGGCCCGCCTGGGTCCGGTCGGAAAATCCAAGGCTTCGAAATACCGCAGGCTGAAACGTGAAGCCGTCAGCCAGCAGGCGCAACAGGAGCAGGAGAAGTTCGAAGAAGGCAAGAAAGTGATCCAGGTCACTGAATTTGTGACGGCCAATGATCTGGCCACGATGATGAACGTGCCGGTCACGAACATTATCTCTACCTGTATGTCGCTCGGTTTGTTTGTTTCAATCAACCAGCGGCTTGACGCGGAAACACTGACGCTCGTGGCCGATGAGTTCGGTTACCAGGTTGAATTTGTCAGCGTGGATGTACAGGAAGCCATCTCCAGCCAGGAAGAGAAGGATTCTGAAGAGGACCTTGAACACCGCTCCCCCATCGTAACGGTCATGGGACATGTCGACCACGGGAAGACCAAGCTGCTCGATTATATCCGAAAAGCAAATGTAGTAGCAGGAGAAGCAGGAGGAATTACCCAGCATATCGGAGCCTATGAAGTCCAGCTGGAAAATGGAAAAGCCATCACCTTCCTCGATACCCCCGGTCACGAGGCATTTACCGCCATGCGTGCAAGAGGAGCAAAAATCACCGACGTTGCGATCATCGTCATTGCTGCCGATGACAACGTGATGCCACAGACGCGGGAAGCCATCAACCATGCACTGGCAGCACAGGTTCCCATTGTTTTTGCCATCAACAAGATCGATAAACAGAACGCCAATCCTGAGAAAGTCAAGGAAGAGCTTTCGAAAATGAACATCCTTGTTGAGGACTGGGGCGGAAATTATCAGTCGCAGGAGATCTCGGCAAAAGCAGGGACCAATGTCAGCGAATTGCTTGACAAGGTATTGCTGGAAGCTGAAATGCTAACCCTGAAGGCAAACCCGAAGCGTCTTGCCCTTGGAACGGTGATTGAGTCGTCGCTCGACAAAGGCCGCGGATATGTGGCCAAGCTTCTGGTGCAGAACGGCACGCTCAAGGTTGGTGATATGGTCCTTGCAGGATCCACCTATGGCAAAGTAAAAGCCATGTACAACGAACGGAACCAGGCGATCCGGGAAGCCGGGCCTTCTGCTCCATTACTGATGCTCGGATTGAATGGCGCTCCCCAGGCCGGGGACATTTTCAATGTCATGACCGACGAGAAGGAGGTGAAGTCGATTGCCAACAAGCGGCTCCAGTTGCAGCGCGAACAGGGCATCCGTACACAGAAGCACATCACACTTGACGAAATCGGCCGTCGTATTGCCATCGGCGATTTCAAGGAACTTAACCTCATCGTCAAAGGCGACGTCGACGGATCCGTGGAAGCACTGTCTGATTCCCTGCTGAAGCTGTCGACCGAAGAGGTTATGGTATCGGTGATCCACAAATCGGTCGGCGCCATCACGGAGTCTGACGTTTTGCTGGCATCCGCATCCAACGCCATCATTGTCGGATTCCAGGTCCGTCCTTCGCTGAGTGCACGTAAACTGGCAGAACAGGAGCAGATCGACATCCGTCTCTATTCAATCATTTACCAGGCCATCGAAGAGATCAAGGCCGCCATCGAAGGGATGCTTTCTCCGGAAATTGAAGAAAAGATCCTCTGCAACATTGAGGTCCGCGATGTCTTTAAGATCACAAAGGTCGGAACGGTTGCAGGTTGCTATGTCCTGGACGGAAAAGTCACCCGTCACACGAGGATTCGGGTCATCCGCGATGGCATTGTCGTTTATACCGGAATGCTCGGCTCCCTGAAGCGGTTTAAGGATGATGTGAAAGAGGTACAGTCGGGTTACGAATGCGGTCTCAACATTGATAATTTTAATGATATCAAAGTTGGCGACATTGTTGAAGGCTACGAAGAAATTGAAATCAAGCGCAGGCTGTAATCCTTAACGACTGAGCGTCTGAACACGGTCGGGACCGACCGAGATCATCTCAACCGGAACTCCAACTTCATTTTCAATAAACCGGATATAATCCTTTAAAAGTGCTGGAAGGGCGTCGAATGTCTTTACCTCATCCAACGTAGTGTTCCATCCTTCAAGTTCATCATATACCGGTTCCAGGTCTTCATCAGCAAGATCGAACGGGAATTCTTCACAGATCTCACCCCCGGATTTGTAATTCAGGCAAACCTTTATCGTTTCAAAAGAGTTCATTACATCGGTCTTCATCATGATGAGGGTATCAACCCCGTTGAGCATGATGGAATATTTCAGCGCCGGAAGGTCAAGCCATCCGCAGCGGCGCGGACGCCCGGTGGTGGAACCGTATTCATTCCCGTTGCGCCGGAGCGTCTCCCCGGTCTCATCCTTCAGTTCTGTCGGGAAAGGCCCCGATCCAACCCGTGTGCAATAGGCTTTGAACACCCCGTAAATCGTACCGATGCGGTGAGGAGAAATCCCCAGTCCGTTGCAAACTCCGGCTGCAATCGTATTGGATGAGGTGACAAACGGGTAGGAACCGAAATCAACATCGAGCAGCGTGCCCTGGGCTCCTTCGGCCATCACGGTTTTTCCTTCATCGAGGCATTTGTTCAGAAATTGCTCGCCTTCCACCAACTTGAAAATCTTCATCCGCTCAACCGCTTCAAACCATTTCTTCTCATACTCCCCGAAGGGCAGTCCGTCGAGGGTAAATCCATCCGGGTCTGCACCACAGGCATGAATGGTATGAAAGTGCAGTTCCTTCAAGGCATTGTAATGATCCCTGAAATCCGGTCTCCGCATGGTCCCGACACGAAGGCCGTTTCTTCCGATCTTATCGGTATAGGTTGGTCCGATTCCTTTCAGCGTTGATCCGATCTTTGCAGCGCCTTTCCGGGTTTCAGATACAGCATCCAGCAACCGGTGGCTGGGAAGAATAAGGTGTGCACGGCTGGAGATCAGCAGGTTTTCTTCTGCATGAATGCCAGAGGCTGAAAGAGTATCGATCTCTTTCATGAAAATGTAGGGATCCAGGATGACCCCGTTTCCGATGAGGTTCAGGGTTGTCGGGTGAAAAATACCGGAAGGAATCGTATGAAGGATGAACTTTTTTCCTTCAAAGATGATGGTGTGTCCTGCATTCGGACCACCCTGGAAACGGGCAATGATATCATACTTCGGGGTGAAGACATCAACGATCTTTCCTTTGCCTTCATCGCCCCATTGTAATCCAAGGATTACATCAACCTTCATGGGCGGAGGAATTTACTTCTTCGGTTTGGTATTCCCGTAAAAAGTCAGTGAATAATGGGTGACATGGATGTTATAGAGATGCTCAATCTCCTTGCGGATCTCTTCAACCCGGGGATCATAAAATTCTATGACGTCCCCGGAATCATTAAAAATGAAGTGATCGTGCTGCCGCATCAGCGTCGATTTCTCAAACTGCGCGTAATTGGTGCCAAACTGGTGCTTTGTTACAAGACCGCAGTCGAGCAATAATTCGATGGTATTGTAAAGCGTTGCCCTGCTGACCCTGTACTTATGATTTTTCATCCGGATGTAAAGGGATTCGATATCAAAGTGGCCATCGGTGGCAAAAATCTCTTTCAAAATGGTAAACCTTTCGGGGGTCTTGCGATGGGCATTTTTTTCAAGATACTCCGTAAAGATCTTCCGGACCGCTTCAAAATTTTCTTCTGATGTTTTCTTCATCATACATGAGGAATTGGGGAGTAAAAGTACGAAATTAATCCGTATTTAAATCAAATAAAAATAGATTTTTAATCCACCCGGGCAACTTTTTTGATCCCGTCGATTTTTTTCAGGTTGCCGAGAAGGCTGTTCAGGGTATCCGTATCCTTCACAAAAAGCATAATCTCCCCATCCGTCAGGCCATTTTTTGCCTCCAGGTGAAAAGATTTTATGTTCAGGTTCAGGTCGTTCGATATTATTTTCGACACTTCACTGATCATTCCCATCTTATCGATGCCCGAGATTTTGATGCCCGCGAGGAATGAGATTGATTCCTGGTTTTTCCAGTCGATCTTCACCACCCGGTTTCCGAACGTGGAGATGATCTCCAGCGCCTTGCTGCATTTGGTCCTGTGGATCTGGATCGGCTTGCGATCGGAGATCACGAGGCCCATGATCTCATCACCGGGAATCGGTTTACAGCAGGTTGAGATTTCATATCCATGGTGTTCTTTTTCAGCGGCCATGAGCTTTTCAGCGTCCTCTTCTCCGGCCGGACTCTCATCATCTTTTGCCTCAGGCTCTGTTACCTGGGTCTTTCTTTTCGAGCGGATCATGAAGTTCAGCCAGCCCGGCTTTGCGATGGATGCCGCATAGAACTTGACCTCCTTCTGACCGATCCTTTCGTGCGCCACTGCAAAGTAGAGGTCTTCAAGATTCGTGAAGTTATTCATCCGGAGAAATTTCCGGATGTTCTCATGGGTAAAGGGAAGCTCGCTCCGCTGGAACAATTTCTCCAGTTTTTCTTTTCCCGGCCTGAAATATTTTTTCTTCTCCTTTTTAAGCCCGAGTTTGATGTTGCTTTTTGCCCTTGTGGTCACGACAAAATTCAGCCACTCATCCTTCGGAACCTGGTTTTTGGATGTTATGATCTCGATCTGCTCACCATTTTTAAGGATGTGGTTGATCGGAACAAGTTTCTTGTCCACCTTGGCGCCAACACAGGTTGTCCCGATCTCGGTATGAATGGCATAGGCAAAATCGAGGACGGAAGAATTTGCAGGCAGGGTGCGGAGTTCTCCCTGGGGCGTAAAAACCGTGATCTCATCGAGAAAAAAGTAGCCTTTCACATCATCCACGAAGGAGAGTGCATCGGCATCAGGACTTTCGATCATCTCCCGGATCCGGTCGAGCCAGTTGTCGATCTGGCTGTTGAAATTCATTGTACTCTTGTATTTCCAGTGGGCGGCATAACCTTTCTCCGCAACCTCGTCCATGCGTTGCGACCGGATCTGGATCTCGACCCATTTCCCGGTATGGCTCATGACAGTGGTGTGCAGGGCCTCATACCCGTTGGCCTTGGGTATTGAAATCCAGTCACGCAGGCGGTTCTGGTTCGGGTGGTAATGAGTGGTGATGACGGAATAGACTTTCCAGCAATCTGCTTTTTCTGTTTCGGGCGGCGAATCGATGATGATCCTGATGGCAAAGATGTCGTAGATTTCATCAAATGAAACCTCCTTTGTTTTCATCTTTTCCCAGATGGAGTAAATTGATTTTTCCCGTGTGCTGATCTTGTATTTGATACCCTTGCCGGCCAGTTCTTTTTTGATGGGGAAAATGAATTTATTGATGAAGCTGGTTCTTCCTTTTTCCGATTCTTTCAGCTTATTGGAGATGGAAACATAAACCTCCGGTTCGATGTATTTCAGTGCAAGGTCCTGCAATTCGCTTTTGATGGCATGCAGGCCCAGGCGGTGTGCCAGCGGAGCGTAAAGATAGATGGTCTCGGAAGCGATCTTCAGTTGTTTTTCCGTGGCCATGGCATCGAGTGTGCGCATGTTATGAAGCCTGTCGGCCAGCTTGATCAGGATCACACGAACATCGTCAGAGAGCGTGATGAGCAGCCGCTTGAAATTTTCAGCCTGGATCGAAGTGGTTTGCTGATCAAAGATCCCTTTGATCTTGGTAAGCCCGTCGATGATGGATGCCACCTTTTCCCCGAACCATCCGCGGATGTCTTCAAGCGTATATTCGGTATCTTCCACAACATCGTGGAGCAGCGCACAAACCACGGAGGTTGATCCCAGTCCTATCTCCCCGGCGGCAATGGTTGCCACGCTGATCGGGTGATAAATGTAAGGCTCGCCACTTTTCCGGCGCATGTCCCTGTGTGCATTCACGGCGACATCAAACGCCCGACGCACCAGTTTTCTATCTTTCTGGTTTTTGGGCTTGTATACCTGCAACAACCCCCTGTACCGTTTCAGGATCTCTTTCTTTTCAGCTTCGGCATCAATAACGTACATGTGTCTTACAGCGATGAACAACAAATTACAAAGTTAGCAGAAATTTCAGCACGAAGATATAACACAAGACAGTTCACTTAGGTTGATTTTTATTACTTTTGAATGAAATTTCCGTGATCCTTATCCGGCCATGAAGAATTACAGATACAGAGCTCCATTCAAGTCTTTTTTGCTATTCATTTTTCTTATCCCTGCATCTGTATATGCTACCCACCAGCGTGCCGCCGAGATCACATTCCGCCATATTAACAATCTCACGTACGAGATCACGCTTGTTTCATACACCTTCACTCCCAGCCCGGCCAATGCCTACCGCGATTTCCTGACCATCAACTGGGACGACGGACAAACCAGCCAGATTCCGAGGAAAGATGAGATCTACCTTCCGAACGACATCACCTATAACCGTTATGTTGGATTGCATACTTTTTCAGGACCCGGCGATTTCATCATCTCCTGTGAAGATCCCAACCGCAATGGCGGGATCATCAACATCCCGAATTCGATCAATGTGCCGCTCTTCATCTATTCAGAACTGATGATCAGCCCGTTCATGGGAGATTTCGACAACTCCCCTGTCCTGCTCATTCCCCCGATCGATAACGGATGTGTGGACGTACCTTTTTATCACAACCCGGGAGCTTATGATCCGGACGGAGACAGCCTTTCCTACAGGCTGGTTCCGTGCCGCGGCGCACAGGGACAGGTAATCCCGGGGTATACATTGCCTCCGGCCACACATACGATTCACCTTGACTCAATCACCGGTGAATTCACCTGGGACAGTCCGCCCCAGCAAGGCGAATACAACATCGCCATCCTGATCGAAGAATGGAGGAACGGGATCAAGATCGGGAGTGTGCTCCGCGATATGCAGATCATCATTTCTGCCTGTAATAATAAACCCCCGGTGATCGAACCCGTGAAAGACACCTGCGTGGAAGCAGGATCTTTCCTTACATTCGATGTCAGGGCCTACGATCCTGACAGCACAGTCCTCACACTGACTGCCACCGGCCAACCCTTCATTCTTACCGATCATCCTGCCGAACTGGTTCCTGATCCTGCCACCGGATCCGGTCATGTCGATGCCACCGTTAACTGGCAGACCA
The DNA here is from genome assembly GCA_026391805.1 of Bacteroidota bacterium. Classification (GTDB taxonomy): domain Bacteria; phylum Bacteroidota; class Bacteroidia; order Bacteroidales; family FEN-979; genus FEN-979. The sequence continues at coordinate 239,876 of JAPLDJ010000024.1, read as the reverse complement.
TCTGCGGCCATGTAAAAAAACAGCCCTACCGGGTCTTTTTCAAAGCAGAAGATAACGGAATACCGGTGCAACTGGTCGCCATGAGTTCCATGCAGATCACCGTGGTGGGGCCTGCTCCTGCGAATCTTACCGCTACTTCGCTTGGCACATCCATTACCCTGAACTGGGACAACTATGCATGTCAGAATGCAACGGGGTATTACATCTACCGCAAAACGGATTCAACCGGCTACCAGCATGGCTATTGCCAGACAGGCGTTCCCTTCTACCTGGGATATAGAAAGATCGACCAGCTTAACGATATTACCCTGACGACCTACACCGATAACAACCAGGGCATCGGGCTGACACAGGGAATTAAATATTGTTACATGGTTGTGGCTTTTTATACCGACAAAGCCGAAAGTTATGCCTCCAATGAAGCCTGTGCTTACCTTAAAAAGGATGTTGCGGTCATCACCAATGTAAGTGTGACGACAACGGATGCAGCCGACGGAGCGATCTACCTCGCCTGGTCAAAACCCACGGAAATCGATACCACACAGGCGCCCGGACCTTATAAATACCTTCTCTACCGCTCCATCCCCTCCAATCCCGGACAGTACATGGTGATCGATTCTCTTGCTGATCTCAATGATACGATCTACCATGACACACTTCTGAATACAGTTCAAAACGTTTATAAATACCGTGTCGACCTGTACAACCTGACACCCGGCAACCGGTTCCTCATCGGTTCGTCGCAGGTGGCCTCATCCATTTACCTGACCATTACGCCGGCCGATAAAAAGCTCAGGCTACGCTGGAACAACAATGTGCCCTGGAACAATTATCTTTTTGTGATTTACCGCAAAGATCTTGTGACCGGCATCTTCGATTCGGTTGGTTCTTCGATCATCCCGGCTTATGATGACAAACCTCTTAAAAACGAAATCGAACGTTGTTATTATATCAAATGTTACGGGGATTATTCGGCTCCCGGATTTGCCTCTCCGCTGATAAATCTTTCTCAGAGAACATGTGCAACGCCAATAGACAATGAACCGCCGTGTCCGCCCGAACTGAAGGTCAGGACCGACTGTGAGCGTTCCGCCAACATCCTGAGCTGGAAGAATCTCCAGGACTCCTGTTCCTCCGACATCAGCAAATATTACATTTATTACAGCGAATGTAATACCGGCGCGCTCATCCTCCTGGATTCGCTTATTGGCATCAACGACACCGTTTACGAGCACCTTCAGCAAAGTTCGGTCACCGGATGCTATACCGTAATTGCCATTGACTCGGCCGGGAACAAAAGTGATTACAGCAACAAAGCCTGCATCGATTTCACGACCTGCAACTACTGGCTGCCAAATGTTTTCACTCCGAACGGAGCCGATGCCGGGGAAAACCAGACATTCCACCCGAGGAAAACATTTTCCTCCGTCGATCATGTGAACATGACCATTGTCAACCGCTGGGGCCGCGAGGTTTACAAGACATCCGATCCGCAGATCAACTGGGACGGACGAGACAAAGAGTCCCATCAGCCCTGCAGCGAGGGCGTCTACTACTATGTTTGCGAGGTTTATGTCATCGGCCTTTGCGGAGATCAGAAAATTATTCTCAAAGGATCTGTAACGATCCTTCGCTGATCCTCTTCCGGTTTCTCCCTGTTTCCTTGTAAAATTTTCATTTCAGCGCTGCCGACCTGGCAACAGAGATGAGACAAAGTTGTATATTTGCAGCCGTGAAAAATATCCGCAACTTCTGTATCATTGCACACATTGACCATGGCAAGTCGACCCTGGCCGACCGCCTTCTGGAGATGACCCATACCATCTCCGAACGGGATTTCCAGGCGCAGGTGCTGGATGATATGGAGCTGGAGCGCGAACGCGGCATCACCATAAAAAGCCATGCCATCCAGATGGATTATATGGTTGATAATGTGCCTTATGTTCTGAACCTCATTGATACCCCCGGTCACGTTGATTTTTCATATGAAGTCTCACGCGCCATTGCCGCCTGCGAAGGGGCATTGCTTGTGATCGATGCCACGCAGGGCATCCAGGCCCAGACCATTTCGAATCTTTATCTTGCGATCGATCATAACCTTGAGATCATTCCGGTTCTGAACAAGATCGACATGGACAATGCGATGCCCGAAGAGGTGAAGGACCAGATTGTTGACCTGCTGGGCTGCGACCGTGACGAGATCATCGAAGCCAGCGCCAAAACCGGATACGGCGTGGACCTGATCATGGATGCGATCATTGAACGGATCCCGGCGCCGAAGGGCGATCCCGGAGCCCCGCTGCAGGCCCTGATTTTCGATTCGGTGTTTAATTCCTACCGCGGCATCGTGGGTTATTTCAGGATCATGAACGGGGAGATCCGGAAAGGCGATCATGTTAAATTCTTTCATTCAGGAACCGATTACCATGCCGATGAAATCGGGGTGCTGCGCCTGAAACAGGAACCCCGGGATGTACTCAGCGCAGGAGATGTCGGATACATCATTTCCGGGATAAAAAGCAGCAAGGAGGTCCAGGTTGGTGATACGATCACTCATGTTGACCGTCCCTGCGATAAAGGGATTGAAGGATACACCACTGTGAAGCCGATGGTCTTTGCCGGCATCTATCCCATTGATGCGGATGACTACGAAGAGCTCCGCGATTCTTTGGATAAACTGAGACTGAACGACGCGTCCTTATCCTACGAGCCTGAGTCATCGGCTGCGCTGGGATTCGGATTCCGTTGCGGATTTCTCGGTCTTCTTCACATGGAGATCGTCCAGGAGCGCCTCGACCGGGAATTCGACATGGATGTGATCACCACGGTTCCCAACGTTTCGTACAAGGTCTATACGACGAAAGGTGAAATGATCGAGGTGCACAATCCTTCAGGATTGCCCGAACTCACGGTGATCGACCACATCGAAGAGCCTTACATCCATGCCAATATCATCACCCGGTCAGAGTATGTGGGGGGCATCATGAAGCTGTGCATCGACAAGCGCGGGACACTGAAGAACCAGGTATACCTCACTACCGACCGTATCGAGCTGACGGTGGAGCTGCCGCTGGGTGAGATCGTTTTTGATTTTTATGACAAGCTGAAGAGCATTTCCAAAGGATATGCCTCTTTCGATTATCACATCTTCGGCCATCAGCAGGCAGATCTTATCAAACTTGACATCCTGCTGAACGGGGACACGGTGGACGCTCTTTCCACCCTGTTGCACCGCACCAAAGCCTATGACTTTGGCAGGAAGTTCTGCGAAAAGCTGAAAGAATACATTCCGCGCCAGCAGTACGATGTTGCCATCCAGGCAGCCATCGGGGCCAAGATCATCTCACGGGAAACCGTAAAGGCAGTGAGGAAGGATGTTACTGCAAAATGCTATGGCGGTGACATCACGCGGAAGCGAAAGCTTCTTGAAAAGCAGAAAAAAGGCAAGAAACGCATGCGCCAGATCGGCAATGTCGAAGTTCCGCAGAAGGCTTTCCTGGCCGTTCTTAAGCTGGATTAAAAAAATCTGTTACAGAATCTGTAACGGATCCTTTTCTTTCTCGTCTTATAGCCACTAATCCTAAAATATTTTACAATGAAAAAGATAAGTCTTACTTACATGACTTTGCTGGTCACTGCTGTACTATTAATGTTCTCGAAGGTTTCCTTCGGACAGAATGAAGAATCCGGCAAAAGTGAAAACAAAGAAGCGAAAGAGTTCCACATGAACAACATGAAGATTGAAAAACACGGAGAAGATACTACTTACATTATCATGCATCATCATCATGGTGATCATGATATGGGAAAATGCCCTTCAATGTTCAGGCGGAACAAATACAACGGACACTGGGCCGGTATCGAACTGGGCTGGAACGGATATGTGAATTCTGATTTTAACACCTCTTTTCCTTCAAATGAACAATACATGAACCTCAATACGGCACGCTCGATGACGGTTAACATCAACCCTTTCGAGCTGAACCTGAACCTCGTAAAGAACCACTTCGGACTGACCTCCGGGCTGGGATATACGGTCAATAATTATTATTTCACAAACAGCACACTGCTGATCCATGATTCCAGTTCGCTTGTCGCCTACAACCTTGTTGACCAAAACGGCAAGGCAGCCGACATGAAGGTGAACAAGCTTTCTGTTTCCTGGATTACATTGCCGATTCTTTTCGAATACCAGACGAACGCCAAAATAAAAATGAACAGTTTCCACATCGGAGTGGGTGTTGTTGGCGGAGTCAGGATCTGCTCCTGGACCAAGCAATCCTATTATGCAAGGAATACCACCTATTACCTGCAGGACGACAACGGGAAAACCATCGGGTCGACCTACGTGGACGAACATCCGACCCGGACAAAAAACCAGTACCACCTCAACCCGTTCAAGCTGGATGCAACGATGAGGATCGGCTGGTCGTTCCTAAATTTCTACGCCACCTATTCAATCACACCGATGTTCCAGAAGGACCAGGGCCCGCAGCTTTATCCATGGAGTGCCGGTATCACGCTACTGGGGTGGTAATATCCATCTGTTCATGAAATACCCGAAGAAGCCGTCCCAAAAGGGCGGTTTCTTTTTTTTATTTCAAAAAGACATGAATGTTTTTGCGCTCAGGCCGCCTGCCTGGCCGGCAGGCAGGCGCGGCCTCGTCACCGCATCGCGACTGCGTTCAGAGAATTTCGATCAGTACCGGCTGATCAATTTTAAGGCCGAGCAGGCTGGAGGCCTTTCCCTGGTTGATGGCGATCTCCAGGTGCCCGGAGGAGCTGAACAATGCGAGCATCTCCCCTTCCACCACGTCCTTGTATGATTTGCTCAGTCCGGTAATGCGGTACGTCGCGGATCGGAACAGGATGGCAAATTTGTTTCCTTTCACCACTGATTTGAAAAAGGGCTCCGTGATGTTGGTAAAGACATTCTCGTAATTATCGATGTAAATTACCTTCCCTTTGATCAGGTTGCCATCGACGATGGGTTTGAAGGACATCTTTTTTACCAGCGATTTCTTTGTGTGGCCCAATTCCTCAATCGGTTTTCCTTCGGCAATGTGGCATGCAACTTTAACAAACACGTCGCGTGTCGGAAAAGTAAAGTAGTCAGTATCCTGCAAGACATCAAGGTCGATGATCGTTTCGGGGAGTTCATCGAAGATGAGTGAAAAGATGCCGTTATCGGCGCCGATGAAATAGTGGCCGTCGTGCATGACCAGCGTATGCGGGTTCTCGATGGATGCTTCGCTGTTGATTCCCAGAATGTGAATGGAACCTTCGGGAAAATTGCGGTAAAAATTCCGCACGATGAAGGCCGCCTGGTTCAGGTCGAACGCCGGGATGTCATGGCAGATATCCACCACCTGGGCACCGGGCAGCGTGCGGTAGATGGCGCCTTTGACAGAACCAAGATAATGATCCTTGATTCCCCAGTCGCTGGTAAGGGTGATAATTGCCATGAAGATAAAAATGGAGTACTTTTGTCTTTCAAAATTAGTAATTATATTCACTTCATGAGTGAAAAAATTATCAGCATAGAAACACTCCAGCCGCTGGATCTATTCGGGGTGAACGATCAGAACCTCGACCTGGTGCGGAAATCGTTCCCGAAACTGAAGATCATTTCCAGGGATAACAACGTAAAGGCCATAGGCGAAGAGGCCGAACTGATGCTCTTTGAGCAGAAATTCAACCTTCTGCTGCTTCACCTTGAGAAATTCGGGAAGCTGACGCCGGCCGACATCCACCAGATCCTGGATGCTCAGTGGGAGCCGGCAGAAGAAGATGCAACGCCCCAGTCCGGAGTACTTCTGCACGGGAAGAACGGCATGCTCATCCGCGCACGCACCATCAACCAGGTCAGCCTTGTGAAAAGCGTCGGGGAGAATGACCTGGTCTTTGCCATCGGTCCCGCCGGTACCGGTAAGACTTATACAGCTGTCGCCCTTGCAGTTCGTGCACTGAAAAATAAAGAGATCCAGCGCATCATCCTGACGCGCCCGGCCGTGGAGGCAGGTGAAAATCTCGGGTTTCTTCCGGGCGACCTGAAGGAAAAGCTGGACCCTTATCTTCAGCCTTTGTACGATGCACTAAAAGACATGCTTCCCCCGCAAAAGCTTCTCTCTTACATTGAAGACGGAACGATCGAGATCGCACCGCTTGCCTTCATGCGCGGACGGACACTGAACAACGCCTTCGCGATTCTCGATGAAGCGCAAAATACAACGCCAAACCAATTGAAGATGTTCCTCACCCGCATGGGAACAGCCGCAAAATTCATCGTTACCGGCGACATCACCCAGATCGACCTTCCGAAACAACAGACCTCAGGCCTGGTCCATTCCCAGAAAATCCTGAACGGCATTCCCGGGATCGGGTTTGTGTACCTCGATCACAGAGACATTATCCGACATAAATTGGTTATTAAGGTTATTGAAGCGTACGAGAAAGAAGCGAAATAGCGAAAAGCGAGAATCTTTTATATTTTTGTCAAAAAAAGGTAAGATATGGCAAACGTGATTGTAAAAACAGATTTCACATTTCCCGGGCTGAAAAACAAATATGTTGGTAAAGTCAGGGATGTTTATACCATCGAAGATAAATTCCTTATCATGGTGGCGACCGACCGCATTTCGGCGTTCGATGTCGTGTTGCCGAAAGGAATTCCTTACAAGGGCCAGGTTCTGAACCAGATCGCTTCACGTTTCCTAGACGCAACGGCCGATATCTGCCCGAACTGGAAAATCGCCTCACCGGATCCGATGGTGACGATCGGGCGGTACTGCAAACCTTTTCCGGTGGAAATGATCATCAGGGGTTACCTGACCGGCAGTTCCTGGAGAAGTTATAAGAGCGGAAAACGCGAGATCTGCGGGGTTCAAATTCCTGATGGGATGAAGGAACACCAGCGGTTCACCGAACCCATTGTCACTCCTACGACCAAAGCCGTTGAAGGACATGATGAGGATATCTCAAAGGAGGAAATCATTTCTTCCGGGCTGGTATCAAAAGAAGATTACGGGATCATGGAGAAATTTACCCTGGGCCTGTTCAAGCGGGGAACCGAGATGGCAGCACAGAAAGGGCTTATCCTCGTGGATACGAAATATGAGTTCGGAAAAGCCGACGGGAAAATATTCCTGATCGATGAGATCCATACGCCCGACTCCTCAAGGTATTTCTACCTGAACGGATATGAGGAACGGCAGGCAAAAGGCGAGCAGCAGAAACAGCTCTCAAAAGAGTTTGTCCGTGAATGGCTGATGGCAAATGGTTTCCAGGGCCAGGCCGGGCAGCAGGTCCCGGAAATGTCGGAGGAGTGGGTCAGCCAGATCTCCGACCGTTACATCGAACTCTACGAAAATATCATCGGGGAAAAGTTCATCAAGGCAGAAGCCGGGGATATCCTGAAACGGATTGAAAACAATATAAACGCTTTTCTTGCATTGAAATAAAATTAAACGCTCTCCCTTTGCACCCCTTCTCCTTCAGGAGAGCCTGCCTGCCGGCAGGCAGGGGGACCGGGGGGTGAAGTGAAAGATAAAAGCATGATTCCATTTTCCCCTCCCAGGATCGACCAAAAGATCATCGACGCGGTGAACGAAACCCTGCGTTCGGGGTGGATCACGACCGGGCCGAAGACAAAGCTTTTCGAGAAAAACCTAACTGAATTTGCAGGGAACCGGGCGACGCTGTGTGTAAATTCAGCCACAGCGGGACTGGAGCTGATGCTTCGCTGGTTCGGGGTGAAGGAAGGCGACGAAGTGATCGTTCCTGCCTATACCTATGCAGCCACCGCCAACGTGGTGGAACATTGCGGCGCGAAGGTGGTTTTTGTGGATTCGGACGAAGATTTCACGGTATCGGTTAAAGCAATTGAAAGCGCGATAACGAAACGGACCAAGGTCATTATTCCGGTCGACATTGCCGGCTATCCCTGCGATTACAAAGCCATCCTGGACCTGGTCAGTCGTCCTGAAATAAAAAATATGTTTGGGGCCGTATCGGCAGAACAGGAAATGCTTGGGCACATCCTTATCCTCTCGGATGCCGCTCATTCCGTTGGGGCATGGTACGACGGCAAAAGAGCTGGAAACCTCTGCGAAGCAACCGTTTTTTCATTCCATGCCGTTAAGAACCTGACCACCGCTGAAGGCGGAGCCGTCTGCCTGAACCTTCCGGAACCTTTTGACAACCTTAAGGTTTACCAGGAGTTGAACATTAAATCACTGCATGGCCAGACGAAAGATGCCCTGGCCAAGAACCAGGCAGGAAGCTGGCGCTACGACATCATCGAGCCCGGCTACAAATACAACATGACCGATATCCAGGCCGCCATGGGCCTTGTGGAACTGGAGCGCTACGACAACGACATGATGGTCCGCAGGAAACAGATCTTCGATGCTTATGCAAAGGCGCTTTCTGCTTACGAATGGGCGCAGGTGCCTGTTTATGAAACCAGTGACAGGAAATCATCTTACCATGTTTTCCTGTTACGCGTGAAGGGAATTACGGAAGAACAGCGGGATGCCATCATCCGGGAAATCTTCAGCAGGGAGGTATCGGTGAATGTTCATTTTGTTCCGCTGCCGATGATGACCTATTATAAGAACTGCGGCTATAACATGGCCGATTATCCGGTTGCGTACGACAATTATTCACGTGTGATAACGCTTCCGGTCTATTATGACCTCACCGATGAAATGGTTCAGACTGTTATGGAGGCCGTCGTTAAATCCGTAGGGAAAATAATAAGCTAAAAAATTCTTCGGGAACAACATACCTGTTTTTTATCAATTCAATGATCCGGTTTTTCGATCTGCTGTTTTCATTCTTAGGGCTGATCCTTCTTTCACCCCTGCTGCTCCTGATTGCCCTGGCCGTTGCAATGGATTCGAGGGGAGGAATTTTCTACCTTCAGACGAGGGTCGGTAAGGACAACAGGGATTTCCGGCTGATTAAATTCAGGTCGATGCACACCGGCGCGTTCAAACACGGAGGCCTGACCATCGGAGACAAAGATCCCAGGATCACCAGGATAGGAGTCTTCCTTCGGAAGATGAAGCTGGATGAGCTTCCGCAACTGATAAATGTATTAAAAGGAGAGATGAGTATTGTCGGTCCGCGACCGGAACTGAGAAAATATGTCGAACTCTATACGGCGGAACAAAAAAAGGTACTCAGCCGGCGCCCGGGGATCACCGATTTTGCATCCGTGGAATACATTGACGAGAATGAAATTCTTGGTCGTGCCGCCGATCCTGAAAAAATCTACATCGAGGAGATCATGCCTGCCAAACTGGAACTGAACCGGAAATTCATGCAGGATCCGGGCCTTGGGAACTATTTCAAGGTTATCGGACTGACGGTAAGGAAAATCTTCAGCAACCCCTGATTCATTTAACCAAAATCATTTTGCGCGAGAGAGCCGAATCTCCCGAGTGAAGAACATAATAATAGACACCGGCCGGATAACCCGATGCATCCCAGGTCACCTGGTGAGTTCCTTTATTCATTCTGCCATCCACAAGTGTTGCTACAATTTTCCCGGCACTGTCGTAAACCTTTAAAATGACCTTCTGGTTGTTTAAATTGATTTGCAGTGGAATGGTAGTTCGGCCGGAAAAAGGGTTCGGAACATTCAGCCCGAGTGTCGGAGGATCCGGTGAAAGGACAGAGATCCCGTCCGGTTTTCCTGCCTGAACCCATGCCGTGTAAATCAGGCTGGACAGGGAATATGAAGCACGCCTGAACAATTCGGTCGTAAACGCCCCGGTGCGGGTCCATAAGGCCTGGTAATAAGCCGTTGAATTTGTGTTTCCCGCAACCGATTGAGCATATTGATCCGCCAGCAGAACGCTGTCGATATACTGGTAATTATAATATAGGTAGGTAAAAATATACCCCGGCACATCACTGATGAACTGCGCGGTATCATCCGGATAGACGATGCTGCTGGAGTAGGTCCCGATCATATGGGATTCATAACGTGAATGAATTCCGTTCTGGCCAGTGGATTGGCCGTCGTAATTCTTTGTAATATGGAACGGCTGATGTCCGTCGGCGACATAATGACCAAGGTCTGCAGCGAACAGGGATGCTTTACCGAAATCATTTCGCTGGAAGCATGCCTTTACGGAATCGAAGGTTGCGATCGTCGCCCATGGAACGGTTCCGTTGCTCAAAACAAATGAGATCCCGTATATATTTGTCACCGAATCCAGCGTCATCGGGATCTTTCCTGTCTGGTTGAACTCGTTGTAACTGTCAATATCAATATAAGCTGGGTATAGCTATGGATCAGGTTGCTGATCAATCGTTTGATGATATCAATGTTGGAACAGGGAGCAAAAAATGACATATCCGGAGTGATTTTCAGCTGGCGGATGAACAGTTCGATCTCCCTTTTTGTAAAGACCGCTCCCCTGTTGAACGGATTGATGTAGAAAAGGACGTCATCAAGGATCGGTTGCTCTCCCGCAAACTCTGAAACATAGGCCAGGATGAAATGCTGCGGAAGGTTGACGCCAAAGATGGGTATATTCAGTTTCCGGGCGATGATGATATAGAGCATTCCAAGTGAAAGCGCGCTACCTTTCCGGGTTTCAAGAAATGTGTTGAGGTAAAAATTTTGCGGTGCAAAAAGGTTGATCTTGTTACCGTCGAAATTGTGCACATGGTAAAAGATGTGGTTGAGCACCTTGACATTCTCAAGTCCTGTCAGGTTGTCGTTCAGCTCAAGCCAGGCATCCATTTTCATCTGCTCGACCTGGATGGTCACCGATTCTTCGCTGAGCTCCGGGTACTGACTCCGGGTAACCAGCAGGTATCCTTTCAAAAGATCGGAAGAAGAGGAATTGATCCAGGCTGTAAATTCAGCATGCAGTTCACCCCGCTGAATGTCGCGGATGATCTCTCCTGCCCGCTCATGAATGAAAGGCTCAAAGGAAACTTCAAGTGCGCGTTCAAGGTATGGAAGCGCTTCTTTCCCGAAGGAATTGATCTTTTCGCGGATCGAATCATAGGCCTTCTCGTCCGGTTCGTCGAGCAGGTGGATAAGGGCATTCAATTCTTTATTTTCAGGCGAAACGACCATTGAGCAGGCGATATCTTAATAACTTTAATTGTTCATTTTTGTTGATCCGTAATCCTCTCCAGTACGAATTCAATCAGTTTCCGCACGAGGGCTTTATGGTCGGGTGAAGTTTCATTGGTAGCCCGGTTGGCGATCAATGCACAAACCGTCATTATGTGATGCCCCAGCAACCGTCCCAGGCCATACAGGGCGGAGGTTTCCATTTCAAAATTGATGATCCGTTCACCATTATAACGAAACGACCGGATCTTTTCATTCAGGTCAGGATCAGCCAGCCCGATGCGCAGGATCCTTCCCTGGGGGCCATAAAAACCGGGGGCCGTGGCCGTAATTCCTTTGACGGTTCCCCGTTCGAATTTCTTCACAAGTTCTTCTGATCCCCTGACAAAATAGGGTCTTGAAAGATCGGCATTCCAGCCGGTATGCTTCATGAAAGCATCTGCCATCGGGAGATCGAGGGTGTCTTTGCCGTTGGCATAAAAATGCATAAGGTTGTCGAGCCCCAATCCATAGGAAGAAAGGGCAAACGCACCCACAGGAACATCGGGCTGAATGGCGCCGGAGGTTCCGAGGCGGATGATGGTCAGGGCACGATGATCAGGTTTGATCTCACGTGCGGAGAGGTTAATGTTGGCCAGGGCATCCAGCTCATTCATTACAATATCGATGTTGTCGGTTCCGATCCCGGTGGAAAGAACAGAGATCCTTTTACCTTTCACCAGTCCTGTATGGGTAATGAATTCGCGGTTATGTGTTTTGCATTCAATGGAATCAAAATGATGCGAGATCTCGGTGACCCGTTCCGGATCGCCTACGATGATCACTGTATCGGCAATCTGCTCAGGTCTAAGGGCAAGGTGGTAGATGGATCCGTCAGGATTGATCAGGAGATCAGCATTTTTAATGGGAGGCATTCGTTATTTTTTTGCAAAAGTACGAATTTTATCAATGCCTGAATCCGGCCCGGAAGGATGAAGAACCGGCCGGGAGGTCAGGGATTTTACGTAATTTTGCATCGTGCAAACCGAAATTATCAACATTGGTGATGAATTGCTGATCGGGCAGGTAGTGAATACCAACGCTGCCTGGATGGCCGAGCAGATGAGCCTTGCCGGGTTCCCGGTTCACCGGATTTCGGTGATTCCGGATGATCCGCAACAGATCATGGAAGCCCTTAATCTCGCCGGACGGCAATCGGATATCATCCTTATAACAGGAGGCCTCGGGCCTACCAAGGACGATCTGACTAAGGATGTTTTATGCAGGTTCTTCAATACAAAACTGGTTTTTCACGAGGATACCTTCAGGTTCATCGAACAATTTTTCTCCTCCAGGGGACTGAAGGTCACTGAAATCAACCGCAAACAGGCCGAGGTGCCGAAAAACTGCACCGTGCTGCCGAATCCGAATGGAACAGCCCCGGGTATGTGGTTTGAGAAAGCCGGAGAAGGCAGGAACAGAAAATCTGTTTTTGTCTCGATGCCGGGCGTGCCTTTTGAGATGAAAGCATTGGTTACACATGAAGTGCTGCCGCGTCTGAAAGCCTGCTTCCTGCCATTAAATGTGCTTCATCACACCATCCTGACACAGGGCATCGGCGAATCGTTCCTTTCCGACAAACTTGAAGACTGGGAAACCCGGTTGCCGGAAAACCTTCACCTGGCCTATCTTCCGCAACCCGGTATTGTCAGGCTGAGAATTACGGGACAAGGCGATGATGAATTCCTTCTCAGGAAACAGATGGAGGAAGAAACCGCTAAGCTTAAAACATTGATCCCTGATTATATCTTCGGGGAAGGTGATGAAACCCTCGAGGCTGTTGTGGGAAGCCTTCTGAAAGAGAAAGGGTTCACGGTGACCACCGCTGAAAGCTGCACCGGCGGGTACATTGCCCACCTGATCACGAGCATTCCCGGCAGTTCGGCCTGGTACAAGGGAAGCGTGATTGCCTATTCGAATGAGATCAAGACTAAACAACTGGGGGTAAATGAAACACTGCTCATGGCGCATGGCGCTGTGAGCGAAGAGGTGGTAAAAGAAATGGCCGTGAACATCCGGGGAAAATTTGACAGCAGCTATTCCATTGCCATATCCGGAATTGCCGGACCGGACGGGGGCACTGAAGAGAAACCGGTGGGAACAGTCTGGATCGCCATCGCAGGACCAACGGGCGTCAGGGCTCACAAGTACCTGTTCGGCGACAACCGCGAACGGAACATCCGCAGATCTGCCCTGCAGGCGCTGAACCTGCTGCGTAAAACGATCCTGTCGGACCTGTCGTCCTAAATATTTGATAAAACACTTTGTATAATCGGAAACTTTTTCTACTTTTGCACTCCGTTTAAAAATTAATACCTCAAGTACCATGTCAAGAGTATGCCAGATAACCGGTAAAGCAGTAATGGGCGGAAACAGCGTTTCCCATTCCAACATTAAGACCAAGCGGAAATTTTATCCGAACCTGCAGACGAAGAAATTTTTCATCCCGGAAGATGGAACGTATATCACCCTTAAGGTTTCCGCACAGGGTTTACGCACCATCAACAAGAAGGGAATCTCGGCCTGCCTGAAGGAAGCACGCGAAAAGGGATTTCTTACAAAGTAAGCTGATCCGTCATGATATCCGATGCTGTTACCGTTCGTAACAGCATTTTTTTTATCTGCCTGACAGGAAATAAAAACAGACTATTTTCGTTTTTTGATTAATCCTTTTTAAAGATATTTCCCGGAAATTTCATTGCAATGAAGAAAGTTGCCGCCGAAACCCTGATGATCGTCTTCACTCTATTTATCAGCAACGGTCTTATGGCACAGGTGGAAAGCGGGAATCTTGTCCAGTTTTCAGGGATCACGATCACCTCCGACAGCCTGAATGCAGTTCCCTTCGCAAAGATCATGATCAAAAACACGAACCGGGGCACCACCAGTGACCTCCTGGGTTATTTTTCGTTTGTGGCTCACAAGAATGACACGATCCTGTTCAATGCCCTCGGATACAAGCCGGCCTCCTTCATCATCCCCGACACCATTACAAAATCAAGATATTCCCTCATCCAGCTTATGACAGGAGATACGCTGACGCTGTCGGCTGCCATCATCTTTCCATGGCCGACGCTGGAAGATTTCAAATATGCATTCGCCAATACCAAAGCCCCGGATGATGATCTTGAACGTGCACGGCGAAACCTTGATTCTGACGAGATCATGTTCCGCGTCCTGACTTACCCGATGGACGGCCAGATGAATTATAACAGCTATATCGAGAACCAGACGAGCAAACTGTACTATTTTGGTCAGCAACAGCCGTTCAATATCTTCAATCCATTTGCCTGGGCACAATTTATCAAGGCCTGGAGGGATGGTGAATTCAAGCGAAAAAAAAACCAGGAATTTAAATAATACAAATATTCCGCTAAACCCTCTCTTGAAAAACGTGATCCACATAATAACCGGGCTGCTGCTGTTTGCATCCACAGGCCTTTCCGCCCAGCAAACGGCTGTGATCTATGGCAGGATTGCGGATGAGGACCAGAAGTCCGTCGCCAATGCAAACATCTCCATAATCGGTTCTCCGGGAGGAACGACCTCTGATAAAACCGGTCATTTTGAGATCAGGGTCCCGGCAGGAAAAAAGATCACACTCTCGTTCAGCTACATCGGTTTTGAAACGGAAAATGTGGATGATTCACTGGCACCCGGAGAGCGGAAAGAGATGGTTCAGTCACTGAAAAGAACCGCCACCTCGCTGCCCTCGATCGAGGTGAAGGATCAGCAGCTCCGCACCAACACGTTCAACCGCATTGATACCAAAGCCATCATGCTGATTCCTTCCGCCAATGCCGGGATCGAGGATCTGATCAAAACGATGCCCGGGGTCGTTTCCCGCAACGAACTCAGTTCCCAGTATTCGGTCCGCGGCGGGAATTATGATGAGAACCTGGTATTTGTGAACGACATCGAGATCTACCGGCCATTCCTGGTGCGCTCAGGCCAGCAGGAAGGCTTAAGTTTTCTGAATCCCGACCTGGTTTCATCCATCGCATTTTCTGCCGGAGGTTTCGATGCG
This sequence comes from Bacteroidota bacterium, assembly GCA_026391805.1. Lineage (GTDB taxonomy): Bacteria > Bacteroidota > Bacteroidia > Bacteroidales > FEN-979 > FEN-979. Next base: position 224,709 of record JAPLDJ010000024.1, on the reverse strand, counting down.
AAATACGGGGATAAAATGTCATCGGTCCTGGATATAAAATATAAGCGGCCAACGGAGTTCGCAGGATCCTTCGAGCTCAGCCTTCTGGGCGCCAATGCACACCTGGAGGGACTTATCGGCAAGAAATTTTCCTACCTGGCTGGTGTACGTTATAAGTCGAACAGTTACTTTCTGAAAGGTCTTGATACCAAGGGCGATTACAAGCCGAAATATTTTGACGTCCAGACCCTGTTCAATTATGAGATCAATAAAAAATGGGAACTATCCCTGCTCGGGACCTATTCAAACAACTATTACCAGCTAATCCCGCAGACCCAGGAAACCAATTTCGGCACGCTGGGTGAAGCTTACAAACTGACCATTTATTTTGACGGCCAGGAGGTTGACAAATACCAGAACTGGCTCGGGGCGCTTACCGCAAGCTGGAAACCCACGCCTGAGCTGCGGTTAAAACTAACGGCATCCGCTTACCAGACCTTTGAGCAGGAGACCTACGATATTTCGGCAGAGTACTGGCTGGCAAAACTCGAAGTGAACCAGAACAGCGGAGGCGTAGGCCAGGTCACCGAAGCCCTCGGGGTGGGTTCTTACCTCGACCATGCCAGGAATTACCTGAATGGGACCGTGTTTGACATTGAGCACCGCGGAACCAATGAAAAGGGCATCAGCCTTACACAATGGGGGGTGAAATACCAGCATGAATTCTTTCATTATGTTGTGAATGAATGGGAACTGCTGGATTCGGCGGGGTATTCGTTACCGCGGCCGCCCGATTCGCTGGGTTCCCCCAACCCGCAGCATGATTCCCTTGTGCTTGCGGATTTCATTAAAAACAAGAGCCAGGAGACTTCCAACCGTTTTTCGGCTTTTCTTCAGAACACATGGACTTTCAGGAATGAAAAGAATGACATCTCACTGACGGCAGGCCTGCGATCAATGTACTGGGATTACAACGGGCAGTTCCTGCTCGATCCCAGGGTGAACCTCTCCTTTAAACCACACTGGAAAAGGGAGGTCGTATTCCGTATTTCCGGGGGGTATTATTCCCAGCCGCCCACCTTCCGGGAGATCACGGATCTCCGGGGGAACATGGTTTCGGATCTCAAGGCACAGCGTGCACTCCAGGCTGTGGTCGGTTCCGACCTCTATTTCAAGGGCTGGGGACGACCGTTCAAATTTGTCGCAGAAGCGTATTACAAATACATCACCGACCTTATTCCCTATACCATTGATAACCTGAAGATCCGTTACTATGGAACGAACGATGCCTTCGGGTATGCCACCGGTATTGATTTCCGGGTGAACGGTGAGTTCGTGAAAGGGGTCGAATCGTGGGCCAGTCTTTCCTTCATGAAGACGCAAGAGAACATCAACGGCGACTGGATCCCCCGCCCTACCGATCAGCGGGTGAACCTCAGCATTTTTTTCCAGGATTACATCCCCCATTATCCTACCTGGCGGATGAACCTGACACTGTTCTACGGAACCGGACTTCCTTTCGGGCCGCCCAACTCACCCAAGAACCAGCAAACCCTGAGGATGCCCCCCTACCGGCGCGTCGATATCGGCCTGGCCAAACAGATCATTGGGGAGAATACTAAATTTTCGAAGAAGAACCCATTCCGGGTGTTTCATTCCATGTGGATCTCGCTGGAAGTCTTTAACCTTCTTCAGATCAGCAACACGGTTTCATACCTCTGGGTCACTGATGTCAACAGCAAGCAGTATGCGGTTCCGAATTACCTCACACCGCGGCAGTTCAACATTAAGTTACAGGCGACTTTCTGAAAAACGTCATACGTCATACGTCATACGTCAAATGAAGTGTGGGTTTGGGTAAGAATATAAAGTCCCCCTCTCTTTTCTTCAAAGAGAGGGGGACTGAGGGGGTGAGTTTTTATTCAAATGATTTCAGCGAAACGCGGATGATCTCAACTGCTTCTTTCACCTGCTCTTCGTTGATGATGAGCGGCGGGGCGAAGCGGATGATGTGGTCGTGGGTAGGCTTTGCAAGCAGTCCGTTATCCCGCATCTTGAGGCAGACATCCCATGCTGTTTTGCCATTCACCGGCTTTATGACCGCTGCATTCAGCAATCCCTTGCCCCTGACAAGTTCAACCATCGGCGACTTGATATTCTCCAGTTCCTCCCTGAAAATGATCCCCATGTTGTAGGCATTTTCAGCCAGTTTCTCATCCCTGATCACCTCCAGTGCGGCAATGCCGACACGGCAGGCAATGGGGTTTCCTCCGAAGGTGGAACCATGTTCGCCGGGTTTTATCGTCAGCATGATGTGATCGTCGGCCAGGACGGCTGAAACAGGATAAACCCCGCCAGATAGCGCCTTTCCAAGGATCAGGACATCAGGTCTTACACCCTCCCAGTCACATGCGAGCAGCTTACCTGTACGGGCGATCCCGGTCTGAACCTCATCGGCGATGAACAGGACATTCTTCGATTTGCAAAGTTCCCAGGCTTTCTTCAGGTATCCTGCATCCGGAACGTAAACACCGGCTTCGCCCTGGATCGGTTCAACAAGGAATCCTGCAACCGTGGGGTCTTCCAGCGCCTTTTCAAGCGCGTTCAGATCGTTGTAAGGGATCTTGATGAATCCGGGGGTAAATGGCCCGAAATCGTTTGTGGCCTGGGGATCGGTCGACATGGAGATCACGGAGATCGTGCGGCCATGGAAATTGTTCTCACAGCAGATGATCTTCGCCTGGTTCTCGGGAACGCCTTTTACCTTGTAGGCCCATTTACGGGTAAGCTTCAGCGCGGTTTCGTCGCCTTCAGCACCGGTGTTCATAGGAAGGACACGCTCGTATCCGAAATATTCCGTTATGAACTTTTCATAAACGCCAAGGACATCATTGTAAAATGCCCGTGATGTAAGCTCCAGGGTCTGCGCCTGTGCGATCAGGGCACTGATGATCTTCGGGTGACAATGGCCCTGGTTGACGGCTGAATAGGCGGATAAAAAATCGAAATACCGCTTTCCTTCTACATCCCACATATAAACACCCTGTCCCTTCGAAAGAACTACAGGCAATGGATGATAGTTGTGAGCCCCGTACCTGTCTTCCAGGTCCATGGCCATTTGGGAAGTTTTAATTTCACTCATGGTCAATAAAAATTAAGATCATTTACTTATGGCAAAAGTGCCGGAGTTGAGCAGTTTGCCCTGCCCTGTAAGTTTATAATAATACATGCCTGATGATAAGTCCCCGACACTGATCTGCTGCGAAGTACCATTAATCTGGAACCGGTGCATCAGCTTTGCCTGGGCATCATAAACTTCAAAATACCCGTTCGTGATCTCTTCGCCAAGCTGAATGTTCATGAAATCCTTCGCAGGATTCGGGGAAAGCTTAACTGACACATCAGGCATAAGAACCAGCGGAAATCCGTTCACACCGGTCAGGTTAACATCGTCAAAGAGCGCTGTGCTGCCAACTGTTCCGACGCTTCCAAACATATTTCCCGCGTCGAATCCGCCGCACGATAATAAAAGAATCGTGAGTGAGTCAGGGATTGTAACCGGATCGCGGTAGGTGACGGGAATGTCAAACTGCGTCCAGCTGTTCACGGTTCCAAAGAAAACCAACCGGTTATAAGCCAGCGTATCGCGGCGGTGAAATGTTGAATTCCATTTTGAAAGAAGAAGAACTGCGGCCGATGAATCCCCGCTCAGCGGATAGGATTGATAGAAGCCAGAAAACTGTACCGGCTTTGTCGTACCGTAGGGATAGGGGATTCCGATAACAGCCATCGAAGTGGACCACTTGATATTGATCGTCCCGATAACCCCCGGGATGATAATATCCAGCAAATCGATCTTCCTTGTGACCACCCGCACGGATTTACTTCCGTTATGAGCAGTATCGCAGGGATAAGCGGTGATGCCCGGGGGAGTGGGAATGGTGTCGAGCTGGTTCAGCGTCCAGAAGATGCTGCTGTCGGGCTGGTAGAAATTGTGGGTGGCGTTGTATTTCCAGTATTCAAACGTTCCGCCCCGGACATTCTGCTGACCGAAACTGTAAGTAAACATGCCTAAAACAAGCACTGAAAGCGTAAAGATCCTTTTCATAATGTATGAGATTTAATTTGGTTAAAATGCATAATCAGATGTGCAGTGTCACCTGCAATGAGGTTGTCCGCGGAGATTCAATGGTCATAGGTCTCAGTGAATATTCCGTGTTGAAGAAATTATTCACGAGGAGCGAAAACTTGAAATCCCTGAAGGAATAACTTAACCGTATATCCGCAATGTAATTTCCGTCGTTATTGTCTTCCCTGTATTTTTTTATGCCCGAGTGCATGGCCGGCTCCATCTGGTACAGAAAAATATCGATGTTTTTCATATACCCGTAATATTTAACGGTGAAGCCGATGGAAAAGCGTTTTTTGTATGTAAGTTCCAGATCCGATTTGAACAAGCTCTGGATACGGTATTTCAGTATGTTCCCGCTGGTATCGGAAGAAGAATTTGCATACGTGTAAAGACGATCTTTCTCCAATGGCGGGGCTAATGTTTTCTGATGACTCGTATAATAAACTTCATCGGGCTTCAGTGCAATGGGGACAGAATAGGTGTAACCCACGAGCAACGACATGCTCAGGTTACGTGCAATTTTTCCCTCGCCTCCAAGGGATGCATCTATGCCGTAAATCCTGGCAGGTCCGGTATTAAGGAATCTGAATCCGAGGCTTTTCGCAAGCGTATCATGTCCCCAGATCCCGAACGTCAGCTCGACGTAATGATCGTAGTTCTCAAGGAAACCGGATACATCTGCCATGCCTGCCCATTTGCCGATCCTGAAAAGCTGTTTTGCCCCGAGCTCATAGGAGAGGCAGGTTTCGGAGATCAGGTCCGGGTTCGGGTAGAATCCAAATCCTCCTGAATTTGTGGTGATGTAACGCTCACCGATGCTCGGCGCCCGGTAACCCTGGCCGACCGAGAACCTGAGATAGGTCGTTTTTGTTGCCTGGAGGTTCAGGCCTGCCCTGAAAATGGGCTTATTCTCCGTCAGGTCGGCAATATGATAGTATTCCCATCGCCCTCCCAGGAGGATTGTCAGCCTATTGAAGAACTGCTTTTCAAACTGCGCATACACCGCAAGGTTCTCGGAATCGAATTCCCCGTTCTGGTTCGCGGTAGTAGTGCCGTTGTCGGCAAGGATCCCTGAAAATACTTTGCCATAGGAATGAGAGTAAATATTGGTGATGCCAACAACCATGATAAGGTCACCTGCCTTTTTGAATTTATGGGTATGCTGGTATTCGTCATAAACCGTTATGAAACGGTTCGACTGGTCGTTGTTGGCATCCGTATTCCCGTAATAGACACGGTTCCTGAAGCTGTGACTGTTGCCGTTCTTGTTGAAATACTTGATGTACGGATCGACGTAAAAGGAGAACTGCTTGAAATGCGACAAAGCACCCGGGTATGAACGGTAGAGGCCGCTGTCGGCATCGTACCAGAAATAATTTTCCGAATTATCGTTGTACATGCCATTCCCGTTGATGCCATAAGTCAGGCCTTCGATCTTTTTATTCCGAACGCGGGTGTTGAAATAAATTTTCCCCCTCTTCGTATATACGCCCTTATTAAAAACACTGTCAGCAACTGCATCCTTAACACCCACCGGTGTGCCGCCGATGTATCCCTGGTCATTGTAAAGATTTACGCCAAAGCCAAAATCAAGATTACCCGACTGCTGCATATGGGACAACGACAGACCATAAATAATGGGATTCATTCCCGACCATGGTGTGGCATAGGACCGGTCCGGTTTGCTGTACATCCCGATGAAAGAATTGATCTTTGTCTCGGGTGTCTCTTTAGGATAAGCCGTGCGGATATTGACGGCGCCGGTGATGGCTGAGGAACCGTACACGACGGATGAAGCTCCTTTTACCACTTCCACCTGTTCGACGTCATCCAGCGGCAGGAAACCCCAGTCGGGGCGCCCTGCATCTCCCCTCAGGATCGGGATGTCATCCACCATGATCTGGACCCGGCTTCCGAGACCGGAACTGAAACCGCTCCCACCGCGGATCTGGGGTTCGTTGTTCACGATCGTAATTCCCGGGATCTTGTCGATCGCCTTATCAATACTGGTTGGGTTGGACGCCATGATGGCCGGCGACTTGAGCACTTCGATCGTGGCGATGGATTTCTCTACCTTTTGCTCGTATTTTGATCCGGAAACCACGATGGTACTTAATTCATTGGAAACAGGTGTCATCATGATATTGATCGAAATCTCCCGTGCGCCATCCACATTGAGGCGACGTTCCTGCTTTTCATAGCCCACGCAGGAAAGGACCAGCGTTGTCACCCCCATGGGAAGCTCGATCTGGTAATTTCCCTGGTTGTCGCTGAATGTCCCGGTTGCCAATCCCTTGATCCCGATGTTCACAAAAGGTATCGCATCGTTGGTTTGCTCGTCAAGGATTTTTCCTTGTACAAGGCAGGTCTGGGCCTGGATTTCAATGCAGGAAATCAGGCCGATTAACAAGGATAAAAGAAAGAGAAAATATTGTTTCATGCGATACGGTTTCCTTCGCAAAATTATTAAAAATTCCTGAAATTTTTCAAAAACCTTTCCCCACCATTGGCCCTTCATTGACAATCAGGGTCTTGTATTTCAGTGAAGGAGAAGGAAAGAAAGGACCAAGACCGTATCGGTCCCACTCCTTGTCAACCTTCTGAATGGTCGTGTCATCCATGACGATCACATTCGGCCAGTCCCGGCCAAATGCATCGAATTCAGGGGTTTTGCGGGTGCCGTCCATCAGCAGGACAGGGAAATCTTCCCCATCAGCAGAAGAGGCATGAAAACAATCCCTCATCGGGTCCATGTTGTTGGCGGCGATCCAGGCAACATCTGCAAATGATGCAAGATCAATTGACGGATCCATAAAAATCAGAAAACGGATACCGGAAATCAATCCTGATCTCAACAGTTCAGCGCCGGTTTCGCGGATATGATTTTTCCGGTTCTTCTTCACCGAAAATATCACGATCGAGATCTTTTCCTGCAGGAGTGAATCATTCATGCCGGTGATCTCCGGGAATTTTTTCAGAATGGCATTCTTGTCGATTAAAGGTTCCCCGAAATGAATACCTGCTTTTTCATCCTCCTCCGGCCATTTTTCCGTGGCGTCGATCCCCATTTTGCTTCCGAAGGAGAAACGGCGGCTCGAATGGTCGAGCACATCCACAGGACCTTTCATGAAATGAATTTCGTGCATCGGATCGGTGCGCTCTGAAACCTCCCGTGCCACTGCCTTATAATCATGAACATCAACGGTTCCGTTCACCACGATCATGAACTTGTTGAACATCATCTGTCCGGCGCCCCAGAGCGAGGTCATGGCCTTTAATCCCTGGCCGGGAAATGATTTATGAATACTTGTAAGAACGATGTTGTGAAAAACCCCTTCCACCGGCATGTCGATGTCATTCATCTCGGGAACGGTGAACATCTTCATCGGGAGGAGAAAGATCCTTTCCGTCGCCTTTCCCATCCATTCATCTTCCATGGGAGGAATACCCACCACTGTTGCAGGATAAACGGCATGTTTCCGGTGGGTGATGCAGGTCACATGGAACCTGGGGTACATATCCGCCAGGGAATAAAAGCCGGTATGATCCCCGAAAGGACCCTCCAGGATGAACTCTTCATCAGGATCGACGTAACCTTCGATCACAAAATCGGCATCGGCCGGCACCTCGAGATCATTGGTCAGGCATTTTACCAGTTCAACCTTCTTTTTCCGCAGGTATCCGGAAAGAAGGTATTCGTCAAGATTTTCAGGCAGGGGAGCAGTCGCCGCATAGGTGTTGACCGGGTCGCCGCCAAGGGTGACCGAGACAGGCATTCGCAGCCCCAGTTCTTTATATTGTGTAAAATGATGGGCCGATCCTTTGTGCCGGTGCCAGTGCATCCCCGTGAGGGTAGGTCCGAATACCTGCATGCGGTACATGCCCTGGTTCTTAATACCCGTAACCGGATCTTTGGTATGAACCACCGGCAAAGTAATGAAAGGTCCGCCGTCGGAAGGCCAGCAGGTCAGAACCGGGAGCTTTGTCAGGTCGGGGGTTTCCATGATCACCTCCTGGCAGCTTCCCTTACCGCTGACAAGGTGCGGCATCCAGGAGGAGATCTCCTTCAGCGCAGGAATCAGTTTTAATTTTTCCAGGAAACTCTCTTTCGGGCCGAGGAATTCCTGGAGGATCTTTCCAAGCTCATCGCCTGCTGCATCAAGTGTCTTTACGCCGAGTGCCATGCACATCCGCTTTTCCGAACCGAAGGCATTGATCAGCAGTGGGAATCCGGATCCTGTATTTTCAAACAATAAAGCTTTGCCATGGTTCTTGCTGATCCGGTCGGTGATCTCGGTGATCTCAAGGTGCGGCGAAACAAATTCCTTCACCCGCACCAGTTCCCCGGCCTGATCAAGTGCGGCGATAAAGTGCTGTAAGGATTTATAAGGCATCTGGTTCTGTTTGGATTGATGCTGGATGCTGGATGCTGGATGCTAGATAAAAAATGTTCGTATCAGTTTAAAAAGCTTCTCCGGGTATGTAAATTATCCAGGATCCAGGATCCAGAATTTTGCGTTACTTCGCCTTATATGTCTTCTCCCCGAATTCCTTCGGCTTGTTGGCGTTGTATTTCGAGGGGCATTTGAGCAGAAGACTGGTGGCCTGGAATTCATCGTTCTTCATGGAGCCGATCACGACCACCTTGTCCGATTTTTCAAAGTCCTGGGGTTTGGTGTTGTTATAGATCACCTTCTTCTCCACACCTTTATCATCGACAAGGTAGAATGAAAAACGATTGACATCTTTGGTTGCGTCGTAATCGATGGGCTTATTGCGGTTCAGCACACCGATGATGTGAAATTCTTTCCCGGGGGTGGCCGTTGCATCGTTAAAATTCGAATAGGTGCTGGCATCCGTAAGGGTAGTCACGACAACGGCGACGGCGATAACGAGTACCAGCAGGATGACGATATGAATTGTCTTCATTTTCTGGTTTCAGCAATTTTTTCTTCAACTTCTTTTTCCAGTTTCCCGACCTTTTTATCGATCAGGAAAAGGTAGACCACGATGCCTACCAGTATGAGTGCAAGAACGGCCACTACGACCATGATCTTTCCGTTTTCTAACATGGGGTTCAGTTATTTTCGGTGAATAATTTGATTTTGCGGATCCTCACGCGGATCGTGAAGATCCAGAAGCCCAGCAGGATCCATCCCATCATGGCAGGGTAAAAAACGAGCCGCATCGACGACTGAAGGTGCATCGGGAGCACGGTATTGGCATTGCCGCCCCCGGCCGGGTGAAGGCTCTCCCCTGCCAGCCTGGGAAGGATGATCACAAGTACAACCCAGAGGAAGAATGCAAAGATGTTATAGATGGCAGCGACTTTTGCCCGTTTGTGGCGCTCATCGATCGAGCCTCTCAGAATGGCGTAGGCCAGGTAGATCAGCAAGCCAACGGCAGCGCCATTCAGCTTCGGGTCTTTCACCCAGGGTGTGCCCCAGGTAAAATTGGCCCAGATCATCCCGGTAAAGATGCCCAGGAAGCCGAACAGGAGTCCGACATTCACAGCTTCAACCGCCTTGATGTCCTCCACCTCGTCAAATTTCCTCAGGTACCGCAGGCTGTATACGAACCCGGTGATCAGCATGGACATCATCCCGAACCACATTCCTACATGGTAAAAGAGGTTCCGCATCGATTCGGCGGCGATCTCCATGCCGGTTCCTTCCCAGGAAAATGAGATCATGAACCCGCCCAGGATTGCGTAAAGAAGCAGCAGGCCTGATAATAGTTTCCACCAGTTATGTTTCAAAAATGTCATTCGTTCCTTTTTAATTCGTCATATGTCATATGTCATAAGACATACGTAATTAATGTCTATCCTCCATCTTCCATCCTCTGTCTTCAGTCCTCTGACATCGGACTTCGGCCCTCAGAAATTAGTCCCGCCAAAGGTACGGAAATAACAGATATGCCAGCACGATCACGGTGATGTTGATGGTGAGGAGGATGACGATAAAGCCATAGTTTCCCGTCCATTCCGAAGCAGATAGCGCACTTTTCGAGACCTTCATCAGGGTTCCCAAAAGTGGCAGGACGATGGGAAAGCTCAGGATGGCGATCAGGGAAAAGTTGTTGCTGGCACGTGAAGCGATCGCCGCCACCATCGTCAGGATGGATGCCAGTCCGAGGCTGCCGAGAATGAGCGTAACCAGGAACAGAGGCAGGTTCACCACCAGGTTTCCCATCAGTACGATGAAAAAGACAAAGGAGAATACGGACAGGATGGTCATCAGCAGGAGGTTGTAGATGACCTTTGAAAGCAGGATCGCCTGCGGGCTTGCAACCGTATAATAATAGAGGTGTCGCGCCGGGCTTTCCTGTACAAAGCTTTTCGAGATCCCGTTCACCGCAACAAACAGCAGGATGATCCAGAAGAGCGAGTTCCAGGTATCGGTACTGATGATCTTGTCGAATGCAAGATAAGTTACGAATATGGTTGAGACAAGGTAAAGCAGGATGCCGTTCAGCACGTATTTCTGCTTCAGCTCCAGCCGGATCTCCTTTCCGATGAGGATTTTAGTCTCCTTACCTAACATTCAGAATTCTGTAAAATGGAGGGCAAAGGTAGGAAATTTTGCTAAGTTTTGAGGGACTTGCTCTTTTCACCACAATAGGCACATTAGGTCACATTAGATACTATTGTGTTCTACTGTGCCTACTGTGGTGAATAAAGCTATTGAACAACCATTTTCTTCGTGATCTTCTCCCCTTCCATTATCACCGTATAGAAGTAAACTCCTGGTGGCAGATTGCTTCCATCAACAGTAAACTGGTTGACACCCGGGAGAACATTTGTCTTTTCCATATGAAGGATGTTCTGTCCGGTGAGGTTGGTCACTTCAAGCGTGAGTGTGCCAGGATTTTGATGGTAAACATTTATGGTCGTTGCACCCGAAACCGGGTTAGGGAAGTTCTGGGAAACAGAAAGAAGAGGCTTTTCAGGTTGCTTCACAACGCCCATTGTCGGCCAGTCGGGTTTTTGCCATTGTAAAAGCGTGATAAAATTATCACTAGGCGGAGGGCCATTGTATGAATTGATTAGTTTAACATATGAGCCCGCGTATTCATCTTTCTGGAAAAGAATGTAAACGGAATTATCTGTTGTTGGCGAAGCCGATGGATACATGCACTCAGCGTAATGGTACTGAACCCAGTCGGAAGTCAGATCAACAAGTGTATCATTGTGCCAGTAAACAGCCCCTGATGGGGTGATATAACCATCCCGTCCAAAGATATGGCGTAACATACGGTCATACCAATCGACCAGTGAAGTCACTCCCGCCCATACCAGGAACACTCTGTTGTCATTATCAATGACAAGCTCCGGGTTGCTCGTGAGCGATGTATAAAATGTCTGCAGTGAAACGCCCAATGACGGGTAGAAAACCATGGTATCTTTTATCCATGCTACATACTGTCCGTTGGCAAAGAGAGAATCGGGATCAAGATCCTCCCTGAGTTCAGGCATCGTCTCACTCCAGTAAACAATACCCTGTGTATACGGCCGGTAATATGGGGCATAATACGAGAAGCTGTCTTGCTGCAAACCGAAAACGACATGTGCAATTCCCTGGTTGTCCAGGGCAACTGACATCGTACCGTCAGGGCAATAGAACCAATCTGGAGAATTTCCTCCAAGATTATAGGGGGATTTGTAGATGATCGTTTTCGTCCATGTCGTTCCGTTGTCGGTTGATTTCATCAGGAACTGATCCTGCCAGGAATCACCGACAGTGAAGGCAAGTGTATCGCCTTTTGGCTCGGCAAACGAATAGATATCGGCTGTGAAAGCCTTGTATTCGGATGAAGTCATTCCGGGAAGCTGGATCCAGTCGGAGAATGTTGCACCGCCGTCCAGTGATCTGGAATAGACGATGGCACCATTCATACCGTTATAGGGGATTCCTCCGTTCGAACTTGGGCCGGTCAATGCTATCACATGAATATTGGTATGATCAGGACCGTTTGTTACAACCCTAGGCCACATCATAACCGGTATGGTAGCCGGAAGTGCGGGTAACAGTTTCTCGGTCCAGGAACCGTTTCCTTTTACCTGGCGTGTGTTCATCACAAGTGGGCCATTGAAAGTGCTCTCGTGGGCAATGATCAGTTCTCCATTTTGGCCGAACGGGTGGTACTCGGGCCATCCTGTCTTTTCCTGTTCGACCCTTGAGGTCGGTAATGGTCCGAAAGAAGTTCCATCGAAATAGTTATATGCGGTTCCGCGATCAGTCCACGAAGCATCCTGTTGTGACCAAGTCACGGTCGTCCCGACCGTCCCGTCAGGGAACAGGTAAATCCTACGCTGGTTAGAAGAATTGGTCTGCAGGTCGTACCTTGTCACAGATGAAACAGGATCAGCCAGGATGTTTTTATTGGAAACATAGCCGTTGCCAGGAAGTTCGCCAACCACCGGGAGATCGATGTTTTGATTTTTTTGCATCGGGGCGATGACATTTGCCTTTTTTTGCATTAATGCCTTGAATTGCGCTTGACTGCCAATGGTCAAACCAAAGGCTAAAAAGATGAATAAAATCTTTTTCATATTGGTTGTTGGATTTTTTCTAATCTCACCAATGCTTAATCAACCAATTATAAATTGCCGCGAAGTGGCACAATCTCAATAACCGTGGATGGAATCCACGGTGACGATCCAGTATGTAACAACCCCCAGCCCCGAAGGGGTTGAACCTTAAGATTCAGCCCATCCGGGCTGAGTTTGTTGCTGTTTTACCCGCCATGTGCTTCGCACATGGTTATTCAGATGACGCTCCTTCGGAGCTATTGGACTATCATCTTCTTCGTGACCCTCTCCCCTCCCTGCGTTACCGTATAAAAATAACCCCCCGGCGGCAGTGTGCTGCCATCAATGTTAAACTGGCTTACCCCCGGGAGGACATTATTTTTTCTTATGCTTATCATTGTTTGCCCGGTAAGACTCGTCACTGTAAGTGACAGATCACCTCCATTCTGCATGAAAACATTGACCTTTGTCAAGCCAGTTACCGGATTGGGAATGTTTTGACCGACAGAAAAAACGGGCTTCACATGGCTTTCATTCATCCCGATCGGCAGAGACCACGATGGTTTTCCCCATTTGATAAGCGTAATAAAGTTATCATCAGGTGACGTCTGGGAGTTCTGAGTACCAATCCCCATTACATAATTTCCGCCATATTTATCTTTCTGGAAAAGAATATAAACAGAATCATCGGATGTGGGTGAGGCTGAAGGATACATGCAATCCGCAACATGATACTGGATCCAGTCTGCGGTAAGATCAACCAATGTATCCGTATGCCAGCAAAGGTTTTCTGCCGGTGTGATCCACGCATCCCTGCTAAAAATGTGGCGCAGGGTATAATTGTTCGCATCAACAAGGGTAGTCTCGCCTGACCAGATCAGAAACATCCTGTTATTTTTATCGATCACCAGTTCCGGGTTAGAGGTAAGCGAGAAATAGTACTCTCCTAATGATACACCTGAAGGCAGGTGGAAAACATTGGTATCTTTCACCCATGCAACATAGCTCCCGGAAAGAAAAAGTGAATCCGGGTTGAGATCCTGCCTGAGCTCAGGCATCGTCTCATTCCAGTAAATAATTCCTTGCGTATACGGACGATAATATGAGGCAGTCGGCGATCCGCTGTCCTGCTGCAGGCCAAAAACGACATGTGCAATCCCCTGGTTGTCCAGGGCAACTGACATGGTGCCATCGGGGCAATAGAAGAAATTGGGTGAATTACCGCCATGATTGTAAGGAGAATTATAGATTATGGTCTTGGTCCATGTCGTTCCGTTATCGGTCGATTTCATCAGGAATTGATCCTGAAAGCAATCACCGACCGTAAATGCAAGGGTATCTCCCTTTGGCTCTGCAAAGGAATAGATGTCCGCTGTAAAACTTGTATATTCTGAAGAGGTCATCCCTGGAAGCTGGATCCAGTCGGAGAATGTTGTGCCGCCGTCAAGCGAACGCGAATAAATGATGGCTCCGTTCATACCGTTATAGATCAGGCCTCCGTTTGCTGTAGGGGCTGTAAGTGCAATGATGTGTATACAGGTATGATCCGGCCCATTTGTGACCGCCCTGGGCCAGAGGATTACCGGGATGGTGGCTGGCAATGCAGGAAGTAGTTTTGTCGTCCATGTGCCGGAACCTTTCACGGGCCTTGAGCACATTACCAATGGACCACTAGATTGATGTGCGATGGTCATCTCTCCGTTAGGTCCAAAAAAACAATATGATGGCCAACCGGTCCTCCGGTCTTCGATCCTGGACGTGGGAAGAGGCCCGAATGAACTGCCGTCATAATAGTTGTACCCCGTTCCCCGGTCCGTCCAGCTTGCATCCTGCTGCGACCAGGTTGCCGTTGTCCCGATCGTCCCGTCGGGAAAGAGACGGATTCTCCTCAGGTTGGAAGCGTTCGACTGAAGGTCGTATCGTGTTACGGATGATACCGGATCGGTCAGCATGGTTTTGTTCGAAACATAGATGTTGGCAGGAAGTTCGCCAACCACCGGGAGATCGATGTTTGGATTTTTTTGCATCGGGGCAATGACATTTGCCTTCTTTTGCATTAATGCCTTGAACTGGGCGGAGGCGCTGATGGCAAGGATTAGAGCGAAAAGAGTGACTATTATTCTTTTCATTTCAATGGTGTTTTTTATCGGGGATTTACCCTGGTTGCCCTTTTCACCACAATAGGCACATTAGTTCACATTAGATTCTATTGTGTTCTATTGTGCCTATTGTGGTGAAATAAGCTACTGAACAATCATCTTCTTCGTGATCCTCCCCGCTCCCTGCGTCACCGTATAAAAATAAACCCCCGGCGCCAGCGTACTTCCATCCAGCGTGAACTGGCTGACACCCGGGAGAACATTTGTCTTTTCCAAATAAAGAACGTTCTGGCCGGTGAGATTGGTCACAACAAGGCCGATATTCCCCGGGTTCTGATGGTAAACATTGATCTCCGTCTGGCCGGAGAACGGATTCGGGACGTTCTGGCTGACAGATAGGGTAGGCTGTCCCGGTTTTTCAATTACCTCCTGATACCCGCACGGAACACCTGGCTTTGTCCACTTGATCAGGGTCAAGGAATTGTCATCGGGCGAAGTTTGTCCCTGCCAGGTTCCAGTTGCCAGCGTACTCAGCACATACGATCCGCCATAATCGTCTTTCTGAAAGAGAATTGGAATTTCACCTTCCGATCGGAACCGAGGTGCAGTAGACGGGTACATGCATTCTGAAAAATTGTACTGGATCCAATCGCCGGTAATATCGGCAAGTGTATCGGCAAGCCAGGAAAGACCGGTCTGGGAAAGATACGCTCCCCTGCCATAGATATGGCGTAGGTTGTAATTGTTCGCATCCAGCAGGGAGGTTGCCCCAGAGAAGATCACATACAAACGTTCATAATTCTCAGTGGCTGATTTGCATGAATCCCACACAAGGTTGGGGAAAGATGTCAGGGATTTCCCCCAGTAGGAGATCTGGTTGGCTGGTAAATTGAAAACATTCGTATCCTGCACCCATCCCACTAGGTTCCCGGAAGCAAAAAGCGAATCCGGGTCAAGGTCCTGCCGGAGCGTTGGCTGGGACTCATTCCAGTAAACAACCCCCTGGGCCATGATGTTGTAGTACCAGGAGGTGTTGGTGCCGCTGTCGTAAGTCAGGCCGAAAACAACATGCGCCATTCCCCGTCCGTCGAGTGTGATCGCGCTGGTGCCATCCGGAGCATAGAACCAGCCCGGGGAACTTCCGCCCAGGTTATACAGCGAGTGCCAGATGACGGTCTTTGTCCAGGTTGCCCCGTTGTCAGTAGATTTCAGTAGAAGCTGATCATAGAAGCCGCTGCCAAGGGTGAACGCCAGCGTATCTCCTCTGGGCTCGGCCCAACAATAGGTATCGCTGCCGAAAGCAGTGTAGTTGGTAGAGGTCAGGTCTGTGGGCTGGGTCCAGTTAGACCAGGTAGTTCCACCGTCGAGCGAACGGGAATAGACCAGGGCGCCGTTCATGCCGTTGTACACCAGTCCTCCGTTCGCGGTAGGTCCAGTCAGGGCAATCACGTGAATATAGGTATGACTGGGGCCGCTGGTCACGGCCTTCGACCAGAACATCATGGGAATTGTAGTAGGCAGGGCGGGCAGAAGGGTTTGAGTCCATGCACCGGTTCCTTTGACTGTGCGGGTGTTCATCACCAGCGGGCCGGAAGCTTCATGGGCGATGATCAGCTCGCCCGCTGTGCCAAACGGACAGTAGTTCGGCCAGCCTGTTCTGACAGTTTCAACCCTGCTTGCGGGCAGAGCGCCCCAGGTCCCTCCGTCAAAGTAGTTGTATCCCGTGCCGCGGTCGGTCCAGGAGGCATCCTGCGATGACCATGTCGCAGCTGTTCCGATGGTTCCGTCGGGATAACGATAGCACCTGCGGGGTGCGGCGCCGTTGGACTGAACATCGTACCGCGTGATCATCGTGACAGGATCATCCAAAACACTTTTATTCGAGGTGTAACTGCTGGAAGGTTGGGATCCTGCGACCGGCAGATCAACACCGGTTGCACTGCCCAGCGTAAGAAGAGCGACGGCTTTGGGGTATTTTTTCACAAGGTTCCGATACTGGGCAAAGGAACCAAGCGCTATTACCAAAGCAAACGAAAAGAGGAGGATTTTTTTCATGTCGGGATTTTTTAAACTGTTACATCTCTCAAATATAATCAAAAATTCGCGAAAGTGAAGCTGCGCTGTCCGGGAAAGTCGCTTTACGTTTTTTTATCTTACGTTTATCTTACGTTTATCTTACGTTTATCCTTCGATTATCTTTCGTTATTTATTCACTGACCGTTTGCTATAGGGTTATGCATCTTCCAATAAAAAAGCGGATCAGCCCTAAGGCGATCCGCTTGTGACATTAGGTCTGTTTGATGTTTAGTACTTTATAGCTCTTCTTACCACAGTAGGCACATTAGGACGCAATAGATCTAATGTGACCTAATGGGCCTATTGTGGTGGAAAGGGCTACTGCACCACCATCTTCTTCGTGATGCTCTGCCCAGCCTGCTTCACCGTATAGAAATAAACCCCCGGCGAAAGCGTACTGCCATCCAGCACGAACTGGCTCATGCCTGGAAGAACATTTGTTTTTTCCATCCTGAGGATACTCTGCCCGGCGAGGTTGGTTACTTCAAGCGACAGGTTCCCGGGGTTCTGCAGGTAAACATCGATAGTCGTCATCCCGTTAACCGGATTCGGGTAGTTCTGTGCAACGGAGAAGGTTGGTTGGGCCTGCTTCTCGCCGATGCCGAAAGTACATGGCATCCATGAGATCACTGTCATATAATTGTCATCCGGTGATGTCTGGCCAAGGTAACCTGATACGTTCATTCCTTTCACATAGGATCCGCCGTAATCATCCCGCTGAAAAAGCACCTTTATTATACAATATAAGGCTGGTGTGGCAGAGGGGTACATGCACTCGGCGAAGTTGTACTGAATCCAGTCACCGGTAAGGTCAGTAAGGGTATCATTCGTCCACATAATCACGCCCGAATTGATATAACCGAACCTGCCATAGATATGGCGCAACATGTATGAATTGGGGTCAACAAGCGAGGTTTCCCCGGCCCAGACCAGGAAGACCCTGTTGTCTTTGTCGATAATCAGTTCCGGGTTGCTGGTAAGGGAGGTATAATAAGCAGAATAACTAACCCCACTGGGCGGATAAAACACCATGGTATCTTTCACCCACGCAACATATTGACCGTTGGCATAGAGCGAATCGGGATCCAGGTCCTGCCTGAGCTGTGGCATGTCTTCGTTCCAATAGACGATGCCCTGCGTATAGGGTCGGTAGTATCCTGCGGTGGGAGATCCGCTGTCGCACTGCAGCCCGAAGACAAGGTGAACCTTGTTGCTGTTATCCAGTGCGAGTGACATCGTATTGTCGGGACAGTAGAAAAAATTCGGGGAATTTCCGCCCAGGTTATAGAGGGATTGATGCACGATGGTCTTTGTCCAGGTTGTACCATTGTCCAACGATTTCATGATGAACTGGTCCATCCAGGATTCGCCGCATGCAAATGCCAGCGTATCCCCATGAGGATCAGCCCAGGAATAAGTATCTGCAGTGAAGTTGGTATATACACTGCCATCTGTCCCGGGCAGCTGTGTCCACGGTGTCCAGGTGGCGCCGCCATCGAGTGAATGGCAATAGAGCAGTGCACCGTCCATGCCATTATAGGTTTGTCCGCCGTTGCCCGTTGGCAATGTCATCGCGATGATGTGAATGTAGGTGTGATTTGGGCCATTGGTCACCGCCCGTGGCCAGAACATTGCGGTAATGTTGGAAGGAAGGGCTGGCATCAGCGACTGTGTCCATGCTCCGGTTCCTTTGGGTACGCGCTTATTGATCACCAGGGGGCCGATGGCCTGGTGGGCAACGATGATCTCACCATCGACTTCAAACGGAAGGTAG
Organism: Bacteroidota bacterium; assembly: GCA_026391805.1. Lineage (GTDB taxonomy): Bacteria > Bacteroidota > Bacteroidia > Bacteroidales > FEN-979 > FEN-979. The sequence continues at coordinate 206,116 of JAPLDJ010000024.1, read as the reverse complement.
TTTGGCCATCCCGTCCGGCTGGTTTCCACCCTGGCTGTGGGTAACGGGCCCCAGGCACCGCCGTCATAATAGTTGTACCCGGTTCCGCGGTCGGTCCAGCTTGCATCCTGGGTTGACCAGGTGACTGCAGTTCCCATCGTTCCGTCAGGAAAATAATAGATCCTCCGCTGGTTGGTATAATTGGATTGAAGGTCATACCTTGTTTGGGAGACAATGGGATCATCCATGATGCTTTTGTTGGAAACGATCGGATTAGGCGTTTGTGCGCCCGCAACAGGAAGATCAGCCGCAATGACGGGTACCGGCGCGGTGATGTGCGCCTGTTTTTTCATCAGGGCATTGAACTGTGCAAAACTTCCGGTGGTCAGACCGAATACCAGAAGCAGGAGGAACATTTTTTTCATGGCTCTTTTGTTTGGTTGATGGCTTTGTAAGTCCTACCAAATATAAGCATTTTTCAGGTATAATGATAAGGGAATGGCTCAGATTCTGGAAAAAAAAGAGGCCATCCGTATGGACAGCCTCTCCAGTAACATTATTTAATCCTTTACTGAACAATCATTTTTTTGGTAATGCTTTGCGTTCCCTGTTTTACGGTGTAGAAATATACGCCGGGAGCAAGGCTGTTTCCCTCAACCACAAATTGGGTCAGACCGGCAGGAGCATTAGCTTTTTGTGCTTTCATGACAACCTGGCCGGTAGTATTTGTTACCTGGATGGAAAGGTCGCCGGCGTTCTGCAGGTAAACATTGATCGTGGTCCTGTCCTGAACCGGATTCGGATAGTTCTGTTCGACCGAGAAAGCCGGTTTCGGATCAATGTTATTGACACCTACCGGCGGATATACAGGTTTTTGCCATGTGAGTACGATGAAATTGTTATCTGAAGGAGAGGTCTGACCGGCATATCCGGAGATGTTCATTCCCTTCACATAAGATCCGCCGTAGTCGTCTTTCATGAAGAGGATATAGACATTTGCGTCGGAGGTCGGTGAAGCAGAAGGATACATGCATTCCGCAAAATTGTACTGAATCCAGTCGCCAGTAAGATCAACGAGGGAATCATTCAGCCAGTAAACGGTTCCGTCAGGGTTGATGTGCCCGTCGCGTCCGTATATATGGCGGAGGTTATAATTATTCGGATCAACCAGCGAGGTGGCTCCTGCCCAGATGGAGAAGATCCTGTCATTGTTATCGATAACAAGCTGCGGGTTGCTGGTAAGCGAAGAGTAATAGGCTGATAGTGTTACTCCGGTAGGCGGGTAGAAAACCATCGTGTCTTTCACCCAGCCAACCAGGTTCCCGGTGGCAAAAAGCGAATCGGGGTTCAGGTCATCCCTGAGTTGTGGCATGCTTTCATTCCAGTAAATGAGACCCTGCGTATAGGGACGGTAGTAACCGGCCGTGGGAGATCCGCTGTCCTGCTGCAAACCGAATGTGAGATGGACCATTCCCGATCTGTCAATTGCAATGGCGCTGGTTCCGTCGGGGCAATAGAAAAAGTCGGGGGAATTGCCACCCTTGTTATAAGGCGAATGATAAACAATGGTTTTTGTCCAGGTGTTACCATTATCGTTTGATTTCATGATAAACTGGTCCTGCCAGGAATCGCCGACCGTAAAGGCAAGCGTATCGCCGTGCGGTTCAGCCCAGGTATAAATATCAGCGCCGAAATTGGTACAGGCGGTTGTATCCACGCCGGGGATGATGAAATTATTTTTATCCCATGTGGCGCCGCCGTCGAGCGACCGGTAATAGAGGATTTGATTCGTCATTCCGCCATAAGTGACATACGTTACGGCCAGGATGTGAATGTAGGTATGGTTTGGTCCGTTGGTCACGGTGCGGGGCCATGAGATATCGACTGCTGCAGGAGGGCCTGCCAGGATATTGAGGGTCCATGTTCCTGTTCCCTTTGTTGGCCGCGTAGCAACCATAAGTCCGGCAGCATTTGTATGAGTCACAACGACCTCGCCATTTGCGCCCAAGGGGCAATAGGATGGCCATCCTGTTTTTTCACTTTCGATGCGGGTGGATGGCAATGGCCCCCAGCTTGTGCCGTCAAAATAATCGTACCCGGTTCCCCGGTCGGTGAAATTGTCAAGGTGTGACATCATTGTGGTTCCCCCCATGGTTCCGTCGGGGAACAGGTAGATCCTGTTCTGGTCGGAAGAATTGGTCATGAGGTCATACCTCGACAGGCAGATGGAAGGATCATCCAGGAGCTGCTTGTTGGAGGGCAGCGGAACGGGGTTCGCCCCGATGGTTGTTTCCGATTTCGGCACAAACTTGATGGCCGGCATTGGTGCCGTGATTTTGGCTTTCGGAGATGCTGTCCGACGATAAGCATTCCCTGCAAAAACGGAACCCGTGAAAAGGATCCCGAGTGCCAGTGCAATAAGCGTAAATTTCTTCATGGTTAACGTTTTTTTAACAAACTTACACAATTTTTCGGAAGTTGTTCAAGAATGATGCAAAAAAAAAGCCCCGGTGAACCAGGGCTTTTTTTTCAGAAAATGAGAATTACTGAACGATCATTTTCTTTGTGATTGATTTTTCACCCTGCTTTACGCTATAGAAATAGATACCGGAAGGCAGCTGGCTTGCATCGATGTTGAAAATCTGAACACCGGCAAGTACATTGGTTTTTTCCATTGTCATGAGAGACTGACCGGTAAGGTTGGTCACCTTTAGCGACAGGTCGCCGGAATTCTGGGTATAAACCTTAACCGTGGTCATACCGTTGACCGGGTTCGGGTAGTTCTGGCTGATGTTGAAGGTCAATTTTTCATGTTTGTCGTTTACTCCAACCCAGAGTGGTTTCTCCCATTTAATCATGGTTATGGAGTTATCATCGGGTGAAGTTTGCCCGTTATAGGGAGAAATGTTCAAACCCTTCACATAAGATCCACCATAATCATCCCTCTGGAACAGATAATAAACATAAGCCTCATCTGATGTCGGGGAAGCTGAAGGATAGTAGCATTCTGCAAAGTTGTACTGGATCCAGTCGCCGGTGATGTCAACAAGGGTATCATTGTGCCACATGATCGTATCACCATCAATATAACCATCCCTGCCAAAAAGGTGGCGCAGGGTATAGCTGTTCGGGTCAACGAGGGTGGTAGCACCTGCAAATGACAGGAAAACCTTATTGTTTTTATCAATAACAAGTGACGGTTCATCGGTCAGGGAAGTATAGTAGTAACCTAACGTTACGCCCGTCGGCGGGTAGAATACCATCGTATCCTTAACCCAACCAATAAACTGATGATTTGGATACAGGATATCCGGATCCAGGCTGGGATCCAATGCCGTCATGTGTTCGTTCCAGTAAACCACACCCTGGGTATAGGGACGGAAATACCCGGCTGTGGGTGATCCGCTGTCGGCCTGCAGACCAAAGACGACATGAGCAACTCCCTGGTTATCCAATGCACATCCCATTGTTCCATCGGGGCAAAAGAAGAAGCCCGGGGAATTTCCGCCAAGGTTGTAAGGAGAATTGTAAATAACGGTTTTTGTCCAGGTGGCTCCATTGTCGTTTGATTTCATGAGGAACTGATCCTGCCATGAATCCCCGGTGGTGAAAGCAAGGGTATCACCTTTTGGCCATGCCCAAGCATAAACATCGGCGGTAAAGCTGGTGTATTCTGTAGAGGTCATGCCTGTAAGTTGTGTCCAGGCAGAGAAGGTAATTCCGCCATCGAGTGAACGTGAATAGAGAAGGGCTCCGTTCATGCCGTTGTAAACTGTTCCGCTGTTGGCTGTAGGGCCGGTCAGAGCAATAACGTGGATGTAGTTATGGGTCGGGCCATTGGTTACAACCCTCGGCCAAAGGATTACAGGGATGGTAGCAGGCAATGCCGGAAGCGTGGTCGTTGTCCATGCACCGGTTCCCTTTACAGGCCTGGAGCACATGATCAGCGGACCAGCAGACTGGTGAGCGATGGTCATTTCACCGGTAGCGCCAAACGGACAATAGCTTGGCCAGCCGCTTCTCATACTTTCGGTTCTTGCAGTGGGTAACGAGCCAAAAGCGGAACCGTCCCAATAGTTATAACCTGTTCCGCGGTCGGTCCAGGAGGCATCCTGGGTTGACCAGGTGGCGGTAGTTCCAACCGTTCCGTCGTCATAGAGGTATAATCTATTACTGGAGCTGCTGTTGCTCTGGAGGTCGTACCTTGTCACAGAGCTGATGGGATCATCAAGAATGCTTTTATTTGACACAATGGTGTTCGGGGGGAGCTGACCAACCACCGGGAGATCGATGTTTGTGGTCTTGTGCATAGGAGCAATTACATTTGTATTCCTTTGCTTTGTAGCCCCAAATTGTGCAAAAATGCTCACGGACATTCCGAGAGCCAGGATCAAGAATAGAAATCTTTTCATACTGATTTTGGGATTTGGGTTAAACATGAATGTTAGTTTGATGGAACAAATATATGAAAAAAAACAAATCATAAAAAGAAATAATAAAAATAATAACACTTTCAACAGATAAAAAACCATTATTGCTTATTCCGCAATGCTTTTTCCTTGGTATCAACCGGAATGATCGTCGAACGCTGCTCCGGTATCTCTCCTGAAAATAATTTCCGGTAAGTAATGTGGCGTTTGCCAAAAACGGCTCCCACACTTTCGTGGAGAGCCCTCATCTTCGGGTTAAAATCGCCCACCCAGGAAAGTTCAAGTTCGGTAAATTGGGGCTTTTTCTTCATCTTTTCATTCAGGTGCCAGAAGATCCCGGATTCGAGCCCGTGACGCTGGAATTTGGGTTTTACGCCCATGATGACAATGCGGGCACGTGTTATGGTTTTTTTCTTTTTCAGGTAAAGAAATTTGAGCTGGTTCCAGAGGTGCAGTTTCCCATTCAGGTGTTTCAGGATCTGGTTTACGTCGGGGAACATGATCAGGAATGCGGCGGGCTCACCGTTGTGATAGGCAAACCAGATCATTTCTTCATCCAGGAAGGGGCGGGACTTCTTCAACGTGTTCATGAGAAGCTTTTCCTCCAGCGGGGTAAAGCTTTCATGAAAAGCCCAGGCATCATCATAGATTTCTTTCAGATCTTGAATGAATTTTGCAGTCTCTTTATAGGTGAAATGAAGAAACTTGTTTTCCGGCTTGTTCCGGACCCACTCTGCAATCTTCCAGAACCGTTCCGGAAATGGTTTGGTCAGGTCCAGGTGGTTGGAGACCTGCTCGAAATAGAATTTGAACCCATACGATTCAAAAAACTCACGATAATAGGGCGGGTTGTAATTCATCCCAAGTCCGGGGTGGATGAATCCGTCCACCAGCAGGCCCCAGTTGACATCGTTCTCTCCGAAATTGACCGGGCCATCCATGGCCTGCATGCCACGCGCCTCCAGCCAGTTGCGGCAGGTGTCAAAAAGCAGAAAGGCGGCGTCCCGGTTATCGGTGCATTCAAAAAAACCCATCCCACCAGTTGGCTGCGGGAACGTAAACGCCTTGTTTTTATTGATGAAAGCAGCTACCCTCCCGGTCAGTGCGCCGTTGTCATCCTTCATTACCCACCGTATCGCTTCGCCATGCGTGAAGAAACTGTTGATCTTCTGGTCAAAGATCGATTCGACCTCGTGGTCGAGGGGCCGGACCCAGTATGGATCATTTTTATAAATAATGGCCGGCACCTCCAGGAATTCCCGGATGGTTTTCTTATTGTTGACTTCGATTATGGTCATGAACTCTTTTTTCGCCTTTCGCTATTTATTATTCACCACAGATTTTCACAGATTAACACGGATTAGTCACAGAAAATTTTTCCATCTTCCATTCTCCATCCTCAGTCTTCAGTCTTCAGTCTTCCGACCTCCGACCTCAGATTTCCGGCAAATGGCAAAAATACAATAATTAAAGTCGCGTTAAAAAGAATAGCTATTTTTGTAACGGTCATCCTCCTTTCTATGAAAAAGCTCGATTGGTTCATCCTGAAGTCTTACCTCGGCCCCCTGGTCATGACCTTTTTCATCGCCCTGTTCATCCTTTTAATGCAGTTCCTCTGGAAATACATTGATGACCTGGTGGGGAAAGGACTGGAGTGGTTCATCATTGCAAAGCTCTTGTTTTATGCCTCCTCCACGTTTGTGCCCTATGCACTTCCCCTTGCCATCCTGCTTTCGTCGCTGATGATGTTCGGGAACATGGGTGAACATTACGAGCTGGTCGCCATGAAGTCGGCAGGGATATCACTGAGGCGGATCATGAAACAGCTGGTGATCGTCTCCATCCTGATCAGCCTGCTGGGCTTTTACTTTGCCAATGTGGTACTGCCAACAGCCAACCTGAAATTTCTTTCGTTGCTCTATGATGTCCGTTCGAAAAAACTTGCCTTCAACATCAAGGAAGGTGTCTTTTATAATGGTATCGACGGGTATGTGATCCGGGTGGGGAAAAAGGATCCCGATGGCAATACCATCCGGGATGTGATGATCTACGATCATTCAAAACACCAGGGAAACATCTCCCTGACCATGGCCGAGTGGGGAAAGATGGAGCTGACGCCCGATAAACGGTTCCTGATTTTCCGGCTTTACAATGGCATGAACTATGAAGAACGTACCGACCTCAGGGGCAGTGGTGTCACCCATCCTTTCCAGCGGACAAAATTCAATGAGCAATACCAGCAGTTTGACCTTTCTACATTCCAACTGACACGCACGGATGAAAAGCTGTTTAAAAGCAATTTCGAGATGCTGAACATCAGCCAGCTGAGCAGGGCGGTTGATTCAATCCGGAAAGAGACCATCGGGCAGCAGATGGATTTCTCAAAAGCCTTCATGCGCAATTATTATTTTCTTTCTACCATCGACACCATTAAAAAGGATCTCCTGACTGTTCCGAAAGGAAAGCCGATAAAAAGCCTCATGGCCACATTTGCGCGCAAAGACCGTGAATGGATCCTTAATTCAGCGAAAAATGCATCGTATGCAGTCAATGAAAATCTGAAAGCCAACGAGGAAAATTTCTACGAAAAGGAGAAACTGCTTCATAAGCACCAGATCGCCATTCATAAAAAATACACCTTTTCGATCGCCTGTTTTCTCCTCTTTTTCATCGGCGCCCCGCTTGGGGCGATCATCCGGAAAGGAGGCCTGGGTCTTCCGGCAGTTATTTCAACCATCTTCTTTATATTATTCTGGATCCTATCCATTTCCGGTGAAAAATATGCTGTGGAAGGGGTGCTCACCGCCATGCAGGGAATGTGGATCGCTCCTGCCGTGCTTCTGCCGATCGGGATCTTTCTTACTTACAAGGCTACAGTGGATGCATCGCTGCTGGATGTGGATGCATGGATCAAGATCATCACGAACCTGAGGTCATTTGCACGAAAAAAACGCGTATGAAGATCCTTCTCCTTTGCAACAAATCACCGTTTCCGGCAAGGGAAGGCGGGCCGATCGCCATGAACATGATCCTGGAAGGGCTGATCCGGGCGGGGCATACCGTTAAAGTGCTCGCCATAAATTCGAATAAATACAAGGTTGATATTGATTCTATCCCCTCAGAATACAGGAAAAAAACAGGGATCGAACTGGTCGATGTCGATCTCAGCATAAAACCCCTCGGAGCGTTCCTGAACCTCTTCTCCAGCCGATCCTACCATGTGGAACGATTCATCTCCGGTGACATGGAACAGGCGCTGATCCGGATCCTGCAGTCGGAAAAATTCGATGTGGTGCAATTCGAAATGCTTTTCATGAGTCCTTACCTTGATGTTGTCAGGAAATACTCCGCCGCAAAAATTGTCCTGCGCACCCATAACATCGAACACCTGATCTGGAAGAGAATTGCCGATACCACAAAAAATCCGTTGAAACGCATTTACCTGCGCCATCTTGTAAGGACGTTGAAAAATTATGAATGTTCCGTAGTACGGAATTTTGACGGCATTGCCGCCATTACAGAAAAAGATGCAACGTTCTTCCGTTCGCTTGCAGGGATGGAAAAAGATCATCCGCCTGTCATCTCGATCCCTTTCGGAATTGATCCTGAATGTTTTCCGGAAACAAAGGAAGAGCCTGAATTCCCTTCCCTCTTCTCGATCGGCGCGATGGACTGGATCCCCAACCTCGAAGGGATCTGCTGGTTCCTGGAGAAGGTCTGGCCTGAGCTTCATTCCAGGTTTCCTTTGTTGCGGTACACCCTCGCCGGGCGCCATATGCCGCAGTGGCTGAAGGAGAAAGGATACCCCGGGGTTGAAGTGGCCGGTGAAGTGGACGACGCGCTCGCCTTCATGCGGACGAAGGCCATCCTGGTTGTGCCGCTTTTTTCAGGAAGCGGGATCCGGATCAAGATCATCGAGGGGATGGCCGCCGGGAAAACCATCGTTTCCACCGCCATCGGGGCGGAAGGGATCCGCTGTTCCCACGGAAAGGACATTTTTATTGCGGATGACACGGAAGCGTTCATCCGCTCCATTTCTGCGTGTGTTGAAGATAAAAAGCTTTGTGAATCGGTGGGTCGGAACGCACGGAAACTCATCCTGGAGGAGTACAACCGGGATTCTATCATTTCGAAACTCCTTGGTTTTTATCAAAAAATCGGGAGATGATGCGGGATTTTTTTATTTTTGCTTTCCCAACCTCTTTTCATGAAACTGTTTTTTCTCCTTCCACGCGTACCCTACCCTACTGAAAAAGGGGATAAACTAAGGGCGTTCAACCAGCTGAAGCAACTGTCGCGCAGGCATGAGGTCATTTTATGTGCGCTGAATGATTCATTTCTGCATGAAGATGCCGTGGAGGTGCTTTCAAAGTATGCTAAGAGCGTGTACATCCTCCCGATGTCGAAGATCTCCATCTATTTTCATCTTGTACAGACCTTATTCTCCGATAAACCTTTACAGGTTGGCTATTTCTACAATAAAAAAACCGACGGCATCATCCGTTCGCTGATCGAAAAACACAAACCCGATCATATCTTCTGCCAGCTGATCAGGGTCGCTGAGTATATGCGTGGTGTTCCGATCCCGAAAACCCTCGATTACCAGGATGTTTTTTCGAAGAATGTGGAGCGAAGGCTGGAGACCTCACCATTCTACATGAAACCCTTCCTGAAAATGGAATACCGCCGGCTGCTCCGTTATGAGCATGACGTATTTGAAATGTTCGACAACAAGATCATCATTTCGGCTCCCGACCGCGACCTGATCCCGCATCCCGACAGGGAGCAGATCGTCGTTGTCAGGAACGGCGTAGATACAACCTTTTTTTCGCCCCAGCCGGAAGATAAAGAATATGATCTCGTCTTTACCGGCAACATGGGATATCCGCCCAACATCAATGCTGCAGAGTATCTTGTTCATAAGATCCTGCCGCTGGTGCAAAAGCAGAAGCCGGGAATCAATGTTCTGATTGCCGGGGCCAATCCTCACATCCGCGTATCGGTTCTGAAATCCGACCGGGTCGAGGTGAGCGGGTGGGTGCCCGACATGCGAAAATGCTATGCAAAGGCAAAGATCTTCATCGCCCCGATGCAGATCGGAACAGGGTTGCAGAACAAGCTGCTGGAGGCCATGGCGATGCAGATCCCATGCATTACCTCTTCCCTTGCCAATCAGGCGCTGGAAGCAAAGGAGAATGAAGAGATCCTGATCGCCGAGACCCCGGAAGCGTATGCACAACACATCCTTTTCCTTCTTGATAATCCTGAGAAAGCAAAGAAGATCGCACGGACAGGTTATGAATATATACTAAGCAACTTCAGCTGGGAGGCAGAAACCGATAAAATCGAGAAACTGTTTCAAACCCATTGATCCAATATTACAATTTTACAATCTTACCATTTTACCATTTGATAATTTATGGCTGACGACAGGAAGATCATTTTTTCGATGGTGAATGTCAGCAAGACATTCCCGCCCCACAAGCAGGTATTAAAAGACATCTATCTTTCCTTTTTTTATGGCGCCAAGATCGGGATCATCGGCCTTAACGGATCGGGAAAATCGACCTTGCTGAAGATCATCGCCGGTACGGAAAAATCCTTCCAGGGCGACGTTGTCTTTTCTCCCGGATACAGCATCGGCATGCTGGAACAGGATCCGCTGGTGGATGAGACCAAGACGGTGATAGAAATTGTAAAAGAAGGAGTTCAGGAAGTGGTTGACCTGCTGCAGGAGTATGAGCAGGTGAATGCCCGGTTCGGGGAACCGATTACCGATGAAGAGATGGATAAGCTGATCCAGCGGCAGGGTGAACTGACCGAGCTGCTCGATCATCACAATGCATGGGATCTCGACAGCCGGCTGCAACGGGCCATGGATGCCCTGCGCTGCCCGGAAGGCGACCGGCCGGTGGATGTCCTCTCGGGAGGAGAAAAAAGAAGGGTCGCACTGTGCCGCCTCCTGCTGAAAGAGCCGGATATCCTGCTGCTTGACGAGCCTACCAACCACCTTGATGCTGAATCGGTTCAATGGCTGGAGCAACACCTCCAGCAATACAAGGGCACGGTGATCGCAATCACCCACGACCGCTATTTCCTCGATAATGTTGCAGGCTGGATCCTGGAACTGGACCGCGGGGAAGGCATTCCCTGGCAGGGAAATTACTCCTCCTGGCTGGAGCAGAAATCGAACCGGCTCGCGATGGAGGAAAAATCGGAAAGCAAGCGCCGTAAAACCCTGGAGCGGGAACTCGAATGGGTCAGAATGTCGCCCAAAGCCCGCCAGGCAAAAGGAAAAGCGAGGCTGGCCAACTATGAGCGGTTGCTGAACGAAGATGTCAAACAGAAGGAAGACCGGCTTGAACTGTACATCCCGAATGGCCCGCGGCTGGGAAACAAGGTGATCGATGCATTATCAGTGTCAAAATCATTTGGGGAACAACTTCTTTTTGAAAACCTTGAATTTTCTCTTCCTCCGGCCGGGATCGTTGGAATTATCGGTCCTAACGGAGCAGGAAAAACAACCCTCTTCAGGCTGATCATCGGATCGGAAAAACCGGATTCCGGGTCGTTCAACGTCGGCGAAACTGTGAAGATCGGTTACGTAGACCAGAGCCATACCGCCATCGACCCTGAAAAATCGGTTTACCAGGTCATTTCAGACAACAGCGAAGTGATACTGCTCGGCGGACGATCCATGAATGCCCGGGCGTACGTGGCCAGGTTCAATTTTACCGGCGCCGACCAGGAAAAGAAATGCGGGGTGCTCTCGGGCGGGGAGCGAAACCGGCTTCACCTGGCACTGACCCTGAAAGAAGAAGCCAATGTGCTACTACTCGACGAACCGACCAACGACATCGACGTAAATACCTTACGGGCGCTGGAAGAAGGTCTCGAAAGCTTTGCAGGCTGCGCGGTCATCATCTCGCACGACCGCTGGTTCCTTGACCGTGTGGCAACGCATATCCTGGCCTTTGAAGGTGATTCGCAGGTCTATTTCTTTGAAGGCGGATATTCCGAATATGAAGAGAACCGGAAGAAACGGCTTGGGGATGAAGAACCCCACAGGATCAAATACAAGAAGCTGAAGGCTGACTGACCGGCAACACCGGGTTTGCGTTCCCCGATTATTCATATATTTGTACAAAAATTCCTGAATGTCAGTCCAGAAACCTTCCATTCCCAAAGGTACCCGTGATTTTTCTCCGGATGAAATGGTGAAAAGGAATTTCATTTTCGACACCATCCGGAGGGTATTCCAGCTATACGGCTACCTCCCGATCGAAACCCCGGCGATGGAAAATCTTTCTACATTGCTTGGGAAATATGGTGAAGAGGGCGACAAACTTCTGTTCAGAATCCTTAATTCGGGGAATTTTCTTGACGGGGTCAGTAAAGCGAAGCCGGAGGGCGGAGGTCTGAGGTCGGAGGATGGAGAATTGAGGATGGAGGATGGAGGACAAAGGTCGGAGGGCGGAGGTCTGAAGGCGGAGGAAGAGGGTTTGATGGATTACCGGAAACTTTTGCCGTTTATTGCCGAGAAGGGATTGCGGTATGATCTGACGGTTCCGTTTGCGCGGTTTGTGGTGCAGCATCAGAATGAGATCACCTTTCCATTTAAACGATATCAGATCCAGCCTGTCTGGAGGGCCGACCGCCCGCAGAAAGGCCGTTACCGCGAGTTCTTTCAGTGTGATGTGGATGTGATCGGAAGCGATTCACTGCTGAACGAAGTTGAACTGGTTCAGATCATCGGCGCCATTTTTAAAGAACTGGGCGTGGGCTTTACGGTTAAGCTGAACAACCGGAAGATCCTTGCCGGTATTGCAGAAGTTATCGGTGAACCCAACCGGTTAACCGATCTGACCATCTCGCTCGACAAAATCGATAAAGCAGGATTTGATGCTGTTATGAACGAATTGCGCCAGAAGGGATTTACTGAACATGCGATTGAATCGCTGCTGCCCTTCCTCAATTTTGCATCAGAAACTCATATCAACATAATACTCCCCTTCCTGAAGGAAAATCTTTCCGGTTCACAAATTGGGATGAAAGGCATCGGTGAAATGGGAATGATTTATGCCTATCTGAACGATCTTAGCCTGACAGATTCTGTTGAGTTCGACATTTCACTGGCCCGCGGACTGAATTACTACACCGGCACCATCATCGAGGTAAAGGCGAAGGATGTCCCGATCGGCAGCATCTGCGGCGGTGGCAGGTACGATGACCTTACCGGGATCTTTGGACTGAAGGGTGTTTCGGGCGTCGGTATCTCCTTCGGAGCCGACCGGATCTATGATGTAATGAATGAACTGAACCTTTTCCCGGAAACCATCCAGTCCACAACAAAAGTCCTCTTTATTAATTTCGGGGAAAAAGAAGAAAAATATTGTCTTCCGGTGCTGGCAAAAGTACGGCGATCAGGCATTCCGGCCGAGATCTACCCGGAAGCTGCCAAACTGAAAAAGCAACTGGATTATGCCAACAAAAAAAACATCCCATACGTGGTGCTTGCCGGCGAAAAAGAGATGAACTCGGGTTTGCTGACACTGAAAGATATGAATACGGGAGAACAGAAGGAGGTATCGGCTGAAGGGTTGATAGGGCTCGTTCGCTGATATATTTTGGTCAAAGATGCGCTGAGCGCTAAGCGCCAAACGATAAAAACCAACAAAATAGACTTATATGACACTTATTATTAAAGGAGCGGGACTGACCATCGAAGATGTTGTACGCGTCGCCCGCGGAAATGAAAAGGTCGAACTCGACCCGCAGGCCGTTGAGCGGATCAACAAGTGCCGTGCGATGCTTGAAAGGAAAATCGAAGCGCATGAGATCATGTACGGGGTGAACACCGGTATCGGTGAGTTCTCGGAGGTGGTGCTCAACGACGACCAGGTAAAGGATTTTCAGAAGTACCTTATTTATAACCATGCCGCCGGGATCGGCGATCCGATGCCCATCGACTGGGTGCGCGGCGCCATGCTTGGCCGTATTAATGTTCATGCACACGGAAATTCAGGTTCCCGCCTGGAGATCACGCAGACGCTTGTGGAGATGCTCAACAAGGGTGTAACGCCGGTTGTTTGCCAGAAAGGATCTGTTGGCGCCTGCGGCGACCTTGCGCCAATGTCGCAGATCGCCCTGCTGATGATGGGAGAAGGAGAGGCTTACTACAAGGGTAAAAGATACACGGGGAAAGAAGCCCTTGATCTTGCAGGTATCCCGGTTCCGGGGCTGATGGCCCGCGACGGACTTGCGACCATCAACGGTTCGAACGTCCTGACGGCCATGAGCGCCCTTTTCCTGTATGATGCAAACAACTGGATGAAACAGGCAGAGATTGCGGCAGCCATGTCACTGGAAGCCATGAAAGCCAACATGCGTCCCTACCTTCCGAAATTGCATGAGGTCCGCGGATTCAGGGGAGCCGTGCGCAGTGCAGCCTCCATCATGAAGTGTGTGAAAGGAGGAGATCTTGAAGAGCGAAAAGTAAAATGCAAGGTGCAGGATGCCTATTCGATGCGTTCGACCCCGCAGGTGATCGGCGCCGCCCATGATGCGCTTGCCTATGCGCGCTCGCAGGTGGAGATCGAATTGAACGGTGTCGGGGATAATCCGATCTTTTTCCCGGAAGAGAACCTTCAGATTTCCGGGGCCAACTTCCAGGGATCTCCGGTTTCTGTGCCGATGGACATGGCAGGAATGGTAGTTACCATGGTCAGCGTAATGTCGGAACGGAGAATGAACCGGCTGAACAACCCTGCCCTCAGCGTAGGCTTGCCTGCTTTCCTTACGAAGGGTGCCGGCATGTTCAGCGGACTGATGCTGAGCCAATATACGGCCGATATGCAGATCGTCGAGCAGCGTATCCTTTCAATGCCGGCCTCAATTCAGTCGATCCCGGCTGCAGCCGACCAGGAAGATTTTGTCTCCATGGGGATGAACACCGCCCTGAAGAACTTCCAGATCCTCGATAATGCCTATGGCATTCTCGGCATTGAACTCATGGCCGCCGCACAGGCCCTCGATTTCAGGGAGTATACATTCGGTGCAGGTGTAAACAAGGCACGTGAAATCATCCGTAAGTATGTCGCCTTCCTTGAGGTTGACCGGCCGCTTTATCCCGACCATAACGCCATGAAAGAACTTGTAAAATCCTGCGAGATCCTCAACGAGGTTGAAAAAGTTGTGGGAAGCCTTGAATAAATCGTCATCTTCTTAACCTGAAGGCGCATGGAAGAACAGCATCTACAGTCACCGGCGGAAAACCCGGCCAGGCGCCCGAACCTGCTGACAGTTCTGTGCATCCTGACCTTCATCGGCGGCGGGATCTATTTTTTCTCCAGCCTGATGACATTTCTTTTATATGATGAGGTGAAGGCAGCCGCTCCCGAGATTTCAAAGATCTGGAAGCAGCCGGGTATTGCTGAAATGTTTGTAAATACCAGCCCTGCCTTCTTTGCATGGATGGCGGGGATCTCCCTTTTGTCGATCGCGGGGGCAGTCCAGATGTGGCGCTTACGGAAACTTGGCTTTCATATTTATACGGTAGCACAGATCCTGCTGATCATCGTGCCGATGTATTTTTTCCGGTTTCCGAACCCTGACATTCTGAATATCCTGCTTTCCGGAGTATTCGTGTTGCTCTATGGCTCGAACCTGAAAAAAATGACATAAAATGGAAGAACAAACTCCCGTGCAGGCGCATATCCCGGAATCTTTTCCTCCCAGGCCATTCCTGCTTACCTTACTCTGCCTGTTCTCCTATATCTTCTTTGGGCTGATCTCACTGATTTTTCTGGCGGCCCTGTTCTACAGCGGGAGCATCACCTGGATGGTCTTACGCTATACCCCCGAGAATCCGATGACCCGGACAGGTATTTTTTTTTACATCTTCGGCGGATTTCTTTTTCATGCCCTTTCTTTCACAGGGACCCTTCTCATATGGAAACTGAAAAAGAAAGGTTATTTCCTTTTCGGTGTTTCAACACTAATCATTGCCGTTTACCAGTTGTTCTCGTCCAGGATCTCACCGTTGACCACTGCAGTTTATATATTCCTCATCCTTGCATTCGGGTTTTTCCTGAGAAAAATGCGGTAATTTTTAACTCAGACCTTCTTTTCTGCCTTAATCCTCCGTATACACCCGGTGAAATATGTATTTCGCCGTTGGATGATGATTTTGTATAAGGTTAACCTTAAACAGGTTAATGGCAAAAAAATAATTAGTTCACAAGTTGGACGATTTTTTTTATAAAATAATCTTAAAATTGTTTGACAATTGTTAATTTTATGTTAAAATTGCATTGGATATAATGGATCGTCATAAACAATAACTCAATATATTTCATAGCGGGTGACACAATAAGATGTTATCCGATGTGCCCTTGTTTATTTCTGAATAATTATTAACCCTTTTACTAACCAAAACCATCCATTATGAGAAAATTTACACTGGTCCTTGCCTTACTTCTTTTGGCAGGACTGCAAGGCGTACTTGCACAAACACGGGTCATATCCGGCGTTGTCACTTCCTCGGAAGACAAATCGCCGATTCCGGGGGTGACCATTGTTGTTAAAAGTACCACCATTGGTACAACAACAAATGTTGACGGTAAATATGTACTTTCCGTACCCGGCAAGTATGATGTTTTGGTCTTCTCCTATGTAGGTATGAAGACAAAGGAAGTTAAAATCGGGGAATCCAATACCATGGACATGGTGCTGGAGCCGGACGTAATGAACATGGATGAGATCGTGGTGACCGCCATCGGTATTCCGCGTGAAACCAAGGCCCTGAGTTATTCAGTGCAGAATGTGGGTTCTGATGAAATCTCGAAATCTGCCCAGGGCGATATCATCGGTTCCCTCCAGGGCAGGGTGTCCGACGTCATGGTCATCCAATCTGCAGGTACTGCAGGAGCAGGTTCTTACATCTCCATCCGCGGGGTTCAGTCGATCACAGGAGATAACCAGCCACTGTTCGTTGTTGACGGGGTTCCCATCGACAACAGCGGTGGTACATATGGTGATGTTATTTCCGGACAGGGTGTTGACGGAGTGGCAACCTCCAACCGTGCCATCGACATCAACCCGGATGACGTTGAAAGCATGAACGTCCTGAAAGGTGGAGCTGCCACGGCCCTCTACGGATTAAGGGCTGCATCAGGCGCCATCATCATCACCACCAAGAAGGGAAAAGCCGGAACGGGTAAAAAGATCAATGTAAACTTTAACTCTTCCGTAACCTTTGACAAGATAAGCCAGGTGCCACAGCTTCAGAAAGAATTCGCACAGGGATCTTACGGACAGTGGTCATCCGGAAACCGGATCTCTTGGGGGCCCAAAATTGATACCTGTACCTATGATAATACCTATAACGGACCTGCAACCGGTACACCACCGGGTTCAGCGAACTTCTGGCCGCTTTATGACCCTGACGGAGCCATCATAGGTAAAAATCAAACCTCCTATGCAAACGGCAAGCCCACCAATCCTACAGGAGCAGCCGTCAATGTTTATGACCCTTATGACTTCTTTCAGACCGGTATAACCACCAACAACTCTATCGCCCTTACCGGCGGTAACGATATCACCACTTTCTATTTCAGTTTTTCGGATAACCAGAGCAAAGGGGTTGTTCCCAACAACTGGTTCCGCAGGAACACATTTAAACTTTCCGGAGACACAAAATTATCCGACAAGTGGAAGATTTCCGGGAATGCCAATTACATCATAACAGATGCCAACCGTGTCCAGCAGGGATCCAATACCTCCGGCGTTATGCTGGGTCTGCTCAGGACGCCTCCCACATTTGACAACTCAGCAGGTTATGTAATCTATGGCAGTAACTATTATGCCGACGGGAAACAGAGAAGTTACCGTCATGGCGGCGGGTATGACAATCCCTACTGGACTGCAAACATGAATCATTACAAAGACAAGACAAACCGTTTGATCGGTGATGTTGGTATCAATTATTTCGCCACCAAATGGTTAAGCTTCTCATACCGCCTGGGTGTTGACTGGTGGGGACGCAAGGTCAATGACGAGATTGCCATCGGATCTGCAACAGCTCCGTCCGGCCGTGTTATTGAAACCATGGAAACCAACAAGGATTTCAATTCAGACCTTATCATGACCATCGACAAGGATTTTGCAAAGGATTTCAACCTGCATTTCATCCTTGGAAACAACGTGGCCCAGCTTTATTACAACAATCTGCAAGGTACTGCCAACGGACTTCTGTTCAAGGATTATTTCAACATGAACAACACCGAAAGTCAGTCCGTAGGGGAATCAACCAGGGAGATCAGAAGAGCCGGATTCTACGGAGATTTGGAATTATCCTGGAAGAGCATGCTTTACGTGAGCATTACCGGACGTAACGACTGGTCAACCACGCTTCCGAAATCCAACAATTCATTCTTCTACCCGTCATTCGGGGCAGGCTGGATCTTTACTCAGCTTGAACCTCTGAAGGACAACAAGGTTCTTCCTTACGGAAAGATCAGGGTTTCTTATGCCATTGTTGCAAAAGATGCAGCTCCTTATTATACCTCGACCACCTTTAACCAGTACACCATTAATGATGGCTGGACGACCGGCGATCCATTCCCGTTCAACAACACTTCAGGATATACCTGGGGCCCGGGACTTGGAAACGAGAAACTGAAACCTGAGAAAACGAAATCCTTTGAAGTGGGAACAGACCTGAAGTTCTGGAAGAACCGGATCTCTCTCTCTTATACCTACTTTAATAATAAAGGCGAGGACTTGTTGCTCAACGCACCGGTCGCAGCTTCTTCCGGTTATGCAACCATGTATACCAATGCTGCTTCCATGAGGACGACGGGTAATGAGTTGACCTTAGAGATCATCCCGATCAAATCGAAGAACTGGGAATGGGATCTCACCGTTAACTATTCGCGGATCCGCAACAAGGTTCTTGCATTGGCCCCCGGCATCAACAGCCTCTTCCTTGGCGGGTTCGAGAGTTGCCAGATCCGTGCAGAAGTCGGACAGCCCTATCGTACCATTTACGGAACCGACTGGCAGCGCGACGCAAACGGGAATGCCCTGATCGGACAGGATGGATACCCGATTGCAGGTACAGACCTGATCCCCCTTGGAAACGTCGACCCCGACTGGACCATGGGAATCGGCAGCATGCTTCGCTGGAAAGACCTCTCATTCGCCTTCCTGATCGATATCAAACACTGTGGAAAAATGTGGAACGGCACCCGGGGAGCAATCCAGTACTTCGGAACAGCCGCAGAAACACTTGACCGGAATGACTGGTACGTTTATGAAGGTGTTGTCGTTGATAATAATGGAAATCCAACAGGTGAATGGAACACAAAACCAGTCAAGAAAGATCAGGACTGGGTTGTCAATAATGTTGGCAACGGTTTCAGCGGACCTGTTTTTGACAACATTGAAGACGCCGGATGGGTCCGTCTGCGCACCATCACGCTTTCTTATTCTCTTACCCATTTGCTGGCCAAGACCTTTATCAAGGGACTTGAAGTCTATTTCACGGGAACAAACCTCCTGCTATTCACCCATTACCGCGGAGTGGACCCTGAAACCAGCCTTTTGGGTAATTCCAATGCACAGGGTATTGATTATTTCAACATGCCGGGAACGAAAAGTTATACCCTCGGCCTGACCCTTGCCTTATAATGTAAGAAAGTTGTTAAAAAACTAAAAAACAAAGAGTCATGAAAAAAATAAACTTCAAATTTATCGGGATCTTGTTGCTGGTCATCCTGGCACTCGGCTCCTGCAAGAAGTGGATCGATCCCAATGTCAACACCTATAAAGATTCACCTCCCGACGTGGATATGAGCGTTCTCCTGGCCTATGCTGAAACCAATATGGCCTATAATACTATTGGCGGCAATGATAATGCCCGGGTTGTTTCGATGTGGATGCAATACATCAACGGGATGGCACGTCAGTCAGCCATCCAGCAGAATTACCTGTTGAACAACTCTGATATCAACAACCTGTGGAACTCCAACTATTCCACCACCATGACCGACCTTGTTCAGATCATGAATAAGGCAGATGTTAAGCTGGCACTGCCTGCTGAAGCAAGCGTAGGGCATGTTTACAAAGGAATCGCTGAAGTTCTGATGGCCAATACGCTGGGTGTCACTACGGATGTTTGGGGTGATATACCCTATTCAGAATCATTCCTGGGTTTTGAAAACCTTCAGCCGAAATTTGACTCACAGCAGGAGATCTATATAACGATCCAGGCCCTGCTGGATGATGCCATCGTACACCTGAGGGCAACGTCATCCTCAGCAAGCCGTGACCTTATCTATGGCGGCAGTGCTTCCAAGTGGCTGGCAGCTGCATGGGCGTTTAAAGCCCGTTATGCGCTTCACTTGTCCAAAGTCCCCGGAAATACAGCATATGCTGATGCACTGCGGTTTATCGACAGCGGCGCTATTGCAGCGAATGCGGATGACTGTGATTTTGTTTTCACATCCATGCCTTATTCCAATCCGTTCTTTAATTTCGAATATGAAAGAGGCGATGTCCAGATGCATTCAACCCTGATCGACACGCTTAAAGGGCGTCTCGATCCACGTCTCGGTTCTTATGCCGACCCCAATGGCGATGGTGATTTCCTCGGCGCCCCATTTAATTATGCAGGCAGCGGAGCTGAGATCTCCTGGCCGGGTGTAGCAGTTGCCTATGAAGCATCACCCGTACAGTTCATCACCAACACGGAGGTACTGTTCATAAAGGCTGAGGCCCTGCTGAAATCCGGAGGCTCAATGACAAATGTAAAATCAACACTTGTTGCAGCCGTGACCGCATCCATGATGAAATGGGATGCCTTCCAGGCCCCTTATATTGCAGCATACGATGCAGCAATCCAGGCAATTCCGGATGCAGCCGTGAATGTTATTTTCACCGAGATCATGCGCCAGAAGTGGATTGCCATGTACTACCAACTGGAAGCTTTCAACGACTGGAGAAGGACCAACAATGTGATCGGATTGACACCCAACCCGGCCGGCGTCAAGGCTGAGATCCCGAGAAGATTTCCTTATTCTGTTGATGAACAGACATACAACACCAACACTCCTGTGATCCCCAATTCACCTTGGCAGATATGGGAACGCGTATGGTGGGATCAACTGTAAACCGTATCCCACAAAAATTGAAAAAGCCGCTCCCGGAATGGGGCGGCTTTTTTTGTACCAGACACTCATCTCAGATCTCAGATCTCACATTTCACATTTCACATCTCACATCTCACATCTCATATCCCACATCCCTAAAAATGCTTCACCCAGCAACGACGCCGGATGTACACACGTGAATTATAATTTTTCCAGATGGAGATGGCTTTCAGGTTGTCCTCCAGCTGGGGATGCGTGGTAGCCCTTGTTATTCCATGTTCCAGGTAGGACTTGTGCAGGCTATAATAAACCAGCGCAAGGGCTCCCTTGTTCTGGTGGTCGGGACGAACGCCGATGAGGTACATGTGGATGGTGTCATTTTTTTTCAGGGCCCTTAAAAGATGCAGGAAGCCGAATGGGAAAATCCTTCCGTTGCATTTCTGCAAGGCAGTCGTGAGTTCCGGGAGGGTGATGCCGAAAGCGATGACATCATCCTTGTCATCAAGTACAAGCGATACAAACTCGGGCCGGATGAAGCCAAAGTATTGTTTGATGAACAGGTCAATCTGCTTTTCACTGAGGGCGGCAAAGCCATAGAGGTCATTAAAAGCTTCATTGAGCATCGTGAACGTTTTCCTGGCATAAGGCCTTATATCCTTTGATTTCTTTGCCGCCAGCTTCCGGAGCTTGTATTTTTCCATGACAATCTCTGCGGAACGGGAAACTTTTTCCGGAATCACATCAGGCACCTCCATGTCGTACTGAACCCAATCGGCGCCTTTCCCGAAACCCATGTTTACCATGTGTTCCGGGTAATATTGATAATTGTAAATGGCGGCCATGCTCGACATCTCCTCAAACCCTTCGATCAGCATTCCTTCCGGGTCCATGTCGGTAAAGCCAAGTGGCCCCTGGATGCCGGTCATTCCTTTGCCCCTGCCCCACTCCGCCACAGTTTCGATCAGTTTTGCAGAAACCGCAGGGTCATCAATAAAGTCGATCCATCCGAACCGCACCAGGTTTTCATTCCATCGCTGGTTGGCCTTGTGATTGATGATACCGGCAATCCTCCCCACAGGAAGGCCTTCCCGGTATGCCATCCAGTATTCGGCTTCACAATATTCAAATGCAGGATTCTTGTCCTTCCGGAGAGTGTTCAGTTCATCAAAAATAAGGGGAGGGCACCAGAAAGGGTTTCCTTTATAAAGGCCGAGTTGAAAAAGGATGAATCTCTTCAGCTCTTTTCGGGTTGTGACCTTTCGGATCTCTATCTCCATCAGAGCCAGTGTTCTTTTTTATACCAGGCGATGGTTTCCCTGACACCTTTCTCCAGGTCGTATTCAGCATTGAATCCAAAATCACGCTGAAGGGGTTCAACTTCGCAACGCCAGTTGCTGCTTGCCAGAACATTGTACTTATCCCTGTTGAGGGTTGGTATGCCTCCCCAGCAGCTGTATAGGCTCTCAAGTCCTGCAGCCAGTTGTTTGACAAGTCCTGCCGGAACGGTTATCCGTATTGTTTTCTTTCCGAGGACTTCTTTGGTTATGGCGGCAAATGTCTGCGTATCATATTCCCTTCCATCCGAAACGAAATACCCTTTTCTTACGATGGAAGAAGGCAGGGCATCAAAGATCAGCCTGACCAGATCCCTGACATAAATGAAGGTAAGGATCTGGGGTTTGGAACCGATGTAGGTTTCCAGTCCGCGGTTGATCGTTTTGAAGAAAATATAATAATCTTTTTCCCTCGGGCCATAGACACCGGTCGGGCGAAAGATCAGCCATGGAAATGATTCCAGCGAATTGAGGTACTTTTCTGCTTCCAGCTTGCTTTTTCCGTAAAGTTCAATGGGATTCGGGGTATCCGACAATAGCACCGGCGCCATGGTTTCCGGGTTCCCCGGTCCGAAAGCAGCCAGGCTGCTGACAAAGATGAATTTTTCAGGAACTGTCCCCGTTTTTATCAGGGCTTCAATGAAATTCCTGGTATTTACGAAGTTCACACGCTGGTAGTCGTCCTTCTTCCGGGCCTTTGTAAGTCCTGCATTATGGATGATGTACCGGAAAGTGATCCCCTGTTTTTTACAGTCTTCAAGTGTATCAGCGATTTTTTCAACGGATGAAAAATCCATCTCAATAAACCGGATCCGCTCATCCTTAAGGTATTCCTTCGAACTGGAACGGCGTATGCCGGCATAAACCCGGTAATCCCGCTTAAGGCCTTCCTCGGTAAGGAAACTTCCGATGAATCCGCTGGCGCCGGTGATCAATACATTATCCATAGATAAGGTCGGCTTGTGAAACAGGAAAATATTATTCTTCGAAATGCATGATCCAGCATCGCCTGGTGAGATGCTGACGACCGTTAAAATTCTTCCAGATCGTCAGGGCTTTGGCGTTGTCTTCCAGCTGCGGGTTCGTGACCGCCCGTGTAATGTGGTTCCGGATGTAAGCTTTATGCATCTCGTTATAATAAAGTGCATTCACACCTTTGCCATGATAATCGGGCCTGACACCATTCAGGTACATATCGATGGTGTCATTTTTCTTCATCGCCCGAAGCATGTAAATGAAGCCGAACGGAAACAGGCGCCCATTGCTCTTCTGCAGCGCTTTTGTCAGGGATGGCATCGAAACCCCGAAGCCGACGATATCATCATGTTCATCGACCACAAAAGAGACATATTGGGGCCGGATAAACCCAAAATAGGTCTTCACGTACATGTCCATCTGCTTTTGGCTGAGCGACGTAAAGCCATAGAGCTCATCGAATGCCTGGTTCAGCATGACAAACATTTTACCTGCATAGGGAAGAAGGTCCTTCGCTTTTTTTGCCTCAACCAGCCGGAGCTTGTATTTTTCTTTGACCAGCGCTGAAAGCCGTTCAACCTTATCAGGAATCTCCTGGGGAACTTCAAATTCATACTGCACCCAATCGGCCGCCTTTTTGAATCCGAGGCGTTCCATGTGTTCCACGTAATAAGGATAGTTGTATATCGAAGCCAGGGTGGCTTCCTCTTCAAATCCCTTGATCAGCATCCCTTCATTGTCCATGTCGGAAAAACCGAGGGGGCCGTGAATGCCGTTCATCCCTTTTTCTTTTCCCCACTGGGTCACGGTGGCGATCAGTTTCTCAGAAACGGCTGGCTCATCAATAAAATCGATCCATCCGAACCTGACCAGCTTCTCATTCCAGCGTTCATTGGCCTTGTGGTTGATGATCCCGGCGATCCTGCCGACAAGTTTGCTATCCTTGTATGCCAGGAAATATTCTGCTTCGCAGAAGTCAAAGGCCGGGTTCTTTTTGCGTGACAGGGTATTGCGCTCATCCATGCGCATGGGCGGACACCAGTACTTATTCTCTTTGTAGAGCCGGTAAGGAAAGTCAATAAATTTCCGAAGGTCCTTCCCGGTGGTGACCTTTTTGATCGAGATTTCCATAGCTCCCGTTATTTTTATCAATGAATGATGTCAAGCTTTTTCCCCAGCTTCTCAAACTTGTCGAGAGCGATATCCACCTGGTCTTTGGTATGAGTTGCCATCAAAGAGAACCGGATCAGCGTAGAGTCTTTGCTGACGGCGGGGGAAACGACGGGGTTCACAAAGACCCCTTCGTCGAGCAGCATCCTGGTAAGCTTCAGGGTCTTCAGGTTATCCCTGATATAAAGAGGTATGATGGGAGTTTCGGATTTACCGATATCAAAACCCAGCCGCTTGAAATTATCGAGGGCATAGTGCGTAATATCCCACAGGTGTTTCATCCGTTCAGGTTCTGATTTGATGATCTCGATGGCGGCAAGGACAGCTGCCGCGGAAGCCGGAGTGATACTGGCGCTGAATATCAGCGAACGCGAATGATGCTTGATGTAATTGATCGTATCAAAATCGCTTGCGATAAAACCGCCAAGGGCTGCGAGGGATTTACTGAAGGTTCCCATGATCAGGTCAACCTGGTCGGTGAGGCCGAAATGCGAAGCAGTTCCGGAGCCGTGTTCCCCGATCACTCCGATGGAATGAGCATCATCCACCATGACCGTGGCATCATATTTATTGGCCAGTTTGACAATTCCCGGCAGGTTGGCAATATCCCCTTCCATGCTGTAGATCCCGTCGATGACAATCAACTTGATCCGGTTCGGTTCGCATTTCTTCAGCAGCCGCTCCAGGGAGTGCATGTCGTTGTGACGGAACTTAAGAACTTTTGCAAATGAGAGGCGTGTTGCTTCAATGATGGAGGCGTGGTCGAGCTCGTCGATAAGGAGATAGTCATTTCTGCCGGTAACCGTAGGAATGACGCCGATGTTGACCTGGAACCCGGTGCTGAATACCAGTGAGGCATCCTTTTTTACATACTCTGCCAGTTTATTTTCCAGCTCTATATGAATATCAAGTGTGCCATTCAGAAAACGTGATCCGGCACAGCCGCTGCCATACTTTTCGATTGCCTTGATAGAAGCTTCCTTGACCTTGGGATGATTCGTCAGCCCCATATAGCTGTTTGATCCGAACATCAGCACTTTTTTTCCGCGGATTGTCACCGTGGTATCCTGGTCGGATTCTATGACCCTGAAAAACGGATAAAGGCCAAGCCTCTCAACTTTCTGCGGCTCAGTATAATGTGCTGTCTTTCGTTGTAAAAACCTCATATTTTATCGTTCTTTATGAAATAGTGCCAAACTGTAAAGGTATTAAAAAAATTAAATTTATGAATTCATGTGATCGTCTGCGAATTTTCTGCCGGCTTTCAGAGCCTCGAGGTTTTTCGCGATCACTTCATCCCCTTTTTTGCGGAATGTGAAGCGGATGGCATCTTCGAGCTTTTCGTAATTCATATCCAGGAACGGAGAAGCAGCTCCAAGGATCACGATGTTGGCGGCTTTGGCGGTTGCCACCTCTTTTGCAATCTCATCTGCGTCAAGGGCCACATAATGCGGCAACTTCCGGACCTCTTCCATCACTTTTTCCATATCAGGATATTCCGGAATATTTAAAAAAGGACGTATGCTCGTAATCACCCATCCGTCATGAGAAAGATAAGGGAGGTAACGCAATGCTTCCAGTGGCTCCACGGCAATGATGAGGTCGGCCTTTCCGAAAGGGATCAGGTCTGAAGCGATCCCTTTATCCGAGATCCTGAGGTTTGACTGCACGTCACCACCCCGCTGGCTCATGCCGTGAACTTCTGACTGTTTCAGGAACAGTCCCTGTTCCAGCGCTGCATAACCGATGATGGCAGCGATTGAAAGAATTCCCTGGCCACCAACCCCGGCCAGAATAATGTCTCTTTTCATATAATAATCCTTATTTATATGATCACATTCCCGCCCTTGCCCGGAACATTTTCGGGTCAGGCATTCTGTTTTGTCTTGAACTTATCTCTGATACGCTTATCAACGGCAACGATGCATTCCCTTCGCGGGATGATGACGGAAACACCGGGGTAGGCAAGTTCTTCGTTGATGATCCTCACATTCTCCTCGTGGTACTTTTTCAGCGGTTTGAGCACATGGATATGGCCTTCCTCCACCCCCAGGCCTTTGCAGATGCTCTCGATCCTTCCGAAGGCAGGGGATTCCTGTCCGCCGGTCATGGCTGTCGTTCCGTTATCAAGAATAAAAACAGTAACATGTGATTTATCATTGACGGCATCCAGCAGGCCTGTCATGCCGGAATGGGTGAAGGTAGAGTCGCCGATTACCGCGACAGACGGTATTAATCCTGCATCAGCAGCTCCTTTTGCCATTGTGATCGAGGCGCCCATATCCACGCATGAATTGATCGCCTCATACGGCTTAAGAGCGCCCAGGGTATAACAACCGATATCCGAAAAGACCCTTCCTTTCGGGAGGTCGGCAAGCACTTCGTTCAGGGCCTTGAATGAATCGATGTGCGGGCAACCGGAACACAGTGACGGCGGTCGGTTGACCATCAGCGACGGAACCGGCAACCCGAAGGTGTCTTCCATCCCCAGTGCAACGGCCACGATGTTCGGGTTCAGTTCACCATCGCGGGGAACCGTACCATCGAGCCGGCCTTTTATCGTTACGCCCCTGCCCAGCAATCCTTTCAGCGATTCCTCCACGACGGGATAACCATCTTCAAGAACCAGGATCTCCCGGCATTCATCCATCAGCTTCCCGATCAGTTTCTTCGGTAACGGGTATTGCCCGATCTTCAGTACCGGGTAAGGAACAATTCGGTCCTGGTAATTTTCCAGGAGATAATTATAGGCAAGGCCGCATACGATGATGCCAAGGCTCTTGTCGGGCCCATCAATGTATTTGTTAAAAGAGGAAATTTCAGATTCCTGATCAAAAAGGTCTTGTAATTTCAGAAGGTTCCTGTACCTCTTCCGGGCAATGGCGGGCAGCAGAACAAACTGGCGGAGGTCTTCGGGAAAATTCCCTTCGTTCATTTTCCTTACGGGCTTCCGCACCACCCCTGCGCGTGAATGGGCCAGGCGGGTGGTAAGACGCAACATTACAGGAATCTTGAACCGCTCGGAGAAGTCAAATCCAACGTAGGCCATATCGTAAGCTTCCTGCTGGTTGGCGGGCTCCAGGATCGGTATCATGGCAAACTTCCCAAAGAACCTTGAATCCTGCTCATTTTGTGAGGAATGCATCGACGGATCATCGGCCGCCACGATCATAAGGCCGCCATTTGCACCTGTTATCGCAGAATTGATAAAAGGATCGGCCGCAACATTCAGTCCCACATGTTTCATGCATACCATTGCACGTTTTCCTGCATACGACATACCCAGTGCTGATTCCATTGCGGTCTTCTCATTTGCCGACCAGGTACAATGCACGTTATCATGGAATGCCTGTTTGGAGTGCTGGACAAATTCGGTTATTTCAGTGGAAGGTGTGCCGGGATATGCATAGATACCCGACAGCCCGGCATCAAGCGCTCCCTGTGCGATGGCTTCATCCCCCAAGAGTAATAGTCTTTGCATGATTCAGCGGAAATTTAGATATGATAGGCAAAAATATAAAAAAAATCCCAATATCCTATTAATACCGGCAGAATCAAAGCCTTTTGGCATCCTGCATTGATTTTCTTTTTTAAATGCGGGAGATTGTCTAATTTTGCGCATAAATATCAACTAGTCTTCTTCAGTACGATTTTCTATGCGGGTTCATTCACTTCTCCTTTCCTTCTTTTTGTTATTGCTCGTTTTTCTCCTGCCTCAACAGGCTGTGCGGGCACAAACAGGCGTCATCAGGGGTTTTGTTTACGAAACGGAAACCGGCGAACCTGTCATCTTCACCAATGTCTACCTTTATAAAACCTCACTCGGGGCAGCAACGGATGTGAATGGTTTTTTCTCCATCATGAAGATCCCCCCGGGACAATATACCCTGATGGTAACCTGCATGGGGTTTGACACATTGCAGATCCCGGTCACCATCAAAAGCAATGACCTCATCACGAAAAAGCTCAACCTGAAAAAATCTTCCGTAAACCTGGAGGAGGTCAATATTTCAGCCGCCCGTGAGAACAAGAAAGTTGAAACGCAAACTTCCATCATCAAGATCACTCCAAAGGATATCGGACAGATCCCTACCATTGGCGGGCAGCCTGACCTGGCCCAGTACATACAGGTACTTCCCGGTGTCATTTTTTCTGGCGACCAGGGCGGGCAGCTCTACATCCGCGGCGGCCCTCCGATCCAGAACAAGGTCCTGCTAGACGGGATGGAGCTTTACCAGCCTTTTCATTCCATCGGTTTGTTTTCCGTTTTTGATGTTGACATCCTGAAAAATGTGGATGTTCTGACGGGCGGGTTCGGCGCTGAATACGGGGGAAGACTCTCTTCTGTTATGGACATCTCCACCCGCGACGGAAACAAGAAACGCATTGCCGGAAAGATCGATGCCAGTACATTCGGTGCCAAGGTTCTCATCGAAGGGCCGATCGCCAGGGCAAAGGAGGAGACCGATGCAGGCGCTTCTTTCATTTTCTCGATCAAGAATTCCTACCTCGCAGAGAGCTCGAAGATTTTTTACAGTTATATCGATGAGAACGGGCTGCCCTACAACTACCTCGATATCTATGGCAAAATTTCGGTAAATGCCGCCAATGGCAGTAAAGTGAACTTCTATGGATTTGATTTCAAGGATGATGTTCAGTACCAGATCCTGCAGAACTACCAGTGGAAAGCA
Source organism: Bacteroidota bacterium (assembly GCA_026391805.1). GTDB lineage: Bacteria > Bacteroidota > Bacteroidia > Bacteroidales > FEN-979 > FEN-979. The sequence goes on along the minus strand of JAPLDJ010000024.1, from coordinate 177,386 downwards.
TTCGGCGGAGGGACCAATTTTGTAATCATCCCCGGCAGCTCTCCTGTGCTGCTGGAAGGTAATTTCGCCTATTCACAGTATAAAGTGTCGCTCAAACAGGAAGGATCATCCGAGAGTTCAAGCTCGATTGCTGGCTTCAGCGGCGGATTTCATTTCACCTATTTCTTCGGGAAGAATGCCCTCAAGTACGGAATCGATCTGAGCGGTTATAAAACCAATGTGTCGCTTTACAATTCGGCCAAACGGCTCATCTCACTCGACCAGAACACCACGGACCCCAGCATTTATATCAAATACAAGTGGCTGGTCGGAAAGTTCATTTTTGAGCCCGGCCTCCGTCTGCAGTACTATGCCTCACTCGGTGCAGCCTCACTCGAACCCCGTCTCGCAATAAAATACAATGTAACCGATCGTTTCCGGTTAAAAATGGCAGCCGGCATGTATTCCCAGAACCTTGTCACCACAACCTACGACAGGGATGTTGTCAACCTCTTTTATGGATTTGTGGCCGGTCCGAACAACCTGCCCGAGGAATTCAAGGGTCAGCCTGTTAAAACCAAATACCAGCGGTCAGACCAGGTCGTTCTCGGATTTGAAGCCGACCTGTTTAAAAATGTGTACCTGAATGTGGAAGGGTATTACAAATATTATCCTGAACTGATCAACCTCAACAGGAATAAACTTTACAATGACATCCCGCAGAATTCTGACAAGCCGGATTACCTGAAGAAAGATTTTGTCATTGAATCGGGTAATGCCGAAGGGGTGGATGTTTCGCTGAAATACGACTACAAACGACTGCATCTCTGGGCGGTATACTCCCTGTGCTTCATCAACAGGTTCGACGGACAAACCTGGTATGTCCCGGTTTATGACCGCAGGCACAACATCAATCTTACTGCTTCTTATGTTTTCGGAAAACACCAGGGGTGGCAGGCCGATGTTCGCTGGAACTACGGATCCGGATTCCCGTTTACGCAAACTGCCGGTTATTATGAACTGATCAACTTCAATGACATCGGAACCAATGTGATTAACCAGAACGGTTCGCTCGGGATCGTTTATGCGGATTACAACAAAGGCCGTTTGCCATACTACAGCAGGCTGGATGTTAACCTGAAGAAGAAATTTGACCTGGGCCGTTATACAAAACTCGAGATCAGCGTCGGTGTCACGAATACCCTGAACCAGCAGAACATCTTCTATGTAAACAGGGTTACCCAGGAACGTGTCGACCAGTTGCCCTTCATGCCCAGCCTTGGATTAAGCTTTTCATTCTAAACGGATTTTTAGCCATGGATGATTATCGTGCAATATTATCCTGCATCGATCTTACCACCCTCGAAGGAAGCGACAATACCGAAAAAATCGTACAACTTTGCCGGAAGGCCATTTCATTCGGGCAATCAGGACTGCCTTTCCCTGCTGCCGTGTGTGTGTATCCTCTGTTCGTCAGGCTGGCAAAAAAAGAACTGGATGGAACCGGGATCCGGGTTGCTGCCGTAGCAGGGGCATTCCCCAGCGGACAGTCTCCCCTGGAGTTAAGGGTAAAGGAAGTAGTGTATGCGGTTCAGGAGGGCGCCGACGAGATCGATATGGTTATTTCGAGGGGCCGGATGCTGGAAGGCGATGAAAAATTCGTGTTTGATGAGATTGCTGCCATCCGCGAAGCTGCTAAAGATATCCACCTGAAGGTGATCCTCGAAACCGGAGAGCTGAAGAAGCCTGATCTTATCCGCAGGGCCAGTGAGATTGCAATTTCAGCAGGTGCTGATTTTATCAAGACCTCTACCGGGAAAATCCAGCCTGCGGCCACGGAAGAGGCCATGCAGATCATGCTGGAGGTGATCCGGGATCATCATGAAAAGACCGGCCGCCGCATCGGGATAAAACCGGCCGGCGGTATTTCAGAGCCGGAACAGGCATTACGGTATTACAAAATGACGGAACAGATCCTTGGTACTGCCTGGCTCGATAAGGATCTTTTCAGGATCGGGGCCAGCCGCCTGGCCGATGCCCTGGCCAAAGAAATTTCTTCAGAACCGCACCCATAAAATTCACAACGCTCTCATTCCTGTTCATCTCTCCACCCTTCACTTCATGACTCCTGATAACCCTTCTATTAACTGGATCCGCTCAAAGGCTTTTCATAAAACATTGATCTTTGATGCAGGGGCGCTTGCTTTCGTCTTCTTCATCCCGCTCCTGGGCAATCTCCTGCAACTTCCTTTTTACATGATCGAGCCCATGCGCCTGATGGTCATCATCTCCATGGCGCACTTCAACAGGGTCAATTCCTTTGTTCTTGCCTTTGTCTTACCGGCATTTTCCTGGATCGTTTCAGGGCATCCCGAATTTATCAAGATGCTGGTCATTTGCGCAGAACTTTCCGTCAATGTATTCCTTTTTTATTTCCTGCTGAAGAAGCTGGATCATGTTTTCCTTTCGGCAATCGCCTCGGTCATCATCAGTAAGATATGCTGCTATTCGCTCTACCTTATCTTTTTCTCCGTGATGTTCATACAGGAGGAAGCCGGAATACCGTTCCTGATCTCACAGCTGATCACGACAATTCTGTACAGCTTTTACCTGTCGGCCCTTTTCAGAAAAAGATCACAATAATTTCTGCGGAATCCTGTTATTAAAATGAAAAACTTCATCTCCCATGAAGAGAATCGCCCGATCAATTTTTTACCTTTCGATCCTTGCCGGAATTATGATGACTTCCTGCGCAAAGGAGGATACAACCACCACGGAAGTGAGCCGTTCATCCCTTACAGGTCAATGGATGGTTTATGAAACTTCCAAAAAAAATACGTATGAAGTTACCATTGAGATCGACCCATCCTCCTCGAATGGCATCCAGATTATAAACTTTGCAGCAGCAGGGCAGAATGTCAAGGCCATTGCCTACCTGTCGGGGACACAGGTATCCCTGGCAACCAATGAATTGCTTTCAAACGGGTGGATCGTTAACGGAACCGGCACTGTTACCGGAACAACCCGGATCGACTGGCCGTACACACTTCATGACGGGGCCAACCAGACCAGTCTCCAGGCTGTTTTCACGAAAAAATAGGAATGTTTTCCGGCATTCAGTTCTTCACGCCCGCTTCCTTTTTCCAGCGGTTTGTCAGCTCTTTCACAACCTCTTCGTACATCTTACTGAACTCTTCGGGGTTCCGCTTGTAATAATCAATGTTGGCCTGGAACCTTTTCCGCGATACATGATACCTTGAGTACAGCCAGGAGAAATATTCCCGGGTCAGCTCAGGCAATTTCCCTCCCCTGTTCCGTTCCAGTTGGAGTGCAGCCTCCACAAGATGGAGGTCGACCATGACCCGGATCATCTGATCGCGGGAAATCAGGGAATCGGCCGGGAACGCTCCCAGGTTCACATCTGCTTTTTTATGACCGCAGGAAGCCAGGCAGCAGATCAGGATCAACCCAAAAAAGCACCGCATGAACATTATTTCGCTTTCTCCTTGTATTCGTTGTTCAGGGCTTTTACCACATCACCCGTGATGTCGAGGGTATCATTGGCCAGGAGGATCTGGCCGGCCTTTGCATACCCAAAAATGTAGTCAAATTTATAGACCCGGTTGTATCGTTTCAGGAAATTTGTCACGGTATCGAGCAGCGTCTGGTGCATCGCCTGTTCCTTATCGGCCACCTGCTGGGTATAGCGGTCTTTCTTTTCAGCCAGTAATTGTTGTTTCTGCATCAGCGCCTCGTACATGACCTTGGCCCTGTCTTCGGGAATGGCATTGGCTGCGACCTTCTTCTGAAAGTCAGTGGCCTCTTTTTCGAAGGCTGACTGTTCGGAGAGGATCTCCGTTTCAAGACGTTTTCCTGTGACTTCAAGTTCGGTCTTCAGCTTTTTCACGAACTGGTATTGCTCGTTCAGTGAATCAATGTTGATGAACATGACCCTTGAAGCGACGGCCCCCGATTTCTGAAAGAGCAATGGTGATGAAGTTTCTACTGATTTTTTGGAGGTAAAGAAAAGGATGTAAAGAACGGCCAGCCCTGCCAGGAGGATCAGCTCGATCACCAGGTGAGGGGATATCTTACATTTTTTTTCCTGTTTCTGTTCTTCCGGCGCGGCCGGCGGAAAATTCTGTTCTGTAGCCTGAGTCGTCTCAGGTGTGTTCAACGATTCGTCGTGCATGATCTGGATTTTGTTTAGTTACCTAATTCTGACATGAATTTGATCCGCATCAGCCGGATCTCTTCTTCCGTATATTCATCTTCGCCCAGGGTTGTCAGGGCCTCTTCCACGGAATCGGATTCAGCTTCACGGAAATAATTGAAGATCTCTTCCTGGTGGTAAGGGTCGACAAATTCGTCGATGTAATAATTAATATCGATCTTGGTCCCGGATGAAACAATGCTCTCAATTTCAGTAAGCAATTCATCCAGGTTCAGGTTTTTTGCGTAGGCAATATCCTCGAGAACCAGCTTCCGGTCGATGTTCTGGATGATGTAAACCTTGAGGCCCGATTTGTTGACCACCGATTTCACCACCATGTCCATCGGACGGATGATCTCGTTTTCCTCCACATATTCCTTGATCAGTTCAAGGAAGGGCTTGCCGTATTTTAGCGCCTTGCCGGTCCCGACCCCGGTGATCTGTTTCAATTCGTCAACCGAGATGGGATACTGAATGGCCATGTCCTCCAGCGATGGATCCTGGAAAATAACGAAGGGCGGCAGTTTTTCCTTCCGGGAAATCTCTTTCCGGAGATCCTTCAGCAGGGAGAACAGGGTCTTGTCCGCTGTGCTGGTCTTTGATCCCATGGCCGCAAAAAACTCATCCTCTTCGATGTTCTCATAATCATGATCATCGACAAGCATGATCGAGAATGGTTTTTTCATGAACTGTGCGCCTTCGGGACTGATCTTCAGCAGGCCGTAGTTCTCAATGTCTTTCAACAGCAGCCGCTCGATGAGGGTCTGCCGGACGACGGCATTCCAGAATTTTTCATCTTTTTCGGAACCCGCGCCAAAAACACTCAGCTTGTTGTGCTTGTACGATTTGATGTGGGCTGTATTCTTCCCGAGGATGATGTTGATGATGTGCTTCTGCTTGAATTGCTGCTTAACTGCTATTACGGTATCGAGGACGATGGTCACATACTGCTTGCCTTCAAAGCGTTTCTTGGGGTGCAGGCAGTTGTCGCAGTTCTGGCAATTGTCTTCTTTCGAGATCTCTCCAAAATAGTGAAGGAGTTGTTTGCGCCGGCAAACCGATGATTCGGTGTAGGCCACGGTTTCGAGCAGGAGCTGTTTGGCGATCTCCTGTTCGGCCACCGGTTTCCCCTTCATGAATTTCTCCAGTTTCTGGATATCGTCGTAGCTGTAAAAGGCAATGCAGTTCCCTTCGCCATCGTCACGTCCTGACCGGCCGGTTTCCTGGTAATAGCCCTCCAGGCTTTTGGGTATGTCGTGATGGATGACATACCTCACATCGGGTTTATCGATCCCCATGCCGAAGGCAATGGTCGCCACGATGACATCCACCTCCTCCATCAGGAAGCGGTCCTGGTTTTGCCTGCGCGTGGAAGCATCCAGCCCTGCATGGTAAGGCAAAGCCTTGATCCCGTTCACCACGAGGGTCTCGGCCAGCTCTTCCACCTTTTTCCGGCTCAGGCAATAAACAATCCCGGATTTTCCTGAATTTCCCTTAATGTATTTAATGATATCCTTGACGACATTCTTGGTCTTGGGGCGTACTTCATAATAAAGGTTCGGCCGGTTGAAGGAAGCCTTGAAGAGCGTGGCATCGGCCATGGCCAGGTTCTTTATGATGTCCTGCTGAACTTTCGGGGTTGCCGTAGCCGTCAGCGCAATCACCGGCACCTTCTGCCCGATGGCTTCGATGATCGGTCTGAGCCGCCGGTATTCCGGGCGGAAATCATGGCCCCACTCAGAAATGCAATGTGCCTCATCAATGGCATAGAATGATATCTCTATGGACTTAAGAAAATCAATGTTCTCCTCTTTGGTAATGGTTTCGGGGGCGACATAGAGCAATTTGGTATCCCCGGAAACGATGTCCTTCTTCACCTGCAAAATCTCCAGCTTGGTCAGGGATGAATTCATGAAGTGCGCCACGGTTGTTTCCGTTCCGAAGCTCCGGATGGAATCAACCTGGTTTTTCATCAGCGCGATCAGCGGAGAAATGATGATTGCGGTACCGTCTTTAATCAGTGCAGGAAGCTGGTAGCAGAGTGATTTGCCTCCACCCGTCGGCATAATTACAAAAGTGTCATTATCAGCAAGAATATTCCGTATGATAGCTTCCTGGTTCCCCTTAAAACTGTCAAATCCAAATACTTTTTTGAGTACTTCGTATAGTTGAAATTCGTCCCTCTTCACGGCCATTTTGAACTCCGGTTTATTTTAGTATTTTTGTCTTACGTTAAATTTTCATTCTCTTTGGAAGAAGCCTCTAATACAAATATACTATAAATCGCAAAAGAGTAAAAAAATATTTTAATAAAAATTATTGTCTTGAAGGAAGAAAAATCGATAAAAGAGATCGCTTTCCGAACCATTTTGGAAGAAGCGGAGGCAGTATCCGCCCTGACGGGGAGCATTAATGATGACTTCGTCCGGTGTGTGAATCTGATCCTCAAAGCAAAGGGGCGGGTCATTGTGACCGGGATCGGGAAGAGCGCCATTGTAGGGGCAAAACTGGTGGCGAGCCTGAATTCCACAGGCACTCCTTCTGTTTTTTTGCATGCTGCCGACGCCATCCACGGCGACCTTGGCACGATCCAGAAGGAAGACATCATCATTTGCCTGTCCAAAAGCGGCGAAACGCCCGAGATCAGGATCCTTGTACCTTTATTGAAATCTTTCGGAAGCTCCCTGATCGCGATTGTGGGCAATACGGATTCATACCTGGCAAAACAGGCTGATCTCATCCTCGACACCACCGTTGCAAAGGAAGCGTGCCCGAACAACCTGGCACCCACTTCAAGCACAACGGCACAGATGGTGATGGGCGACGCGCTTACGGTCTGCCTCCTCGAATGCCGCGGGTTCACCACCAGCGATTTTGCAAAACTGCACCCCGGCGGAGCCCTCGGGAAACAGCTCTACCTGAAGGTCGGCGACCTTTATATCAACAACCAGGCACCGAAAGTCAGGATCACCGACAACATCAAGACCATCATCCTCGAGATCTCTTCAAAGCGGCTGGGAGCAACAGCTGTGCTCGACGGCGGAGAGCTAAAAGGCATCATTACCGACGGCGACCTCCGCAGGATGCTGGAAAAGACCACGGATTTCCAGAACATCACCGCACAGGATATCATGAGTCCTTCCCCGAAAACCATTGAACCGGAAATGCTTGTGGTCAATGCCCTTTCCATCATGCGGAAAAACAATATCACCCAGCTCCTCGTTGTTGACAAGAACCGCTACCTCGGAGTTCTTCATTTGCATGACATTCTGAAGGAAGGAATTATCTGATTACCGTAGTATGATCTCTCGCCTGAAAAACCCGTACCGTGGCATGCCGGCATTTTGTCGATCCCTGCCACGGCAGATGGGAGGATTCCTGATCTTCCTTATGCTGCCGTTTGCCGGGTATTCGCAGGTGACCAAGATCATGGGAACCGTTAAGGATTCCACAACCGGAGATCCGCTGCCGTTTGTCAACATCATCATCAAAGGCACCACCGACGGAACACTGACAGATTTTGAAGGACGGTATTCGCTTGAACTGAACACGAAAGGCGATTCCCTCCGATTTTCACTGGTCGGATATAAAAGCGTGACCCGGAAGATCGTAAAGCACAAATTCCAGTCGTTCGACATTGTGATGGCCGAGGAGAAGATCACACTTCCGGAAGTTACGATTCATTATACCGGGAATCCTGCCGAGACCATTCTCCGGAAGATCATTGAGAACAGGGAGAAAAACAGCATCCAGTCATTCGAGGAATACCAGTATCATGCCTACACGAAAATTGAGATCGATGCGAACAACATTACCGACAGGCTCAAGAACAGGAAACTCCTGAAACCATTCAATTTTGTATTCGACTATGTGGATACCTCCACGCTGACCGGAAAATCCTATCTGCCGGTCTTTCTTACTGAAACCACATCGGATGTGTTTTTCCGCAAAAACCCGAAAGCCCGGAAAGAGATCATCACCGGGTCAAAGATCTCAGGGATCCAGAATGAAAGTGTTTCCCAGTTCCTGGGCAATTTTTCACTGGAGATCGATATTTACAAGGACTACATCCCTTTGTTTGAGAAGAACTTTATCTGCCCGATCGCTTCATTCGGGATCGATTCCTACCGTTATTACCTGGTCGACAGTTCGTTCATGGGGAATAAATGGTGCTATCATGTCATGTTCAAGCCACGCAGGAAGCAGGAACTCACGTATACCGGCGACTTCTGGGTTAACGACACCACCTGGGCGATCAGGAAGATCGAGATGCGGATCGCCACCGATGCCAACATAAATTTTGTGAACGATCTCGCAGTGCAGCAGGAATTCCAGTGGACCGACAACAAGTTCTGGATGAAGACCAAGGATTACCTCATCATCGATTTCAACCTCATTCAGCGATCCAAGAAGGTTGTTGGATTTTTCGGCCACAAGACCACCTATTATTCGGATTTTCGCTTCGATGTTCCTGCCGAAAAAAAATTCTTTTCCATTCCTACGGATGTCTTCATTGAGCCTCAGTCTGCCGAGAAGAACGATGATTATTGGGTAAACCAGCGGCCGGAGCGTCTTTCGAAGACCGAAAACGGAATTTACGAGATGGTGGATTCGGTCAAATCCATCCCTATCTTCAAAACCTACCGGGATATTGTTTACGGGATCGTAACCGGTTACCTGCCATGGGGAAAATTCGAACTGGGTCCTTACTTCAAAACCTTCAGCTGGAACAACATTGAAGGAGCGCGTTTTCGGCTGGGAGCAAGAACAAGCGATAATTTCAGCCGGAAAATGCAGCTGGAAGGATACGTGGCCTATGGAATAACAGACATGACCTATAAGGGTGGAACTGATTTCATTTATCTTTTCAGCAAAAATCCGAGAAGGGATATCACTGTATCTTTCAAACATGATCTTGAGCAGCTGGGAATGAGCCCGAATGCATTTTCCTCGGATAACATACTCACTTCGCTCTTTCACCGCGGTCCGAGCAACAAGCTTACGATGGTCACGGAGTATAAGGCCGCCTATGAGCATGAATGGTTCAACGGTTTGATAAATACCATCGGCATTTCGCGACGTGAACTTTTCCCGCTCGGAAATACGGTATTCATTCTCAACCCGGGGAAAGACGGGACCGGTGAGATCCTTCGATCGATCAATACTTCGGAAATCAGCCTTACAACCCGGCTATCATTCAAGGAACGGTTCATCTCCACGGATATTTACAGGATGACCATCAGTTCAGACTACCCGATCATCCGGCTGACCTATTCCTATGGAATCCCGAACCTGGTGACCGGCGATTTCGAATATCACAAGCTTAACCTGAACATTTCACAATGGTTTAATTTTGCGACGATCGGCTGGTCAAGGTACCAGATTGAAGCGGGAAAGATCTGGGGCACGCTGCCCTATCCCCTGCTGAAGATCCACGACGGGAACCAGACCTTCCTCTGGGATGAGCTGGCGTCGAACCTGATGAACTATTATGAATTTGTGAGCGACCAATATGTCAGCCTCTATTTAACCCATCACTTCGACGGGCTGCTTTTTAACCATATCCCGCTGTTGCGGAAACTGAAATGGAGGGAAGTTATTTATTCCCGGGCTGTTTACGGAACGCTGACACCCAAAAACCTCGCCTGTTCTGTTTTTCCCGAGAAGATGCGCCCGATCGGAGCAACACCTTACTGGGAAGCCGGAGCCGGCATTGAGAATATCTTTCGTTTTATCCGCATAGATGCGGTTTGGCGTCTTACGCACCTGCATGATTTTGAAAATCCCGATGTTCCCGCGTGGGGTGTTTTTGTTTCCATGAATTTTTCATTCTGATGCCTGGTGTTGATATTATTGATAATTTTGGAAGCTTAAATGGCGCATGGCGCTGAGCGCATAGCGCATAACCGACAACAAATAACATCCACTGAATGCTCCTGCGAACTGAGAAAATTGTAAAGAAATACCGGACACGGACCGTGGTGAAAGAGGTGTCGGTCGAGGTGAAGCAGGGGGAGATCGTTGGTCTGCTGGGACCCAACGGAGCCGGAAAAACAACATCATTCTACATCATCGTCGGTCTGATCAAGCCCTTTTCCGGGAAGGTTTTCCTGGATGATCTTGACATTACAAAAGAGCCGATGTACCGGAGGGCCCAGCGGGGAATCGGGTACTTGGCACAGGAACCTTCCGTTTTCCGGAAACTCAGTGTGGAGGATAACATCCGGGCCATCCTCGAATTCACCCCTTTGACAAAAGCGCAGCAAAGGGAGCGGTTGGAGAACCTGCTGGATGAGTTCGGGTTGCAGAATGTCAGAAAGAGCCAGGGGATCCAGCTATCGGGCGGGGAACGCCGGCGTACTGAGATTGCACGCTGCCTTGCAGTCGATCCGAAGTTCATTCTCCTCGACGAACCTTTTGCCGGCATCGACCCGATCGCCGTCGAAGACATCCAGAACATCGTAAAGAAATTAAAGCTCAAAAACATCGGTGTCCTGATCACCGACCATAATGTTCACGAAACCCTCAGCATCACCGACCGCGCATACCTTCTCTTTGAAGGCTCCATCCTGATGACCGGCACATCGCAGGAACTTGCCGAAGATCCGCATGTCAGGAAAGTATATTTGGGACAGAATTTTGAATTGCGGTAGCAGGGTCCCGATCCTCAGATTTTTTTCTGGTAAATCAGCGAAAGAAGCAAATAGGCCACGATGGTCATTGGTATGGCATTCACCGAAAACACAACCAGGAGCGCCAGTGAAAGGATCAGGAAAATATACCGGTGTTCGTTTCCCTTCCATTCAAGCGATTTGAATTTCAGGGAGAAAAGTTTGAATTCCGAAACCAGCAGGTAAGAGAAAAATACGCTGAGTACTGCCAGCACCCTCGGAATGGAAAAAAATGCAACCAGGAAGTCCAGCTGAATAAATGTGTAAAGCCTCGTCTGAGTCTGGATGATCAACGGGATCGAGGCAAAAAAGATGGCGTTCGCGGGCGTCGGAAGACCGATGAAATTTTCGGTCTGGCGCAGGTCTATGTTGAATTTGGCCAGCCGCAATGCAGAACAAACCGGGATCAGCAGCGCAAAATAGGGAATTACGTGCCAGCGCTCAAGAATGTTACATCCATTTATGCAATGATCGGAAAGCAACTGGTAAATGATCAGGCCGGGTGCAACGCCGAATGAAACCAGGTCGGCCAGCGAATCCAGCTGCTTGCCGAGTTCCGAAAAGGCTTTCAGCAGGCGTGCAGCAGTGCCGTCGAGGTAATCGAAAACCGTGGCGATGAATATGAATATCGCCGCCCATACCAGGTTGCCCTGCATGACAAGGGTTATGGAAACCAGCCCTGAAGCAAGGTTCAGCGTTGTCAGAAAATTGGGGATGTGTTTTTTCATGTTCTGTAACCTGATAATTCCTGTAAAATTACCGATTATTTCATGAAATTCGATATGTTTTTCCTGACATATCGAAAACAAATCTTTTTAAATTTGCCCCGCCACATTTAACAAAATCATAAAAAAATGAAAAAGATCCTTACCAGACTGAGTTGCCTGTTTCTTTTTTCGCTGCTGACAACAGGCAATATGAACGCACAATTTACAATCTCCGGCGAATTCCGCCCCCGGGCCGAATACCGCAATGGTTATTATAAACTGGGAGACTCAACAATGACCGGTTATGGCACCATCCTGGGCAGAAGCCGTATCAACTTCGAATACAGCAGTGAGAAGATCCAGACCCGCTTCATAATACAGCATGCATTTGTTTTCGGTGAAAACAACTATGGTTCCGATACCATAACTAAGAATACCATCAATATTTACGAAGGCTGGCTGAAATACAACTTCACGAAAAATTTTGGCGTTCGTATCGGCCGCATGGGCCTGACCTATGACGACAGCCGCATCTTCGGCCTGTCAAACTGGTCGCAGATGGGTGCCACCCACGACATTGTCAACCTCGAGTGGAAAGTACCCGGGGCCAAGTATACCGGGGACTATGGGTTTGCCATTAACAATGCAGCTCCTGCTTCAATGCCCTACCTGGGTGACTATACGCTCAAGAATTACAAATACATGAGCTACCTCTACAACCAGGTGAAATTCCTGAAAGAAAAGCTCGTCGTTTCAGTGATGGGTGTGGTCGATGCCTACCAGATGGCCAATACCACTGCGACAATTCCGGGAAAAACCATTGTCACATGGGTCACGAACGGTACTGATACTGTCGGTTCCTTTACAACGAAAACATCGGCTACAACAGTCACAACGACCCATAACCTTACCATCTATGCACGGGAGACTGCCGGCGCAACCATCGGATTTAACTGGAAAAATCTGAATGTCTTTGGCAACGGATATTACCAGATGGGCAAGTACAAGGATGGCCGTAATGTGAGTGCTTATTTTTGGGGTGGCTGGATATCCTACAGGGTGGTGAAACCACTCACACTTCTGATCGGGTATGAGCAGACGAGCGGGAATAACGCTTCCGACACGACCGATTTTAAAGCCAATGTGCACGGGTTTGCCACGCCGTTTGCCACGAAACACAGCTTTTACGGCTACATGGACCTTTACTCATCCTATCTTGGGCAGGACGCCCTTCACAATGGACTCAACGATCTTTATGGCAGGGCAACTGTGAAATTTTCAGACAAGGTATCCCTCGAAGGAACCTACCGCTGGTTCACCCTGCCCTATGGATACCTTCCGACTAAGACAAAGGAGAAATTCCAGAGTGTAAGCACAAACCTTGGCTCAGAAATCGATCTGATGGTGCTTTACAAGCCCATTCCGAACCTGGAACTGAATGCTGCATACTGCGTTTACCTTCAGAACGATACTAAAGAAATCATGGATGGGCTGAAGGCCGGAACGGGCAGGACCGGACAATATGCTTATGTGATGGTGACCTACAAGCCAAATTTCTTTACTTCAGAAAAGAAATAACCGGGAGGGATTATATTCTTTTCAAGGGGCTGTTTATGACAGCCTCTTTTTTTTGTCTTCAATGTCTATCTTTGCAGCAAACAGAGTGTATGGCCATTCCCGGCAATATCCGGATCAAAGATTTTGATTATCCCCTACCGCCGGAGCGGATTGCACAGTTTCCCCTTGAGAACAGGGATGCCTCAAAGTTGTTGATCTGGGAAAAGGGGAAGATCAGGGAAAGTCTTTTTTCAGCGATCGGGTCCGAGCTGCCTTCCGGTAGCATACTTGTTTTTAATGATACCCGGGTCATCCATGCACGGCTCATATTTTCAAAGAGCACCGGGGCGACCATTGAGATCTTCTGCCTCGAGCCCCTGGAGCCGACAACCAATATTGCAACTGCTTTTGCCCAGTCCGGCTCCTGCACCTGGAATTGCCTGATCGGGAATGTAAAGCGCTGGAAAGAGGGGATCCTCGAAAAAACGTTCAGCCAGAACGGGCAGTCCTGGATCCTTACGGCCAGGAAAAAAGAGAATCTCGGCGACGGATGTTTTTCCGTTGAGTTCTGTTGGGAACCTTCAATGCTGTCGTTTTCCGCTATTATTGAAAGGGCCGGACTTGTTCCCCTCCCGCCTTACATCACACGGGCCTCGGTCCCGCTCGACGATACCCGTTACCAGACCATCTATGCGAAAAATGAGGGCTCCGTCGCAGCTCCTACGGCCGGACTGCATTTTACAGAGGGGATCCTCTACACACTCAAAAAGAAAAATATCAGTTTCGGCCATGTGACACTGCACGTGGGGATCGGCACCTTCCGCCCGGTAAGTGCTGATGATATCGCTTCGCATATCATGCATGCGGAAAAGATCTCTGTAAGGATCTCCCTGATCCGCGATCTGATCGGGAAGGACCGGCGAAAGGTAATGGCCGTCGGAACAACCTCGGTGCGTACGCTTGAAAGTCTTTACTGGCTTGGGGTTAAGCTTATCACCGGGGGGAAGGATCAGTTTCCCGTGGTGAATCAATGGGATCCGTATGATCCTGACCTGGATACCGGCATCACTGCCAGCGATGCACTTAACGCCCTTAAGACCTGGCTTGAAAATAATGGTCAGGAAAATTACTCAGGATCCACCTCGCTGATGATCGTGCCCGGTTACCGGTTCCGCATTGTTGACGGGATAATCACCAATTTCCATATGCCGCAAAGCACACTGCTCCTTCTGGTGGCAGCATTTGCCGGTGACAGCTGGAGGTCTGCTTACGATTATGCACTCCGGAATGATTTCCGTTTTCTCAGTTACGGGGACGCCTGTCTCTTTTTTTGATACCCTGATGAACTTATATTGCAGGATTTGACTATTTTTGTATTTCTGAACGCATAAACCAAAACCGATTCCCATGAATACCCCGTTATTTATCCTGGCCGGACTCCTCGGCGGACTTGGCGCCCCTGAGATCATCCTTATCGCCCTTGTTGTGCTTTTACTGTTCGGCGGTACAAAGATCCCGGAACTTATGAAAGGGATCGGAAAAGGCGTCAGGGGATTCAAAGACGGATTAAAAGGGGTTGAAGAAGAAATCAATGATCCTGACAAAAAAGAGAAGAACCAGGAAAAATCCTCCGATTCCAGCAAACCAACTCCCGCAGGCTGACACCATTCTTCATTCTTCATTAACGTTCGACATAAGTCATAAGTCATAAGACATAAGTCATACGACATACGACAAATGTACCTATGACATATGACGTATGTCGTATGTCGTATCACCACCCGTGATCATTTCTCAAAAATTCCGATCTTTCACTAAGATTTTTCCGGATATTATAGTAATTTTGAATGATCACTTATCAACCTTAAAAAATTCCGTTATGAAAAGAATCTTTTACATCCTCTTTATTTTAGCCCCGACCCTTCTCTTTGCCCAGCAAGGCTGGCATAAATCGTCGCCGTTCGACGTATTATGGAAATATGTGGGCAGTGCCGGTTTTACGCCCGGAACTGCAGCCCATGTTACACTTGCTTTCAGTCCGGTGAATGAACCAACCGTTGCATTTCAGGACGGAGCCCACGGGTTAAAGGCCTCGGTGATGAAATATGAAGGGACCAGCTGGATCAATGTCGGAACAGCCGGATTTACTCCCGATGTTGCCGGGTATTTAAGTTTTGCTTACAGTCCTTCAGGCATGCCATATGTGGCGTTCCAGGATGCAGCCAATGATTTTAAAGCCTCGGTCATGAAATTTGACGGAAGCAGCTGGGGGAGCGTTGGCACACCGGGGTTCTCTTCCAGCTTAACTGTTTATACCAGCCTTGCCTTCAGTCCCGCCGGAGAACCCTATGTTGCTTTCCAGGAAGAATTGTATGATTCAAAGGTCTCCGTCATGAAGTTTGACGGGACCAGCTGGGTCGCTGTAGGAACACCCGGATTTTCTGCAGGATTGTCGGGCTTTATCAGTCTTGCTTTCAGTCCTTCCGGAGAGCCTTATGTTGGTTTTCGGGATTGCGGCAACGGATGCAAGGCAACCGTGATGAAATTTGATGGTACAAACTGGAATGCCATCGGAACAGCCGGATTTACACCAGGCGTCGTAGTTAATACCTGCCTCGCTTTTAATTCCTCTGAAGCTCAGCCTTACCTGGCTTTCGGCGACAACCAGAACGGCGGCAAGGCAACCGTGATGAAATATGATGGGGCCAGTTGGGTTAACCTTGGAACACCTGGGTTTACAGCCGGAAAGGCAGCGGACCTCAGTTTTGCCATTGGCCCGGTCGGACAATCTGCCATAGCCTTCAGCGATGCTGCAAATTCTTCCAAAGCAACAGTCATGACATTTGACGGCACCTCCTGGGGATACCTGGGAACAGCTGGATTTTCACCAATCGGCGCCGCCTCCGAAAGCATTGGATTCAGGCCATCTTCCGGGGATGTTTATGTTGCGTTCGTGGATTCGGCCAGTGTCAACAAGGTTTCTGTCATGAAAAATGATTCACTTTTCGTCGGTCTGAATGAAGCTCATTTTTCAAATGTATCAGTTTATCCAAACCCGGCCTCGGGAAACATAACCATCGATCTTACCTCCATTTCTGAAAAGATCAGGGACATTGAAATAACTGATATCAGGGGAATTCAGATTTCGGTGCTCCTGCCGGTTAACAACAGGATCACCCTTGATATAGGTAATTATCCTGCAGGAATGTACATCGTCAGGGTGAAAACAAATAGTTCGACCCATTTCGGGAAATTCTGCAAGAATTAACCAGGGCAGCTCTTTTCTTTCAGGGTGTGAGTTTTTTACTTGTTCGCCGTCATCAGGAAAACAGGATATTCCTTTTCATTTCCGTTGTCCAGGGTCCTCCGGATGACAAAGCATTCATTTGTGTGAATGTTCGTAAAACCGTGATTCTTTAAGGTTGATGTGAGTTTTTCAACATCAAATCCTTTATGGCCGGTAAATCCCTCTCCGTGAAAGCTTCCGTCTTCAGGATAGAGGTCGGCGATGGCTAAATATCCTCCCGGATTCAGAAGATCGTTGAATTTTTTCAGGATCCCGTCAATATTTCCAACATGGTGAAAGACCATCTGGCTGTATATGAAATCAAATTTACCGGGGAACGGCTCTGTTTCGAGATCATGAAGCACAGGTTTCAGATTCTTAATACCCCCAAGGGAAATCTTTTCACTGATCACCCGGATCATTTCCCGGCTGCTGTCCATAAGGGTGATTTCCCTGAACTTATCCTGCAGGAAAATACTCAGAAGGCCTGTGCCTGCACCATATTCCAGCGCACTCATCCCTGCATGGACCGGGATGGCTTCAAGCAACTGTTCTGCTATAGCTTTTGACCTTTCCGTATGGACAGGATTCAGATCCCAGTCGCGCGCCAATTCATCAAATTCACTCACGGTAAAAAAGTATTTCTGAAATTATTTTAATGCCTTGTTGATTTCATCGATCAGTCCTGCCTTGAATTTTCCCGGGTTGCTCTGGCCGAAATCGAATGCAAATTTGGTAAGGTCTTTCTGAATCTCTTTCCCTTTATCAATTTTAACAATGTACAGTGCCTGGGCATTGATGTCGAATTTCGATACAATGTTTGCAGCAGATTTATCATCGGTGTTGATCACACGAAAAAGGATCGTCCCGTCCTTAACCTGCTTTGCAAAATCACTCTGCATTACCTTGACCGTGTTTGATTCTATCGACTGATCGATCGGACAACGGTCATCGGGATGGAAATAATAGACTTCCACTTTGGGCTGGGTCTTTACAGGGGTTTTGGTTTGGGCACCTGCAAATGAAACTGTGGCTGTCAGGACCAGGACCATCAGGAAACGAAATGAGGTTTTCATAATTGAATTTTTTAATACGCCAATCTCCGCTCAATCTCCTTTAAAATTGTATCTTTCGATTTCACACCGGTAAAACGCGTGACTTCCTTCCCGTTTTTAAACAGGATCATCGTAGGTATGCTCCGGATCTTGAACTGGGTTGCCGTTGCCCGATGGTCGTCAACATTCAGTTTTGCAATGGTTGCTTTTCCGTCAACCGTTTCGGCTACATCATTCAGGACGGGCGCCATCAGTTTGCATGGGCCGCACCATGCCGCCCAAAAATCGACCAGCACAATTCCGCTTTTGGTTTTATTTGAAAAATTCTGATCCGTCAGGATCTTTACTTTAGGACTGTCGGGAACAGCCTCTATTTTACTCATCCTGCGCTTTGCAAGCACAACAAGAATAATAAAGACAGATAAAACGACGACAAATACAATTACCGTAATCCACATAAAGATAAGTTTAGGTGGCGCAAAGATAGGAAGAAAATTTCAATTAGTGATATTTATGCGATTTATTTTTCTTTGTCCAATGCTGAAAGCGTACACGGCTAATCCGTTTTTATTATATTTCTTATCAATTGACACATCTATTATTTGCTGCAACTGTCTTTCCCCATCCCGTTTCCTTGACCCTGTTGCCCCCGGCCTCCCCGATACTGATGCATCATTCCTCTCCCTTTGCCCATTCCTTTCCCCTGACCTTTACAGCCATACAATTCAAAGAAAAGCGAAGAGAGTCTTTGGCACTGGTGGGCATTGCAAATTTCCTTCAAAGCCATGTATTGTTTCACAGAAGCTTTCTGCATTTGCTTCTGCAGGAGACTTATTTCATCTGCATACCTGTCGACCATGATTGTATCAGGCTTATCTTTTGCAAGTTCCTCAAGAAGCCGGGACCGGTAATTTCGAATATTCATGGTTATTGGCGCTGTGGCATTCCGGTAGTCAGCCAGGATAACTTCAACGTTTTCCGATTGGGAAGGTGATAAAGACAGCTCTTTCCGTATTGCTATTCCGGGATTTCCCTGCACCCGCTGTTCCGGATCAGTCGTGTTTTCTGAAAAGTACACGAGAAAAGTGATCAATGCTGACAGGTTGATAACGATCAGGAAGATCAGCAACCAGAACAACACCTTGTTTTTTGAGAAAAAGTTCATGGTATGTTTATTAATGGTTGTCAAAAATTGTATTATTCTCATCAACAAAAGCAGGAATATCAAGCTCTGATTTCATGACCTGAAGATCCTTCTGATGATTACTATCTTCGGAATACTTTGCAACCTTTTGCTTTACGATTGAAAAGCCTGTTGCAACCGCGATCAGCAGAAAGAACGACAATGTTACTGGCTGAAGGAACTGCTGAAAAAAAGTGCCCGGCCTGCTTTTTACACGTTCGATCCGACATAAGAGCAATCTGCTTTATTTTTCGTATGATCCATATTCCGAAAAGTAATGTATTAATTTCTTCTGAAGATTCAGTTTCGCCCTGTGTATAAGTGATTCAACCGATGAAAGGGACAGATTCATGATTTCCGCAATTTCTTTGTAGGACAGTTCATCATATTTGTTCAGAATAAATGCGATTCTCTGATTTTCCGGCAAAGAATTGACTGCGCTGTCAAGGATCAACCTTTTCTCATGGTCATCATTCCTGGTATCTATTGCTGCCAGTTTATTATCATTCCTGTTTGTTCCTTCGGATGGATCCTTGAATAATGACCCCATCCTTTGGGTCATGCTTCTTCTTTGCCGTCTCAGATGGTCCAGGGATTTATTCACTGTGATCCTGTAGACCCATGTATTAAGAGAAGCCTTTCGCTTATATCCCCCGATGGATTTAATGATCTCAAGAAAGACCTCCTGTGACAGATCCTCTGCATCTTCCATGTTATCCACAAAATAATATGCAGTTTTAATGACATTCTTCTGATAATTATTGACGAGGTGCTGAATTGCTCCTTTATCTTGCCTGATAAGCCCGTCAATCAGTTCCGGTTCAGTCATTCTTGTGCAGTTGGAGAAAAGAGATGAAGCCAAATTATCCCTGAAATTTAAGAATAATCCGGCTTGATTTTCAGACGTGGAATCTGTTACTTATCAGTGTCGGATTTTTGCGGGTCGCTGGCAGGATTATTTTGGTTCCAGTTGCCATGCCGGTGCTGGTATCCATAGCCCCGACCGCAACAATTTCCGTTCCCCTGGCCATGACGATGCTGATGACCCATTCCGCAGCAATTGGGATTTCCTTTCTTTTTACCGGCATTCTGACGGTTATCGCAGGTTCCGTCTCCGTTTTTGTCAACAAAATTTCTACCCTGGCCGCTTTTAACACTTCCCTGATAATTGTCACATATGCCGTCTTTGTTGTTATCAACAAATTTTCCTGGCGTAAAATTCGTCGCAGTTTGGGAGCCCGGTGAATTCTGTATGACATCTGATCCCGATGCATTTTGGGAGAAGCCCTGGAAGCCGACGAATGACATGACTGTCACCAATACTGAAATTCTCTGCAATGTTTTCATAATTGTTTTTTTAATAAATCATCTGTTTTTATCAATTAGACGATGCGAAAGTCGAAAACTTGCAGCCCCTTAGAATTTTATTTCTGTTGTTTTTCCTGACCCGTCTTCAGGAAACCTCTACATTGTAGTAACTTTGCATTGCAATTTAAAACTCACTTCATTAAATTGATGATTATGAAAACCTGCCTGAAATGTCAATACCTCTCCGTGGCCAGTATATTGTTCTTCCTGCTGACTGCTTGCAGTCACGATAATGCCGTTGTGCAGGATGTCACTCCTGCCGAGGCCGATAAAATGATAAAGGACAACATGAACAACCAGGGATTTATCATTTTAGACGTGCGTACACCGGAGGAATTTGCTTCAGGGCATATTTCCAGGGCAATCAACATAGATTTCAGGGCCAGTGATTTTGAAACAAAAATCGGGCAGATGGATAAAAACAAAAGTTATCTGGTTTATTGCCGCACAGGCCACAGAAGTTCAAAGGCTGTTACCTTGATGAAAGACAAAGGTTTCAGATCGCTCAGCAACATGAACGGCGGAATAATGCGCTGGTCGGAAGAGAACCTGCCGGTGAGTTCAGAATGATGATTTGATTCAGACAGTAAAGATAAATACCTGCCGGCCTGCAGATCAACATTTGCTGCAGGGGCTGTTAAAAGCGAAAAATCCCAGGAAACTTCCCGCGATTGTGCTCATGAAGGGATTACCGGTTATGGCGCAGGATCCCGATGAGCATCCAACAAAATGATAATAAAGGTAACCGCCTATTCCGCCGATAACGATACCAAGAAATGGTCTCAGGAAGTAGGAAGACTTTATTAATTCCCTGAATGTTTTCGGTTTTTTCTTTGCTTCACAAGATTGATTCATCATTAAATTTTTTAGACTGTAAAAGGTTTCTTTGTTCAGAAAGAACCTATGACCGACTTAACGATTGCGAAAGATTCCTCAGAAGCGCCAAGGATGGCCTCAGCAGCAACAGACGGCAATCCTGCCGTCATTACCGACATGTTCAGCCAGGCCACATAGGTTTTACCATCCATTTCTTCGTAAACAGAAATGCGGTAAGGCATCAGAATTGAAACGATCCTTCCGTCGTGCTGCTCGAGCATGCGGCCTGAATATTCCGGCTTGCAAATCTCGACGACTACAACAGGAAGAACTTCTTTCCCTGATTTTGCTAATGATTGCTGAAGATTATGAACAGCAGGATTCTGCCATCCTTTTTGATTTGCTGCTTCGATCAGCTTTTCAACTGTCACAGGCACATTATAAGGGCTTACTTTCTCGATGATTAAATGGTTCTCGTTCATGGCACAACGGGGTTTTATGTTAATTAAGTTCTTTTGCAATGGCAATGGCGGCAATGGTTCCATCGGCAACAGCCGTTGTAATCTGCCGGTATTTTTTACTGATCACATCGCCAACCGCATAGATGCCAGGCATGCTGGTCTGCATGTCTTCATTCGTCTTAATATAGCCCCAGTTATCGAGTTCCAGTTTATCCCTGAACAGATCGATATTGGGTTTCATTCCGATAAAAACGAACACGCCATCGCCGGATAGTTTTGTTAACGATTTGGTTTTTAAATTTTCAACCTCAGTGATTAGTTTATCTCCTTCACGTATAAAAGACCTGGGTTCATGCGAAAAAAGCACGTTGATTTTCGGATTTGCCAACAGCTTCTCCTGTGCCTGTTTGTTGGCGGTCAGGGCATCGAACTGGTGAACCATCGTGATTTTGCTGGCAAACCGGCTGATAAAATCGGCCTCTTCCACGGCTGAATTTCCTCCGCCGATCACAACTACTTCCTTATCGCCGTAATATTTTGCATCGCAGGTGGCACAATAGGAAATCCCCTTCCCTTTCATCTCTTTCTCCCCCGGGATGCCCATCAGGTTGGGCGAAGTTCCTGTTGCTATGATGATCTTTTTCGCCTTTATGGTTTCAAACTCATCGATCACGACCTCTTTCTTCTCCAGGTCTACCTTTGTAACATCAACGGCAACCTTATAAATAGTTCCACATTGTTTTGTCTGTTCTGACATATTGTGTGAAAGCATATAGCCCGGTTGGGGATCAATAAAGCCGGGGTAATTTGAAACTTCATGCGTAGTTGAAACCTGGCCACCCGGAAGTGCGATATCAACAAGGACTGTATTCACTTTCGACTGGCACAGGTAAAGGCCTGCCGTAAGCCCTCCGGGACCGGCTCCCAGAATGAGAACATCAAATTCGGAAACCGTCGGCTTTATCTCTTTCTTAATTTCCTGAACCCTTTCTTGCGGTAACATGTGGTCGAGCTGACGGATTATATCGCTTCGCTTGATGCCACCGCTTAGTGAGACAGGTGACTGCACCCCGTTATCAAAAAACAACAATGTCGGTGAAGATCTGACACCTAAACTTTCGGCCAATGGCTTGTTTTGTTGCCGGAACATTTTTAAAAACTTCACTTCTTTCCCGTAAAGTGTTGCAAGTCCTTCAAACTTAGGTGCGACAGCTTCACAGGGAGGACATTCGGTGGAATAAAAATCGAGGACGACTTTTCCACCGGCCAGAACCTCTTTCTCGAATTCGGATGATGATATTTCTTTCATTTTCGTTTATAATTTTCCGTTAAAATGCATTATTGTTCCTTTCCGAAGTAAGCCGAAAAGCCCAGTTCCAGCAATTCCTTTACCGGCCGGCAATCAGTTGAACAAACATTGCCTGTCCGGTTTTTAGCCACTGAACCACAACCACCGCCGCAGGCCAGTTGCATGCTGCACGTAAAGCATTCGGCAATTGCAGTGACATCACGATTTTCCCAGGCAGCAATCATCTCTTCTTTGCGGGAGACTTCAGGGTAAAATGTTCCCAGCGATTCATCGCTTTTCCCGACAGTGGCCGTGCATGAAAAAATTTGTCCGGTATAATCGAAAGCCCATTCTGTTTTGCAGGCCGGGCATGAATCGAACAGCGGATCAGGAAGGCTGCCGTTTTCAGCGAGGAATTTTGATATGGAATAGGCTGGCTTATAAAATTCAAGAATATGCGGATGCTGTTTAACCTGTTGATAGATGGTTTCGTAGAGTGAGATTCGGCTGAACAGCTTTTCGGAAGTCGCCTGGCAATGGTGCAATTCATAATTCCGGCCAAGCTGGGTTTTAAAGAATTTATTCTTGGTCCAACCCTTATCAATTGCAAATTGCGCCATTTCGGGCAGACCGTCAATGTTCTCTTTATCAACGACCATGCGAAGGTTCACAGGTAATTCATTTCGCAGACAGGCATCGATCCCCTCAACGATCCGCTCAAAGGTTGCTCCGCCGCCTTTCAGAAAGCGCCGTTTATCATGCACTCCACCCTTGCCGTCCAGTGTGACCTGGATCTCGCGAATGTGCGCTTTCTTCAGAATATCGATGTATTCAACCAGCGAATAACCATTGGTTACAAAGCAGACTTCAAGATTTGATTCATTCGCCAGCTTCAGCAGGTAGGTAATCCGCTCTTTTTGCTTCGGTGAACTCAGCAGTGGCTCACCGCCGAAAACGGTAAGGTATTTTTTGCGTCCTGCAAATTCAAGCTTGATGTAACGGAAGAGAGCATCCATCACGTCAGTTGTAAGCTCCTGACTTGTATTATTGTATTCATCCTGGTAACAATAGGTACAGGCGAAATTGCAGCTGTAATTCGGAACAAAAAACAGCTGTACTTCATCCTCTGCACGGGCATCAATAAAATCAAGATATTTGCTCCGGTAAAGCCGCTCTTCCTCTTTTTCATCCACCAGATAGCCCTGCCCTGCCAGGTTCAAGCGAAAATCCCCGGCAATCTCTTTTCCACCAAGGAAATCAAGGAGCATCTGACCTTCGGCCGGATTTAAAATATCTGCACTGCCACTCAGCAGATTAACGATAAAAAAATTATCTGATCCGGTTATCCGGGAGAAGATATTGTGTTTCGAGTAAATCATTGCAACAAAGCAATTAATCGTGGCATCCTACGATTGTTTTCGAAGTCTTGGCACAGCATTGCGCGACTTTTTTTGCATTTACACTTTCAACTTCAATTTGTTTCTTCACTAAGCTTTTCATAAATCGATGTTTAATGGTTAGGAAATTCTATTTATACAGGTATTTTGTGATTATTAAGGCTTTCAGCATTCCAGGAATGAATTCAATTGCCGCACCCACAGGAATCCTTCTTTCCGGCGATCGTAAAACTGGCAACTTCGGCATTCCCCTTGGCATAAGGAGCAGATTCTTCGATAATTTCAACGGTGGCGAAACCGGCCCTTTCCAGGTGTTGCATATATTCAGCACGGGTAACTGAACCGGCCCAGCATTCTGCTACAGCCACAGGATCATTTCTGTATTCGTCGGCAATGGCGGTGGTGGCATAAATATCACTGATCACAAACCTTCCGCCTTTTTTCAGTATCCGATGGATCTCGTTCCATACCGCCTGTTTGTCGGAAGCATGGTTCAGCGTGCAATTGGAGATTACAAGGTCCGCCACTTTATCAGGAAGGGCGAGCTTTTCAAGTTCACTTTGTACAAAACTGACATTGGTTATGCCAAATTTTTCCGCATTCCGTCTGGCTTTTTCAAGCATTCCGTCTGAAATATCAATGCCGTAAACAAACCCGGTTTCACCAACCGTTTCAGCCATGCGCAATACATCCGTTCCGCGACCGCTTCCCAGGTCAACGCATACCTCACCGGTTCCCGGTTCAGCATAATTAATGGCGCCGCCGCAGGAAAGACAGCAATCCGATTCGGCCAGTTCACTGTATCTGCTGTTTATTTCTTTTATTATCATAATAGTGTGATTATTTTAATTACCATTCAAGGCATGATACTCTTTTGAATGAGGGTGCAAAAGTAAAAAATATTTTCGAATAAATCGCTTAAGTATCACTATTTATTTTCACCATTGGTTAAAATATTTAGCTTTGCCTACATATGGTAAGGATTTCGTCTGGCGTTAATCCATTAAAAAAATATAGATATGAATCTGACAACAATCATAATCCTGATCATGATCGGCCTGATGGCCGGGATCTTCGGTGGGATGTTCGGCATCGGCGGCGCCATCATCATGATCCCTGCCCTGGTTTATTTTCTCGGCGTTGATCAGCATACAGCCCAGGGGACCAGTGTTGCAATCATGCTCCCACCTATTGGCCTGTTTGCAGCATACAATTATTACAAGGCAGGAGAGGTGAACATCTGGTATGCCGTCATCATTGCTGCTGCATTTATGATTGGCGGATACTTCGGATCAAAGATTGCATTGAACTTTCCTGAAAACCTGATGAAGAAAGTATTCGGAATTTTATTAATCCTTGTTGCCTTGAGAATGATTTTCTCAAAGCAGGTTGGCGCTGTTGATTGATGCGAGTGGCCTTTGTGTCTTATTTATCAGCATAATACATTATGTGATTTTTAATCCCTTTCATTTCTATAAATTCCGAATGGAATTACCAGCCCGAAAGTGATCCTTCTCCCCATATTGTAAATTCCGACCTCCTTTAACCGGCTCAGATGATCATAATATTTGGTATCCAGCAGGTTAGTACCGCTGATATAGAAGGTCCATATCTGCTTTTGAACTTTAAGGTTGGTCCCCGCATTGAAGTTCAGAAGAACATATCCTGGTGTAACAGTTTCAAAAACATCGATCCTGTTCTGGTTAAAATGAGTTTCCAGCTCAAGCTGTAAATATGGATTTTTTATTGCGCTGGTCTTCCCTATTTTAAAGGTCCACTTCACCTGGTCGGTCAGGTGAAGTGCAGGGATGTAAGGCAAAGGAATTCCCGTCGCAAGATTCTCACCCCACACATAATCAAGGCTGTTGTCGAAATGCAGCGGTTCCACCGGATGAATGTCCAGTTCAAATTCGAAACCTTTCAGAAGTGAATTCCCCTGTGTATAACGGTAAACGGGATACCATACACCGTTGACCTCCTTTTTCTCTCCATCGATATTCCTGTAATAAATAAAATTGTCGATGATGTTGTAAAACCCGTTAAATGCCATGCTCAGGTACTTATTATCCCAGGAGATCTCACCGTCGATCTGAAGACTTGTTTCCGGCACCAGGTCCGGGTTCCCGATCTCATATCTGAAGGTGCCCTCATGAAGGCCGTTGGCGCTGAGTTCGGAAATATTCGGGGCACGAAATCCTCTCCCGATGTTGAATTTAAAATTAATGGCTTTGTTCAGCCTGAAGGTCATCCCGGTGGATCCGGTTAAGGCGGAGAAATTTGTGCTGAAAGCTCGGAATAGGGTATCGCCAGAAGGTGCCGGATACCCAAGAGAATCCAGGTACAGTGAATAGACTTTTACATGCCTGTAGTCATAGCGCAATCCTAAATTGAATGTGAACCTCTCCCAGGTTTTTTTTGTATATACAAACGCTCCCCAGTCCTGCAGGTCATAATCCGGGATCAGGTACTCCGTTCCATGATTACGGTTGAACTGTGTCATTCCGGAAAGACCTCCGACAAGTTCTACGGATTTGCCCAGCAGATGTGTATACCGCAGGTCGTAGGTCCATGAATCCAGGTGGAAATACAAGCCGGGAGCATCCGGCGATTCCCCGAATTCCTTCCTGTTGTTACCCTGGTAGCCAACGCTGAACCTGACCTGGTTATCTTTAAAAAGCAGGTTTGTAATGGATGAGATCTTATTGTGGCTCACAAGCTGGTAAGGAACTTCAACCGAACGGCTCCTGGCACTTTCTTCTGTGACAATATTTCCCTTGTAATCAATGAACTGATTTGTGGCGGAATCACGTGTTCCGTCAATCATCCCGATCTTACTGTTGAACGAACTGAAATGAAGATGTGAGTAGCCCCATTTTTTTACCACGCCTGCCATCAGCGAGAAATTCTTTTCATCAAAGCCTGAATTATAGACCCATTCGGTCGGCGTAAGGTATGAAGCTGCTGTTTTATATGTTCCCCTTACCCTCCATATCCAGCCGTTCTGGTTCCCTTCGACCATTGCTGAATTACTGAAAAGCCGGTCATTTGTTGAAAATTGGGAAATCCATTCGCCATTTACAGACCCGGGATTCGCAGGAGTCTGCTCAAGGATATTGATGACTCCTCCCATTGCATCTGATCCGTAAAACAAGCTGGCCGGTCCTTTCAGTACCTCAATGCGATCGGCCGAGAACTGATCGATCTCGATCCCGTGTTCATCCCCCCACTGGTTCCCTTCCTGACGCACTCCTTCGTTTAGAGTAACAATGCTGTTGTACCCCAATCCCCTGATCACCGGTTTTGAGATCTCTCCGCCTGTTGTGATTTCAGAAACTCCCGGTATTGTTGAGATGGAATTGATAAGGTTGGTGGATGGCAGGGTAAGCAGTTTTTCTTTATTGATGGGAGTGATGGAGAAACTGCTGCGGTCATTGTCGGATGACAGGGCATTCCCCGTTACCACTACCTCCTTTGCTTCAATGGCAGAAGGGCTAAGTTGAAAATCACGTGAGTGTACCTTTATCAAATCAACCGTTACAACTTCAGCCTTATAGCCCATGTAGCTTACCTGGATTGCCAGTGATGATCCAGGCAGATTGTGCAATACATAAAAGCCATCCTTATCGGTCGATGTTCCGGTTTTCAGGTCAGGCAAATACAGGGTAGCCCCCGGAAGAGTCTGTCCTGTCTCCTTGTCGGTAACATGACCCGATAGCACATTCTGCCCATAAATAATTGAGCTGCAAACCAAGCTTGAAAGAAAAATGATCAGAAATAATCTGATTCTCATAATCCGGGAATCTTTCTGGGGTGAATTTATTAAAATTGTATGCAATAATAATGAACTTTTGTTCATAATGATAAAATTTTTTGTACTTTTGTAAGAAAATTATGAAAACAGCAATCTCAGGTCATGATAAAGAGCTAAACTCTCCTGTTTCATGTCATTTCGGAAGGTGTTGTTTCTTTCATATTTATGATGATGAAACAGATGCCATTGAAATTTTAGAAAATTGTGACAAGGATAAGAAGGAGTGTGCCGGCGAGGCCATCCTGAAGTGTTTGATTGAGAAGGACGTTAAACATATTGTCTCGGCTAACTTTGGACAAAAAGTCCAGCTGGAAATGACAAATCATGATATCAAGATGACCTTACTGACTGATTGCAGCAAAACAGTCGGGGAAATAATCCATATTATAAAAAGAAAACATATAATCTCGGCGCTTTGACAAAGCAAGTTGAAAATTCCGAAAGCTTCCCTCAAACACAGCAATTCAAGGTTGTTTTCCCAAAACATCTGAATTCAAACGGGACCTTCTTTGGGGGAGAAGCCATGCAGTGGCTGGACGAAGTTGCCTTTATTACAGCAACCCGGTATACCCGTCAGCGGATGATCACTGTAAAGATCGGGAATATCCGTTTTTTAAAACCGATCCTGCCTGATACAATTCTTGAAATTGCGGGAAAAATTGTGAAAGCCGGGAATGTGAAATTATTGATTAAAGTTGAAGTTTTTTCTGAAGACATGTACTCCCAACGCCGTGAAAAAATGATGGAAGCAGATTTTGTTTTTGCTTCATGCAATGAAGAATTAATCCCTGTTCTATTAAAACATAATGCCACGACCTAAGCGAAAACGCAGTATATCGCAGCCTCCCGTGATGGAGGGCTTCAAACCATTTGGTGTTCCGATCTCCGATCTTGAGCCGGTTATACTCTTTTTCGAAGAGTATGAAGCCGTGCGGCTGCTGGATTATATGGGCATGACTCAATTGGAGGCAGCACGGGAAATGGCTGTTTCGCGCCCCACCCTGACGCGGATCTACGAAAAAGCCCGCAGGACCATTGCTGAGGCTTTCGTAAAGGGTAAAGCCATTTTTATCGAAGGAGGCGATTATCATACCGACGAGTTCTGGTACCGTTGTGAAGCATGCCATAAACTCCTGATCAGCGAACAGGAGATATTTTCCTGCAATTACTGTAAATCAGAAAAACTAAGACCACTGTCAAACAAACCGGCTAAAATGCATCACCATCAACCTGAAGGGGGGCCCGGCTTTTGTATTTGCCTGCACTGCAATTCAAAAATACCACACCAACCAGGAATACCATGCCGGGAAAGTGTTTGTCCCCAATGCGGAAAGAAAATGATCAGAGAAAACAGTTATCATCATCAGTTATATCTTAAAAAAAAAGGAAAAATATGAAAATCGCCTTACCCGTTCATAATGGTTCGGTAAACGAGCATTTTGGACATTCAGAAAACTTCACAATTTATACGGTTTCACCTGATAAAAATATTGAATCTGTAACGCCCGTTACGTCCGACGGATGCGGCTGCCATTCGGGAATAGCACAGATCCTGGCTGAACAGGGAGTAACCATAATGCTTGCCGGAAATATTGGCGGTGGCGCGATCAACCACCTGAATGAATTCGGTATTGATGTGGTGAGGGGATGTTATGGACAGGCAGACCAGGTTGTGGCCGAATTCCTAAAGGGAACCATTATAGACAATGAGCAAACCTGCACCGCACACGAGAAGGGTTGTCACGATCATGGATCGAATTGAGTCCGGATTAAGAATGCCCTTTAACGACCATTCGCATGATCTTGAAATTCAGTTTCACGAATTTGAAGAACTGATAAATTAAGTTGGTCCTCCAGTATTTTGTCATCTTTGTGGGGATCGGGGGATAAAACTCATCCCTGTATGCTTTGGAAATTTTCTTTTCGGCCATACGCGATAATTTTCAAGTTAGAGGCTCAGGTTATTCAGGCAACAGCCACCAGAACGGATAACCTTTCGCCTTGTGCAGAAACATATAATGCAGGAACAATTTGATCCAGTGACCGGCCACCCCGATTTCACCGACGGTGGCGTTGATATCACGCCCCCATTCGGGATATTTTTCCCAATCAGGAACGATGGGTGATACGGTCATGGTGGCTCCAAGTCCTTTAGTCATGCTGTATCCGGCGGAAACAATGCAGGCTGCACCCATTTTGCCCATATTTGCAAGGTGCTTGTGACCGGATCCTCCTTTTTGAATGATCTCCGAAATATTTTGTGCAACGACTTTTCCAATTACCCCGGATGGCATGCCTGTACGGGGTGGTGACGGAAATATCTCTGTCCCGTTCGGGCTTTTCATGGGTTTTGAAATGGAATGCGGCGGTGCAAATGCGATACCGGTAGCATAAATATTTGGGAATGCGGGATTCTGATATTTTTCCGGCCAGTCCCTGATACTCCACTCTTCAAATGGTTTTGGCGTATAATCGGCATCAACAAGCATGAAGCCGCTGGGTGCAAAAAGCCTGGAAGTGATGTCCTCCTCCGTTATGCTGAACGCTTTTAACCCCTGTCCGGCAAACGCAGGAATGAGCATGGCAAAATCAAATTCTACAAAGCTGCTTGTCCCATCCAGTAATTCATATTGTGCGATTCCGGGTTCAACATTTGTGATGCCGGCTCTTTTGATCCAACGAATATTGTGTTCCGCCAAAACTGATTCCGTAAACACTTTTGTTGAAGTGATGTATCCTCCCCTTTTTATAAAAGCCCCGCCCATTCCAAAATCACCGACTTCATATTCATTCGATATCCAGGTAATATCAGCAAGGTGATCCAATTTCCTTTGTTTGAATTCAAAGGCTAGATTTAATGCATATTCAAAAGCAGCCCCCTGGCAGGTAGCTTTGGGGTGACCGGTCCCGATCAGGAAGCGTTGCTTTTTACCCGCTTTCATCAGGGCGATCGATTTCTGCAATTCCTCCCACGTATGAATGGCATGATCACAAGAGCAAACAGAAAGAGAATTTTTATCAGGCCCTAATCCTGGTGTTGCTGCGAAGTTGAGCTTTGGCCCTGTCGCATTTACAAGGAAATCGTACGGAACGCGTTCCTGTTTCCCTGAATCCCCATCTGAGGTATATTCGATTGTGACAAATCCAGTCTTGATTTCCTGATCGCCTTCAGGATGTATTGTCATCGCTTTTGCCTGTTTGAATATGATCCCCCAGCGGTCATAAACTTTTGACAGTTTAAACCTGACCTGATCCACTGACATTTTCCCGACTCCAACCCAGATATTTGAGGGGATCCATTGGTAATACTGGCTTGGTGAAATTACTGTCACTTCGTGGTGACGGCCAAGCTTTCTCTTGAGAAAAGCGGCGGCAGTATGTCCGGAAATCCCGGCACCCAGGATGACTATCTTCATAATTGTGCTATGAGATTGGTTAATCTTACAATTGATTGTAAATTTAAAGAAAAACGATACTCATACTATGCAAAATATTTATATTGTTGACACTTATCATCAGGATCGTGATTATCATTCAGGCCTATAAAATTTTGCGTAAATCTGTCGATATCCTGATAAAGCAATGACCAAACAGCCATAAACAATAACCGGCTAATGATTAACTTCGTGCACTCGAAAATTCATTATGAAATATTGGATTCTTGCACTGTTTTGGATAATCTATTGTGTGTTACATAGTGGTTTGATAACCAATACGGTGACCTTGTTCTTAAAACAGAAATTAGGTGATAAATACAGGTTTTACAGATTATTTTACAATATCTTTGCTGTTCTCACCCTGATCCCTGTTGTAATCTACACATATTCAATAAGGCAAAGTCCCTTCTTTCAATGGGAAGGATACCTTATGCCAATCCGGTACCTTTTGCTGGCAACCGGACTTCTGATCTTGTATGATGGATCAAGACATTACGACATGATGACATTTCTGGGCGTAAAACAAATCGGGGAAAAAGTAACGCATAACCTGATAAACACAAGCGGGAAAATTGACTCAACAGGAATATTGGGTATTATCAGGCACCCTTTTTATACAGCCTCCATTCTGATCCTCTGGGTTAATAACCTTGATGTTTCAATTCTTATTGTCAACATTATCCTGACTTTCTATCTGATCATAGGGACGTTACTGGAAGAACGGAAGCTTATCGGGGAATTTGGCCATGATTACCAGGAATACCAGCAGAAAGTATCCATGCTTTTCCCGTTAAAATGGATCATAAAATGGTTTCAATCACTCAAAACGACATAAATTAAAACAAACTCCGATGAAAAAGTCAATCCTCATTTTTGCGTTATTGTCTTTTACCTTTGCTTTTTCGCAGGCTCAAAATGTTACCGGCTGCGGCGGGACAAAAGTAACCGAACTCCAAAAGCCAATTAAATTTGGCATAGTAATTTACTCCAACGATCCTGAAACCGTATGGAACGCTCTTCGCCTTGCCAACTATTCATTGTCCGAAAAAGATACTGTTTCAGTTTTTCTGATGGGAAAGGGAGTCGAAATCAAAAGTCTTTCGACAAAAGAGTTTGATGTCACTGAAAAACTAAATACTTTTTTAGATAGCGGGGGGAAAATCTTTGCATGCGGAACATGCATGAACAGCAGGAGTCTCAAGGAATCAAAAGCCTGCCCCATATCCTCATTGAGCGATTTATATGAAATCATCAGGAGGAGCGATAAACTTCTTACATTTTAAAAGTTCACCCAAGAAAGTGGACCTGCCCGGAAACCTGAGCGAAAAAAATTGTGTTTACAACGGTTGAAATTCGTACAAATTATCTTATATTTGTATCTATGAACATGCTTGCGACGATAAAGCATTCCTTTCAAAAAAGCACCACCCACCTTCTCTAAGTCTTCTCTAAGTCTTCTCTAAGTCTTCTCTAAGTTATCTTCAAGTCATCTCCAATATTCAAAATGTCAATCTCACCTTTTTCTTTGATGCATTCCATTAATTTACTTTTCAGTTTCCAGCATGTCATCTCGCGAAGCTCCCTTTGCCTGGACAATTCATAGGAGGAAATACCCGGATCATTGCAAACCATATACATGATCCGGAAGGCCTCATGAAGTTCTATCCTGCAATGAAAGCATTGGAATTTGGAGCAGGAACCGGTTTCTTTAAGGTGTTCAGGTAATCCTTGAAAGCAGCTGTAACAGTGATTGCGGTTGTGCGGATGACCATTATTTTTCCTGCTTTCTGAATATAATCGTAGCCGATCCTGCTGCCGTTGACGAGAAGGACATTGCAATCATGCAGGTTATAGGACGACCCGGCGGTTGAGGTCATCATCTCGCTGAGCAGGTTCCACCGCATTTCACTGTGTACAATCTCCCCCTTTTCAACCGTTGCCACCACGAATCCTCGTGATCTGCAGAACCTTGATTTCACTATAGATCCGTCATCGGTTGGAATGGCAATTTTCATTTCTCTGTTCATAGGAAAATCTTACATCCAATTCTATTTATTACCCTGACCGTTCTTAAAATAGAAAAACAGTGCCAGCGGCCGGTAAAAGGCATGGGCAAATTTTGAAAAGGCGAAAAGCAGTACCAGTTCCATGGAGATGATCGTGTGAACCAGCAGCACCAAGTGATTCAGCAGGTGATCAAAGCTGAAAGTTACGGAAACTTCAAGCCAGAACCCGGTGATGCCCGCGATCCAGAGGAACCAGAGGAACATCCAGTCGGCGAGACGGGTTTCCGAATAGGCCTTGGTGACCTTTTTCATGCGGTAATTGATGGCGAGGCTTGTGCCGTAAACCAGGAATAAGCCTGCAATGGTGCCAAGGATGCGGCTGGGCCACCAGATCGCTGTCGCCGGATCTTTCAACATAAAATCCAGCACTGTTGCCACCAGCAAACCGATAAATCCCCACATGATGGACCAGTGGACAAACCAGGGTTGAACGGCTGCAGGTTTTTCCTTCCAGTAAGAATCTTCTTCGATGTCGCAGGTTTTGTAACGGTTCATGGTTGCCATTTCATTCACCACCTCTGTCAGGGCTTTCCATATATTGTTTTTTGATCCCTCTGTTTTTACCTTGTTCCTGGTTAGCCTCAGGGTCATCGTGGCCAGCCCCCATATAACCGAGATCCCCGTGATGCTGAAGATGACCAGTCCCATGTTATGGATAACATCATAGGGAAGAATGGTAAAAAGCCAGCGGGCAACCTCGTGATCCGGTTTCAGGGTAAAGAGGAAAAATCCGAGCAGAACAGATAGCAATAAGGTGAAAAGGATAAAGAGAGGATTGCTTTTAAAGATCAACTTCGTCAATCCTGTGGGTTCATAACTGGAGATCGCGTAGCGGCGCAGGGCGGCCATGTAATCACCGGGGCCGGCCTGCCGCGGACAGGTTTCCGAGCAATCGCCACAGGCATAGCAGAGCCAGAGCTCCCGGCTGGCAAGGATCTCCTCTTTCTGACCGAGCATACCCTGCCGGATGAGCATACGGGGAAAGTTTGCATCCTTTTCCGTCAGGCCGCAAACAGCGGTGCAATTACCACAGTTAAAGCAGGCGCTGAAATCCCTGGCGCCGTATTTTTTCAGTTCGGATGCAAATCCGGGATCAATTCTCGACATGCTTCAGATTTTTCAGTTTGTAAAAATAGTATTCATCGGAATCATCCATTCCGGCAGCCTCGACAAGGCTGTATTTGTTCATCGTCATCAGGTTGTAAGTGATCAACTCCGGATTGAGGTCAAGTTCTTTTGCCAGTGCCGGAATGGTCTTCGGATCTGTTTCCAGTGAAGATGCGATCCTTCTCCATACCTGTGGCATATCCTTCATGGTGATGCCCCCTTCTCCGCCGGCTGCTTCTGCACCTGCTTCTTCAGAAATTTCAACCTTCTGCGCGAAGCCGTCGATCATTCCCTCGATCTCTGCATTGGAATATTGTGCGATGTCGATGGCATCGGCCGGGCAGACCGGTGCGCACATTCCGCAGCCCTTGCAGGTGGCTTCATTGACCGATGCGACTATTTTACCGTACATTTCCAGCTGATGGATCGCGTCGTATTCGCAAACTTCAGCGCACTTCCCGCACCAGGTACAGGCTTCAAAATTTACCCGTGCAATGATGGGCTCCAGGTTTATCGTCGGGTTCTTGGTGAGCGCGTTTATCTTAACGGCAGCGGAAAGCGCTGACTGGACAGATTCCGAAATGTTTTTCGGCCCCTGGCAGGAACCGCCGATAAATACGCCGTTGATCACGGTCTCAACCGGCCTTAGTTTCGGGTGGATCTCATTGTAAAATTTATCATTACCGGCGGGAATCTTCAGTATCCCGGAGATGGCCTCATGATCGCTCCTGGGAACCATTCCAGTCACCAGCACCACAAGATCGGTTTCCAGTTCCATCTCCTGCCGGCGGGTAAGTTCATCCTTGATCTTTATAACAAGATGATTCCCTTCCTGGCTGACGACCGGTGGTGTTTTCTCTTCATATTTCAGGTAGATGTCCCCGTTTTTCGATGACTGTTCATACAGGACCTCCTGTTTGCCATAGGTCCGGATGTCACGGTAGAGGTGATAGGCGGTGACATTCTTGAATTTTTCGTGAACCAGCAATGAACTGTGAATGGCCGTTGTGCAGCAAACCCTGGAGCAATATTTGTTTTCACCCTTGGTCTGCCGCATGCCGACGCAATAGATGTAAGCAATGCTTTTGATCTTCCGGTTATTGTAGATCAGTGTTTCACCGCTGTTGTCGATCAGTTCCCTGAATTCAGGCAGCGTGATGACGCCCGGAAACTGACTGTATCCGAATTCGCCTTCTTTGGGCTGGTAAGGATCGAACCCGGTGGCCACGAGAATCGCACCGGCTGCCAGGTGGAGGGTTTCCGTCCCGGTTTTTACGTCAACCTTGAAGTTGCCGAGGCTACCGGAAACTTTTTCAACACTGGCTTCTGTAAAAAGGGTGATGGAGGTAATCTTTTTAATCTCTTCAAGGAGCGATCCGGCAATACTCTTCCCGCTTTGTTCCGTCACAAAAAGCTTTCCCAGGTTTGCCACATGGCCGCCCGTAGTTTTTTCCTTCTCGATCAGGTAAACCTGGTTACCCATCTTTGCCAGGGCGATGGCAGCACGCATCCCTGAAACACCGGCGCCGATGACAACCGCTGCCCGTGTTGATGAGACTTCGATATTTTCGAGCGCTTCGGAATAAGCTACTTTGTGGATACCCGCCCGGATAAGACCTGCAGCTTTTACACTGGCCTCTTTGGGGGTATCGGAATGTGCCCAGGAGCATTGTTCGCGGATGTTCACCTGGGTGTAATTGTAAGGATTGATGCCTGCCCGCGATGCCACATTGCGGAATGTATGGAGGTGCAGTTTCGGTGAACAGGAGGCCACTACGATGGCGTCGAGGTTCTGGCCCTGGATATCCTTTATCATCTCCTTCTGGTTGGAGTCGGCACAGGCGAACATCACATTTTTTGATACCACAACTCCGTCTTCATTCTTTGCGATATCCCTCATCTGTGCTACATCCACGTAATCGGAAATATTTCCGCCGCAATGGCAGATGTAAACCCCGATCCGTTCCTTTTTTTGTTTTTCTTCCATATTCTATCTTTTTACCATTTTCTGTGGCTGACTAAAAAGTAGTTTTATTTTCTCGCAGAGTCTCGCTGATGAATCGCAGAGTTCCGCAGATGACTGATAACGTACAAAATAATTCTGCGTAACTCAGCGAAAAACTTTGCGTAACTCTGCGTGACATTTTGTTTTTTTTCTTTTTAGTCAGTCCCCTGGGGTGGGGTTATTTACTATTCAGATAACCGGCAACTTCTGATGCGGCACAACCGGCAGACAGGATTGAATCCGGGATGTCCATGGGACCAGCAGTGGTGCCGGCGACAAAGACCCCTTCGATGGACGTCAGCGCCGGACTGACCAGCACATCCGACTGTTTTATGAAACTGAATTCATCCAGTTCCAGTGTTGCATTTTTAAATGCCTTTGTGATCTCATGGTTTGGCTGCATGCCGACGGAGAGCACCACAAGATCGTGCTGCATCTCTTTAACCTGGCCGGTTTCCATATTTTCGTAACGCAGGATCAGGTCTCCGCTCTGATCATCTTTTTCACGGATCCTTGCGATTTTCCCTTTCACGAAATTCACGCCCATCGATTTCGACTGCTGGAAGAATTCTTCGTATCCCTTACCGAAGGCGCGGATGTCCATGTAGTAGATCGTGATATCAGCCATTGGAAGCGCTCCCATGAGCAGCTGTGCCTGCTTGATCGAGTACATGCAGCAGATCTGCGAGCAGATCGGGTTGTTGGCGGCGGCCATGCCGCAGGTACGGTAATTTTCAAGGCTTGAATCACGTGAACCCGTACAGAGAACATAGGCAATGTTACCCGGAACCTTCCCGTCGCCGGGCCGCAGAACATTATTGAATGGACGTGTCGGAGCGATCAAACGATCCATCTGCAGGGCATCTATGACATTGGCAGATTTTGCAGAGTTGTACTGGGGCTTTCCTTCAGGATTGTAAAGGTTGAAACCCGAAGAAACGATGACGGAACGTACCTCCGCCCTGATCTTTTCATCCTTTTGTGAAAAGTCGATGGCATTGGCCGGGCATGCCGTGATGCACTGGTGGCATTCCCTGCAGTTGCTGCAATCGAGGCAGCGAAGTGTGCTCTGTTTTACCTCCTCTTCCGTAAAGGTGATCTCGACATCTTTGAAATCCCGGATCCGCTCTTCGACGGGCCGCAATTTATCATCCATTGCAGGAAGATGAAGAATGTCTGACCGGCCGAGAATTTTCGATTTATCAACAGATGCCAGTTTATCCCCGAATTCAAAATTCCCGGGAACTTCACCTGAAAGATATTTATCCATATAAAAGGCAGCTCTTTTTCCCTGCCCGATAGCTTCAATAATTGTAGATGGTCCGGACACGGTATCGCCACCGGCAAATATCCATGACGTTGTTGTCTGCATGGTTTTCGGATCGACCCTGATGGTTCCGTTTTTTGCAAGGTCAAGTTCGTGACCGAATACGGATGTGGTTGGCTGAAGGCCGATGGCTTCGATAATGAGATTGACATCTTCAAAGTATTCCGAACCTTCGACCGGTACCGGCCTTTTCCTGCCGCTTTCGTCAGCATCGCCAAGTTTCATCCGGATCAACTCTGCTTTCCTGATCTTTCCGTTCTCTCCAATGAACTTTACAGGATTGCACAACACCTGGAATTTTACACCTTCTTCTTCCGCTTCGCGGATCTCTTCTTTCCAGGCCGGCATCTCTTCGCGGCTCCTTCGGTAAATAATCTTTACCGATGCAGCGCCGAGGCGCAGGGCCGTACGCGATGCGTCCATGGCCGTATTTCCGCCACCGATGACCATCACCTTTTTTCCTGTAAGGTCAGCTTTCTTTCCGATCTTTGATTCACGGAGGAAATCGAGGCAGGAAACGATTCCTTCCAGCTCCGAACCTTCAATCTTCATGTTTGAGGTTTCATGTGTACCGACCGATACAAAGACCGAATCGTATCCCTCTTCTTTCAACGCCTGAAGATTCTCAATCCTTTTATTTACCTCCGTTTCGACGCCCAGTGAAAGGATGTTCTGAATATCGCGGTCGACCACGGAATTCGGGAGCCGGTATTCAGGTAATGTAAGTTTTAGCATGCCACCAAGTTCCGGAGCTGCTTCGAAAACCTTAACACTGTGCCCTTTCAATGCGAGGAAGTAGGCAGCAGTCAATCCTGCAGGGCCGGATCCGATGATGGCGACACGTTTCCCCGACACCTTTTCAATCGTACGAACGGGAGCTTCCGGATAGTTTGAATAGTAATCCTCAGCAAAAAAACGCTTGATCCTTCGGATATCCACGGGGGCCTCAAGGCTGGCGCGGGTGCATTCGCCCTGGCAGGGTGCATAACATGCACGTCCGAGGCTTCCGGGGAACGGAGCATCTTCCAGGTGCAGTTTCATGGCATCTTCATACTGGCCGTTCCTCACCAGCGTGATATAGCCGTACGGTTTCACTCCTCCCGGACAGGCGGCAATACAGGGAGCGGATGTGTCCTGGCGGTCGATAACGGCAATCCTTGGATTTGCCAGGCTGAAAGGAATATAAGCCACCTTCCTTCCGGCGAGGTTGGCATTGTATTCATCCAATCTTATTTCCGGACATGCCACTTCACATTGCTGGCATCCCGTACAGGCTTCCGGAATTACGTAACGCGCTTGCTTCAGTATCTCCACGTTGAAATGGCCGTTTTCCTTCCCGATGCTTTCAACGGTGCTGCCAAGCGCCAGTGAAATGTTCGGATGGCGTGCCGTTTCCGACATTTTCGGGGTGGTAATACAGGCTGCGCAGTCGAGTGTGGGGAATACCTTGCTCAGCTGGATCATCTTTCCCCCGATGGAAAGGCCTTTGTCGGCCAGCAGCACGTTGTAATCCATGTTGGCCAGGTTCAGTGCGGCTTCCTGGCCGGCGATGCCGCCACCAATCACCAGGGTATCGAATTTTGGCTTATCGTTCATTCTTCGAGTTCGGCTAAGATTTTAGTAAAATTGTTCATATGGCTGGCAAAAGGCTCGGCGCAAACCGAACAGATGGCCGCCATCCGGATCCGTTTCGGACTGATCCCGTTTTCCTTCATCAGGACCTGTGATTCCTCGATGATCCGGTTGGTCAGTTCAGGGCACCTCGGACTGTAGGAACATTCATGTCCGTCGGCTGCGATGAAGACGCCGTCGAATCCCTGTTTGAAAGCATGAAGGATCCAGCGGGGCTTGATGCCCGATGAACAGGGCAGGCTGATCACATATACAGCCGGCGAATAATGGATCTTCCGTAAACCGGCCTGATCGATTCCCGGATCCGATATTTTATCGGTCGAAAAAACCAGGATCTTTGGGCGGGAATGTTTTTTTTCCATGATTGATAAATGTGTTGGTTTACATGCAGGCAATGGTAACCAAAGGGATCCTTGCCAGGAATCCTTCTCCTCATTAAAAAAAAAGATACGTGAGGTACGAGGACCCGGACAGGGTTCCCGTTAAGCTTTCTTCAGGAACAGCCTCGAATAGCTGTCTTCTTCAACGATCCCGAGAAATTCATGGCTCATCTTCTGGCACCATTTCGGGATGTCGTTTTTCGTTCCCTCGTCGGAGGAATAGATTTCCATGATCTCTCCGGATTCGATTTCGCCGATCCCTTTTTTGGCCGCTAATAATGGACCAGGACAAGCGGTTCCGCGGGCATCGACAATTGCGTTTGATTTCAGGCTCTTTAATTCTTCAGTCGTCATGTGAGTCAGTGTTTTTATATGAATAATTGAATCTTGCTTTCCTGGGCATCCGAAAGGAAAGTTGCCACACCACAAACCGTCATGTTCGGGTAATCGATCATCTCCTCTTTTTTAAATCCCATCAGGTTCATCGACATCTCGCAGATATTGATATCAATGCCGAGTTCACCTGCAATCTTAAACATCTCCGGAAGCGACGCCACCTTGTGCTTCTTCATGATGCTTTTGATCATTGCTGTTCCCATCCCTGCCATGTGCATCTTTGAAAGCGTCACCTTTGAACTCCCTTTGGGCAGCATCATTCCGAACATCTTTTCGATTATGTTTTTCCCTTTGCCATTCTTCTTCGGATCACGCAATGCTGCAGTCGCCCAAAAGGTAAAGAAGAGCTTTACTTTCATATCATAGGCGGCAGCACCTGTTGCAATGATCATGGCGGCCAGGATCTTGTCCAGGTCGCCCGAAAAAACAACCATGGATAACTGATCTTTTGTTCCGGCTTCCATCCTGGAAACCTTTGCTTTTAATTCATCTATCTGTTTTTGTAAGTCGAGTTCCATAACGTATGGTATTTTAGTATATATATATGTTCATGTTTGAGGGGCAAAGGTAGCATTGTGAATTAATAAACAATAAAAATATATTGTGATTTGTTTCACAAATAAATGTGATCCATATCACATTATTTTTATCCCTGATTTTTGGGGTGATACTTTAACTTCTTTCCTGATCGAGGCGATCTCTTCGATCGCTTTGATGGTAAAGTCAATCTGTTCCGCAGTATTGAAAGGACCTGCACTCAAACGGACGGTCCCATGGATTTTATCGGTTCCCAGCCGGGCATGAACCAGCGGGGCACATTGTAAACCGGTGCGGCAGGCAATGTTGTAGTCCACATCCAGCATGATCCCGACATCTCCCGCTTCAAAACCTTTAATGTTCAGGCTGAGTACCGGATTTTGATTCTCTGTGTTTTCAGCGCAATAGGTGATTACGTTCTCAATCTTCTGTACGCCCTTCCTGAGCCTGTCCCAGAGCCTGATCTCTTTTTCGTGAAGCTGATCGATCCCCTGCTCCTGTACCCATTTCAACCCCGCATGCAACCCCGCAACCCCGACGATATTCAGTGTGCCGCATTCGAGGTGATACGGGTATTCTTCCAGGTGCGTCTTCTGGGCAGATTTGACCCCGGTTCCACCAAAGCGGGTGATCCTGACAGGAACTCCTTCCATCACATAGGAGCCGCCAATCCCGGTCGGCCCCATCAGGCATTTATGCCCGGTGAACACCACAACATCGATCCCCATCGCTTTCATGTCGATCGGGATAACTCCGGCGCTCTGACTGCAGTCGGCCACAAACCAGACCCCGGCTTCTTTGCAGATCTTACCTATGGCAGCCATTGGCTGCACTGTGCCGATCACATTTGAACAATGGTTCACGACCACCATCTTTGTGTTTTTCCGGAGGGCCTTCCTGACATCCCCCGGATCCACGTATCCATGTTCATCAAAAGGGATGTAAGTTACATCGATCATTCCGTTCAGTTGCATGTGATGCAGCGGGCGCAGAACAGAGTTGTGTTCCAGCATGGTGGTGATCACATGGTCGCCGGTATCGGCAAGTCCCTGCAGGATCATGTTCAGTGAATCGCTGGCGTTATAGCTGAAGGTTAACCGGTTTGGATCATCTCCATTAAAGAAAGAAGTCAGCATCTTCCGCGTATCCTGTATGACCTCTTCCGTCTCGATGGCTGCATCAAAACCCGAACGGCCCGGGTTGACCCCGTGTTTCCGGTAAAAATCCGTCATAAAATCATACACCACATTGGGTTTCGGAAAGGTGGTAGCAGAATTGTCGAGGTAAATCATGGTACTCATGGCTGGATTGAGTTTATTAGTATGAGCTTATTTCTTTTCATTTTCCAGGATCAGGGCATCGGCAACAATTTCGGCAAGGGTGACGATCTTCACGCCCAGCTTAAAGGTTATATTGATCTGGCTGAGCTGATCCACACAGTTATGGCATGGGGTCACAACTATTTTTGCTCTTGTTTTCCTTATCTGTTCAGCCTTGACTTCTGCAATCTTCATCCGGCGGTCGTTGTATTCACTCATGGCCAGTTGCCCACCACCTCCTCCGCAGCAATAATTGTCGGTACCGGATGGTGTCATCTCAACAAAATCAGGGACAAAGTGTTTCAGTATGTACCGTTGTTCGTGAATGATCCCCCCGTTCCTGACAAGGTTGCAGGGATCGTGAAGCGTCACAACATCCTTAATTTTTTCCGGATCAAGGCGGATCTTCCCATCACGGATATATTCCGCAATCAGTTCCACTGATGTTTTCACTTCAAAGGGAAAATGTTCCTGAAGGTAATTCGGCGCTTCCCACCGGAAAGCCCTTGATCCATGCCCGCATTCCGCAAGTACCAATGTTTTTGCTTTAAGATCGCCGGTTTCTCTCCGAAGCCTTTCGGCGATCAGTCGCGCTTCAGACGGATTTCCTGAAAAGTATGCGTAGTTTGTCACATCATACATCTTCGTCGAAAGGGACCAGCTCTCTCCTGCTGCAAAAAAGATCTTTGCCATGGCCGAGATGGAGAGCGGAAAGAATTTCGGCTCCCTCGGATTCAGCGTATATAGGATCCTGGCACCGGTTTCATTGACCGGGATACGGGCGTTTGGGTCTGCCACTTCATCGATCAGTTCCTCTTCCATCCACTGGAGTGTGGCAACAAACTCATCGGTAGGAATGCTCATGTTATTTCCGCTTTCAACCGCCGCGTTAACCGTAGACTGCAAGGTTGCCGGGACCATTCCCATATTGGAAAGCATGGTTCTGCCGGTCCTGACAAGGTACGCGATGTCGACGCCGATGGAGCAATGCATGGTGCAGCGGCCACACATCGTGCAGGCGCCGAAAAGCAGGTCCACCATCTCATCCGTTGTTGCCCTGTTCAGTTCGCGGGCATTCACAAGCCATGGCAGATTTTTTCCTGTGAACGTACGGTACCTGCGATAAACTGAAGAGACGATATCAACCTTGCGTGCCGGGGTGAAACGATCATCGCCAGTGGTCAGATAATAAATGCAGCTCTCTGCGCAAAGTCCGCAATGAACACAGCTGTTCAGGTGCGTCAGCAGCTTACTGCCGGCCGGTTGCTCAAATACTTCAAGTCCTTTCGTGATCTGTCCGTTGGTTAAAACTTCCATCCCTGTTTCCGTTAAGCTTGTTTTGGTGGCCATACACCGCGCCACCCGTAGAAAAATCCAAGGTGATACCGTGCTGCAAAGAAATAGATTGCATGTTTGAGCTTTCCTGCAGGAAAATAGAGGAGCAACATACTGGTCAGAATAAAGTAAACCGGATATGCCTTGTCCCATAGAAGAACAACTGCCGTTACCATCTGGAAGAAGGTCACGAGGATATTCGATATATAATCATCGGGATTTGACAACGACCTTAGCCCCTTTTTCAGCATGCGTTTGATCAGGATACCTGAACCGCAGCCTGAAGTTGCTAAAAGAAAGATGGCCATGGCAAATCTGAGTACAACCGGGTATGTAATTCCTGTCCAGGACAGGAAAAAAAGAAGTATGGCTAAAAAAGTACCAAGGTGATAAGCGATCCCGGCAAAATAGGTCGGCAGATGCAGAAACGCCGTTTCTTTCTTCGCAGGGCTCATGGCCCCGGTGAATGAATAACCGATAGCAGGATTGATCTTTCCTGCCGGCGTTGCATATTCGGTTGGTCTCCCGAGCCGTATCAAACGGATCAGGTGAACCAGGGAAAGGAGGAGGCAGATACCGAGGGAGGCCAGTGAGATCCAGTGATACCAGTGCATCTTGTCAGGATTAACTAAACACAGCCATCCGGTTTCGGTAATCCCGCAACCTTGCATGCGCCCCGTGCCGGTCCGAGCGGGAATAATTCATAGATCTCGCGAAGTTTGATCCCGGTCTCCTGGCAGATGGTCCGGATCATGGGGGCCATGGCTTTCTCCTCCCAGTTCCTGCGGATGATTTTAATGATCGACCAGTGTCTTTCACTCAATGCTTCGATTCCGTCATATTTAGCAAAAAGCCGGGCCACATCTTCGTTCCAGAGCTCCGGCGTGGATAAAAAACCATCTCCGTCAACAGAGAAGGCCTTTCCTTCGATTTCCAGTGTTGGCATAGTATTGAGCTGTTTTTCGTTGTTTAAAATTTATCTTCTGTCTTCATTCAAGTGTAAACCATGGATCAACAATCAGGATATCCTTAAAATCGCCGCTGTAGTGAAACTCATTCGTATTCCTGTCGTAGGAATAATCCATACTCCATCTTTGATGATTCTGCCGGATCTGCTGTACTGCATCGAGGATGTAATCCAGTTCCTGGTCTTTCATGGTTGGATGAATGGAAAGCCTTACCCATCCTGGTTTTTCAGACAGATCTCCACGATCGATCTTATCGGTGATCGCTTTTGATTTTTCATGACTGACATTAAGGAGGTAATGCCCGTAAGTACCGGCGCATACGCAACCGCCCCTTACCTGGATGCCAAACCGGTCGCTGAGCAACCGCACCACCAGGTTATAATGAATGGAATCGAGGTAAAACGAGATGACTCCAAGCCGGTCTTCAATGGGATCAGCCAGGATGTGCAAACCTTGGATCTTCCGCATGCCGGCGAAGGCGCAGGCGATCAGTTTCTTTTCGCGCCGGTGCATTTTTTCGACTCCCATTTGGCTTTTA
This sequence comes from Bacteroidota bacterium, assembly GCA_026391805.1. GTDB lineage: Bacteria > Bacteroidota > Bacteroidia > Bacteroidales > FEN-979 > FEN-979. Next base: position 132,547 of record JAPLDJ010000024.1, on the reverse strand, counting down.
AGCTCCAGTGCCAAGGCCGTCCGTATGGCCTGAAGAAAACCAGGTGTGCCGCCATCTTCACGGATCTCGATGTTATCGATGAATTTATATTCGCCCCAGGGATTGGTCCAGTCAACGGTCCCTCCTCCGGGCTGATCGGGGGTTTTATTATTATAAAGGGAAGAATCAAAAATGAGAACTCCCGATGATCCCGGACCGCCCAGGAATTTATGCGGGGAGAAAAAGATGGCGTCAAGTTTCTCCAGCGGATCAGCAGGATGCATGTTGATCTCATCATAGGGTGCAGATGCGGCAAAATCGATGAAGGCAACACCACCGTGCTCGTGCATTATTCTCGCCATCTGATGATAAGGAGTCCGGATACCGGTGACATTGGAACAGGCCGTAAAAGAACCGATTTTCGGCTTCCTGTCCTTATACTTCTGAAGTGCCTCTTCCAGTTTCACCGGATCAACAAGAAGATCTTTCCCCGGTTCAATAACGACAACATCAGCGGAAGTCTCATACCATGTGGTCTGGTTTGAATGATGTTCCATGTGCGTCACAAAAACCACCGGTCTTTCAGATTCTTTTATGCAGGCATGATGCGATATTTCCCCACACGATTTCATTCCCAGGATGCGCTGAAATTTTACGATAGCCCCGGTCATTCCATAGCCCGTGGTCAGGATCACATCGCTGCTTCCTGCGTTGACATGGTTCTTTATCTTCTGATGGGCCAGTTCATATGCCTGCGTCATCAGCCGTCCATTCTCGCTGGTTTCAGTGTGCGTATTCCCGATGAAAGGGCCCAATGAGTTTAACATCGTATTTTCAATCGGGTGATATAATCTTCCGCTGCCGATCCAATCTGCATAGAGCATGATCTTCTCACCATAAGGTGTCGTATAACGATGATTGTAACCAACGGTATTGATCCGGAATTTTTCAAAATAATGTTCAAGACTCATCCTGTCCTTCACAGGTACAGCAATACTCAAATCATAATGGTCAACAGGAATCATCGGCATTAATTAATTAAAAAATCTGAAATAATGTGTTTGGAGAAAACCGGGCAGATTATTCTATGTTCTTTCATGATCAGGGACAACAACAGGTATTGGTTTCTTCATGCGACGAAAAATCCAGGAATTTAATGAGCGCTTCTGTAATATTCGCCTCCCTGGTTCTTATTATTTCCTTTTTATGGATCTTCAGATAATCCATCTGTTCAGGGTCGATTTCCCTGACCATCACTTTCTCGCAATCTTCAATATTACGGCATGTTTTCTCTTCGACGGCCATGATTTCAGCCGGGGAATTCAACCGCATTTCCTGGCGGACAATTTCGCCCAATTGTATGGTCGACACGAGGTATTCCTTTGCCGTTGCAAAATTCTGACTGATGGTCAGTCCGTCTTCTGTGGGAATCGCTATTTTCATTTTTTTCTGGTTTTATTGATCGGTTTGATCCGTAGTGATTGAGAATTCAAAATTAGACATCTTAATTGTTGTATATGATTCAAGGGCTGTGATACTTCCCTGTCATCTGTGTGATACTTGCTCTTTTGACGTGTGATCGTGAATGGTAGTCTGACTGATCCGCTATATATTTATTTGTGATATTTATCACATCTGCATTGATTTTTTTTGCACCTTTACACCCTCGAAGAGGTCAATTTTTTAACTGATATCACTAAGATGGTAGCTGAAATTGGAAATAGCGGAAATGTTTGTCACGATTGTAAGGATATTTCTTGTGCTGCAGCGATCCTGAATTATAAGGAGCTGGACCAGGTCAGGAACAACAGCCGTGAAAGTACCCTGAAAAAAGGAGAGGTCATACTTCATGAGGGCTCGCTGACTTCTCACATCATCTATCTGAAATCAGGTCTCGTAAAGGAATATGTAAAGATAGGGGGCGAGAGTGAACAGATACTCCAGATCGTTAAGGATCACAGTTACCTCGGATTGCCTTCGCTGTTCGGCGACCGGATCAACCATTACTCCTATGCTGCGCTGGAAGATTGCAGGATCTGTTACATCGACATCAATGTCTTTAACAGTCTGATCCGAAAGAACGGATCGTTCGGATATGAGATCCTTGTATCGACGAGCCGTGACAACCTGAACAATTTCAACCGCTTTTTAAACCGGTCGCAAAAGAAAATTTATGGCCGTGTGGCCGATGCCATCCTTTATTTTGCAAAGATCATCTACGAAAGTCAAAAATTTGATCTGCCCTTTTCCCGCCAGGAATTTGCCGACCTGATCGGGGTCTCCCGGGAAAGTGCAACACGTGTGCTCATCAAATTCAAAGCCGAGGGGATCATCGGACTTAAAGGCCGCACCATCTCCATAGAGAAAATGGAATTGCTTGAACAGATCAGCCAGCGCGGATGATCTGCTGCTTCGGATGACGTTGAAAGTTCTCAGATCGACTCCACCACTTTTTTCAGCTTGCCCGTGATCGTTTGTGCCACATCGTTCAGGCCGGGATTATTGACCGCCTGCATCGATACGAGCGGGTTGATGGCAGCAACCTCGGTCGTATCTGCATCAACCTCGATGATGATCACATTGCAGGGCAACATCGTGCCGATCTTGTCTTCTGCCTGTAAAGCCTTATAAGCAAAAGGCGGATTGCACGCACCGAGAATGTGGTACTTCTTAAAATCCACATCGAGCTTCTTTTTCATCGTTGCCTTAACATCGATTTCGGTAAGAACGCCAAAACCTTCCTTCTGTAATTCTTCAATGGCCCGGCTCATGGTATCTTCAAAGGAGCCGGCTATCATTCTGCTGAAATAATATTGCATGATCGTATGGTTTAATGTTTTTTTTGCAAATATAAATATTTTTTTAAAATAAATCGCTTAAGTATCACTAGTTTATTTATCTTTGCCGCTTGAAATAGCGAATAGCGAATAGCGAAAAGCGAAATTGTTCGTAAACTGTAAATCGTAAATCACCATGTCAACCCAGTCAGTAGATGTTCAGTGGAGTGAAGAAATGGCGTTCAGGGCCAATGTTAACGGTCATGAAATCATACTTGATCTTCCCATAGAATCGGGCGGAAAAGATGCCGGTCCCCGGCCAAAACCCCTGCTGCTCGTTGCCCTGGCAGGTTGTACGGGAATGGATGTGATCTCCATTCTTAAAAAGATGAAGGTTGAACCGGAATATTTTAATGTCCGGGCAGAAGGAAATGTGACGGAAGAACATCCGAAATATTTCACGGCTATCCATCTTGTTTACGAGTTCAGGGGAAAGGACCTGCCGATGGATAAGCTTCAGCGTGCGTGCGATCTTTCGCAGGAGCGATATTGCGGTGTTTCCGAAACACTTAAAAAAGCTTTAACAATAACTTCAGAGATCAGGATATTGGATTGATCATCTGAAAATCTTTAATTCCGTCCGATAAAATAAATCTAACCTTAAAACCAAAGAAACATGAAGAAAAACATGGGAATTGCCGACCGGATCATCAGGATCGTGATTGCAATCATTGTTGTTGTATTATATGCTACAGGAGTTATTCCGGGAACACTGGGAATCGTGCTCGTGACCTTGTCGGGAATACTGGTGCTGACCAGCATTCTCGGTATCTGCCCGGCCTATATGCCCATCAAACTGAATACCGGGGCAAAAGAATAAGGAGTAATCCTGATGACCGGACCAAGACAGAGTTGTATTAAAAAATCTCTGTGAGCCTCTGTGCCTTCTCTGTGGTTCTCTGTGAAACAATTTATTACACAGAGGTTCACGGAGAAGTCACAGAGTTACACAGAGTAAAGTCCACCAATAAAGACACCTTTTCAAAAAGCCTATCAAATCAAATTAGAACCGTCGTAATCTCGAAAACTGGCGGGCTGGCAATGGTCCTTTTCACTGTACAGAGTTCTGCCGTATTCACCAGTGCGGCTCTGTATTTTTCAGGAAAATCAGCAGGTAACTGAATCTCTATGCCGATCCTTGAAGGAAGTTTTGTCAAAGGATCAACCTCGAAGGATTGGATTAGTTTTATCTGATCCGTTGGCAGATTGCGCTGGTCGCAGAAGGATTTTACAAAAATCCCGGCACAGGTTCCGATGGAAGCCAGGAACAGATCGTAGGGCGATGGCGCTGAGTTTTCACCGCCGGCGTTTACAGACTGGTCGGTTTTATGAATGTGACCTTTATAACTCGCGTTAACTTTTTTCCCACCTGCAAATGTGATCTCCATGTTCATCGTATATCAATTTAAATTAAACAATAATTTTCTGCAAAATTATTCATTCGGTGGAATAAAAAAGCCTTTGAATAAATTACATAAGAACAATCTTCATTCTGATAAGGGCAGGAGACGGGCAACTGATTTTTGAAACCGATGGTTGCCAGATCGGGAAATTTCACGTACGTTTGTTATCCTGTTTAGATCCGTTTTTGCGCAGAAGAAATTATGAGAAAGAAATTCGATGAGGAAGGCCGGGAAATGACGTTCTGGGAGCACCTGGATGAACTCAGGAGCGTGCTGATCCGGGGTATTATTGCAATTGTCGTTATAATGATTGTGGCGTTCAGCTTCAAGCATATTCTGTTTGATTACATCATCCTGGCGCCGAAAAATTCCGATTTCATTACGTACCGGCTGTTATGCAAGTTCGGGAAGTTCCTCGGGACGGATTCCTTCTGCCTTGATGCTTCCTCGCTTCACCTGATCAACATCAACCTTGCAGGCCAGTTCATGGCCCACATGACCACCTCCATCATCGCGGGTGTGATCGTTGCCTCTCCTTATATTGTATGGGAACTCTGGAGGTTCATTGCGCCCGGACTGACGCCGGAGGAACGCAGGAATACGCGGGGTGCGGTTTTCGTCATCTCCGGGCTTTTCCTTACAGGAGTGTTGTTCAGTTATTTCCTGGCTGTCCCCCTGATGGTCAATTTCCTGGGCAATTACCAGGTCAGCGAATCGGTTACGAACCAGATCGCACTGACTTCCTACACCAGTGCGGTGGTGACCATGACGTTGCTGATGGGGCTGATCTTTGAATTCCCCGTGATCGTCCTTTTTCTTACCAAGATCGGTATTCTCACTCCGAAATTCATGTCGAAGCACCGCAAGCATACGATCATCGGGATCCTTGTCGTTGCAGGGCTGATCACCCCGAGCCCTGACATCTTCAGCCAGCTCGTTGTCGCCCTTCCCCTCTATGCGCTGTATGAGATCAGTGTCCAGCTTTCGAAGAAGATCTATAAAGCGCGGGAAAAGGCGCTTGACAGTGAATAACAAAACCGTTGTAACCTTGATCACACTCTTACGTCTAACTGGCGATTTAACTAAAAGCTCTCTCAATGGAACCTAAAAAATTTTACCGGAGCCGGACCGACAGGATGGTCGCCGGCGTTTGTGGCGGTCTTGGCGAATACTTCGACATCGATCCTGTACTGATCCGGCTGTTGTTTGTTGTTCTCACAATTGCTGCCGGAGGTGGTGTCCTGGCATACATCATTCTCTGGATTATCACCAAGGAAAAACCAATTGACTTCAATCAATTTAAAAATCCCCCAACCATGGAAAACCAGCAAACGAATTACCAGGCCCCTCAAGGTCCGCAGGACAACCCGAACGATCCTTTCCGCCATCCGCCACGCCGTTACAAGGATCGTGGAAACCTGATCGGAGGATTGGTACTGATAACGCTCGGCGCCTTGTTCCTGGCAGATGAATTCATTCCGCATGTCAGTTTTGGCGATCTCTGGCCGATCATTCTTGTTGTCATCGGTATCGGGCTGTTGATCAACAGTACCACGCGGAAAAAAAACAACCCGTAACCCCGGGTTTCCGTTTCCGCTATTTCCCTGAAGGATAGAATAGCGACAGGTACAATCATAACATCAAAAAGAAATAATTATGAAATATCCATTCAATCAACGATTCACCAAACCGTACATGCTGGTAATGGATATTCCGTTTGACCATAAACAAAAAAACAGTATCAAATGAAATACAAACATCTTTTCTGGGGACTGATCCTGATCACCATCGGACTGTTGTTCATCCTGAACAATCTCGGGGTTATCCATTTCTCATGGTATTCAGTCCTGAGGCTCTGGCCGCTTATTCTGCTGTTCTGGGGCATTGCCATCCTGCCTGTTAAAGACGGGATAAAATACACCCTTCTTGGGGTCGTGCTTTTGTCGACGATCTTCATCATTAACAGGATTCCTGACAACCGGCCGTGGTACCTCCATTTTCACCATCCCGGGAATTCATTTTACTTTAACTGGGATGATGAAAATGAGGATTCTATTTCGCGGAAAGTTGATCAGAATCTTTCCGTACCCTTCGATTCCCTTTCCCTGAAGGGATCCCTGAAGCTGGATGCAGCGGCGGGAACTTTTAAGATCAAGGGAACCACCAACGAATTCCTCACATTCTCAAAGTCGGGTGATATAGGGGATTATGAAATGACAACCAAAGACGAAAAGGGAAAGAAAATAATCACGCTGGACATGAAGGAAGGCAACTCGAAGCACAACAGCCGGAAGAATGAGGTGAACATCAGCCTGAATTCAAAGCCGGCCTGGAACATGGATATGAGCATCGGGGCTGCGGATGTGGAATTCGACCTTTCGGAATACCGCATCGATACGGCAAAGTTTGAAGCCGGGGCTTCTTCCATCGATATACGTCTTGGCAACAAAAATCCAAAGACCGTACTGGTCGTCGCTGCAGGCGCATCATCCATTCATGTGGAAGTTCCGAAAACATCCGGCTGCCAGGTCACGTCCGAATCCTTCCTGGCCAGCAGGACGCTGGAAGGGTTTGAAAACAAAGGGAACCATGTTTACCAGACACCCGGATTCAATGCTGACACTTCAAAAATCTACATCACGATAAAGACTGCTGTCTCCTCGATCGATGTGACAAGGTATTGATCAGGTAATAAAAAAATCATGCACCCTGTTGTAAAATTCTCCCGGTGCATCGGCATGGACCCAATGCGAAGCATTGTCAATGGTTATGACCGATGCCCCGGGAAATTTTTTTATGATCCCGGGATAATCTTCTTCCAGCACATAATCAGATAATCCGCCACGTACGAATAACGCAGGTTTCTGGAATTCTCCCTCCGGCGTAACACCCTCAAACATCCCCGGCAACGCTTCTTTTAGGACCTCAAGGTTCAGGCGCCAGTCAAGGGTTTCCTTATCCTTCCAGTAGAGGTTCTTCATCAGGAACTGGCGCAGCTTCAGGCTGTGCACGCTTGATTCAAGCTGGTGTTCAACGTCCGACCGTGAACGGGCAATGGAAAGATCTGCATCCAGCATGGCTTCGATTAACATCTTGTGATCCCTGTTCTGGCTGTATTTCCGGAGCGCTATATCGACAATCACCAGCTTTGACAACCGGTCCGGATGTGTCAATGCAAAAAGCATAGCCGTTTTGCCCCCAAGCGAGTGCCCGATGACGCAAGGATTGACCAGGTTGTGTTCTTCAATCAACTCAAGAAGGTCATCCGCAAGTACCGTAAAATTGAAGACAGTACTGCGCGGAGATTGGCCATGGTTGCGGAGATCAGGAATGAATACTTCGAAATCCCGCGCCAGTTGCCGCCCAAACGAAACCCAATTGTCGGAAAGTCCCAGCAAACCATGCAGGATGATCACCGGATTCCCTTGTCCCATGCGGCGTACAAATAGTTTCATGCAGTCGGTAAAGATTTGATCTTATTAACAATATTTTGTTGAAAAAAAAGTTTTGTTCCCGTCAAATGTACGTAAAAAATGTACCTATTTGCACTTTGAAATTTTATGCTGTTGAACATTTAACAGCAATCAATTTTTATTAATTTAAAAACCGGGGAATCAATGTTTTTTATAACCAGACATCGTTCAGTGATCCCGATTGCCGGACACCGGTTTTTAGTAACCTTAAACCTGAAATGGAAAAACTTCACAACGAAAAAACAAGCATGACAAAAGTGGAGCTCAGTGAAGAAGAAGAGCCTCCAAGTACAACGCGTTTTATAAGTGAAGAAGAGATACTAAGAGAATACATCCAGGACCGCCTCGATCGGGACAAGACCAACCTCAGTCCCAGATCCATCGAGTTTATCCAACGTTATTTTCCGGAAGCAACAGAAAAAGACTGGACCAGCTGGCGCTGGCAGTTGAAGAACAGTGCAAAGACCATCGGTGAGCTTTCGCGCTTTCTCAATCTATCGGATAACGAGATCCGTCCTGCCCTGGAGATCAACAACACGCTGCCGATCCGGATCACACCGTATTACCTGAGTTTGCTCGACCGCGATAATGCGGAGCAACCCTTGCGAAAAAGCATGGTCCCGGTGATCGACGAGTTTGTCGCCGGCACCGGGGAAGCTTCGGATCCGCTCTCGGAAGAGCACGACAGCCCTGTTCCAAACATCGTTCACCGTTATCCCGACAGGGTTCTTTTCCTTGTCACCGGCTTCTGTTCATCTTACTGCCGCTATTGCACGCGGTCGCACATGGTGGCAAAAGACAAATGCCATGTGGGAATCAAAGCATGGGAGCCGGCGCTGCAGTACATCCGGCAGCACCCGGAAATCCGGGATGTCCTCGTTTCGGGAGGAGACCCGCTGACCATGCCCGACCCTCACATCGAATACCTGCTTTCGCGGTTAAGGGCCATCGAGCATGTCGAGATCATCCGTATCGGGACCAAGGTACCGGCAGTATTACCCCAGCGGATCACACGGACACTGGTAAACATCCTGAGGAAATTCCACCCGCTTTTCATCAGCATTCATTTCACTCACCCTGATGAGCTCACGCCGGAAGTAAAGGAGGCCTGTGAAAGGCTCGCCAATGCAGGCATTCCGCTGGGAAGCCAGACTGTTCTCCTGAGAGGGATCAACGATGATGTGGCAGTGATGAAGAAGCTGATGCAGGGCCTGCTGAAATTCAGGGTACGGCCTTATTATCTATACCAGTGCGACCCGATTCTCGGTTCTGCCCATTTCCGCACGCCGGTAGAAAAAGGACTCGATATCATCCGGGGCCTGCGTGGACACACAACCGGCTACGCCGTTCCGCAATATGTGGTCGATGCACCCGGCGGCGGAGGTAAAATTCCGTTGCTGCCCGATTATACCGAGGGAAGGGATGGCGATTTCCTGCTGCTGAAAAACTACCAGGGCAAAATCTTCCGGTATCCTGATTTCACCGAATGATCTATGCGAATCGGACTTACCTTTGATCTTCGCTCAGATTATCTGAAAGAAGGATATACCGAAGAAGAAACCGCAGAATTTGACAAGGAGAGTACTGTCGAAGCCATCGAACGCGAGCTTCATTTCCTGGGACATTCCACCGAACGGATCGGACACATCCTGAACCTCACCCGGAAACTGGTTTCCGGCGAGCGCTGGGACCTTGTCTTCAACATCAGCGAAGGGCTATACGGCATCGGCCGTGAAGCGCAGGTTCCTGCCATTCTCGATGCATACAAGATCCCTTATACTTTTTCGGATCCGCTGGTACTGGCGCTGACCCTGCACAAAGGGATGACGAAGCATGTCATCCGGGATTGCGGAATACCAACGCCTGATTTTGCCATTGTCAGCTCTATGAAGGATCTCGGTGCCGTTGACCTCCCTTACCCGTTGTTTGTCAAACCCAATGCAGAGGGATCAGGAAAAGGGATCGCATTTAACTCGAAAGTCTCAAATCCTGAAGAGCTCCGCACTACCTGTGCCGACCGCTGGAAGGAGAGGAATTTTCCTTTGCTCGTGGAAACCTATCTTCCCGGCAGGGAATTTACAGTTGGGATCCTCGGCACCGGGGAAGAAAGCTTTTCCGTAGGCGCCATGGAAGTGATCTTCAGGCAAACGGCCGGGGAGAGCATCTACTCCTATGACATGAAGGCCAATTACGAGCAGTTCGTCGACTATGCACTACCGGAACCAGAGGTAATGGGACCGATCTGCGAAATGGCGCTGAAAGCATGGAAAGCGCTGGAATGCCGCGACGGCGGGCGTGTTGATGTAAGGCTGGATGCACAGGGCATCACGAATTTCATTGAAGTCAACCCCCTGGCCGGGTTGAACGACATTACATCCGACCTTCCGATCCTGGCGCGCATGAACGGTTACGATTATTCATTCATCATAAAAACAGTGATCGATTCTGCGGTAAAGAGGATCAAACAGTAGTCTTGTCTGAAATTTCTGCATATCTTTCCCGAATAACAAACAAAAGCCAGAATGAGCAAAACGGCATTAATTCTCTTTAACAGGATTTCGGCACAGCCGAAGGAGGATGAACTTGATGTCCTCGACCAGGTGAAGCTGGTTTCAGACGCCCTGAAAAAACTGAAGTTCACAGTACTGGAATACCAGATCGACCTTAACCTTGGAAAAGCAATCCGCGAGATCCGCAAGATCAATCCCACATTCATTTTTAACCTTGCTGAAACCCTCGACAACAAAGGAGAATTCGCATACATCCCCGCAGCGATCCTGTCGCATCTGGAAATTCCTTTTTCAGGAAATCCTCTGATCCCGATGTTTTACGCTGCCAACAAGGTGCTGGCAAAAACCCGGCTGTCCGCCATCGGCGTCAAAACACCGGCTTGGGCCACCCTGGATCAGCTTCATAAACTGAAGAAAAATAAAAAATACATCCTGAAGCCTACGTGGGAAGAGGGATCGCTCGGACTGGACGAAGACAGCGTGTTCGAGGGATCAGATAAAGAATTTATCCGGAAGATCACTTCCTATAACAAACATTATTTTTTCGTTGAAGAATACATCGAAGGAAGGGAATTCAACGTCTCCATCATCGGAACCAAAGATGGTCCGAAGGTTTTACCGATTGCTGAAATGACCTTCCTGAAATATCCCGAAGGGAAACCAAAGATCATGGGTTATACGGCTAAGTGGAAGGAGGATTCGTTTGAATATTCGCATACAAGACGAACCTTTAAATTATCTCCGGAAGACAAAGGCCTGCAGAAGGAGATTGAAAAGATCTGTAAAAAATGCTGGATCCACTTTGGCTTCAAGGGTTACGTGAGGATCGATTTCCGGATGGGCGCCGACCGTGTGCCGATGGTGATCGACCTGAACCTGAATCCCTGCATCTCTGAATCGGGAGGATTCGTTGCTGCCTCCTTCAAGGCCGGTTATAAATTTGTGGATGTGATCCGGATGATTGTCGATGAAGCGATGAAACCTTAGTACCTTTGCAGGAGAACTATTTATTGGCGATGGATACAAGTAAAATACATTTCAGAACATTCGCAAAGCCTGAAGACATTGAAGCGGTCAGGGACATTGTCACTTCCACCGGATTCTTCTATCATTTTGAAATCCCGGTTGCAGTCGATTTGGTTGAAGATGGCGTGAATGAAGGCGATCAGAGTGATTACAGGTTTATTTTTGCAGAGGTCGACGGCCGGACGGTGGCCTACAGCTGCTACGGACATATCGCCGGCACCGATGCCGGTTATGACCTTTACTGGATTGCGACACACAATGATTACCGCGGTTCCGGGATCGGGAAGATCGTGCTCCTGGAGACCGAGAAAAAGGCAAAGGAACTGGGCGCCCGGTACATCATTGCTGAGACCTCTTCGCTGGAGAAATACCTTCCGACACGACTTTTTTATGAAAAGAACGGTTACAGCAAGGATGCCTACATCGCCGATTATTACCAGCCCGGCGATGGCAAGGTCATTTATGTAAAGCGGCTTTAAGAAATTTTTGGATCGCGCAGTCCGTTTCCCCTGATCTGATCCAGCTCTTCAGCACTGAAAAGTCCAGATTTGTAAAGTCTCAGGAACTGCTCTGAATTCCCTGCATTGAACAACATCACATCATCCGTATTGACCGTCACATTCACCCCGTGATCAAACAGGATCCGGAGGGGATGCGTTTTGTAAGACCTCGCTCTTTTTAAAGCAATGTTGCTGGCAGGGCAGACGTTCAGCCTGATCCTGTTTTGAACAAGCCATTTCATGACTTCCGGTGACCCGGCTGCACCGATCCCGTGCTGAACTTCATCCAGTTCAAGCACCTCGACGGTTTCCCTTACTGAATCTGCATTTCCGAATTCACCTGCATGTGCCTTGCACCTGAATCCCGTCTTTTTTGCAAGCCGGTAGATCTCCCTGAAATTCTCCAGCGGCTGTGCATCTTCAATATCATAAAGATCAACCGACCTGAAAAAATTAAGATCGAGGTAAGGTTCAATGAGTGAAAGGATCGTACGGACAGGCAGAGACCGGGAAATGCCCAGTTCGGGCCGGAAATCAATCTCCGGTGCAATGGTACGGTGCGATTCGGTGAACGTTGAAACGACTTCCAACGGCTGAATGTTGAACAACCTTCCCATGAAGGCATCCATGCTCATTTCAAGCAGTGTGACACCGTCTGATTTCGCCTGGATGAAAGCTGCGTCAACAGCAGCTTTGAACGCACCCGGCTTTTCAAAAACCGGCCGGTAGACGTTCCCCAGCCATTCATTGATCCCGTGTACACCACGTCTCCCGTTCCTGAACGGTTCCAGTTTCTTTCCGTAAAACTTTTCCAAACTCCGCAGCCGTCCCCCCATCATGGAATGGTTGTGAAGGTCGCTTTTTGCAACCTTTCTGACAGATCGCAGATCATGTTGCTCCAGTGCTTCAATAAAGGGTGAGTTCATCAGCAATTGCATGGCGGATCTAATTTTCTTGCAACTTTTTTTACCTTCTTCATCACGCGAAACAGGTTTCCACCCCAGATCTTCCTTATGTCGCTGGTGGAATAGCCGCGTTTCACCAGCTCTCGTGTAATGTTTTTCATCTGGCTGACGTCAAAGCAATCCTTCACTCCTCCCCCTCCGTCAAAATCGGTCCCGATGCCAACATGGTCAATCCCGGCGATCTTCACGATGTGATCGATGTGATCAACTACGTCCGAAACCGTCGCCAGTTCCTGCGGATAAATATCATCGAGGGCATCCCATGCTTTCCGGGCTTCCTCCCGTTCTGATTTTGAAAGATTATCAAAGTTCCGGAATTTTTTCCGCAGTGCAGCAACGGCAGAATCCCTTGCCGGGTAAGGTTTCTGCTTCTTCACATAGGCACTCAGGATGCACATCTGGATAACGCCCCCGTTCTTCGCCAGCGCCCGCAGCATGTCATCATCCATGTTACGCGGGTTATCGCAGAGTGCGCGGGCACACGAATGTGAAGCAATGACAGGCGCTTTGGAAACGGAGAGGACATCACAGAATGCCCTGTCCGAGATATGGGAAACATCCACCATCATCCCCGTCTTGTTCATGTATTTGACCACATTCTTCCCGTAGTCGCTCAGCCCGCCGAATTCCGTTGAATCGGTCGAGGAATCACAGATATCATTATTCCGGGTATGGCAGAGCGTGATGTACCGCACCCCTTTTACGTAGAAATATTTTACCAGCGAAAGGTCATTGCCGATAGGATAGCCGTTTTCCATGCCGATGAAGATGGCCTGCCTGCCATGCCGTTTTAATTTATATCCATCTGCCGGTGATACTGCAAGGCCGGCTTCATCCGGATGGCGGGCCAGCATCTCATAGATCGAGTCGATGATGGCGTCAGCACGTTTCATGGCATTGTAATACCCTTCGGGGGTGCGTTTCCCCTGCGAAACAAACACACCGAAAAAGGCGCCATCCAGCCCTCCCTCCTTCATCCGTGGAAAATCAATTTTGGAATGATCCTTCACAGCGTCGTGATGTTTAGACATGTCAAACCCCGGACTCATCAGCTGCAGCGGCGTATCGGTATGGGAATCGACCGTGAAGATCTTTTTATGGATCTGACCGACTTTCTTGTCCAGGTCGGAAGAGGCCGTTTGCCCGACCGCCGGACAACCAATAACAATCAATATACTGATCAGCAGAAATGTGGAAAGTTTCATCCTTAAATTTTATTGGAACAAAGCCATTCTATCCCTTCAACTGGCGTAAATAAAGCTGGATGGTATTCTCAAGCCCGTAATAAAGCGCATCACAAATGAGCGCATGACCGATCGAGACCTCCAGCAGCCCGGGGATATTCCGGTAAAAATAGTTCAGGTTTTCCAGGCTCAGGTCGTGGCCGGCATTCAGCCCCAGGCCAACCTCCCCCGCTACGACGGCAGCCTCCCTGAACGGCCGGATGGCGTTTTCCGGATCTGCCGGATACTGTTTGGCAAATGCTTCCGTGTATAATTCGATCCTGTCGGTTCCGGTCTTTGCAGCATTACGGATCATCTCCGGTACCGGATCAATGAAGACAGAGGTTCGTATTCCATGGGATTTCAGCTCAACAATGATCTCCTTCAGGAAAGCTTCGTTTTTTATCGTATCCCAGCCCGCACTGGATGTGAGAACACCCGGTGGATCGGGCACCAGTGTGACCTGGGCAGGTTTTACGGCAAGCACCAGCCCCATAAAACCCTGCGACGGGTATCCTTCAATGTTAAATTCAGTGGTCACAACCGGTTTCAGGTCGTGCACATCCCTGTAACGGATGTGCCGCTCATCCGGCCGCGGGTGCACCGTGATCCCTTCAGCGCCAAACCGCTCGCAGTCGATGGCAGCCTTTACTACATCGGGAAGATGGCCTCCCCGGGCATTCCGCAGGGTGGCTATCTTGTTGATGTTGACGCTCAGTTTCGTCATGGATTAACTTTTTGCAAAACTACGACAATGCCGGCAAAAATAAAGCGAAAACCGATTACCGGGAATTCTTATCTTTGAAGTCAGCAGTCGGCAGTCAGCAGTCAGCAGTCAGCAGTCGGCAGTCGGCAGTCAGCAGTCATACTTCATCTTTCATAATTATCCAATGCGTGCTGTAATACAACGGGTGTCTGAAGCCCGGGTTATTGTAGAGAAAAAAATCCAAAGCCAGATTGGGCCGGGTTTGCTGATCCTTCTCGGGATCGAAGATACAGACGGGGCGGAAGACATTGAATGGCTTTCCGGAAAAATCGTCCGTCTGCGGATCTTTAATGACGATGAGGGGGTGATGAACCGGTCGGTCGGCGAAGTCAACGGCGATATCCTGGTCGTCAGCCAGTTCACCCTGCATGCAAGTACGAAAAAAGGGAACAGACCATCCTACATCCGTGCTGCAAAACCCGAAACTGCCATTCCTCTTTATAAAATTTTCCTTAAACAGATTGAAAAGGAAACAGGCAAGCCGGTATCAGCGGGAATTTTCGGCGCCATGATGGAGGTGTCGTTGGTCAACGACGGGCCCGTTACGATTCTGATTGATACTAAGGACAAGGAATGAGGCTGAAGACGGAGGTCTGAAGTCAGATGTCTGAAGACTGCTGACTGCCGACTGCCTACTGCCGACTGCTGACTGCTGACTGAGAATGGAGGTTGCTTCGTCCCGATGAAATCGGGACTCGCAATGACAAGAAAGGGTTATTATTTAAGGGGATTGCTTCGCTTCACTCGCAATTGTCTGTGACAAATCTGTGAAAATCCGTGTAATCTGTGGTGAAAAAAATAAAGTCTGCTGACTGCTGACTGCCGACTGCCGACTGCTGGCTGAAGATCGAGAATGGAGTTGAAATTTAACAGTTCTTTAACTATTGATCAAAGAATAAATACTACCTTTGTTGCGTTAATAAGCATTATTAATCTTAAAAACCTGATCAAGATGAAAAAAGTTGCATTATTAGTATCGACCTTTATACTTTTTGCAGGACTCACATTTGCACAGACTCCTCAGACGCAGGATAAAGCAAAGGCTGAACCCGCCAAGACAGAATCAACAAAGAAGGACACTAAAGATTGTTCCAAGACCTGCACACACAAGGAAAAATCCTGCTGTGATAAGAAAGGCGCTGAGAAGAAAGACGCCAAGACACCTGAGAAGAAGTAATCCGGAATTATCCGAAATGAAAAAAGGGGCTTTCAGTCCCTTTTTTTCATTAAGCCCGGAAACTTGAAAACGATCGGCATTCTTACCAATACCCTTACTGCTCTTCCGCTTCTCTTTCCGGGTTCCCATCGCGGCATTCCCTGCGTCACGCGGATCGCCTCCTCATCACATCCACTTCCAATCCCTTTGGTAACGCTCACATTTGAGATCGAGCCATCCACCTCCACAACGAACAGTACCATCACCTCCCCCTGGACGCCCATTTTCACTGCAAGCGCAGGATATTTGACTGAAGAGCGCAGGAATAAGAGGCGTGCCTGGTCACCGCCGGGGTATTTAGGATATACATCGAGCGTGGTAAAAATGGCACCGGCATCCTGTGAGCCTTTACCATCCGACTGTCCTTTTGCGGAGCCGGTCGAATCGGTTTTCAGATCCTGATCTTCAACCTTTTCTTCGGGTTTTTCTTCTGAGGGTTTTGTGCCTTTCGGATTAACAACAGAATCAACGACAACAGGAACCTGCTCAACCGGTACTGGTGGCCTGGCCAGCAGCTTTGCCAGAGCCGCCAGATCCTCCTCCGGAGACGGGATAAAATTGTACTCTACCGTATACAGTTCCTGATCCGTCAGTTTCATGTCCGCACCATCAAAGAAGTAGTAGAGGTAAGGGGTTATGGTAAGGAAAAGAAAAATCAGGAAGGAGAAAATGAAGGACCAGACAAGGTATTTAGGATACTTCTTCCGCAGCAGATAGGAACCGTACGCTTTGTTCCTTCCGGAAAAAGCCAGTTCATTCAGATCGGGAATCCGTTGCTTTTTACTTTTCATCCAATGGTCAGAGCCGGGAGAGGTTCAGGCTCCCAGGTATTTTTTTAAGATCTCCAGTTCCCTGCGATCTTTTTTTGTCGGTCTTCCAAGTCCCCTCAGGCGGTATCCTGATCCGCCTTCCCTTCGCAATTTCAACTTCATGTATTCTTCCTCCTTTGTCAGGTCTTCCATGTATTCCGTCACCAGTTTTGCACCCAGGAGGTGTTCGGCAAGGGCCAGGATCTTCACCGATTTCTTCAGGGATTCCAGGCTTACCGTGATCACTTCGCCGATCCTGATCTCCCTTGATGGTTTCACCGCATGATCGCTGATCTTCACCTTCCCTGCCTTGCATGCTTGTGTGGCCTGGTTCCGGGTTTTAAAGATCCGTACGCTCCAGAGCCACTTATCTATTCGAACGCCATCTTCCATAAATTATTTCTGCCGGAAATAGATTTCGATCGGAACGCCATTGAAATTGAAGCGTTCCCTCAGTTTGTTCTCCAGGAAACGTTTGTATGGCTCACGGATGTATTGCGGGAGGTTGCAGAACAGGGCAAATGAAGGATATCGTCCCGGGAGCTGGGTTGAAAATTTGATACGGACGAATTTGCCTTTCCAGGCAGGAGGTGGCATGGAACTGATCAGGGGCAGCAGGAAATCATTGAGTTCGGAAGTTGAGATCTTGCGTGAACGGTTCTTAAAAACCTCTACCGCCGCTTCCACTGCCTTAAAGACACGCTGTTTTGTCAGTACCGATGTGAAGATGATCGGAACATCGGTGAAGGGGGCCAGCTTTTGCTTTATATCTTCTTCAAAATGCTTGTGCGTATTGGTCTCCTTTTCGACAAGGTCCCATTTGTTTACAAGGATAACAACCCCTTTGTGGTTCTTTTCGATGAGCGAGAAGATGTTCAGGTCCTGCGCTTCAAAACCCCTTTCAGCATCTACCATCAGCATGCAGACGTCGCTGGATTCGATGGAGCGGATCGCACGCATGACAGAATAGAATTCGATGTCTTCCTCTACTTTCGATTTTTTCCTGATCCCGGCCGTATCGATCAGCTGGAATTCAAGGTCAAAATATTTGTAATGTGAATGGATGGCATCACGGGTGGTGCCGGGTTTCGGGGTTACGATCGTGCGTTCGGCGCCAAGCAGAAGGTTGACCAGTGAGGATTTCCCTGCATTCGGCCGTCCCACGATGGCGATCTTCGGCAATTGAATTTCTTCATTTTCTTCATTAACCTCATTAACCTTTGTCTGGTCGGGCAGGAATTTTACAATTTCGTCCAGCAGGTCGCCGGTACCGCTTCCGCTCATGGCGGAGATGCCATACAGCTTGTCAAATCCAAGCCGGTAAAACTCATGAATGTCGTCGAGCAGTTTGTAGTTATCCACCTTGTTGGCGACGATGAAAACCGGTTTCTTCGATCTCCGTAGGAGAACACAAAGGTCCTCGTCCATTCCGGTCACGCCTTCCTTGATGTCCACCATGAACAGGATCACATCGGCTTCATCAATGGCAAGCAGGACCTGTTTTTTGATCTCTCCTTCAAAAAGGTCGCCCGAGTTATCCACATAACCGCCGGTATCGATCACGGAAAATTCAATGCCGTTCCAGTCCGACTTGCCGTAGTGACGGTCGCGTGTGACGCCGCTCGTGGGATCCACGATCGCATCGCGGCCACCTGCAAGGCGGTTGAAAAAGGTGGATTTCCCCACATTGGGACGTCCTACGATGGCGACGATGTTGCTCATGGTTATCTTTTAATTTTCATCAATGCTGTATCCGAACCGTTTCAATTCACGGGGGTCGTCTCGCCAATCCTTCCTGATCTTGACATTCAGCTCAAGGAAAATGTGTTTTTCAAGAAACGCTTCGATGTCTTTGCGTGCTGCAATTCCCAATTTTTTTATCGCCTTGCCCTGGTGCCCGAGAATGATGGCTTTCTGCGATTCCCTTGCCACGAAAAGGAAGACGGAAATCCGGGTCAGCTTTTCCTCTTCCTTGAAAGAATCCACAACTACTTCGACACTGTAAGGTATTTCCTGTGAAAAGTTCAGGAGGATCTTCTCACGGATGATCTCCGAGATGAAGAACCGCTGCGACCGGTCGGTAAGTTCCTCCTTCGGGTAATATTCAGGTGATTCGGGAAGGTGTTTCAGGATCGTATCAAAGACCAGCGCCGTATTGAAGCAGTGAAGTGCGGAAACAGCAATGATATCGGCTTTTTCAAGAAGGCCTTTCCATTTTTCGATCGCCTGTTCTACGTCCGGTTGCTGCGCCAGGTCGACCTTGTTGATGACCACGATCACGGGAGTACCCGATGCACGGAGGTTTGCAAGGACCTCTTCATGCGCGAAGTTCTCTCCTATCTCTGTTACAAGGAGGATGATATCGGCATCGGCGATGGAGGCATAGACAGACGACAGCATGGCCTTGTGCAGCATGTAATGTGGCTTGAGGATCCCCGGCGTGTCGGAATAGACCACCTGGAAATCGTCGCCGCTGAAGATCCCCATGATCCTGTGGCGGGTGGTCTGAGCCTTGTGGGTGATAATGGAAAGCTTCTCCCCGACGAGTACATTCATCAGGGTGGATTTCCCGACGTTCGGGCTGCCGATGATCGAAACAAATCCTGCGCGGTGGTTCACTTTTTTAATTTAATGCTTTGCAAAAGTACTCGATTTTGTTGAATATAGTGAAAATCACCTCTGTAGTGTTCTGGTTTACGTGTTAAAAAGAAATGGTTGAGGGCAGATGTATGAAGTGTTGGGGCTTAAATCCGAAATCTTATGGCTGAAACAAAAAGTGCGAAGTTTTTTGGACTTCGCACTTCACAGTTCGCATTTAATCTGGTAGCGGGGACAGGATTCGAACCTATGACCTTTGGGTTATGAGCCCAACGAGCTACCTCTGCTCCACCCCGCAATGTTCTGCAAAAGTACAACTTTTTATTATACCTGCAAAATCGAAAAAAGTATTTCAGTGATTAAAAGGCAAACTGCCATTTACATTCGATGATTAAATCACATTGGTTTTTGGCTCATCTTCCACGATTTAATATCTTTGGTGTATTCAAATGCTTATGCCTTGGTTCACGAAATAGTTCCTGTTCGGTCTTTAAAATTCAACATCCTTCTACAACCCCGGTATTGGCCTCTCCAAATCAGCCTGACATGAAAAGAATTTATTTAACTATTATTGCCCTGTTCTTGCTGAACGGAGCAATGGCGCAATGGGAAGTTTTATCGAGCGGAACCACCAGGATGTTAAAGTCAGTTTATTTTACGGATGACAACACGGGATATATGGTCGGTGAAACTGGAACCATACGAAAAACAACAGATGGAGGCACAAACTGGACAGCCCAGGGAAACGGGTTAGTTATAAACGGGGTTTTACATTCCGTCCACTTCCCTGATGCCAGTACAGGATATATTGTAGGTGACAGTGGAATGATCCTGAAAACAACCAATGGAGGAACAGACTGGGTACCGCAATCTGGTTTGTCGGGTTCTTCCCGTTCAGTTTACTTTACAGACGCGAATGAAGGACATGCAGCAGGTGATCTGGGAATGATCTATAAAACAACCGACGGAGGTACAAATTGGTCATCTCTCTGGCTTTTCGGTATGTCCTGGTTATCATCTGTATATTTCCCCAATGCCAGTATCGGTTATGTGGCGGGTGAAAATGGAGGGGTCTATAAAACGATCGACGGAGGCACAAACTGGAATCCGCAATTTACCGGAACGACAGATACATTGTTTTCGGTTTACTTTACCGACGCCAATTTTGGATGTGCGGTTGGCGGCAATGGGACCATCCTAAAAACAACTGATGGAGGTATGAGTTTTAGTATTCCGTCAAGCGGAACAACCGCCAGGCTTAACGCAGTCTATTTTCCCGATGCCAACACGGGATATGCGGTCGGCTCCGGAGGAACTATCTTAAAAACTATCAACGGAGGCGCAAACTGGTTTGCCCAATCAAGTGGAATAAACCATCGTTTAAGTTCGGTTTTTTTTACAGATGCCAATATTGGATACGCCGCGGGTGACAGCGGAATCCTCCTGAAAACCACAAATGGCGGAGGTTATCCTGTGGGGGTCAAAAACCATAATAATACACCCGATAACCTATGCATTTACCCCGACCCTGCATCCACCACCATCACCATCGAGACACCCGCCGAAGGTTCCCTTTCTATCCTGAATTTCAACGGTCAGCAACTCCTGGAACAGGAAATCACGGAACCAAAGACCACAGTTGATGTCAGTAACCTGCCCGGCGGGGTTTATATGGTGATAGCCATCGGAAAGAAAGGAGTGCAGGCAGGGAAATTCGTCAAACAACAGGAGACTAAGTAAAATCAACTATTTTAGCAATATCTTTAATCAGTTCGAAGTTAGATAATTGAACTATGCCCACTACAAAGGAAAGCCGCAGATTTGCGGCTTTCTTCATTTCTTGCGAGTTTGGCGGAGTAAACGCTTTTACTTCTTTACAAACTATCATTAATTTGGATTAAACTCCCAATAGTATGGACTTGTATTGAAACCTAACCCAAAATATCCTTTATTACCCGTGCTGAAATATACACCACCTGTTGAAAAAGCAGGCATATCAGCTTTTGCTGACCATTTATCTTTAACAGGGTCGTACTCCCAGAATGAATTATCAGTACCGGTTCCGTCTTCCTTGCTACCCCCACCTAAATAACCATAATTATTTATAGAAAATGAAATGGCAGAAGTAGTTTTCCCCCTTGCAAAATCAGCTTTTCTGATCCATTGTTTTGCTGAAGCGTTATATTCCCAAAAATCGGAATTGGCATGACCAACAACAGATTCCCCATCACATCCTGTCCCTGCAAAAATTCTGTCGTTTACTGTAAATGCAGCAGCATATGTATTACCATTACCTGGATAATCTGGTAATTGGGTCCATGTATCAGATGCAGGATCATACTCCCAAAAGTCCTTAAACAGCGAAGAGCCATTGCTGCCTAAACCGATGTATCCTTTGCCGGATGTTGAAAAAGACACACTTAAAAGCCGTGCCTGACCCGGGAAATCACTTTTTCTAGTCCAGGTATCAGTTAAATAATCATATTCCCAAAAATCATTGCGATTGTTTCCCAAACCTAAATAACCTTTTCCATTAATGCTGAATCCGATTGGGTTATCCCGTGAAGCTCCGGGAAAATCTCCTTTTTTAACCCATTGATTAACGGTATTATATTCCCATATCTCATTGGTGTTATTACTGTTATATTTCATGCCAAGACAAACAAAGCCATTCCCGTTAATGCTGAATGAAGCAGCTTGAAAACGTGCTGCCCCAGGAAATGGTGCACGTTCAATCCATTCACCGACTGCAAATGAACCGGAACCTCTCCCTTTAAGTTCAAATGTCAAAGGCTGAATTTCTTCATCATTTGCAATTGACTGATCGATTTCTACAACACCTGAATATTGTTTTTGTTCAGTTGGCCTGAATGAAAAACTGACATTTACTGTTTTACCAGGTTGTATTGATCCGGTAAAATTTGAAGAAAAATTATTTGGTGCTTTTATAGAATTTATATAGACCGGTTCATTCCCCTTATTTTTAATGGTTAAAAGTTTTGATTTTTCGGTATTTACAAGCTGCACGCCAAAATCAGTATCTGTTGAAATTAATTCAATTACAGCAGCTCTGTATGCCCAGGAAGGAGTCTTAACCTTGTCAAGGAATAATTCATCCAGATAATAATCCCTGTTTTTGGCATATTCCATCGGATGTGATCTGACTTCAGCAGGCGGGCCACGCATAATACTTTTCCATTGTCCATTCGGTAAAGTATCATTACGATGCTCCCAAATGCGCAGAGACCCATGTCCTAATTCATGAAACATCACAAATTCCCGGTTTGAGTCAGAAGCGTTATTCCAGAAAGTAGAATCAACCTGTATCCAGATCCTGACAGGATTTGCATAATGAGTGAGCGCTACATAATTTTTGCCGGTAAAATCAGCAAAAGTAATTTTCAATCCTGGTTCTTTAAGATCAAATATTTTCCCCCGCACTCTTGCTTCATCCTCAAATCTATGAACATAAACACTAAAGTCTTCAGGCGCATTAAATTTCTCTTTTTTACAACCAGATAAAAAAACACAAAACGAGATGGAAATCAGAATGTACTTTCTCACAGCGGTGTCGGGTTTTTGGTTTCTGGGTTTACAAAGAGCAATGATGTTTTATATTCCTATTTTTACAGGATACAAAGTTTTTTTGTTTGCACAAAATTGCCCACCTGCAAACGATAGTAATAGATCCCGCTGCTCAATCCCCCGGATTCAAAATTTACTTTATAGGAACCTGCTGATTTTTCCTCATCTACTACTGTAGCAACTTCAGATCCCTGAATATCGAACACTTTTAAAATCACTTTTGATGAAGCAGGGATCCGGAACTGGATTGAAGTTGAGGAAGAAAAGGGATTTGGATAGTTCTGACTGAGTGTAACCGTCCTGTTTAACGGGTTCTGAGGGTTGATGCCAAGCGGATAGCCATGCCATTTAAAGATTGTATCGCCGCATCCTGCGCTCCATCCTATTTTATTACTGAAAAATGAAGGGGACCTGTGTGCCAGGTTATCAACTGGTATCCAGGTAACGCCATCATCCGGGGTATAAATAGAACCCGAACTTGTAGGCTCAGGGTATCCTATGTTCTTAATGCATGTGATCATATAAGTTCCGCTGGAGCCGGGAATGTAAATGATCCCTCCGGCTGATGGCGGAAACGGCGGTGCAGGGAGTCTTGTCCAGGTTACTCCTCCGTCGGTTGATCTGGAAATCTTATTGATATCATCTCCATAATACGATATAGCCAGGCCATTCAATGTATCCTTGAACGCAAGTTCTAAGAAGAAAGCCGGTTGGGGAAAAATATTTCGCGAAACTGACCAGGTTAGTCCTTTGTCGGTGGTTCGATATACTGAACAGGATGCTGAGTTAAACCAAAAACAATTGCCGGCGCCTGTTCCGTTGCCACCAAAGTCTCCCGAAGCCAGGACAGGTATGCTGGCGGATGGGACACGGGTCCAGTTCGTTCCACCATCAGATGTTGTATATATCTCCCAGTATCCATTCCTTGGCTGGCCGGTACAAAGACCGTTATTGGCATCGAAAAAATAAATTTGCATTGGATGTCCACCGGCACCCGGAAAGGCTGACGACTGTTTTATCCAGCTTAATCCGCCGTCGGTTGTTTTGAAAATTCCTCCGCTGGTTGTGCTGGTCGGATCAGAAACTGCGATCCAGGCCGTCGTGGCATTTAACCCGGCTACAGATGTGGCCTGTAACCCGGATAGTCCCGGCATATCCATCAGGTTCCAGGTTGCACCTCCATCGGTTGTTAAAACGCATTTCATGTTGGCGATCAGGTTATAGCCGTCGCCCTGTGCACCCCAGCAGACATTCGAATCAACTGCCGAAAGGATAAGCGTTGGGTTCTGAGAATTTGGCAAACCAGAATGTTGCACAGTCCACTGAGAAAACAGCGGTGAAGAGAAACACAGCACCGAAAAGACTAAGCTTAACAGTTTAAAAATTTTCATATAACCTCCATTGTTTTTTATGCGAATGACCCATTAACAAATTCAACAACAAAGGTATGTAAGAATTAGTCTAAATAAAAATAAATTCGTAATTATTTCACATTGCTTCAGTTTCAGCCAGGGTTTAAGCAGGACAAAAGACAGCGAGTTGAGGTTCTCTGTGTGAAATCATCTTTTGAGGCAACATCTTTTATTGACCATCGGTTGCCGATGTAAGGAATGAGGTAAGGAAAAATGGTGTAGTCGGGTAGTGAGGTAAGGAATGAATCCCGGCCGTATACAGGAGTATGGTGTTTAATGGCAATACATCATTATTGCCTCATCCGCTTTTTTATTCCCTAACTCTAAGGATTTTTTGAAATCCAGACATGCACTCTCTTTCTCTCCTAATTTCATTCTTACCAATCCCCTGTTGTAATAAGGCCCTGCAAACTTCGGGTCAGCCGCTATGGCCTTTGAATAATCAGCTATTGCACCGGTATAATCCCGGCGACCCCATTTTATTACTCCCCTGTTATTGTACGCCTCTGCATTCTTCGGGTCCATCTTAATAGCCTTGGTATAATCAGCAATTGCTCCGGTATCGTTCCGGAGAATCCATTTTGTTACGCCCCTGTCGTTATATGCCCCATTGCACCCTGAATCAATTTCGATGGACTTGGAAAGATCTGCAATCGCTCCCGTGTAATCCTTAAGGTCACGTTTTGTTTTTCCCCTGTTGTAATAGGCCCCTGCAAACTTCGGGTTAATCTTTATGGCCTTATTATAGTCGGCAATTGCTCCCGAAGAATCATGAATGTTGCTTTTGGCCCGGCCTCTGTTATTATAAGCCTCTGCATACATTGTATCGATCTCAATTGCTTTGGTATAGGCTGCAATTGCTCCTGTATCGTTCAGGAGATCGCTCTTTGCATTTCCCTGTTTAAAATACTCCTCTGCTTTATTGCTGCATCCGGCAAAGGCTATTGACAAGACAAGTAATACCCAGAAAGTTTTTTTCATAGTACTTTATCTATAATTTGTAAAACCATTTATGGAAATTTCATTTTGCTGTTACGAAGATAAAACTATTTAATGACGAATATGCGAATGACGAATTATGGAATTCAAAAGTATTAAAACGACAAAGAAATAATCTTCCAGGTAAAACAAAAGAAAGAAATTTCTGGTCATAACCTTGATTTCTGACATGAAAATTTTGTACTTTTCCGTCATATTAACCAAAAACCCATGCTATGGAAACAAACGCTTTAAAAAAGTATTTTGCTGAATGCATCGGTACATTCAGTCTTGTTCTTTTTGGTTGCGGTGCGGCTGTTATCGCCGGGAACGCAGCAGTCGGACCCAGTGGTATTGGATTGTTGGGAATCGCCATCGCTTTTGGATTCGCCGTGGTGGCCATGGCTTATGCCATCGGCGGGATCTCGGGGTGCCATATTAATCCTGCTGTTACCATTGGAGTTCTTATTGCAGGAAAGATGAGTGGAAAAGATGCCATTGGCTATATCATTGCCCAGTGCATCGGGGCTATCCTCGGTGCTGCTGTGCTTTACCTCATTGCCATCGGCCAACCGCAGTACACGATGCCGGAATGGGGCCTCGGAGCAAACGGATGGGGACCGGGATACCTGAAAGAATTTGATGTATACAGTGCTTTCCTCATTGAAGCTGTAATGACATTCCTCTTCCTGTTTGTGATCCTGTCCACCACTTCAAAGTTCGGGAACGGCGCCATGGCCGGACTGGCCATCGGTGTTACCCTGATGCTGATCCACCTGGTCACCATCCCGGTTACGGGAACATCGGTAAATCCCGCCAGGAGCCTTGGCCCTGCTATTTTCTCCGGAGGGAAAGCGCTGGAACAGCTCTGGCTCTTTATTGTGGCACCGATCGTGGGCGCAGCAATTGCAGCTATTGTATGGAGGTTCGGGTTTATGAAGGAACCGGCTGCGAAATAATTCTTATCAGCCAACGCACCTCACCCCTGCACCCCTCTCCTGAAGGAGAGGGGACGGGGAGTCTTCTGGTTCAATTCTATCAAAAAAATCCCCCTCTCTTTCTTTTCAAAGAGAGGGGGACCGAGGGGGTGAGTTTGTTATGTTATTTCAACTTGCCGGCCGACCTGTTAAACAGCTCTTCCATTTTCTTTGCCAGTTTGTCCTGCTTGTTCTGCGTAGCCAGCATCTTCAGGCTGTTCAACAGTTCGAGGGAATTCTGAATATCACTTTTCCAGGCATCTTCAAACCTGCCTGAGAAAGAGCTGTAGAAGGCCAGGTTATCGCTGTACACTTTACCCATCATTTCTATCAGCTTATTGGCTTTCTTCTCCTCCCCGATCCTGTAATAAAGATTGGCAAAGATGGCATCATCCATATCAAAGCCAAATTTTTCAACCGGAAAATATTTGAAATAGAGATCCATCAGATCATTCGCCTTTTTCTTCTCATTGAGGCGGATCAGCGACTGTGCAACGCGCAGGATATTGGTCTTTGGCCGGTAGGCATTGTTCCGGGTTTCCGGGTCGATGTAAACATGCGGATCGTTCACATTACCCCAGGCTGATCGGTTCATGATGATGTCGTAGGATCCAAAGGGTTCAACACCTCCCATTGAAGGGATGTAATCTTCCTGGTGAGCCTTAACCGGCATGAACTTATAGACCCAGCCACTGGTCAGGCAGAAGGTGTCGACATTGAAATAATCCCTGACACTGGATGCCGCTGTGAAGCAAACCGGACGCTTCCACTTGTTGGTGGCGATGATGTCGAGCATCATGATGTCGTTCTTGGTCAGGTAATTTTTCTTTATGGACCAGAAGATCGAATCTACGATCTGGTCCTTCAGATAGGCCGGAACGATCCCGTTCTTAATACAGGCATCCTTATCGACGGTGATCTTGATGTTTTTCGTGGGGAATATCTTCAGCCTTATACCGCTCTGGGTAGTCTTGTAGGTTGCAGGATCTTCGCTTCTGATAAATCCGATCAGGTCGGAAAGTTCAGTATAGCCTTTTATCCCCGTATCGTAAAAGGCAACCTCATCATTGGAGCCGGGCTGGTACTGATCCCTTGCAAGCGTGAACGGCAGCGGATCGGAATCATAGGCCTTATTGAACATCTGGTCGATGTACCATGAGCCGGATGCCAGTTCAAGGTTGACAATCCTCACATCCGTGCGGTTCCCTTCCACTTCCTGGTCGTACCACAAGGGGAATGTGTCGTTATCGCCGTTGGTGAAGAGGATCGCGTCCTTATCACAGGAATTCAGATAATTTGCCGCAAAATCCCGGGTGGCATATTTCCCCGAACGGTCATGATCGTCCCAGTTCTGTTGCGCCATGATGCCGGGTACCAGCAACGAAGCAACCAATGCTACGATTGCAACGGCCATCATCTCCTTCATCTTCAGTTTCCGGTGGATGAGATCGATCAGGTAAAGAACCCCGAGCCCGATCCAGATCGAAAATGCATAGAATGATCCTGCATAAGAGTAATCACGTTCGCGGGGCTCGAAGGGTTGCTGGTTGAGGTAGGTCACAATGGCCAGGCCGGTCATGAGGAAAAGAAAACCTATGACGAGTCCTCTTTTGTAATCATTTTTAAACTGGAAGAACAATCCTGCCAGTCCAAGAAGGAAGGGAAGCATGTAATACTTGTTGGTAGCCCTGCTCTTCAGGTTATCCGGGATATCGGACATCGAATATCCCAGCCTGAATTTATCCAGGAACGGGATCCCGGTGATCCAGTTACCGTTCCTGATATCGTTGGGCTCCATGCCCTGGGTATCATTCTGCCGTCCCGAAAAGTTCCACATCAGGTAACGAACATACATCCAGTTCACCTGGTACGTAAAGAAGAACTTCAGGTTTTCAGCGAAGGTAGGTTTGTAGATGGTTTGCGGACTTCCGTCCGGACCGGTCGTGCTGACCGGAACTCCCGGTCCTCCGTATTCCTTGTAAAAATCACCGGTCTTCGGCCGGTTGGTGCTCCACATTCTCGGAAAAAGCGTTGTGAACCGCGAATCGTAAACCGGGATGCTGCTCTTGCGGTCGTCGATGACAACATATTTCCCGCTTGCTGTATCCTGCTTGTATACGGGCAATCCGTCAGCCATGTCTACCATCGGTGCGGTATAATACTGCCCGTAAAGGAACGGCCAGGTTCCGTATTGCTCACGGTTGAGGAAGGAGACCAGGCTGATGGCATCTTTCGGTGCATTTTCATTGATCGGGGTACCGGCATTTGCGCGGATCACGAGGCCGATAAAGGATGAATAACCGATCAGCAGGAATACAAGGGCAAGAAGGGCTGTATTCAAAACGGTTTTGCCTTTCTTCCGGGTATAGATGATCCCCCATATGATCAGTCCGGTCAGGAGGAGGAAATAGAAAATGGTCCCGGAATTGAACGGCAATCCGAATCCGTTCACAAAGAGGAGTTCAAACTGGCTTGCCATTTTCGGGATCCAGGGGATCAGGATGTACATGATGAGCCCGGTGATCACAAAGGAGATCAGCAGTGCAATGATAGTTCCACGGCGTGACACTTTGAATCTCCTGAAATAAAAAACAAGGGTAAGTGCGGGAATGGTCAGAAGGTTCAGCAGGTGCACGCCGATCGAGAGACCGATCATGAACCCGATGAAGATCAGCCAGCGGTAGGAATGCTTCTCATCGGCGACCTCGTCCCATTTCAGGATGGCCCAGAAGACAATGGCGGTAAAGAGGTATGACATCCCGAAAACGTTGGCTTCCACTGCCGAGAACCAGAAGGAATCAGAGAAGGTGAATGCCATGGATCCTACAAATGCCGCTGCCAGGATGCCCCACATCTGTGCTTTTGTCATTTCACCGTTCTTAACGATGAGTTTCCTGGCCAGCATGGTGATCGTCCAGAAAAGGAAAAGGATCGTGAAGCTGCTCGAGAGACTGAGCATGGAATTGATCAGCAGGGCGACTTTTGCAGTATTTCCGAATGCAAACAGGGCGAAGATGCGCCCGATCAGCTGGTAGGTCGGGGCTCCCGGCGGATGCCCGATCTGCAGCTTATAGGCTGTGGCAATGTGTTCTCCCGGATCCCACCAGCTTACGGTGGGCTCTATGGTCAGAAAATAAACCGCGGTGGCAATGGCAAAGACCATCCACCCGATCAGGTTGTTCAGTTTCCGGTATTGATTCATGTTTATTGATTTATTCTGATGGTATGATAAAAGTGCCGCAAAATTACTTCTTCCTCATTCAACAACAAGAGGATATTTTTTTAAACAGGATTGTTACTTTGTCACTTTGTCACTCTGTTACTCTGTCACTTCTTTCAGGAAACCTCCAGTATCAATCCTTTCAGGTACTCTCCTTCAGGGTGGTATATGCTTACAGGATGATCCGGCCCCTGGGAAAGATGATGAAGGATGCGGATCGTGCGCCCGGATTCCAGCGCAGCCGTCTGCACAGCCGAGCGGAACATCTCGCGGCTGATGGCCTGGGAACAGGAGAAGGTCATCATGATGCTGCCCGGATTCAGCCGATTCATTGCTGAGGCATTGATATGGATATAGGCCTGAAGCGCATTGTGGGTGATGTTGTGGTGCTTCGCAAACGCCGGGGGATCGAGAATGATCATATCGTACATTTCCCCCGGTTGTACGAGGAACTTCTTGACATCCGCCACAAAGGGCTGGTGAAATTCCCTGCCGAACCCGTTCAGGGTGATGTTCTCTTCTGTCCATTCGATGGCCTGTTTCGAACTGTCGACCGAATGCACCCGGGTTGCCCCGCCTTTAAGCGCATATACCGAAAATGCGCCGGAATAGCAGAACGCGTTCAGCACCTTTCTATCCTTTGCATAAAACTGGGCGAACATCCGGTTGCTCCGCTGGTCAAGGAAGAAACCTGTTTTTTGTCCTTTTTCCCAATCCACGTTAAACGGGTGTCCGGTCTCGCTGATCAGCCCTCCCTGTGAAGATCCGAACAGGTAATCATTCTTTATTGCGCTGGGCGCCTGGAGCTGGGCGCTGGGCGCTGGGCGCTGTTCGCCGACAGCCCCCTCCCCTTCGCCTCTCCCCCTCGAGGGGGAGGGGTTGGGGGTAGGGGCCGAAAGCATCGTTTCGCTGCTCTTGTCATATACCGCCTTCAGCCGCTCTCCATAGATCTCTTTCAGAATATCCGTGAGCATCGGCTTTATCATGTGCATTCCCGGGCTGTGTGTCTGGATCACGGCCACACCGTTGTACCAGTCGATGATCAGTCCCGGAAGGCCATCTCCTTCAGTAAAGACCAGACGATAGGCATTGGTGTAGTCCGAATTTGTAAGTCCGAGCGTGGTCCTCAGACGGTATGCCGCCCCGATCTTTTCCTTCCAGAATTCATAATCGATCTCACGTTGCTGAAAAGAGAACAACTTTACGGCAATGGATCCTCCCTGGTAATGACCGGTGGCAATATATTCCCGGTTAAATGAGAATATTTCGACTACGTCTCCGGGGAGACAGGTACCAATCGTCCGCTGGATGGCGCCGGAAAACAACCAGGGGTGGAAACGTTTCAGGGCCGCTTCCTTTCCTTGATTCAGGACTACAATAGGATATCTTTTCATCTTCTTTATCTAAAAACGCCTTAACAGTTAGTCAACATTAAACGGAAACTGACGGGTTTCAGTACTGTAAAGTAAAAGATTTTTCAGGCAGACTATACAATTACCTGATTTTCTTTGTAATTTTGCCGCTTAATAAAATTTAAACCCCGAACACGATGAAAAAGTATTTGATTTTACTGCTCATTCCTGTTCTCTTTTCATGCGGCCGTGCTGCAAAGAAAGAAGCAGAGGATATGAAGGCAAAAAACGACAGTCTCATGGCCCAGACCATGCAGAAGGATGAAGCTATCAACGAATTCATTGCAACCGTTAATGATATCCAGGGTTCTCTGGATACCATCAAAATGAAAGAGAACATCATCAACCTCAACACCAACAAGAACGGTGAACTGAAACTCTCCGCTAAAGACCAGATCAAGAGTGATATCACCTCGATCTACATGCTGATGGAGAAGAACAAGAAAGATCTTGCAGACCTTACCCGCAAGCTGAAATCAAGTAACATGAAAGTTACCGAATTGACGAAACTGGTGGAACGCCTCCAGAAAGATATCGACGTGCGTAACACTGAGATCACTACCCTGCGCGAAAAACTGGCCAGGCTGAACATTATCATCGAAAGTGCTAACCTGAAACTGGATACGCTGACCAATGTTGTCAAATCACAATCAGGGAAGCTCTCCCAGCAGCAGCAGACACTTGCACAGCAGGATGCCGCACTGAATACTGCTTATTACATTATCGGCACTGAAAAAGACCTGAAGAAGAACGGGGTCATCGGAAAAGGCGATAAAATTCTTTCCGATTTCAACAAAGCCCTCTTTACAAAGGTCGATATCCGCAAGCTGACCGAGGTTTCGATCCTGAGCAAAAAGGCAAAGGTTCTTTCCAACCACCCGACCTCATCCTATAAACTGGTGGGCGACAAGAAGATCATCCAGTCGCTGCAGATCACAGATTATGCTGCATTCTGGAGCAATGTAAGATACCTTGTGATCCTGGTGAATTAACCCTGTTTCATGAGATAAAAAAAGAGGCTGCCCTTCAGGGACAGTCTCTTTTTTTTTGCAAACCAAGCGGAAATTATTTGCCCGAAGCTTTTTCTTTGATTTTGGTATAATCCAGTGTCTTGACCAGTTTCCCACTCTCATCATAGAACTTCCAGACCCCCACGCGGCGGTCTTTGTCGTAGGTCCCTTCGTAAAAAACATTCCCGTTTTCATAGTGGGTGATCCTCTTCCCGTCACTTTTCCCTTCCCTGAAATATCCTTCACTCCAGATATTCCCGTTTTGATAGTAATAGATCCAGTGCCCGTCGCGCTTGTTTGCCTTGTATTCACCGACCATCTGCAGCTTTCTTCCAGGATACCAGGTCGTCTCCTTTATCATTTCACGCGTTTCATCTTTCCCTTTGTAAACACATTCCCGCTTCGGGGATCCGTCGGGGTAAGTTTCCACCATGATCTTGGTTTCATGCGAACAGGAGATAAATGAAAGAATAAGTAATAGAAATAAAGAAGTACCAAGTTTAGTCATTACGATTTACGATTTACGATTAACAGTTTCAGTCGGCAGTCAGCAGTCAGCAGTTTTCTGACCTCAGACATCAGACATCAGATTTCCGGAATTCAAGTCTTTTACCTTTTTGACGTTCGTCAAACTTTCCGTTTGAGAACACCAGATTTCCGTTCACAAACGTATGTGTGACCTTATTTGAAAACTGCTGCCCTTCGAACGGCGACCAGCCGCATTTATAGAGCAGGTTTTCTTTTTCCACGATCCATGGAGAATCGGGACCCACAAGCACAAGATCGGCATAGAAGCCTTTGCGGATGAATCCGCGGTTTTGAATACGGTAGAGAACAGCCGGTGCATGGCACATCTTTTCCACGATCTTTTCAAGAGAGATCTTTTTCTGCCTTACGAATTCAAGCATGATCACCAGTGAATGCTGGACGAGCGGGCCACCGGAAGGACAGCTGAGGTAAGGCCGTTGTTTTTCTTCAGCGAGGTGCGGGGCATGGTCGGTGGCGATGATGTCAACACTGTTGTTCAGCAGCCCGCTGAACAATCCGTCCCGGTCACGTTGTGTTTTAATGGCCGGGTTCCATTTGATTTTTGATCCGAGACGGGCATAATCACGATCGTCGAACCAGAGGTGGTGCACACACACTTCATTGGTGATCCGTTTCTTATCAAGCGGAAGGTCGTTCCTGAAGAGTTCCAGTTCTTTTGCCGTTGAAAGGTGAAGGATGTGCAACCGGGTGTTGTGCTTCTGCGCCAGTTCCACCGCCCTTTTTGTGGAAGCATAGCAAGCCTCTTCACTGCGGATCAGCGGGTGAGCTTCGACCGGAATATCCTCACCGTATTTTTCTTTGAATTCTGCCAGGTTCTTCCGGATAATGGCTTCGTCTTCGCTGTGAATGGCAACGATTGTTTTTGAATGTTGAAAGATCTTCTCAAGCATTTCCGGATCATCCACCAGCATGTTGCCGGTTGAAGCTCCCATAAAGACCTTCACGCCGCAGATTTTTGACGGATTGATGTTCAGTATCTCTTCCAGGTTATCATTGGTGGCGCCGAGGAAAAATGAATAATTGGCGAAGGATTTCTGCGAAGCCAGCTTATATTTTTCTTCCAGGATAGTAAGGGTGGTCGCCTTCGGGTCGGTGTTGGGCATATCCATGAAGGAAGTTACTCCGCCGGCAACGGCTGCCCTGCTTTCGCTATGGATATCGCCCTTCTGTGTCAGTCCCGGCTCACGAAAATGAACCTGGTCGTCGATGACCCCGGGGATCAGGTATTTTCCGCGGCCATCGATGAGCCGGATGTTTTCCAGGTCTTCAAGCATGGAATGCGTTGAACCGGCAGGAAAAACTTCTTCGATCCTTTCGCCCGCGATAAGGACGTTCCCTTCAAAAATCTTATTTTCATTGACGATCTTGGCGCCTGTTATGAGGATCCGTTCCATGGAAAAAAAATCACAGTAAAAAAAAACCGGTGCAAAGATAAGAGGAAAGAGGAACCGTTATTCCGGTCGTTCATATTTTGTAAAAAGGCTCCGCCAGCGCAAGCTGATCACACCCAGGATAGCTTCCTTGAAGATCCCCTTGCTCATTTTCGACTCGCCCTGGGTACGGTCGGTAAAGATGATGGGCACCTCTACGATGTTGAACCCAAGTTTCCAGGCGGTGAATTTCATCTCGATCTGGAAGGCATATCCTGTAAAGCGGATCTTGTCAAGCTTGATGGCGCGGAGCACCTTGCTGGTATAGCATTTAAAACCTGCTGTCGTATCGCGGATCTTCATCCCGGTGATGAACCTTACGTAGGCAGAGGCGTAATACGACATCAGCACCCGGCCCATCGGCCAGTTGACCACATTTACGCCGGTGATGTACCGTGAACCGATGGCGACATCGGCTCCCTTATTCTTTGCAGCATCATACAGCCGCAACAGGTCTTCCGGGTTATGTGAGAAATCGGCATCCATCTCAAAGATGAATTCATAATCGTGACTGAGTGCCCATTTAAAACCATGGATGTAGGCGGTACCAAGGCCCAGCTTTCCTTTCCGCTCTTCCATGAAAAGCCGCCCGGTGAATTCCTGCATGAGCCGCCGCACGATGTCGGCAGTTCCGTCGGGAGAATTATCTTCCACGATCAGGATGTCAAAATCTTTTTCCAGGGAGAACACCTTCCGGATGATCCGTTCGATGTTTTCCTTTTCCTTATAGGTTGGGATGATTACCAGACTGTCAGACACAGGGTTTATTTTTTGTACGAAAATAAATCATTCTTCCGGAATAAAAAAACACACCGTTCGGGCGGTACTATTTTTTAACTTCCTTTACCAGGAAAATATAGGCCGGAAAGTGATCGCTGTAGCCACCCATGTAAACGCCGGCTGCATAGGTGCGGAACGGATACCCCTCATAGGCCCCCTCTTTTTGCAGCATAAATGACTTCTTAAAGATCCGGGCCTTCAGAAACCGGTACCCCGTGTTGTTTTTGGCCATCAGCGGACCGGAAACAATGATCTGGTCGAACAGGTTCCAGCTGTCCTTGTATGCAAGGGATCCGATTCCATCCTTGTACATCTGCCACATCGGGTCAAAGAGGTCGCCGGGACCTGTGTTTTCCGGTTTGGTTTTCACTTTCAGGTGTTTCATCAGGCTTTCGTCCACCGGATCGTCGTTCAGGTCGCCCATAATGATGATCTTTGCATTGGGTTCTTCCTTATAGATTGACTGGACAATCGACAGGCACAGGTCCGCTGCCGCATTTCGCTTGAACCTGCTTTCAACTTCGCCTCCGCTTCGCGATGGCCAGTGATTCACGAGCACATGGATCTTTTCCCCTTCAAGGGTTCCGTCTACCTGCAGGATGTCGCGGGTATAGAAATCCGGCAGGTTCTCAATTTTAAACGGATGCGCACTTGAAGAAGTGACCTGGAAAAACTTTGAGCGGTAAATAAATGAAACATCGATGCCTCTCTTGTCGGGGGAATCATAATGCACGACCTTGTACCCCATTTCCTTCAGCGGCGGGGTATTAAGGAGATCTTCGACCACCTGCCTGTTTTCCACTTCAGAGACGCCCATCATGATGGGGCCGTCTTTTGTAAGATCATCGCCGATCTGGGAGATGACCTTTGCCAGGTTCTTCAATTTTGCATAATACCTTTCCGAATTCCATCGGCTTGGCCCGTTCGGGGTAAATTCCACATCATCGGTAATGGGATCATCAATGGTATCAAAAAGATTTTCAAGGTTGTAGAAGGCAACGCATGCAATCTTTGCCGGTTTTCCCTGGGCAACGGAATTCTGGTTCGCACCCGTCAGCAAAGCGAACAGGAGAATTAACGAGTAGTAGGTAAGTCTTTTCACAGTCTAATTTTTAACCGGTCAAAATTACGATCATTTTTCATCTGATGTGGAAAAAATCCTTAGGTTTGCAAACTTAAATTTAACTAAATTTTAACTGATGAAAAGATTTCTATCCCTGCTGGGACTTTTCTTATTCCTATTTTCTTTCGTGAATGCCCAGAACGGAAAGGTAACCGGGAAGATCATTGAAAGCGGAACCGGGAAGGCAGTTTCCAAGGCAACCATTACGATCACTTCCCTGAACCTGAGCACTGTGACGGATTCACTGGGTTCCTTTGAAATAAAAAATGTCCCCTATGGCAAATACACTGCAACGGTCAGTGGAGAAAATTATGAAAGCGTTGAAAAAACGTTTGAATTGAGTGCAGAGACATTTTCTTTCTCTCCTTTTGAACTGAAGAAAAAGGCAGCGGAATCAGAATCTCTTCCTGAGATCAGCACGATTATCCTTGACCAGGATGACGAGAACAAGGACCAGAATATTTCCGGGCTTTTGCATTCTTCAGAAGACATATTCACCTCTACGGCAGGTTATACCTTCGGTTCGCTCTCATTCCGCCCCAGGGGCTATGATGCAGACAACCGCGGCGTACTGATCAACGGCACAGACGTCAGTGATGCTGAAAACGGCCGTATCAATTTCAGTGACTGGGGCGGACTGAATGACGCCATGCGGAACAAACAGATCTATATGTATTACGACCCGACACCGCTTTCATACAGCAACATCGGGGGAGTCACAAACATTGATACACGGGCTTCAAATTACAGGAAACAGATCAAACTCTCTTATTCCCTCTCGAACCGCACTTACCAGAACCGCATCCAGCTGACTTATTCCACCGGCCTGATGAAGAATGGCTGGGCCTTTACGGTCAGCGGATCACGCCGCTGGGCGCAGGAAGGGTATGTTGACGGGACCTGGTACGATGCATGGGCTTATTTCCTTGCAGTCGAAAAGAAATTCGGGAAAAATCACAGCCTTGCACTAACCGTGTTTGGTGCTCCCACGAAACGGGGAACACAGTCGGCCACTTTCCAGGAAGCCTATGATCTTACCGGAAGCAACTATTACAACCCGAACTGGGGCTACCAGAACGGTGAGAAAAGGAATGCACGCGTCCGTTCAAACAATGAACCCGAATTCATCCTGAACCACATCTGGACCATCAATGAAAAAACAAAGCTGAACACAGCCGTTAATTATTCTTTTGGAACAAACGGCTGGACTTCGCTCAACTGGTACAACGCCCCGGACCCCCGTCCTGATTATTACCGCTACCTGCCCAGCTACAAGCCCGATTACGTCAACCACCTGGATGAATATACCCAGCAGCTGATCACGAATCAATGGCAGAATGATGTGAATACCCGCCAGGTCAACTGGGACAAGCTATACGCCATCAACAGGCTGAGCAATGGGGAAGGCCAGCAGGCCCGTTACATTGTTGAAAGAAATGAAACCAAGACCAGCCAGTTCATCTTCAATACCGCCCTGAACAAGGAGGTCAATGAACACATTACTGCAACGGGAGGGGTCAATTTCAAGCTTTACAAGGCAAGTCATTACAAGATCCTGGAAGATCTGCTTGGCGGAGGATACTGGGTCAACATCGACCAGTACAACGAACAGGACTTCCCCGGCGATTCGGCCAGCGCCCAGCTCGACCTCAACAATCCCAATCAGGTCATTAACAAGGGCGATAAGTTCGGATACAACTACGATGTAAATATGAACAACCTGAACCTCTGGGGACAGGGTGCTTTCACCTATAACAAGGTCGACTTTTATGTTGCAGCGTCACTGACAGGAACGGAATTCTGGCGTACCGGTTATTACAAAAACGGACGTCATCCGAATAATTCCTACGGAAAATCAAGCATATACCAGTACTTTAATTACGGGATCAGGGGCGGTGTTACATACAAGATCAGCGGGCGGCATTTCCTGAAAGCCAGCGGGTTTTATGAAACAAAGGCACCCTTATTCAGCAACAGCTTTGTTTCACCACGAACACGCAACGATGTCGCCAAGGATTTGACAAGCGAGAAGTCATATGGCGGCGATGCCAGCTACATCATCCGTTATCCCTGGCTGAGCCTGCGCGCTACCTATTATTATACCCGCTTCCTTGATGGAACGGCCATCATCAGCTATTATGATGATGTACTGCGCACCTATGTAAACAACGTCAGCACAGGCATTGACCGCACACACCAGGGCGTTGAATTCGGAGCCGAGGTAAAGGCGACCAAGTGGATGTCGGTGATCGGCGTTGCCGCTATCGGCAATTACATCTTCACCTCCCGTCCGATCACTACTGTGTCAGCCGATAACGGAACCATTCCGGATAGTACCGGCATCACCTACATAAAGAATTTTTATGTGCCGAGTACGCCCCAGACAGCGCTTTCGGGAGGGTTTAAATTTAATTACAAATACTGGTTCTTCGATATCAATGCCAATTATTGCGATAACAACTGGCTCAGCTTTACGCCGGAAAGAAGGACCGAGGCTGCCATCTCCGGTCTCGGACCAGGCGATCCGAAGATCGCAGAGATCACGCAGGAAACAAAGCTGAAGAGCGGCTTTACATTGGACGCGTCGCTGGGAAAATCGATCCGCATCAAATACAAGTATTTCATCAACATCAACCTGAGCGTCACCAACATCCTCAACTCAAAAGAGATCCAGACCTGGGGCTACGAGCAGAACCGTTTTGACTTCATCAACAAGGATGTCAGCACCTTCCCGCCGAAGTACCTCTATTATTACGGAAGGACTTTCTTCCTGAACATCGGGTTCAGGATATAAACGGAAGTCTGAAGTCAGAGATCAGATGTCAGAAAAAAGAAAACTATAAACATAGATAATAAATAATAAGAACCATGAAATATTTATCAGTAAAGAAATCAGGAATTATTCTAACAATGGGTTTACTGGCCTTTGTAATTGCGGCACTGACAGGTTGCGTCAAGAAAGATTTTGATGAACCACCCGTAATCATTCCATATGTCAATTTCCCGGCCAATGCCACTATGGATACCCTGGTTAAATTGTATGGAGTCCATACAGACACGGTCAGGATCAATGATTCCATCGTCATCATGGGAATCGTTGCCGGGAATGATCAATCCGGTAATATCTATAAGAAATTATACATCCAGGACAGTACAGGAGGGATTGATTTTGAGATCGACCAGGCCGATCTTTACACCCAGTTCAAGATTGGTCAGCGTGTGTATATAAAATGCCAGGGCTTGTACCTCGGATTGTACGGCGGTGCCCTTGAGCTTGGATATATCTATAATGGAGGGATCGGAAGAATGCCTTCATCCATGATTAAAAGCCATATCTACCTCGACAGCCTGCCCGGTAAACCACCCGTGCCGGAAACGTTCGATGTTACAGCTCCTGCACCCAAACTCTTCAGCAAGCTGATTGCAGTCCCGGAGGTGCGTTTCCCGGATGCCGGTTCACCCTTTGTTACAGGTGGTGTCACTACATCCCGCCCCATTGGCGATATCGATGGGACCACGATCCAGATCAACGGATATGATTTTATTCTCTACACCAGCAACTACGCGAGCTTTGCCAACAATCTCCTGCCGCAGGGTGTCGGAACGGTTCAGGGGATTCTGACGGTCTTTAACGGGAAATACGAATTGCTTGTCAGGGATTTGAATGACATGGTTGCATTTGCCGATACAGGACAGACGGTCATCTACAAAAATAATTTCGATGCGGACCCGGGTTCCGAGTGGCCCATCTTCAGTGTCACTGGCAATAAACCATGGACATGGAGTTCTACCTATGCATCAATGGCCGCAAACGGATATGGCGGCAGCGGTGCATGCGAAACGTGGCTTATGTCGCCGGCACTTGACCTTACAAATATTACTAACCCTATTCTCACGTTCAAGACCTGGGCAAAGTACAGCGATTCCGGCCAGCCTACTCCGATGGAAGTAAAAATTTCAACAGACTACTCCGGGAGCGGAGATCCGACACCAGCAACATGGAGTGATGTTCAGTGTACATTGTCACCGGCAGGCAGCGGCGCATGGACTTCAAGCGGAGATATCAGCCTGTCGGCTTACCACCAGAAGGTTTACATTGCTTTCCGTTACAGGTCCTCAGGAGCTGCGGCCAGCAGTTCGACAAGCTGGGAAATGGATACCTTCAAACTGACAGGGAAGAAGAATTAATCCTCCTTTTACTTCAGAGAAAAAGGATGTTGCAGTGTTGCAGCATCCTTTTTTTATTAACTCATCCACTGTCGCGTAGAAACGAGGCTGATGTTGTATCAAAAGGTTAAAAATCGTTCACGCAAAGGCCGCAAAGATGAACCGCAAAATTCGCAAAGGGTATGATTCTTAATAGTTACTCTTAGCGTCCTTTGCGAAAATCTTTGCGTTCTCTGCGAGAAACCATTTTTTGGACAGCCTCTTACAGGAGTGAGTTTTTACACGACCGGCAGTTGTTCCAGTGCTTCAAGGGCATGCTTTACTTTCCTTATTTCAGGAAAAATCAGCATCAGCCTTTCTTTCTCTTCCTTCATCCTGCAATTGGGTGGATTGGCTTTAATGTATTCAAGGATGGCTGTGAACTGGGGGGACTGGAAATACTCGGAATCTTCATTGCTGATGAAATAGCAGGCCAGGCGGTTGTTGCGAAGAACCAGTTTTTCAAATCCGATGGTCCTGGCCAGCTGCCTGAGCCGGATCGTATCCAGGAGCGCTATTGTCTGTTCCGGCACCGGCCCGAAGCGGTCTTCCAGTTTTCCCCTGAACTTCACAAGATCGTATTCTGAAACCAGTGAATCGAGTTCTTTGTAAAGGCTGAGCCGTTCGGTGATGTTGGTGATGTAGTCGTCGGGGATCAGGATCTCAAGGTCGGTTTCGATCTGGCATTCCCGCACAAATTCTTTCGGGAGTTCTTCTTTGAAAACATCCTTGAAATCCTGTTCCTTCAGCTCAAGGATGGCCTCGTCGAGGATCTTCTGGTACATATCGAAGCCGATCTCGGAAATAAATCCGCTCTGCTCGGCGCCCAGGATGTTTCCGGCCCCGCGGATGTCAAGGTCACGCATGGCAATGTTGAAGCCGGATCCCAGTTCGGAAAACTCCTCGATGGCCCTCAGGCGTTTCCGGGCCTCATCGGTGAGCAATGACATCGGCGGCGCCAGCAGGTAGCAGAATGCTTTTTTGTTCGACCGTCCTACACGGCCACGTAACTGGTGAAGGTCGCTGAGGCCGTAATGATGTGCATCGTTGATGATGATGGTGTTGACATTGGAAATATCGAGCCCCGATTCTATAATGGTCGTTGCCACCAGAACATCGAAATCCCCTTCAATGAAATCGACCATCATGCGCTCCAGCTTGTGCCCTTCCATCTGTCCGTGTGCGATGGCCACCCGCGCCTTGGGTACCATCCGCTGCACCATCCCGGCGATTTCGGTGATGTTCTGAACCCGTGTGGTGACGAAGAAGACCTGCCCTCCCCGCGAAAGTTCATACTGAATAGCTTCCCGGATGATCTCTTCGCGGAAAGGATGGATCTCGGTTTGCACCGGGTACCGGTTGGGCGGCGGGGTGTTGATGATCGAAAGGTCCCTCGCCCCCATCAGCGAGAACTGGAGTGTACGCGGAATAGGCGTAGCCGTAAGCGTGAGCGAATCCACATTCACCTTAAAGTGCTTGATCTTTTCCTTGGAGGAGACGCCGAATTTCTGCTCTTCGTCAATTACCAGAAGCCCAAGGTCCTTGAATTTTATATCCTTGCTGAGCAGCCGGTGCGTGCCGATGAGGATATCAATTTTTCCCTCCTCCAGGTCCTTTAGTATCCGGGTTTGATCTTTTGCAGATTTAAAGCGGTTGATGTATTCGGTAGTGCAGGGGAAATCCTTCAGGCGTTCGGAAAACGTTTTGAAGTGCTGAAGGGCAAGGATGGTTGTCGGGACCAGGATCGCCACCTGGCGGCTTTCAGAAACCACCTTGAAGGCGGCGCGGATCGCTATTTCGGTTTTCCCGAAGCCAACATCGCCGCAAACCAGCCGGTCCATCGGGAATTCCGCTTCGAGGTCTTTTTTCACGTCAACAGTGGCCTTCAACTGGTCGGGGGTATCTTCATATATGAACGAAGCCTCGAGCTCGGTTTGCAGGTATGTATCGGGCGAGCAGGCCACTCCCTTTGCAGCCCTGCGCTCAGCATACAGCCGGATAAGCTCGCGTGCAATGTCCTTGACCCTGCTTTTGGTTTTGTTTTTGAGCTTGTTCCAGGCATCCGAGCCAAGCCGGTTCAGCACCGGCGCCGTTCCCTCCTTCCCGACATATTTCGATATCCGGTGCAGCGAATGGATGCTGACATAAAGGATGTCGTTATTCTTATAGATGAGCCGTATCGCCTCCTGTTCCTTATCCTGGTTCATGATCTTCTCGAGCCCGTCGAACCGCCCGATCCCGTGATCGATGTGGGTTACAAAATCTCCGGGACGCAGATCATACAGCTCCTTCAGTGTCAGCGCCTCCTTGGCCACATAACCATCGCGCAGATGATAGCGGTGGTAACGTTCAAAGATCTGGTGGTCGGTAAAGCAGGCGATCTTCAGCTCTTTTTCTATGAAGCCTTCGTGAAGGGAGAAATTGATGGTTGTCTGGAGATCGTGAAAAGTGAGCGGCGACACATGACTGCCGACTGCCGACTGCTGACTGCCGACTGCCGACTGCTGACTGCCGACTGCCGACTGCCGACTGCCGACTGTGTTCGGATCAATCTCTGATATTTTCGTCTGGATCTCATCCAGGATACTGTTCAACCTTTCAGCCTGCTTCGGATTATCGGCCAGGAGGATGTTCCGGATCCCGTTTCCCCTGTTCTCCTCCAGTGTCTTAAAAAGAAGATCAAAATTTTTGTTGAAAGAAGGCTGCGGTGAAACTGAGTATTCAAACAGCTTATCTGCAGGAAAATAAAACTGCAGACCATATTCAATCCGGGGGAACCGCCCGGTCTCTTCCAGGAAAGCCTTTCCCGACAGGAAAAGTTCATCATCGTTCTGTTTATCGAGCATGTCAACAGTGAACCGGACATCGTCCGCCCAGATCACCGATTCATCGGGCAGGAATGTAAAAACGGGGTCATATTTGATCCTTTTTTCACGGTTGATGCGGATATCAGGGATGATGGTGATCTCCGCTTTCTTCTCGATAGAAAGCTGCGTGGTCGGGTCAAAGCTCCGGATGGAGGCTACATTGTCGCCCTCAAATTCGATGCGGTACGGATGATCCCCGGAAAATGAATAGACGTCGATCAGTCCGCCGCGCAGGGAAAACTGGCCCGGTTCGATTACAAAGTCCACCCGTTCGAACTCATATTCGATCAGCAGATCCAAAACGAATTCAAGGGAAACAGCCTCCCCGGATTTCAGCTTCAGCGTGTTTTTATCCAGGAATTTCTTGTTTACGACCTTTTCCGACAACGCTTCAGGATAAGTGACGATCATGAACTTTTTGGTCCGTGCATGAAGCCTGTTCAGGATCTCGGTCCGGGATAAGAGTCCAAGGTTATCCTTCTGACCCGAATCGATATTTTTTTTGAATGAAGAGGGAAAGAAGAGTACCTTTTTTTTCTCTGTTTCCACGTTCTGTTCATCCAGGATCTGCTCCAGGTCATTGTAAAAATAGGCTGCGGTTTCTCTGTCGGGCAGAATGTGAACATGCACTGAAGGATGCGATCTGAAAACGGCTGACGCGACCAGGGAACGGGAGGAGCCGGTCAGGCCTTTGAGGTGGAGAACTGGCGGGGTGGTGAACTGGTGAACTTGTGAACTGGTGAACTGGTGAGTTGCTAAGTCGCTTAGCTGCTGAGTTAAATTTTCTGACTCTGTTACTCTGTCACTTTGTGACTCTGTCACTTTTCCCTTTCCGGGAAACAGGAATTCTGTGATCTCACGGGTGCGGGGATCATCAAAAAACAGCGAAAGGAGTTGTGCCTTATCCAAGCAGGAAATGTAAAAATTACTAGTGCTTCGGTTTAAATTCGGGGGCGTATTCTTTCATGAATTCCTCCGCTTTTTCAACCATGCTGGTTGGTCCTACGAACAACGGCGCCCGCTGATGAAGCGATGTGGGCTGGATGTCCAGGATCCGGGAAAACCCGTCGGAAGCCTTCCCTCCTGCCTGTTCTGCCAGGAATGCAACGGGGTTGCATTCGTAGAGCAGCCGGAGTTTTCCGAACAGGCTTTTTGAGGTTCCGGGGTACATGAAGATGCCACCACGGACAAGGTTCCGGTGAAAATCAGCCACCATCGACCCGATGTAACGTGTCGAATAAGGGCGTTTCGTTGCAGGATCGTCTTCCTGGCAGTAATTGATGTATTTTTTTACGCCTTCGGGAAAATTGTTGTAAGAGGCTTCATTGATGGAATAGATGTTTCCGCCGTCGGGATATTTCATATCCGGGTGACTCAGGATAAAAAGTCCGACCGAGGGATCAAGGGTAAAACCGTTCACGCCGTTACCTGTCGAGTAAACAAGCACTGTTGATGAGCCGTAGAGGACATACCCGGCTGCCACCATGTTCCTGCCGGGCTGCAGGAAATCTTCCAGCGTGGCCTTCCCGCGAACCGTCCTCCGCAGATAAATCGAGAAGAGTGTCCCTATCGAAACATTGGATTCGATGTTGGAAGATCCGTCGAGCGGATCCATGGCAACAACGTATTTGCCGTGCATGGAGACTCCGGAATCAAAGGTGATGATCTCCTCGTTCTCTTCCGAACCGATGGCACAGCATTCGCCACCATATTTCAGGGCTGCAATAAACTGGTTGTTGGCGTACACATCCAGCTTTTTCTGCTCTTCTCCCTGCACATTGACTTCTCCCACATAGCCCATCACATCACCAAGACCCGCCCGGTTGACTTCCCTGTTCACAAATTTTGCCGCAATGCCGATGTCATTCAACAGCCTTGTAAGGCCACCGGTAGCGTGAGGATATTCCCCTTGTTTCTCAACGATGAATTCCGTTAATGTTTTAAATCTCATAATTGGTGGATTGGTTTGCAAAGGTAGGAAAAATAGACACTTTCAGCTCCGGCATAAGGGAGGAGGGCATTAAGATTTTATCTACTTTTGTTTTATGGATATCAAAGTGTTCAAATTCGGCGGTGCATCCGTTAACAGCGCTGCAGGGGTCAGGAAT
Source organism: Bacteroidota bacterium (assembly GCA_026391805.1). Lineage (GTDB taxonomy): Bacteria > Bacteroidota > Bacteroidia > Bacteroidales > FEN-979 > FEN-979. Next base: position 87,585 of record JAPLDJ010000024.1, on the reverse strand, counting down.
GTCGCTTCCATCATCCGGCGTTTCCCGGATGACAACATTGCCATGGTGGTTTCAGCCATGGGCAAAACGACCAATGCTCTCGAAGAGCTGTTAAAGTTTTTCATGGCTTCCGATGCAGTTGCCATGGCCAGGGTTTATAAGAAGATCAGGGATTACCACATGATGATCATGGATGAATTGTTTGGTCCCAATAAGCCGATAGGCTGTATGATTGCGGTGGACGGTCTTCAGAAGCTTAATGACTACCTTCAGGCACGGCTTCTGAATACTAACCTCCGGAAGGAATACGATTTTGAATATGACCAGATTGTAAGTAACGGAGAGATTTTTTCAAGCGCGATCGTTTATTCGTATCTTTTGTCTTTAGGGATAATGTCAGAACTTCTCGATGCCCGGGAACTGATAAAGACCGATTCGACTTACCGGGATGCTGCTGTTGACTGGGAGTTAACGGAAAGGAATTTACGGAAGGAATTTGATTTTCTTTTCAGCTCCACTTTCACCAGACGGATTGTAGTGGTCATCCAGGGATTTATCGGGGGTGATGCAGACGGGAATGCTACCACACTCGGACGGGAAGGATCGGATTATACGGCTGCAATTGTGGCCCATTCGATGAAAACAAGGGAGGTGACCATCTGGAAAGATGTTCCGGGCGTGATGAATGCTGATCCGAAATGGTTCCCGGATGCCCGGAAACTGAAGCGGCTGTCGTACCTCGAGGCCATAGAACTGGCCTATTACGGCGGCTCTGTGATCCATCCCAAAACAATCAAGCCGCTTGAGAATGCAAACATTGTCCTGCGGGTGAAATCCTTTTTAAAGCCTCACCTTGAAGGCACCACGATCGAAAACCTGGCCGAATGGAAAGTCCCTGTTCCCATCTATATCCTCAAGCGCAACCAGGTGCTGATCTCCATTTCGCCAAGGGATTTTTCCTTCATCCTGGAGGAAAACCTGAGCCAGATCTTCAGCATCCTTGCCAGGAACCGTGTTAAGGTGAACCTTATGCAGAATTCAGCGGTCTCCTTCACCGTCTGCGTGGATTCTGATCACCTGGACTCATCCGGAAGTCTTGCAATGCTTCAGGAAAATTATTCCATCCGCTACAATGAAGATGTGGAACTGCTGACCATCCGCCATTATACTCCTGCCGCGATCAAAAGAATCACAAAAGGAAGGATGGTGCTTATGGAACAAAAAACAAGAAATACCGTTCACCTGGTGATGAAAGCAAAGTGACAGGGTCAAAACCTTTTTGTGTCTAATGGAGGTTGCTTCGCTTCGCTCGCAATGACAAGCAGTTATAATAATGATGGGGATTGCTTCGGCCCGATGAAATCGGACCTCGCAATAAATTTATCGTTTCATCAATCATGGTTCAAAAAATTGCGAGGAGTGAAACGACGAAGCAATCTCCTGTCGTAATCCCAGGCCGTTGTCATTGCGAGGAGCGAAGCGACGAAGCAAACCCCACATCAACTCACCAGTTCACCAGTTCACCAATTAAGGTATTACAACCGGAAAATCATACCTGAAATCCTCTGTGGCCGGCTGTTCAAGGATATTTGCAAGGAAGTCGCGGTAGGCGTCGGTAAACGAAAACTTTTCGATGTTGTAATATTCTTCCGGAAGCGGCTTGTTCCCCACGGTACCCATGTCGATCGATGCTGTATTGAATTCTTCCAGTTCCATAAAGGGAACGATCTTTTTCAGGACAGGCATTTGTCCGTAATCTTCGCGGAGCAGAAGGTCCACCACCTTATCGGCCAGGGTGGCGGTAAGACGGCGGTCGTATTTCCGGCAATGGCCTGCCCGGGGATAATAACCGGAGATCTGGGCGCGGGCCTCGATGCCCAGCTTGCCATAAATCTCGGAAGCAATGATCCCGCTGATCCCGCCAAACCGTGGATGTCCGTATTCATCCACTTCAGAGCTTGCATAGACCACATCCACCTTCCCGGTTTTTTCATCATACCAGCGTACACCTTCCGAAACAGGAATAACCAGGTATTTATTCCGGGATTTCATATAAGCCTCTTTAACGGTCTCAAAAAAGACCTCTTTCCGTTCCCGCGTCATCTCAAATTCAGGCACCAGGCCGAGTTTCCCGCCGCCAAAAATGGCGCTGCCGGTAAGCCATCCGGCATCGCGTCCCATGACTTCCATAACGATGATCCGGGAATGCGATTCAGCCGTGGTTTTGATCTTGGAGGTGAACTCGGAGATGGCCTTTGCCGCGGAAGGGAACCCGGGGCACATGACAGCTTCAATTTCTTTTCCTTTGTACGAATGCATCGTATGTGTCCGCAGATCATTATCGATGGTTTTCGGGTAACCGATCACCGGGATGCCTTCGGTTTCGAAAAGCCGCTTTGCTGCCCCGTTGGTATCATCCCCCCCGATCGTGACCAGAACATCGATCTTGTAGCGTTCAAGGTTCTTCAGCACCTGAGGTACCCGGCTTTCCGGGTTTTTCTTTGACGGAAACGGGTTGGTGCGGCTTGAACGCAGCGCCGTACCGCCATACCAACCGTCGTAGGGCTGGTTGGTCAGGTCCACGATATCTCCGTCGCCAAGTAATCCTTTCCATCCCTTCCTCACGCCATATACTTTAAAACCGAGCAGTGAAGCCCGGTTCCGGATTGATTCGATGCTGTGGTTGATGGCGGGAGTGTCGCCTCCGCCCGAGAGAATTGCAAGGGTTTTCCCTTTGAAGAGCTTCTGGTCCTGTTTCATGGCGTTCAGATTTTCAGACAGCAAACGTACATGTTTTTTAAAAACCGGGCAAAAGTTTATTACACAAAATTCCACGAAGAAGACACGAAAATCCACGAAACTATTGTGCCCTATTGTGCCTAATGTGGTGAAAAAATTAATAGCGAATGGCGAAAAGCGAAAAGCGAAATTGCAAAAATAGTTTAATTACGTATGTCTTATGACGTATGACGTATGACGTGTGACGTATGACGTGTGACGTATCCCGTAAACCGCTACCGTCCATCCGGGAACACCTTCAGGATCTTCCCCACCAGGACTTCCGCAAGCCTGATCTTCGACTCTGTCGTCCAGCCGGCAATATGGGGAGTAAGGATGACCCGGTCGGAATCAAGAAGAAATTGGAACGCCTGGGGAAATTGCGCTGATAATCCTTCAAATGAAGCATCTTCATATTCGAGAACATCCAGGGCGGCGCCAAGGATCTTTCCCGACTTTAGCTGGTCCGCCAGATCGCGGGTATTCACAATGGGACCGCGGGATGTATTGAGGAACCAGATATTTTTCCTGAACCGTTTGAAAAATACGGTATCGCATAAACCGCGGGTCTCGTCCGTAAGCGGAATATGAAGGCTCAGAATGTCGGCCGAATCAAAGATCTCCTCCATGGTAGTTTCCCGGGTATTGCCGTCGGAATAATCCTTTTTATATTTATCCCAGGAAATTACATCTGCTTCAAATCCTTTCAGCCGTTGGGCAAAGGCACTGCCCATGTTCCCGTACCCGATGATCCCGACCGTTTTGCCTTTGATCTCCGTTCCGCGGTTATCTTCACGGATCCATGTTCCTTCCCTCACCTGCCTGTCGGCCCGTCGCATGTTGTTCATCAGCGAAAGCAGCATCCCGATGGTGTGCTCACCCACAGCATCCCGGTTACCCTCAGGTGAGTTCAGACAGAGGATCCCACGGCTTTCTGCAAATGGAACATCAATGTTCTCCATCCCGGCCCCGGCCCTTCCGATGAAGCGCAAAGAAGTTGTTTTCGAAAGCAGGGCCTCGTCCAGCCGGAATTTACTCCGGATGATGATCCCGAAGTAGCCGGGAATGATCTCTTCCAGTTTCTCCTTCGTCAGATCGGGGAAAAAATCACAGGTAAATCCATGTGAGGTCAATTCCTCACGGATCAGGTGATGGACGGAGTCGATGAAGAGAACGCGTTTCAATTTACGAATTATGAGAACACTCAGAAAAGTTATCTATAGTTTTATCTTTTGGGCTAAAGCCCTTATTATCATCTTTATGCCTTACCCCGGCCTTAAGGCCGGGGTAATTGAAAGCTAGTTATTTATGGACTTTAGTCCAAAATAATTGGATCTTTGGTATAAGCTCAATTATGAATTGTTTATCTGGAGTAATCGTTGTCGAAAAATGATATTAATTCATCAAAACAAAAATACCAACTATTACCAGATAATAGCGGAGATTGGATCAACTTTTCGGATAAAATCTTAACTTCGTGCCCCAATTCTATTCATGTGTGGCATTTTCTGGTACGGCATATTCTGCGTGATCGTGTTTTTATCCTGATCGTAATCGGGCTGATAACCCTGTTTATGGGCTACAAGGCCCGGGAAGTAAAACTTTCTTATGAAATGGCGAGGATGCTCCCGGCATCCGACAGCACTACCATCATCTACGAAAACTTTAAAAAGCAGTTTGGCGAGGACGGGTCCGTATTGTTTATCGGCATCGAGGACAAGAACCTTTTTACCCTGAACAAATTCAACGACTGGTACGACCTTTCCGGAAAGATCAGGAAGATCAAGGGTGTTGAAGAAGTTCTTTCCAATACACGTCTTTTCAACCTCCGGAAAAATGATTCTCTCAAGAAGTTTGAGTTCATCTCCGTTACGCCGGTAAAGCCGAAAAGCCAGGCGGAGGCCGACAGCCTGAAGAAGGTCATCTGGTCGATTCCGCTTTATCGCAACCTGATTTATAACCAGGCTACCGGGGCGACCATCATGATGGTCACCATCAGCAAGAATGAGATCAACAACAAGAGCAGGATACAACTGATCAAAAATATAAAGACCACGGCCGACAGTTTCGGTTCCAAATATAACATACCCGTCCATTATTCCGGGCTGCCTTACATCCGTACCGTTACCTCGAAGAAGGTGGAAGATGAGCTGAAACTATTTGTCCTGCTCGCATTGTTGGTTGCTGCCGTATTTCTCTATATTTTCTTCCGGTCGTACAAAGCGGTCCTCTTCCCGATGATCATCATCGTGATCAGCGTGATCTGGGCAGTCGGTTTCATTGTTCTTTTCGGATACAAGATCACCATTCTTACCGGGATCATTCCCCCGCTGATCATTGTGATCGGGGTGGAAAACTGCATCTTCCTCCTGAACAAATACCATTACGAATTCCGGCACCACGGGAACAAAGTAAAATCCTTATCGCGGGTAATCGAACGGATCGGGAAAGCGAACCTGCTCACCAATGCTGCAACAGCTACCGGGTTTGCGGCTTTTATCATCACCAACAACAAGCTGCTGGTCGAGTTCGGGATGATTGCTTCACTGAACATCCTGGTGGTTTATGTTCTTTCCCTCACCCTTGTTCCCATCTTCTTCAGTTACATCAAGCCCCCAGAGAAAAAAGACACAAAACACCTGGAACACAGCTTTGCCAAGATCATCATTGACAAGGCTGTGATTTGGGTGAACACCCGCAGGAATACAATCTACATCACTACCGGGATCTTTATGCTTATCGCTGTTTTCGGAACCCTGAGGCTTCATACTACCGGCAGGGTCATGGACGACATTCCGAAACGCGATGCCCTTTATAAGGACCTGATGTTCTTCGAGCAAAACTTTAAGGGGATCATGCCACTCGAGATCACCGTCGATGCAAAGCGGAAAAAAGGAGTTTTCACCCTGGCAACACTCAGGCGTATCGACCGGCTCCAGGATACGCTTGCAACCTATCCTGAACTTTCAAGACCCTTGTCCATCGTCGAAGTCATTAAGATGGCCAAGATGGCCTTTTACAACGGGGATACGAACAACTACAATCTTCCCAGTTCGGGCGAGCTGACATTCATGGCCAGTTACATTCCCGACCTGAAATCGAAGAAGAAAAACCTGGTCAGGAATTTCATTGATTCAAATTACCAGGTTACAAGAATTTCGGTGCAGATGGCAAACATCGGAACTCCGGAAATCGAGCGGATACAGACGAACCTTAAGCCAAAGATCGATTCCATATTCCCCCCTGCAAAATATACCGTCACCCTTACAGGGACCAGTGTCGTATTCCTGAAAGGAACGAACTTTCTCATTCGCAACCTCTGGGAGAGCATTCTGCTTGCCGTGGTTGTGATCGCGATCCTGCTTGCATTTTTATTTACCTCCTGGAGGATGATCCTGATCTCGCTGGTTCCAAACCTGATACCGCAGCTGATGACGGCGGCCCTGATGGGATATGCCGGGATCCCCATCAAACCTTCCACCATCCTTATTTTCAGCGTCGCACTCGGAATTTCCGTGGATAACTCCATCCAGTACCTGTCGCGCTACAGGCTTCAGCTGAAACATACACACCACGATATTCCTTCATCGGTTATATCCGCATTGAAAGAAACGGGCTACAGCATGATCTACTCCTCCACGGTGCTCTTTTTCGGCTTCGGGATCTTTGTGCTCTCTTCCTTCGGCGGAACACAGTCCCTGGGATTTCTCATCTCCTTTACATTGCTGGTGGCCGGTCTCCTGAACATGTTCATCCTGCCTTCGCTCCTCCTTACCCTTGATAAATGGAGTACGACCAAAGCCTTCGAGGAGAAGAAACCGATGATCGATATTTACAGGGAGGAAGAGGAAGAAGAGAATGCGGGAATGTAGGAATGCTGAATGCGGGAATGCAAGATGCAAAAGTACAGAATGATGGATAGGACTGCCGACTGAGGACTGCCGACTGAGGACTGCCGACTGACTTTGGAGAATTTTTAAAATAATATAGCAAACAAATGAAAGGAATAATTCTTGCCGGTGGTTCAGGAACGCGCCTGCACCCGCTGACGCTGGCGGTGAGTAAACAGCTGATGCCGATCTACGATAAGCCGATGATCTATTATCCCCTGTCGGTGCTCATGACAGCAGGGATCCGCGATATCCTGATCATCTCCACCCCTTACGATCTGCCCAATTTTGAAAAATTACTCGGTGACGGTTCCAGCCTTGGCTGTTCATTCTCCTATGCACAGCAGGTAGTTCCGAACGGACTTGCCCAGGCCTTTGTGATCGGGGAACATTTTATCGGGAAAGAAAAGGCTGCGCTGATCCTTGGCGATAATATCTTTTACGGACGAGGGCTTCCGCAGACGATGCAGGAGAACAACGATCCTGAGGGCGGAGTGGTTTTTGCCTATCATGTAAACGACCCGGAACGTTACGGGGTCGTGGAATTCGACAGCAACCTGAAAGCCATTTCCATTGAAGAAAAACCGAAACAGCCGAAGTCGAACTTCGCAGTTCCCGGGCTCTATTTTTATGATAATTCCGTGGTTGACGTTGCAAAGAACATCAAACCCAGCGCCCGTGGCGAATACGAGATCACCGATGTGAACCGGCATTACCTGGAAGCCGGAAAATTAAAAGTCGCAGTCCTGAGCCGTGGAGTTGCATGGCTTGACACCGGGACGTTTGAATCGCTCCTGCAGGCAGCACAGTTCGTGGAGGTGATCGAGAACCGGCAGGGACTGAAGATCGGCTGCATCGAGGAGGTGGCCTACCGGATGAATTACATCGACCGCGCCCAGCTGGAAAAGATCGCCCAGCCCCTGCTGAAAAGCGGATACGGTCAGTACCTGCTCAATATGGTGGAAGATCCTTTTAACCTCTGATCCATGCATTCCATCGAAGAGCTGCAGGCAATTGTCAAAGGGACCTTTGAAAAGGAATCCTTCTCCGCTGAACCGGCCAGCCTCTATGAGCCCATTTCCTATACCCTCGGGGCAGGGGGAAAACGGATCCGGCCCCTGCTGGTCCTGATAGGGTGTGACCTCTTTAATGGCGATCCCGGTCAGGCGAAGCCTGCACTTCTCGCCATCGAACTCTTCCACAACTTCACCCTGCTTCATGATGACATCATGGACCAGGCCCAGCTACGCCGCGGAAGAGAAACTGTTTTTAAGAAATGGAATACAAGTGTGGCCATCCTGTCGGGCGATACCATGTTCGCAATGGCCTGTGAATACCTTTCATCGGTTCCAAAGGAAGTGCTTCCGTCGGCATTGACGCTGTTTACACAAACAGCACGCCGGGTTTGTGAAGGACAGCAGTACGACATGGATTTTGAAGCGCGGAAAGATGTCAGTATCACAGAATACCTGGAGATGATCCGGCTGAAAACCGCAGTTCTGCTTGGTTGCAGCCTTAAGCTCGGCGCCCTTGTCGCAAAGGCCCCTGATGCCGAAGCAGAAAAAGCCCGATCGTTCGGAGAGAATATCGGCATGGCCTTTCAGCTCCAGGATGACCTCCTGGATGTTTTCGGGGATGAAAAAAAATTCGGAAAAGAGACCGGCGGCGACATCCTTGCCGGAAAAAAGACATTCCTGCTCCTGAAAGCCTATGAACTGGCAGGGTCAAAAGAAAAAGAAGAGCTTGATGCCTGTTTTTCGGACAAGCTCATGCCAGCCGGCGAAAAGATCGCCCGGGTAAAGAAAGTTTATGAAAGCTTAGGGATAAGGGAGATCACGCAATCGGCCATCGAAACCTATTTTTCCGCGGCGCTGAAGTCGTGTGAATCGATCCGGGCGGATGAAGCCGGGAAAAATGTGCTGAGAGCGCTCGCAAATGAACTCCTGAAAAGGGATTTCTGATTTTTCCGGGAATTTCCAACTGTTCTTAATCCGGTTTTTTCTTCTCCAGTACTTCCTGTTCAAGCTGCAGCTCTTCCCATCGCTTCATCTCTTTCTCCAGCAGTTCTTTCAGCCGCTCATATTCCTTGTATAGCTGCGGTCCCAAAACCTTGTCCTTGAATTTCTCCGGCTGGATCAGCATTCCCTCGGTTGTTTTGATTTCCGCTTCAAGCCGTCCGATCTCATTTTCCGATTTTGAGATCTGGCTCTGGATCTTCCGTAATTCCTTGTCGAAATCTTTCCGCTTTTCCCAGCTTACTTTTTGGGCAGAGTTTTTCTTTACAGGCTCATTGCCGGCGGCTTTCGCCGCTGCTTCCAGTTGTGATAATTCACTGAGTTTCCTTGCCTCAAGGAAATCGTAGATATCGCCCAGGTATTCCTTGATCCCGCCATGACGGAATTCAAAAACACGGTTGGTCAGACCCGTCAGAAAGTCGCGGTCGTGGGAAACAATGATCAGCGTACCATCGTACTGGAAAAGGGCATTTTTCAGGATGTCTTTCGAACGCATGTCAAGGTGGTTGGTCGGTTCATCCAGGATGAGGAGGTTCGACGGCGTCAGCAGAAGCTTTGCCAGCGAGAGCCTTGATTTTTCTCCGCCTGAAAGGACCTTCACCTTCTTATCGATCGACTCACCGCCGAACAGAAAGCCGCCCAGGATCGTCCTGATTTTCGGACGGATGTCGCCGGTAGCGATGTCATCGATGGTCTGGAAGACCGTTTTATCAGGATCGAGGAAATCCGACTGGTCCTGGGCATAGTAGCCCAGCACCACGTTGTGCCCGTATTTCAGTTCACCGGTGTGGGATGTCTGTTTTACGATGACCTTTGAAAGGGTGGTTTTCCCTTCGCCGTTCTTCCCCACAAATGCGATCTTGTCATTTTTGATCACCGAAAAATGAAGATCATTGAGCACCCTTTTTTGCGGGTAATCCTTGGTCAGGTGTTTTGCATCAAGAATGATCTTTCCGGAATGCGGGGCCTTGGGAAAACGGAACTTGATGCCCGATTCGTCAAAAACATCCAGTTCCACTTCTTCAATCTTCTCCAGCATTTTAATCCTCGACTGCACCTGCGCCGCCTTGGTGGATTTGTAGCGGAACCGTTCGACGAACCGTTCGATCTGCCGGATCTGCCGCTGCTGGTTATTGTAGGTCGCGATCTGGCTGTCGAGGCGTTCTTCCCGCAGGGTCACGTAACCGGAATAGTTGGCGCGGTAATCGTAAATCTTCCCCAGTGAAATCTCGATGGTTCGTTTTGTCACATTATCCAGGAAAGCCCTGTCGTGCGATACCAGGACAACAGCTCCTTTGTAGTTGATCAGGAATTCCTCGAGCCACTGGATCGACTCAATATCCAAATGATTCGTAGGCTCGTCGAGCAGGATGACATCCGGCACGCGCAGCAGGATCTTGGCCAGCTCCACCCGCATCTGCCAGCCGCTGCTGAACTGGCTCATGGGACGCGAAAATTCCGGGATCTCAAACCCGAGGCCGGTCAGCACCTTTTCCGTATTGGTATGAATGGAATTCCCTTCCAGCAGGTTGAATCGTTCATAGGCATCGGAATGCTTATGAATCAGGCTGTGGTAACTTTCAGAATCGTAATCCGTTCTCGATTTTATCGCTTCTTCATACGATCCGATCTTTTGCTTTAGTTCCAGGATCTCGGAGAACGCAGTCATGGCTTCTTCCACCACGGTCTTCTCACTTTTGGTCTCCATCTCCTGCGCAAGGTACCCGATGGTACTGCCCGACGGTATCACTACTTCCCCTTCATCGGCCTTCTGCAAGCCTTTGATGATCTTCAGCAATGTCGTTTTCCCGGCTCCGTTTTTCCCGGTAAGCCCGATCCTGTCCTTGTCATTGATAATGAAGGAAACATGATCGAACAGCGGAGTTCCGCTGAACTGAACCGAAAGATTATTGACCGATACCATTCTAGAGACTCATATTTTTAGAAAACAGTGAATCACGAAGCTGTCTCAAAAGATAATTTCACGCAAAGAACACGAAGAAAAATGCAAAGGACGCAGAGTTTAATTTCGTATTCATCTTTTCTTTGCGGTCTTTGCGGCAATTCATTGCGGACTTTGCGTGAAACATACTTAGGTTTTGAGAAAGCCTGGTGATTGCCGGCAAAGGTAGTCCAAAAAAAAAGGCCGGCCAAACGGCCGACCTTTTTACAGTTCCAATGAAGGATTAGTGCGTCACTGTGATCTTTGTGATCTTGATACCGATGGTGGTGGTAACCTTCACAAAGTACACACCTGCCCTGAAGTTGATAACGTTCAGCTGTACGGTCTTCTGATCCAGGTTATTGTTAGTATAGATCGTCTGGCCTACATAGTTGAGAACTTCAATCGTCTTGATGTTGTTTGATGAAACTACGTTCACAACATCGTTAGCAGGATTCGGATACAGGTTCAGTGTACCATTCGTCAGGTCGTTGATACCAACGGCCGGGAAGGTGATCGTGATTGTATCTGAAGGAGGTTCGCAAAGGATCGGGCCCGGTGCCAGTGAATCCTGGAACACAGCCGTGACATAATATTTCCACGTTGTGGTCGGTTCAGTGTTGCTCGGGTGTACATCCTGGTAGGTCAATCCGCCAACAATGGGCGAGTTTATAATGGTGAACGGGCTCGTAGCGTTATCCGGGGTACGGTATACATTGTATCCCAGCAGCTGTGATCCTGTTGGCATGTTCGGCGTGATCCTGCCGCTGCCTGAGGTGTTCACGTTGGTCGTCGTATTGGTGTTGATCCTTCCGCTTGTGCTCATGTTCAATCCCTTCGGATTGTTTACCGGGGTCTGAGTCAGGATAACTGGCGATGTCAGTGCTCCCTTCTTTGCCGGTTCAATATAAGCAGCAAGGTTCCAGTTGTAGTTCAAACTGTTGGGCGGCTGGCTCATATTAACCCAGCCGGTTCCGTCGTTGAACAGGTCACCGAATCCTACGATGGCAGGACCTGCATCGCAACCTGCGGGCCAGCCGCCGGAAGCGTTCACGTCCATACCAACATACATATCCTGTGAAATGTCAATCGGGTGAGGAACTAACAGTGTAACTTCGTTAAACTGGTCGTTCACAATGGGAGCCGTAACGGCCTGGTCAACAACCATGCTTGTACCGGTTGCGCCTTCCCAGATACGTACCCGCCATGTTGCAGCGCCTGCGCTGGCCGGCCAGAACTTAACCTTCGTCACTGCGCCACCATCCAGCGGTGCAAGCTGAGCAGGATTCCAGCGTGCTGCAATCTGGAAGTCATATGCAGCATTGTAACCGATGCTCGTGAAGTTGGTCTGCTGATCCCAGAAGATCCACTGAGGAGGAGGTCCGCCATGTCCGCAAACCGGGGCAACCCAGGTAAGCGTGGTGGTGAACTGGTTCTGATGTCCAGCCAGTGTGGTCGGTGCCTTGCATAACCCATAGAGATGGATGTTATCAACATACCAGTGCAGGATGTCGGCTGAGTTCACTCCGTTTGCACGGAAACGAACCTTGAATGCCTTGCCCTTTACAGTGCTGATGTCGATGTGCTTCAGCGTCCAGTCGAAGGAACCTTCGTTCTTGAATTCAGCCTTGTTGATCCAGTTTCCGTTGACGTAAACATCGAAATCGAGTATTTCGTCCCCGGTTGCATTGCGGTCAGCCAGCTTGAGGTCAAAGTCGGCCCAGATATCTGCACAGGTCCATGCCGATGCATTGATCGTCGGGCTGACCAGTGAAAGATTATAGAGCGGCGACTGCATCGGCTGCCATGAGAAGTCGGCACATGGTGTCGGATCCCCGAAGGCAGTGTTCATCAGCCAGTTGGTCGATGTGGGAGTAGTTGCAGTCCCGTTCATGAATGTCCATTTCTGGAATGTGAAGGTTGCCATATCCCATGGTTCGAAGAACGGCAGCGGGTATCCGTATGCAACATCTACGCATGCGGGTCCGTTCGGTGCATTTCTTGAATAGCCAAACTGGCCGGGTAATCCATAGGAGGTAAGGTTGTACTTGGCATCTACGTCATAGCAGTAGCGGCCCGGGTTGAGGTGAAGGTCATAGTAGTACAGTGAATCCGGATCGGGTACCGTGTGGATGATAACGTGGTTGCGTTTCACCCTGTATGCGACGAGCCCGGCCGGTGTACCACCACCGCCGCTGCCGCCATATAAATCAAATGGCTGACCCTGCGGGCCAACATCCGTGATAGCTGCCCATAAAGTAACTTGCCACTGCAGAGAATTACCCGTTGTGGTATTACCCCAGATAGCAACCGCAGGTGCCCACGGTCCTGAATAGGATGCTGAACCTGCAAACTGCCATTCGATCCAGTAGGTACCGGGTGCAAAATGCTGGCTTGTGATGTTACAGGTGATCTTGAACACAGCACGTGCTGTACTGTGGAGACCATCATCAAGGCAACGATAGATATTTCCCCATGCGCCTGTGGTCATTCTGTTGGTGGTAAGGTCACCCCAGATCACAGTACCGCTACCGTTCGGTGCTCCGTTGTAAATACGGAAGTAACAACCGGTGATCGGGTTGGTTCCCGTCGGGGCATTGCTCTGGTAGGTATAGAATACCATCTGGTTAACATCCCAGCCGCCGCCAGCAGGAACGACAAAGTCGTCTGCCACGGTGTAGCCGAGGCTCTGGCTTGCGTTAACACCATATGTACCCATACCGAGAGAAGTTTGCAGAACGCTTTCATCAGCGCCGCCTGCACCCGTTCCCGGGCTGTTGATACATGTACCGTTGGTATAAACCAAAGCGGCCGGTGCGTCAGGTGTAACTGTACCTGTTCCGGGAACAAAGGACGTTTTAGCAGGCTTGTCTGTTGCTGCAACGCGATCTTCAGCAGGTCCGGTTCCTGTAGCAGGCATTCTTACCGAGCTGTTCATAGCAGCATCGGTGACCACCGGCTTGTTCCAGCTGATGTATACAGCATCTTCTATAGCCAAAGCCTGAACGTTGGTCGGCGGATAGAGGAAGTGAGAGGTACAGCAATAGTGCGAGGTGGTTGAATAACCGCTTCCGTAAATTGCAAGTACGTCTGCACAATAATAGGTGTTGTACTTAAAGTGTGTCTTCGGGATGTTGTAGAACGTATCCTTGGTAAATCCGTCAAGGATGTTGTTCAGGTAGAAGTTGTAACCGATGATACACGGATCGTGAGGATTTGTCTGGGCAAGGAGCTTGACATTGTCAACATCCCACCAGTCGATATCATTGCTGTTATCGCCGTAAGCCCTGAAGCGTACCTTGAAACCGGTTGCCGGAGCATACGGGGTGATGTTTGTGGTTACTGTTGTCCATGGGATGTTGGCGCCGGAACTGTTGTCATAGTTTCCAACAGAGTGCCATGTAGCGCCGTCCCATACTTCAACGGCCATCTGGTTCAGCGTGGTTGTACCGTAGTTGTCCAGGTGGATGTCATACTGCAGCTTCATGATCGGAGAGTTAACCCCGTAAAGGGTCTTGCTCGTCAGCGACTGGCTGTAAGCGGTTACCACAGGTGCATAGTTCCACTCGGCGCACTGGCCCGGGTTACCGTTGCCTGCAGAAATAGCCCAATGGCTTCCTGCATCAGGTACCCATCCGTTTGTACCAAAACCGGTGGTGAACCCATCGTTGAAGATCGTGGTCGACAATACGGGCGGATACCAGGTTGCAAATGCATCGGTATCATAAACATAAAGTCCCGTCGGCGGTGCCTTGATCTGGAGCAGGGTAATGTCCAGCGTCATGTCGCCCATAATGGCGATCGGCGTCTGTACCCATGGGGTGTATCCGTAATGGGTGATGGTCAGCTTGTAATTGCCTTTCCAGAAATTGGTGAAGGTATGTGAGCCGGTGGCATCGGTTGTCCATGTATAAACGGTATCCGTTACATAAGGATCCTGGTTCTCAAACTTGATGGTCGATCCGGCCTTGCTTGCTGTATCACAGCTCAGTTTGGCGTTGACCGTCACAGAGCAGGTCCAGCATTTGCCAAGGGCGTTCGAGAAGATCGGAATTGACCAGCGGTTGAACGTGTACTGTGCTTCGACTGCAAACTGGTAGCCGCCGCACGGGGTGAGACTTGCCCATCCGTTGTATGCTGCATTGGTTGCCGTGGTGAAGGTTACCGAAGTCCAGCTGGCAGGTGTTCCCTGCTGTGTCTGGTTCAAAATCCATACCTGGTAGCCAAGCAAAGACCCCGGTCCGAATACTGGTAGGTCAACCCGGGAACGGCAGAGGCCGTGATCTCCCCTCCTGTGGTGCCACCCAGCATCAGCGGGCCGCCCGATCCGTTCACAACGGCGCGGAGCATGTAGTTGCCCGGGCCCGGGATCCATGGAGTGGAACCGACCTTCGAGTAACTTCTCAGCTGCTGAACTGTGGTGTCGACACCAAGTCCGGGGGATGCTACAGAGCTTCCAAGCTGGATCATGACAATAAAGAAATTACCGCTCGGGATCGTTACAGCAGCATCAAAGTTGGCCTTGGTCCATCCGTAAGCTGCAGGAGTTACCGTGGTGGGAGCTGAAAGCTGTGCACCGGGTAATCCGCCTACTTCACTGTAGATGGCCATCTGAACGGGACTGAACGCATTCTGGCCGGCCGTGTAGTTGGTGGCCTGGCCGATGTTCACATAGAACCCCTTGACAACGCAAGGATAGCTGATCGGGGTGAACCTCATGGCGTTCATGTTACTTCCGCCACCGGTAGCCCAGATCACAAAGTTATCCTGGATGCCGTCGTCATATAAAAGTACCATGTCGTCTTTTGGCATGCCCCAGTTCAGTGCTACCGAAGTCTGGCCTGCATTCAATACAGCCGTAAACGGTGTTGAAGCAGGAGCAGCATTTTCGTTCAGAGCGATGTTCTGGGGGGTGGTTGCCGGAGGGGTTACCGTAATACCGGCCTGTGAAAAGTTCGCCCATCCTGGTTTGGTGCACTGCACCGTGCCGGTTGCGCCGGGATAGACACTGAGCTTATAATACCCGGCCGGTGTACCTGCCGGGATGTTCGCACCTGTAGAATAGGTGCCAGCTCCACCGAAGGTGACATAAGCCCCGATAACCGGGTTACCAGTTGCTGCATTGGTCACAACACCGGACAGAATGCCCGGGATCGGGTTCATGCAGAAGTTAACCGTTGTGGTGGTGTTGCCGATGACCGTAACAGGAGCATTGTACTGCAGGAATCCTGCCATGGTTGCGGTAATGATCTGTGAACCGGTATTGATGGCATTCAGTGTGTAAACACCGGCAGCATTGGTCACCCCTGTTATACCGCCGCAGGTCACCTGTGCGCCAACGATAAGGGCGTTGTTGTAACAGTTCCTGACGGTTCCCGTGAGGTTACCGGTTTGAAGTCCGGTAATGTGGTACAGGTCGGTGTAAACGTCATACCCATAGTTGGAGTAAAAGCGCAAGGCAATGTACAGGGTGGCCGAGGCTGCGCCTGCGGGCAATACCTGTGATTTGATCTGCCATCCCTGAACAGCAGCGTAGTTATACACTAAGCCGCCAGCCACGGTCCAGACCGTACCATTGGTTGACCATTCCACGTAAGGACCGTCTCCCGGAGTGAACACGGTCTGCATAAACTCTGCAAAATCGACCGTGATGTTGGTGTAGCCTAATGTGTTGATAGGCGTGGTCATGTACAGCCTGTTCTGGTAACCAGTTGAAGCATTCCAAGAGTTGAACCCTACCATGGTTGACCCTTCATAAGGAGTACAGGTCGGGTAGCCCCCGGAAGTAATGAACGATGTCCAGCTTCCATAACCCAGCTGGTCGATTGCCCAGCCAGCAGGCGGAGTTGTTCCCGAGGCGGTATTCCAGTTTTGAGTCATCAAAGTGGTTTGAGCCTTGGTCTGAGATGCAAATACCAATATCGACAGGATAACCATCAACATTGATAAATACTTTGTAACGTTTCTCATAAGGTTTATTGGTTTAAATGAATAGATAGAAAAAATATAAAGGATCAATTAACATGATTAATTGAGTATATAATGGTGTGTTTCTTCGGTAAAAATTTTATCCACACAAAAGTATTCCCCTATTTAACAGAAAAAAATTAATTTGAATTACAAACGCTGTACGTATGAATTTAAATCATTACATCTGATATACAGAAAAAGCGCCATAAAGCTGAAATCAGGCTTCTATTTACTGGTTTTCAACTGCTTTAACGATTTTATCAGAAAATTCCCATAAAAATTTTCCATTATCCGGCAAGATATTCTGACATTATTGATATTATTTATCCTTCCATATAATAAAACCCTTTGTTCTCAGTTTTCATTTGTCGTGAGGATATGCCTCTTTATCGGTTTAAATCCACAGATTATCTATTAATTCAAATATAACCGGCCGGAGTAAATATTTTTGCCGGATTGACGTACTATTTTATGGTATACCTGCCATCTCTCAACCTGTTGAAATCATTTTCAAAACAAGCTGCCGGCCTCAAGATTTTTTTGCTGGCAGCTTGTTTTCTCCTTCCTTTGCTGGCCAGGAGCTGGCCGGAAGCGGGCAAGGCCGACAACAATCCCTACAAAAAATCCCTGGCCCAGTATTTTAAGGCGCTGATGGAGGATGAAAAGCTGAACGATCTTGCAGCAAAGGCAGAAGATCTGAACAGCATTGGTAACATCCATTTCACCCTGAAGGAGTATTCAAAAGCCCTCGATTACTACCGGAAATCGCAGGAAACCTACCTGCGCATGGACCTGCCGGATGCCATGTATGAGCAGGCCTTTTCCATCAGCAGGGTGTTACGGGAAATGAAGAAGTATGATTCCGCCTGGCTCAGCCTTTCCTCCGCGATACGGTATTTCAGGATTACAAAAAACAATTCCGGGAACCTGATGAATGCATATTATTTTGCCGGCGAACTGTTTCGTTCCGAACCGAAGGCCCAGCTCGCCCAGATGTATTATGATTCAGCCATGACGCTCGCCACAAAGAACAACCGTCACGACATCATCCTTGTGATCCTAACCGGGAAAAGTGAACTCTATCTTGAAACCCAGGATTGCAAGAAATCCATTGAATTTGCGCAACAGGGCCTGGCAATCGCTGCAAAAACCGATGATCCCGTCTTGTTGATGCGTTTTCACCAGATCCTTTACAAGAGCTATAAACTGCTCAACAAGCAGGACCAGGCTTTTCAAAACCTGGAGGCCTATTACAAACTGAATGACAGCATGCAATCGCTGAAAAACAGGAATGCCATGCTGAGGCTGACCGAAAGTTACAATGCCGTAAGCCAGCAAACCGGGACGGAGCTGATCCGGCAGCAGAACCGCAATTTCCGGCTGGCACAGAAATTTTACATCTCCGCCGCTGTTTTTGCGCTGCTGCTGATTGTATTGCTGAGCCTCCTTGTCCGCCAGCAGCGTAAAAACCTCCGGTTCAAGAACGAGATCATCCGGCATGAGAAGCAGATCAAAGGAAAACTGGTCACTTCCATTGACCAGCATAAAACCCATAAAGATGAATTGATCAGTACGCATAAACAGGCGCTGGAGGCTGCAGGGAATGAAGTTTCGCAGGTGACGGCCGAACTGGAGCGGAAAAATCATGACCTCCTGATGGCGACCACTTACATGATCAAGACGAATGAAAAACTTGCCGAGATCTCTGCCAATTTCAGGGACATTGCTTCGCGGTCGCCAAAAACATCTTCACTGAACGGAGAAATTTACCAGACCATCGAGGCCATCGAAAAACTGACCACCAAGGATACCTGGGACAGCTTCAAGGCAAAATTTGTGGATGTACATCCCAATTTCTTCAAAAACCTGAATGACAAATGCCCGGGGCTGACCTCAAATGAAATGAAACTGGCTGCGATGATCAGTATGAACCTGAGCAGCAAGGACATCGCCAAGATCACGCTGCAGCAGCACAATTCGGTGAATGTTGCACGTTACAGGCTCCGGAAGAAGCTGAACATGGAATCGGATGACCAGCTGATCGGGTTCCTGCTTCAGTTGTAATTCCCTCCAATCATCAATACATTATAGTGATCTTCGTAGTACTGAGACCGGTCGTCGTGTGAATACAGACGCAGCTGAGACTGTGATCTCTGGCCCTGTCTTACTTCCCAAGCATCAGCGGACCGCCCGACCCGTTCACAATGGCGCGGATCATGTAGTTTCCCGGGCCCGGGATCCACGGCGTGGAACCGAACTTCGAGAAGCTCCTCAGCTGCTGTACCGTCGTATCAATGGCAATTCCCGGTGATGCTGCTGAGTTTCCCAGCTGGATCATCGCGATGAAGAAATTTCCGTTGCTGATCGTTACAGGAGCATCAAAGTTGGCCTTAGTCCATCCGTAAATAGCCGGTGTTACCGTTGTAGGAGCCGAAAGCTGTACACCAGGCAATCCGCCTATATCACTGAAGATGGCCATTTGTGTAAGGGTGAATGCGTTCTGGCTGGCCGTGTAGTTGGTTGATTGACCGATGTTCACATAGAAACCCTTGATGATGCAAGGATAGCTGATCGGTGTGAACCGTACGGCGTTCAGGTTGTTTCCGCCACCGGTTGCCCAAATTGCAAAGTTATCCTGGATACCGTCGTCAAACAGCAGTACCATATCATCAACAGGGAGGCCCCAATTGAGGGTAACTGAAGTCTGATTTGCGTTTACTGTTGCCGAAAACGGGCCACCCGGAGCCGGTACATTTTCATGCATACAGAAATTAAATGTTACCGTTACCGGCGGAGAAGCTGTGATGGGAGGTGATGAATAGACTGTGAACCCGGGTTTTGTACATTGCAATGTACTGGTCATTCCCGGATACACTGTGATCTTGTAATAACCCGCCGGGGTGCCTGCTGCAGGGTTGGCACCCGTTGTATAAGTAAAGAAAGTTGAAAAACTGACACGTGCACCAATTATAGGACTGCCTGTTTCACAGCTGGTCACAACACCTGCAATGTAACCCGGGATCGGGTCGAGGCAGAGGTTATGGGTTGTGGTTGTATTTGCGATTACCATTACCGGTTCAGAATGGGGCAGGAATCCTGCCAGACTGGCTGTAATGATCTGTGGCCCGGCGGTTATGCCGTTCAAAGTGTAAATACCACTGGGATTTGTCGTTGCATTCAGGCCACCGCAGGACACTGTAACACCGGCCAATGTTCCATTGTTGAAACAGTTCCTGACCGTACCTGTAAGATTGCCGGTCTGCAATCCTGTAATATGCAAAAGATCGGTATAAACATCGTATCCCCAGTTGGAATGAAAACGGAGGGCGACGTAGAGGGTTGCCTGGTTGGCCGCGCCGACCGGCAGCGCCTGGGTTTGCACCTGCCACTGCTGAACGGTTCCGTTGGTATTGAACAGGGCACCTGCCGTTGTCCATGTCGTACCATTGACGGACCATTCAACGTATACGCCGTCACCACTGTAGACAGTCTGTTTCAGCAAAGCAAAGTCAACCTTTATATTGGTAAAACCAATTGTCGAGACAGACGTCATCATATACAACCTGTTCTCATAGCCTGCTGCAGCGTTCCAGGAATCAAAGTTTACCATCCCCGACCCTTCGTATGGAGTACAAACAGGGAAGCTGCCGGAAGTGACAAATGATGTCCAGCTTCCATAGCCAAGCTGGCCGATCGCCCAGCCAGCCGGCGGAGTTGTGCCCGATGCTGTATTCCAGCCCTCGGTCAGCAGGGTGGTTTGAGCCCTTAGCTGAAATGCAAATACCAGGATTGACAGGATCATCATCAATCCAGATAAGTGCCGGATACACTTTTTCATAAGGTCAGAAAGTTTTGATCGTTCAGGAATGAATATATAGAGGACCTGATAATATGATTAATTGAGGTATATTAAATAAGGTGATTTTTCACCAAAACTTATCCTGGTTAAAAATTGATCCATCAAATATAATCATAAAACAGAAATAATGAAAAGATCAGGCAAGAGAAAATCTCAGTGCGCAACGGCAACTTTCACAGAACTCACACCTGTACGGGTAGTCACCCTGATGATATAGATCCCTGAAGGAAAATCTGCAACACGAATGATTTCCTGATATTGTCCGGTTCCGGTCAGCCGTAATTCTTCCTGTCCTGCATAATTGAACAATTTTACAGAGAGAATTTCCTTTGAGGATTGAATGGTCATTATGGAAGAGGCCGGGTTTGGAAACACCTTCAGGGTCCCGGGATTTATAGATGAAATTCCTGCCACGACATTGATAAGGGCAGTATCGGAGGGTGTTGAAACTGAACAATCCTGATTATAGGATGTGACATAATAGCGATAGATGGTCGACGGCAATCCCTGATCAAGGTATGTGGTATCCTGAACGGGTGTGCTGTTGATCAGGTTGAAGCTGCCATTGCCTGCATCCTGGCGGTAGATGTTATAGGCGGATGGAGGCGCTGTGTATTTCACAGGCATGATCTTCTTTGAAGCAACTGAACAGTCGTCGATGATCCATGCGTACCACAAGCCCTGTCCGTCTCCATCCACGGCCTGCCATGCGAGATCTGCCACCTGGCCGACGTGTGATGAAAGGTCGATCGAATAAGGAGTAGCCCATTCATTGTATCCCGACACGGAAGGATAAGCCGGAAGTGCAGACATATCCAAAAGGATCTGCCAGTGGTTTCCCTGGTCTTCGGAGAGCTTGACATAATAATGGTCAAGATGCACTGAACCCTGGAATGCATAACTCCAGAAGGTCAGGTCGCCGGTGATCTCAATGTTTTTTGCGATCAGCCATTCATCCTGGTGGACGTAGTCCCAGGTGAGTCCGGCCGCATAGGCGCCCGAATGAACACCCTGCGGGATGGCGCTCGTGACATGTTTCCAGGTTACATCATTACTATTGGTAACTGTCTGTGCCCAGCCCGGCGGAGGAAAGTCAGCTTCTTCAAACCCTTCGTTCAGGGGGTATCCGTCTTCACAGACAGGAGAAGACCAGGTCAGGCGGACATTGTTATAGCCGGAAGTATCCGCCACCAGGTGTTGAGGCGGCCTGCATATGCCATAAACATCAATATTGTCAACACTCCAGTTGATGAGGTCTTCGGTGTTGTTCCCGTAAGCCCGGAACCGGACCCGGAATGCCTTGCCCTTCACCGGTGTGATATCGATGTGCTGCTGAATCCATCCCGTATTACCCTGGTTGGAAAACTCTGAAACAGGATGCCAGTCGTTGTTATAGAAGAGTTCAGCTGATAGCTTTTCATTACCCGTTGGATTATGATCCAGCAGGCGGTAGTCAAAATTCAGCCAGATGTTCGAACATTCAAGGCTGGAGGCATTCAGAATAGGGCTTACGAGCGAATAGGAATAGTTTGTCCTCGGCGGTTCCCATGAAAACTGGGCGCCCGGGGCAGGATTTCCCAGGTTAAGGTTGACCGACCAGTTTCCGGTATCCGGAGCAAAGCTCCAGCTGTGGTAAGCAAAATTGCCCTGGTCCCAGGGTTCAGAAAAAGGAAGGTGAAGTCCATAATTAATGTCCACTGTAACTGGTCCGGCCGGATAGGATTGCGCAAACTGACCCGGGTAACCGTAAGATGCCAGATCGTACAGGGAGGTCACTTTGTAGGAATAGGATCCGGGATAGAGGCCAAGGTCATAATAAAAAGTGGTATCTGCATTTTTCACTGAATCAAGAAAAGCGCCGTCGCGGTATAGAATATAACCTGAAAGCCCGGGTGCTGCAGTATTTGGAGAGGAATGGGATTCCATCATACGTGACGGCTGATCCCAGGTAAGGAAGGCAACGTCATCAATCGCGGTGCCATGCAGGTTTCCGGGCGGAACAAGATACCGCGACATAAATGTATAGCAATTCTGTCCTGAAGAACCGCTGCCATAGATAGCTGCAACACAGGCGGTGTATGAATTTCCATACTGAACCATGGAAGGCGGGACCGGATAGATGGTATCAGGCGTAAAACCGAGCAGGATGTTGTCGAGGAATACATTGTAACCCAGGATACAGTCACCGGCAATGGCAGACGATTCGGTGCCTGTAACCACGATGTTATCGATATTCCAGTTATTGATATCATAGGAATCCACGCCATAGGCCCGGAAACGGATCCTGAAGGTAGTGCTGCTGTATGCCGAAATGTCGAGGTCCTGGGATGTCCAGGGGATGCTGCCAAGCTGATTGTTATAATTCCTCAGAAGGTGCCAGGTGGCCCCGTCCCAAAGTTCTACGGCAAGCTGGTTCAGCGAGGTGGTACCATAATTATCCAGGAAAACATCATAATGCAGCCTGAGGATGGGAGAAGACCGGCCCGTGATCGGTTTGCTTACGATGGATTGCTCATAATTTGTGGCGGGTGGCGACCAGCTAAACATGGCTGAAGGCATCGGTTTCCCGATGGCCGAAGAGACTCCCCAGTTAGGTCCCTGAACGGTCCAGTCGTTGGTCGTAAAACTGCCGCTCTGCCAGGTTTCACGGAACAGTTCAACGGAGCTGACCGGTTTATTCCAGTGAGCGATGAGATTGCTGTCGTTGACCATCATGGCGGAAGGTGCAGTCTTGGTCTGGAGGAGAAATACCGTAAGGGTGCTATCGGTGCTGATGCTGACGTTCTGAATAAAATCCTGGTACCCGAACCGGCTGACCTTGAGCTGGTAGGATCCTTTCCAGAAATGCGTGAAGCAGGCCGTTCCGGTTGTATCCGCCGGTTTTTCATAGAGGGTATCGGGATAAACAAGGTTGCTGAGCCGTACGGTGATCCCGGTCTTCGGTGCTGAATCGCAGCTCAGGGTAACATGTACGGTGGTATTGACAATCCAGCATTTTCCGATCACATTCGAAAAGGAATCGGGAGAGGTGCGGTTGCCGGTATAGTTGGCCCTCACGGCCCAGCGGTAAGGTCCGCAGGGAAGAGCGATCCAGTTATTATCGGCCAGGTTTGTGGAGGCGACAGCGCCAAGGAGGGTCCAGATCGCCGGGTTTTGCTCTTCGCCCTGCCTGAGCCTGGAGACAGTGTATACTGTAATACCTGCAGGGGCATCCGTCATCATCATGGGACCGCCGGGGCCGTTTACGAGCGCGCGCATGAGGAAGTTCCCGGAAGCAGGAATCCATGGATAATTCCCGGAGGTGACAAAACGCGAATAGCTCCTGAACTGCGGGTTGGTTTCATCGATGGCCAGCCCGGTGGCATTCGGGGCATTGCCTCCCTGGATCATCACCAGGTAAAAGCTCCCGCCGTTGATCTGGGTCGGGGAAGAAAATGTAAAATCGATCCACCCGAAATCGGCAGGGATCACATCGACCGGTCCCCCGATCTTTGTTCCGGGTGTACCGCCCGGACCTGTTGCATCGTAAACCGAGACCTGGAACGGAACAAAGGCAATACTGCCGGGCGGATAGTTTGCCGCCGTTCCGATGTTGACCCTGCCGCCTGTGACCATTGCAGGATAACCGGCCGGTGTGAACTTCACTGCATTCATGTTTCCCTGGACCGCCCATACGGTAAAATTGTCCATGATCCCGTCATCGTAAAGGATCTCGTAAGGCCCCCTCGGGACCTGCCAGGTAATGTTCACCGCCGGAGGAGAGGCCGCTGAATCGAGCACAGCGGAAACGAGGGCGGGCGGATTCAGACTTTCGGAAAGGGCGATGGGAAGCGTGCTGGATGAACCGGGAGCAAATGTCATCGGGACGGAAAGGAAATTTTCATAACCGGCCTTGGTACAAGCTACCGGATAGGTCCCGGCAGGGTCGATGGTCAGAGAATAGATTCCCCCTGAAACGGAACCGGTGCTGTGCGTCCCCACGGTTATGGTGGCTCCGATCACAGGCAATCCGGTGAGGCTGTTTGTTACAATACCATTCAGGGTGGCGGTAGTTTGTCCGAAACATCCCGTCACCAAAAGAAAAAATACAGAAACCAGTAACTCCTTATAAACAAGCAGCCTGGTTGAGGTATTGTTCATGGCATTACAATAGGTAAACCTATGTAGACTCTTATACGTAGTCGCTCTTACAAAGATACAGAAAAACGCATAAAGTTGTCTGAAAAAGAGCGGTTTCAAAAGATAGTTTCACGCAAAGAACGCTAAGGATTGCGCAAAGGGCGCAAAATATAATATCTTCCCAATAAACTCTTTGCGGTCTTTGCGGCAGGTCTTTGCGGCCTTTGCGTGAAATTTTTTAATAGCCCGGAGACCATATCATGAGTTTTTTACAACGAAATCGTTTGTAAATCAAAAATAATTTCTACATTTGCACTCCCAAAATTTGAAGAAACTCAATACAATATAAAATGTACGCAATCGTCGAAATAGCCGGCCAGCAGTTTAAGGTTCAGAAGAATGATGAGATCTTTGTGCATCGTCTGGAGGCCGAACCTGGAACCCCGGTGGAATTCAATGAAGTGTTGCTGGTCGACAACAACGGAAAGATCACCATTGGTACGCCCCATGTGGAAGGAACCAAGGTTACCGGTAAGGTACTGGAGCATGCCAGGGGAGATAAAGTGATAGTTTTCAAGAAGAAAAGGAGAAAGGGATTCCAGAAGGAGAGCGGCCATCGCCAGGACTTCAGCAAGATCCTGATCGAAGCGATCTCCCACAAGGGCGCAGCAAAAGAGAAAAAGGCAAAGAAAGAAGAAGAAGCACCAGCCGCAGAATAATTTCCTGACTACGGGCTTCAGTTAAATTGATTATTAAGAAAAAATCTGAATTGATATGGCACACAAAAAAGGTGCTGGTAGTTCCAGTAACGGACGTGAATCACACAGCAAACGCTTGGGCGTTAAGATCTATGGCGGGCAATTTGCCAAATCGGGAAGTATCATCGTGCGCCAGCGCGGTACCGTTCACAATCCCGGACTGAATGTCGGGATTGGCAAGGACCATACGCTGTTTGCACTGATCGACGGGATCGTTGAATTTAGAAAAGAGCAGAAACACCGTTCTTTTGTTTCTGTTACTCCGCTCGAACCTTCCAATTAAAAAAAGGTATTTTTCATTGTTTTCGTTTCTGATTTCCCGGGCCCGGCAGCCCGGGATTTTTTATTTCTTCCGGAGGGCTTTTCAGGGAACGGTTTTCCGCGGGAATTCATTACTTTTGTTGTATAAAAATTCAGAACAATGCTCGTATTACAAACGATCCGCGAGAACCCGGAAGAGATCATCCGCCGTCTCGCGATCAAGAACTTTGATGCCAGGGAACTCATTTTTACCATCATCGCCCTTGATGACAAGCGGAAAGAGACCCAGAAGATGCTGGATGACAATCTTGCCCAGAGCAACTCCCTGGCCCGGGAGATCGGTAACCTTTTCAAGGCCGGAAAGACGGAGGAGGGCAACCTCCTGAAAGAAAAAACATCCGAATTAAAAGAACTGGCAAAGGAACTCAGCGTCACTTTCGAAGCGACGAAGAAAGAGCTGGAGGAGGTCCTGGTCAAGGTGCCGAACCTTCCCCACCCTTCAATACCTCCCGGAACAACCCCGGAAGACAATGAGATCGTACAACAGGAAGGGGACTTCCCGGTTCTGGCCGACGATGCGGTTCCGCACTGGGACCTGGCTGCAAAATACAACCTGATCGATTTTGCCCTTGGCAACAAGATCTCGGGTGCCGGATTCCCGGTATACAAAGGAAAAGTTGCACGGCTGCAACGGGCCCTGATCAATTTCTTCCTCGACCAGGCCATTCAGGCGGGTTACGAGGAGATCCAGCCGCCATACCTTGTAAATGCCGCATCCGGTTACGGCACCGGGCAACTTCCCGACAAGGACGGACAGATGTACTACGCCCCGGTGGACGACCTTTACCTGATCCCGACTGCAGAGGTTCCCGTTACCAATCTTTACCGCGATGTGATCCTGAAGGAAAGTGATTTCCCGGTGAAGAACGTAGCCTATTCCAGCTGTTTCCGAAGGGAAGCCGGCTCCTACGGGAAAGATGTGCGCGGTTTGAACCGTCTGCACCAGTTCGACAAGGTGGAGGTCGTTCAGCTTGCCCATCCTGATAAATCCTATGAAGTACTCGAAGAGATGAGGCTCTACGTTTCCGGTCTCCTGCGGATGCTGGAACTGCCGTTCAGGGTTGTCAAACTGTGCGGCGGCGACATGAGTTTTACCTCGGCCATGACCTATGACATGGAAGTCTGGTCGGCAGCACAGAAACGGTGGCTGGAGGTCAGCTCCATTTCGAATTTTGAATCGTTCCAGTCCAACCGGATGAAACTTCGGTTCAAGGATGATACGGGCAAGACGCAACTGGCCCACACTCTTAACGGCAGTGCACTAGCGTTACCCAGGATTGTTGCGGCACTCCTCGAGAATAACCAGACGGCTGCAGGGATAAAGATGCCGGCAGCACTCGTGAAGTACACTGGTTTTGAGATGATCGACTGATCTTTAAACCTCCGGTTTCACCGGGGGTTATTCATATCCAAGTCCTGCGAACTTTGCCTCCCGATAAACCCTGAAAGGGTTTTATGTGAATAACCGTTGGTGAAACCAACGGATAATGAAATGAATGCCATCACAACCCGCAGGGGTTGAATATCGCCCGACCAGACAAAAAAATTAAACATCCAATTCTTCCTGCCTGCTTAATAATAATAGTATATTTGAAGTGTATTATTTCCTCCACAGAAAACCGCCATTTCAATGAAAAAGATTTTCCTCCTGTTTTTCCTGTTCCTTTTCTCGGCCAGCGTGACGTTCGGGCAATTCGTCTTTGGCCTTAAACTGGGCTATAATGCATCAAAACTTAAAACCAGTATTGATACCATTGTTTCGTCCTATAATTCAGGACTTCATTTCGGCGCCTATTTCCGGATCGGGGGTAAGCTTTATTTTCAGCCTGAGATCTATTATACCTTCCAGGGCGGCACGTTTGAGAACAACGTCGAAAATACCGCCAACAACTGGAAACAGAAAGTCACCCTCGGGACGCTTGATATCCCTGCATTGATCGGGTTTAGGATCATCAATTTAAAAAAGGTATTCAACTGGAGGATCATGGCCGGGCCGATGGTATCGTTCGTCGTGAATTCGAAGGTCAAGGACATGAACTCCCCATTAGGACCCATCGAGAATGCCGATATCAACAAAGTAAACTGGTATGTACAGGCGGGAACCGGGTTTGATGTGCTTTTCCTCACCCTTGACATCCGTTACCAGGCAGGGCTGAACCAGATGATCAAAACGGCACAGCTTACAGCCGATGACGGCACCCTCATGGGAGACCCCTATAATCTCAATGCGATCAACAACATGTGGGTTGTGAGCCTGGGATTTAAGCTGTAACCGGAACCATGGAGGTTGATGGCAGAACATACCGGACCGTTTGGATGGAGGGATCTACCGTCTTTCTCATTGAACAGAATCTGCTACCGTTTGAATTCCGTATCCGGGAATCCCATAATTATATAGAAAGTTGTATTGCTATTCAGACGATGGCCGTGAGGGGCGCCGGCGCCATCGGGGCCATGGCCGGATTTGCCATGGCACAGGCCTTTCTCCAGGCTCCTGATGAGAATCCGTTACCGTTCGCGGAAAACGCCCGCAAAGAGATCGAGGCTACCCGGCCAACTGCACGCAATTTATTTTATGCGACGGAAAGGGTTTTTATGGCCGGGCTCGTCTCACGCGAAAAAGCAGTTGAAGAGGCGCAGCGGATCGCCGACAAGGATGCTGCGGATTCACGGATGATCGGGGAGATCGGGAATGTGCTGATTCCCCACGGAGCAAAGATACTGACGCATTGCAATGCCGGATGGCTGGCATTCGTGGATCATGGTACGGCCCTCTCTCCTGTTTACGTGGCCAGCGAGCGGGGAAAAGCGGTTTTTGTTTATGTGGATGAAACACGGCCGCGCAGCCAGGGAGCCCGGCTTACGGCCTGGGAACTGAACAAGGCAGGCATCCCGCACAGGATCATTCCCGACAATGCAGGTGCTCATCTTATGTCGCAGGGAATGATTGACCTTGTCATAACAGGTGCCGACCGGATCGCCTTGAACGGCGACAGCGCCAACAAGATCGGGACACTGGAAAAAGCCATCATGGCCAAAGAATACAACATTCCCTTTTACATTGCAGCTCCCACTTCCACCATTGATATAAAGTGCAGGGACGGCAGTGTGATCGTCATCGAAGAGCGGGATGAGAATGAGGTCCTGTTCCAGGAAGGACCGGACGATAACGGGCAGATGCACCGGATACGGGTCTGCTCGCCAGGTTCAGGAGCCCTGAACCCGGCATTCGATGTCACTCCGGCAAAGTATATCACCGGCATCATTACAGAAAAAGGACTGATCAAACCTTCAGAAGAGAACATCATAAACCTTATAAAACCTTAAGCGATGAAACAAAAATGGACGGGAGGAATCGTGCTGCTGGCAGCCGTGTTCCTGCTTTCACTGCCTTTGGCTGCACAACAGCAGAAAGGCAATTCCGGGAAAGAGCCCAAAGCGAAAACAGAGAAAAAAGAGAAGGAAAAAAAGAAAGAGAAAGAAGAAAAGAAAGAAGAGAAGAAAGACAGCGTGATGAATTCAGGCCTGGTTGGCGGACTGAAATTCAGGAGTATCGGTCCGGCCTTTACTTCAGGGCGCATTGCCGATTTTGCCGTTGATCCGAAAAACACGGACCGGTGGTTTGTTGCAGCTGCATCCGGTCACATCTGGAAGACCGTCAATAACGGAACCACCTTCGAACCGGTCTTTGACAATTACGGGGCTTATTCCATCGGCTGCATCACCATCGATCCGAACAACCCGAATGTGATCTGGGCAGGTACCGGGGAACGCAATTCACAGCGCTCGTTGGGTTACGGAGACGGTGTTTATAAAAGTACCGACGGAGGAAAAAGCTGGAAGAACATGGGGCTGAAAGATTCGCGTCAAACAGGAACCATTGTGGTCGATCCGCGGAATTCGGATGTTGTATATGTTGGCGCTGAAGGCTCCGTATGGGGACCGGGCGGCGACCGCGGACTTTACAAATCCGTTGACGGAGGAAAAACATGGAAGAAGGTGCTTGAGATCAGCGAAAACACAGGAGTCAAGAACATCATTATGGATCCCCGGAACCCCGATGTGCTTTACGCTTCGGCCGAACAGCGGCGGAGGCATGTATTCACCAAGATCGGTGGAGGACCGGAAACGGCTATCTATAAATCGACCAATGCAGGCGAGACCTGGGATAAACTGACCTCGGGTTTGCCTTCGGCCGACATGGGTGGGATCGGGATGGCCATCTCACCGGTGAACCCGGATGTAGTCTATGCCATCATTGAAGCTGCAGAGGATGCAGGCGGGGTGTACCGCACCACCGACCGGGGCGCTTCGTGGCAGAAGATGAGCGGCCATGTTGCACAGGGTCAATATTACAACCGGATCTTCTGTGATCCGAAAAATGCTGACAAGCTTTATTCGGTTGAAACTGTTGCACAGGTATCGGAAGACGGCGGCAAGACCTGGCGCCAGGTAGGTAACAACAAACGTCATGTTGACGATCACGCCATGTGGATCGATCCTGCCAACCCGGATCATTTCCTGATCGGCGGCGACGGCGGAGTTTATGAGACCTATGACGGCGCAAAAGAATTCATCTACAAATCAAACCTCCCGGTGACCCAGTTTTACAGGGTGCAGGTGGATAACACCCTTCCGTTTTATTATGTTTATGGCGGAACCCAGGACAACAATTCACTCGGGGGACCTTCCCGTTCGGTCCGTGGGGAAGGCGTGCTGAGCGATGACTGGTTTGTCACTAACGGAGGCGACGGCTTCTGGTCGCAGATTGATCCGCTCGATCCGAACATCGTGTATGCCGAATCCCAGTATGGCGGAATGGTACGATACGACCGGAAAAGCGGGGAAGCGCTGGATATAAGGCCGGAGCCAAGGAAAGGCGAAGACAGCTACAAATGGAACTGGAACACGCCGCTGTTCATCAGCCCGCATTCGCATACGCGCCTTTACTGCTCGGCCAACAAGGTTTTCCGCAGCGACGACCGCGGGAATACCTGGCAGGTGATCAGCGATGACCTTACCGCAAAGATCGACCGCAACACCTGGCCGGTGATGGGAAAATACTGGAGCATCGATGCCGTTCAGAAAGACATTTCGACTTCGCTTTACGGTACGATCATTTCGCTGGCCGAATCGCCCATGAAAGAAAACCTGCTGTACGCAGGCACGGATGACGGCCTCATCCAGGTGACGGAAGATGCAGGAAAGAACTGGACAAAAATGGACAAGTTTCCCGGTATTCCCGAAAACACTTATGTGAGCTGCATATTCCCGTCACGGTTTGACGAGAATATTGTCTTTGCTTCATTTGACAACATTCTCCGCGATGATTTCAAGCCTTACATCTTAAAGAGCACCGATAAAGGCTCTACCTGGATATCGATATCAGGTGATCTCCCGGCCAACGGCACGGTTCACAACATCCAGCAGGATTTCCTGAACCCGGATCTGCTTTTCGCCGGGACCGAATTCGGATGCTTCTTCACGGTCGATGGCGGAAAGAAATGGATCCAGCTGAAAGCGGGAATTCCGACCATTGCTGTCAGGGATATGACCATCCAGAAAAGAGAGACCGATCTTGTACTGGCCACCTTCGGCCGTGGTTTTTACATCCTCGATGATTATTCACCCCTTCGTAAAATCAATAAAGAGACCCTCGACAAGGAAGCTTTCATCTTCCCGGTGAAGGATGCGCTGATGTATATTCCTTCGGATGGAAAGTACGGGCAGGGTTCAACGGTTTATGTTGCAAAGAATCCTGATTTCGGCGCCATCTTTACTTATTATATCAAGGATGTTCCAAAGACGCTGAAAGAGAAACGCCAGGAAAAGGAAAAAGAGCTCTTTAAAAAGGGAGAGCGCATCCCCCAGCCTTCTGACGCCGATCTGCGCGCCGAACAGAATGAGATTGCCCCCTATCTGATCTTTACGGTGACCGATGAGGGTGGAAATGTCGTCCGCACGATCCGGAAGAGCCCGTCGAAAGGGATCAGCCGCACAAACTGGGATTTGCGTTACCAATCCACACGGATGCAGGAATCGGGCGAGAAATATGATCCGCTGAAGGACAACGGCAGCGGGATTTTGGCCATGCCAGGGAAATACAAGGTCAGCCTTGCCCTGACGGCCGCCGGCGAAACCAAGCCGCTTGCAGATCCTGTTGAATTCAATGCCGTGGTGCTCAATAATACTTCCCTGCCTGCAACCAACCGGGCGGAAATGGTTGCGTTTCACAAAAGAATTGCAAACCTGACCCGCGTCATGCAGGGGACAGAGGATTATGCCGGAACTCTTTACAAGCGGGTTTCCGACATTCTGCAGTCGCTCAACAGCACACCCGGCGCCTCGGCCGGGCTGACCAAAAAAGCCCTCGCCATCCAGGCCAGCCTCGACGAGATCCTCAATGTCAAAATCAACCGGAGAAGCAAAAGACCGAGCAATGAAGAAAATCCTCCGGCACCGGTTCCGTTGAATTCGAGGCTTGAAAAAATCGCTTACACGACATGGACATCCACATCCCAGCCAACACAGTTGCAACTGGATGCTTTTCAGATACTGGAGGATGAATTCCCGCCGGTGTATGATGCCATCAAGAAGATCGGGGAAATGGATCTGCCGGAACTTGAAAAGCAATTGGAGATGCTGAATGCTCCTCCATTGCCGGGAAGGTTGCCGGAACTTAAGAAGTGAGGTCTGAGGTCAGAGACGCGCGCCATCCATGAGGTTGCTTCGTCGCTATGCTCCTCGCAATGACAAGGTGGGTTATAAGTGCAGGGGATTGCTTCGCTTTGCTCGCAATGACATGGTGATGGCCGGGGGATGAGGTGCATTGGCCATTGCAGTAGTTGGCACGCGTCAGAGACGCGCGCCATCCAGCATCCAGCATCCAGCATCAGAAAGCAAAAAACATCACTGATTAAAGAAACGGCCAACCATTTCAACAATGTAATCAATCTCCCTGTTCTTCAATCCATAATAGAACGGCAGCCTGACGATGCAGTCTGAAAAGCGGTCGGTGAACGGAAGTTCCCGTCCGTCGTGCTTATCCAAAAAGAAGGTACTGGAATGCAGTGGCAGGTAATGAAACACCGCCATGATCCCGTGCGAGCGCAGGAAGATGAGCATTTTCTCCCGTTCTTCCCGCGACGGCAGGGTAAAATAAAACATGTTTCCGTTCACGGTCGCAAAGGATGGGATAACCGGCAATTTCAGCAATCCTTTTTCTTCCACCGGTTTCAGCAGGGAATTATAACGGTTCCAGTGCGCAATCCGTTTCCCCTGGATCTTCTCCAGCATCTTCAGCTGAAGATACAGAAAAGAAGCCAGTACATCGGAAGGCAGGAAGGAA
This sequence comes from Bacteroidota bacterium, assembly GCA_026391805.1. GTDB lineage: Bacteria > Bacteroidota > Bacteroidia > Bacteroidales > FEN-979 > FEN-979. The sequence goes on along the minus strand of JAPLDJ010000024.1, from coordinate 54,606 downwards.
GAACCTTTATCCACCCATCCGTATTTATCCACCTCGCCGCGGTAAAAGGCGGCACGGTTGGTGCCTTTCTCCCATACGATCTCCGCACGCTTTTCGGATGCTGCATCATTGACCGCCAGCAACCCTCCTTCCCCGCAGAAAATATTCTTTGTCTCATGAAAAGAGAACGTACCATAATGGCCGATTGAGCCCAGCGGCTTACCGTTGTAAAATGAATCGAGTGCATGTGCGGCATCTTCAATAACGACAAGGTTGTTCTTTCGGGCAATCTCCATGATGCGATCCATTTCACAGGCGATCCCGCAGTAATGAACCACTACGATGGCTTTTGTGCGGGAGGTTACCAGGGCTTCAATTTGTTTTGGATTGATGTTGGGAATGTCGGGAAGTGTATCGGCGAAAACCAGCTTTGCACCCCTCAGCAGAAAGGCATTCGCCGTCGAGACAAAGGTGAACGACGGGAGGATCACCTCATCACCCGGTTCAATATTGGTCAGCAGTCCGGCCATCTCGAGCGCATCCGTGCAGGATGTTGTCATCAGGGTCTTCCTGAAGCCGTACCGTTCTTCAAAAAACCGCTGGCATTTTCGTGTGTAGGGCCCGTTTCCGGCCATGCTCCCTGCTTTAGCCGCGCGGTAAAATGCCATCATGCTGGTGCGGGGGAAATAGGGTTTATTGAAAGGGATCTGCATCGTGAAAAGCATTATCAGGGTTAAAGAATTGAAAGAAAAATATACACATGGCTTTGCTTCATAACAATTCCTATTTTTGTACGAATTTAGTATTTTTTCTTTATTGCATCTTCCTTGGCCCAGAGAAGTTACTTCAGGGATATCATGAGCGTATTTGGCAGCAACCTGGCCGTGACGGCCAGCAGCCTGCTGATCGGGATCATCCTTTCGCGGATCCTTGGAGCAGCGGGATATGGTCTTTATTCTTCCATCATTGTTGTGCCGCTCATCGTGATCGGGTTTACCCAGCTCGGGATCCGGCGGGCCACCATGTACCATCTCGGGGCAAAAAAAATGGAGGAAGACAACATTGTTTCTGCGGTCTTTATTTTACTGCTGATCACCAGTGTCCTGAGCGTCCTGATCAGCGGAGCTGTTTTCCTTTTTTCAGAGTCCGGGAATGCTGATCCGGTTTTGCTGACACTGATCCTGCTGACCGTTCCGTTTGTTCTCTGCAATGTGTTTGCAGGAGGAGTCTTTCTCGGGAAACAGGAAATCCTGAGGGCTAATATCCTGAATGCAGGTCCTACGGTTCTCAACCTTGTCTTTGTGATCCTTTTTGTCTGGATCCTGAAATTATCTGTCCGTGGGGCATTCCTGGCATTGTTCATTGGGAATTTCTGCATGTTCTTTTTCGTCTTCTACATCATCCGGAAATCTTACCATATCACCTGGAAATACCATGAAGGGATCATGAAAAGCATGGTGAGGCTGGGCGTTGTATTTGCCCTTTCCATTTTCGTCATGCAGCTGAATTACCGTGTGGATATCCTCCTCCTGAAAAAATATTCCACCCTGGAGCAGGTCGGGCTTTATTCGCTGGCCGTGCAGATCGCGGAGCAGATGTGGCACATCCCGAGCGCCATCGAAACCATCGTCCTTACACGAAGCGCCCATGCTGAGGACGAAAAAGCCGTTCATAAAACTGTGGCATCCATTCTCCGGGTTTCCCTGTTGTTCGGGCTGTTTGGATGCCTGGTGATGATCCTTCTGGCCCCGCCGCTCATGCCCCTGATCTTCGGAGCCGGCTTTAAAGGCAGCGTACCGATGATGCAGGGAATATTGCCCGGGATCATGTTCATGGTGATCTTCAGGATCCTCAACAGCCGCCTGGCCGGTATGGGAAAACCGCAGGTGGCCATTTTTTGTTTCCTGTTCCCATTGATCCTGAATGTTCTGCTGAACATACTCTGGATCCCGCGCCATGGCGGAATGGGCGCAGTCTGGGCAACAAATGTCAGCTACGGGGTTGGCTGCATTATCTTCCTGATCGCCTATTCGAGGAGGGTGAAGATGCCGGTAACGGAGATCTTCCGTTTCCGGAAAAGCGATTTTTATTTTATCAAGAGTTTTGTAAAACGTTACACCGGAAGGGTGAGGCAGGGCTGATCCCCGGGGATTGATCTTTATTTCGGTGCAAGTTTTCGGATCATCCTTGTCCAGACAAGCTGGTATATTATCCAGAGAACCATATCCGTAAATTTAAGGTAGAACTTGTTCCTGAATACTCTCCAGGCGGAACCGGAGACGGAGGGCCGGGGAACCCCTTCAAGATTTATGCGTGCATAGTTATGGTTTGCGGCATAGGCCCAGTAAGCCGTTAAAAAACTTTTTGTATTCCAGAGGGTTCGGAACATTTTCCTGCGCATGGCAGCCTTGTCATAAATATTGAGCCAGATCTCATACACGGCATTTTCCATTTCCTCCGGCTTTATTGAGGCCGTGTTCATGACTGACCGCGTACCGTCATACAGTTGCCAGTCGTGGGGATAATTTTTTCTGACAATCCTGTCCAGACTTTTCATCCTGTCGAACAGGATGGTACCGGGAAAAGGTGTCACGATCGAGGTCTGGTAGGTATCCATTGAACTTTCCCGGATGAAGTTCCCTCTTGCAAAAAGGTCTTCTTTCCTGTCGCTCTCCATTCCGAACATGACGGATGCGAGGACTCCCATTCCGTGTTTGTGGATCTTCCTGAAGGTCTCTTTGTACGAATCCACGCCCCGCTTCAGGTTCAGGTTCTTCCTGACATCTTTAAGCGCCGCCGGTGATTCTGCTTCAATCCCCATCAGCACTCCCATGCAACCGCTTTTCCGTGCCCAGTAAAGCACCTCGTCATTATCTGCAAAGTTCAATGCCACCTGGGTGAACCAGAATTTCTTCATCCCTCTTTCAACCATGCCTTTGAAGAGCCGGATCGCACGTTCGTCGGCGCCTTTTTTATGGTTTACAAGATTGTCGTCCACAAAAAAGACGATGGGGCGGGTCGTTTCCTCCAGTTCGTTCAGAACATCCTCCACATCGCGTTCCCTGTATGTCTTCCCGCACATGTGGGTAACGGAACAGAATTCGCAGCCCCAGGGGCATCCGCGCGAGGTTTGTACAAGGTCATAATTGTAAGGATGCTTATAAATGTCGCGCCTGACGCGGGGCACATTTTTAATATCCACGATTCCGCCGTCATACAGGCGCTTTGTTTCTCCCGCTTCAAAATCGGTAATAAAAGCAGGCCAGGCGCCTTCGGCTTCACCGGTAACAACGGTATCCATATACTCCATGACCTCGCCGGTATACATCGACGCATGAATGCCACCCATGACCGTATGCATGCCCGCTTCCCTGCAAATGGTTGCGATTTCATAGGCCCGTGCAGCATTGGCGGTAAAACCCGTAAATGCAACCACATCGGCGGAGCGGAGCGTGAATTCCTCGAAGCTTTCATCGAGAAGTTCCACATCCCAGTTTGAAGGGGTCAGCGCTGCAACGATTCCCAGCCCGATCGGCATGTAACAGGTACTTGGATCTATGACAAATCCTTTACGGTTTTTATTTGCCGGGTTTACAAGGAGCAATTTCATCTTCTTATTTTCTACAGCTTCGCTCAACGGGTTTATCTGTTTGCTGAAATTTTCCTGATCATCCTTGTCCAGACAAGCTGATAGATCAGCCAAATCACCTTATCGGTGAACTTAAGATAAAGTCTGTGTTTAAAATTCTTCCAGCCGGAACCGGCAACGTTGCTTTCCGGAACACCTTCCAGGCATATCCGTCCGTAGTTATGATTGCTGGCATACGCCCAATAGGCCGTCATGAAACTCTTCGTATTCCAGAGTGTCCGGAACATTTTCCGGCGCATGGTTTCCTTGTTGTAGAGATTCAGCCAGACTTCGTGCATAGTGGATTCGATTTCATCCTGGCTCATATTCGGCGTGACATGCGTGGCTTTTATGAAATGATAATGCTTCCAGTCGTCAGGATAATTGTTCAGGACAATCCTGTTCTGCTCTTTCAGCCTGTCGAAGAGGGTTGTACCTGGCAGCGGGGTAAGGATCGTACACTGGTAGGCATCGAGCGTGCTTTTATTGATGAATTCGCCACGGGCCATGAAATCCTCTTTCCGGTCACTGTCCATGCCAAAAATAAGCGTGGCCAGGATGCCGATGCCATGCCTGTGCATTTTTTTAATTACCGTTTCATAAGAGCCGGTGCCGCGTTTCAGGTTAAGGTTCTTTTTCACATCCTTGAGCGCCTCCGGATTTTCAGCTTCAATGCCCATCAGGATGATGGTACAGCCGCTCTTCCTGGCCCAGTAAAGCACCTCTTCATTGTCCGCAAAATTCAATGCTGCCTGCGAAAGCCAGTGCTTTTTCATTCCTCGTTCCACCATCCCTTTAAAGAGCCGGATGGCGCGCTCGTCGGATCCTTTTTTGTAATTCACCAGGTTATCATCCACGAAAAAGACCATCGGGCGGGTTGTTTCTTCAAGCTCATCCAGGACATCCTCCACATCGCGTTCACGGTAGATCTTTCCGCACATGTGCGTAACCGAACAGAATTCACAACCCCACGGACATCCGCGCGACGTCTGCACAAGGTCATAAGCATATGGATATTTGTAGATCTCCCTTCTGACATGGGGGATTTTATCAACGTCATTGATCCCTCCTTCATACAGGCGCTTTATCCTGCCGGCTTCAAAATCAGCGATCACTTCAGGCCAGGCGCCTTCCGCCTCGCCGGTAACAACAGTATCCATGTACTTCAGCGCTTCTTCAGTGAACATCGAGGCATGGATCCCTCCCATCACTGTGTGAATGCCTGCTTCCCGGTACCGGGCCGCAATTTCATAGGCACGCGGGGCATTGGAAGTAAAACTCGTAAATGCCACCAGATCGGCTGGACGTAAGGTGAAGTCTTCAAAGCTTTCATCAAGCAATTCAACTTCCCAATGCGGCGGCGTAAGGGCGGCGACAATGCCCAGTCCCAGCGGCATAAAACGGGTGCTGTGGTCGTTCAGAAAACCGGTCCGCGTCTTATTCGCAGGATGAATCAGGAGAAGTTTTACGGGATGGCCCTTTACCATGTCGACCTTTAGAAATTTATTTGTTTCTGCAATTGCAAAAGTAGGCATAACAGAGATTACAAACCGTATGTGTAATGGTTATTTTACCTGTTCTTTGTGGTCCAGACAAGATGCACCCAGATTTTCACATATCCCATAACACCGTCAAATTTTTGGGCTTAAGCCCGTGTTTTAACCGTCTTGACCCCGCGCTAAAGCACGGGGTAATTCATTTTCCCTCTGTTTTCAGAAAGTTCATGTATAGCTGCTACCAATAACGACATTTCAGTATTATCCCTCCTTAATCCGGTTTAAGTAAAAAGCTAATACAAAAAAGTTCCGGTTTTATACTCTTACGAATAAGCCATCGGAATAAATATGTAACTGCAAATCAATTTGAATTAACCGGGTATTGATCCTGCTCTTGCTTTTACTATTTTCACACCTAATAATTGTACTTTTGCCAATATTGAGGTTCAATGATTGAAAGAAATTCAATTATGGAAACAGACGATCTGAGCAAGATCCCAATTTTTTTCATCTTCGGAAGGCCCCGGTCGGGAACTACTTTGCTGACCACGCTGTTCAACGCCCACCCGAACGTCAGGATCGCTCCTGAGTTTCCGGTCATGCTCTTTTTATACCAGCGCTTCAAGAAGGTTAAAAAATGGGATGAAGCCACCATCCGGTCGTTCGTCGATCATGTTTTTGAATATTCGAAATTCAGTCTGCGGAGGGTTGAAAACCTGAAGCTCGACAAGGAATTCATCGTTGGTGAATTGCTGAAATACAAAGACAAAGCTTCGATCCAGCTTTTCCTGAAAAGCATTAACTATTATGCCTTTTCCGTATATCATAAGGAGCAGACGCATCTGATCGGCGACAAGAATCCGATCTATTCGATTTATTCACGCCGGCTCCGGAAGATCTTCCCCGAAGCCAAATTCATTTGCATCATCCGGGATTACAGGGATAATTTTATTTCTATTCAAAAACTTGTCGAGAAAGATGTAGCCGTGGAAGCTCCTTCTTTGCCTTTGCAGGTTGGCCGGTGGCGCTATTTTACCCGGATGTTCCTCCGGTGCAAGCGCCGTTTTCCTGACCGGTATTACATTCTCCGTTATGAAGACCTGGTGACGGAGCAGGAGAAGACCTACCGGTCGCTGTGCGAATTTCTCGGAATTTCCTACGATCCGTCGGTATTCGATTTCTATAAAAAGAAGGATGAGGTGACGGAAATCTTCAGCAACACAGTTTGGGATAAATTTCATGAGAACCTCCTGAAACCGGTCAATACCGGGCGCATGAATACCTGGCAGGACAAGCTCACTGAGCAGCAGGTCAGGATGGCCGACCAGATCGCGGGGAAATATGCTGACCGGTTAAACTATAAAAGAGACAAAAGGTTCAGCTTTGTTCTTTTCCTGAAAGCCTCTCCGATGCTGGCTTATAATTATATCCTGCTGTCGATGATGATCATCGGGACATACCTCCCGGCAAAGGCGAGCCAGTGGTTTTTCTTCAAAGCCACGATCCTGCTGAAGACCTATTTAAAAATCTTTGGTAAAAAGTCGCCTGGGAATATTTGATGAACTCACCCCTTGCCTTCGGCTTTGGGTTGACAAAAAAGTACTTATTCGCCTTTGTGAAACCCTTTGTGACCTTTGTGGTTAATCTTTAAGTAATTTAACCACAAAGGGCTCAAAGTACGCACGAAGTCACACAAAGGGAAAAATTATGATTCATCCGTGATCTTTTTATCATCGAATTCCCCGCTGATGTAGCGCTGCATCAGCTTGAAGCGTTGCAGCTTGCCGCTGGAGGTTTTGGGGATCTCGTTGGATCTGATCAGCACCATTTCATCGACTGTAATCCCGAGATTGCTTCGGAGAAGGCCCCTGAGCTTACTGAATATTTCAGGCGCTTTTTCGTCAGAAATTCCCGCCACGAATGCAATAACTTTATCTTGTGCGGCCTCTTTTCCGGTCGTTCCGCCGAAACATACTTTCCCGAACTTTATCTCATCGATGCTGCAGGACATGGTTTCGAGGTCGTTGGCAAAATAGTTCCGACCATTCTTGAAAATAATATCCTTGTACCGCCCGCTGATGTAAAGCCGTCCTTCAAAGAAGAATCCTATATCTCCTGTCCGGAGCCATTCACCGCAGAATGCTGCAGCCGTGGCAGAAGGATTATTGTAATATCCCGAGGTCACGTTCGGGCCTTTCACCTGGATATGGCCGGCAATGCCTTCTTCCAGTGGCTTGTCATTTTCATCAGTGATCCTGATCCCGATATCGTTCAGAACAAGCCCGACTTCCGAGAGCACCCTTGCGGAAGGATCCGAAGGATCCGCGGGAGTTGTGCGGTTTTCGCGGTCCAGCAGCAAGGCGTCAAATGCAGAGATCACCGAAGGTTTCAGCAACGGCGCGAATGAGATGGCCAGCGTGGCCTCGGCCATGCCGTATACCGGCATCATCGCTTCAGGCCGGAAACCATATGGGCTGAGGGCATTCACAAATTCATGCATGATCCTGACCGAAATGGGCTCTGCACCGTTGAGCAATGCCTTAAGACTGGAAAAATCCCATTCAGGATCCGGCTTTTTACGGTTCAGGTGCCGCACGACCAGCGCCAGTCCGAAGTTGGGACATCCGGAGATCGTGACTTTCTGCCGGCTCATCAGGTTCAGCCACAGGCCGGGGTTCATGATGAAATCGATGGTTTCGACCTGGTACTGGAACACCATGCAGTAAATGCCCGTGATATGATACCCGATCAGTCCCATGTCGTGGAACAGGGGCATCCAGTTGCCGAGGTGATCCGGGTAATGAATATCGAGTCCGATACGGATCGAATCCATGTTCGTTATCAGGTTCCGGTGCGAAAGCATGATGCCTTTGGGATCACCGGTGCTGCCGGATGAAAACTGAATGAAGGCAAGATCTTCGGCTGATAAAGCGGGTTTCGGGTATCCGCCGCTCCCGTCCAGATCTTCGGTATGCTTTATGGTCCCTTCAGGCAACCCGCCGGTATCCTTCATTTCGGGGCTCATAAAAATAAACGGCTTCCCCAGCTGGTGATAAACGTTCATTAATTTCACGACCGAGGGATTGTATCCTGAAAAGGTTACCGGAGGCTGAAGGATGGTGGGAACCACGCCCAGTAAAAAGCCGCCCCAGAGAAGCTCAACTGTTTCCCTGTTGCCCTGGGTGGCAATGATCATTTTATCGCCCTGCCTTAACCCCAGGTTATAAAGACCGCCGGCAATCATTTCGGCTCTAGCGAGCAGATCGGTGTAATTCTGGATCTGTATCCCGCCATTTTTATCGCAATACCCGATAAACAGATCCGGATGCACGCTAACTGCCCTGTAAAGAAGGTCTGGCAAGGTGAGTTCGGGATGATAATAAATGCTTGTCTCAGGCATGGTTTTGTCAACAGATTGAATCGTGCTGCAAAGGAACGAATTTGTTCTCAAAAAGTCATGGGTACAGGGAAAATTCCTACCTTTGTTCCATAATACCAATGACCATGAACATCCAGGAATTCATCGCCCATCTCGAAGAAGAATATGAAGATATCAAGCCGGGAACCCTGAAGCCGGAGAGTATTTTCAGGGAAGTTTTTGAATGGAGTTCCATCAATGCCCTCATCCTGATCGCCATGGTTAAAACGCAGTATGATGTGGTCATCAATGCGGAAGATATTGCCACCTCCAAAACCGTTGCCGACCTTTATCGGATCATTGAAAAACGGGTACAGTAATCACGACGTATCCAATCACCTCATCCCCTGCACCCCTTCTCCTGAAGGAGAAGGGGACAGAGTCAAAAATATCAAGCATCCTTATGGGTAATCTCCTTTTTCCGGCATAATGACCTTGTCGTCAAATTCACCGTCGAGGTAACGCTGCATAAGCTTGTACCGCTGCAGCTTCCCGCTTGACGTTTTTGGGATCTCGTTCGATTTGACCAGCACAAGCACATCAGCATAAAGTCCCAGTGTAGTCCGGAGTTTTATCCGCAGCTTTTTGAAAACCTCCCGGGCCTTCTCCTCATTCAGCCCGGCGATGAATGCAATCACTTTTTCTTCGCCGGTCTCCCGGTCGGTGGTCCCGCCGAAAATGACTTTCCCGATACTGATCTCTTCAATCGTACAGGCCAGGTCCTCCAGGTCATTGGCGAAATAGTGGATGCCGTTCCTGAAAATGATGTCCTTGAAGCGGCCGCTGATGTATAGCCTGCCGTCGAAGAAAAAGCCCATGTCACCCGTCCTCAGCCATTCCCCGCAGAAAGTCGAGGCTGTGGCTTCGGAATTTTTATAGTATCCTTTGGTCACGCTGGGCCCTTTGATCTGGATGTGGCCTGAATTCCCTTCCGGCACCTCGTTGTCATGGTCATCCGTGATCCTTAGTTCGAAGTCATTCAGCGGCCAACCGACTTCCGAGAGCATGCGTGCGGTGGGGTCCGACGGATCAACAGGCACCGCCCTGCGTTTCCTGTCGAGGAGGGAGGAATTGAAGGCCGTTGCTACGTAATGTTCTTTAAGGGATGCGAAAGCGATGGCCAGCGTAGCTTCAGCCATGCCATAAACCGGCATCAGGGCCTCAGGTTTCAGCTTCGACGGGATCAGCGCTTCGATGAATTCCTGCATGGTCCTTACTGAGATGGGTTCTGCACCGTTGAGCAATGCTTTCATGTGGGTAAAATCCCAGGGCTCGTTCTGCCTGCCCCTCTTCAGGTATTTCAGGACCAGGGCCAGCCCGAAGTTTGTAGTTCCTGCTGAGGTTACCTTTTCCCTGCTCATCATGTTCAGCCAGAGCGCCGGATTCATGACAAAGTCGAGCGTGTCGAGCTGGTACTGTGATACCAGGCCGTAAATCGGATTCAGGTGATAGCCAATCAGTCCCATGTCGTGGAACAGCGGCATCCAGTTGCCGAAGCGGTCTCCTTCGCGGGTATCGAATCCGTAGAGCATGGCATCCAGGTTGATCATCAGGTTGAAATGGGTCAGCATCACGCCCTTTGGATCGCCGGTGCTGCCCGACGAAAACTGGATGAAGGCAAGGTCCTCCGGTTTCAACCCGGGATCGGGATACTTTCTGGTCATGTCAAGGTCTTCCCGGTGCCGTATGGTATTATCCAGCACCGTTCCGGTCTCCGTTACATCCGGGCTCATCATGATAACCGGCGAGTCCAGAACCTTCGACACGTTCAGCAGCTTCATAAAGGCAGGGTTATCTTCTGAAAAAGCGGCGGGAGGCTGCAGGATGGTCGGGACCACACCGAGGAAGAAGGCTCCCCATAGGATCTCAATCGTTTCCCGGTTGGACTTTGTGGCAATGATGATCTTGTCGCCTTTATTCAGCCCAATGGCGGAAAGTCCACCTGCAATCTTTTTCGCTTCCGAAAGAAGTTCCTTGTAGGTCTGGAAGGTCAGGATATTGTTCTTGTCGTAATAGCCGGTGCAGAGATCAGGATTCCGGTCCGCGGCGCGTTTGAGAAGATCCGGAAGGGTCAGTTCCGGCTGGTAGTATGAAGTAATTTCAGCCATCTTTAATCTTCGTTAGTTTCAGGATTCAGGTTTGTATGAGTTGATCGGCGTGTCGTTTGCAAAGAATTGTCAAATCTCTTCCATCATCTTATTTCCTTCCTCGGCCAGTTCTGCAATCGTAAGGTCCTGGAAAAAAAGGTATGGGGGCCATTCGAAGCCGAAGAGGTTTTGCGTGTCTTCGGCCAGCAGTAATGCTTTAATAGAAGTGATTCCATACATGGATAAGGTTTCGGTCGGTTTTACCGGCAAACCTTTATTCAGATGGATCGAAGTCCATGCAACCAGAAATTCTTCGAGTGTTTGTGCTGCCATTCATCAGTATTTACAACATGCGGAGGCGCATTTGTCCTCCGTCCTGCAAAATTAGAAAAATGGAACCTTGAATGAAAAAAAAAGTACTTTTGTACTTAAACACTTCAACTGCTCACAAACAGAACTTTAAATGGCCATCTTCGAGATACCCGATGTCCGTATTGCCGGCCTCTCATCCTGCGTTCCCATGAAGAGAGCTTCCAACCAGGATTATACCTGGATCTCGAAAAAGGAGCGGGAACTGCTGATCAGGACCATCGGTGTTGAGACGCGTCGCATTGCGGAACAGGGTCAGACCACTTCCGATCTTTGCATGCAGGCGGCTGAACAATTGATGGAAAAACTGGGTTGGGGGCGCAACGAGATCAACCTGCTGGTTTTCGTTTCACAGTCGCGGGATTACATCATTCCTTCCACATCGGCCCTTCTCCAGGACCGGCTGAAACTTCCCAAAACCTGCATCACACTCGATATCAACCTGGGTTGCTCAGGATATGTTTACGGTCTTTCGGTGATCGGCAGCCTGATGAAAACGACCGGCGTTCAGAAAGCGTTGCTGCTGGTCGGGGATATTTCAACCATTACTTCCGCATACCGTGATAAAAGCACCTATCCGCTGTTCGGCGATGCGGGAACGGCAACGGCTCTTGAACTAAAACCCGGTTTCCCTCCGATGCAGTTTAACCTACAGACGGACGGAAGCGGGTATGAAGCCATCATCATTTACGACGGGGGCGTGCGCAACCTCACGAGCAAAAAGTCATTCGATGTTAAGAAATACGGACAGGGCATCTACCGGAACCGGTTGCAGGTGGCCCTCGACGGAATAGAGGTATTCAATTTTTCACTGCGGGAGGTGGTTCCGAACATCAAGACAACCCTGAACCATTTCAACCGGAACCTGGATGAGTTCAATTTTCTCCTCTTTCACCAGGCCAACCGCCTGATCAATGAAACCCTACGGAAGATGCTGAGAGTCGCACCGGAAAAGGTGCCTTATTCACTTAAAGATTTTGGCAATACCAGCTGTTCATCCATTCCGCTCACCATGGTGACACAGATGGGTGACGCGCTCAGGACCCAGCCGCTAGAGCTGCTGCTCTCTGCCTTCGGGATCGGCCTCTCGTGGGGTACGGTTCTGATCCATACCGATGGCATTGTTGTTCCCGAACTCACCGAACAGGAAGCCACTCCGAAAAAACCCGAAAAGATATGAACCCATTTGACCTGAAAGGAAAAACAGTCCTGGTCACCGGCGCTTCTTCGGGGCTGGGGAAACAGACTGCGATCACAGCCAGTGAGCTTGGCGCCAGGCTGATCATCACAGGACGGGACGCAAAACGCCTGGACGAGACCTTCAGTGCGCTTCAGGGAGAAGGGCACATGAAATTCATTGCCGATCTTACCATTCAGGCGGATATTGACAAGCTTGTTAATGAGATACCTATTTTGGACGGACTGGTTCACAGCACCGGCATTTCCGATCTGGCTCCCGCAAGGTTCATAACAAAAGAGACCATTGTCAAAACATTTTCCATCAGCTTTGATGCCTCCGTACTGCTGACGGCAGGAATCCTCGGGAAGAAAAAACTGGCCAAAGGGAACAGCTCCATCGTATTCATTTCTTCGATCTCCACCCGTTACCCTTTTGTGGGCGGGGCCATGTACATCAGCGCCAAGGCAGCGCTTGAAGGCTACGCCCGCGTGCTGGCCGTCGAACTTGCCCCGCGCGGGACACGGGTCAACTGCATTTCTCCTGCTTTTGTCAGAACCCCCATGCTGGACGATACGGCAGAAAATTATTCGCAGGAGGCCGTGGATAAAATCGAGGAAAGGCAGTTGCTGGGCCTTGGCGATCCGGCGGATGTTGCAAATACCATTGTTTTCTACCTTTCGGATGCATCAAAGTGGATTAGCGCTACAAACCTGATCTTAGGAGGAGGCTGACCTATGAGCGAACGGAAATATGATTATTCGATCGTGGTGCCGGTTTATAACAGCTGTGAATCGCTCGAAGAGCTTTACCGCCGGATCGGGCAGACGATGAACAAGCTTGAAAAAACCTTTGAAGTCATCTTTGTTGATGACGACAGCTCCGATACCAGCTGGAAGGTGCTGGGGTCCATCCAAAAAACAAATCCTGAAACTGTCACTGCCATAAGGCTGGCCCGGAATTTCGGACAGCACAATGCAACCATCTGCGGGATAGCACATGCCGCCGGGTCGTACATCATCACCATCGATGATGACCTTCAGAATCCTCCCGAGGAGATCGCCAAACTCACAGAAACAATGAAGGAATCGGATGCCGACCTTGTTTACGGCATTTACACCAGCAAGCAACATTCCATGGTGAGAAACCTTGGCAGCGGCGCGCTGAAAGGATGGTCGCACAAGTTTTCCAACACTAAGGGTTACGGTTCTTCCTTCAGGTTAATGAAATCGTCTATCGGGAAAAAACTCCTGAATCACCAGATCAATTTCATTTACATTGACGAACTTTTCAACTGGTACACGACGCACATCGCCTTCGTACAAGTGGAGCATGTGAAACGGCCTTACCAGAAATCGACCTACACCTCCGGGACGCTCTTTACAATGGCTTCCAACCTGGTGATCTATTATACCTCCATCCCCCTGCGGGCGATGGTATACGGCGGGTTCATCACGGCGATGTTCAGCTTCATCATCGGGTTATGGTTTATCTACAGGAGGATCTTCCACGATGTTCCCCTCGGGTTCACCGCCCTGATCGTGGCTGTCCTTTTCTCCACCAGCATCATTTTGCTTTCGCTGGGCGTCATCGGCGAATACCTGAGCCGCATTTACCAGGTGCAGAACCAGAAACCTCCCTTTGCCATCAAAGACCTCCTGAACCATGAAATTCTTTAAATACGGGATCATCCTGGAACGGCTGAAGGAGGAGGATATCGAGCTGGTCAGGCAGTGGAGGAACTCCGACCCCGTAAGGCTCAACATGAATTACCGGGAGATCATCACCCCCGAACAGCAGCAGAAGTGGTTCGGTTCGGTCGATAACCTGCAGAATAATTTCCTGCTCATTCATTACCAGGGAGAGAAGATCGGGTTGCTCAACGATAAAAATATCGACTGGGAAAACAGGACTTCCGAATCCGGAATTTTCCTCGGCCGGACAGACTATTACAGCACACTTGTTCCTTACCTTGTATCCATTGCCGGCATCGAAACCACCTTCTACCTGCTCAACTGGAACAAACAGTATGCGCACATCCTGCGGTCGAACGTCAATGCCATCAAATTCAACCTGGTACTCGGATACCGGCTCAGTAACGGCCAGGAGGGAGTGGATCACCAGCAATACGAGATCACCCGTGAGAGCTTTGAACGGAGGGGCGGGAAAATCAGGAAAGCGGTGAAGCTGATTGCTGGAAATGACGCCAGAGCCAGGGTTCTTTTTGAACCTGCCGATTATGAGGCAGGAGTTGCTCAGAAAATCGAAGTTTTATTGAAAGAGTCGCCCTATAAGCTTGAGCGGGAAGAGACCCCGGAAGGAGTCTGGTACCGCGAGGCGGGCGTTAATTAACCAGTCAGGAATCATTTCGTCGCCAGGATATGCTTTTCAATTCCGCCGGATACCTCTTCTTCCTTCCCCTGACAGTTTTATTGTACTATGCCCTCCCCCATCGCTTTCGCTGGATCCTCCTGCTGGCGGCAAGCTATTTCTTCTACCTCCTCTGGAAAGTTGAGTTTGTCCTGGTGCTGATGAGCGCAACCGCTGTTTCCTGGTATGCTGCCATGCAGATGGGGAAGTTTCCGAAGAAAAAACAGCGCCGGAAATACCTTGTCCTGGCCATTTGTATCAACCTTGGGATGCTTGTGTTCTTCAAGTACCTCGGCTTTTTCACTGAATTTATCAACCAGGTCGCGGGAATTGCAGGAAGAAGCAGCGTCATCCCTTATTACAGCATCCTTCTGCCCATCGGGATCTCCTTCTATACGTTCCAGACCATCGGATATTCCATTGATGTTTACCGGGGCATTCTCAAACCCGAAAAGAACCTTGGTGTCTATGCCCTGTTCGTCTCCTTTTTCCCGCTCGTACTGGCCGGCCCGATCGAACGCGGAAGAAGGCTGCTTCCCCAGTTCCATATCAAACACGATTTTGACCCCACGCTTTTCACGAGTGGCCTCCGGCTCATCCTCTGGGGCATGTTCAAGAAGATCGTTATTGCCGACCGGCTTTCCATATTTGTACAGCCTGTTTTTGCCAACATCGGGTATTTTCACGGCATCGAGGTCGCACTGGCGATCATGCTGAAGATGATGCAGGTGTATGCTGATTTTTCAGGCTATACCGACATTGCGATCGGATCGGCCAGGCTCCTTGGGTTCAGGCTCAGCCCGAATTTCAACCGGCCGTTCAGTGCCCAGTCGATTGCCGAATTCTGGAACCGGTGGCACATGACCCTAACTTCCTGGCTGCGCGACTATGTATATTTTTCACTGCCGTTCAAGTATCGCGGCAGGATCGTGAACTGGAGAATGAACCTCAACCTGGTCATCGTATTTGTACTGATCGGTTTCTGGCACGGCCCTTACTGGAATTTCATCATCTTCGGCCTCCTCCACGGCACCTATATCATTCTTGAAAGGACGTTCAAGCCGATCATGTCAAACTTCAACCGCATCACCGGGCTGACCCGGGTTCCGAAACTGCTCACGGGGCTGAACATCATTGCTACTTTTCTCCTGGTCTGTTCCACGGGGTTTTTCTTCGGATCGCACCCGGTGGGTGATTCTTTCCTGATGATACGGAACCTGTTTGATTTCAGTCATACCGACAAAGCAATCCTGTTGCCGCTGCTGAAGAACAGTGATCTTCTGTTGAGCTTCGGACTGATCATCTTCATGCTTTTGTTCGAGTACCTTGTAAAAGAAAAGTCTTTTGCTTTAAAGTTCATGGGAAAACCGGTCGCGGTAAGGTATTCGGCTTATCTATTCATGCTGTTTTTCCTGCTTGTTTTCGGGATTTTTGCAAGTAACCAGTTCTTTTATTTTCAATTCTGACAATGAACCGGAACAGACATTTCTTTATAAAATTGTCGGTCTTCATCATCCTGGTGATAGCGGTGAACCTGATTTTTCATATCGCTTACAATCATAAGATGTACTATTTCCGGATCAGCAGGCTCCAGGATCAGCAGTTCGAAGGCTATTCAGATACCCTGAAATACCTGATGCTCGGAAATTCTCATGACAGGGTCGATCCGGCCATTCTCGGAAAAGGGTTCTGTTATATCATGCCAAAGGAGATTTACACGCAAACCTATTACAAACTGAAGTACATCCTCGGAAAAACAAACAAGAGGCCTGAATATATTTTTCTTTCGATCGATCCTGTCAACTTCAGCCCAAGAGCTGAAAAGGAACTCTCGTTTGAAGGTTACTGGCGCAAATACCTGGATTATTTTGAACTCGCGCGCGAGTATAAAAATCCCGGATACATACTGGATTGGGCACAGGGCAATTTTTACTCTTACGCGGGAAATTACAGGTACATCTTAATGTCGCTGATGTTCATCAACGCCGATCTTTCCGTTATAAAAAACGGGTACATTCCCGCCCGGAACTACCGGAATTTTGCAAAAGAACCCGACCGTGAATCACTGGGGTTCGGACTGGCATCGGTCTACCTTTCAAGCTATGGAAAGAAATCAACCCTTGGTGAAACAAGGTACTATCTCAGAATACTTGAGCTCTGCAAACACTACAGGATTCATCTCATCCTGTTAAGAATGCCCTATTCGGATGAATATTTAAAATATGCAGGAAGGATGGTCGACCTGGATAAACTTGATCGTGAAATCATGGAAGTTACAAGAAAAAACAGCAATGATTTCAGGGTATTTGATTTCAGGAACGAATTTCATGGAAAGCCGGAATATTTCTTTAATGCGGATCACATCAACCCGGAGGGCGTAAGGATCATCAGCCTGAAGTTGAAGAGAGAATTGGAAGGACGATGACGGAGGTCAGAGGTCAGAGATCGGAGGTCGGAGGTCGGAGGTCAGAGGTCGGACATCGGACATCCGTCCTCTATCTCATCTGGTTCCGCTGGCGCTGGGCTTCCTGGGCAAGGCCGTAGTAATAGTCCGCCTTTTCCTTGTTTCCTTTTCCCTTGTACATCATCGCCAGGTTCATGCAGACCTCATAGCCGGGATTCCGCTGGGCAGCCTGTTCCCAGTACTTAATGGCCGTTATGGTATCGCCATGCATGACAAAATAGTACCCGATGTTGAAATAGGGCACATCGAGTTCAGGATGTTTTTTCATGACATCCTCATTCATCCGGATCGCCCTTGCAGCATCCCCTTTTTCAAAATAGAGGTCAGCCATTTTGAACCAGGCGGTCATCGAGGTAGGGTTGATCTTCAGCACCTTTTCATAGCATGCAATGGCGCTGTCGAGGTTATTTTTTTTCCGGTATGCCATGGCCATGTTCACCCATGCTGATTGTAATTCGGGACGAAGGGCGATGGCCTTCTTCAGAAAGAACACCCCGGAATCGTATTTCGTCGAAAAATTCAGATAGGCCGCGGCAAGGTCGTTCAGGGTGGAATAATCATCCGGATAGAGCTTCAGCGCTTTCCTGAAATGCCCGACGATCACCTGCTGTTTTTTTTCATTAACGGCGCCATTTTGCAGGTAATTGGGATCCCTGTAAATGGTGCCTACAAGGTAATTTGCATATTCGATGTTGGCCTTAACCGAATTGTCAAGGTACTTGATATCGACCGTGTACAGGTCGCGGAGGTTTCTCCATGCGCGGTTTCGGCTGATGGTCATTGCCGTAAAAGGTATGAGGATCAGGAAGAGGATCACAACGATCTTTGCACGTTCGTTGAATTCGATCGTAAGGCTCCGGGGATCCGTCCTGAAGATCCTGAAGAGCAGGTAAACTACTGCAATGCAGAATCCCAGCGAGGCATTGAAGACGAAACGCTCGCCGACGATCCCCACCACCGGCGCCGCCACATTCGAGTACATTGAAATCGCCAGGAAAAACCAGAGAATGGCAAAGGAGAGGATGTGTTTTTCACGGAATTTCCTGAGTGCAATGATGAACAACCCGAGCTGGATCACAAAGGAGACCAGCACCCAGATGTTTCCCCAGCCGGTTACCGGTATCATGTCATACCCATAATAATAGAGCAGGGGATGCGGGAACACCAGGATCCTCTGGTAAAACAACAACGTTATAAAACCGGTGCCGGTCTTGAGCCAGAAGCTTTTCTCCAGGTTCAGCGGATTTTCGATGAAGGCCTTGAACGGGATGGCTTTGGGCAGGAAAATACGCGGACCGAGGTATGCAACTGCAATAATGGCCAGTATGGCCAAAAAGATCCAGATAAAGCTCTTTGGCTTCAGGTCGGTAAAGAAATAGAGTACGAGCGGGATGAGAAAGACAAACGGGATGATCGATGATTTGCATAGGTATCCGACAAAAAAGATCCCGAGGGCGGCAACGATGTACCAGGGCTTCCTGTGTTCAGTGTAGCGCAGGAAATAATGAAGAGTGCCAAGTCCGCAGAGAAATGCCAGCAGCTCATCGCGGTTTTTCAGGCTGGCAACCGCCTCGGTGTGAACCGGGTGGGCCATGAAAAGCACTGTGATCAGGAACGGAAAGAGGATGTTGTAGTCTTTCAGCAACCGCCTCAGGATAAAAAAAAGCAGCGTGATGAGCCAGAAATAGATCAGCATGTTGATTGCGTGGCTCCGGCCAGCTTTGTTGTTTCCCCAAAGCCCGCTTTCGATCGCATAAGTCAGTTTAACGATTGGACGGTAATCGGATTGCTGGTTTCCGACATTGCCTTTTTTCTCAACGTAGAATGAAGTAAAGATCTTCGGAATGGCATGGAATCCCTGGCTTACCAGCTCATTCTGCGGTCCCGTCACGAAACTGTCGTCGACGGCAAACTTGTTGAGGATTGTATTCCCGTAAAGGATGACCGAGCACGCGAAAAAGAAGAGGACAAAATAGCGGTTGGCCTTTTTTGTATTGTACGGCGGAATAATCTTTTTCACCGGAGGCGGTACATTTTTCCCCGGAGCCGGCTTCTTTCCATCCTTCACCTTTTCAACGGAGGCAGGATGCGCTTTCGGAGCATCCGGCTGATTTTTTTTCCTGATGTATGAAGATTTACTCATTGACGAAAAATAGAACTGCAAAAATAGGAATTTTACTGCATCCTGCGCCGGCTAACCTTTCAGCGATTGAGTGAGAAAAACAAACTCCGCCACGGTCAGTCGTTCCGCCCGTTTATCAAGCAGATCAGACAAGCCGGGCGATGTACTGTAACCTTTTTGCATCAACCCTTTCAGTGCATTCCGTAAGGTTTTTCGCCGTTGGTTGAACGCTGTTTTAACCACCGTGAAGAACAGATTTTCATCACAGTCGAGTTGCTTCGTCTGGTTTCTCTTCAACCTGATGACAGCCGATTTGACGTTCGGAGGAGGATAAAATACCGATTCATTTACCGTGAAAAGGTATTCGGTGTCGTACCAGGCTTTCATGAGCACACTCAATATCCCGTATTTTTTAGAGCCAGGTGGCGAAGCAATGCGTTCTGCCACCTCCTTCTGGAACATGCCGACCACTTCCGGGATGGCATTCCTGAACTCAAGGACACGAAAAAGAATCTGTGTGGAGATGTTGTAAGGAAAATTCCCGATGACGGTGAAGGGTATCGGGATGATGGAAAGATCCGCTTCCAGGAAGTCCTGTTCGGTTAATTTTCCTGCCATTACTGGAAAATTCCGCAGAAGATATTCTGCGGCTTCATGGTCGATCTCGAAAAAATACGGATTGAGTCTGGGATTTTCAAGCAGGTATTTCGAAAGGACACCTGTGCCGGGGCCCACTTCCACAATGTTCACGGTATCTTCCGAGAGAGATGCGATGATCTTCCGGGCGATGTTCTCATCGCGGAGGAAATGCTGCCCCAGGTGTTTTTTCGGTCGCACCATCTTAAAATCCTTTGTCGCCGCGCAACACCCGGAAACGCTTCCGGGCATCCGGCACATAGATGCTGCCGGGATACCGGCTCATAAGGCTCTCGTACAAAGCCATTGCCTTTGAATTGTTTTTCACTTCCTCCTCATTCATTTTTGCACGGAAATAGAGCGCCTGGTCGGCCAGCACATCATCGGGATAGGTTGTAACGATCGTCCCGAGCAGCGTATCCGCCTCCGCGAAGCGGCCCGTCTCCATCATGATGTTCGCCTTCGCCATGTACATGTGCGTGAAGATCGGATGGTACTTGAAGGCAAGCGCGATCGAATCGAGGGTTTTCAGCGCCTCTTCATATTTGTTCCGGTATTCGAGAAGATCGGCATGGGAATAATAAGTCAGGGCGATGGTGGTGCTGTCGGGATCAAAATTCTCGCTGATCAGCAGCGAAAGGGCCATTGCATCATTGGCAATCAGCTTTGACGTTGAAGCTTTCAGGATGTCGAGCTGCGACTGGGCCCATTTGAATTCGCCGATGTAATAGGAAAGTTTTGAATTTTTGAATTTGGCGCCCTCCCCGATCTCCTCGGTCTTGAAATCCAGGTAAACCTGCTGGTACAGCAAGGTCGCATCCCAGGCATCGTCGGTGAACAGGTAGATATCGGCCAGCTCGAGTTTGGCCTGTGCCCGCAGCTTCGGATCGACAGTAGGTTTTTCAGTGACGTTCAGCAGCATTGCGATGGCTTCTTCATTTTTCCCAAGATAGAAGGCATCCAGATGCGCCAGGTTCTTTGTCAGGGCCACCCACTGGGCATGGTTATCGGTAATTTCCAATTCTGCTTTAAACTCTTTTTCCAGTTCGGTCAGCTCCTTCAGCGCCGGGTTCGGATGATATGTCATAAGGAGGAACCGTGTATTCAGCAGTTCTGTGCGGCTTTCATAGTAATATGGAAATTCCTTCCCCTTCGAAACAAGGTATTTATAGGCTTCAATGGCAGCCGTGTATTCCTGGTTCGAGATCGCCATCTTTGCAAGCTGGAAGACCCTTCCGCCGTCTTCCCCCAGGCGGCGGTCGAGCGAACGGGCCTGGATCAGGGCCAGTTCAAAATCCTTCTGCTGGACAGAATACCACCAGAGCATCTCCGAATAGTAGGTTTTTTCAGGGTTCTTCTGCGCCAGTTCAAGCAGGTATTTGCGGAACATTTCATTTTTCGATTCATCCGGGTCATTGGCGAGGTCATACTGAAGGCGGTCTTCAACTGTACTGAGGTACGACCGGTTTGACTCCAGCAGGTTGAAATATTCATCCAGCACTTTTTTGAATTCGCCGGTCCGCTCATACATCATGGCCAGTTCAAAGCCGAAGGGGTAGCTGTTGTTCAGCATTATCCGCCCTTTCTGGTAAACTTTGATGGCATATTCGTTTTCATTCCGGGTGATGAAGGCATTTGCAAGGTCGAAGATCTGCTGCTGGTTTGGCCCGAGTTTTTTGAGGGCTTCTTCATAAAGTTTTTTGGCCTTTTCAGGATCTCCCTTGCGGAACGCAATGTATCCCATATCGACCGTGTATTTCAGCGCATCCGGCTCGCTTTTCTGGACGGATTTTACCAGTTTCTCGGCCTTTCCGAAATCCTGGATCTCGACCAGGCAGAAAAGATAATAGGTATAGAGGTATGAAGAGGGTTTGGCTGCGTAAAGCCGCTCATACACTTCCGCTGCCTTGTCAAATTCCCTGTTCTGGAAGAACTGCATGGCGATCTGCTCGTCGTTGTTATCGGCAGCATTGGTCTGGAAAGGCAGTACGGGAGGTTTGGGAGCGGGATGATCCTGGGAAAAGCAGTGAACAGTGAACAGTGAACAGTGAATAGTTAAAAGGAAGAATGAATAGAGAAGTTTTTTCATTGATTACAAATGCTTCAGTTCGTTGAGGCGGCTGAGCGCAAGCCATGCCATGAGGCCCATGCCCGTTGCCAGGCAGGATTCATCCACGTCGAAGGTCGAAGTGTGAAGATTTGACCGTATGCCCTTCTGTTCGTTCCGGATGCCAAGCCGGTAAAAGCAGGAAGGCACTTCGTTGGCGAAATAGGAAAAATCTTCCGATGTCATCCGCGCTTCAAGTTCCATAACGTTTTCTGCGCCGAGATAGTCTGTTGCCCATGAACGTATTTTTGTGGTCAGTTCTTCATCATTATTCAGGAAGGGATATCCGTGTGAAATTTTCACTTCGCAGCTTCCGCCCATGGCTTCAGCGATGGCAGCAGCCATATGGGTGATCTTTTCATGGATGGTCCTTCTCCAGGATTCATCATAGGTACGTACGGTGCCGGCCACGGAAACCATGTCGGGGATGATGTTTGTACGGCCGTCGCCGATGATCCTTCCGAACGAAATAACGGTCGGGATGATCGGGTTGGCATTCCGGCTGACGATCTGCTGGAGCGCCACGATGATATGACTTGCGATCAGAATCGGGTCCACCAGTTGTTCAGGTGTTGCCGCATGGCCGCCGATTCCTTTTACAGTAAGGAAGACCTCGTCGGTGGAGGCCATGTAGGGACCGGCCTTAAGCCCGATCTTCCCGATATCCACGGTATTGATCACATGCTGGCCGATGACGGAAACGGTATCGGGATTTTTCAGGACGCCTTCGCGGATCATCCGCACAGCACCGCCGGGATAGCTCTCCTCGGAGGGCTGGAATATAAGTTTTACGCTGCCTTCAAATTTGTTCTTCAGATGTTCGAGGATGCGGGCTGCGCCGAGCAAACTTGCCATGTGCACATCGTGCCCGCAGGCATGCATTTTTCCCGGAACCAGCGATTTATATTCAACCGCATTTTCCTCTTTCACCAGCAATGCATCCATGTCGGCCCGCAGGGCAACGTTTTTCGATTCGGGGTTGATCCCGTTGATGATGCCTACCACCCCGGTTTCCGCAACACCCCGGATGTAGGAAATACCATATTCATCAAGCTTTTTACAGATGAACTCAGCCGTTTTGAATTCCTGGCAGGAAAGTTCGGGATGCTGGTGAAGGTGGCGGCGGATCGCCCGGACCTCTTCAAAATATTCCGAAGAGAGGCTTTTTATCAGGTTCTTTAACTCGTTCATGAGGGGAGCGGATTATTTTTCAAAGATACGAAAATCGTACACCCAGCCTTACATTCAATGCTGACAAAAAAGCGAAGGAGCGAGGGGGCGAAGTAGCGAAAAAAGGTTGCTTCGTCCCGATGAAATCGGGACTCGCAATGACAAGTGCGGGCTATAATTGAAGGGAGATTGCTTCGCTTTGCTCGCAATATTAATGGAATTTTTCGCCATTTCACAATCTCGATGGTTTGCAATTTAATATTGCGAGTAGCGAAGCTACGAAGCAATCTCCCTTACTTGCCTAACACGATGTCATTGCGAGCGAAGCGAAGCAACCTCACAAATCTTCCAGCCAGATCTGGGTTGTTTCATCTCTTCATAAAAAATAATTGACCATTTATTTGAAACGTGTGTGTTACAATTCGCGGAATTACCTAAATTAGTGATCGTTTAAAGATTCCGAAAATGAAAAGGGTTTTCATTTTATTCCTGATGATATGTCCTTATCAGCTGATGGCTCAATCCTGGGAATGGGCCAAACAGATCGGTGGTCCTGGGGTTGATCAGGCTTTTATCAGTCATATAGATTCTCAACATAATATATACTTATATGGAACCTATGCAAAGCCCTTCCAATATCAAAAATATTACAACTGCTACATTGAAGAAGACACTTTATTTGGTTCAAGTGATGCATTCATTGCAAAATATAACGATAGTGGGAATTTACAATGGGTCAAGAATTGCGTCAGCCCTTTGGGGAACATGAACATTGTGTTTGCCTTTGATACCCTTAACAATGTCATTTATTTAGCTGGTTCGTATGATAATTCATGTAGTATTGACACTTGTCACTTGTATTCAGGTTCAAATGGCACTGGGTTTCTGGCAAAAATTAATGTCGATGGAAATTGCCTTTGGATAAAAAACATTGCCACTCCCCAAAATGCAATTTCGTATGGAACCAGTCTGGCTGTTGATAATAACGGAAATGTCTTTATGGGAGGTTATTCAAATGCAACAAACATAATCGATACAAGCACGATAGCAGCAGGTACTTTCTTGGCAAAGTTCGACCCTAATGGGAATAATTTATGGGCTAAAACAAAATTTCCTTATTCTGGTTATCAATCTCAAATTCACTTTTTATCCTTGAGGTGCATTAATAATTGTATTTATGCTTCTGGCAATGCTTATTCTGCCTCTATAAATGATACCCTTCGTATAGATACTGTATCAATCACCGATGTACACGGAACTGGTTATGATTTAATTTGCATGGATGCAAATAACAGTAATGCTAAATGGATGAAATTTGAAGGACAACCTAATACAATTTTTTCCGATCCTATGATGGATATCGACAAGAATGGCAATATTTATTGTACAGGAATCTTTTTTGGAACATGCATATTTAGTCATGATACTTTAATTGCAAATAGTGAGAACAATGGCTTGCTATTAAAATATGATTCTACTGGCAAGTTATTATGGAAAGAACAACTTTTTTCATCTTATTCAATAGGGTGTACTGGGGTCAATGCACAAAATGATAGTACTGTTATAATTACCGGCTTCTTAACTGGTCAGGGAACACTTGGAAATTTTATTATTAATGCTAATACACCTGAAGATCTGTTTATTGCTTGTTATAATAAAAATGGAGATGTACTGGGGGTTGACAATGCAGGAGTAGCCATGGGTCTAAGTATCGCATCTGATGAAAGTAGTATATACACAACCGGCCAATTTCCTCCAGAGTCAGCACCTGGCGGAAGTTATAGCATTACAATGGGAAATAATACATTCACTAATTATGGCTGGGCAGATATCGTATTTGCCAAACATGAAATGATAGCAGGAGTTAAGGAAAAAGAAAAACCATCGGAAAACCACGCTCTTAAAATCTATGGAAATCCAAATAAAGGCTCCTTCAGAGTAAAGATCCCTCAGGAATTCATTCATAAGGACAATCTTATTCTGAACATCTTTAATAGTAATGGCAAATTATTGAAGAGCCAGACTTTGCATTTGGATGACCATAATTCAAAAACTGATCTCAACGGAATTGCCTCCGGTTTCTATTCTGTAACTCTCTCAGATGGAACAACCATGTATACCGGCAAGATGATCGTTGAATAGTGCATTTACTCCAATCTACCTCTTATCACAAAATTCAATCTCCTTATTTATGATTTATAAGTTATTTTTTCGAAGTCACATTACCTTTCCCCTGTTTGGCGGATTAAAGGGAAAGTCTTACTGAACGTGCAGGGGGTTGCTTCGCCCCGATGAAATCGGGACTTGTAATAAAAAATTGAAAAATTGCGAGATAGCGAAATAGTTAAAAGAGGTCGCTTCGTCACTTCGTTCCTCGCGATGACAACAATGCGGGGCTAAGAAAGGAGATTGCTTCGTCGTTGCACTCCTCGCAATAAAATAGTTTTCGCTATTTCGCCTTTCGCTATTTAAAGAGGTATGTTCCCGTGCTTCTTCGGCGGGTTGGTCTTGCTCTTGTTCTGCATGAGTTCCAGCGCCTGGATCAGCTTGATCCGGGTCTCTTTCGGGTAGATGATCTCGTCGATGTATCCGAGTTCGGCAGCTTTGTATGGGCTGGCAAAGGTATCGCGGTAATGTTCGACGGCTTCGGCACGTTTCTCTTCCGAAAGCTTTCCCTTGTGAAGGATGTTGACAGCGCCTTCCGGGCCCATAACGGCGATTTCTCCCATCGGGTAGGAATAATTGACATCGCCGCCAATGTGCTTGCTCGACATCACGCAGTAGGCTCCTCCATAGGCTTTGCGCGTAATGACCGTGATCTTCGGAACGGTGGCTTCGCAGAAAGCATAGAGCAGTTTTGCCCCGTGCTTGATGATGCCGTTGTATTCCTGGTTTGTTCCCGGAAGGAATCCCGGAACATCTTCAAATGTGATCAGGGGGATGTTGAAGCAATCGCAGAAACGCACGAACCGTGCGCCTTTTATCGCCGAGTTGATGTCCAGCACACCAGCCAGGTAAGCCGGCTGGTTGGCGACAATGCCGACCGGTTTTCCTCCGAGCCGCGCAAAACCTGTAATGATGTTCATGGCATAATGCGGCATAACCTCGAAGAAGTTCCGGTTATCTGCAACAGCCGTGATGATCTCCTTCATGTCATACGGCTTGTTCGGATCCGTAGGGATGACCGTCTGAAGGGATTCATCCTGCCGCATGATATCGTCGGTACAGGGCTGCGTAGGCGGATCTTCCATGTTGTTGGAAGGAAGGAAGCTCATCAGCTCACGCACCATCATCAGCAACTGCTCGTCGTTCTCGGCAGCAAAATTGGCCACACCGCTCTTTGTATTGTGCGTCATCGCGCCGCCCAGTTCATCCATGGTCACCTCTTCGTGCGTAACCGTTTTGATTACTTCCGGACCGGTCACGAACATGTAGCTGGATTCCTTCACCATCAGGATGAAGTCGGTCATGGCAGGGGAATAAACAGCACCCCCGGCACAGGGGCCAAGGATCGCCGAGATCTGGGGGATCACACCCGAAGCCATCACATTCCGGTAAAAGATATCTGCATAGCCTGCCAGGCTTTCCACGCCTTCCTGTATCCTGGCGCCGCCCGAGTCGTTGAGACCGATCACAGGCGCACCTACCTTCATGGCCATGTCCATCGCTTTGCATACCTTTTCGGCATTGGCGCGGCTCATCGTACCTCCGAAAACGGTAAAGTCCTGCGCAAAAACAAAAACCAGCCGTCCGTCGATCTTACCATATCCGGTCACCATTCCGTCGCCGTATATTTTATTCTTTTCCATGCCGAAATCCTTGCATCGATGGGTCACCAGTTTGTCCATCTCCACGAAGGTGTTCGGGTCGAGCAGCATCAGGATGCGCTCGCGTGCAGTTAGCCTTCCCGCCTTGTGCTGCTTTTCGATTTTATCGGCTCCGCCTCCCAGCTCTGCAAGACGGTTTTTCTCTTCAAGCTGACGGTAGGTTTCCTCGTGTGTATGCATATTTCTATCGATTTTATTCTCGGTTAATCTTTGTTTGTCATCTCTTAGCGCCAGGCGCTATGCGCTAAGCGCTTTCTTCCAGCTTCATCATCACCTGGTGTGCATTCACGGTATCGCCTTCGCTGACCAGGATCTCGCGTACAGTGCGGTCGGCTGTGGCCTTGAATTCGCTCTGCATCTTCATGGCTTCAACAACGATGAGTGTCTGCCCGGAGACCACAGGATCACCAACCTTTACAGGTATTTTGACCACCTTGCCGGGCATCGGCGAGGAGATGTCGTTATCGCCTTCGGCATCTGTTCCCAGTTTCCTGCTTTGCTGGTATTTAGTCTCCGCGTCAATGATCTCGGCCTCAAATGACCTTGCAAAGGTGTTCACGATGTATTCCTTGCTGGTTTCACCTTCGATCAGCTCAATGTTGTAGGAATGTCCGTTGTAGAGGATGGAATAGACGCCTTTTTCCACCATCACGATATCCAGCTCATATTTCCGGTCATCCACAGCAATCACGACCTTGTTCCCTGCCCGGTTCAGCACTTCGATCTGTGCGTTGCGGTGTTCCAGTTTAATTTCGTAAGCCATACGTTGCGTGTATAATTATAATCGTAAAACGCTTCTCTTTCGTCCGAAGTCCTTCCAGGTTGAAGCAAACTCCTCCGTGAATTTCTGGGGCTGAACCTTCTCAATTTTATCCAGGTAGTCGATGAAGCAGGCGATGATGGCCATGTCCTCACATTCGGTCCCGCACAATTTCGGAGAGAGCAGCCGGTCACTGTTATTCTCAATAAAATGGGTGTTGTATCTTCCCTCGATAAAATCAGGAACATCCATGATCTTTTCCAGGAATTTGATGTTCGTTTTCACACCTGTGATCTTGTATTCATAGAGTGCGCGGCGCATGCGGGCGATGGATTCCGCGCGGGTCTTTCCCCAGGAGATCAGCTTTGAGATCAGCGGATCGTAATGCATCGGGATCTCGTACCCTTCATACACATACCCGTCGTATCGCACACCAAGGCCGAGCGGCACCGTGATGTGTGTGACCACACCCGGGTGGGGAATAAAGTTATGATCGGGATCCTCGGCATAGATGCGGCACTGAATGGCATGGCCCGTCTGTTTCAGGTCTTCCTGTTTCATTGCGAGCGGAAGTCCGTTTGCAATGTTGATCTGCTCTTTTACAAGATCCACCCCGACCACCCTTTCGGTGACGGGGTGTTCCACCTGCAGCCGGGTGTTCATCTCCAGGAAATAGTATTCAAGCGAATCGCTGACAATGAATTCGATGGTGCCTGCGCCTTCATAATTCACGGCTTTTGTAGCGGCAACTGCAAATTTTCCCATCTCTTCCCGAAGTTCCGGTGTCATCAGGGGCGAAGGCGTTTCTTCGATGACCTTCTGATGCCGGCGCTGGATCGAACATTCACGCTCGAACAGGTGGATCACATTCCCGTGCCGGTCGGCAAGGATCTGGAATTCGATGTGGTGCGGCGATTCAATGTATTTCTCGATGTAAACGGAATCGTCCCCGAACGCATTCAGCGCTTCCGATTTTGCCGTCCGGAAAGATGGCAGCAAGTCATCCATATCCTTGACAAGCCGCATTCCTTTTCCACCGCCCCCGGCTGATGCCTTGATCATGATCGGAACGCCCACCTGGTGTGCAAACTCGAGTGCCTGCTGCTCATCCCTGATCTTTTCCGTACCCGGAACCACCGGAACGCCAGCATTCGTCATCGTCTGCCGGGCCGTGATCTTATCGCCCATAGTGGAGATGGAGTGTGCTGAGGGACCAATAAAGATGATCCCTTCCTGTTTGCAGCGTTCTGAAAATGCTGCATTCTCCGAAAGGAAACCATACCCCGGATGAATGGCATCCGCACCTGATTTCTTCGCTGCCTCAATGATGTTATCGATGTTCAGATAACTCTCCCTCGATGGTGCCGGACCAATGAGATAGGCCTCATCAGCATACCTGATGTGCATGGCTTTCCGGTCGGCTTCTGAATAAACGCCCACGGTGATCAGTCCCAACTCCCGGCACGAGCGCATGACTCGGACGGCGATCTCCCCACGGTTTGCAACCAAGACTTTTCGGATCATACTGAAATTACTTTATTATTCGTTTTGAACGGATTCACATTCAACCTGTTAATTTTTAAAAGGGGAACGAAATTAGAAATATATGGGAAACTGACAAAAATAAATATGTTAATGTTTTATAAAAACCATGTTGAAAGCTCGTATCAAGTAAGTAAGGATTCTCGCTTAAAATTTATATTTGAATTTAATGGAACAGAGGTTAAAAAGACAGTTAAAGGACTATTCTTCGTGGTTCTTCGTGTCTTCTTAGTGGTCTTCGTGAAATTAAAAAATGCATTCCTGTTTAAAGTCATTTGGAGAAATCCCCGCCTGAATATCTTGTTTTATCAGATTTAATAATGGTTACACGAGGGTTCACGAAGAAGACACGAAGAACCACGAAGGAGGTATGCTTTGCAAACTTGTTCCGGAATTTGGCAGATCTTTACTGTTTTTTCGTCATCTTTGTTTAAAATTGCTGCATGCGAACATATTATTTTATTCTTCTTGTTTTGATTGCCTGCTTCATGATTTCATGCCAAAACAGGGAATCAAGGAAAGAAACTGCAAAACATCCCGCAGTGCCGGTTGCCGTTAAAAAGCTGACGGCGATGGATACCCTGCTTCTTGACCTTGAAAACCTGAAGAAGGACACTGCCCTGAAACATGCATCCCTGTCGTATCATATTACCGATTACAGCAATGGGAATCAGATACCGGTGGTGACCTATAACGCAGATATGAGCCTTGTCCCGGCCTCGGTCATGAAAGTTCTGACCACAGCTGCAGCGCTGGAGATCCTCGGGGAAGCAAGATCGTTCCGTACCTCATTACAATATGATGGGATGATCGAAAACCGGATCCTGAAAGGAAATCTCTACATCAGGGGAGGTGGTGACCCAACGTTCGGAGCCCCGTCAACCTTTGAACGCTGGGCGCGGGCAGTGAAGGATCTCGGAATTGACTCCATCGCCGGCAGCGTGATCGGTGACCCCAGGGCGTTCAGCCGTTTTAGCATTCCTGCCACCTGGACATGGGGTGAACTCCTTCTCCCCTATTGTGCTCCCGCCAGCGGGCTGACCTATTCCGGCAATGTTTTCCAGGGAACCGGCCATAAAAACAAAAAGGGAAAATACAAGGTTGCAGCCGAGGATCTCGAGCCTGAGATCCCGGGACTGGAGGTGGAAAACGACATTGCCGATGCAGAAGGAGCACCGGCAGAGACCTTCCTGCAAGGCAATCCCGTTGCACTTAAAATGTCGATCCAGGGAACCGTGGAAAAAGGGAACAGTTTTTTCCCATACATCGGTGTCATTCCTGATCCTGCCATGGTCGCTGCAAACGACTTTACAAAAAAGCTGAATTTATTGGGAGTCCGGGTGGGCGGTCCACCGGCAAATATCGAAAATGCTGATTCTGCCATACTCTCGTCCGTTCAGAAAGAGCGGATAGGAATTTGCGCCGCCTTTTCGCCCTCCGTGGCTGCACTTGTAACGCTCACCAACATTCACAGCAATAATCTTTTTGCAGAAGACCTGAGCAAACAGATCGGCCTTGCCATCTATAAAAGCGGCCATTCCGAATCGGGATGCAAAGCCGTTCTGCAGTTCTGGAAATCAAAAGGGATCGATACGGACGGTATGTTCCTCTACGATGGATGCGGGGTTTCAAGGTACGACGGGGTCACCTGCCGGCAACTGGCAGATATTCTCTTTTACATGACCCGGTCACCTTCGTTTACAACCTTCTACAACTCCCTTCCCCTGGCAGGCGTATCCGGAACCCTTGCAAAATACATGAAAGGGACAAAGGCAGAGGGGAACCTCCGTGCAAAGACCGGCAGCATTTCCAGGGTCAAAAGCTATTCCGGTTATGTCAGAACGGCTTCAGGGAAACGGTTCATCTTCGCGATCCTTGTTAATAATTTTACCTGCAGCGGTCCCGAGATGGTCAAAAAACTGGAAAAGATCATGGTTGATATGGCTTCCGTGAAATGAACCCGGACCCATCGTGATCTGAACTTTTTTGCGATCTTTGCAACCAATCCTTTGCAAGACCGATGTATCGAAAATTACTCTTTTCCCTTCTTCTTCCTGTCATTCTTCTCTCGCTTTCCTGCGGGCATGGAAAGGATTCCTCCGGTAACAGGGGAAAAGCTGATTCAGCAGCAGTCTTAATGAATGAGAAAGCCCGGCACGATACCCTGGCTGCAGAAATTTCACGTTTTCTGAAGGATCCCTGTTTCAGATCTGCAATTGTCGGCTATGTAATTTATGACTTCACGAAAGGGTTGCCAAAGGTGATCTTTGAACACAACGGCTCGCTGGGAATGACCCCGGCTTCGACCCAGAAGATCCTCACGACGGCCGCGGCGCTGGAAATTTTCGGGGAACCGATTTTCAAGGAAGTAACGGTTACCAACCTTTTCAGCGTCAACTGGCGGGCCAACCGGCTGATGCAGAAAATCGGACAGGAGAAATACGGCAAATACGATTTTCTGCACGGCTCGCAGGCTGTAATGGAATACTGGGAGGAGCGTGGCATTGATACAAGGGGTCTCAATCTTATCGATGGAAGCGGCCGGTCGCATGATAACATCGCAACTCCGAGACTGCTGGCAGAGGTCCTTTTCAAGATGACCACCTCTTCGGTGTTCCCGGTGTTTTACAATTCACTCCCGCTCGCCGGCATCTCCGGCACGATGCACAAATGGCTGGTCGGAAGCTGCGGGGAAGGCAGGATCCGGGCCAAGACCGGATCGCTCGGGGGCGTCAGGAGCTATGCAGGGTATGTCAGGACACTCAGCGGGAAAAAACTGATCTTCACCCTCATCATCAACAATTACGGCTGCAGAACAAAAGTCCTGAAAGCAAAGGTGGAAGAGCTGATGATCGGAATGGTCAGGCTGTAACACATTTTTCAATCATTTCCGGTTCGGATCAATTTTGCCTATCTTTGAGGCAGATGTCATTTATACTGGCCAAGGTGTTTGAAAAGATTCAAAAGAGTATTATCACCTGGAGAGAAAGCCACGCGGGGAGCCGGACCTTTCTGATCCTGGCGAGCATCATGGTCGGGATCATTTCAGCCCTCGCCGCCATCCTCCTCAAATCCCTTGTGCACCTGATGCAGCGGGTACCGGAATTTCTCTTCCGGTGGTCCGACAGTCACATCTGGTACCTTGTTTTGCCTGTGACGGGGATACTGATCACGGTTGTGGTGATCAGGGTCTTCTTCAAAGGAAAACTCGAACGTGGGCTGGGCAGCATCATGTTCTCCATTGTACGCCGTTCCGGACGGGTCGACAGAAATAAAACCTATTCCCATATCATCACCAGCGGCATCACTGTTGGCTTCGGCGGAAGTGCAGGGCTGGAAGCCCCGATCGTCATCACCGGTTCAGCCATCGGGTCGAATATCGCCATGCGGCTGCGTTTCGGCGACCGTGAGCGCATCCTGCTCCTGGCCTGCGGCGCGGCATCCGGTATCGCTGCCGTTTTCAACAGCCCCATCGCAGGCGTCATTTTTGCCATCGAAGTGCTGCTTACGGATATAACGATCCCGGCCTTCATCCCCCTCCTCATTGCAACGGCCACATCCAGCATTGTCTCAAAGCTGCTGTACAGCGGGCATCTTTTCTACCTCATCACCAACGACTGGTACTTCCATGCCCTGCCCTTCTATGTTCTCCTCGGGATCATCACCGGACTGGTTTCAGTCTATACCTCCCGGGTGACGCATTTCATAGAAGGCAGGATGGAAACAAAGCGTGAGAATTACCTCAAAGCCCTCCTCGGGGGATTGTTGCTGGGAGGACTGATCTTTCTGTTTCCGGCTCTTTACGGCGAAGGGTATATAACCGTCAGCGCCCTGCTTAAAGGTTCCATCGGGGAAGTAGTCGCAAACGGACCTTTCATGGCATTCAAAGACAATCCCTGGATTCTTCTGATGATTGTCCTGCTGATCGTGCTGATCAAACCTATTGCCACCGCTTTGACACTGGGATCGGGCGGTAACGGAGGGATCTTTGCACCATCGCTTTTTATCGGCGCCCTTACCGGGTTCGGACTGGCATTCCTTGTCAACCTGACCGGCATAAGCAACCTCCACGTCAATAATTTTGTCGCTGTCGGAATGGCGGGGATCCTGGCGGGCGTCATACATGCACCGCTCACAGCCATCTTTCTCATTGCAGAGATCACCGGCGGATATGTCCTGTTCGTGCCGCTGATGATCGTATCTGCCATTTCCTATTTCATCAGCAGGTACTTTGAGCCCTATTCCGTTTACACCAAGAAACTCGCCCAGAAAGGTCATCTTTTCACCGATGACAAGGACAGCAATGTCCTCCGGCAGATCGTTCTCGATGACCTGATTGAAACGGATTTTATCCGGGTTCGCATCGACGACCCGTTCACAAAGCTGATCGAGGCTTTTACCAGCAGTAACAGGAATATCTTTCCGGTAATTGATGAGGATGATAATTTTATCGGGATCGTTCAGCTCGACCGGATCAAAGCGCTTTTGTTCCAGACTGAACTTCATGAAAAGCTGACCGTACAGGATATTGTCACCAGTGATATTGTTACCATCGAAGAGGGTGAGCACATGGATGTGGCGATGGAAAAACTGGAGAATTCCAGCTACTGGAACATTCCGGTTACGCGGAACGGGAAATACGTTGGGTTCATTTCCCGTTCGAATGTACTCTCATTTTACCGGAGGATCCTCAAGAAAACAGCACCGCTGTTCTGAAAACTCAGACGAAGGACTGGAGGTCGTAAAGTTTCCTGTATACCTTATTGTCTTCGAGCAGTCCCAGGTGGGTTCCACGTTCGACAATAACGCCATCCTGGATGACGATGATCTCGTCGGCGAACTGGATGGTGGAAAGGCGGTGGGCAATGACGATGGAGGTCCGGTTCCGCATGAGGTTCTCAAGCGCCTGTTGAACAAGCCGCTCCGATTCCGTATCCAGGGCCGAGGTGGCTTCATCCAGGATCAGGATCGGCGGGTTCTTCAGTACCGCCCTTGCAATGCTTAACCGCTGACGCTGGCCGCCCGACAATTTTGTGCCGCGGTCGCCGATGTTGGTATAGTATCCATCGGCCATTTTTTCAACGAATTCATGTGCGTTGGCCACTTTCGCTGCTGCGATCACATCCTCCTCGCTGACGTTCTCCATGCCGAAAGCGATGTTGTTGAAGATCGTGTCGTTGAAAAGAATGGTCTCCTGCGAAACAATGCCCATCATTCCCCTCAGGTCATTGATCACAAGGTCACGGATGGGTAAACCGTCGATCATGATCTGCCCCCCGGTACAGTCATAAAAACGGGGCAGAAGGTCGACCATCGTTGATTTACCGCCGCCGGAAGGACCCACGAGGGCAATGGTTTTTCCTTTTTTAATGGTCAGGCTGATATCCTTCAGCACATCCTCTGCAATATACCGGAAGGTGACACCCTTGTAAACGATCTCATTGCTGAAATCCTTTTTTGCAATGGCATCAGGCTTTTCCTCAATGATCTCAGGCTCCTGCAGCACCTGGGTGATCCTTTCCACCGATGCAGCGCCTTTCTGGATGTTGTAATAGGCCTGGGTGATGGCTTTGGCCGGCGGCATCAGCTGGGAGAAGATGCCGATGTAAACGAGGAATGTTGCAGCATCCAGTAAATTTCCATGGGTGAAAACCAGGTTACCGCCATAGTAGAGAACGATGCACACGACCAGGACGCTGAGGAATTCACTCAGCGGGGAAGCCAGGTCCCGCTTGCGGTATAGCCGGATCATAAGCCGGGTATATTCCTGGTTGGTCTTGCTGAACCTGTTTTCAGCGAATGTAATGGCGTTGAACGCCTTGATGATGCGCAGGCCCGAAATGGTCTCTTCAATGATCGAAAGGATGACGCCCATCTTCTTTTGTCCCTTGTCGGAAGTACGTTTCAGGCTCTTGCCGATGCGTCCGATGATAACTCCGCTGACCGGCAGCAGTACCAGGACAAAGATGGTCAGGGAGGGGCTGAGGGCGAAGAGTGTACCGATGTATGCCAGCAGGGTGATCGGGTCGCGGAACGCCATCTCCAGCGAGCTCATGATCGACCATTCAATTTCCTGGACATCATTCGTCATGCGCGCAATGATATCGCCTTTCCGCTGTTCATTGTAATACGAAAGCGGCAGGATCAGGATCTGCTTGTAGAGGCCGTTGCGAAGATCCTTTACCACACCGTTCCTGACCACGGCGAGAAAATACATCGCCATGTAACGAAAGAAATTCTTGAAAAAATACAATACGACGATGATGATGCAGATGTAGAGCAGCACCGTTTTTTCACCATAATGATGGATCAGTCCCCCGCAATAATAATAGAAATTCTCGGTCATCGCCTTCGTGTCATGCCAGTTCCAGGCAGGAGCCACATCCGGAATGGTGATCTGCTTGAAGAGCATCTGCAGGATTGGAATGAAAAGGGCAAAGGAGACCAGCGAAAAGAAAACAGCGAGGATATTGAAAAGTACATTCAGCGAGGCATAACCCCAGTAAGGGCCGGCATATCGCAATATTTTGAAAAAGTTCTTCACTGCTGCAAAGATAGCAGATAATATTTTGATTTGAAAAAGATGGAAAAGAGGCGGGAAAGAACTCAAATACTTACCTCTTCAGAAGGATATCGAAAAATATTTCACGCAAAGGCCGCAATGGTATGTCGCAAAGACCGCAAAGAAATCGTTAATATGAAATTACATTCTGCGTCCTTTGCGTTTTTCTTTGCGTTCTCTGCGTGAAATTATTATTTCAGATAACGTCATTTCCCGGAGATCTCGGCAAAGATCGCAAGGATTTCATCCCTGTATATCCCGGGAGCTTCCAGGTATCCGAATCCATTCTCAAGCATCTCGATGCTTCCAAAAACCGAATCGGAAACAGGAATGATCCCGTACGGGATATTCTTTTCATCCAGGATCTCCTTGATCC
This sequence comes from Bacteroidota bacterium, assembly GCA_026391805.1. Taxonomy (GTDB): domain Bacteria; phylum Bacteroidota; class Bacteroidia; order Bacteroidales; family FEN-979; genus FEN-979. The sequence continues at coordinate 18,516 of JAPLDJ010000024.1, read as the reverse complement.
GTTCCGCTTCAAACTCATTGTTCAAATCTAGGATTTTTACAAACTCGTCCATTGTTGTGGTTTTTTAATAATCCTCTAATTTACGGAATTCTGAAGAAAAATGGGAAAAAATCTTAACACTTTATGATGGAGAGATCATTTTCCCTTACCTAAAAGCATGACCATGAAGATTGCGCCGATCATAAAATAAACCGACAGGGCAATAACAGGATAACGCATATTGCCGGTAAGGGTTTCAATGAGCCCGAAGCTGAAGGTCCCAAGGACGGTGGCCAGTTTTTCCATCACATCATAAAAACTGAAAAACGAGGTATGATCGGTTGTTTCGGGCAACATCTTCGAATAGGTTGACCGGGCCAGCGATTGCGACCCTCCCATCACGATCCCGATGATAAATGCCGCAAAAATAAAGCCGTAGGCATCCCGGATGAAATAACTGAAAACCAGGACCAGTATCCAGATGATGAGCGAGACCAGGAATGCTTTAATATTACCAAATTTGCCGGAGAGCCTTGCAAAGAGCCAGGCGCCTAACATACCCACCAGCTGGATGATAAGGATGGTCGGGATCAGGATATTTTTATCCAGTCCGATTTCTTTTGCCCCGTAGGAAGCTGCCATGAACATCACGGTAAGAAGTCCCATCATGACAAAGAAGAACCCGATCAGGAACATGCTCAGCCGGTACGATTTCCTCACCTGGTTGAATACCATCCTGAGCTCTTTATATCCGTTGGAAAGAACCGCGGCGCCTTCACTCCTCTTTCGGAAGGTATATTTCGGCAGCCTGTAAAATGTGATCTGCGAAAAACCGATCCACCAGATCATTACGCTAAGGAAAGAGATCCTCGCAGCCAGGGATGATCCTGCAGGTATGCCGAAAAGTTCCGGCTTCAGGATCATCGCAAAATTGAAGAGCAGCAACAGAACGCTGCCAAGGTATCCCATCGAATAGCCCCTGGCGCTGATGCGGTCCTGGTCTTTGGGTTCGGCAATTACAGGAAGAAAAGAGTTGTAAAAGACGATGCTCCCGCCATACCCGATGGTTCCGAGGGTAAAGGCGATGATTCCGAATTCAACATTTGAACCTTTAAAGAAGAAGAGCAAACCGCAGGAAATGGCGCCGATGAGTGTAAACGCCCGCATGAATCCCTTTCTCCTTCCCGTGTAATCGGCCATGGAAGAAAACCAGGGAGAGGTGGCCGCCACGAAAAGATAGGCGGCCGTGATCGCCCAGGAATAAAGCACAGTATTGGAGAGATGGGCGCCAAAGAAGGAGACGGTAAAATCTTTTCCGTGCTGTGTCACTTCATTGTAATAGGCCGGGAAAATGGCCGAGGCGATCGAAAGCTGGTAAACAGAATTGGCCCAGTCGTACATGACCCAACCGCGGATCACACGCTTGTCTCCTCTCCGGATTATACCGGTCCCGTTCGGCTCTTCCATATGTATTTGATTCTTGTGAATAGTAAAGTTAATCAATTCGGGAGGGATATGATTATCTTTGTAATAAATCCGTCAACTTTCTGGCAATGAATGACCGGTTTTTATCCTTCCTGATCTTTTGTCTTATCGGTTTCCATTCATTTGTCCTTGCAGAAAACCCGGCCGATACAGTAAAAGCTGAAGCAAAAAAAGAAAAGGTGAAAACCGGCTGGAACTTCGCCCCTTTTCCGATCCTGGGATATGATTCCGACATGGGTTTTCAGTACGGGGCGCTGGCCTACCTCTATTATTACGGCGACGGTGCCATCTACCCCAATTACTATCATTGTTTCTATGTTGAAGTGTCGCGGTATACAAAGGGAACCGGGATCAACCAGTTTTTCTTTGATTCGAGAAAGCTGATCCCAAAGATCAGGCTGACCACCGACGTTACTTACCTGACCGAAAAATCCCTGAATTTTTACGGATTCAACGGGTATGAATCGGTTTACAATCATGCATGGGAAAATGACAAGGAGGACTCATTGACTTATAAGACCCGGGTTTTTTACAGGTACCGCAGAGACCTGCTCCGCATCGGGGCTGATTTCCAGGGAAAATTCTTTCACAATAACCTCCGGTGGCTGGCAGGTTTTACCTACCTCAATGTGCATACCGGGCCCGTAAATGTTGACCAGCTGAACAAAGGTCAGAAAGAGGAAAAGAAACTGCCCCATGTGCCGGGGCTGTACGACGAATATGTTAAATGGGGTGTTCTGAAGGATGATTCAACCGGGGGGATGAATAATTTCGTGAAGCTTGGATTGATCTGGGATACGCGGGATAATGAGGCAAACCCCATGCATGGCATCTGGACCGAGGTGATCTTTGCCGTGGCTCCTGATTTCATCGGCGACGGAAAATTCGGGTTCATCAAGATGGCCCTGATCCACCGCCAGTATTTTACAATTGTCAAGGAGGATCTTTCCTTTGCATACCGCCTCGGTTACCAGGGAACCATCGCCGGCAAAGCTCCGTTTTATCTGCAGAATTACATGCTCAATTCATATTCACAGACGACCACCATCGACGGACTCGGTGGTGGACGTACGGTCAGGGGCATCCTCCGGAACCGGGTGGTCGGTGATGGTGAGCTGTTTGGAAATGCCGAGCTGCGCTGGAAATTCTACCGGTTCCGGTGGATCAAACAGAATTTTTACCTGGCGCTGAATGCATTTGCCGATGCCGGGATGGTCGTACAGCCCATTGCGATCAACAAGAGCGGGATCCCTGCAGAGGTTGATCAGTCGCAATACTTCAGCACCGATCATGAATACCCGCACACAACGTTCGGTGGCGGTTTCCGCATCGTGATGAACCAGAACTTCATCATCTGCGCCGATTACGGACAGGCCATCGACAAGCGCGACGGAAGGTACGGGATCTATGTAAGCCTGGGTTATCTTTTCTGATCAGGTGAATACGACATCGCCGTCTCCGTCCTGGAAGTCCAGCTCAGGGAATTCCATGGTTTTCGGCAGGAAATAAGGCTTAACGATTTTCTTTTTAAAGATGAAAGGAGTTTTCTTCTTCCGGATCTCTTCCGACAGTTCAGGCTGAAAAATGGTCAACATGTTCAGCTGAAAATCGAGCATTGTATTGAAAAGGAATTTCACCAGCGTGGTCTCCATCCCGCTCCTGAAAAAGGCATAAGGAACCGTGAGGTGGTTGTCGCGGATGGAGAGCATCAGGAACCCGGCAACGGCCCCTTCGGCGTTCCGGAATTCGATCATCTGGTAAAAGAACCGTTTGGAAACGGACGAAAAATAGTACCGGCGGCTATCGGCATCCGGTTTGTCCTGTTCGATCACCCATGGATACCGGTTGATCCACTCCAGTTCAGGTTTTCCTCGCCGGGAAAGGTAGCGGTCATTGCATGAATCGATGAATGCTGAAGTTTCGTCACTGATCTCCTCGACATATTCGAAGCGGATCCCGGGCTCAAGTTTATATCCCGGGTAAAAAAGCAGCCGTATGGAATTGATGAAGTTCAGGGAGAAATCATAGATCTCCAGAATGGGTTTGATGCGGCGGTAGAAACCTCCCCGAGGCGGCAGCACCTCAGCAAAGTTGAAGCGCAGGTAGCCGCGCATTCCTTCGATGACCGCCGGCGGACGGAAATAGCCGGTCCGTTCATAGATCTTCAGCGTTCCCGGTTTCATGTTGGTGATGATGGCCGTTTCGCCCCATTCCTTCATCGCAAGATCGAACAGCTCTTTTGCTATTCCCTTCCCCCTGAACTGCGGATCAATCCAGAAGCACGAAAGCCATGTCATTCTTTTCCACTCACCCCGGTAAAACAGCCGGTCGGGCAGAGCGCCCAGGTATCCTGCCACCTCGTCATTTTCAAACGCGACAAAAAGGATTTTGTCGTCAGCGGCTGACCGCGGATTGTGCGCATAGGAGAGCGCCCTGTGTTTCGAGATCGGAATGTGCTTCAGTTTCTGAAACTGCTCCGACGACACAAAGTCAGCAATGGTGGCCGTTGTAAAGGATCTGATCTCCATCCGTTATCGCCTGATGAGGTTTTTTCCAAAGATAGACTTAATCATGTAATAAGCATATTCCGTGGCCAGGATTTGTTTCGCGTTTAGAGATCCTTCTTCAAAGGGGATCCTTTGGATATTTTTTCTGACAGAATCCCTCTTTAGTCCGGCACCTCCGAAGGTCAGATCTGCAAAGGGCTCAGCAGGATCAAAGATCCGGTCAAAGAATGAGGTCTGAATTCCGAAATCCGTAAACGGAAAGGAAAACAATTTGTAGTACAGACCGAACTTCTCTTTAATGTCAAGAATACTTTGGGACGTCTGCCGGATCTGTTCGTTTTCGGGAAGGAACCGGAACTCGGGATGGTCGATGCTGTGGGCGCCAAAGGTAAATCCCTGCCGGATCAATGTCTGTATTTGAGCAAAGTCAAGGTAAGGATGGTTTTTCCTGAGGTACTCCCCAAAATCATAATCCAGCAGAACGGCAAGTTCATCAAGAAGATAACGATTGGAATAGCTGATGGTTAATAATCCGTAATCATGAGTGTTTTCTGAAAGATGATGATCACGAAACCATGTTCTGACAGGCTCAGTTTGGATGCCTGTTTCCTTCAACCTGCCGATCAGCAGGCTGGCTTTGTATCGGTAAAAAAGATCGCGGTTATCGACGAATCCCGAATTCAGGAAGCAGGTTGCCGGTATTCCTTTTTGAAGGAGGATCGGGGCAACTACGTCGTTGAACTCACGTAATCCGTCATCAAATGAGAGGAGGAAGCTGTTTTCCGGAAGAGGCCTGTCCGCCTTATAAGAGTCCAGGACTTCCGCTACTCCGATTGGTTTATAGTGTTTCAGGAAGAGGTCGAGATCAGCAATGAATTCTTTCGTATTCCGTATCCTGTAAAGGAATTTTACATGCGGAACCTCTTCATCGGATATGAGGTGGTAGAAGGGAAAGATCGTTTTTTGACGGGTGATCTGTTTCAGGATTTCCACTGGAATAATCCCGGAGATAGAAGACAAAATCCTGAAAGCCCTTTTTTTATTATTCACCACAGATAACACAGATTTTCACAGATTAGTCACAGATAATTATTCCAACATATGACGTATGACATTTTCACTATTATACCATTGCACCACTTCACCACATCACTACGTATTTAACTCATCAGCTCACCAGCTCGCGAACTCGCCAGCTTAATCACTGCCGGACAAAGATTACTATCCTCGTACCACCGGCACTTCGGCTTGCACGAAAGGCAAAGGTTAATCGGTTCGTTGTTCTTTACATGATTTGCCCACGACGGATCAGCCATCTGCGGACGTGCCAGGGCCACAAAATCGGTAAGCCCTTTTTCGATCAGCTTTGACGCGCGTTCCGGAGTTTTGATTTCGTTCACGGCGATCACAGGGATCTTTACATGGGTTTTGATCACCGTTCCGCTGTATACGATCCAGTTGAACTCAAAATCCTTCGGTGTCCGCGGCAGGTTCTGCAGGCTTCCGCCATGGGATAGATGAAGGATATCAACACCCAGCGATTCCAGGTATTTTGCGACTTCAATGCCATCTTCCAGTGTCGGTGTATTTGCGCCCAGCCTGTAATCTATGATGAAGTCTTCACCGCACACCGCCCGTATGCCGCGGATGATCTCTGTTGCCAGTTTTAACCGGCCGTAAAGATCTCCCCCGTATTCATCTTCTCTTTTATTGAAGAAGGAGGAGGCGAACTGGTTCAGCAGGTAACCGTGGGCGCCGTGGAGCTCGATGCCGTCGAACCCTGCTTTTTTTGCCCGCAGCGCGCCTGTAATGAACGCGTCACGTATGATCCTGATCTCATCAACGGAAAGGCTTCTTGATCCCGGTTTTTTTTCATCCGGTGAAGGTCCTGCAGGAGAACCGCTGACGGATGGCGGCGTGATCAACCCGGCATGATGGATCTGGATGAGGGAAAGCACACCGTTTTTTTTGACGGTTTCCGCGATCCGGCTTAAGCCCGGAATGTGTTCATCCGACCAGATCCCCAGCTGGAACGGCGCAAGGCGGCCGTCTTTCCATACGGCTGTTGCTTCTGTAACAATAATCCCCGGTCCTCCTTCTGCCCGTGCGGTATAATGCGCAATGTTCCGCTCATTGACGATCCCGTCATCACCTGAATAATGAAAACAAACGACCGGAGGGAAAACAATACGGTTTTTGATGGTGAAGATTTTGAGAGGGTATTCGGAGAAAAGGTCTGGCATGTCGGAGCTGATGTTGAATTTCAGTGACAAAGGTAAATATTTACAGTAAGCTTTAATTCATCCGGACCAGGATGGTGATAAACTGAATTCTACCTTTTACCTTTGTCCTTTCGTTCGGCGTTCTGCCTTCGTACTTTGTACCTCCGATTGCAGTTGTTACTGAACGTCCAGAACCACGTTAGTTAACCTGATATTTACCAATCGCTCCTCCTTGAATTGATGAACCGGACAATCTCTTTTTACCTCTTCCTTTTTATTCTCATTGCAGGGATCGGTCCGGTATCAGCCCAGGAACCTGTTGAAAAGAAACGCGGCTGCGATACCTGCTGCCCCCAGCAGGACCTTGTCGACCTTCTGTTCCGGGGGAAGAATCCTTTCAGCGCAAAAGAGGACAGGCGTCTAAGGGCGGTCATTGTTCCATTGATTGCCTACGATCCGGCCACAACTTTGCAGCTTGGCCTCGGCGGATCTTTTTCTCTCCAGCTGGGGAAACCGGCCACCACTCACATTTCCCAGGGAGTAGCCTCAGCCATATATACTCTGAAGAAACAATTCTTCATCCAGTATAAAAGCAACATCTACTTTCGCGGGAACAATTGGCTCCTTCAGAGCGACTGGCGCTATTATATTTTTGTTCTGCCCACCTACCCGCTCGGTACTGATAATTCCGCCGGTTTCGAGGATGTTCAGGGTTTTAATGCGGTTCTGACCGATCCGATGGTTCCTCCGACCGGGGGATACGAAATGGATTATTCATGGATAAAGTTCCACAACATCCTTTCGCATGTTATCATCAAAAACGTTTATCTCGGTATGGGCTATCACCTGGATTACCATTTCAACATCCGTGACAACTACAATAAAATATGGAATGATACCCTTTACAACACACCGCACTATTCCTACAGCATCAACCATGGTTTTGATCCCTTGAATTACGTCTCTTCCGGGCTAAGCTTAAATTTTGTTTATGACAACCGCGACAACCAGTTAAATGCCTACCATGGCTTGTTTCTGAATGCCAACTACCGGTACAATTTTACCTGGCTGGGCAGCAGCCGCGACGGTTCGCTGGCCTGGCTTGAATTCAAAACCTATCTTCCCCTTTCGAAAAGATGTCCGCGGCATCTTATTGCTTTCTGGTTATACGGGAGTTTCCTGGTCAGCGGCGACATCCCCTACCTCGACCTGATGAGCACCAGCTACGACCAGATGAATGCTTCCGGGAGGGGGTATTCGCAAGGACGTTACCGTGGAGAAGATTATGTTTATGGCGAGGTTGAATACCGCTTTCCCATTTCCCCTCATTCCCATATTTTAGGCGGGGTGCTTTTTACCAATGTTTCAACCGTTTCGAACCGCGGTATGCATGTACCGCTGTTCGGTTTCTTCCAGCCCGCAGCCGGGGCGGGTTTAAGGATCATGGTCGGCAAAAGGGACCGGACCAACATTGCCATCGATTTCGGGTTTGGGAACATGTCGCACGGATTGTATGTGCAGACGCAGGAGGTATTTTGAAATACGAAAGGTGGGGCTGAAAAAAATATTTGGTTAAAAGTCCGTTCCTGCCTTATTTTTACATCGTAATCGTTTTTTTATCCTTCAATAAAATAACCGCATGAAAAAGATCCTCCTTGTTTGTTATCTCATCGCACTTTCATTTCCGCTGATCTCCGCAAAAGTGACACCCGGCAACGATTCGGCCGAGCAGAAAAAACTCATGACTTTCATGAAGGAAATGTATTCACAGTGGCAAAAAAGCTCTGACCAGAAGCTTCTTGACAGTACTGACAAAACATCGTTGCTGGTGGTGAGTGCAGGTGCCGTAACAAGCACGAAACACGATACCCCGGTGATCACGGGGGAGTATATTTATGTGGAAGTCAACCGGATCAGGGATTTTTTGGCGAAGCAGCAGGATTACATGAAAGAGAATCCGAATGATTCCTCCTCCCAGATCATTCTCTACATCAATGGTCTTCCGATGTACGACATCCCGGTCTTCACAAAAAATATCACAAAAAACCGCTTTATTTTTAAACTCGACCGGCATTCACATTCCCTGCAGCAGATGAATCCCTATATCTCCTATTTGTGGACAAAGGTTCATTTGTCGTTCAGCGTCGGTTTTAAAAACGGTGAAAGCCTGAAAACCGCAGCAACCTATAAAGGAACACCCCTGCGTTATATCAGTATGCTTGCATTTGTTTTAACCTTATTCCTGGTGGCTTTTATCGTGGGCGTTTTCATCTACCTTGCCAAAAAAACCGATCTGATCCGGATCGGGGATAATAACAGTCCGTTCAGCCTCGGGCTGACGCAGTTGTGTTTCTGGACCGTGGTCATCGCAAGTTCCTATTTTTATATCTGGATCGTAACCGAGGAACTGATACCAATCTCATCAAAAACCCTGATCCTGCTGGGAATCAGCATGGCGACAACGGCCGGATCAAAACTGATCGATTTCAAGAAAAAGGACACTGATTTCATTCAGGCCAGGAGCGGGGGTTTCTTTAGCGATATTTCTTCCGACAGCATCGGGTACAGCGTGCACCGTGTTCAGATGATCCTCTGGACGGCCATCCTGGGAATCATCTTCATCAAAAAAGTCGTCTCCGAACAACAGATGCCTGAGCTCGACGACAGCCTCCTTGCCCTGATGGGGATCAGTTCTGCAGGTTTTGTCGGGTTGAAAACGATGGAGAATACGGCTGATCCGGATGCTGAAAAAGCGGAAACTCCGGAAGGTGATGGGAAACAGCAGACCTGATTTCTTTACAAACTCACCTCATCCCCCAACCCCCTGCCTACCGACAGGCAGGCTTCTCCTGAAGGAGAAGGGGAGCGACAATGGGATCCATTTTCCATCCTCGATCCTCCGACCTCCGACCTCATCCCGCAAAAAATAACTACCTTTGCAATCATGGAATCTACCCGTCAACAAAAAATCGCGCGACTGATCCAGAAGGATATCAGCGGAATTTTCCAGCTTCATGGAAAAAAGCTTTCGCATGATGCGCTGATCACGGTGACCAAGGTTTACGTGACCAAGGATCTTTCCGTCTGCAAGATCTACCTGAGCATCTTTACCCCAAAGGATAAAAATGCACTGCTGGATGCGATCCGCGGACATACGCGCGAGATCCGCCATGATCTTGCCGAAAAGGTCCGGAACCAGTTACGTGTGATCCCGGAACTCCAGTTCTTCCTGGATGATTCACTCGATTACATCGATCATATCGATGAGCTTTTGCACGATAATCCCTGAATAAAATATGGTTCACGCAAAGGACGCAAAGTTTAACCGCCAAGAACGCAAAGAAGTTAAAAACATTTTTTGTCTTTGCGTCTTTTGCGTCTTCTTTGCGCTCTCTGCGTGAAATATTTTCGCTAAATCTTTGCTATGCAATACGACCCCATCAAACGATCCCTTGGAACGATCTTCAACAAGACTCCTTTCCTCAGGATTCTTTTCTATAAACTCCTTGATCTCCTCCTCCTCCGTACCTGGCATGTGAAGCGCGAGATCCGTGCATGGGGAAAAGAGCGGAAAGGAAATCAGCGGATCCTTGATGCAGGTTCCGGGTTTGGCCAGTATTCCTTCTTTCTTTCAGGCATGAACAAGAACTGGTCAATTGAGGCAGTCGATGTGAAAGAAGAACAGATAGCAGATTGTACCGGATTTTTCAACCGGACCGGCCGGAAGAACGTTAATTTTTCGGTTGCAGATCTGACCACATTCTCAAAGCCAGGCACTTTCGACATGATCCTTTCCGTTGACGTGATGGAACACATCCTGGAGGACGAGCTTGTTTTCCGGAATTTCCACGATGCGCTGACACAGGGTGGAATGGTGCTGATCTCTACCCCTTCCGACCAGGGTGGTTCGGATGTTCATGACCATGGAGAAGAATCTTCATTCATTGACGAGCATGTCCGCGACGGGTATAACATCGGGGAGATTAAAGAAAAATTACGGCGTGCCGGTTTTACCAGGACCGAAGCCCGTTTTTCCTATGGAAAACCGGGACAGATCGGCTGGCGGCTCTCCATGAAATACCCGATCCTGATGCTGAACGCCTCAAAGCTCTTTTTCATCCTGCTGCCGTTCTGGTACATTGTTACTTTCCCTTTCGCGCTCCTGTTCAACTGGATGGACGTCGTCATGAAACACAAAACCGGCACCGGGCTGATCGTAAAAGCATATAAGTAAGCGCATGAACTTTCCATTTTACATAGCGCGGCGGTACCTTGTTTCCAAGAAAACACACAACATCATCAACATCATTTCCGGGATCTCGCTGGGAGGTGTTATGATCTGCACCATGGCGCTGATCATCGTGATGTCGGTCTTCGGCGGTTTTGAAAAACTGGTGATTTCGCTGTTCAATGCATTTAATCCGGATATCCTTATTACCGTAAAAGAGGGAAAGACCTTCGATTCGAAGCTGCTTCCGGAAGACCGGATCCGCAAGGTCCCGGGCGTCAGGTACCTTACGGAAGTGATCGAGGAGAATGCACTCGTCCGGTACAAGGAGAAGCAATACATCGCCACGATCAAGGGTGTTGGTGAAGATTATACGAAGATCAGCGGCCTCGACACCATGATGTCGGAAGGGAAATTCATTTTGCAGAAGGGCGACCAGGATTTTGCCGTCCTGGGATACGGAGTGGCTTATTACATCGGCGCCAACCTGGAAGACTATGCAAACCCTGTATCGATCTATGTTCCCCGCAGGAATGCCGGTTTTACCGGCGGTTTTGAGAACGCCTTCAACAATGATGTGATCTTTCCGTCAGGATTTTTTTCGGTCCAGCAGGATTTCGACGTCAAATATGTGATTCTCCCGCTGCGTTTTGTCAGGAAGCTTTTGGAATATGACCGTGAGATCACTGGTCTTGAGATCGGGATTGCAAAGGGGGCGGATGTCGGGCAGATCCAGCAGCAGATCACCCGCCTTGCCGGGAATAAATTTACCGTTAAAAACCGCTTCGAACAACAGGCGTTGCTCTACAAGATCATGAAATCGGAGAAGTGGGCCATTTTCCTGATCCTTACCTTCATCCTGATCATTGCCACCTTTAATGTCATCGGCTCCCTGTCGATGCTGATCCTCGACAAGAAGCGCGACATCGCCGTTCTCCAGTGCCTCGGTGCCAGCCAGAAAAAGGTGAAGCGGATCTTCCTGGCCGAAGGTCTTTTGATCACCAGCATCGGAGCGATTACCGGACTGATCCTCGGCGCTGTGATCTGTTTCCTGCAAATGAAGTTTGGCTTCGTAAAGCTCGGTTCCGCCAACAGCACCTTTGTGGTCGACGCGTATCCTGTCCACATGCAGGCGTTCGACTTTGTCATTGTTTTCTTCACCGTGATGCTGATCTCTTTTCTTGCAACGTGGTATCCTGTCTACAACATTAAAAAGATCGAGACGCATATTCTGAATCAGCGGTTCTAAAGGTTTTATCAGTTAACCCGGACTTAAGTCCGGGTTAAGTCAAAGGAATTTAAGACGGGCTTTAGCCCAAAACCCGCTATCAGATAACAAGTTTCCAGGCAACTAATTATTCCTCTTAATGTCTGTTATTCAGAAGTTAAAAATTTTTATCTTTGCTTCTTCCGTCCTGAATCAACATCAAACCTCCCGATAAACGATGAAAAAATTCTACACGAGGCATCACACGGCAAAACTGATCATCTCCTTGCTGCTGGGTTTTATCTTTTTTGCAGGGTCAGTTCTTGCAGGAGAGATCCGCATCAATGACGGCAGGAACGAGATCAGGTTCAGCCCGGCGAGCTACCAGTCGCTTTCCTTTACAAGCACGATCGCTTCGGTGCAGTACCGGGAAGTGCAGACAAAGCTGGGACTCTTCAGTGAACTGTTCGTTCCGGGATTCGGATCCGGGAATACTGTCGGGGATCCGAAACTGCCGGTCATCCGCAAACTGATCGAAGTGCCGGTGAATGCAACCTGCGTGGTCCAGATCACCAATGAGAAATACAAGGAATATGATCTCATATCTGCCGGGATCAATTATCCCGTCATTCCTGCACAGGCGCCGTTATCAAAAAACATCACCGATCCGAACCAGGTCCCGTTTGTTTACAATGCTGCAACCTATCAGCTCAATCAATGGACCGGCGGTCCGCTTGCAACTGTAACACCGGTTGGGACACTGCGGTCGCTGAACCTTGCAAGGATTGATGTTTGTCCGGTCTGGTACAATCCTGTTTCAGGGAAACTACGTGTTTATGAAGAACTCGAGGTGACCATCCGTTTTGATAATGCTGATATCGCTGCCACGCTGCAAATGAAAGGAAAATCCTGGTCGCCCTATTTCCCGAACCTCTATTCCTCTGTTGTCAATTACCAGGATGCACCCGACAGCCTGATCACAGCAGCGCCGGTGACCTTTGTCATCGTTTCGGATCCCGCGTTCAACAATGCGCTTCAGCCCTATATCGCGTGGAAGAAGAAAAAGGGCTTTAATGTCATTGTCGGCTATACCAACAATCCTGCAGTAGGAACGACAACCACCTCCATAAAAAATTACCTGCACGGGCTGTACGACACTCCTCCTTCCGGGTATCAGAAGCCAAGTTTTATTCTGTTTGCGGGCGATGTTTCGCAGATCCCTGCATGGACCACCAACGGCCATCCCTCCGATCTCAAATATTGTGAATATACCAATGACAATATTCCCGAGGTTTTTTGCGGCCGGTTCGCAGCGCAAAACCTTTCACAGCTCCAGGCTTATATTGACAAGACACTCGAATACGAACAATACACGATGCCTTCGGATGCGTTTCTCGGCGAGGCTACCATGGTGGCCGGCGCTGATGCCACGAACGGACCGTTGTATGGCAACGGGCAGATCAATTACGGCACCAATACCTATTTCAATACAGCACACAGCATTCTCTCCCATACCTACCTCCAGCCGGAACCTTCCGGCGGAAATTATGCAACAAACATCCATCAGAACGTTTCCGACGGGGTTGCCTTTGCCAATTATACGGCCCATGGCAGTGAAGCCGGCTGGGCCGATCCGTCATTCGTTATCTCCGACATACCGGCCCTTCAGAATGATCACAAATATTGCCTGATGATTGGAAATTGCTGCAAGGCGGCCAATTTTGGAGTCACCTGTTTTTCCAAGGAGGTGACGCGGGTGGCCCACAAAGGCGCCCTGGGCTACATCGGATGCTCCGATTATTCTTACTGGGATGAAGATTACTGGTGGGCCGACGGATTCAAAGCCGTGACGACAAGCCCGGTTTACAACCCACAGCACCTTGGCGCCTACGATGTCACCTTCCATGACCATGGAGAAAGTCCTTCAGAATGGTTTGTTACCATGGGACAGATGGTCGTTGGCGGGAATCTTGCCGTGGAAGAATCTTCTTCGGGGATGAAGCAATATTACTGGGAGACCTATTGCCTGATGGGCGATCCTTCGCTCAGCGTCTATTATTCTGTTCCCGGGCCGGTTGCAGCTTCCTATCCCTCAGCAACTATTGTAGGGACATCAACGCTTATGGTGACGACCGAACCTTGCGCATACGTTGCCCTCGCAGTACATGACACAACCCTCCTGGCCGCGCAATGCGCAGATTCAACCGGCATCGTTAATCTAACGTTCAGCCCACTTTCTTCGCCTGATTCCCTCTCCGTAGTTGTTACAAAACAAAACCGGAAGCCGCACATCGGGTTTATACAGGTTGTTCCTGCCACCGGTCCGTATATGGTGCTTTCATCTTACACCGTTAACGATTCCCTTGGAGGAAATAACAACCACCTCCCGGATTACAGTGAGTCGGTGCTTCTCAATGTGACGGTAAAGAACATCGGCGTGCTTGCGGCTACCAACATTTCAGGAACCCTTTCTGCTGCCGATACGAACATCACCATCACTTCCAACACCTTTAATTTCGGTTCGGTCGCACCTGGCGGAACCGTCACCGGTCCGAACGCTTTTGCACTGACGATAAAAAACAATGTCACGGATCAGCATCATGTTTTTTGCAACCTCCAGCTGACCGACGGCACCAATACATGGAACTCCACACTTCTTCTGATCCTGAATGCGCCTGTCCTGTCATCCGGCGCTGTTACGGTGCTTGACCCATTACCTGGCGGCAACAACAATGGCATCCTCGATCCCGGTGAATCAGCCACGTTGAAAATTTCAACCACCAATTCGGGCCACGCAATCTCTTCGAACACCATTGCCCATCTCACAGTTCCTGCTTCCGCCGCACCGTATATCCTGGTTTCCATTCCGAATTATTATATCGGGAGCCTCCCGGTTGGCGTGCCTGGTTTTGGCTACTTCCCTGTCACGACAAACGGGATCACACCTGTCGGAACAACGGTTGGACTTGATTACCTGGCAACGGCAGGTTCATTCAACCAGTATTTCACGCAGGATACAATCTATTTGACCATCGGGGAAACCCCGATATTCATCATGAGCAATAATTCTGTTACGACCTGTTCCGGGAAATTTTATGATGCAGGCGGTCCCGACATGAATTACAATGACAATGAAGATTTCATATACACCTTCCAGCCCGGGACCAGCGGTGCCATGATAAGGGCTGAGTTTTCCGCGTTCGACATTGAACCTGAAACCTCCTGCGGATATGACTGGCTGAAGGTCTTCAACGGACCCGGTATTGCTTCACCCCTTCTCGGGACTTATTGCGGAACAACCATCGGCGGGCCGTATATCAGCACTTCCGGACCGCTGACATTCCAGTTCCACTCCGATTACAGCGTGAACATGACCGGGTGGGTGGCCGATATCTCCTGTGCCGGCGGACCGCTCAACCTGATCGCCAATGCGTTTCCGGCAGACGTCTGCCTGGGAAGTACTTCCCAACTTGTGGCAATACCATCGGGTGGTTCCGGGAACTACACATACCAGTGGAATCCTTCATCGTACCTTGATGATCCTACCAGCCGGACACCGGTTTCGACACCGCTGGCGAATATTACTTATACCGTTACTGTGAATGACGGCACGTCCACGCTGAATTCTTCTCCCGTGGCCCTGACCGTACATCCGGTTCCTCTTACTCCTACGATCACGTTAACAGGAGGATCGCTGGTCTCAAGCTCTTCTACAGGCAACCAATGGTACCTTAACGATGCAATGATCCCCGGTGCTAACGGCCCCGTTTATACCCCGACGGCTTCAGGACTCTATTATGTGATCGTCAGCGATACCCTTACCGGCTGTCCTTCCGAACATTCCAATATGATCAATTTCCTGATGACGGGGATTGATCCACTGAATGCCCCCGGCCTGGTCACTGTTTATCCGAATCCTTTCCGGGAAAACATTACCATCACTTACGAGCTTCCCGAAACCGGTTCTGTAAGGATCGTTCTCCTGGATGCATATGGAAAAGAGATCAGGATCGTTCAGGATCATCTGCGGCAGGTGGCAGGAAAGTACAGGTTTGTCATGGTTGCAGGAAGCCTGAACAATGGCGTTTACCTCTTGAAAGTCCGGACATCTTCCTACACCATCACAAAGAGACTTGTTTTATCGCATTAATTCTTATTACCTTTGATACAGTATTCATCTGACCAATAATGAATCATATGAAAAAAATTTACCTGTCATTCCTGTTTCTTCTACTCGTCACCACCGGGTTCAGCGCCCAATGGATCAGTATCAGCAATACGGTGCCTGCACCTGCCAAGGCTGAACTGATCTCTTCGGACCTGAAGACCTCCACGGTTCATTTCACCTTCGATGGGTTCAACCTGAGCGAGGTTCTGACCCCCAACGGGCCCGCCGGCATTATCTCGATTCCAAAGGGATCGCCGGTTGAGGTTTCAGGTGCGCCTGATCTCCCGAAGCTGACGGCTTCGCTGATCATCCCTGATAACGGCACCATGGAAGCTTTTGTGGTTGCGGGTTCCTACAAGGATTTCGAAGGGATTGAAGTGGCTCCTTCGAAGGGCGTGATTTCAAGGGAGACCGATCCGTCAAAAGTTCCTTACAGCTATGGCAGTGAATACACAAAGAATGCGAACTTCCCCGGTACGATTACCGGCATGAGGGATCCTTACATCATGAGGGATCTGCGCGGGCAGACGCTCATTGTCTATCCGTTCCAGTACAACCCGGTCACAAAGACCCTGCGTGTTTATTACGATCTGACAGTTGAAGTAAGGAAAGTCAGCGACAAGGGGATCAACCCGCTGGTCAGGAAGACAAAGGATATGAAGGTGAACAGGGAGTTCAATGCAGTTTATTCACGGCATTTCCTGAATTACGGAACCATGACCTATACTCCTGTAAACGATTATGGGAATATGCTTGTGATCTCATACGGAGCATTCATGGATGCCATGAAACCTTATGTCAGCTGGAAAAACGCGATCGGTATCCCGACTACCATGGTCAGTATCGATTCGGTTGGAACGACACCTGCAGAGATCAGGCAATACATTACCGATTATTACAATGCCAACGGGCTGACCTTTGTACTGCTGGTCGGCGACAATGCACAGGTCAAGACCTACCAGGGCAGCGGCGTCGGCGGTGCATCCGATAACTATTACGGATACATCCTCGGAAATGATCATTACATTGATGTTTTTATCGGACGTTTTTCTGCCGAAAATGCCGATCAGGTCAACACACAGGTTAAGCGTACGCTCGATTATGAAAAGAACCCTCAATTCCGCACGGATGACTGGCTGACGAGTGTCATCGGGATCGGATCGGACCAGGGACCGGGCGACGACAATGAATACGACTACCAGCACATCCGCCACCAGCAGTCGCAATTGCTGGCCTATACCTATACCTGGAATCCCGAACTTTTCGATGGCTCGCAGGGCGGCAACGATGCGCCGGGAAACCCGGGACCGAATGATGTTACAACTGCCGTAAATGAAGGGGCAGGCGTTATCGTTTATTGCGGCCACGGAAGCATGACCTCCTGGGGAACCACGGGCTTCAGCAATTCAAATGTGAACGGTCTTACCAACCAGGGCAAGCTTCCCTTTATCTGGTCGGTGGCCTGTGTGAACGGACAGTTCATGAACGGAACCTGTTTTGCCGAAGCCTGGCTGCGTGCATCAAAGAACGGCGAGCCCACAGGCGCCATCGCGTTCCTCGGATCCACGATCAACCAGAGCTGGAATTCACCCATGGCCGGGGAGGATGAGATGACCGATATCCTTGCCGAATCTTACCCCACCAACATTAAACGCACATTCGCCGGCCTTTCACTGAATGGCTGTGCGCTTATGATCGACGAGTACGGCACCGACGGCGCGAACATGGCCGACACCTGGACCGTTTTCGGGGATCCTTCGCTGATGGTCAGGACCAGTAACCCGGATACCCTTATCGTTTCTCATCCGGTTTACGTCCCGCTCGGTGAATCCTCCATAACCGTTCTCTGTGCTACCAACGGGGCCCGTGCCACAGTGATGCTGCATGATGCCATCCTGGCCACCGGGCTGGTCGACGGCGGCAGCGTTACCCTCACCTTCCCGGCACTGATGAACGTTACAGACACGCTTCTTCTGACAGTCAGCAATTACAATTCGATCCCTTACCAGTCGAACATCTTTGTGCTTGCACCTGTCATGGCTGATTTTTCAGGAACCCCGACCAATGTGACCACCGGGAGCCCGGTTACGTTTACCGATCTGTCCGCAGGGAATCCCGTATCCTGGAAATGGAGCTTCCCCGGAGGAACACCGGACAATTCGACACTGCAAAACCCGGTAGTTACTTATTCTGCCAAGGGAACTTTCGATGTCACGCTGACCGTAAGCAATCCCGTTTCCTGCGATACGATTGTAAAAACAAATTACATCTCGGCGGATTTCCCGGCCTTGGTCGGAGAAGCTTCTTCCGAACTCAATTTTTCCGTTAACCCCAACCCGAACAACGGAACATTCAGGATCTCCGGAGGATCATTCAAGGGAGACAGGGTCAGCCTGAGGCTGATCAATACGGTTGGAACGGTTGTTTATGAGCAGAAAGAGATCGAGGTAAAAGATAAGCTCGACATTTCAATCTCCCTGCCTGACCTTAACGAAGGGGTTTATTTCATCAGCCTGAAGGGAACAACAACTGCGAGGACAAAGAAGGTTGTGATCAGGAAATAGAGAGTAGAATAATCGAACATTCGATTGTTCAAAAAATTGACTCGTCCTAAAAAAAGTTTACAGGTTAGACATAAATCCTGGTATAAATTTACCATTAGTTTTTAATCCGATAATAGGTTTACAACTTCAGGTTCCTTTTTTTTGTAATAATTCTTC